>CAVSAB010000016.1:0-69523 GCA_963725835.1 uncultured beta proteobacterium | reverse complement strand
ACCGGATAGTCGGCCGACGCGCCGGCGACATTGCCGCGTGTTATGCCGATCCATCGCTCGCAAAGACGCTGCTGGGTTGGCAGGCGCAGTATGGCATTGACGAGATGTGCCGTGATGCCTGGCGGTGGCAGTCGATGTCCCATGCTGCTTATTAATGTGAAAATTCTTGTCATCTGTTAATCGAACCCTGTTCAGGAGTTGCCATGTTCGCTTTCGGGGGAGTTTGCAAACGTGACTGATGGCGTTCCCATGATTGGCGGCATAGCGGATTGGCTGGTTGCGCGACAGTCAGATGACTAGTAGTTGTATCGGCAGTCCTATCAGGGATAGAAGGTGAACATAACAAATGACAGTCCAATATTTCGCCTGACCTGCCTCGCCGGTGCATTATTTATTATCGCCAGTCTGTTCTGGGCGGGTTCGAAGCCGATCGCGGTGGGACTGTTTCCGGCACCGCTGGACAAGGTCGCGCACTTTGCCACCTTCGGCTTGATAGCGGCCCTGCTGTGGTTATTCTTTAAACGCGACCACCCTCTGTTGGTTATTGCGATTGTGAGTACAGTGGGAGCGGCGGACGAGTTTCACCAACGTTTCCTGCCAGGGCGGTCTGCCGGCTTGGACGATCTGGCTGCTGACATATTTGCGGCCGTGGTGATCGTCTCTTTGCTGAAATATGCACGACGGCGTGAGGGATCATGTCATCGTGTTGATGTAGATGAAAACTGAGCCTGATGGATTTGGAAATTTGCGTGTATATTTCTGTGTGAGGTTTGCATCATAGGATAACCCCCTATGAAAATTTACAGGGCTGTATTATTGCAAAATTGATAATAATTTATTAAATTATTATTAATTCAATATTCAGCTATGAGATTATATTTTTTTCCTCGGGCAACAGATATGCTGTATAAAGCATTAAATATGGTTTTGCATCAGGGAATGATGGGGATGCAAATTCATTCATTACGACGACAGTGTTCCATGGTTTGAGTTGTTTGATCCCAGGAATGGAGAATGATTGATATTGGCGGAACCAAATCTGAGTCGATCTCCAATGATTAGCTGATAGTGCAGATTAGTCGAATTATTTATTTAATCTATATAATTGTTTTGGACGTTAGTGAATAATCCGTAGTTAATAATAAATTGAGCTCATAAACAATATGACGTTAAAGATCATTCTTGCAGGCTCACACCAGGATAGACTTGCTTCATGGATGAAGGGGCTGGAAGGTATTATTTGCACTATTTCAATAGTCGACAGATTGGACATACTCGAGGATGAAGTTGTGCGGATCAAACCCAAGGTTCTCCTGCTCGACTTCGATTTGTTTGGTTTGAATTGCTCGAAAAGTGCAGCTATCTTGAGACGAATATGCTCAGAGGCCAAAACGATTGTTATGAATGGTGGCCTTTCTGAAGATGTGGAATGGCAATTATTGAAAGTAGGGGTTCGGGGCTGTTGCCGAAAAGATGCAAATCAGGAGTATCTAAAGCAAGTAGTTATGGCTGTTCAAACTGGTGAAATGTGGATACGGCGATCTCTTACCAGACGACTATTAGATGAATTGGGGAAAACATCATCAAAAAATCAAGTCTACCGAGCCACCCTCGGCCTACTCAATAAGCTTACTCAGCGCGAATATGACATTGCCATACGCGCGGGAAACGGCGAGACCAATAAGCAGATTGCGCAAGCTTGTGCGATCACTGAGCGCACGGTGAAGGCCCACTTGTCAGAGATATATCATAAACTGGGTGTGACTGATCGACTCAATCTGGCACTAGCTCTATCTGCTGATAACAGAAGTGCTCATCCAAATTTTGACAGCACATCGCATGATGACATTTCTCAACAGATGACGTTAGGCGGTTCTCGCTTCAATGACAAGACAATTAATACCCAGTAAGTAAATAGGGTCGGCTGTCAGCCGAATCGTTGCTTGATCATTAATCTAATGAATTTTCCGCTTTAAATAAGATTGAGCCTTTCAATCAATCCTTTGTCTTACTCCAGCGAATTTGAGCGATATTATTTGGGCACACTTGTACTAAAGTACAATATTATTTTTTAACATATTGAATATAATCTTACGTCAAATAAACCCATCTGAAGAGGTTTAATTAGAACAATATAGTTATTCATCATCGTTCTGTGGAGAATCTTAAATACATAAAGATAGAATCGATGGAAGAAACGTGTGCGATCAAATATAGAACCGGTTACTGTGGCAATTGCAGACACGGATCGTGATCGGCGTTTAGGTCTTGAGCATTATTTACAGGGTGAGATAGGCATCACGTTGCTTTCGAATTCCGAGTCAAGTAATAAAGATAGTGATGACCATGCATTCGTGGAACGCCGGCTCAAACCTCGAACTGATATTACAGCGGATGAAAATGAGGTGGCCAGAATCAAACGGCTCAAGCCGCTTGTCCTGTTGGTTAATTTGAATCTGTGCACTGATGAGGATTATGCATTTTTATTGTCCTTGCGTCGTGAATGTCCTGAGGCGCTTGTGGTCTTGTTGGCCGACGACTCGATCCACGAAAGTCAAATTATAAATGCCTTGAAGATCGGCGCCCGAGGCTACCTGAAATACGAATCTGTTCAGCATCACCTCTCAATGGCCATACGGGTAGTTAGCCGTGGAGAGGCATGGGTGCCACGCAAGATGCTGGGTGACATCATGGACCACATGTTGAATTAGCTGATATACCTATAACTGGGTCAAATTTTCCACTCAATGGATTGCCCTGGGCATATTTTGCGCCAAGTCGCGGCGCACAATTCGGCCGCATATTTTGTAGAGGTTGTTGAACGCTGGAACCCCTCCAAACCTGAATCCAATCCTGAGCTGAACCGCTGTTCCGGTAATATTCCCAATTTCTCGATTTAGACTTCCCGCTTCCCATTGCTAAGACTTCCGGGCGAATTTTGACGATTTTGAATATTCTTTCGGCACGTCAACACCCTTGCGCAGTAGCGTCCAAAGTCAATATCTGCGCCATTCATGACTAACTGCCAGGCAAAATCGGTTGATGCTGGCACACAATATGCTGAGCTATTGACATCGGCTGTGATTGAAATTCTGAGGCAATTGGCCGTAATAAAAAACAAGCTTATGGAGGAGTGACGTGGGTTTCTCGACGAGCGTGAGCATTGGCGAAATCGAACAAGATTCGATCGATGCCGAGTACGGCGATGATATCTTGTACGCTGGCTGGAATCCCGAAGTCGATGCGGTGAGTCAACAACTGCAGCTCGAGACAACAACCATTCAACGGGATATGTCAGCCGCACCCTTGACGCAAGTTGCGGAGTTATTCCTGAGAAGGATGTATTCCTTTCAGCGCTAGTTGCATGCTGGGCACGCGTGAATAGGGCGCGAAAGTTGCGCACCTGCACGATGACAGATAGGAGGTTGCCGTGTTCAAGTTATATGTCTATTACCACGGTGTGCTGCGTTATACCGTTGTGGCGAATATGGAAAAAGCCCAGGCATTGCGTGACGAAGGGTTTTATGTCGTAGTCAAGCCTGCTGACTGATTCGTTGCTCGGTTGGCGAAAGAATAAAATCAAGATCAGCATCTTTGCGTCTTGGCTAGTACTGATTTGAATCGTATTCAGCATACCCTTTGGAGTTCTACGAGGCTCAATCTGCCATAGATGTAGCGCCTGTGAAAGCCACACCTCCGCCAACCAATATACTCGAGTACTGCGGCAGTGTAAGGCTGTAACCTATTGTTCTGGCTAACGTTTCATATTTGACATGGCCGCTCATGACACCGCATTCCGGGATACTGACTATCTGCAATGTGCAAACGGCTTCGAGGTTCAAACATGCTCAGCCCATGCAAGTAAGCTGGTCTTTACCTGTACTTTGGTACTATTTACAACCCCAAACTATCGGTGTAGCTTCAGCCAAAAGATACGCATACGCTTAACGTAGATAGGTATATTGAGTATCTTTTTGCAATTCAATATTACTTGCATCGGGGATGTGTCGGATCCAGCGTAGCGCAATTAATCAAGCAAAAAGGTGCGGATTGTTTTATATGTCGAAAAGGGGTCTTGATCATGAATAAGTTACTCGCGGGTTTAATGCTTAGTTTTTCGGCTTCGGCGTTCGCTGCTGTGCCATCGATAGATTTTTCAACAACTCCGCTCACTCCGTTGAGTTTTCAACACTGCGGCGCTAGATAGCGTGACGATCGGCGGGATCACGATAGATGCTTTCACATATTCCTCTGGAACTTATAAGAATACGTACAGCCAACTTTGGTTGCGTCACGAAACTCCCAACGAAGTGGGATTAGGGGTTTGTTCGGAAGGGACTCTGTGTGGCCCGCCCGGCGCAACGGGCAGTGGGGATTACAACGAACTCTCCAACGAAGGAACCAAGTTTGAAGTTATACGCCTGACCCTTCCAACAGATAAGATATGGACAGATCTTTTTGTTTCCTCGCTTGACACGGGCGGTTCGAATAATAATGAAAGCGGTAAACTTTATTGGTCGGACTCTGCGAATCCTGTGCTGAGTAGCCTCAGCAGCATATTATTCTCTCACAGCACGCTAGGCGCCGATTATGGGTCGATATGGAATTCCAGTATTGATTCAAATGCCAAGTATCTTTTCTTTACGCCCAACGCGAGTAACGGAAAAAATAACGATTACCTGGTTTGGGGTGCTAGCGTTTCAGCGGTCCCTGAGCCCTTAACCTATGTCATGTTGCTGGCAGGTTTGGGCTTGATTGGTTTCATTACACTACGCGGGAAACAAGACTTCGCAGCTTAACTCTGTGATTCACCATTTTCCGGAACGGGGGCTTGTGCCCCCGTTTTTTATCATGTGTGAAAAGTCTAATAATAGGCAAACTGCGGCTGAGTGTCATATATTCACTGTTCAGCAACAGCTAAATGTCGTTTTGAAAACCAAGAAAGGGTTAGGGTATTCCAAAGTCTATGAATCAAGCCGGCTTTGAAACAAGCTTAGGCGCTGCTCTAATATTAATTATAAGAATTCTTTACTGAAATTGTGATTCACCTCTGCGTTGATCAACATCATCTGTCGAAAAAATCAGAGCCAGATTGATTCGATCAGTGACACCAAGCTTGTGATACACCTCGGTCAAATGCGCTTTCACGGTGCGTTCTGTAATTGCAAACGATTTGGCAATCTGCTTATTACTCTCACCCTTCCCCACATGCATGGCAATGTCATATTCCCGCTGGGTGAGATTGTTAAGTAAGTCGAGCGAGGCCTGATAAGCTCTATTTTTTGATGTTATTTCCCCCAACTCTTCAATAAGACGGCCAGTCAGCGATCTCCGTAACCATAATTCACCTTCATTTACAGCTTTTACCACCTGATTGAGATGGTCTGGATCGATATCGCATTTGCAGCAACCACGAGCACCGGACTTAAATAAATTCCATTCCACATCTTCAGAAATGGCGCCACTCAGAACAATAGTTTTGGTTTCCGCGCATATCTTTCGCAATTGGGCAATTCGATTCGGCCCATTCAATTTCAGCAAATCGAAGTCGAGAAGGAGAACATCCGGTTTTATCCGCACAACGTCGTCCAGGAGTATGTCTAACTTGGCGGTAACTATAGAAACTTTGACAAAGCCATCCAGACCCGTCATCCACGAAACAATTCTTTCTCTGCTCGGGCTGGCAATAATCAAATTATTCTTCATAAGCATCTACCCAATGCAATTTTTTGAATAGCTAATCAAATAAAAGCCGTGATCTTGTAGGAATATGAGCAATTGCTGTGCCAATATCACAATATATTGTTTATATGAAGAAATCGTATTGCAGGATTTGAGGTTGAAAGTAATATTCACCATTAACTGACTTGTTTTCATCAGTTATAGTCAAATAATGTGCAGGTACGTTTGGATGTCCGCGCGCCAGGAACATGTAATTGAATTACCGCAATCCGTCGGGATCGGGCAATCTGCTGGTGCAGGATTCGGAATATATCGGCAGGGGGTACCGGTACTTTCAACCGGAGCAGCGGGACACACACAGTCCAACAGATCCTTTAAGTTGGCGGCAGCGATTTGGAGATAGGTAGTGGCACCTTTATCGTAAGCAGAGCTTGGTGAATGTCTGGTTTTGGGCGTCGAACTTGATACTATGATCTTCTGTTATGTGCCAAAACCTGCCTGTCGAAGAAATTGATGCTTTATCAAATATCAGCTGAGCAACATCTTAAGGGTTGGCGGGATCCCCAGCCATACCGGGCGGCACCGATGATTTAGTGTCAGGGTCGATAGAAATGCCACGAGAAGCCAGCGCTTTGATAATCATCTTGGCATTGTCATTACCTTGGTTAGCAAGTTTTAGCATACCTGCCGCGATGGCATCTATTTGCTTGCGCACTTTATAAGCGGCCTGCAAGGGCGCCTCCTGGTTGGCATAGACTTGCTTCATGTTGCCACGCTCACGAACCATCTGAATGGTCTGGAACCCGGCCCAGATCAGCATAGCCAGCAATCCCACGGCCAGCGGGACAAACACGCTCAGTGGACGTTCAGAAGTTTGAGATTCAGACATTGAGTGTCTCCGGGTTGGTATAGGGTTTATTGGCGGGCTGCCGGGTTGGCATCAAGAGTGAACCCTTGTGAAGTGAGCAGGTTGCGAATCTGGGAGTCGTCGTTCTTGACAGCCAGTTCAGCAAGGCTATTGATCACGGGCTTGTAGATCCCCTGCAACCGGTCGGTTTGCTGGAGATATTGCTGCCGGCCGTTCACGGTTTCGGAGAGTCCCTGATTATTGATGAAGAAGACAATGTTGACCAGCACAAGGATCAATACAGCCAGCGCCAGCAGTAATAACAGTTGGTATTGCATCTTATTAAGCATACTCATTTCCCTATGATCGGATCACGCAAAACAATCCATGCGGGTTGTGACCCTAACAGTAACAATATAACATACGAAATTGCGTGCAGATATACACCTTATGGTCAGGGACCATGGCCATTTCCCGGACATGTACCTTGGTGCAAGTGGCCGGAGGTTCGAATCCTCTCGCCCCGACCAGAACTATCCTATAAGTAATGTCAGACAATCTTCCTTCCTCATCATCCTCAACCATCCAGCGCAAGGTCGCCATCGCGGCGTGTTTCGGCACGTTTCTGGAATGGTATGACTTCCTGACTTTCGCCTCGCTGGCCACCTATTTCAGCACGCTGTTCTTTCCCCAGGATAATCCGGTCGCAGCACTGCTAGCCAGTCTTGGCCACGTTCGGGGTCGGCATGCTGGTACGCCCGCTCGGTGCGGCGCTATTCGGATCGCTGGGAGATAAATATGGCCGGCGCCCGGTTTTCATCGCCACCATCGTGCTGATGGGAATGGCGACATTTTGCGTCGGGCTGTTGCCGACCTACGCGAAGGCGGGCATGCTGGCACCTGCACTATTGCTGATTCTGCGCCTGTTGCAGGGTTTTGCGGTGGGCGGGGAGATCGGCGGTGCGGCAGTCTACCTGACCGAACATTCACCGGTTAACAAACGCGGATTCTTTACCAGTGTGCTGCAATTGATGGGACCATTGGGCATCCTGGTGTCCACGTTTCAAATCGTGTTGCTGCAATCATTGCTGAGCATCGAAGATTTCCAGGACTGGGGATGGCGTGTGCCATTCCTGCTTTCCATCGTGTTGTTGCTGGTGTCGATCAAGAGCAGGGTGAATATGTACGAGTCGCCGGTATTCCTGCATTTGCGCGAAAAACACGCGCTGTCACAAGCGCCGCTGCGTGAGTGTCTATCCAATCCACATACGCTCGGCCGCATGGCGCTATTGTTTTTCTGCATATCGGCAGGCGGTTCTTTGCTGTTTTTCTCTTCGCAAGTCTACGCCAATGTGTATTTGAAAAGCATAGTCAGGCTTGATCCGCAGCTTGCCGGGTCACTGGTGATGCTGAGCACCCTGTTGCTGTTCCCGCTGACCATTTTTTTCGGCTGGCTGTCGGACCGCATCGGCAGAAAGCCGGTGCTGCTGGCCGGGTTGCTGCTCGGCGCTCTGGCCATCTTCCCGGTGTTCAAAGGCCTGATGCATTACGGCAACCCGGCACTGGAGCGTTTCAACCGCGAGGTTCCGGTGGCATTGTATGGCGAATCCTGCAACTATGACCCGTTCACCAAGACGGACAACGATTGTGAATACAACCAGGAATTGCTCGCCAAGCTGGGCGTTTCATACACGCTTTATCCGGCCCAGAATAGAGCAGATGAGCCGCACGATACATTGGTCCGTATCGGCAACAGCGAAGTTGCCGGCTTTCAACCCGGAGCACTCACGCAGGCATTAAAGTCCAATGGATGGTCGGAACATGCCGATTCGAGACAGGCGAACCGCGGGATGATATTTTTGTTGCTGCTCATCCTGCTGATCGCAGTCGGACTCATCACGGGACCGCAAACGGCCACACTGGCAGAATTGTTCCCGGCTCGCACGCGCTATACGGCAGTGGCTTTGCCGCACAATCTCAGTGCCGGCTGGATAGGCGGCCTGTCGCCATTCATGATCACGCTGTTGAGCGTGAAAGCGGGCGACGCGATATCCGGCATGTGGTATCCGGTCGGGTTGCTGGCGATGGCATTTGTAATCGGTTTGATCTTCCTGCCGGAGACACGCAATGTGTCACTCGAAGGTTGAGCGCGCTTACAGGAATACAAATCAGTCAGCTGTTGTGGCACAATCGCAACGATTCTTCCGCGCCTATTCTTAATCCCTGATGTTAATTCTGATCAGCAATGACGATGGATATTTTGCCCCCGGTCTGGCTTGTCTCGCCGGGCACCTGGCCAAGATCGCCGATGTAGTGGTGGTTGCTCCGGAACGCGACCGCAGCGGCTCGAGCAATTCGCTCACCCTGGATAGACCGCTCAAGTTGCGGCGTGCTGCAAACGGTTTCTATTATGTCAACGGCACGCCGACCGATTGCGTGCATATGGCCGTTACCGGAATGCTGGACCGGCAACCCGACATGGTCGTATCCGGGATCAATGACGGCGCCAATATGGGCGACGACACCATATATTCCGGCACGGTGGCGGCAGCGACGGAAGGATTCCTGCTCGGTATTCCCTCCATTGCGGTTTCTCTGGTGGGCAGGGAATTCGTGAATTACGAGACCGCCGCCATAGTCACTGCCGAATTGGTACAACGTTTTGCCAAGCGGATCCACAGTCATCCGTGGTTATTCAATGTCAATGTGCCGGATCTGCCTCATGACCGATTGCGAGGCCTGTCCGTGACACGTCTCGGCAAACGGCACAAAGCCGAGCCGGTGGTGAAGGCCAGCAATCCGCATGGCGAAACCGTGTATTGGGTGGGCGCGGCGGGCAAGGCGCAGGACGCGGGCGAGGGAACGGATTTTCATGCGATTTCGCGGCAGCAAGTTTCGATCACACCGCTGCAGATTGACCTTACGCAATTCAGTCAGCTCGAAGCCGTGCGCGGATGGTTGGCTCAAGATTAGATGAATATCAGTCTAAATGGCATCGGCATGACTTCTCAGCGCACCCGTGGGCGCTTGATCGAACGATTGCGCGAACAGGGCATCAAGGATGAAGCGGTATTGGCGGCGATGTTCGAGGTGCCGCGCCATTTGTTCGTTGACGAGGCATTGGCGAGCCGCGCCTACGATGACGTGTCGTTGCCGATCAATTACAACCAGACCATTTCCCAGCCTTACATCGTCGCACGCATGATAGAAGTGCTGCGTGCCAATGCCCCCCTGGGCCGTGTGCTGGAGATCGGCACCGGCCGTGGCTATCAGGCTGCGGTATTGTCACAGCTTTCGCGCGAGGTCTATACCGTGGAGCGCATCAAGCCGCTTTACGAGCGCGCCAGAAAGCAATTGAACGATCTGAAGTTGCGCAATGTCAACGTGAGATATGCGGATGGCACAGCCGGTTTGCCCGAGTCGGCCCCGTTTGACGGCATCATCATGGCCGCTGCAGCACCCGCGCTGTCAGCGGTGTTGCGGGAGCAGCTCGCGGTCGGTGGTAGAATGGTATTGCCGGTTGGAACACAGGAGCAATGGTTATATCTGGTTGAACGCGATGCGCTCGGATTCCGCGAAACCCGGCTGGAGCCGGTGAAATTCGTACCGTTATTGATAGGTAAGGCATGAATATCATTACCCTTTGCCGCGCCACCGGATGGAACATTGTTATTGCATCGCTGCTTGTATCGACTGTGCTGGCTGGCTGCGTTTCGGAAGGGCAACGCGCACCGGTTTACGATCTTGCCGAAGCCCAGAAAAAAACTGCAATGGCAAACAAATCGCTGCACGAAAAGGACTGGCGGCCCAAATCGTATATTGTGCAAAAGGGTGATACGCTTTATAGCATTGCGTTCAACTATGGATTTGATTACCACGATCTGGCCGATTTGAACGGCATCAAGAATCCCAGGGTGATCTCGATAGGACAGGAAATCCGCCTGTTTCCGAACAAATCCAAGACTGCCACCCCGGTTGCCCGAATTGAAGCCAAACCGATAGAAATCCTGGTGAAGGATCAACCCAAGCTGGTGAAATATCCATACAGCGACACGGCAATGGCCGAGATCGACAAAGTCCAGGAGCAGGTTACCAAGGTGTATTTGTCGAAACCGGAAATCAAACGAGACAGTCAAGCCGATGCAACCGACGATAGCACCGATGTCGGCGATGAACCCGTGCTGGAATGGAGCCTGCCTGCCCAGGGTAAGGTGATCGGGCAATTTTCCGAATCGGACAATCGCAAGGGCATCGATATCGCAGGCAAGCTCGGGCAACCGGTCATGGCCAGCGCGAACGGCAAGGTGGTGTATAGCGGCAGCGGATTGCGCGGTTATGGCAAGCTGATCATCATCAAGCACAACAATACCTACCTCAGTGCCTATGCGCACAACAATAAAATACTGGTGAAAGAAGGACAGAGCGTATCGCGCGGACAAAAGATCGCCGAGATGGGCAACACCGATTCCAAGAGCGTCGAGCTCCATTTTGAAGTGCGCCGTTATGGCAAGCCGGTCGATCCGGCGAAATACCTGCCGCTTGGTAAATCCTGACTTGAGCAACCCTTAGACCATGCCCGATACAGGCAAGCCACTCAGCATCATCAATCACGACCGCGACAGCGCGGCATTGCGTTACGTCTATCCGGTGATATCGCGCCGTGCCGGCGGTGTCTCGGTCGGCATCAACCTGAACACCAACAACGCCTGCAACTGGCGCTGCATCTATTGCCAGGTGCCCGATCTGAAGCGTGGTCCTGCGCCGGCGACAGATTTATCGGTTCTGGAAAACGAACTGCGCGATTTTCTCAATGAATTGCTGCACGGCGATTTCATGCAAAGCCGTGTTCCGGAAGGCGCACGGCGCATCAACGACATCGCGCTGTCCGGCAACGGTGAACCGACCAGCAGCGCTGAATTTGTCCAGGTCATCGCACTCATTGCGCGAGTGCGCCGCGAAGTGGCATTGCCGGAGACGGTAAAGACCGTGTTGATCACCAACGGCAGCCTGCTGTATCGCAGCGAAGTACAGCAGGGCTTGCGCGACATGGCGAAACTGAACGGCGAAGTCTGGTTCAAACTGGATCGCGCCAGCGAAGCCGGAATGCAACTCGTCAACGGCACCCGCATCAGCATGAGCAAAGTCCGCGACAACCTCATCGCCGCGATCGCAAGTTGCCCGACCTGGCTGCAAACCTGCTGGTTCGCGCTGGACGGCGAACCGCCTTCGCGTCAGGACGAAGACGACTATCTCGAATTTGTTTCGGCTCTGCTGCGCGACGGACACAAACCGCAGGGTGTGCTGCTCTACAGCCTGGCGCGGCCCTCGATGCAAGCGGAAGCGCCGCGCCTGTCCGCTTTGTCTGCAGAACAACTGCAAGCCTTCGCGGATCGCATAGGCAAGCTCGGCTTGCCGGTCAAAGTCAGTCCCTGAGTCACCATCGATTTATCAAGGCGGTGTGAAGTTCTTGCACCTCACCGGCTAAGTGCGGATAATCTCGAACCACGGGGATAAGGCAGCCTCCCCGCTTCAAGACGATTCCTCGTCCAAGGCCTGCTCTTGATGTGGAGTGTTCTCCAAGGAGGAGTCATGGACACATCGCAGCAGCAACTTCCCGACAACGCACAACCCCCTGAACCGGTCACGCTGACTCAGGCATTCTGGTATTGGCTGAAACTGGGCTTTATCAGCTTCGGCGGACCGGCCGGGCAGATCGCCATCATGCATCAGGACCTGGTCGAGAAAAAACGCTGGATCTCCGAGCGGCGATTCTTGCACGCGCTCAATTACTGCATGGTGCTGCCGGGTCCGGAGGCGCAGCAGCTTGCCGTTTACATCGGCTGGCTGATGCACAGGACATGGGGCGGCATCATCGCCGGCACGCTGTTCGTGCTGCCGTCGCTGTTCATCCTGATATTCCTGTCGTGGATCTATCTCGCCTTCGGCAATGTGCCGGCAGTGGCCGGAATACTCTATGGCATCAAGCCTGCGGTCACCGCGATCGTGCTGTTCGCCGCCTATCGCATCGGGTCGCGTGCGTTGAAGCACGGCGTGTTGTGGGCGATGGCGGCTGCGGCGTTTCTCGCGATCTTTGCATTCGATGTGCCTTTCCCTGCCATCGTGCTGGCGGCCGGATTGATCGGTTATGCCGGCGGCAGAGTCGCGCCGGAAAAATTCGCCACCGGCGGCGGACACGGCATGGCGAAAGACGGTTATGGTGCGGCGCTGATCGACGACGACACGCCGACTCCCGAGCACGCGCGCTTCAGTTGGGCGCGGCTGCTGCGCGTGGCGTTGGCGGGCGTGGCGATCTGGGCGGCAGCGATGCTGCTGCTGGTTGCCCAATTCGGCTGGCAGGGTGCTGTTCACGCAGATGGGCTGGTTCTTCACCAAGGCCGCGTTGCTGACTTTCGGCGGCGCTTACGCGGTGTTGCCCTATGTCTATCAGGGTGCGGTCGAACATTACCACTGGCTGACCCCGCTGCAAATGATGGACGGGCTGGCATTGGGCGAGACCACGCCGGGGCCGCTGATCATGGTGGTGGCATTCGTCGGTTTCGTCGGCGGCTGGAGCCAGGCACTGTTCGGCCCGGACGCATTGTTTTTCTCTGCCGCGAGTGCCGCGACGGTGGTGACGTTCTTCACATTTCTGCCGTCGTTCATCTTCATTTTTCTCGGCGGGCCGCTGGTGGAAAGCACGCACGGCGATCTGAAATTCACCGCGCCGCTCACCGGCATCACAGCGGCAGTGGTCGGCGTGATACTCAACCTGGCGGTGTTCTTCGCCTACCATGTGATGTGGCCGCAAGGTTTCAAGGGATATTTCGAGTGGTTCTCCGCGCTGCTGGCCATAGCGGCATTGCTTGCGCTGTTGCGTTACCGGGTCGGGATCATTCCGGTCATTCTGGGGTGCGGCGCGGCGGGATTGGCTTATCAACTGGCGATGTGATGAAACAAACTCTCGAATGGAACACGGAAGCATTGCTGCGATCGCCGCTGTTCGCTCCGCTGCATCCGGTACTCGCCGAACTTGAGTCAGGTGATTTTCCCACGCTGGACGATTGCAATGCGCTGCTTGCAGCGCACCATCCGCCCATCACGGTCAGCAGCGGAGCGCCGCTGCGCTTTGTGGCGCAGCAACGCGGCAAGCTGTCGTTCGAGAGCGCAATATGAGCCGCGCTGCTATCTGACCGGCGAGGTGCAGATGCGTGCACATGATTGGCATGACCTGCTCAATGCGCTGGTGTGGCTGACCTTCCCCAAGACCAAGGCCGTGCTCAATGCGCGCCATTACCATGCGCTGATGGAAGAAAGGGCGTCAGGCAATACAAGGCGCGGAGCAGTGCGCGACGTGAACACCTTGTTCGATGAATCAGGAGTGATCGTGGTGTATGCCGATAATGAATTGGCAGCTCTGTTGCGTAACTTCCAATGGAAGGAATTGTTCTGGCAGCGGCGCGAACAGGTGAGGGCAGGGATGGGGGTTTATATCTGTTCGGCCACGGCCTGTACGAAAAGGCGCTGCAACCCTATGTCGGCATGACCGGACAGGGCTTGCTGATCAAGGTGGAGCAGGAATTTTTTTCGTGGCCGCCGGTACAGCAATTGAAGCATTTGGACAGTCTGTTGGCGGACCATCTGGCCATGCCGGAACATTGCCGCAGCACCCGCGATCTTGCTCCCGTGCCTTTGCTGGGCGTGCCGGGATGGGCGGCGGACAATGACTGTGCGGAGTATTACGACAACACTGCGTATTTTCGACCCGGCAGGCGCGTGTAGAGGTTTCAGGTAAATAGAGGCTGCTCAGTTTTGGTATCATAGCGGCCTTGCGCAATACCTCTTCCATCCCCGGTATCTTGAAAAGTTAAGTCCCCCGAATGTTAAGCAAACTCAATGCAGTGCAACGCGAAGCCGTTACGCACCTCGACGGCCCTTTGCTGGTGCTGGCCGGCGCAGGCAGCGGCAAGACGCGCGTCATCACCCACAAGATCGCCTATCTGATCGAGCAATGCGGCTACGAGCCGCGCAATATCGCCGCGATCACCTTCACCAACAAGGCCGCCAACGAGATGCGCGAGCGCGTAGGTGACTTGCTGAAGAACACCAGCACCAAGGGGTTGGTGGTGAGCACCTTTCATTCGCTGGGCATGAACATCCTGCGCGCCGAAGCCAGGCTGCTGGGTTACAAGCCGCAGTTTTCCATCTTCGACAGCAGCGACACCTGGAAGATATTCAGCGAACTGAGCAACTCCGCCGACCAGCAGGAGATCCGCGGCATGCAGACGCAGATATCGAACTGGAAGTCTGCCTTCGTCTCGCCAGAACAGGCTGTCGAGCATGCAGACAATGACGCTGCCAAGCTTCATGCGCGAATTTACTCGCGCTACCAGGAAACGCTGCGCGCCTATCAGGCAGTGGACTTTGACGACCTGATCCACCTGCCGGTGGTGCTGTTCAAGCAGCATCCCGAAGCGCTGCTGCGCTGGCAACTGAAACTGCGCTATCTGCTGGTGGACGAATATCAGGACACCAACGATTGCCAGTACCAGTTGATCAAGCTGCTGGCGGACATGCGCGGCGCGCTGACCGTGGTGGGCGACGACGATCAGTCCATCTACGCATGGCGCGGCGCCAGCATCGAGAACCTGCACAACCTGCGCAACGACTATCCGAAGCTGCGCGTGATCAAGCTGGAACAGAACTACCGTTCCTCGCAGCGCATCCTCAAGGTCGCGAATCACCTGATCAACCACAACACCAAGGTGTTCGAGAAGAAGCTGTGGAGCGATCACGGCATCGGCGATGCTATCCGCATCTACGCGGCGCGCGACGACGAGCACGAGGCCGAAAGCGTGGTGATGAAACTGATGGCGCACAAGTTCGAGCATCGCACCCGCTTTTCTGACTACGCGATACTGTACCGCAGCAACCACCTGTCGCGCGCATTCGAAGAGCAGTTGCGCGCCCAGCGCGTACCGTATACGGTCAGCGGAGGCACGTCGTTTTTCGAACGCGCCGAAATCAAGGACATCACCGCTTACTTGAGACTTATCGCCAATCCGGACGACGACCCCGCCTTCATCCGTGCGATCACCACACCCAAGCGCGGCATCGGCAACACCACGCTGGAAAAACTCGGCAACTGTGCCGGAGAGCGCCATGTCAGCCTGTTCGAGGCTGCCTTTGAACCGCATATCCAGCATGAGCTGCAGCCGCGCCAGTACGAAGAACTGATGCTGTTCTGCAACTTCATCAACCGCATCCAGGATCGCGCCGACAAAGATCCATGTGGGGAACTGCTTGATGAACTGCTGCGCGCTATCAATTACGAGACATGGTTGTATGACTCGCACGATCCGCGCATGGCAGACAGCAAATGGGAGAACGTGCAGGAATTCATCGCGTGGCTCAAGCGCAAGGCTGATGCGGATGAGAAGACTTTGATTGAGATGGTGCAGACTGTCGCGCTGATCAACATGCTGGAAGGCAAGGATCAGGAGCCGGATGCGGTCTCGCTGTCCACGCTGCACGCCGCCAAGGGGCTGGAATTCCCGCACGTGTTCATCATCGCCGCGGAAGAGGAGATCCTGCCGTTTCGCGACAGCGACGAAAAACAGATCGAGGAAGAACGGCGCCTGATGTATGTCGGCATCACCCGCGCTGAACGCAGCCTGCAGATCAGCTACTGCAACCGCCGCAAGCGGGGCAGGGACTGGGTACCATGCGAGCCTAGCCGCTTTCTGGAAGAGATGCCGGAAGAAGAATTGGTCTTTGCGGGCAGCCACTCGGATGCAGTGCCGACTGTGACCAAGGACGAGGGCATGAACAAGCTGGCGATGCTGAAGGCGATGCTGAACAAGACGGTAGCGGAATGATTGCCGTTGCCGAATATCCGCATTCGACATGAAGCCGGATTTCGCTGCCATTAGCCGTCATTGATAACGATCCGTGGAAATGAATTCCATCCCCTTGAAGAAGAAGCAGGTGGCTTGATTATTTCAACTCCTTGATGCCGACCTTGAATTGACTTAGTCTGGACATGCGGACATGTTGCGTCAGGTCGTTTCGACTGCGCGGCCGATTCAAGCATAGACAGTGATGAGCGACCAAGCGGAAACTGTAATTTTGATTCACGGACTCTGGATGCATGGCCTTGTCATGCTACCCCATCAGCATTGGCTGCGCTCCGAGGGATTTGCTGCGCGCAGATTTTCCTACCCTTCCTGGAAGGGAGGGTTGGCTGACAATGTTCGCCTGTTATCCAGCTTCGTCAACGAAACTCCCGGCGCAGTCATCCACCTGGTCGCACACAGTTTGGGCGGCCTGGTTGCGCTTGCGTTGTTGTCGCAGGAAAACGATGCACGCATACGCCGCATCGTCCTGATGGGCACCCCATATTCGGGTTGCCATTGCGGCACTACTGTCGCCGGGCTGCCGGCGCTGAACGTGCTGGTCGGACGCACCCTCCGGGACTGGTTCAGCCTGCCGCGTCCCGCCCTGAACACCGATGTCGAGATCGGTGTCATCGCCGGCACCCTTCCTGTCGGTTTGGGGCGCCTGGTGCCGGGACTGGCGCGCCCCAATGATGGTCTCATTGAAGTTGACGAAACACATATCGCCGCGGCCAGGGACAGCATCACGCTGAACTTAAGTCATTCGGGCATGCTTGTGTCCCGCCGCTGCACACGGCAAATCGCCAACTTTCTAAGGTCGGGAAATTTCGTTCATGTTTAGGATAATTGTTGCGGCGACCCTGTGCCTGGTCGTCGTCGGATGCACAAACATCTCCTACTACGCCCAGGCAACCGAAGGGCAGATGCAGCTCATGGCGGCGGCGCGTCCGATCCCGGAAGTGCTCAAAGACCCCGCGACCGATCCCGAGCTTCGCCGGCAACTCGAACAGGTTGTCGCCATCCGGGAATTTGCCAGCCGGGAACTGGCTCTGCCGGATAACGGCAGCTTTCGCTCCTACGCCGACCTCGGGCGTCCCTTTGTCGTCTGGAACGTGTTTGCGGCGCCGGAGTTCTCCCTGGATTTGCAGCAGTGGTGCATGATATTCGTCGGCTGCGTCAACTATCGCGGCTACTTCCACAAAAATGACGCGGAACTCTATGCCAACAAGTTGAGCCGTATGGGATCCGATACCTATGTCGGCGGAGTGTCGGATTATTCTACCCTCGGGTATTTCAACGATCCGGTACTGAATACTTTTCTGCGATTTGATGACACCGAAGTCGCCCACATCATCTTCCATGAGCTTGCCCATCAGATCGTGTATGCCGAAAGTGACACCGCCTTCAACGAGTCGTTCGCCATGGCTGTCGAGTATGAAGGGATGCGCCGCTGGCTGACAGCGAAAAAGTCGCCGGAGCAGCTGGGAGGATTCGAGGCGCGACAGGAACACGATGCCCAGTTTCACCGTCTGGTGGATGACAACCGCGACAAGCTGCGCGCCATCTATGCATCCTCGCTGTCGCCTGACGAAATGCGGCGCGCCAAGGCGGGGGTGTTCACGGAGATGAAGCGTGGCTATGCCGATCTGAAAGCGGGTTGGGGTGGCGATGCACGTTATGACCGATGGTTCAGCCAGCAGCTCAATAACGCCGCCTTGGGTTCCGTCACTCTGTATGCAAAATGGGTTCCGGCATTTCAGGCCTTGCTCGAACAGGAAGGAGGGGATCTGCCGCGCTTTTACCAGCGAGTGGCTGCGCTTGCTCATTTACCGAAAAGCGAGCGATCAGCGGCACTGGACAAGCTTCTTCCAAATCGCACGGACTCTTCCGAGGCAACTACCCGGCGCATCTCACAGCGGGATGGTCGCAGCTGAATTGTAGTTCAGGAAACATCCGAATAATCGACGCCCGGCCTTTGTGGCAATTATTCAGGGACTGATCGACGCCAAAACCGTTTCTGGTGCGCAATAAGCATATTCGCGAAACTGCTTCATGAATAGCGGCCAATGCATTGCTGAACTTCGGTTCAACCTGGCTGATACGATCCATCAGCACACCATTCAATCACAATGTTCAAATTTTTTCTTCCGGAAGCATTTTGGCATGACGCCTGTGTATCTCCAGCAAAGCGGCTAACACGGGCTTGGGAAAACCAAGGCGGCCGCCTCGCTGGTCCAATATGATGGTACCGAGATATTCCTGCAATTCGACATAACCCCACATCAGCGAGATTTTTTCGCCAATACGGGGGAATTGTTCCCAAACTATCGACAGATGCGAGGGAAAACCGGCGGGCATTGCAATTGCGGGGGGCGGTGCTTTGGGAACAGATATCTTGATGTCCATAATTACATACCATTACATTTATTCAGGTACTGCAATGCGTCAACAATATACACAACTGCCATATCTTGCAAAATCTGGTGTCGGCCGACAAGGATTGTAATCCGGAAGATTCTCAAAAACGGCAGTCATTAAAATAACTTGCAGTGGCTACTATTTTCCAGCTACACCGACCACACATGCAATGCGGGAAATGATACATGCATATTGCTACGTTGTGTCGTATCCTTCAACGATAACAAGATCCATGGTCGACACGGGCTGACGCAACTTGATTGCCTCTTGATACCCGGTCGATTTCCAGCAGTCGAGGGCAGCTTGGTAGCTGGGAAATTCTATCACCACATTCCTCGCACGGCTCGTGCCTTCGGGATTCTCGAAGCGGCCGGCCCGCACGAGGAAACGGGCACCATACTTCCTGAACGGCCCGACATTGGCGGCCATGTATGCCTTGTACCGTTCTTGGTCGGTGACGTCGACGCGCACGATCCAGTAGCCTTTTGGCATTAGTATCTCCTGTTGCGGTTGAAGTTGTATCTCGAGCCGGACATATAAAGATTATCCGGGAACAGTATCGGCGGCGGATCCTGCCAGAATAAATACAATATCAAATTGCGGTTCCGCGATAAGTCCCTTTCATTGCAACAAACTTTCCAATGATGCCGGGCTTTGTCCGTCAAAATCCGCATTCATATGCTGTTGGCCGCCAATCGCGTTATGTGTCTCGCATGTTGATGCGCGAGACGCGCTTTGTTTGATGGTGCAATTCTTTAGCAACTTCCATTATCACGCCAGGCCAGTTGCCGGCTTCAGTCTGTCGGAATAGCGTCGCAGACGGATACCAAGGGCTGTCAGCTCTTTCCAGCATCCATCGATAATCCGGCATGAACGGCAGCAATATCCATACGGCCTTACCGAGTGCGCCAGCAAGATGGGCGACTGAAGTATCTACCGATATGACCAAATCCATTTCCTGGATGAGGGCGGCAGTATCCGAAAAATCATCCAAATCATCCTGATGAAAACGGATCTGATGGAATTTCGATATTGCAATCCGGTCATCTGTACGAATCTCCTTTTGCAGGGAATGAATTTCTATGGGCAATTCAAAAAGAGGCTCAAACAGCCTGAGTGGAATACTCCGATTACGATCATTCCCGTGTATCGCTGATCCAGACCAGACCATACCCACCCTGAATCTTGATTTGTTTCCCAGTCTGTTATGCCATTCCCTTTGCTTATCAGGATTCGTGTAGAGATAGGGTATCTTTGCAGGAATGGTGGGCACGATCGTTTTGAATGCCAGCGGCAGGCTCATGACAGGACATTGCAAGTCGAAGTGGGGTAGGGGTTGGCCTTTTTCGATTATTGTGAAGTTTCCCTTTAAAGTCGTAACAAGGGAAACCAGTGGTGCCATGACTTCGATGATGACTTTGGCACCCAATGACTCCAACAAGGAGGCATACCTGCAGAACTGGATCGCATCGCCCAGACCCTGTTCCTGATATATCAATATTGTCTTATTGGCTATAGGCTGTTCGCCCAGCCACAGCGGCTGGGGGAAGTTCCTGATGTCAATATTTTCCAGGCTTTTCCATCGCCACTCAAACAGTTTCCAGCCTTCCTCGTAGTCTCCAACAAGGATTTGAAGTATGGATTTATTCCAGTATGCTTTTGCAAAATCCGGTTTCAACGCAATTGCACGGCCATAATCTGCGAGTGCTTCATCAAACCGCTTCAAGTCGCGAAGAACATTGCCACGGTTGTAGTAGGTATCGGCAAAATCAGGTTTCAATGCAATAGCGCGGTCATAACTTGTCAAAGCTTCTTCGATACGTTCCAGGTCTCGAAGTGCATTGCCGCAATTGTTATATATCTCGGCAAAATCGGGTTTTAACGCAATAGCGCGACCATAACTGGTGAGGGCTTCTTCGAATCGCTTCAAGTCTTGCAGCGCATTACCACGATTGATGTATGCCTCCGCATTATCCGGCTGCAGAGCAATGGCACGGTCATAACTCGCGAGTGCTTCTTCAAATCTCTTCAAGTCTCTAAACGTATCGCCACGATTGATATACGCATCTGCAAAATCCGGTTTCAAAGCAATCAAAAGATCAAAACTGGCCAGTGCTTCGCCGAATCGCTTTAAGTTTTGCAGCGCCATCCCCTGATTAATTAGTGCTACCGGCTGCTTGGGAGAAATGCTCAGAGACTTGCTGAGCAACATGATGCCTTCCTCGGTTTTGCCCTGTTGAAGTGCGATCGTTCCCAAATTGGTAAGCACCTGGGGATTTTTCGGAGAGTAATCAAGCAACTTTCGATAAAGGGACGCCGCTGCGTCAAGATTTCCCGATTGGTGCTGAGCAACAGCTTGTTTGAGAACATCTTCAGGGATGAATGAGGGATTATTTGAATTCATGTCATGAATTACATTCTTGAAAAGACGTCGAACGAATATCCGCCTGGGGCGGAGACTGTTTGATGGGAATATTCTGAATCAAAAATTATGCCCAAGTTTTGTTGTATGTATCCATGTGTTTAAACTTTACCCCAAATCCAGGGAATGCTAAAGAAAAGGCATCCAAACAAATTTACCATCCTTTGGCCGTTTTAACCTGATTCAATTCAAGTAATGGTATCGATCCATAAAGCTGCTTCTAATAACTCGGGTATGTCCTTGCGGCCATGGTTCGAATTCGCCCGGATCAAGGATGTAGTCGATAAACCGATGAAACACCCGGTCGACCATGCCGGCAAATAACGCGGGACAAGTGGCTGGTTATGACTTCCCTACTTGCGTATAATGCCCGCTTTGCCGAGGGCTGTTTCATGCGCATCATCCAAAAAGCATTAACCTTTGACGACGTCCTGCTCGTTCCTGCCTACTCCAATGTCCTGCCTCGTGACGTAATTCTGCGCACACAACTTACCCGCAATATCAATCTGAACATCCCGCTGCTTTCCGCGGCGATGGATACCGTCACCGAGACGCGCCTGGCGATCGCGCTTGCGCAGGAGGGCGGCATCGGCATCATCCACAAGAACATGTCGGCCCAGGCGCAGGCTGCCAAGGTAGCGAAGGTCAAACGTTTCGAGAGCGGCGTGGTCCAGGATCCCATCACCATCACGCCGGACATGACAGTGAGGAGCGTGATCGATTTGACGCGCAAACACAAGATTTCCGGTTTGCCGGTAGTTCAGGGCAAGCTGGTAGTCGGTATCGTCACCAATCGCGATCTGCGATTCGAAAGCAATCTGGATCAGCCGGTGAAGAACATCATGACCCCGCGCGAGCGGTTGATCACCGTCAAGGAGAACGCCAGCCTGGAAGAAGCGCGCAGCCTGATGCACAAACATCGCATCGAGCGGGTGATGGTGGTGAACGATGCGTTCGAGTTGCGCGGTTTGATGACGGTCAAGGATATCTTGAAATCCAGTGAACACCCGATTGCCTGCAAGGACAGCTTCGGCCATCTTCGTGTAGGCGCGGCGGTGGGGGTGGGCGAGGGCACGGATGAACGCGTCTCATTGCTGGCCGAGGCCGGCGTGGATGTTCTTGTGGTGGATACCGCACACGGCCATTCACAGGGTGTGCTGGATCGCGTCAAGTGGGTAAAGACCCGATTCCCGAATGTTGAAGTGATAGGCGGCAATATCGCCACCGGCGGTGCAGCACAGGCTTTGCTGGATCATGGCGCGGACGGGGTGAAAGTCGGCATCGGTCCCGGTTCGATCTGCACCACGCGCATCGTCGCGGGTGTCGGCGTTCCGCAAATAGGCGCGATCCAGAGCGTGGCCAAGGCGTTGCAGGGTACCGGTGTGCCGTTGATCGCCGACGGCGGCATCCGCTACTCCGGCGACATTGCCAAGGCGATTGCAGCGGGTGCGCACGCGGTCATGCTCGGCGGATTGTTCGCGGGTACCGAAGAAGCCCCCGGCGAGATCGAATTATTCCAGGGACGATCCTATAAGTCCTATCGCGGCATGGGCAGTCTGGGGGCGATGCAGCAAGGTTCCAGCGACCGTTATTTCCAGGATAACGAAGACGGCCAGGACAAACTGGTGCCGGAAGGAGTGGAAGGCCGTGTCCCTTACAAAGGCAGCGTGCTGGCGGTGATCCATCAGTTGATGGGCGGATTGCGCTCCAGCATGGGCTATCTGGGTTGTTCGGACATCGCAACGATGCACACCAAGGCAGAGTTCGTCGAGATCACTTCTTCGGGAATACGCGAGTCGCATGTTCATGACGTGCAGATCACCAAGGAAGCGCCTAATTATCATATTGAGTGAGAGCTAGACGTAAGACTTCAGACGTAAGACATAAGTTAAAGCCGGACCAACTACCAACTTATGACTTCCAACTAATGACTTGGGTTTGTATATGGCCGGGTATCGTGATCTTAAAGTTTGGCGACTGGCGATGGAATTAGCAGAGGATGTATACAAGCTCTGCACTGAATTTCCCAAGCATGAAGTTTATGGATTAACTAGCCAGTTGCAACGCGCTGCGGTTTCGATTCCATCCAATATAGCTGAAGGTCAAGCGCGTAATTCAAGCAAAGAGTTCAGCCACTTTCTAGGCATTGCGCGGGGCTCTTTGGCTGAGTTGGAAACCCAAATCATGCTGGCGCAGCGCCTTGGCTATATAGGTGCAGAAAAGGTTGACCTGGTGCTTGGGAAGGCCGAAGAAATCGCAAAAATGCTCAAAGGGTTACAGAAATCGATTGCGACCGACTAACAACTTACGTCTTAAGTCTAATAACTTCTATGGCTCATAAAAAAATCCTGATACTCGATTTCGGTTCGCAATACACCCAGCTGATCGCGCGCCGCGTGCGGGAAACCCACGTTTATTGCGAACTGCACCCTTATGACGTCGATGTGAATCTAATACGTGATTTCAACCCTGCAGGGATCATACTATCCGGAGGCCCGAATTCGGTGACCGAAGGCGATACGCCGCGCGCACCGCAGATCGCGTTCGAGCTGGGCGTGCCGGTGCTGGGTATTTGTTACGGCATGCAGACCATGGCCGCGCAGCTGGGCGGTGCGGTTGAGAACGGCTTGGTGCGCGAGTTCGGCTATGCGGAGATTCGCGCACAAGGCCATTCCGCATTGCTGCGCGATATTCAGGACAGAACCAACGCGCAGGGTCACGGTTTGATCGATGTGTGGATGAGCCACGGTGACAAGGTGACTGTGTTGCCGCCGGGTTTTTCGGTGATCGCCAGCAACGCCGCCACACCCATCGCCGGCATGGCGGACGAAGCGCGGCATTTTTACGCGCTGCAATTCCATCCGGAGGTGACCCATACCCCGCAGGGTAAAGTGATGCTGAACCGCTTTGTCCATGACATTTGCGGCTGCGAGCAGGACTGGAATATGCCCGATTATGTCAAGGAAGCGGTAGAAAAGGTCCGCGCGCAAGTGGGCAAGGAGGATGTGATCCTCGGCCTGTCCGGCGGGGTGGATTCGTCGGTCGCGGCGGCGCTGATACACCGCGCCATCGGCGATCAGCTGACGTGCGTGTTCGTGGACAACGGCCTGTTGCGTTTGAACGAGGCCGAACAGGTCATGCATACTTTCGCCGAAAATCTCGGCGTGAAAGTGATACACGTGGATGCCAGCAGGGAATTCCTGCATCATCTGTCAGGCGTGTCGGAACCCGAACAAAAGCGCAAGATAATCGGCCGCGAATTCGTCGAAGTGTTCCAGCGCGAATCAAAGAA
Source organism: uncultured beta proteobacterium (assembly GCA_963725835.1). Taxonomy (GTDB): domain Bacteria; phylum Pseudomonadota; class Gammaproteobacteria; order Burkholderiales; family Gallionellaceae; genus Gallionella. Next base: position 44,969 of record CAVSAB010000016.1, on the reverse strand, counting down.
ATTGCCAAGAGCCAAATGGCTCGCGCAGGGTACGATCTATCCGGACGTGATCGAGTCCGCCGGAGCGAAAACCAAAAAAGCCCATACCATCAAGTCGCACCACAATGTCGGCGGCTTGCCGGAAAGCCTGCACCTCAAATTGCTCGAGCCATTGCGCGAACTGTTCAAGGACGAGGTGCGCGAACTCGGTGTTGCGCTTGGTCTTGCCGCATGACATGGTATATCGCCATCCTTTCCCCGGCCCCGGTCTGGGGGTGCGTATTCTCGGCGAAGTGAAGCACGAGTATGCGGAGCTGTTGCGTCGTGCCGATGCGATCTTCATCGAAGAGCTGCATGCCGCCAGGGATGATGATGGCAGGTCATGGTATGCGAAAACCTCGCAGGCTTTTGCAGTGTTCCTGCCGGTCAAGAGCGTCGGCGTGATGGGCGATGGCCGCACCTACGAATGGGTGGTGGCATTGCGCGCGGTGCAGACACAGGACTTCATGACCGCGCACTGGGCTCATCTGCCTTACGAACTGCTAGGCAAAGTCTCCAACCGTATCATCAACGAAGTGCGCGGCATCAACCGCGTGGTGTACGACATCTCCGGCAAGCCCCCTGCCACGATAGAGTGGGAGTAGCACCTCGGAGGGCGGAGCAGGGGCCCCGCTTGCGGGGATGCGACCCCGGAGAGGATGCGCCCGCGAAACTCAGCGCTTGGAATTTTCAGGGAATGGTATTGAGCGGGCTGCACCGGCTGGCGGAGCAGGGGCCCCGCTTGCGGGGATGGCGATTCCGACACGGTGCGACATAGTCGGAGGTGCGGGAGGGATCGCCAGTGGCTGTTCCCGCAATCTGCTGGCTTACGCCAGTAACGTGTCACAGCCACACCCCGGAGAGGCTGCACCCGGCAAAGCGACGGAGCCGTCCGGTAAAAAAAGTCAGGCAATCCACTATTCGACATGTCGCATGTGGAATTGAAACTGCGGGAAAGGTCGCCAAGCACGCAAATCTGTTCAGCTAATCATTGCCACCCCCGACAAGTCGGGTCAGCGAATCAAATTCCCCTCAATATCAGCCAAGACAGGAATCCTTACCATGGCGGACATTGGCCATAAATTCCCTGCCTTCCGGCAAGCAAAATCCCAAGTTTACTAAGCAGATTTAAGGTATTCTTAACCTAAAATGTTGTGTTGCAAGGACAATCTATACCGCGCCGGAAGGAGGCATGCGTTGTCGATGTATAACCGCGAAAGGAATTATTTTGATTAAGTACCTTGGCGTTTCATTTGCTGCGATTCGTTCTCTGATTTTTCTTTTTTCAGCCTGTGCCAGCCCTGTCTGGGCTGGTGATTTTTTGATATTTCCAAGTATTACTTCGGTTCATCAATCACAGCAGGATACCGAATTGGCATCCAAGGAATTTGTTCCCGCTGCTGATTTTTTCTACACAAACGATTTCAATCAGACCCGCTTTCTGGCGGAATTTTTGAAATCTTCCCAGGAAGCCGAGCTGGAACGCATGCAGGTCGGCTGGCGCATCATGCCCGGGAAAACTGCGTGGATCGGCCGTTTTCATAATCCGCTCAGCTTCTGGAATACCCAGATGCACCACGGTGAATTCCTGCAGACATCGCTTAGCCGCCCGACCATTTCCAATTACGAAGATGAACACGGGCCACTTCCGGCACACATCACCGGATTAATGCTTGAAAGCTCGCGCACCGCGGGGGATTCCGAAATCAATTACATTGCAGATCTGGGTGTCGGCCCCACTTTCGATACAACTTTGCAGCCGTTCGATCTGCTCGATCCCCATAATCCCGGGAAACTGGCTGCCAGCTTTCGGCTCGGCTACCATCCGGAAGCCGGCAATCCCAACCAGTACGGCGTAGCGATAGGATACGCCAATATCCCATTCACCAACACGGTGACTGACCCGGTAAGCAATTTGCTCGTTGATGAAGTGCAGCAAGCCGTCCTCAGCGCATTCCTTAATATTGAAAGTGACAAATTCCATTTGATCGGAGAACTGTTCATTTTTGACAACCTTGTATCGGGTACCGACAACTCCACGAAATACACCACTTTCAGCGGCTATTTGCAGGCCGAATACAGGTTGGGCGAAAGCGGCAGGACGACATTGTACGGGCGAATCGAATCTACCCCTGATGCAGCCAAGGATGGCTACTTATCGCTGCTGCCGGAGTTTTCCCCCCATCAGGGTGTGGTCGGCATTCGCTACGATCTTACGCCAAAGCAAGCGCTCAAATTGGAAGCCGGACAAACCACCCGTCAGGATTCCCTTGAATTCAATTCCATAAGCGCCCAGTGGTGCATGGTATTGCCTTTGTGAAGAAAATTATCGCCATCTTGTTCGCCGCATGTGCTCTGCTCGCGACGTCGATGGTTCGCGCAGAGGAGCAACTCATCGCGGTCGTTGTCAACGCGGAGTCGGGCATCAAGACAATATCGGCCAAACAGGCGCGCCGCGCCTATCTGGGGGCAAGTATCGTGCTGAATGGGATTGAAATAAAGCCGCTACTCAATGAAACCGATACACTGGCAAGTGAAGTGTTTTTGCAAAGGATTATGTTCATGTCCGCCGAGGCTTATGAAAGGCAACTCATCTCTCGCTCATTTCAGGGCGGTAGCCGCCCGAGGGTCTATGAAGATCTCCCGGCCCTGCTTTCTGCGTTGCACAGGGACAACGCGGCAATAACATTCATGCTGTATCAGACAGCGATCAATACTCGTGGAATCAGGATCATCGGCAAACTATGAGCAGACCTACCGGTATCAGGCGATTTTTTTACAGCTATACAGGGCGCATGCTGATCGGGATGCTGGCCATACATACCATTCTGGTACCGCTGGTTTTTGTCGGCATATTGCTGATCTTGCAGCAGGATTATCAATCGCAATTCGTCAATAACGCGCGTTCACAATCCTATCTGCTGGCAACATTGATCAGTGAGGACCCAAGACCAGACAGAATAAACAGCATCATCAGCGACCAACTGCTGGCAGGACAAGTTGTGCTGGCTGCGTTCAAAAGTGCCGATGCGCCGCCCGACGATTTCCGGGAAGATTTCTTCTTCGGCCAGGGAGGGGACCGGATCTACCATATCGTCATGCCGGTGCAGGGCGCGAACGATCAACAGATCGGCAGGCTGGAGATCGGTTTCGACGAGACTCCGGTAGATGAACACATCAGGCAGACTTATCGCTGGGGGCTGCTGGTGGGCGGTGGTTTCATCATCATATCGCTGTTCTTCGTGTTTTTTTTCGGCCATCTGTTGACGCGTTCCGTGCGCCAGTTGCGCGATGCTGCACGCCGAATCGCCAACGGAAACATCAATGAGCGCCTGGTCCTTTCCACCAACATCAACGAAGTGCAGGATATGGCACTGGCTATGGAACACATGCGCGGCAAGCTGGTCTCCCGAGAACGGGAAATCGCTTTGCATGCGGCACGGCAGAGTGCCGTGCTTGATGCCGCTGATGAAGGCATCATTACCCTCGATGAAAATTGCCTCATCCAGAGCCTGAACCCGGCCGCCGAGAAAATATTCGGTTATCGCGGGGAAGAGTTGATCGGCACCTCATTCTCGCGTTTGCTCATACCGAGCGATGTTCAACGCTTCATTTCACCGCACGGCCAGCCGATTGCCCTGTCGCATCAGGAACTCACTGGCCTGCGCAAAACAGGCGAAATATTCTTTTTGCTGCTTTCGGTCAGCGAAGGAAATGTCGGCCATACCCGGTTCTTCACCGTGATGGCGCGGGACAACAGCGAACGGCATATATTTGAAAGCGAACTTGAATACCTTGCTACACACGATACCCTGACCGGTTTGCCCAACCGGGCGTTGCTCTATGATCGTCTGCAGCAGGCGATCACCCTGTGCACCCGGGCAAAGAAACTGGCGGCGATATTGTTCATCGACCTTGACCGCTTCAAAACCATCAACGATACACTCGGTCATTCAGCCGGTGACAGTGTCCTGAAAGAAGTTGCCATGCGTTTGCGCGGCTGTCTGCGCGAGGGTGACTCGGTCGCCCGCAACGGGGGCGACGAGTTTACGCTGGTTCTGCCTATGCTCAATGATTCGGATGATGCCATTATGATCGCGCAAAAGGTTCTTGCCACGCTGGTTCAATCGTTCAATCTCGATGGCGAGGATTACTTCATCGGCGGCAGCATCGGTATCAGCCTCTACCCGAACGACGGCAGAGATGCAGACAGCTTGCTGAAAAATGCCGATATCGCGATGTATCAGGCCAAGTCATCAGGCGGAAACGCTTACCGGTTCTACAGTGCATAAACTCCGCGTGTCAACGAGGAAATCAGATATCCAGCAGATCATCGCGCAACGCATCCCGCTGTTCTGATTTGGTGAGCGCAGCACCGGTGATCCAGAACACATCCTCTGCACGGCTGCCCAATGTGTTGATTTTGGCGCGATGAAGGCGGATGTTGTGCTTGTCCAGAATGAGCGCAATGCGTGCCAGCAGCCCGGGACGATCTCCGGCAACCAGCGACAGCATATACATGCCCTTGTTGTCCGGCTTGATATCAATTTCGGTATTGAGCGGAAAATGCTTGAGTTGACGGCTGATTCTGCCTGTTGCGGCAAGCGCTATCGGTTTTGCCTGCATGATCTGCTGAGCCAGTTCGAATTCGATATAGGTCATGATGTCGCGGTATGCCGTATTGCTGCGGGTGGCTTCCATGATCTGGAAGCTGTTCAGCGCATAGCCGTGCAGGGTGGTATGGATTTTGGCTTCGACGATGGTGTAATTCATGCGCGCAAAGAAATCACAAATGCGCGCAAACAGCCCGCGTTGATCCGAGCAATAGACCATCACCTGCAAGCCTTCGCCGACCGGGCTGAGCCGCGCCTTCACGATCGGGGTGGGCGTGTTCACCTTGAACGACAGCAGGCGGGTATGCCAGGCGATTTCCTGCGCTTCATGATCCAGAAAATAGCTGTCGTCCAGCTGCGCCCATAGCAGCTGGTAGAATTCCGCGGACATCGCGTACAGATTGAGTGTGGTTGCAGCCTGTTTGCGGATGTTCTCAAGATGATTGGTGACTTTGCCGTCGCTCAGGAAGCGACGGGTCGCGCGGTACAGACTCTCGATCAGTTTGGCTTTCCATGCATTCCATATTTTCGGGCTGGTGCCGCGCACGTCGGCAACCGTCAATAAATACAACGCGACCAGATAGCGGTCATTCTTGATCTTTCCGGCGAAATCGGCGATCACCTCCGGGTCGGACAGATCCTGCTTCTGGGCCGTGGAGGAAAGGCCAAGATGATGCTCTACCAGCCAGACGATCAGGTCGCTGTCGTCATCGCTGAGCTGGTGCTGCCTGCAAAAGGTGCGCGCATCCTTCTTGCCCAGCTGTGAATGGTCTCCGCCTCGTCCTTTGGCGATGTCATGGAATAGCCCAGCGATATACAAAACCTCGGGGCGGGCAAATTCGCTCATCAATTGGCTGCACAGCGGGAATTCATTGGCGAATTCCGGTACGGCAAAGCGGCGCAGATTGCGCACCACCATCAGGATGTGCTCATCCACCGTGTAGACGTGAAACAGGTCGTGCTGCATCTGGCCGACAATGCGGCCGAACGCGGGGATATAGCGGCCGAGAATTCCGTACTGGTTCATGCGCCGCAAAGCGTGGATGACTCCGTTCGGTTGGCGAAGAATCTCCATGAACCGCGAACGGTTCAGCGTATTGCGGCGGAAGGCCGCATCGATATGGTGCTGGGCACGCCACAAGGCACGCAGTGTTTTCGCGCTGAGGTCGGACAGTTCGGGATGCTGTTGCATGAGCAGGAACAGTTCAAAAATCGCCTCCGGCGTATGGTCGAACAACTGTTCATCGCGAATTTCCAGCAATGTGCCGATGACTCTGAATCGTTCATTGAGTGCCAGTTGGGGCGGTGTTTCATGAAACAAATAATCATGCAGACTTTGCAGCAGGATCGCGTTGAATTGCCGCACCGCCAGTTTGGTCTGGTAGTAGTGCTGCATCAAATGCTCGCTGGCACGCCGGTTGGCTGAGGCGGTGATGCCCATTTGCTCGGCAAGCGGTGTCTGATATTCGAATATCAATCTGTCCTCGCGCCGTTTGGCGAGATAGTGCAGTCGCACGCGCAGTGACTGCAACAGCTTGTCGTGCCGGGCGATCTGGCGCGCCTCGGAGGATGTGATCAGGCCGGCGTGCGCAAGATCCGGCCAGCGTGTGCCCAGACCCGCCGCCCTGCTGATCCAGGTAACGGTTTGAAGGTCGCGCAAACCACCGGGACTTTCTTTTATATTGGGTTCGAGGTTGTAATCCGCATCGACAAAGCGTGCATGGCGCTGCTGCTGCTCGCGCTGTTTGGCGAGAAAAAATTCACGCGGGTCGAGGTATTGTTGCAGTACGTTACTCAATTCGCCGAACAGCCTGGCGTCACCAGTGAGCAGGCGCATTTCGAGCAGGTTGGTTTGCACGGTGATGTCCGCAGACTCTTTCAGGCATTGCGCGATGGTGCGGATACTGTGGCCGACTTCCATGCCGATGTCCCACAGCATGCCGATCAACTCATGGAGTTTCTGTTGCAAATCATCGTCAGGCTCGGCGTAGAGCAGGATCAGCAGATCAATGTCCGAGCGGGGGTACAGTTCGCCGCGCCCGTAACCCCCCACCGCGACCAGCGCGATGTTTTCGGGCATTGCGAGCTGTTTCCAAATGTCACACAGGTAATGGTCGATCAGGCGGCTGTGAGCGCTGAGCAGGTGCGCAGCATCACCGTGTTGCAGAAACGCTTGTTCGAGAGCCAGCCGATCACTGCGCAAAGAATCGCGCAGTTCAACGATAGATCTATTGGTTTGGCGGTGGAGGGCAGCCATCGGAAACGGTCAACACTTCATAGCCGGTATCGCTGACGAGTATCGTGTGTTCGTATTGCGCTGAAAGACTGTGATCTTTGGTGACCACCGTCCATCCGTCGCCGAGCTGTTTGATGTCCGCTTTACCGGCATTGATCATGGGCTCGATGGTAAATGTCATTCCGGCTTCGAGTTTCAGGCCGGTCCTCGGGCGGCCGTAATGCAAAACCTGCGGTTCATCATGGAAGCGCTGGCCGATGCCATGTCCGCAGAATTCTCGCACCACACTATAACCCAGCGGTTCGACATAGCTCTGGATCGCATGGCCGATATCACCCAGATGGGCTCCCGGCTTGACCGAGCGGATACCGCGCCACATCGCCTGCCAGGTGACCTCGCATAAGCGCCGGGCCTGGATCGACGGTTCTCCGACATAAAACATGCGGCTGCTGTCGCCGTGATAACCGTCCTTGATAACGGTAATGTCCAGATTGACGATGTCGCCGTTCTTGAGCTTCTTGTCGCTCGGCACGCCGTGGCAAACCTGATGATTGATCGAAGTGCAAATGGACTTGGGATAAGGGGTATGCCCGCCTGGCGCATAGTCGAGCGGCGCCGGAATGGCATGTTGCACATTGACGATCAAGTCATGACAGAGTTTATCCAGCTCGTTGGTCGTTACGCCCGCTTTGACATACGGAGCGATGAAATCGAGAACCTCGCTGGTAAGGCGCCCGGCTACGCGCATTTTCTCGATTTCTTGCGGGGTCTTGATGGAAACAGACATAATTCTTGAATGGACTGAAGAATTCTTGAGAATATCATGCGATTCCAATAGTTGACAAATTATATGGGGAATTGAAACGATAACCTGGAAAATTTATTGCTGCCTGTGAAAGATACCCGAAAAGGTATCTTGAACCTCTGTGCGCAACGCCGTTCTGGAGAACCAAGCGGGATGTCCCCAGTCTGCTCTCGTTGATCAGTTTAATATTCCTACCCGGCGTCCACGGCCACTTTCTTTTCTTCCTTTATCACCGAGTGGATTTCTACGCGACGATTCATGGCGCGGCCTTCCTTGGTTTTGTTATCGGCAATGGGATTGTTTGGGCCCTCTCCCCTGGTAGTGATCTGGCTGGCGGGCACGCCTTTTTTGACCAGATATTTTTTGACTGTCTCAGCACGCGCCAAAGACAGCCTGTTGTTCAACTTCAAAGAGCCGCTGGTATCCGTGTATCCGATCAATTCAAGTTTTGCATCAGGATGCTGGCCGGCGAATCCGACTACCTCGTCTAACGTTTTGATGGTCTTGGATTTTAGCTTGGCTTTACCCACGACAAAGTTGATCCCTTCTATAGTGACAGGCTTCTCTTCCAACAAAGTCTTCCAAGTTGTGGAAATCGGTGCAACGACGGCAACAGGGGCCGGCGCGGGAGGGGCCGGGGGCGGGGGCGGCATGTGCGAAAGATAGGTTGCCAAGGCTTCGATATCTTGATCGGTCAAGTGGGTGGTGATGCGCAGCATCATGCCGGAGCGGTCATTTTCGCGCACTTCATGCTTGAAGTCGGCGAGCTGTTTGATCAAATATGCCTTGTGTTGGCCGCCGAGCACCGGAAACAGGTTATTGTTGAGCGGTTGGCCCTTGCCGTATTCGCCATGGCATTTGACACAGCGAAATGCGCCAGTCCGCTTGTTTCCCTGGGTATATAGCTTTTCACCTTCCAGATACAGCTTGCGCTCGGCATCATCCTCAATCGGCGCACCGACCATTTGCTTTTGGCTGGCGAAATAGGCCGCGATGTCGAACAAATCATGGAAATTGTCCACGCTCATTGCCATATCGGTCATTACCTCGTTGTAACGGGCGCCGTTCTGAAACTCACGGACCTGCTTCTGGATATAATCACCCCATTGGCCGGAGAGCTTGGGAAAATCACTGGATGCACTGTTGCCGTCTTCGCCGTGACAACCCTGGCACAGGGCCGATTTGTCTTTGCCGATAACGGGATCCCCGGTACCGATGCGCTGATTGATCTCCGAAGGCGTGTCCGGGTCTTCGAACGCATGGACGGCAGGCACTGCAAGCAGTGCTATGGCAAATACGCCGGCAATGTAATTGTTGCTTTGCAACATGTGTAACCCTGGCAAGGCATTTTGGATTGAGACAATTGTTTCTTATAAGCGTTTCGGCGTCAAATGTCTATTGATCGGAAACAGCCGCCTCAGCTTTCGCCTGCAAGCTTGAGCGGCCCGCTTCCGGAAAACCGTTCAAGTTTACAGTTCTAAAAAGGTGATGAATAGCGTAATCACCTGGCCTGCTGCGATTCTGCTTATTGATATCTCAGTGCATCGATAGGGTCTAGTTGTGCGGCTTTGTGCGCGGGATAAAACCCGAAAAAGATACCAACGGCTGCTGCGACGCTGAACGCGACGATGACTGAACTGCCCGAGATGATCACGGCTGTGCCTGTCAGTGAATTGGCCAGCAAGGCGCCGCCGATCCCCAACAGCAACCCGATAAAACAGCCAATCACCGAAATGATAACGGCTTCGAGCAGGAACTGGGTAAGGATGTCCCTTTCGCGTGCGCCGATCGCCATGCGGATGCCGATCTCGCGGGTGCGTTCGGTGACTGAGACCAGCATGATATTCATGATGCCGATGCCGCCGACCAATAGCGATACAGAAGCGATCGCTCCGAGCAGCAGCGACATGACCCGCGTGCTTTCAGCGGCTGAATCCGCTGCAGCAGTAAGATTGCGCAGAAAAAAATCGTTATCCATTCCCTCGCGTATCCGGTGCCGCTGGCGCAACAGATCGGTCATGGATTTTTCCACTTCCGGCATGATTTCCTGGGTGGTGGTCTGCACCATCATTATGCGCACCGAACCCGGAAACTGCGAACCGTAGACCTGGCGTTGCGCGGTGGTGAGCGGGATGATGATGGTGTCATCCTGGTCGCGCCCATCCATGCCTTGGCCTTTGAGCGCCAAAGTGCCAAGAACGACGAACGGGCTTTGTTGGATGCGGAAAGTCTTGCCGACCGGGTCTTCGTCGCCGAATAAATTGTCTGCGACAGTTTTTCCAATCAGTGCGACCCGGGTCCCCGAGCGTACATCCGAGTCTGTGAATGCTTCGCCGGAGGCGATTCGCCAGGACCGTGCTTCCAGATAGTCTGGTGTTGTGCCGAGCACCGAAGTATTCCAGTTGTTCGGCCCGTATACGACCTGCGCCCTGCCGCTCTGTATCGGTGCGACGGCCTGCACGCCGGGCAGTTCCGCGATCGCGTCCGCATCGCCGACATTCAATGTATACCCGCCACCGCCGCCTGAACGGACGCCGCCCGCCGTAGTGCTCCCTGATATCAAAATGAACAGGTTGCTGCCCATCGCGGCAATGGTTTGTTTGATCGCAAATTGCGCGCCTTGACCGATCGACATCATCAATACGACCGCGCCGACGCCGATCACCATGCCGAGCATTGTAAGCAGTGTGCGCAGACGGTTAGCGCCCATCGCGCGCCAGGCTTCGCCGAGCATCGCGAATATCATGCCGCCACCTCATCATCGAGAAGTAATATTTTCAATTCAACAGATTTCGGTGGCCGGCGGCATTACCCGCGCCGGCGCTGCGCGTACCGTGTTCATGCCGCCACCTCATCATCGAGAAGTAATATTTTCAATTCAACAGATTCGGTGGCCGGCAGCATTACCCGCAGTGTCAATTCCACAAGCGACTTGTCGCTTAGTGGATTGCCTGACTTTGTTACCGGCGCTGCGCGTACCGTGTTCATACCGCCACCTCAACTTCGATTAATATTTTTTTAAGACTACCAGCTTCGGTGGCCGGCGGCATTACCCGCACCGGCGCTGCGCGTACCGTGTTCATGCCGCCACCTCATCATCGAGAAGTAATATTTTCAATTCAACAGTTTCGGTGGCCGGCGGCATTACCCGCACCGGCGCTGCGCGTACCGTGTTCATGCCGCCACCTCAACTTCGATTGATATAATTTTAAGACTGCCAGCTTCGGTGGCCGGCGGCATTACCCGCGCCGGCGCTGCGCGTACCGTGTTCATGCCGCCACCTCCATCTTCGGAGTAGGCTGGTCACTGACGATGCGGCCATCGTGGAAGCGGACCTGGCGCTGCGCATGGCGGGCAATATCCTCTTCGTGCGTGACCAGCACGATGGTGATGCCTTCGCGGTTCAGTTCTTCGAACAATGACATGATCTCTTCGCTGGTATGGCTGTCCAGATTGCCGGTCGGTTCGTCCGCGAGTATCAGGCGAGGGTGGTTGATCAAAGCGCGTGCGATCGCGACTCGTTGCTGTTGACCGCCTGAAATCTGGCTGGGCAGCGAAGTCGCCTTATCTGCCAAACCCACCCTGGCGAGCAGTTCGTGCGCCCGCTGCTGGCGCTCAGCATGTTCCGCGCCGCAATAGATCAGCGGCAACGCGACATTTTCCAGCAGCGAAATGCGCTGCAACAGATTGTAGCCCTGGAACACAAAGCCTATGGTGCGGTTGCGCAGCAGGGCCAGTTCGTCCTTGCCCAATTCGGCGACGCTGCGTCCATCCAGAAAATAGCTGCCGGCACTGGCTTTATCGAGACAGCCGAGGATGTTCATGAACGTGGATTTCCCGGAACCGGATGGACCCATGATCGCGACGAATTCACCCGTAGCGATGCTTAGATTCACCTCTTTGAGCGCGGGGAACAACCCGGCAGAAGTCTCGTAGGACTTATATAGGCCTTCGATGCGAATTACCGGATCGCTCATCAGAAAAATCTCACCGGCGGTCTGCTGCCGGAGCCGGCCGACTTGTCATCACCTTGCTCTTCGCCGGTCACGACCAGGTCGCCTCCCTTGATATCCCCGCCGACAATTTCGGTGTTGCGGTTGTCGGTGATGCCGAGTGTCACGTTAACGGGCTTCAACTTTCCATTTTCCAATACATATATCTTGCCTGCATATGTGTCGCGTTTGGGTTTGCCACTTTTCGAGCCGCCAGGGCGGCTTGCGTCATTCTTCTGGGGATTGCCGTTGGGATTGGCAGCCAGGGCTGGATTGGACGGAGGTTTTTCTATTCCGCTATCGGCTGGCTTATAGCGCAACGCAGCATTGGGAACCAGCAAAGCATCCTTGCGTTCGGCCACCGTGATGTTCACGTATGCAGTCATGCCGGGTAGCAGAATTTGTTCAGGATTGTCCACATTGACCACCACGTCATAGGTGACCACGTTGGATACAGTGGTCGGATTAAGGCGTATCTGCTTGACTTCACCTTTAAAGTGCCGGTCCGCAAATGCATCCACGGTAAAGCGCACAGGCTGCCCGACGCGGATGCTGCCGATATCCGCCTCGGCAAAATTGGAGTCGATCTGCATCTTGGACAGATCCTGCGCGATCTTGAACAGTGTCGGCGTCTGCAAGCTGGCGGCGACGGTCTGCCCCACGTCAACTTCCCTGTCAACCACCACGCCGGATACCGGCGAGCGGATGACCGAATAGGAGAGGTTGGCTCTATCCTTTCCCAATTGCGCCCGAGCCGAAAGCAATTGTGCTTCGGCAGATTTTTTTGCCTGAATTGCCGTATCCAAATCCTGTTGAGCCACATATTCCAGCGCAAACAGATCGCGAGTGCGTTTTTCGTTTGCAGTTGCCAGTTCCAGCGAAGCTTGGGCATTTTGCACATTCGCCTCGCTTTGTCTCAGCTGCGCGGCGAGCAGAGAATCGTCCAGTTCAAGCAAAATCTGGCCTTTCTTCACTTTGCTGTTGAAATCCACATAGAGTTTTTTTACTGTGCCGGAAACCTGAGTTCCCACGCTAACCAGGGTTACCGGATTGATCGTGCCGTTGGCTGATACTGTCTGGCTGATGTCGCCCTTTTCCACAGCCTGCGAACGATATTGCGGTGGCGTGACCTTGTAATACTTCCAATAGACGAGGGAACTGATACCGATGATGGCAGCAGCAAAAATGGCAAGTGCGATTGGCGAGTGCAATAGTTTTTTCATGATTGATATTATTGTGCTTTGTTTACGTCTGGCTTTGGGTTCCCGATGGGCGGTTGAGCGCTGCTATCCGCCAAGGTTTGCAACAGGCCTGCATCCAGACTGCCCATTGATTGTGCCAATGTGGCGCGGCTGATATTCCAGTTGAAGGTTGATTGAATACGCTGCTGGCGCGCACTGGCCAACGCGCTCTGAGCGTTCAGCACGTCCAGGATGCTGCCCACCCCGGCCTTGTAGCGTCCCAGCGCAACGCGTGCCGATTGCTCGGCGCTATCCAGCAAATCAGCGGTGGTGCGCAATGATTGGGTTGCGGTGGTGAGATTTTGATAAGCCGTCCAGACATCCAGCGCTACTTGCAGGCGCAACTGGTCAAGCTGGGCATTCCTGACATCCACTTGCGCTTCGGCAGCGCGCACGCTATAGGTCGTCGAAAAGCCGGAGAATATCGGCACTTTCAAATTGATGCCGACTGTCGAGCTGTGTGAATCGATACCTGATATATTGTACTGGTTGGCTGAAGCGGTCAATGAGATCGTTGGTCTTCCCGCCGCGCGTGCCGCATCCGCACTGGCTTCGGCAGCCTTGACTTGCGCGGCGGCGGCTTGCAAATCAGGACGATGATGACGTGCTTCGTCGATCAACGCGTTTATATCTCCCTCAAAATCATCAGGCATCGCCTTTGTATTCGCAGCTACCAAAGAGACATTCCGGTTGGCATCCAGTCCGAGCATGTTTGCCAGATTACCTTGTGCGTTTTTCAGACTGCCGTCGGCAGTTATGCGGTTCAGCGTGGCTTGCGAATAGGCGGTCTGCGCTTGCAACTTGTCGGCGGGTGTTGCAGTACCGGTGTTATAACGGGCTTCGGCAGCGGCGAAGCTTTCCCTGGCTGCACGTTCCGATTCAAGCGCCGCATCAAGCTGGGCATAGGTCGCCTGTGTCTGGTAATAGGCTTGCACCGCAGCAAGGAATACCGTTTGCACCGTGCTGTCTTGCGTGGCACTCGCGGCAGCCAGCAACTGGCGCGCATTTTCCAGATTGGCAGCGCGCGAACCGAAGTCATAGAGCAGATAGGAAAGCGTTACGCCGACGTTGTACTGATTTTGATTGGAGGTGTCGCCTGATAAATTCCGGTCGGCAGTGGCGCTCAAGTCCGCGCCGGGCAGATAACCCGCCTTGCTGACTCCGACCTGCGCAGCCTGAACCAGGGAATTGGCCCATGCAACATGAGTCTGGGGATTATTGCATAGCGCGAGGTTGACGACTTCCAGCAGGTTAAGCGCGTGATCGAGTGGTTGAGCAGCGCACGGGTCACCGACATTTCCCTCCATTCTCAAGGCAGGTTTGGGCGGCAAGATCGAGTCGGTGTCGAACGGGTCGGATGTTTCTCTGGCAAAAGCCTGAACGTTCGTCAGAACAAGCATTGCCGGGACAAGCAACAGCCCGGTCATTGATCTTGGTATGCTTGTTCGCGTGATTAGTGGTTTCATCGATAGGTATACAAGATTGGTGTGCAACGCCGATGCTATTTGCCCTGGAATATCAAACGCGAGTATAGGACAAACCCATCAATTAATCACAAAATCAAATAATTATCAGGATCCTGTCCATCATTTTGATATTGTCATCCGGCATTTTCTCAAATGCCACTATAAATTTTTGTCCGGGTCCGGAAGTCGACGGAAGCGAAGATGGCAAGATGCGGAACCAGATTGCCGACAATGAACCAAACGATAATCCGGATGGGGTAAGTTTCATGAGGGGCTCTGTTTGCTATGTTGCGAAGCCTCAGGATGCCCCATGCTCGTGTTGATCCCAGCCGTGCTCATTTCCTTCGCGATCCATTCCATGATGCGCGTGGTTCATGCCCTGATCGTGACGTAAGAAACGATGTGCGTTTTGATCGAGGATTTTTCGTTGATCTTCGGATAGAGCTGCTTGCAATTTGGCGGTTGCGTCGGCGATTTTGCTCAATTTGTCGGCAAATTCCGTCGCTCTTTCTGCACGGTAGCGGGAGATGGTCGCCGCATCAGCAGCATCATTTGGCTTCTTTGTATTTCTATCTGCCAGCATTTCTACCGACTTGGCAAATTCTTCCCAAACGGCTTGTTGCGAAGCTTTGATTTCCAGGCGATCCGCCAATTTATCCAGTCTGGCTTTCATATGCTCATGCATTTTTTCCTGGCGCATCTGTTGTTGGCCGTAGATTTCAGCGGACGCGGCCATGGCATATGAATGGAGTGTGGTCGTCAGTACCATTCCGATGGCTATGGTGGACAGTATGCCCAACTTGGGATTCATGTTCAGTAAGTTCATTCTATTCTCCTGATGGTTAACTGATTTATTACCGGTTGCAGCATTCAAAATTTCAATCGAATGCGATATGTAATTTAAATGTGCGGGGTAACCGGGGTATGTCCGGAGTGTAAGAAACAGAACATTTTTGTAAGTTCCTTGATACAAACAATGTATGTTCAAGATATCCGGAAAGGAATGCTTGAACAGTGTTCAATAACGTTTTGGCAAAATCAGCGTAGAGATCAGCCCGCCTTCGGGCGCATTTCTTAGCGTAATGTTCCCGCCTTGTTTTCTGGCCATGTCTCTGGCGATGGAAAGTCCGAGTCCCACGCCTCCGGAATGCCGGCTGCGGGAGGCATCGAGCCTGTAGAAGGGAGCAAAGACTGCTTCCAATTTTTCTTCCGGAATCCCGGGGCCCGCATCCTGAATGGCAATGATGACTTCGTCGGCAGTTTCGGATATCGCAATGTCTGCTCTTTCTCCGTAGCGCAAGGCATTCTCAAGCAAATTATTCAGGCAACGGCGCATGGCGAGCGGTTGCAGCCTTATCGGGTCTACTTTGCCCGTCACAGTTATCGCATTGCCGCTCTCTCTGGCATCTTCGGCCAGCGAGTTTATCAGCGCACCAATATCGAGAAGGCAGGTTGCCTCCGGTTGCTCATCACCCCGCAAATAGTCCAGTGTGGTATCGATGATGCTTGCCATCTCGTTGACGTCGTTCTGGACTTCAGATTTCAACTCCGGCTGGATTATCTTTTCTGCACGCAACTTGAGGCGGGTAAGCGGGGTACGCAGATCGTGTGATACGGCCGCAAGGAATCGGTTGCGTTCTTCCATCTGTTGCTTGATGCGCGTCTGCATGCGGTTGAATACCTTCGATGCCTGCTGCACCTCCGATGGACCGGATGACTCGTCGATCAGCGGACTGTTCAAATTCTTGCCCAGTTCCTCAGCAGCTTTCGCCAGGCGTTTGATGGGGTAGGTGAGCCATCGTGCCGCGATCCATGAAGTCAAAGCGACTGCGGCCAGCCGGATGATAAAACTGTATAGCCTGAAAGGATGTTGTTTTGGAAGAGTAACTGCCTGCTCAAGCCCAAGACTGGAAAATATTTCCCTGCCGGCGAAATAACTGACTGAAAGAATGACGAACAACAATAAAAAAAGCCGCACAAACAGCGAATCATGGATGGAAATCTTCATCGGCTGACTTTCGCATCAAACAGATATCCTTCTCCGCGAACTGTCTTGATCAGTGTCGGCGTGCGGGAATCGTCATTGAGTTTCTGGCGTACGCGGGAAACCAGAATGTCGATGCTGCGATCGAAAACATCCATGTCGCGTCCCCTGGCGGAATCAAGAAGAAACTCGCGGGTCAATATCCTGTTGGGGTGCTCGATAAACACGGTCAGCAAACGGAATTCCGCGTTGGATAGCGGGATAACCAATTCTTTCGGTGATACAAGTTGGCGCAATACATAATTCAATCGCCAGCCCATGAATTCTGCTTCATTTCGTTCCCTGTGGTTTTCGCGCTTGCCGCGCGTTCTGCGCAGTATCGTCTGGATGCGGGCGACCAGTTCACGAGGTTCGAAAGGCTTGACGATATAATCATCAGCACCCAATTCCAGACCTACAACACGGTCCATTGGTTCGCCACGCGCAGTGAGCATGAGAATCGGCACGTTCGATTCCGCGCGTATCTTCCTGCAAAGTTCCAGACCGTCATCGCCGGGCAACATTAGATCGAGAATCACCAGATCGAAAGAAGCCCTTTTCATTGCTTCGGCCATCGCCTGGCCATCGGCTACGGCAACGACGGACATGCCGAAACCGGTCAAGTATTCACTCAGCAACTGGCGTATCTGCATATCATCGTCAACGATAAGGATGGATAGCATGGCGAGGTTTGTATAAGATCCGGTCGAAAAAGCTTTTAAGCAGCAAAAGGGCGTTGAATTATTTTGGTCACAATACAGCGATAATCAAGCTTGCCCCTCTCAATATTTTCAATTCAATTGCATCATCGGGCCTGCGTGTTTCAGCAAAATATCCCCTTTGTACGATTTACGATACAAACATGCCTGCATATTAATTGACATTGGCAATCCGAATAACAGGAATTTTGTAAGGTTGAACCGGGGATTCGCACACATCAAGTGAATAAAAAAGCACGCCTGAGCGTGCTTTTTTATTGCATTATTGAATCAGTTCAACGAGTGTTGCCATTGTTACCGCGTCCAAGTGTGTAGCTCGGTCGGTCACCGGTGCGGCGCGGGGAATTATTGCCACCGCGATTGTTGCCGAAACTGCGTTCCTGGCTGCGCGGTTGGCCGGCACCCTGGCCGCGACTTTGTCCGCCAAAACCCTGTCCACTGCCAACCCCCAGCGTATGACCGTTGCCGGTGTTACCGTTGGTTTGACCGTGCCATTGACCATGACCCTCTTTGCGTCCGGCATGGTTATGACGGCTGTCAGGCGCGCTGTGGTGAAAATCAGTTCCGGTTTTACCGGCAAAACCGCCACCGGTTTTGTTGCCGGCAAATCCACCGCTGTGGTTGCCGCTGTATCCTGCTTTGTTGCCACTGCCGTATCCGCCGCTGCGGCGCGGACCGCTGTTGCCACGCGGACGGTCCGAAGACGGGCCGGTGCGCAGCTTGTACTTGGGCTCCAGTCCTACGATGGTGTGCATCTTGATGCTTTGCTCGGTATAGCGTTCGATGCGTTTCAATAGTTGCGCATCACGGTTCGACGCAAACGAGATGGCAATGCCGTTCGAGCCGCCGCGACCGGTACGCCCGATGCGGTGCACATAGTCCTCGGCGAATTTGGGCAGGTCGAAATTGATCACGTGGGAAATACCGCGCACGTCCAGACCGCGTGCCGCAACGTCGGTGGCGACCAATACGCGCACGTTGCCGTTGCGCATGTTGAGCAAAGTGCGGTTGCGTTCCCGCTGGTTCATATCGCCGTGCAATGCCGCTACGGAATGTCCTTGTGCGGACAGTTGATCAGCCAGGCTGTCGGCGTCGCGCTTGGTGGCTGTGAACACCAGCGCCTGATTCATGTCCACGTCGGTCAGCAAGTGGTTGAGCATCTTGTTCTTGTGCGCCACGTCATCGGCGAACATCATGCGCTGCTCGATGTTCTCGTGTTTGTCCCTGGCAGCCGAAACGGAAATCTTCTTCGGCGTCTTGAGCAGGCGCGAGGCCAGGTTGCCGACCACGCCATCCAGTGTGGCGGAAAACAGCAGCGTCTGGCGCGTCTTGGGCGTGGCTTGCGCGATGCGTTCCACATCGTCGACAAATCCCATGTCCAGCATGCGATCCGCTTCATCGAGGATCAGCACTTCCAGGCGCGAGAAGTCGATACGGCCGCGTTCCAGGTGGTCGATCAGACGACCCGGCGTCGCGACCAGGATATCCACATGGCCGGACAGCATACGGTTCTGCACCGGGTAAGGCATGCCGCCCAGGATGCTGATGATCTTGAAGCGCATGTTCTTGCCGTACTTGGTCGCGGCATCGCAGACCTGCTGCGCCAGCTCGCGGGTCGGGGTCAATACCAACACGCGCGGGCCTTTGCCTGGCAGCGCGGAGGGCGTGGCCAGACGGTTCAGCACGGGCAGGATGAACGCTGCGGTCTTGCCGCTGCCGGTTTGCGATGAAGCCATCAGGTCGTGACCGGCCATGATCTCGGGAATAGCCTGCGCCTGGATCGGCGTGGGCTCGGTGTAGCCGGTATCGGCGATCGCCTTGAGTATGGCGGTGTTTAAATTCAGATTTTCAAATGACATGTATTTCTTTCTATAATGATCGAAGAAAACCCAGTTCGTTATTCGGACGCAAACCAACACTCAGTTATAAATAACTGAATGCCGAATCGACTCCGGCATGACGAACTCCAGGAGTTCTCTAAGGTAAGCGCTGGTAGTTAGAACTACACGTCAAAAACGGGCAGACAGAATAACCGGCGCATAAAGCATCGTAGCTAACCGGAAAACTCCGAAATCCCAAAAGGATGGCTGAGTTTTTATAGACAGGCGCGATTTGCATACGCGCGAGAGTGAGGTCAGATAACGATGAACAAATGCCGTATCAACTACGGCAAGGCGCGCATTATACGGATAGATGAAATAAAAGCCAGCGAAAGTTTATCGAGCCATGCCTTGTGCTAGAATGCGCGCCCTTTTGATTTAGCCAGGTTGTTTCCATGTCCCGCGAACTCCGCAATATCGCCATCATCGCCCACGTTGACCACGGCAAGACCACTCTGGTGGACAAGCTGCTGAGTCAGGCCGGCTCTTTTGCCTCCTACAAACATATCGCCGAGCGCGTGATGGATAGCAACGACCTGGAAAGAGAGCGCGGCATCACCATTCTGGCGAAGAACTGCGCAGTGGATTACAAGGGCGTGCATATCAACATCGTGGACACGCCCGGCCATGCCGACTTCGGCGGCGAAGTGGAGCGTGTGCTGGGTATGGTCGATGGCGTGCTGCTGCTGGTGGATGCGGTCGAAGGCCCGATGCCGCAAACCCGTTTCGTCACCAAGAAAGCGTTGGCATTGGGTTTGCGTCCCATCGTCGTGATCAACAAGGTGGACCGCGACGGTGCCCGCTCCGATTGGGTGATCAACAAGACATTCGATCTGTTCGACAAGCTTGGCGCTACTGAAGAACAAATGGATTTCCCGGTGGTGTACGCCTCTGCACTCAACGGCTATGCCACGCTGGACATGAACCAGCCCAGCACGGACATGGGCCCGTTGTTCGAAGCGGTGCTCAAGAACGTCCCGGCGCCGGATACCGATGTGGATGCGCCACTGCAACTGCAGATCTCTGCGCTGGATTACTCGAGTTTCGTCGGCCGCATCGGCGTAGGTCGCGTGCGCCGCGGCCGAGTCAAGCCCGGACAGGACGTGATGGTGATGAGCGGCAACAAGACACCGAAGAAAGCGCGTATCAATCAGGTGCTCGGCTTTCGCGGTATCGAGCGGGTGCCGCTGGATGAAGCGCTGGCCGGCGACATCGTATTGATCAATGGTATAGACGAGATCGGCATCGGTGTGACACTGGCCGATGTAAATAAGCCGGAGGCTTTGCCTATGCCCAAGGTGGACGAGCCGACCCTGACCATGAACCTGATGGTGAACACTTCGCCGCTGGCGGGCCAGGAAGGCAAGTTCGTCACCAGCCGCCAGATCCGCGACCGTCTGAACAAGGAACTGCTGGTGAACGTGGCGTTGCGCGTCGAAGACACTGCTGAAACTGACGTGTTTCTGCTGGCAGGGCGCGGCGAATTGCACCTGACCATCCTGCTGGAGAACATGCGCCGCGAAGGTTTCGAGATGGGCGTCGGCAAGCCGCGCGTGGTGTATCGCGACATCAACGGCGAGAAGTGCGAGCCGTTCGAGGTGCTGACTGTGGACGTCGAAGATACCAATCAGGGCGCAGTAATGGAAGAGCTGGGCCGCCGCCGCGGCGACCTGCAGGACATGCAGCCGGACGGCCATGGCCGCGTGCGCCTGGAATACCGCATTCCGGCACGCGGCTTGATCGGCTTCCAGTCCGAATTCATGACCATGACGCGCGGCACCGGCATCATGGCGCACGTGTTCGATGATTACGCACCGGTCAAGGCCGAGATGCCCGGCCGCCGCAACGGCGTGCTGATATCCGCGGAAAACGGCGAGGCAGTAGCGTATGCGTTGTGGAAACTGGAAGATCGCGGCCGTATGTTCGTGTCACCCGGCGATAAATTGTACGAGGGCATGATCATTGGCATTCACAGCCGTGACAACGATCTGGTCGTCAACCCGATCAAGGGCAAGCAACTGACCAACGTGCGCGCATCCGGCACAGACGAAGCGGTGCGCCTGACCCCGCCGGTAAGGCTGACTCTGGAGTCTGCTGTAGAGTTCATCGATGATGATGAACTCGTCGAAATCACCCCGATCTCTGTGCGTATGCGCAAGCGTTTCTTGACGGAGATCGAGCGCAAGCGCGCGTCTCGCAGTTAAATCGGTCGTCTCAAGTCTTCGCCGTGCAGTGCTATACTGCACGGCGTTTTTATTTATCCTTTCGTTATGCTGGAAATCCTGATAATCGTCGCCGTGCTGACGTTGCTGTTGGTCATCGTGCTGCTGGTGATGCAGTACAGGCTTCCTGCACGCTCCGCACAGGTTCTGGAGCAGCAGCATCGCGCCATGCTGTCCGATTTGCATGACGGACTGAACAAACAGAGTGACCGTCAGGCCGAACATGCGCGCGCCGATCAGGAGCTTATCCAGAATTCCTTTCGCAATGCCACCCAGAATTTGTCCAGCAGCGTGGAAACACTGGTCAAGACGATGGACACACGTCTGGAGCAGATCTCCGGCAAGGTGGCCGAGCGCCTGGATGAAGGATTCAAGAAAACCAACGAGACCTTCACCAATGTGATGACCCGACTCGCCACGATCGACGAAGCACAAAAGAAGATCGACGGACTCACTACCAACGTAGTGAGTTTGCAGCACCTGCTGGGAGACAAGCGTTCGCGTGGCGCATTTGGCGAGGTGCAACTGGAAGGGCTGGTACGCAACATCCTGCCACCCGACGCCTATTCATTCCAGGAAAAACTCTCCAACGGGAATCGTGTAGATTGCCTGTTGATCCTTCCACCGCCGACCGGCAAGGTTCCGGTTGATGCCAAGTTTCCGCTGGAGAACTATCACCGCATGCTCGATCAGGATCTTGCCGAATCGGACAAACTCAATGCGCGCAAGCAGTTCAAGCTGGACATAAAGAAGCACATAGAGGATATCAGCCAGAAATATCTGATCCGCAACGAGACCTCGGATGGCGCGGTGATGTTCGTGCCCGCGGAAGCCGTGTTTGCCGAGATCCACGCCTACCATTCCGACTTGGTCGAATATGCGATGCACCAGCATGTCTGGATCGTTTCCCCGACCACCCTGATGGCGGTATTGAACACCGCGCGTGCGGTAATGAAAGATGTTCAGATGCGCGAACAGGTGCATATCATTCAAAGCGAGCTTGGCAAACTGAGTGTCGATTTCAAACGCTTCGATGAACGAATGAAACGCCTGGCTGACAACATCCGAAAAGCAAATGATGAAGCGGGTCAGGTGGAGATTTCCAGCCGCAAGATCAGCGATCATTTTGCCAAAATCGAAGCGGTAGAAATGAAGGATGATTCAAGTCAGGATAAACTGCAGTAACGCTGTGCGCAGCTGCTGGAAATATTTGTCGGCAATATTCAGGTAAAATCTCTCACAACCAATATCAATAATGCGGATGGCGAGGGTCATCGTATACAAGATAGGCACCGCCAGAGGAAATTGATGAGGAAGGCCAGTACACAAATATTATTGACAGCCGTTCTGCTGGTAGCAGTGATTTCCGATAGCCATGCAGAATCCGGTGAATCTGGAAACAATGCAACGGTAACACCCACTGGAGGCGCCAGCGACACTCTCCCGCCCGAACCCGGCACTACCAGTGAAACTCTCCCTCCTGAACCGGGCACTGTCAGCGACGCGAAAACCAATGCTGCGGGCGATACAGGTGAAGATGCCGCCACCAAACGCCTCCAAGCCGAAGTGGAGGCAAAAGCGGCAAAAGAAAAAAACATCGCCGCAAAAAGCAAGGCCGAAGTACATACCAGCGAATTCTGGGGAAAATATATTGGCGCGAAGTTCGGTGTCAATAATTCCAGTGTCACCGGGTCAATTGACATACCTAGTGCCAGCACACTCGCATATGGCGCGCAAGGAGGCTACCTGCAGGGCGGTTACAACTGGGAGTTATATTCAATCGTGGTAGGGTTGGGTGCTTATTATGACGCGAATAATTTCGCGGTTCATAGCGACAATGCCGGGTATTCCAGCCGCTCATATGGCTTGGATTTCAAATTGGGACTGCCTGTCGGCCAGTGGTGGCTGCCTTACGTCAAGCTGGGTTACGGCCGCGGTATGGCCACCAGTAATTCAGACCTAAACTCCGTCTCGCAATATGGCCGCAATGTCGCAGTCGGAGTCGAATATAACGTTGCGACACGCTGGAGTCTTATCGCAGAATTGAAGTCAAGTAAATTCTCCAATGACGATGATACGATCACCGTCCATAACAAGCTTTTTGCCTTCGGATTCAATTACTATCTAGATAAACCCCTGAAGGAAGCAACAGCCCAGGTTATTGATCTCAATTTGCCTGTTCCCGAACCGATACTTGACCCTAACGCTGTTCCTGAAGCACCCCCCCCGCCCTGAATCGTGGAGATTCGTGAACTGTAAACTGTGCGCTGTCCCGATCCGGGGATTCAATGTCATTGTTTTCCCGCACAGCCAGGCATGACGGGCCTGCAGCAAGATTGCAATCGAGATCGTCGCGCCACTGTGTATATCCGGGTATTTCTCCGCATCCTGATCCAATGAACCTTTTTCAGCTTGTTATTTGCTTCTATCAAGGGTATATCGCGATGGTAAGATACACTCTCTGAATATTCTTTTTCAAGCACGACGATGAAACTTGCAATCGCGCAAATCAACTGTGTGTTAGGCGATCTGGCGGGGAATGTTGCAGCGATATTGCAATATGCCGACCAGGCCAGACAACGGGGTGCGAAATTGTTGCTGACTCCCGAACTCGGCTTGTGCGGTTATCCGCCGGAGGACCTGCTGTTGCGCGAGGGCTTTTACGATTCGTGTGCACAGGCACTGGAAGGTCTTGCGGAAAAAATTAACGGGATCGCCGTGGTGGTGGGACATCCGCATGAACGGGACGGTAAGCACTACAACGCTGCTTCGCTGCTTCAGGATGGAGTGATTTCCGCGACTTATCTCAAGCACGAACTGCCGAATTATTCCGTATTCGATGAGGAGCGCTACTTCGACCAGGGCAGCGATCCTTGCGTGTTTGAAATCGAAGGCATCCGCTTTGCGCTGAATATCTGTGCTGATGTCTGGGAGCGCGAGACAGCGCATCTCGCACGCAAAGCAGGCGCGCAGGTATTGCTGGTGCTGAATGCGTCGCCTTTTGCAATCAATAAGCAGGAAGCACGCTATCTTGCAATTCAGGAACGTGTTGCGGAGACCGGTATGGCGGTAGTCTACGTCAACATGGTCGGCGGTCAGGACGAACTGATTTTTGACGGCGGCTCGTTCGCCATGGATCGCAACGGCGTGCTGACCGCGCGGGGCGCATCTTTTCAAGACGCTTTGCTGATGCTGGAAATGCGGGATGGTCTACGGCCGATCGGTGAAATGGTTGCGGAGCTGGATGAAGAGGACAGCGTCTATCGCGCGCTGTGTCTCGGCATTCGGGACTACATCGCCAAGAACGGTTTCCCGGGCGTGTTGTTGGGACTGTCGGGCGGCATCGATTCCGCGTTGACTCTGGCTCTTGCGGTAGACACACTGGGCCCGGACAAGGTCCATGCCGTAATGATGCCATCAGCCTATACTGCCCGGATCAGCCTGGACGATGCACGCGAAATGGCGAATACCCTCGGTGTTCGCTATGATGAAATCCCCATCGAGCCGATGTTGCTAAGCTATTTGGCGGCACTGGAACCCGCTTTTGCCGGACGCGCCGCGGATACCACCGAAGAGAATCTGCAGGCGCGCATACGCGGGAATCTGCTGATGGCCCTGTCCAACAAGTTCGGTTCGCTGGTGTTGACCACTGGCAACAAGTCCGAGATGACCGTGGGCTATGCCACCCTGTACGGCGATATGGCGGGCGGATTTGCGGTATTGAAAGACGTCAGCAAGACGCTGGTATATCGACTGGCGCGCTACCGCAACACGCTCGGGCAAAGTAATCCCGGAACGCATCATCACACGCCCGCCCAGTGCCGAACTTCGCGCCAACCAGACCGACCAGGACAGTCTGCCGCCTTACGATGTGCTGGATGCGATCATGGCATGTTACGTCGAACAAAATCTTGCGATCCCGGAAATCATCGCACGCGGATTTTCAGAAGCCGATGTAAGGCGCGTGGTGCATCTGATACGCATCAGCGAATACAAACGGCGCCAATCTGCCGTGGGCACACGCATCACGGAACGCAGCTACGGGAAAGACTGGCGTTATCCCATCACGGTACATTATCAGGATTCTTTCTAAACTTATTCCATTCGGCGGCAAATTTTGCTACAATGCGCCGCTTTTGTAGATGGGCTTCGAGCCCGTTTTTCATTTGTAGGTCACAATTTTATGGATGCGGTGAAGCTGGTCGAGACCACGGTCAACGGCCTGGGCTATGAGTTGGTGGACTTTGAACGTTCCGGGCGCGGGTTGTTGCGCGTGTTCATCGACAAGCCGGAAGGCGTTTCGGTGGACGACTGCCAGTTGGTGAGCCATCAATTGACGCGGCTGTTCCTGGTTGAAAATGTCGCTTATGACCGTCTTGAGGTTTCATCGCCTGGTCTGGACAGGCCATTGAAGAAGGAAGCCGATTTTGTGCGTTTTGCCGGTGAAAAGGCAAAACTGAAACTGCGCATGGCGCTGGCAGGACGCAGGAATTTCGTCGGCGTGATAGGCAAGGTAAGCGATGGCGTATTGCAACTGGATGTGGATGGCACTCAGGTTGCGATCGAGCTGTCGAATCTGGACAAGGCGCGTTTAGTGCCGACTTTTTAGTTATTGATGATGAGCGGGAAATATTCCGGAGAAATGGTATGAGTCGTGAAATTTTATTGTTGGTAGATGCACTGTCCCGCGAAAAGAACGTGGACAAGGAAGTCGTGTTCGAGGCGCTGGAATCTGCCCTGGCCTCCGCGACGAAGAAACGTTTTGCAGACGAAGCGGATGTGCGGGTCGAGATCGACCGTGATACCGGCGCCTATGAATCC
This sequence comes from uncultured beta proteobacterium, assembly GCA_963725835.1. Taxonomy (GTDB): domain Bacteria; phylum Pseudomonadota; class Gammaproteobacteria; order Burkholderiales; family Gallionellaceae; genus Gallionella. The sequence continues at coordinate 18,933 of CAVSAB010000016.1, read as the reverse complement.
TTTCGCCGCTGGGAAGTGATGGACGATGAGACTTTCGAGACTCCGGACCTGCATATCAAGCTGGAAGAAGCGCAAAAACGCGATCCCGAAATCCAGGTCGGTGAATTCATCGAAGAGCCTCTGGAATCCATAGATTTCGGGCGTATCGGCGCGCAAGCCGCGAAGCAGGTGATCTTCCAGAAGATCCGGGACGCCGAGCGCGAGCAGGTATTGGCCGACTTCATGGAACGCAAGGAACATCTGGTGTCCGGCACGGTAAAGCGGCTTGAGCGCGGAAATGCGATCATCGAGTTCGGCAAGATCGAAGCCTTGCTGCCGCGCGACCAGATGATCGCCAAGGAGAACCTGCGCGTCGGCGATCGCATCAAGGCGCACTTGTTGCGCGTGGATCGCAGCGCACGCGGACCGCAGGTGATCTTGTCGCGAACATCGCCTGAACTGCTGGTCAAGTTGTTCGAACTGGAAGTGCCGGAGATCGAGGAAAAGCTGCTGGAGATCGTCAGCGCCGCGCGCGACCCCGGCTCCCGTGCCAAGATCGCGGTGCAATCGCATGATCCGCGCATCGATCCCATCGGCACCTGTGTCGGCATGCGCGGTTCGCGCGTGCAGGGTGTCACCAACGAACTCGCCGGCGAGCGCGTGGATATCATCCTCTGGTCGGACGATCCGGCCACCTATGTCATCAACGCGCTGGCTCCCGCCGAGGTGAGCAGCATCGTGGTGGATGAAGAGAAGCACAGCATGGATGTGGTGGTCGAAGAGGAGAATCTGGCCCAGGCGATCGGACGCGGCGGGCAGAATGTGCGCCTGGCCAGCGAATTGACCGGCTGGGAACTCAATATCATGACGGTCGAGCAGTCCAGCGAAAAACACAACGAAGAGTTTTCCAACACGCGCGCGATGTTCATGGAAAAGCTGGATGTGGACGAAGAAGTCGCCGATATCCTGGTGCAGGAAGGTTTCAACACGCTGGAAGAAGTGGCCTATGTGCCGCTCGAAGAGATGCTGGAGATCGAATCGTTCGACGAAGCGACGGTGAATGAGTTGCGCAGCCGCGCCCGCAACGCGCTGCTGACAGCGGCGATCGCCACCGAGGAAAAAGTGGAGCACGGCATCGAAGACTTGCTCAAGCTGGAAGGCATGGACGAGCAAACCGCTCGCATCCTTGCCGCCAAGGGAGTTGCGACACAGGAACAATTGGCAGACCTGGATGTGGATGAGCTGGTTGAGCTTTCCGGAATGGAAGGCGAACGCGCCAACACATTGATCATGACGGCGCGCGCGCCCTGGTTTGCGTAACGGGGCGATTAGAGGATATCAATGGCAAAAATGAATGTAGCGCAGTTTGCGACTGAACTGGGATTGCCGGTTGCGTTGCTGCTCGAGCAGTTGAAGGCCGCCGGCATCGCCAAGGAGGAAGAGTCCAGCCCGTTGACCGAAAAGGACAAGGCAAAATTGCTGGAACACCTGCGTCAGGCGCATGGTGCCGAGAAACCCGCCAAGAAGATCACGCTGATCCGCCGCGAAACCACCGAAATCAAGAAGGCCGACAGTTCCGGCCGTGCGCGTACCATACAGGTTGAAGTGCGCAAACGCCGCGTAGTGGCCCCGACAACAGCACCGGATACAGCGGCGCCTGTCGAAGCTGCGGCTCCGCCCAAGAAGGGCAAGGCCGCCAAGGTTCTGGACGAGCAGGAGTTGGCTGCGCGCGAACAGGAAGCGCGTTTGCAAGCGGAGTTGGCGGCGCGTCAGGCAGCCGAAGTTCAAGTCAAACAAGAGCGCAGCAAACGCAAGACCACTAAAAAGGCGGTTGAGCCTGAATTGGCTCCTGCACCAGTTGCAAAGATTGAAGAGGCCGTAGCTGCTGCGCCAGCACCTGTTGTCAATCTCGCAGAAGGCACCTTGCACAAGCCGGCACCCAAGCCCGGTGAAAAGATCGCCAAGCCGGGCAAAAAGCCAAAATCCGAAGCCAAGACCAGTCCCTGGGACGAAAAGGGGCACAAGAAGCGCACCCCGCTCAAGACCGGCGAGAAATCGGGTGTCTGGACGACGCCGATACGCGCCCCGCGTCATGACAAACACGTCAAGCATGCCGCCGCCGAACCCGAACATGCATTCTCGTTGCCGACCGAACCTATCGTGCATGAAGTGGCCGTTCCGGAGACCATCACTGTCGCGGAACTGGCGCAGAAGATGTCGATCAAGGCTGCCGAGATCATCAAGGTATTGATGAAGATGGGAACCATGGTGACCATCAACCAGGTGCTTGACCAGGAAACCGCGATGATCGTGGTGGAAGAGATGGGGCACATCGCCAAGGCTGCCAAACTGGACGATCCGGATGCCTATCTGATGGATACCGAAGAGCATCACGATGTCGTGCTTGAACCCCGCGCGCCGGTCGTCACCGTGATGGGCCACGTGGATCACGGCAAGACTTCTTTGCTCGATTACATACGCCGCACCCGGGTCGCATCAGGCGAAGCGGGCGGGATCACCCAGCACATCGGCGCGTATCACGTCGATACACCGCGCGGCATGGTCACCTTCCTCGATACGCCGGGCCACGAGGCGTTTACCGCGATGCGCGCACGCGGCGCCAAAGCGACCGACATCGTGATCCTGGTCGTGGCCGCCGATGACGGCGTGATGCCGCAGACCAAGGAAGCCATCGCGCACGCCAGGGCTGCCAACGTGCCGGTGGTGGTTGCGGTGACCAAGGTCGACAAGCCCGAAGCCAATGTAGAGAAAGTCAAACAGGAACTGGCCGCCGAAGGCGTGACGCCGGAAGACTGGGGCGGCGATTCGATGTTCGTCGAGGTTTCATCCAAGACAGGGAAGGGCATAGACCAATTGCTGGAAGGCGTCCTGTTGCAGGCCGAAGTGCTGGAGCTGAAAGCGCCGCGTGCCACCCATGCGAAGGGATTGGTGATCGAAGCGCGTCTGGACAAGGGCAAGGGACCGGTCGCCACCGTGCTGATCCAGTCCGGGACGATGAAGCGCGGCGATGCGGTATTGGTCGGTTCGGTATTCGGAAAGGTGCGCGCCATGCTGGATGAGAACGGCAAAACGGTCAACGAGGCAGGCCCTTCCATCCCGGTGGAGATACAGGGCTTGTCCGAAGTGCCAGCCGCCGGCGAGGAACTGCTGGTATTGGCGGACGAAAAACGCGCGCGCGAGATCGCGCTGTTCCGCCAGGGCAAATATCGCGGCGTGAAACTGGCCAAGCAGCAGGCCGCCAAGCTGGAAAACATGTTCGAACAAATGGCCGAGGGCGAAGTGCGCACCTTGTCGCTGATCGTTAAATCCGACGTGCAGGGTTCTGCCGAGGCGATCGCGCAATCGCTGCAAAAACTCTCCACCAACGAGGTCAAGGTCAATCTGATCCACAACGCAGTGGGCTCGATATCGGAGTCTGACATCAATCTGGCCCTGGCTTCCAAGGCGATCGTGATCGGCTTCAACACACGTGCCGATGCGGCTGCGCGCAAGCTTGCCGAAACATCCGGCGTGGAAATACGCTATTACAACATCATCTACGCGATGGTGGATGAGATAAAAGCCGCATTGTCCGGCATGCTGGCTCCGGAGAAACGGGAAGTCATCCTCGGCATGGTCGAGGTACGCCAGGTGTTCACCGTTTCCAAGGTGGGAACGATTGCCGGTTGCATGGTGCTGGAAGGTTTGGTGAAACGCGGCGCGAAAGTGCGTGTGCTGCGTGACGATGTGGTGATACACGACGGTGAGCTGGATTCGCTGAAACGCTTCAAGGATGACGTCAAAGAGGTCAAGGCCAATTTTGAGTGCGGCCTGTCGGTGAAGAATTTCAACGATCTGGTGGTGGGCGACAAGCTCGAAGTCTACGAGATCGTCGAGGTCGCGCGCGCGCTTTGATGAAGTCCATTTTGAGGGCGAATTCTGCGTCACGGCGTCGGCGCTACTGCAGAGCGTTGCTCACTGATAGAACTACAGCCATTCGATAGCCCGCAAGCGGCAGTCGCTGGTTATGCGCTCCTCGTGCCCGCGCGCACGGGGGGCGTAGCCCTTTGGTGCGGGAGCGCAGCGCAGCAGGCCTACCACTCCAACTCTTCGCGTAGCATTCCTGACTTCTCGAGCAAATAATCCATGGCCAACTTTTCAAGAACCGACCGCATCGCCCAGCAGATCCAGCGTGAAATAGCCGAACTGGTGCGCCTGCAGATCAACGATCCGCGTGTGCGCCTGGTGACCATCACCGGTGTCGAAGTGGCGCGCGATTATTCGCATGCAAAGATATTTTTCACCCGCCTGGATGGCAAACACGAAGAAGCCCAACAAGGCCTGGATCACGCCAGCGGATTCATCCGCAGCCAGTTGGCGCACAGCATCAAGCTGCGCGTCATGCCGCAGTTGCATTTCGTCTACGATGCCTCTGTCGAGCGCGGCAGCCACTTGTCGCAACTGATCGATCAAGCGGTCGCCAGCGACAAATTACATTCCGATAATTCGTAAGTCCGCATTACTCTCGATTTAATCGGAAGCATCGTTATTCCCCCTGCGCGGGAATGACGATGCTAATGGATAATCTTGGATAAATTCTAATGGCAAGAACTTATCGTCCGCTTGATGGGGTGCTGCTGTTCGACAAGCCGCTCGAACTTACTTCCAACACCGCACTGCAAAAGGTCCGCCACCTGTTCCGGGCCGAGAAGGCCGGACATACCGGCACGCTCGATCCCCTCGCCACGGGTTTGCTGCCGATCTGTTTCGGCGAAGCCACCAAGTTTTCCAATGCGCTGCTGGATGCCGACAAGACCTATCGTGCCTTGTTGCGCCTGGGGCAAACCACCACCACCGGCGATGCAGAAGGCGAGATCACTTCCGAAAATCCGGTCGACGTTCAGCAGTCTGATATTGATACGGTGCTGGCCAAATTTCGCGGCGAGATCCGGCAACTCCCGCCGATGCACAGCGCGCTCAAGCACCAGGGCAAACCGCTTTACGAATACGTCCGCAAAGGCGAAACCATAGAGCGCGAACTGCGCAGCGTGGTTATATACGAGCTGATACTGAATAGTTTCAGCGGCAACGAGATGGACATCACCGTGCGGTGCAGCAAAGGCACATACATCCGCACCCTCGCCGAAGACATCGGCGCTGCGCTCGGCTGCGGTGCGCACCTGATCGGCCTGCGCCGTACCGCAATCGCCCATTTTGATTTGAACAACGCTTATTCTCTTGAGCAGTTGCAGGAAATGACCGAAGTCGAGCGCGATGCCTGTTTGCTGCCACTGGAGAGTCTGATGCCGGACATGCCCAAGCTGCAATTGGATGCCGAACAAGTCCGGCGCCTGGCGCAAGGGCAACGGTTGGGGCTGGACACCGACCTGCCGGATGGCAAGATCAGATTGCACGGCCCGCAGGGATTCATCGGGGTGGGCATGCTGCAAGGCCGCCGTCTCGCTCCCGACAGGCTGTTATCCGATGTGGCGAAACAGGCTGCAACCAATAACGCGTAAGACTTCAACCCAGTCAGCCTTGCTAATTCAAAAAGCTCAAATGGATTAGCGCATTACATGGTTTAACGACCAGATCATCTCTTACCTAATGGCGTCGTCGGCCACTTGGCAAAAGATAGGCTAAGACCGCCTGCGCAAGAGCTGGAGTATGTTCCACCGGAACTAAAAAATTCATGTATTCATCAAAAATTTGATGTAGAGTGTAACTGAATGTAAACGATTCTCAGTTGAGAGCGTGTGCATGCAAAGGGGGCTGTACATGTTTCACGATCACAAGAACCGGGCGAGCCGGTTCTTTCAATATGAAGCCGTATGTCATATACATGCGGGTTCGATTTTTGGTGCGACATTTCCGCCCACTCAGGCCATGCCTGCTTCAGCGCCTTATCTGCCCAACAAACGTTCATTTGACCGTACCTGCGGAGCGAGCTTTTAAATGCCACGCAGGTTCTTGAAATTTATTTCCAGGAACCTGCAGCGCAAACCTGCCGCGCGCGCGCCAACCCATACTTTTTCTACTGAAGACATCGTCTGGGCGATGGGCAGTTTCTGCGCCCTGAACCGCAAGCCATTCGACGCCGGACTGCTGCTCAAGCAATTCCCGCCGCCTTACAGTTCCGATTCATTTGTTCACGCCGCGCGTGCACTGGGCTTCCGCATCAAGCGCCGCGATTGCGCGAGCAATGAACTATCCAGTTTGAACTTCCCGTGCCTGGCGGTATTGAACCGTGATGTTCCATCAAACATGGACACTCCCTCCCCCTTGCAGGGGGAGGGCTGGGGAGAGGGTAGAAGCGCCGATTCCAGCCAGCGCCAATTTCCATCCCGCCATCATCGTCCAGATCAAGGACGACAACGTGATCCTGTTCGAGGCCGGCACCAATCAACCCAAGACCATGACTCAAGCGGACTTTGCCGCGCGCTTTGCCGGCACCGCATTCCAGCTGGCGCTCGAAACCAAAGGCATCAAGGATCCGGATGGCGCGCTGAGAAGCAAATCCGAATTCGGCTTCCGCTGGTTCATCCCGGAGCTGCTGAAGCACAAGCGCATCTGGCGCGACGTGCTGATCGCCTCGCTGATCATCCAGGTGCTAGCACTCGGCACGCCGCTGTTCACCCAGGTCATCATCGACAAGGTCGTCGTCCACCATACCCAGAGCACGCTGATCGTGATCGGCATCGGTCTTGGCGTGTTCATGATCTTTTCCGCACTGCTTTCCTGGGTGCGCCAGTACCTGATCCTGCACACCGGCAACCGCGTGGATGCGGTGCTGGGCGCGGCGGTGTTCGACCATCTGTTCAAGCTGCCGCCGCGCTACTTCGAGCATAGGCCCACCGGCGTGATCACCGCCCGCTTGCACGGCGTCGAAACGATACGCGAATTCATCGCCAGCGCCGCCGTCACCCTGATACTCGATTTCCCGTTCCTGCTGATCTTCCTCGGCATCATGTTCTACTACAGCGTCAGCCTGACCTTCATCGCGCTGGCCATCTTGAGCGTCATCGTCGTCTTGAGCCTGATCGTCGCGCCGATCTTCCGCAGCCGCCTCAACGAACAATTCCTGCTCGGCGCGCGCAACCAGGCGTTCACCACCGAATATGTCGCAGGCCTCGAAACCGTCAAGAGCCTGCAGATGGAACCGCAGCTCAATGCCCGCTACAGCGACTATCTCGCCGAGTATCTGCGCTCGGGCTTTACCGTGCGCCAGATCGGCAACACCTACAACGCGCTGTCCAACGGACTGGAACAGATGATGACCCTGGGCATCCTCACCATCGGCGCGTGGACCGTGATGAACAACACCGATTTCACCATCGGCATGCTGGTCGCCTTCCAGATGTTCGCCAGCCGCTTGTCGCAACCGATGCTGCGGCTGGTCGGGCTGTGGCAGCAATTCCAGCAGGCCAATCTTTCCGTGCAGCGCATGGGCGACATCATGAATGCCCCGGCCGAACCGTATTCCATCCTGCCCACCCGCTTGCGCGAGGGCAAGGGGCAGATCGACATCGAACAATTAAGCTTCCGCTATGCCGACAACCTGCCCTTCCTCTATGAAGGCTTCAACCTCAAGGTCTCCCCCGGCAAGATCATCGCCATCATGGGGCCGTCCGGCTCCGGCAAGAGCACGCTGACCAAACTGCTGCAAGGCTTCTACCAGCCCGCAGGCGGCACCATCAAGATCGACGGCAACGACATCCGCTATCTGTCCGCCAACGAACTGCGCCATTACTTCGGCGTCGTGCCGCAGGAAACCATCCTGTTCTCCGGCACCATCTACGACAACCTGCTGATGGCCAACCCGCACGCCACCTTCGACCAGGTCGTGCATGCCTGCAAGATGGCGGAGATACACAGCACCATCGAAGCCCTGCCGCAAGGCTACCAGACCGAGATCGGCGAACGCGGCGTGGGACTCTCCGGCGGGCAGAAGCAGCGCATCGCGATCGCACGCGCGCTGCTCAAGCAACCCAGGATACTGATCTTCGACGAAGCCGCCAGCAGCCTGGATGCCGCCACCGCCGAACACTTCGCCGCCACCATCAACCAGCTCAAGGGCAAGGTGACGATGCTGTTCATCACCCATGCGATGCCGAAGAACCTGCTGGTGGATGAGATCGTGCGGATAGGAAGCGGGACGTTGAGCGCGGTGAGCGACACGCAGGATGCAAACCAAAGCAGGAAGTTGAGGGAGGGGCACATGGGACATAAAATGTTCACTTGCGCAGTTGAGCAATACTCGCCATGTTTTGGTGGAGTGACCTCAGCTACCCAACTTTTCCCAGCACACCCTGGGCGAAATAATCGGCAGGTTGTTCACCTGTCCAAGCGTCAGCAACTCGGCGTCGCCCGTGACAAAACACTCCACACCGGCTGCCAACGCGCACGCAATAATCCACGGATCATCCGCATCACGAATTGGCAAGCTGGGCGCAACGGATTGAGCGGGGATCACGCGCAACAAACGCAACTCGGTTTCGACTTTGGCCAACAACGCACTGCCAGCACGAAACTTGCGTTGCAATATATCCAGCACTTCGAGAATAACGGGTTCGCCGATGACGATTTCATGCCCGGTCAGCAGCCGTTCGTACAAATCGGCGCACAACCCGCGCGTGGCCAACGCGCTGACCACAACGTTGGTATCCAGAAACACTTTCACGAAATGGCCTTGAAGACATCCTCGTCGGTTAATAACCCGTTCTTTTCGGCGAGCGGCATCACCTCGCTGCGAACCGCCCGAAACCGCCCCAAGGCCAATTGGCGGCGCAACGCCTCGCGCACAATATCCCCCTTGGGGCGATGTGCGGCCAATGCAGCCTGCGTGAGTTCGCGTTCCAGTTCATCGTCGATTCGAATACTTAAGGTAGTACTCATGACAACCTCCAAATCAAATGTACTGCATTGTAACACGGAAGTCATGACCAAATTCATCAACCCGAATTAAAGGGGTCAGCATCGCATTAAATTTGGAGCAACCATGCCACGTCGCCCACGTATTAAGTTAGCTGAAGTCCCGCAGCACGTTGTGCAGCGCGGAATCAATCGCGAGCCGTGTTTCTTTGCCGAGGAGGATTATCACTGCTACCTTCACTGGCTACAGAAATCGGCTGCCGATTGGCACTGCGCCATCCATGCTTATGTGCTGATGACCAACCATGTGCACCTGCTGGCGACAGCGGATAAACCGGACGGGATCGCCAAGCTGATGCAATCCATCGGCAGGCGTTATGTGCAATACATCAACCGCAGCTACCGCCGCACCGGCAGCCTGTGGGAAGGAAGATTCAAATCCAGCCTGGTGCAGGCCGAGGAATACCTGCTGACCTGCATGCGCTACATCGAGCTTAACCCGGTGCGCGCAAACATGGTGAACGACCCGGCGCAATATCGCTGGTCGAGCTACCGGCACAACGGCCTGGGGCAAGCCGACGAACGCATCACGCCGCACCCGCTGTATTTGGCACTGGGCAAAGACGCAGATAGCCGGCTTGCCGAATATCGCGGGCTGTTTCGCAGCGAACTGGATGAAGCCGCACTAGACGACATCCGACTCGCCTTGGCGCAAGGGCAGCCATTGGGTAGTGAACGATTCAGCGAAATCATGTGCGCTGCTGTTGGCGTGAGGCGCGCGCAAAGAAGGCCGGGCAGGCCAATGGCAAAGCGCGAACAGAATACACAAGTTGAAGATCAATCTGATTTCGGATTTTGAACAGGAGAAGTGAAATGCGAAAACTTAATGTGATGCTGACCCCTTTAATTCGCAATTGCATTGTCTTCGGCCAGCAACGGCCCCAACCGGTCAATAATCCTCAGGGAATGTCATGAATAACCAAGTGCGAAACATTCTGAGTCATCATCCATTGCAATGTATGAAAATGACCGCAGCTATGGTTGTAGCCGCCATGCAGTTACTGCTGATATCCTGTGGTGGTGGCGGTAGTGTCGGAACGACGGTTACCACTGCGCCAACTGCGGCTGTTACGACCAATGCCCCCGCAGCAACGGATCCGGCGCTGATTCCGGATACCACCGTCATCACCCTAACTTTCAGCGAGAGCATGAATACCGCCGTAGGAAAGTGGCAGCTTGGCGGCGACCTCTCAACTGAAAGTAACGGCGGGGTGTGGAGCAAAACTAATGTCGCGAACGACACGCTCACTATCAGCCCGGCTGACAAATGGCTGGCCAGTCCGGGCCGTACCCTGTCGGTTGATGCGCGCGACCTGGCCGGCAATCCTGTTGCCACGGTCAACCTATCTTACGACATCTATCGCGGGGCGATCGTTTACGTCGATACCGCCATGCCGGACGACTCGGGTACCGGCCAGACGCCGGCTTCGGCCAGAAAATTCATCTATACCGCTATTGCGGATGCTGGGACACCGGCAACGATACTGGTCAAAACCGGTAACTATCCCCTCAGCTCAGAACTAGGCACCGAAGTCGTCCTAAAGGGGGGCATTTCGCTATATGGGGGATATAGCAGTGACTTCACCACGCGTGATCCCGCCACGAATGTCACCACGATAGAAGACGGAAGCACAACTGGCGGAACGACGAGTGCCCCTCAACACGCGATCAAAGGCGACGGCACTGGAATATCGCCTGACACTGTCGTGGACGGTTTTACCATTTTGGGCAGCACGCAAGGAGCTGACAACTCCGCCGCGATCCTGCTGACCAACGGCGCATCGCCCACGATACGGAACAATACAATCAATGGAGGGAGTGGCGGCAATCAGTCCTACGGCATGTTCAATAGTTCATCCTCGCCCACGATACGGAACAACACGATCAATGGAGGGAGTGGCGTCACTGCATCCTACGGCATGTACAACTACTTATCGGCCTCACCCACGGTACAGAACAACGCGATCAACGGGGGCAGTGGTAACATTGCATCCATCGGCATTGACAATTACTCATCCTCGCCCACGGTGCAGAACAACACGATCAACGGGGGCAGCAGCAGTAATGGGTCCAAGGGCATGTACAACTACTCATCCTCACCCACGGTGCAGAACAACACGATCAATGGGGGCAGTGGCCCTACTTCCAGCGCCATGTACAACAACAACTCACCCTCAATCATAGTGCAGAACAATATCCTCCTTACCCATACCGGGGCGGGTTCTGTTTGTTTTTTCGAAGGTGATGCAGTCAGCGACCCGCAAAGCATGCGCAACAACAATCTGTTTGCCTGCCAGGTGGTCTATTACGATTCCGACGGAGGGTGTACCGGCAATGCCGATGGCGACAACAATTCAAATACCTGTACGTTGGCCGAGATGAATGCTTTGACGGATATCACCAGCGGCATGAACGGCAATGTTTCGGCGGATCCCCAGTTTGTCGATCAGGTCGGCGGGGATTGGCATTTCAGCGCCGGTTCACCGGCCAGCGTGACAGAGGGCGGTCTCAACGGGATAGACGAAGGCTGGTCGTTCACCAACGACAAGGACGGCGTCGCGCGGCCTGCCTCCGGGTCGCCATGGGCTATCGGTGCGTATGAGCCCTAGCCGCGACTTGTGCAGATGCTATTTTTCCCGTAACCGCTGTTGTTCGAATGACCTCAGTGGGCACATGGTGGACTTATCACCCGTTAGTTCCTAACGTCAGCCATGGCCGATTTTCGGCCATTGCGGAAGTAAGGCGTATTCTATCGAGATGTCTGTTTTATGCAGCTTAGCGGACTTATTGATGTTGCGTCTCACGTCCGCATAGCTCAAATTGCAGACCCAATATTCTTTCCGGAAATATCAGACCGCAATGTCCGCTATGTAAACCACGGATGTGTACTATCAACACAGAACGATCATTCGGCAATGCCAACCTGTACAATAGCTTTTCGGCCATACCGGACTTTGGTATATTATTATAAATGGTATCGATTCAGCTTGTGGGAATGTCCAGTTTCAATATTTTCTAACCAACACACTAACCAGAACTACAATTTTCTCCGAGCGGAAAAATGTTCTCAGTAGAAGTCCAATCCATATAATTATTGAAGAATTCACCGAATTGGCTTTATTATACTCAACGCTATTGGCACAATTACCCAACCAAACCACTTTTGAACTATTGGATAATAATGATGTGTTGATTTGAACGATGCATTCCCTGTAACAAAGAGAAGTCAGTTTAGCTTCTTGCAATTTAAAGGAACAGAAAAATGATATGGTTATATGTTTTTCTGAATGCCTCAAAAATATTTATCGCAGTGCTCGCCTGCACTACGTCTATGAGCGCAACAGCCGCTCCTTCTGAATACCAAAAAAAACTGTATGAACGTGCCTATTCTGAGGCCACAACAATGCAGCAACAAAAAAACGATCAGCTCAAGCGTGAAATCGATATCAAGCGTAAAGAATTAGCTTTAGTCAAAGCTCGCAAACAGGAAGAGGAAAGGCAGAAGGAATTTTCCAAAGTTAAAAATATTTCCAACCCATTTTCGAATCGCTAGACAAGGAAATGATTAAGTGTAAGGTGTACACGCATCTTAACTACGACGAATCAGGGAATTATATATATAGAAATTAGCATTCAGCGACCGTCGGTCAAATAAATGCGAAGATGGCCATTGAATATAAGAACCTGAACTACAGGTAAATATATGGGGGGCCAATTATGAGGCCATATCAAAAGCGGATATTCGTAGAAACATTAAAACTGCGATATTTGCTAATTATTATACTAGGTATGTCTTCTAGCCCTCTGGTATCTGCTCGTACTTACCAATTCTCCTCGGTTCAAGAATGTCAAAATGAAGCGGCATCAGTACATCGGCAATCACAAATGGAGCATCAAGCTGCTTCAAAAGAAATAGACTATTGTGCTGATAGATATCAGGGATTTGGGCGTTACCCTGAATGCATCGAGTCAAGGGCACGCCCTCATCAAAAACGCGCTGAGCAATTCTCAAATCAGCGAGACGCGATATATAGAATATGTAGTGAAATGTCCCTGGCAGCTGAAATTCAACGACAGGAAAATGAACGTCAGGTTCAAGAACAAAGAAGTCGTCAGCAGCAATTAGATGAATATCGGGCCAATAGAAGGCAACAGGAACTAAACCAAAATGCCCAGCGTGAAGCTCAAAGAGTTCAGCATGAACAATTCCAGCAAGAACAGAATACGGCTAGGCGTAAGGTTGAAGTTGAATTAGGCACGAAACTTATATTTGGATTATTTGACGCATTTTCTCATGGGAATGAACAGCCATCTTTTACGCCTAATCCTCCCGAAACAGCGAGAGAAATGCTTGGTCGTCAAAGTGAACATCAAGAACCAACTTATGAAGCTGTACACGATTTGGCCAATAAGTTATTAGAAGAATCAAATCACAATCCAATCATAGGCGGTATACAAGCTGAAGCATTCAGGGAAGTTAAATATCAGCATGAGCAGCTATTGAAGGAATTGGACCAGTTGGGCCGCGACATTGATTCATTTTCCGCTTCATCATCAGATAATGGGAACAGTTCGCATTCAATCAATCTGCAGGGAACACCAGATCCAGCAACACGATACAGTAGTTCAGATGAATTTGAAGCAGTAGCCAATATCAGCAACCCGTTTGGAGTCCCAAGCAAACATCAGCAACGAACTCAAGAAGTTACAGTTGCCGATTCCAATGATGGATCTGCATATCAGTCAGGAAGTGGCCAGCAATCTTCTGATAGTATTCCATCCGTAAATCCATTTGACTCATCTTCGACCAGCAGGAGTGCATACCGGCCAACATCACCCTCTAAATCCTCGGCTTCATCATCGCGTTCTCGTTCAATTGACGAATCGATACCATCTTTAAACCCATTTGATACGAATCGTTCTACTAATAGACTTGCCTCGGCTGCAGCTACATCTTCCACAGTGAAGAGTGAACGTTACCGTGAAGAAAATACAGGAATTGAATATGAAATACCGGCAGGTTACACCCTGTATCGTGATTCCAAAAACCAACAGCTCAGAGTTGTAAACCTCAGTACTCTCAGCTCAGAAAATTACGGCGATTCTGCGAATAGTAAATCCTGTAGTAAAAATGGATTGGGGCGAGTTACAACCAAATGTGAAATGCTTCGTAACACTCAGCATGCACAATTAAAATAATTTGAACACGAGATAACAACAAATTGGGGAATCGATATGAAGACTTTGATATTTTCAATTGCAATTCTGTTGACTGTCTTTTCTATTAACGGTAGGGCGGAACTGCAAGATGAAATTAAATCCTTCAAAGCGGTCTCAGTCAAGTTAAACGCATCGCAGCGGGCTAAAGCACAAAAATACTTTAAAGGAGCTTTTGACCTGCTGCAATCCAAAGAACCTGGCGCCGCTGCAATCCAGTTCGAAAAGGGATTAAAAATTGATCCTGCAAATGTAATGGCGCAATATTGGGTAGGAGAAGCTTACCGATTATCTGGAAAAAATGAACTTTCAATAGTTCATTACAGATACGTGCAAGAACTAGATTCAAAGAGCAAAGAAAGCGCACTTGCATCGGATCGGCTTAATTCAATTCAAGAGAAAGTGGGCGACTTTGAACCGCAACTGCTACAGATTGGCTCATTCTCGAATGTAGATGATGCAGAAATGCTCAAGTCTAAACTTGCGTTGCTGGGAATTGATGCATATATCAAGACCATGGCAATTCCTGATAAGGGTGTTTGGTATCGCGTGAAATCAGGCCCATACAAAAGTGCAGACGATTTGAGCCGTATGAGGGGGTATTTGAAGCAAAACGGGATTGACAGTACTCCAATGCGGGCGCAATAAGATGTCAATAGCTCCAAGTGGTGACCTTTGATTTGATCAGCTCAAAAAGTATGGTGATTCTGCGAATAATAAATCGTGCAGTAAAACCGGAATAAGCCGTGTAACTATTAAATGTAAAAAACTGCGAAGCTCACAGAGCTCTAATTAGATTTAGTTATCGTCATAGCAGGGGGTTAATATGAACAAACTGATATTGTTGATGGCAGTTTCACTGGCACTTTTCTCAACTTTTGTCTGGGCAAGAAACTGCTGATGTAAAAGCTTTCAAAGCAATCTCGGCCAAATTGAGTGCATCGAAACTGGCTGAAGCACAATTGTTGTTTAAGAATGCCTTCGAGATGTTGCAATCCAAAGAGCCCAAGTCTGCGGCGATCAAGTTCGAAGTGGGCTTAAAAATTGATCCAGCTAACGTGATGGCGCAATATTGGGCGGGCGAAGCTTATCTATTGTCTGCCCAGAATGATCTTGCGCGTGAGCATTATGAATTCGTAATGGCGCTAGATTCGAAGAGCAAAGAGGCGCAGCTTGCAGCTGAGCGGCTCCAATCAATAGACCCCACACCGTACATCGAAAGCGGCGACAAAAAGTTCAAGAACAAAGATTTTGACGGCTCTATGGCCGACTACAACCGTGCCATCGAATTGAATTCAAAATCTTACAAGGCTTATGTAGGACGCGGATTAGTAAAATTATCTGGACAAGACTCTTGCGAAGGACCCATTGCCGATTATAGTCGTGCCATCGAATTGAATCCTGAATATACTGATGCTTACTTCTAATAGGAAACACTAAGGCATCCTGTTATGATTTTGACGGTGCATTAGCGGATCTCAAACGCGGACAAGAACTCGTGCCAAAGAATGCCGATAAATACAATATTATCGTTCATAACTTTAATTTTGCCATGAGTAGGATATATCGTACTTTGGCTGAACGGAAATGCAATAAAGGTGACTTTGACGGTTCTATTGCCGATTACAACCGCTCCAGCGAACTGTCGCCAAAATATAAAACTTTAAACAATAACAGCATCGAAAAGATGAAGAGCAAGGCGGATGCTCCTAGGCATATTGTTATCGGCTGGTTATCGTAATTTCTAGGTTAGAAATCATCATTGATTAAAATAAAACCATAGGTAATTTATTTAGTATCTAAGCCTATGCGAATCTGAATGTTAATTTTTATCGATTCTTCTATCACTCTTGTTAATTGAAGCTGCACATAACGCTGTAAAAGATCTTCCAGTTAGTATCAACATGCTATTGACACTTCAATTTACGTTTGATGACTCGTCAACATCATGTAGTAATACAAAACTGAGGAGCACTATGCTGAAACCGATATTTTTGATGGTTGTAATGTTGGTATTTTGTTCCACTCAGGTTTTGGCAGAACTAGATGATGTTAAATCATTCAAGGCAATCTCGGCCAAATTGAGTGTATCGCAACGAGCAGAATCACAAAAGTTTTTTAATTTAGAACGCCTTCGAGCTGTTGCAATTAGAAGAACGTGGCGCTGCCGATCCAATTTGAAAAAGTTTTAAAAATTGATCCTGCTAACGTGATGGCACAATATTGGGTAGGAGAAGCTTACCGATTACCCGCAAAAATGAACTTTCAAGAGTCCATTACAGATACGTAAGGTCACTGGGCCCAAAAAGCAATGAGGGTGCACATTCTGTCACGCTTTACCCGTCTTAACGATGCTTTCAGCAAAAAGCTAAAGAATCACATGCACGCGATCAGCCTTTATTTCATGTTCTATAACTTTGAAAAATTGACAAGATGTATTGCTCTACCCCCTGCTTTGATGGCTGGAGCAACGAACAAACTTTGGGAAGTTTCAGCAGATTGTGGCGTTAATTCCAGAGGAAGCACCGAAGAAGCGTGGAACTTACAAAAAGAAAATTACTAATCGATAGAAGTAGACTTACTGATCTCATGCAAGAAAATCCAGAGGAAGAAATACAAAATAAAGCTACAAAAAAGGGAGCGACATATGACTACGCGAACAAAGCACCACGAAAGAAATGAAACCAGAAACTTAAGCACTAAATTAAAAGTCTATTGGAAAAAAAACAATAGAGATTTTAGGTACTGTTCGTGTTCTCTAGGCTTTGGCGGTGCACTATATGACGCATTTCGCGAACCTAGATCTGAAAATTCACAGGCTCAATCTATTTCTTTTTGGATTTCTCATTGCATATTCTTAGTATTATTTTTTCCAATGTACCTACATGAAAACTCAATTGCAGTTTGGGAAAAAAGTTGACACCACAACAATTCATGTTAAACAAATCAACAATGACGCAGCCCGTATGGATCCTCAACCATTGGCCTAATAAGACTGTTGAATATTGGTGCCCATTCCAAGCCTATTTTTTTGGTTCTGGGTATCCAAGTACAAGCTACCATTATAATTCATTGAAGCTGAATTTAAAACCCTTGGAATTATACGTTATAAAATCTGAATTGTTCAATTGGGATAGTAAATCGCATCAATGGACAAAAGGAGAGATTGTTAATTAACATGATTAAATTATTAAATTCATCTCAACCACTACCAAATATCGTTGCAGTTGGATCCACACAACCATACCGCACTCGCCATGTCTGGGTCTGCAGCGATGGAGCGCGCGGGCGACTACGTAACCGCAATTACCCGATGCCAGGCACTCATTGATCTAACTCCGGGGTGAATTCTCGAGATGTCGTGGTGTATCGCGGTGGTCTCAACCAAGCTGAAGGCAGGGGATACTTCTAAATAGGTTGACTAGGCGTGTGTAAGATTGTTATTAATTCCGGCTCACCTAACTTGTCAGTAGTCGATTTAACTGCCCCACCTGGGGCACACGATGATTCGTACTGCGTCAACGCTCATTGGTACTTTTAGCGGCCTGATGGAGACAAATTTCGGCAGCCCAGAACAGTATAATACTGTAGCCTCGTTCTCCGCGCACACCGATGTCCACCTGGCGAAAGGACTGAGGTGCGTGGACTGCCATACGTCAGGCAGCCACGCCACCGACCCACGCATTCGCGGCAAGGAGGTCCATCAGATCGGCAAGGGGCGACGACCCATCGGGTGGGTACGGAACGATCTCGACAACACGGTGAGGAGCTGCGAGTCGTGCCACCAGGAGGGGACTCTCGGAGCGCCGATCGCAAGTACGGTGCTACCGCCGCGCACCTCGACAAGATCGCGTGCGCCACCTGCCACATCCCGCAAGCGCTACACCAAGGCCGCATTGGTGCAGGCGAGCGATGTATTTAACGGCGCGCCCCGGATCACTCCGCCCCCAAAGCGATCTGGACCTTCTACGACCAGGACATGAAGTTCTGGAACCACTACGGCGAACTGGATCTCTTCACCGTAAGGATCAGCCGGTCGACGAATTTCGGCCGTCTCTGGCGCGGTACAAGGGCAAGATCTTTCCCGGTCGATCGCGTGCACTCTGCTGGGGTCGGATTTGAAGAGCAGGGTAAGCCGGGTCTTAACCAACTCTTCATGAAGGATTTCTACTCGATGTGGCTCCAGCACAAGAACGACCCATCGAGTATCCGCAACTCGCCATCCGCGACGACAACGGCGACGGCATGATCGAAGTAAACCGGCCGGAGGAGATCGATGCTCTGCTCGAAGCCACATCCGCAATCCTGAAAGCTACCTCGTTTCCCATGCAGGGGACGCCGGCTGGTGTACGTCAGCGATGACCGCGCTACTACTCCGGGAGCGACTTCCACGATTCCCAAGGAGAGCACGAGGCCACGCCTTACGCCTCCGTCTACAAGTACTCCCACAACGTTCTGCCTGCCCGCTCCGCGCTCGGCGCCAACGGCTGCACCGACTGCCACAGCCAGAAATCCAGTTTCTTCTTCGGGAGTGCTCGACAGGCCGTTCACGGAGAACGGCCCTTGCAGTTGGATCCCGAACTACCCAGATCCTAGGCCTATCCCCGTTTGGCGTTCAACTCGGCGTCTTCCGCGAGCAATGGCTGAAACCTGCGATCTACCTGTTGCTAGCGGTTCTCGCCCTGCTCCTCGCTATGGGTGATGGGCGGTCTCCTTTCCGGCAGACTACCTTCCCCGGCCTACAAAGAGCCAGCCTCTGGCGCTGGCTACAGCAATACGTAAACCAACCAAGAGACAGTTAGACAA
>CAVSAB010000015.1:0-128315 GCA_963725835.1 uncultured beta proteobacterium | reverse complement strand
GCCAAGGAGGGGCTTTTACATTCAGGGTTTGAATAGTGATTGGCAATGCCAAAAGATTTAACGGTATTCGCGCAATTCCGGAGGGGTGTCATCGTGATCGCCGTGCGGCTGCTGATCGTAGGCTTTGACGAACACTTCGCGCTCTTTCTTTTTTGTTGGTTGCACGGGGATGTCAAGGTTGTGGCAGACAGTATCTTCACAGTAGTAAATCACCTTGCGTCCGATACTGTGCAGCGGGCCGTGGTCGAGATGGAATCCTTCTTCGGTCAGGCCATCTTCCAAACCATTTAGTGTGTAATGACGCAAATTGTAGGATACACGCAAAGCATTCGGGGAATCGCTATATTCAACCTTGCAATGCGGCAGACCTGACAAAAGCTGATACGCGCGATCCAACTGTCCAGCAGGCTCTGCACTGAATACAATATCGCGCTGTTTATTCAGATCAGCAGAGTCAAGCATGTTGAACCCACGATAACAAGTTTATTTGTCCTGCAATATATGAATCCCTTTCAGAAGATTCAATGCCTGATTGAGTTGATAGTCGTCCTTCGAGCCAAATTCAGCTGGCTTGGTACCGGCGCCACCTTCGTTGGTGTCAGGTGGAGAAAGCGTATTCTTGCCCGCCGTGCCAGACTTGTCTGTTAAAGGTTTGTCATTGAGCAAGTGCTTATCCAGATCCGCTTCGCGCAGCCGGAATATGCCGCTGTCGCGCCCAGCCTCGGCCGGGTCTTCCACCACAATGTCAGGCACGATGCCCTTGGCCTGTATGGAGCGGCCTCCAGGAGTGTAATAGCGCGCCGTGGTGAGTTTGATTCCGGTGCCATTCCCCAATGGCAGGACTGTTTGCACGGAACCCTTGCCGAAAGTCTGCACGCCCATGATGACAGCGCGCTTATGGTCTTGCAGCGCACCGGCAACAATTTCGGATGCCGATGCAGAACCGGCATTCACCAGCACGACCATAGGGATGGTCTTAAACGAGTCAGGCAAGGCTTTCAGGTAATCTTTGTCACCATTGCTGCGCAGATAATTTTCCGGGTTGGCTGTCAGGCGCATTTTGGCGTCTTCGGTGCGACCTTCTGTGTAAACCACCAAAGCGTCCCTAGGCAGAAAGGCGGAAGAAACGGCGACCGCCCCGGTCAACAGGCCTCCCGGATCGTTGCGCAAATCCAGCACGATACCTTTAAGAGGCCCTTTGTTTTGCTTAACGAGATTTTCGAGTGCCTTAGCGAGATTATCGCCGGTCATTTCCTGGAATTGGGTAATGCGGACAAAACCGTAGCCAGAATCCAGCAGTTTGGATTTTACGCTCTGAACCTTGATGACGGCGCGGACCAGGGTGATTTCAAGCGGCTTGGGTTCGTCCTTGCGGATGATGGTTAAAACGATCTTGCTGCCGGGTTTGCCGCGCATACGTTTGACAGCTTCGTTCAAAGACATCCCCTTGATCAGCGTGTCATCCAGTTTGATGATGAAATCGCCACTCTTGATGCCGGCCTGATAGGCTGGGGTGTCTTCGATCGGTGAAATGACTTTCACGACGCCATCCTCCATGCCGACCTCGATACCGAGTCCGCCAAATTCGCCGTGAGTACCGACTTGAAGATCCTTGAATGCATCTGCATCCAGATATGCCGAATGCGGGTCCAAACCGTTCAGCATGCCCGCGATAGCGTCCGTGATCAGTTTTTTGTCGGTGACCGGCTCGACATAGTCGCTCTTGATTCGACCAAAAACCTCGGTAAAAGCGCGCAATTCCTCGACTGGCAGGGGAGTGGAGATCGTTTCCTTATCGGCTATTGCTGCGAAATGAAAGCTGACATAAATGCCCGCAACCAAACCCAATCCGATCAAACCTGCTTTTTCCAGAAGACGCATAATTCCCTCAAAGTTATTTTCTTGCCATCCATTTCATCGGATCGAGCGGTTTGCTCTCATAGCGCAGTTCAAAGTATAAACCGAATTCCTCGTTGCCGCCGGTATTGCCAACCGTTGCAATGGTGTCGCCGCCACGCAGAACATCCCCTACCTGTTTGTAGAGAGTCTCGTTGTTGCCGTACAGGCTCATGTAGCCCTTGCCGTGATCGATAATGAGCAGATTGCCGAAACCCCGCAGCCAGTCGGCAAACACCACCCGCCCGGCGGCAATTGCTTTGACAGCCTGTCCGCTGGAAGTTCTGAGAAACAGCCCCTTCCATTGCACCGTGCTATCGGGACGCGGTGTGCCGAAGCGATTAGTGATCACACCTTTGACCGGCAACGTCAGCTTGCCCTTAAGCTGATCGAAAGGACTGCCGTCAAAGCGATTGTCAGGGAGTTTTTCGTTGCGGAACAGGGATTGTGATTCGGGTTCGGCGAGCATTTTGGTCAATTTGTCGACCAATTGTGAAAGACGACTCTCGTCGCGTTGCAGGCGGGTGATCTCGCGGCGTTGCCGGTGCAATTGCTGCGAGATTTTGGCCAGCATGTGTTGTCGGGCATGCTGCTCTTTAACCAGCGTGTTTTTTTGCGCAGTTTGTTCCTCGCGCAGCGATGCCAACTCGGCGCGCTGATCACGGGTAGCCATGCTGATTGCATCCAGTTTGGCGAGACTTTCGCGCAGGCTGGCCAGCCAGCTTGCCCGGCCGCGGGCTATATATTGGTAATACCTGAGATCGCGGGCGACCTGGTTGGGATCCTGATTGTTCAAAAACAGTTTGAGATATTCATGCTTTCCGCCCAGGTATTGCTGATACAGCAATTTGCCTAGCAGATCCTGTTGTCCCGCCATGTCGGCCGTCAGTCTATCCTGCTGGCTCTGCAACTTGCTGAGTTTTTGATCTGCGGAACGCTGTTGCGCTGAGAGTTCGGCAAGTTTGCGATTGCTGTTGCTGATGGCGCGTTCAGATTCACGCAATGCGTCTGCGGCCTCGCTTTTCGACTCGCTGGTTTTATCCATTTCGCTCTGCACGGCCGCAATGCGCTTGCGCAGATTTTCCAGTTCTTCCTGTTGGTCGGCAAGTGCCATACAACAGAAGACAGTGAACAGAAGGCAGAAGACAGAAGAAAGAAAAAACCAGTGGCGCAGCCACACGACAAACTGACTTTTGTCTTCTGCCTTCTGTCCTCTGAGAATGGTGTAGCCAGACGACAATCTGTCCTCTGTCATCTGTTCTCTGTCATCTGGATCAAACTCTGTCCAGTCATTTCCGGGGGTTGCGGCAAACCCATTATGGTCAAAAGGCTGGGTGCAAGATCGCGCAAAGAGCCGTTGTCTTGCAACTTGGCCTTGCGTCCGATATACAGAAAAGGCACCAGGTTCAGGGTGTGCGCAGTATGCGCCTGGTGCGTGACGCGATCGAGCATTTGCTCGGCGTTGCCGTGATCCGCAGTGATGATGACTTCTCCGCCGATGGACTGCATCGCCTTGACAACGCGCCCGATGCAACTATCCAGCGCTTCGATGGCTTTGGTCGCTGCTTCCATATTGCCGGTGTGTCCCACCATATCGCCATTGGCGTAATTGCAGATGATAGCCTGATACCGCCGGCTCAAAATCGCGGCTTCGAGTTTGTCTGTTACTTCGAAAGCACTCATTTCAGGCTTCAGGTCATAGGTGGCGACTTTGGGGGACGGCACCAGAATCCGGTCTTCGCCGGGGTAGGGCTGTTCCCTTCCGCCATTGAAAAAGTAGGTGACGTGGGCATACTTTTCCGTTTCGGCGATACGCAGCTGCTTCAGACCCAGATTGGAAACATATTCGCCAAAACCATTGTGTATCGGCTCCTGGGTATAAGCGCACGGCAAATTAAAATCATCACCGTAGCGGCTCAATGTCGCAAAACCGGCAAGTTTGGGTATGTAAACACGGCGAAACCCGTTGAATGATTCGTCAGTCAACGCACGGGTGATTTCGCGGGCGCGGTCGGCGCGGAAATTCATGAATATCACCACGTCGCCATCCTGCATGGCAACCGCTCGTGCGCCGTTTGGAACAATGGCCGTAGCCTTGACGAACTCATCTGATTCTCCTCGCGCGTAGGCAAGTTCCAGTCCACTCAATGCATCTGCTGCGGTGTATTCGGCGCGTCCCTGGGTGAGCAATTCATAGGCAGGTTGCACGCGCTCCCAGCGATTGTCCCTGTCCATCGCGTAATAACGCCCGATGATGCTGACTATCCGGCCGACGCCCAGTGCCATGCATTTTTCCTGCAGCAGTTGCAGTGACTGAGCCGCACTTTTCGGCGGCGTATCGCGCCCATCAAGGAATGCGTGCAAATAGATCTTTTTCAGGCTGTTGCGAGCGGCCATTTCCAGCATGGCGTGAACGTGATTTTCGTGGCTGTGCACGCCTCCCGGCGAAAGCAGCCCCATGATGTGCAGAGCGCTGTCATTCCGCTTGGTTAGTGCAACCGCCTCGCTCAAAGCGGGATTGGTGTAGAAACGGCCATCCTCGATATCCACATCGACGCGGCTCAAATCCTGATACACCACGCGGCCGGCACCGATATTCAGATGGCCTACTTCAGAGTTGCCCATTTGCAGGGACGGCAGACCGACAAATTTTTCGGAGGCATTAAGCAGGGTATGCGGATATTCTCGCCAAAGTTTATCCCAATTGGGTTTGCGGGCGGCCAGAATTGCGTTGTGATCGGCATCTTCACGGTAGCCAAAACCGTCAAGAATAATCAGTAAAACAGGGGTGACGTTCATTGATGTAGAATATTAGCGGATAATGATTTTTTAACGTAGTGCATTTTAGACGAATTTATCGGGCTTTGTGCGTGCCTGATAAGGCAATATGGGGATAAATGGAATAAACATGGCTATCAAGTTAATTGACAAAGATGAAGACATTCGACAGGCCGCACTGGCCGTCAAGGCAATCGCGCATCCTTTGCGCCTGAAGATTTTATGCGTGCTTGGCGACCAGGAAGTCAGCGTGCAGGACATTGTGGAACAGGTCGGCACTTCGCAAAGCAACATTTCGCAGCATTTGTCGATACTGCGCGACAAGGGTGTATTGACGACTCGCAAGGACGCAAACCGGGTTTACTATCGGATTGGTGATTTGCGCACTCTGAAGCTGGTCGGGATGATGCGGGATGTTTTTTGCAGCACTTGATTACTGTTGGTGTTCAGATGGACAAACGGCTTTAAACTGCCAGCATGTGCATATGCATGGTATTTAAACGGATCCATTCGACACGAAGCCGGAAACAATTCAACTTTCCGGTACGCGATAGTTCGTCAAAAATCTCCCCATAGCGTTTGCAGCGCAGCGAGCCCGGCGATAGCGGCAGTTTCGGTGCGCATGACGCGTGCTCCCAGACGAATCGGGGTATATCCGCACTGTAACGTGGCGGTGATTTCTGCCTCGGAGAATCCACCTTCCGCACCGATCAGCAACACGGCTCTGCTTTTGGGTTTGGCTTGATCATGCAGCGATGCCGCACCGCCCGGCGACAAAATATATTTTGCATCCGGTATCGACCTGGTTTGTTGCAGCCACACCATGATATCCAGCGGAGCGTGTATGCCGGGCAACACATTGCGTCCGCATTGTTCGCAAGCGGAGATGGCGACTTGCTGCCAATGCTCAAGTCGCTTTTGAAGCCGTTCTGCAGGGAGTCTTGCCACACTGCGCTCGGTGACAAGCGGCTGGATTTCGTTGACGCCCAACTCGGTGGATTTCTGGATTATCCAATCCATTTTTTCACTTCCACATAGAGCCTGAGCCAGCACCACAGGCAATGGCGATTCCCGCATATCGTTGCAGGGGACAATTTCACCGACTGTCACATGTTTGCCGTCGAGATCTGCGATCATCCCGTGGCAAACATTACCAATGCCATCGAAGATTTCCACTGCATCGCCAATCCTTAGGCGCAGCACACGCAAAGCGTGGTGTGCCGCATCAGGCGGCAGATCGAACGTTCCGCTGCGAGGCAGCGGCGGGGGAGTGTAAAAACGCGGCATGGTCAGGGGGCAAGTGAATAAGTGTGTCATCGTGATAATATAACGGCTTCAAAGATATTGTCAGGATTGCGAAATGGTCAGTCTGCAACCGCCCTTATGTGATTTTGGATGTAAGGCCCGCGATTTCGATCTGCTCGGAGTGGATGGCAAGCGATATAACCTCTCCATTGCACGCGGCAAGAACGGCTTGCTGGTGATGTTCATTTGCAATCACTGTCCGTACGTCAAATCAATACGCGAGCGCATCATCCGCGACACGCGCGAGCTGCAACAGCACGGCATCAACAGCATCGCGATCATGTCCAATGATCCCGCTGACTATGCTGAGGATTCCTTCGACAATATGAAAGCAGTGTCACAACAATTCGGTTACCCATTCCCTTATGTGTCGGACGAGACCCAGCAAGTCGCCAGGGATTACGGCGCGGTCTGCACGCCGGATTTCTTCGGTTTCAACGCCAATCTTGAACTGCAATATCGCGGCAGATTGGATGCCTCTCGCAAGGAGGCAGTGGCCGATGCGCCGCGCGATCTGTTCAATGCGATGGTGCAGGTGGCGCAGACCGGCCAGGGCCCTCGCGAGCAGATCGCCAGCATGGGTTGTTCCATCAAGTGGCGCAGCGAGACGCAGGACGTCGAGTCGCATAAGGCATGAATCTTCCAACTCAAACAGGCAATCATCCAGTAGCCAACACCATGGGTGCACTGCTCAAAGCGGCAGTCGCCGCTGTCAAGCTGGTGACGGCTGAAGAGATCATGCCGCGTTATCTAAAGGTGGCGCATCATCACAAGATTGACGGCAGTCTGTGCACCGAAGCGGATATCGCCACGCAAAACGCATTGACCAGAAAATTGCAAGCGATCCTCAACGTGCCGGTACTGGGCGAAGAGATGGCACCCGCCCAGCAGCGCGCGCTATGGGAAACAGGCCGGGATGGAATCTGGTGCATCGATCCTATCGATGGCACATCCAACTTCGTGCACGGCCTGCCCTATTTTGCGGTATCAGTCGCGCTGATCAGGGAAGGCAGGAGCGTGCTTGGCGTGATTTACGACCCTGTGGCCAATGAGATGTTCGCCGCAGAATCCGGCAAAGGTGCATACCTGAATGGTGAAAGATTGGTTGGCCGCGAATCCTTGGGTTCCTTGAAGAAAGCTTTAGCCTGTGTCGACATGAAACGCCTCAAGAAAAAATTGGTCTCTCAGCTGGCCGTCAATCCGCCTTATGCCTCGCAGCGGAACTTTGGCGCAAGTGCGCTGGACTGGTGTTACACGGCGGCGGGCCGCTATGATGTGTATCTGCATGGCGGGCAAAAACTCTGGGATTATGCCGCCGGACAGTTGATTTTGCAGGAGTCGGGCGGGCATGTTTGCTGCATCGAGAACGATGACTTTGCACATGGAGATATCTGGCAGCGCTCTGTGATTGCCGCGAGAAATGAAAAACTGTTCGAAGAATGGAAAGGCTGGATACGGGCGCAGCAGTAAAATCAAGGGAGCCTCGTGAAAATATTGATACTTGGTGCAGGGCAAGTCGGTTCTACAGTGGCAGAAAGTCTGGTCGGCGAAGACAATGACATCACGGTTGTGGATACCGATGTGGAAAAACTACGCCAGTTGCAGGACAGGCTTGATTTGCGCACGCTGGCCGGGAATGCCGCGCATCCTTCAACGCTTGAAAAGGCCGGAATAGTCGATACCGATATGCTGCTGGCCGTAACCCAAAGCGATGAGGTCAACATGGTGGCCTGCAAACTGGCATCGAGTTTGTATAACACGCCGACACGCATTGCCCGGATCCGTTCGGCAGATTTCCTTGCTCGCCCGGAAGTATTCAGCAAAGACAATTTTTGCGTTGATTTTTCCATCTGCCCCGAGCAGATACTGACCGATTACATCGTCAAGCTGATCGAGTTCCCGGAAGCGCTGCAGGTGCAGAAATTTTCCCGGGGCAAGGCATCGCTGGTGGCAGTGCGCGCGTTCCAGGGCGGACCGCTGGTGGGCAAGCCGCTGAGTTTTCTGCGCACCAACATGCCGCAGATCGAAACCCGCGTTGCAGCGATCTTTCGCCAGGACAGGCCGATCATTCCCGAAGGCAGTACCGTGATCGAGGATGGCGACGAGATTTTCTTCATAGCCGCCACCGACAACATTCGCAGCGTGCTCAGGGAGATGCGGCGCATGGATAAACCCTGTAAACGCGTGATGATCATAGGCGGCGGCAATATCGGACTGCGCCTCGCCAAGGCGCTGGAACATGACTACGAAGTCAAATTGATCGAGTACAACAAAAAGGCCTGCCAGAAATTGGCTGAGGATCTGAGCCGTGCGCTGGTGTTGAACGGCGATGGCACGGATGAAAAACTGTTGCAACAGGAGCATGTCGGCGATGTGGATGTATTCTGCGCGCTCACCAACGACGACGAGAACAACATCATGTCGGCATTGCTTGCCAAGCAGGGGGGCGCGGGCAAGGTGATCGCACTGATCAATCGCAGCGCATATGTGGATCTGTTGCAGGGTGGCAAGATCGATATTGCACTTTCTCCGGCGCATGTCACGATCGGTTCGTTGCTGGCATATGTGCGGCAGGGCGATGTCGCCGCAGTCCATTCGCTGCGGCGTGGCGCTGCGGAAGCGCTGGAACTGGTGGCGCACGGTGACCGCCAGTCTTCGCGTGTTGTGGGGAGGCGCATCGATGAGATCGATCTGCCCAAGGGCGCGACCATAGGCGCGATCGCGCGCGATGGCGAGGTCATCATGGGGCATCACGACACGGTCATCGAAGCAGAGGATCATGTCATCGTGTTTGTGGTCAACAAGAAGATGGTGCATAAAGTCGAGAAGCTGTTCCAGGTCAGCATCGGGTTTTTCTGATGCTGCGTGCATTAACGGTCATCCACGCTTTGGGAATGATGCTGATCGTGTTCAGCATTTCCTATTTCATGCCTGTAGCGGCCTCGTTGATCTACAACGATGGAACAACGATCGATTTTTTGGTGGCCATGGTATGGACTTCGGCTATCGGATTCCTGATGTGGTTGCTGACGCGCCGCTACAAAGGCGAACTTTCCATCCGCAACGGTTACCTGCTGGTTGTGGCGATGTGGGCAGCGATGCCGGCAGTGGCGACATTGCCGCTGCTGCTGGTGATCGATCACCTGTCCTTCACCGATGCCTATTTCGAAACCATGTCCGGCCTGACCACGACCGGCGCGACCGTGTTGACCGGCCTGGACAATCTATCCCCCGCGATCAACATCTGGCGGCATGAATTGAACTGGCTGGGCGGCATGGGCATCATCGTGCTGGCGGTAGCTGTCCTGCCGTTGCTCGGCGTCGGCGGACGGCAATTGTTCAAGGCCGAGACGCCGGGTCCGATGAAGGATACCGCGCTTGCGCCGCGCATCACCGAGACGGCGCGCAACCTGTGGCTGGTCTATCTGGGTATCACCATCGCCTGCATCCTGTCGTTAAAGGTGGCGGGCATGAATTGGCTGGATGCGTTGTGCCATGCCTTTGCCGCGATGAGCCTGGGCGGTTTCTCCACGCATGATGCCAGTGTTGGTTATTTCAACTCTCCTGTCATCGAATTTGTGCTGATCGTGTTCATGCTGCTGGCGGCGATGAATTTCTCCACGCATTTTCTGGTGTGGCGGGAAAAAAGCCTGAAGCTGTATCTGCGTGATACCGAGGCCATCGCCACGGTCACGCTGATATTGGCCAGTTGTCTGGGGATCGCCGTGTTTTTGCGGTGGAAAGGCACTTACCCGAATTTCTGGACTGCGTTGCGCCACGCCGGCTTCAATCTGGTTTCCATTGCGACAGACTGCGGTTTTGCCAGTGTGGACTTCAATCAATGGCCGATCTTTGCGCCGATGTGGATGCTGTTCCTCAGTTGTGTTGCGGTCAGTTCAGGCTCAACAGGCGGCGGCATCAAGATGGTGCGCACGCTGATCCTGTTCAAGCAGGCGGGGCGCGAATTCATCAAGCTGTTGCACCCGGCAGCGATCAACCCGATGAAGATTGGCAAGCAGGTGGTGGCCAACAACATCGTGTTCGCGGTCCTGGGATTCATATTTCTGTACTTTATGACAGTGGTCACGCTGACATTTACGTTGCTGATCAGCGGTCTGGATTTCATTTCCGCGTTCTCGGCGATCATCGCCTGTATCAACAACGCGGGGCCAGGGCTGGGTGTGGTGGGCCCTGCAGGCAACTATGGCGTGCTGACCGATTTTCAGACCTGGGTATGCACGATAGCCATGCTGGTAGGGCGGCTTGAAATTTTCACCGTGCTGATCCTGTTTACCCCGCATTTCTGGAGACGCTAAAATCGCCATGACAGCGTTGTCGAGATACGTTAGCATTGAAGCCTGAGAGCAGTTCAATACAGATCCTTAGAGCCGTCAAAAACAGATTGAGTACATCAGTGCTGATGCAAAAGGGAGCGAGATGAGCGAGGACCTGCCATTATCAGGGGTGAAGGTATTGCTGATCGATGACAGCAATACCATCAGGCGCAGCGGAGAGATCTTCCTGTCACAGGCGGGATGCCAGGTCATCCTTGCCGAAGACGGATTCGACGGCCTGGCCAAGGTGGTGGACAACCAGCCTGATGTCATTTTCGTGGATGTGATGATGCCGCGCCTGGATGGCTATCAAACCTGCGCGCTTATCAAAAAGCATCAGCATTTCAGAAATACCCCCGTGATCATGTTGACCAGCAAAGATACGCTGTTTGACCGCGCGCGCGGCAAGCTGGTCGGAGCGGACCAATATTTGCTAAAACCGTTCAACAAAAAAAGCTTGATAGAAGCGGTGATCATGCATACCCAAGAGAAGAAGGAAGCCGATTATGGGCATTAAACGAATACTGGTAGTGGACGATTCGGCGACAGAGCGCCATGTTATCGGGGAGATACTAAGCAAACGCGGATTCGAAGTATCTTTTGCAGAAGACGGCGAAAAAGGCGTGGCTCAAACCAAGCTGAACAAACCGGACTTGGTCATCATGGATGTGGTGATGCCCGGGATGAATGGTTTCCAGGCGACCAGGGCGATTGCCAACGACCCTGAAACACGCAATATTCCCGTGATAATTTGCACCACCAAGGATCAGGAGACCGACAAAGTCTGGGGTGTTCGTCAAGGAGCCAAGGATTACGTGGTCAAGCCGATAAAAGAGGCAGAGTTGTTGAGCAAGATTGCCGCATTGGGTTAAGGCGCTAATCGAATGGGAGCCTTGAATAATACTTGTTTGCGTACGTATGCACTGCGTACTGCCTGCATCAATTCAATCGCTGCATTGCGGCAATTGGCGTATTTCGGCCGGCCTGACGGTTTTGTTGCGCCGAAACTCCCTTTCTTGATTTTCATATCAATCATATTCGAATCGGCCGGAATTGTTTCCAGGCGGCAACTATGTGTATCAGGAGGGGGCTGTTCGATATCTCTTCACGGGGTATTTCGGCATGCCCCGAGTAATTAAGGGCTCCATAATAAATGTCAAAACGACTCAATCTGCGCGAATTCCAGCAGAACCTGATCGACCGGCTGCAGGCGAAGGATATGTCCGAAGAGCGCGTGTCCACGCTGGGCGTGCAGATTGACGGGCAAAACTGGCTGGTAGATTTGGCCGATATTGGCGAAGTGTTGCCTGTGCCCAGGTTGATCAACGTTCCTTTTACCAAGCCATGGTTCCGCGGCGTGGCAAATGTGCGCGGCAATCTGTATTGCATCGCAGATCTGGCTGCCTTTCTGCATAACAGGACGGCATCGGCAGATAACAATAACCGCGTGCTGCTGGTTGCCGAACGTCATGGTTTCAACGCGGCGCTGCTGGTTGATCGAGTGTTGGGTTTGCGTGACGCGCGGAAATGGCAAAAAATCGAAGTCGATGGGCAAACCGAGTATCACGATGAGCAGAGTACTCGCTGGCATGAGTTGGATATACCGGGCTTGCTGGAGCAAGCGGAATTTTTGCAGATAGGTATTTAGTGATTCGGCATTTTCAAGAATTCCCAACAGGGAGAGGAACAACATGGCATCAAAACTGACATCATCCAAGTCCAAGCTCCAAGTGTTTGGCGTGGCTGCGGCAATATTTTTTGTATTAACTGCTATTGCCGCTTACTTGAGCAACCGCGAAGAAAGCAACAATGTTCGCTATGTGGGGCAATCCAGCCAGTTGCTGATGTTGACCCAGCGGCTTGCCAAGGATGCCCAGCAAGCCCTTTCCGGCAACTCGGCGGCGTTTGATGTCCTGGAAGAAAGCAGGTCCAGCCTGTCCAAGATTCTGAGCAGGCTGGACAAGGGTGAGGGCACGTTGCCGGCGACTTCAGGTGCATCACGCGTCGCGCTCAACGAGTTCATGAAGAGTGCCAATAAAACCCTGCAGGACGTTCAAACGTTGCAAGCAGGACGCGCCGGCCTGGTGACGCTGGGAGTGACAGTGTCGACGATAGACTCGGCGAGTACCGAACTGCGTCGCCTGACACAGGCTATGGCCGACACATTTGCAGGAGCACAAAAGGAACAGGCAATACGTTTTGCCCTGGGGACGGAACGTATCGGCAAGGATGCCGGCAGTCTACTGGGTGCGGAAGTAACGATAGATCAGGTGGCCAGGCTGGGAGCCGATACTGTAGCAGCGGAAGACAGCCTGGCCGCGCTTCCTGCGGCGGATGCAAAAGTGGCGCGCGCGAAGGAATTGTTCGACACCACCCGCAAAAGCGTCGAGATTCTGGTTTCCCAGGTGCGTAACCTGGTTGCGGCAAAGGGCGCGGCCAAGGCGATCGTGGATGATTCTGATTCCTTGCTGCAAAATGCGCAGCGTTTGGTGAATTCTTACCAGTCATCCTCGCGAGTTACCACCGTTGCTGCGTTGCTGTTCGGCCTGTTCCTGTTTCTTTCGCTGTTATTGCTAGCCAAGGCCTTTATTGAAGTTTCTCGACGAAATGCCGAGGAAGCGGCGCGTATCAATAGCCAGAATCAGAACGCGATTTTGCGCTTGATGAATGAGATGGGCGATCTGGCGGACGGCGATTTGACTGTTCGCGCTACGGTTACGGAAGACGTCACCGGTGCGATCGCTGACTCGCTGAACTACACCACGGAGGAATTCCGCAAACTGGTGTCGCGGATCATTGCTGCGGTGGAACTGATGGGCCACGCGACAAAGGAAGCAGAAGATATTTCCAAGGGCCTTCTGGAAGAAACGCAAAAGCAGGCCCATGAAATCCAGACTGCCGGCGAGGCGGTGCAGTTGATCACCAAATCCATCAAGGAGGTTGATTCCAGTGCTGCCCGTTCTGCCGAGGTAGCGCGGCGCACTCTGGCGGTAACCGAGCAAGGCGCGCAGGCGGTGCGCAACACGATCAGCGGTATGGATAGCATACGCGAGCAGATCCAGGATACTTCCAAGCGCATCAAGCGCCTTGGTGAAAGTTCGCAGGAGATCGGTGAGATCGTGGATCTGATTTCCGATATTACCGAGCAGACCAATGTGTTGGCGCTGAATGCTGCAATACAGGCCGCTTCGGCCGGTGAAGCAGGACGGGGATTCTCGGTGGTGGCGGAAGAGGTGCAACGTCTGGCGGAACGTTCCGGCGAGGCGACCAAGCAGATCGGGGCGCTGGTGAAAACCATCCAGGGCGATACCCACGATGCAGTGGCCGCGATGGAAAAGAGCACCCTGGGCGTGGTTGAAGGGGCCAAACTGTCCGATGTGGCCGGCCAATCGTTGCGGGAAATCGAGCAGGTATCGAACGAGCTGGCGGAGCTGATCAACAGTATTTCCACATCCACCCAAGTCCAGACCGACATGGCCAGTGAAGTGGCGAGTGTGATGGAAGACATCCTGAAAATCACCGTGCAGACAACGGAAGGGACGCGGTTAACGGCTAATTCCATCGCGCAATTAACCAGCCTGACATCGGACCTGAAGGGTTCGGTAGCAGGCTTCAAATTGTAATAACAGGTCAAACTGCATACGACCCAACCGCACATGACCGAGAGCGCACAATTCGACCGCAATACACTTGCCGCCGTGAAGCCTGGTGTAGACGGGTCGCTGGCCGAAATCAGCGCGCAGCTGGAACTATATCTCGGGTCACCAGCGGAAAACCAGGCGGCCCTGGAAGCCTTGCGTTCCGAGTTGCACCGTTTGCTGGGCGTGTTGAAAATGGTCGGGCTGAACGGCGCGGCGGTATTTTGTTCCGAATTGGAACTGACGCTGGGCGAACTCGCCGCGAATCCCAAACAGGTTTCCGCAATGCATCGCGATGTACTTCGCCGCGCCTTGTTCGCCGTAACGCATTATCTCGACACACTGGCAAATGGAGCGGATAACGCTGCTCTGAGGCTGTTCCCGCAATATCAGGAGCTGCAACAGTTGCGCGGCCTCGAAATGTCATTCGAACTGGACCTGTTCTATCCCAATCTGGAAGTGGAATTGCCGAAACAGGTGACGAACCTGGCAGTGCAGACCGATGCACTGGGGCGCCTCAAGTCGCTGCGCGGGCAGTATCAGCAAAATTTGCTGAAGTGGCTGCGTGAGGATGACACAGCGCTGTCGGTGCAACTGATGCAGCAAGCCGTAGAAGGCGCATTGCGCTGCATGCCACAGGATGGCAGCCGTGCCTTCTGGTGGATAGCCTATGGATTGCTGGAATGTCTGAAGCTGGACGGGCTGCCCCCGGAAATGAATGTACGCAAGTTGCTGGGTCGCATAGACCAGCAAATGCGGGCAGTGGTAGAAGGCAACATCGGTGATGTTGATCCGGTATTGAACGAGATGCTTTATCTGATCGGGCACAGCAATGCCGTGAGCGAACATGTGGATGCTATCAAGCAGGTTTATTCACTGGAACAATTCCTGCCCGAGCTCTCGGCGCTGTCGCCCGGCGAAGTGGATCAGATGCTCGGCCTCATGCGCGATCAATTGCGCGTTGCAGAGGAAAGCTGGGAACAATGTGCACAAGGCGACGGTGCGGCGTGCGAAAAGTTCATCAAAAATGTCGACCAGATCGCCTTGCAGAGCGACAGGCTCGACCGAGATGTCCTGCAGTATCTTGCCAAACAGATTCAAGTGCTGTCCCAGTATGCGAGTTCCCCGGAACATGCGCGCCCCATTGCCATGGATATGGCGATGGCACTCTTGTTGATGGGCAGCGGTATAGAGAATTACCGCCGTATCGGCAGCAACTTCCAGGAGCAGGCGCGTATCCTTTCCGAGCGTATGCAGGCAGCGGTGAAACAGCAGCCGGAGGACACCAAGCGGCTTACCGAGCTGGTTGATCTGCATTATCAGATGGAACAGCGTGGCGATGTGATGGGCCCGCTTGCCAGTGAAATGCTGGTGAACCTACAGCGCGTCGAGCAGGGATTGAACGCTTTTTTCAACAATGCGATCAAACGTGATGAATTATCCGAGTTGTTGCGCTTGCTGAATCAGATACAAGGCGGTTTGCGGATTTCATCGTTGCAGCATGCCGAACAGCTGCTGGCTTCGATTCAGGATCACGTAGGACGTTTCATAAATCGCGACGAGGCTCTCAGGCCGGCTGAAAGATATGCGCTTGCTGACGCGATGAGTGCGCTGGAAAATTACATGCAATATCTGACGCATGGGCAAGCCGGTGACGTATCGCGTTTGAAGGCTGCATTGGCAGAAATGGTCAAGCTGGATCAAGCCCCCGAGCCCGCGCCTGCCGCGCCGGTTGAACTACCGAAAATTTTGACGCCCAAGCAAGCGGCGACGGTTAATCCTCCCCAAGCTTCAAAACCTTTGGAATTTGTCCCGCTTGAGCCATTGGAAATCGCCACTGTTGAACAGCCCAATGCTCCAGAGCCGGCAACTGATGCCGCAATTGAATTCCCGAAAATTCCCGAACCTGCACCAGCGGCCGCGGCAGGATTGGATCTCGAGTCTTTAGAGTTCTTTCCAGCCGAACCGCCGCCTCCAGCGCCGGTGGAAAAGGTGCCAACCGAAGTTGTCAAGCCGCCTGCGACAACAGCTTCCGACGAAGACCAGGAATTGCTCGATATATTTCTGGAAGAGGCGCTGGATGTGTTAAGCACTATGCGCTCCAATCTGGAGACTTGCCAATTGCACCCAGATAGTCACGAGCCTTTGGTTTCCATACGACGCGGTTTCCATACTCTCAAGGGCAGCGGAAGGATGGTCGGCTTGACTGATTTGGGGGAGGTTGCGTGGTGTGTCGAGCGCGCCATGAACAAATGGTTGCAGGAAAAGAAATCGGCCACACCCGGGCTGCTGGAATTGATCAATGCCGCAGTGCAGTCATTTGCAGGTTGGGTGGATACGCTCGGCAAACATGAGGAGTTGATCGTCAAGGCGGAAGAACTGATCGATGCCGCACAACGGGTCGAGGATGGTCTCGATTCAGAAGTTCAGTTGGCCGCTTCGACGCCAGCGGCTGTTTCTGGAACTGGCTCGGTACAATTTCCAGAGTCTCCTGCAGCCGCACCGGCAACCACACCGGCACCGGCAGAAATTCCCGCCGCGGCCGAGGAATCTGCATCCTCCTCGATGGGGTTGTTCAATATTGCCAGTGCCGAGGTAAAACAAAATATCGCGGTCTTGCACCAGCAGCTCGAAGGGTTACGCACGGCAACACCGCCCGCGGTGAAATATGATTTCATGCGTGCGGCGCATACGCTGGCCGGGGTGAGCCGCACAATGGGATTTGCGGCGGTAGTGGATTTGGCCTTTGCGCTTGAAGAATGGCTGGAGGCCAGACTGGAAAAGCCGTTCACACTGAGCAGTATTCAATTGCAAATGCTGGATCAATCCATTGTTGCTCTGGATGGAATGATACAAAGTATTTGCGATGAAGCAATACCGCAGATGCGTAGCGATCTGGTCAACCGGCTGCTGTTAGACAAGGACAATCTTGGCGAAGAATCGGTCAGCGAGGAACCGGTCAGCGAGGAACCGGTCAGCGAACCGGAATTGGTCTTGCAGCCGGAAGCGATTGCTCCTGCAGCGCAGCCAGCCGAATCGGGCATGCCAGTCATACGGGACGATGCAAAGGAGCCGTCGCTGGCCGGGATGGAAATGCCTGCCGTTGCGGACACGGAAAGCGTGGCGGATAACCTGCTGCAGCCGGTCATGCTTACCGTAGCCAAGCAGACTGATGGGTATGCCGAAGCGGATAAGCCCAGAGTGTTCGATGATGTAGACGAGCAGCTTCTGCCGGTGTTCCTCGAGGAAGCCGAAGACCTGTGCCCCAAGATCAGCGAGACGCTGCGTGCATGGTGCGAACCGCCGCATAATGAAGAGCAGGTTCCGTTGCTAAAGCGGTTGCTGCATACCATGAAAGGCAGTGCGCGCATGGTGGGCGCGATGCGCATCGGTGAAATTGCCCATGATATGGAGGACCGTGTATTAGCGGCTGCAGAACTTCAGGGTGAAGCAGGGTATTGGGATGCGCTGGACAACGATTTCGATCGCATCATGGCTTTGATCGAAGAGTTGCGCGGCGGCAAACCTGCTGATGAGCCCAAACCGGTACCGCACGGGAGGCGCGCGACGGACCAGCCGGCTGGGGTCGAGCGCAGAGCGGATCGGCGTGCACTGGAGCCCGGCGCGGAGCGAGCAGTGGTCGGCGCCATGCTGCGTGTGCGTTCCGACGTGGTGGATCGGCTGGTGAATGAAGCCGGTGAAATCAACGTGGCACGCTCGCGCATGGAAGCGGAAATAGGCGTATTGAAGGAAAGCCTGCTGGAACTGACTGCCAGCGTGATGCGCTTGCGCCAGCAATTGCGCGAGGTGGAGATCCAGGCAGAGAGCCAGATGCAGGCGCGCGTGTCATTGGCAAAGGATAACTCCGAACAGTTCGATCCGCTGGAATTTGACCGCTTTACCCGCTTGCAGGAATTGACGCGTTTCATGATCGAAAGCGTACATGACGTGCAGACAGTCCAGCAGTCGATGCTGAAGAATCTCGAAGAAGCAGCCGTCGTGATGCTTGCTCAAGGGCGGCTCAACCGCGAGTTGCAGCAGGGCTTGATGAACGTGCGCATGGTGTCGTTCAACAGCATCACCGACCGCCTGTACCGCATCGTGCGACAAACCGGCAAGGAATTGAACAAACGCGCCAACCTTGAATTGCAGGGCACTAACGTGGAGCTTGACCGCAGTGTGCTGGAAAAGATGATTGCACCTTTCGAGCATCTGTTGCGGAATTCCATCGTCCACGGCCTGGAAAACGATCAACAGCGTGCAATGAGCGGAAAGCTGCCGATCGGCGAAATCCGCTTGAGTGTCCATCAGGTAAGCAACGAAGTGGTGTTCGAGTTCAGTGATGATGGCGCCGGACTGAACTATGCCAAGCTGCGCGAAAAAGCGATCGCGAACGGTTCACTGCAGGCTGACGAAGAGGTCACCGACGATCAGTTGGCTCAGCTGATTTTCACCCCCGGTCTTTCCACTGCGACAGAGATCACCGAAATCGCCGGCCGCGGTATCGGCATGGATGTGGTGCGCAGCGAGATCGCCGGGCTGGGCGGGCGTATCGATGTCAGTTCCAGGCGCGGAGAGGGAACGCGATTTACCATTCATTTGCCGCTCACGCTGGCAGTCACACAGGTTCTGATGGTTCGCTCCGGTGATGAAACGTATGCGATTCCGTCCACCATGATCGAACAGGTCAGGCAGGAAAAACCGGATGAAATAGACGCGCTATATCGCGAACGGCAACTCGAATGGCAAGGCAATACCTATATGCTGCACTATTTGCCGCACCTGCTGGGAAACACCGAGAACGCCAGGGAGAACCAGCCGCGCAACCCGGTGTTGCTGCTGAGCAGCGGTGCGCAGCATATCGCCCTGAATGTTGACGAATTGCTGGGCAATCAGGAGGTGATGGTAAAAAATATCGGTCCCCAGCTGTCGCGGCTGTCAGGATTAGCCGGTGCAACAGTGTTGGGCGATGGGAAAGTGGTGCTCATTTTGAATCCGGTGCAACTCGCGCAACGTATCGGCGGCATCGGCAAGGTGAAAAAGACAACCAGCACCAAGACGCTGAACACCGAACCATTGATCATGGTGGTGGACGACTCGCTCACCGTTCGAAAGATCACTTCGCGCATGCTGATCCGTGCCGGCTATCAGGTGGTGACCGCGACGGACGGGGTGGATGCGCTGGAGAAACTGGAAGGATGCACTCCCGATGTGATGCTGCTTGACATCGAAATGCCGCGCATGGATGGCTTTGCGCTTGCCAGGGAACTGCGCCGTGATCCCAAGACTCAGAACCTTCCCATCATCATGATCACTTCCCGTACCGCAGACAAGCACCGCGATTACGCCATGCAACTGGGAGTCAATACCTACCTGGGCAAGCCTTACCAGGAAGACGAGTTGCTGCAGAATATAGCCGATTTTGTCGCTGTTCATAAATTGGACGCTTGACTGTAAAATGCGGGCTATATTTATATCATTGTTAGTCATTGTAATTTTTTGGAGCCGATTGCATGTCAACTCAACACCAGAGACCACATGACCACCAAACAAAAAGACACTTATTCGGTTGAAGTAATCGGCTTCAGTCAAACCGAGCTGATGGCGCTTGCCAGTGTTTTTGAACTATCCTCGCGCCGCGTGCCGAAGTTTGCGCGCCATAATGCCCCGGGCACCCCTCCAGATATTCTGTTGGTCGACGCGAATGACATGGAAGCAGTCAGGCAGCTGCTTGAGCGCAATGCATCCGGACAGATCCCGACAATCCTGATTGGCGATTCGAACCGCGGAACCAATTGGCCGGTATTGCCGCGCCCGATTCGCTGGATGAAACTTTTCCAGGCATTCGATGCCGCGGTTGCCGCGCCTTCAGCCGAGGTGATAGCGAAACCGGTCGAGGTGCCCGCACCTCCCAAATTTGCAGCGGCGGCTCAGGCAAGCACTCCCGCCACCAATCCCGCTCCGGAAGTATCAGCCGCAAAGGCAACCGGCGCAGTATCCGGCGCATGGCAGGCGCAAAACCCCAGGGCAGACTGGGTGCTTGTGGTGGATGACAATCAAACGGTGCGGGAATTCATGAAAAGCAAACTTGCCGCATTCAGTTTCAATGTCGATTATGCAGAAAGCGGCGAACAAGCCATCGGCTACACCGGCCAGAAACACTATGCCTGCATATTCCTCGACGTTGTCATGCCCGGCATAGATGGATACCAGGTATGCAAGCTGATCAAGTCCAACAGATCGGCCCAAAAAACGGCGGTTGTCATGCTGACCAGCAAAGATTCACCGTTCGACAAGATTCGCGGCAGCATGTCCGGATGCGATGCCTATCTTACCAAGCCTGTCGACGAAGAAAAGTTGCTGGAAACGATAGCCAAATTTTTGCCCGGCTGAAACGGATAAAGAGCGAATATGACAGTACGCAAGGTATTATGCGTTGACGACTCGGCCGCCGAACTCGTCCAGTTCAAAAAAATCGTGTCAAGCGCGAATCTGGAGTATTTTTCCGCGACCAACGGCAATGACGCCATTCAGTGTGCAAAAACCGAACGGCCCGATCTGATATTTCTCGATATTTTAATGTTGGGTATGGATGGTTTCGCTGTAATGAGGGAATTGCAAAAAGACGCGGTGACCAAGGACATCCCGGTCGTATTCGTCTCCAGCAAAAGCCAAAAAGCCGACCAGGCATGGGCAAAGATGCAGGGCGCCAAAGGTTTTGTGCCCAAACCGATCAATGAGCAGGCGATACTGGAAGAAATCAGGAAGTTTTGATGGTCAATGGCTAAACCGGCAAAGCGAAAGGGAAGAATCATGGACGCATGCAAAACACCGTGCATAGACTTTGCGTCCGGCCTTTCAGCTTCAGGACATTTAAGATTGTAAGGCATGCAACAGACGGAACCAGCCCAGACAATCGACATCGATGCCCTCAAGGCCCAGGTCGATGCCGAAATTGCAGCCCGTCTGCTGGTTGAAGCCGATTCTGCCCGCTACATCCAGCGTCGCGGGTTTTGTATCGGAGATCTCAAATTACTCGTGCCCCTGGACGCTACCAGCGAAGTGCTGGAAATGCCGCCCTTGTTTCGTTTGCCGGGAGCGCCCGCCGGAATCAAGGGGCTTGCGAACCGCCACGGCCGTGTGGTGCCGGTAATGGACCTGGCGGTATTGTTAGAAATGCCGCTCGATCGTGCCGCAAGATCATGGTTATTGGTATGCGGCCGTGGCGACGAAGCCGTCGGCCTGGTCATAGACGGATTGCCGGAGCGCAAACGCTTTGTACAGGATGATGAAGTCGGTCTTTCGGAGATCAATCATCCTATTGCAAGCTATGCCAAAACGGCCTATCGGGATGGGCGCGATATCTGGATCGACATCGATACCGGGGAATTTTTCTCGAAGGTTTTTCATGTCGAGCCATCATCGGATTGACACTATTTTTTGCAGTATTTGTGCTCAGCAACCCACCCGATCCGGGTGGGGCGATGAGTTTTACGGAAACTCTGAACGGTATTCCAGGAGAACTTTATGTTTGTGACCCTACGCGCCAAATTGATAGGCATAAGTTTCCTCTCGCTGTTGTTCATCGCACTGGTGGGTGGACTGGGTTATTACGGCAACGTTGAACTTGCCGATGCCCTTGCGGACATCCATGCCAAACAAGAGGCGATCAACTCTTATATGCAGGGGGGCATGGGTCAAGATGCGGTGCGTGCCGATGTGTTGCAACTCCTTAGGGCATCCAGGAACGCGGATGCGGCGGGCTTCAAGGAAGCGTCCAACGATTTGAACGAACACCTCAAAGCGTTGACGGGAAAGGTCGCCGACAATGTATTTTCCGAAGAAACCCGGCAGGCGGCCGCGATCGTCAATGCAGACGAGAGCGCATATGCAAAGTTGGCACGAAACATCGCTGCAATCGCACAGGCAGATATCGCAAGTGCCGAAGCGCAGTTCATTGTGTTCAACGATACCTTCAAAAAGCTCAAGGCCGATCAACTCAAGCTGAATGGCTTGATAGCCGGCGAGATGGTTGAGTCGAAGGCCGCAGACGGAACCGCGCCGGACACCGGTAAAATGTTACTCGCCGCCGTGGCAGCAGCGATCATTCTGTTTTTGCTGTTCGCAAACAATACCTACCGGCGCATCATGAAGCCTTTGAACCAGTTGCGCCAGGCGATCAGCAAAGTCGAAGGGGGCCACTATGATGTTCGCGTTAATCTCCATACTCAGGACGAGCTGGGTTCTTTGTCGCGCGCATTCGACAAATTGATCGATGATCGAATTTCCGCGCTCAAGACGACCGCAAGCGAGAACGAGCGCATCAACAACTCTGTGATCGGGTTGTTTGGCGCAATGGGCGCCCTAGCCGAGAAGAACCTGACTGTGCGCGCACCGGTGACCGAAGACATCATCGGCACGCTGGGCGATGCCGTGAATCAATTGACCGACGTCACCGCGACCGTGCTGCACCATGTGACCAAGGTTGCCGGTGTCGTTGAAGACGCATCGGAGCGCATGAAGAAGCAATCGGACGTCGTGAACGAGATGGCCAAGGAAGAAGATGTCATCGTGCAGAGACTGATTTCCAACCTGGAAACCGCGATGGCGTCTATAGGCGAAGTAGCCATATTTGCCCGCGATTCCAACCGCGCTGCGGCGGAAGCCACTAAATCCACCGAAAGCGCGATGCAAACAGTGCAGGCAACACTGGTCGGGATGAACGCGATACGTGAAACCATCTCCGAGATGGAAAAACGCATCAAACGCCTGGGCGAACGTTCCCAGGAAATTTCGCAGATCGTCAATCTGATCAACACCATTTCCGAGCGTACCCACGTGCTTTCCCTGAATGCCGCGATGCAGGCGGCGATGGCGGGCGAAGCGGGGCGAGGATTCGCGGTGGTGGCGGAGGAAGTCCAGCGGCTTGCGGAAAATTCCCGCCAGGCGACCGGACAGATCGCCAATCTGGTACAGAACATACAGGTTGAAACAAATGATACGATCGCGACGGTAAACAAGACCATCGAGCAGGTGGTCAAGGAATCCGATCTGGCGCACAGTGCGGGGGAAAGGATGCGTGAAACCCATGAAGCCACCGCGCGATTGGTGCGACTTGTCGCCACGATCGCGACCAGTTCCGCCGAACAAACCAAAATTGCCGCAGTGTTGCGCGCGGCCGCGGATGAAATCGCGCAATTTACCGAAAAGACAGCCGAACAACTCGTCGCGCAAAATCAGAGTGCGGCCAGCCTGGTGTCCGCCTCGCAAAAACTGGTGGATGCGATATCGGTGTTCAAGCTTCCGCCGATGGAAAGCTAGCGATATGACTGGCTGGATCGACAAGCGTCAGATGAACCCATAATCCGATCGATATGTCCATAGAAGCGCTGACTCCGTTCTTTTCCGAAATGCGCAGGGAGCTTGCGCAATCTGCTCCCGATTTCGAGCGGTGGATAGCTACAATGGCCAGTGCCTCTGGCGACGATCCGCTGTTGATGGAAGCGCTGGAGAGTTATGCCACGCAGCTGGAACGTATCAGCCAAACTACCGAATTGATCGGAATGACCGGCTTGAGCGCATGGTGCGCTGCACTCAATGGAATTTTGCCCGGTGTGATCTTTCTGGAAGGCGAGGCGCGCTCACAAGCCTGCCGGCATCTGGCCTCCTGGCCGGCGCTGGTCGACCAATATCTGGAGAAGCCGGCCGATTTCGATGCATCGATGGCGCTCGCAGAATATCTTGCCAGTCCGGCATTCGCTCAACCATTTGACGAAAATGCCAGTATCGCCCTGATCGAATCATTGACCGCTCCCCCGGTCGTACCCGAAGAGTTGATGGCCCAGCTTGCCAGTGCGGAAGCACCGGTCAGCGTGAGTATCGAGGATATCTCCCTTGCTGTGCCGGATAATGCCGATCGCGATGTATACCATGCTTTTATCGACGAAGCGCCGGGCAATGTGGAGCAATTCTCGGCGTTGACTTCGAAGATTGCCGCTGGACTTGCCGATGTCGAAGACATGCGCAGTGCCAAACGTATCGCGCATTCATTCAAGGGATCGGCCAATATCGTGGGAATCCGGGGAATCGCGACCCTCGGGCACCATACCGAAGACGTGCTTGAGTACTTCGAGAAGAATCCGGTAAAACCCCCACGCGCGCTCGGGCGAACCCTGGTTTCGGCCAGCGATTGCCTTGCACAGATGGTCGGCTATCTGCGCGGGGACGAGAGCGCTCCGGAAAACGCGTTTGAAGTGCTGAGCGAAATCGTGGCCTGGGCCAACAAGGTCAAGTCAGGCGAAATCGGGAGCATGGCCGATGACGCGAATGTGGAGGTTCAATCCGCGCCATCCGGTGCCGCGCGGCCGGATAAACCCGCGGCCGCCGCACCGGAAGCAGAAGCACAGGCAACGTTGCGCGTACCGGTCAATACCGTGGATGAAATATTCCGCCTGGTCGGAGAGATGACCACCAAGATCGTTCAGCTCGAGTCGCAGGTGGCTAATGTGAATGCTCGAGCCAGTGCAATGATCGCGCAAAATCTTGCGGTGCAGCAGCGGGTCGTCGATATTGAAAAACTGGTGATGCTGCGAGGGATGTCGCTCACGCGGGCAGATGCCGGCGGCAACGAATCCTTCGATCCGCTGGAACTGGACCGCTACAACGAATTGCACGGCGCTACCCGTTCTCTGGTGGAAGTCACCACCGACGCGCGCGAGATGGCGAACAATCTCGAGGCCGGGCTGGCAAGGCTGCGCATCGAAGTGGCACAACACGCCAATATCAACAAGGAACTCCAGTATCAGGTCGTGGCGACCCGCCTCGCGCCGGTCAGTGTGCTGTCCGCGCGCCTGATGCGCAACGTACGCCAGACCTGCCAGCAAACCGGCAAACAGGCCGAACTGGTGATCACCGGCGGCGAGATCCA
This sequence comes from uncultured beta proteobacterium, assembly GCA_963725835.1. GTDB lineage: Bacteria > Pseudomonadota > Gammaproteobacteria > Burkholderiales > Gallionellaceae > Gallionella. The sequence goes on along the minus strand of CAVSAB010000015.1, from coordinate 103,437 downwards.
GGTTGACGGGGATGTGCTCAACAAACTGGCGGATCCCTTGCTCCATTTGCTGCGCAACGCGGTCGATCATGGCATAGAACTGCCCGAGGAAAGATCGGCGGCAGGGAAACCGGTAGCGGGCACCATCAACCTGGATTTCTCCCGCCAGGGATCGGGGATCGTCGTCACCATACGCGATGACGGCAAGGGACTTGATTATGAGCGTATACGCGCCAAGGCAATAGACCGGGAGTTGATCCGCGCCGACCAGCAGTTGACACGAACGGAGCTTGCCCGCCTTGTATTGTTGCCGGGATTCTCAACCAGGGAGCAAGTCAGCGAAATTTCCGGGAGAGGCGTAGGAATGGATGTGGTCGCCACGCGACTGGCCAATATCAAGGGAACCGTCGAACTCAGTTCGGAGCCCGGGCACGGTTGCGAGGTGGTGCTGAGATTCCAGGCGTCGCTGGCGACACAGCACTGTTTGCTAGTGGAAGCTGGGAAACAAATCTACGCGATACCGATACACTATATCAAGGAAGCGTTTCCCGGCGGACTCGGTCAGGTAAAACAGATAAAAGATTTGAACGAGGTCCACGGATCAGTGGAAGGCGAGTGGCAGTTCGTCATCCGCGATGAAAGTTTTTCGATTCGTGATTTGGCGCCCCTTATCGGCTTGCCTGCTCCTTCTCCAACTGCCGAAATCTACTCGGCGAAGCCGAAAGTGTTGATACACACAATGGACGGTGCCATGGCCGTACTGGTGGATCAACTCATCGATAGCCGCAGTGTGATGGTAAAGAACATGGGAAAATATTTATCCCATGTGCATGGCATTGCCGGGGTGACCATCATGGGAGACGGCGCTCTGGTGCCCTTGCTCAACTTGCCCGAATTGCTGGCCGAGCCAATCGCGGTGACGGCCGCCGCCGCCGACCTGGCTGCTGCGGCGCGCCTTCAGGCGCGCAGGATACTGGTTGTAGACGATTCGCTCTCGGTGCGCAAGGGGCTGATGCAACTTCTGCAGGATGCCGCCTATGAGGTCAAAGGCGCGGGGGATGGCATGGAGGCGATCCGCGCGCTTGAGTCCTTCAAGCCGCACCTGGTCTGCACCGACATGGAAATGCCGAACATGAACGGCATGGAACTCGCCCAGCATCTGCGCATGCAAGAGACCACCCGGCATCTGCCCATCATCATGATCACCTCGCGCTCGACGGAGAAGCACCGTGAGCAGGCGATGCGTGCCGGGGTGGATATCTATTTGACCAAACCCTACACCGATGCCGACTTGCTCAAGCATGTACACAATGCCCTGCAAGCGGGTTTCGTTCATCAGGCCGTTGCACCCGCTTGATACGGCCAAATCTGTCATTGTGGTTCTATCCCAAACTCGGTAATATCCGTCCGGAAAATTGGGTTAAACCACAAAGTCCTAATGCAAGGATTGCATTCGGGCTTCAGCTGAAATTAGGGGTTCGCAAATGATGAAGAATTATTCTGAGCTTGCCATGTTTGGCATATTGGTTTGCGGCGTTGTGCTGAGCGCCGACGCGCTGTATTTCAACACCATGAACATGTATTTGTCCAATGGGCTGGTGTTTATGATATTGGTGGTCTGCTCGGCTTATTTGCTCAAGCTGGCACATGAAGGCAACAAAACCGTTGATTCGTCACTTGAGAAGACCAGCGCCTTCCATGTGCAACTAGGTACAGAAATAGCCGAACAGCTCAGTTCGGCGCATACCGAACTGGGTAATACCCAAGCCATACTCAGCGATGCGATAGGCAAACTGGTCAGCAATTTTATTTTGATATCCGATGGGGTACGCGATCTATCGGAACATACCAACGGATTCAGCAAGCAGATACGCGATGTTGTTGAAAATACCAGCAATTCGCTGGCTGTCGCTGAACAAACCCTCGTTAAACTCGCGGCAGATGACCGGGCGGCGGCGATGAAATCCATTCAGCATGTTCGCGCCATCATGGCTGACCTCGCCGCGTTCAATGAAGCGGTTGCAAAAAATGCCATCGATCTGAATTTCATAAGCACCAATGTAGAACAGAACGTACTGGTCGTGATATCCACATTGCAGTTCCAGGACATGAGTTCCCAGTTGATCGAGCATGCCAGATTGCGCATGACCGCCCTGCAGGAGGTCGCCAACGAGATGGGCAAGGGCACAGGCACAGCAGCGGCAGGAGGCAGGCCGAGCCGCCGTGAGTATCTTGAGCAAATCGCCGCCTACAACCGCCTGCTCGACAAACACGTGGTGTCATTGGACAAACAAAAGGCCAGCCCGGTCAAACAGAAGGATTTTGGCACTGGCGACATCGAGTTGTTCTAGTGGAACACTTTCCACTGGCTGACGCGGCGACCGGAATTCCGCCGTGTCTGCAAACGGTTTTGAATAGGCATTCGGCTAAGTCACCAAAATTCGGTGATATAAACCGCGTTAACGCCGGGCAGGCGGCTGGTTACAGGCTGCCTAAGATCGGCTGTCAAATTATTGTTTCTGACTTGTGATAACAGGAGCTGGTCAATTGCATTTTTGGGTAATTGATGCAAATTGAAGATGCAACTTACAATTACCCTCAACCATTTAAAACTGAGCGGGAAAAATGGCCAAAACTATTTTAGCTGTTGATGACTCCACTTCCATCCGTCAAATGGTGGCTTTCACCCTTAAATCCGCAGGCTATGCCGTAATTGAAGCTGCCGACGGCGTAGAAGGGTTGGCCAAGGCTAACGCAAATGCCAGCGCTATCACATTAGTGCTGACCGACCAGAACATGCCAAACATGGATGGCTTGACTTTGATCAAAACGCTGCGCGGTCTGCCACAATTCGCTGCTACGCCGATTTTGATGCTGACCACAGAATCCAGTGATGCCATGAAATCGCAAGGCAAGGCTGCGGGAGCGACGGGTTGGCTGGTCAAGCCGTTTGATCCGCACAAATTGCTGGAAGTCGTCAAAAAAGTGATTGGTTAGCGTCGGCTACCCAGCCTTTGATTTGACGCAAACTCCAGCTAGAGTTTCCCAAAACGTAACCTCAGGGAATAGCCGATGTCCATCGACATGAGCCAGTTTTATCAAGTGTTCTTTGATGAAGCCTCAGAACACCTTGTGAGTATGGAAGCCTTGTTGCTTGGGCTCGATCTTGAAGCTCCCGACCCCGACCAGTTAAATGCCATCTTCCGTGCCGCCCATTCGATCAAGGGAGGCAGCGGCACATTCGGTTTTACCGACATGGCGGATGTGACCCATGTATTGGAAACCCTGCTGGATCGCGTTCGCAAAAATGAAATTTCCCTCACGCACGATATGGTGGACGCGTTCCTGCAAGCGGGTGACGTGCTGCGCGGTTTATTGGAAGCACACCAGCATGGAACCGTCGCAGACGAGACTCGTTCAATAGCAATCTGTGCCAAATTGGAAAAGCTCGCAGAAAATCCGGAAGGAAATATCGGAAAAAAAGCAGACAGAAAAGGGCATAGCGCAGCGGTGGACAGATCATTGCCAGCCGCAACGGGGCATATATACCAGATTCAGTTTGCAAACACGCAAGGTGCTTTTCCTGATGACACGCACCTCAAAAATCTGCTCGACGAGCTGAGCAATATCGGCAAGATTGCCAACCAGGAAATTACCGCTGCCACTGTGAAAATGACGCTCGCTACGCAGACGTCAGCAGCAAAATTGCGCGAAATCTTCGCGTTTTTTCTCGAACCTGAACAATTGAGCATAACTGAACTGGGTAACATCCCCGATCATGATGCTGTGCAAGGCTATGGATTTTTTGCGGATGCCGATGCAATCAAATCCGGGGTAGAGAATGCCGATGGCTATGGATTTTTTGCGGATGCCGATGCAATCAAATCGGGCGTAGAGAATGCCGATGGCTATGGATTTTTTGCGGATCCTGACACAATCAAATCGGGAGTGGAAAATGCGCAGGGCTACGGTTTCTTCAGCGAAGTGGGGAATCATCCGGCCACCCCTGAACCTGTCCTGGCTGAACGACAAGATCAGAACCCTGGGCGCAGAGCAACCGATAGAGTGGCCACTGCACCCGGCGGCGAAAGCTCCATCCGTGTCAGCGTGGGGAAAGTCGACAATCTGGTCAATCTGGTGGGCGAACTGGTGATCACCCAGGCCATGCTGGCGGAGACCGCATCCAATATGGACGCGGTGTTGCACGAGCGGTTGATCAATGGGCTGGGACAGCTGGAACGCAACACTCGCGACTTGCAGGAGTCCGTTATGTCGGTGCGCATGATACCGATCAGTCTCGTGTTCAGCCGATTCCAGCGCGTCGTGCGCGATAGCGCGGTCAAACTCAACAAGAAAGTGCAGCTCAAGATCATCGGCGAGGGAACCGAACTGGACAAGGGATTGATTGAAAAAATCAGCGATCCTCTCACCCATCTGGTGCGCAACAGTCTGGATCACGGCATCGAATTGCCTGATGAGCGCATCGCCAAGGGCAAGGATCCGCAAGGTACGATCACCCTGCGCGCCGCGCACCAGGGAGGGAGCATTGTCATCGAAGTATCTGACGATGGCGCCGGGCTGAATCGTGAACGGATTCTTGCCAAAGCCAAGGAAAAAGGCATGCCGGTAAGCGACAGCATGAGTGATGCCGAAGTCTGGCAAATCATCTTTGCGCCCGGTTTTTCCACAGCCACGGTAGTCACCGAAGTTTCCGGACGCGGCGTCGGCATGGACGTGGTCAAGAAGAACATCGAGGGTATCAGCGGACGCATAGAAATTGCCTCCACACATGGGCAGGGCACCAGCATGACCATACGCTTGCCGCTGACACTGGCGATTCTGGACGGTTTGTCCATTTCCGTTGGCGACCAGATTTATATCGTGCCTCTGGGTTTCATCAGCGAATCCCTGCAGCCTGATCCCGGCGATATCAAGGAAATCAGCGGGCAAGGGGAGGTCGTGCATGTGCGCGGCGAATATCTCCCATTAATCGCGCTCCACAAGGTGTTCAACATCCAGCCCAAAATAACCGATCCGGCGGAAGGCATATTGGTGCTGCTGGAAGCAGAAGGCAGAAAAGTCGCGTTGTTCGTCGATGAACTGGTCGGGCAGCATCAGGTGGTGATCAAGAGTCTGGAAACCAACTATCGCAAGGTGCCTGGAGTGTCAGGCGCCACGATCATGGGTGACGGACGCGTTGCGATGATCATCGATGTGGGCGCTCTGGTTAAGCTGGCGCAACACAACAAACAATCATGATGCAACAAGGAAAAATATCCAGCACCCCGATATCGATGCACCAATTTTCACATGGAAGACAATCGGACGTAGTTTCAGCTCCTAATTGAATTCGGTCTTGTGCTGATTTCGCAGCAAGGCTCGCGTTAATTACTGATGTAAAGGCGACAGTCGATGACGATTTCATGTCAAATTTATATTGGTTATCACCCATCCCCGGCATCAAACAAATCATTTCAATTTATAATCAATCAATTGCGTTGTTGGCATAGACATTGCGGTTAAATGCACGCTATCAGCTTTTATGATCTTGCAGCTGGTTTCGCATGCGCATGCAAGTAATGAACATGTTGGTTGAGAAGGAGAGGAAATGAAATCCAATCTGTTTAGAATGGATAGCATCAACAAGAAGTTGTTGTTGCCGACGCTGTTGTTGGTCACGATATTGATCGGAGCACTGGGAAGCGTGTCGATCACACAACAGTACCGTCAACTGACTTTGATGATGGAATCCAAAGCGGACAGCCTCACCACCATGCTTGCCACAATCAGCGAGCAGTACATAATCAACTACGACCTTTCGGCACTGGAGAGCTTCGTCAGGGATGTAACCAAGGACAAGGATGTCGCATTTGCCGAGTATTACGATACCAATGGCGCATCGTTAACCGAGAATGCGATGAAAGCACCCGCCGATACATCGAAACTGAAGATGTACGAGCACAACATCGTCGATATCCGCGGCAAGGTTATCGGCAAGGTCAAATTGGGCTATGTCACCAGCGCGCTCGACCGGACGCTAAGGGACAGCATCACTATAGTGGTTGTTAGTCTTGTTGCAGTGCTTGGATTGCTTGCCCTTGGACTAGCGCTAATCGTAAGGTCGGTGTCCAGGCCGCTGAAGAATTCCATAGAAATTGCCAGACGGGTCGCCGACGGCGACCTGACGCAGCGCATCGAATCGGCCACCGCGGATGAAACCGGGCAGTTGCTGCAGGCGCTGGAGCATATGATCGGCAGGCTCACCGGTATCGTCAGCGGTGTGCGCATCACCACCGATGCCATAGGCACCGCCTCCCAGGAGATCGCCCAGGGCAACGCCGACCTGTCGAGCCGCACCGAGCAGCAGGCCTCCAGTCTGGAAGAGACCGCCTCGAGCATGGAAGAGCTGACCTCGACGGTGAAGCAGAACGCCGAGAACGCCAAGCAGGCCAACCAGCTGGCAGCCAACGCGTCGGATATCGCGGTCAAGGGCGGGGTGGTGGTGAATGAAGTGGTGCACACCATGGGCTCGATCAGCGCCAGCTCGAAGAAGATCATGGACATCATCAGCGTGATCGAGGGCATCGCATTCCAGACCAACATCCTGGCATTGAACGCCGCGGTGGAAGCGGCGCGCGCCGGCGAGCAGGGACGCGGCTTCGCGGTGGTGGCGGCCGAGGTGCGCAACCTGGCGCAGCGCTCGGCGGCGGCGGCCAAGGAGATCACCGCGCTGATCCAGGACTCGGTGAGCAAGGTGGATATCGGCTCCAGGCAGGTGGACCAGGCCGGGGAGACCATGAACGAGATCGTGAGTGCGGTCAAGCGCGTCACCGACATCATGGCGGAGATCGCGGCAGCCTCGAACGAGCAGAGTTCGGGGATCGAGCAGGTGAACCAGGCGCTGGTGCAGATGGACGAGGTGACGCAGCAGAACGCCGCACTGGTGGAAGAAGCGGCGGCTTCCGCCGAGGCGATGCAGGAACAGGCGCTGGCTCTGACTGCGGCCGTACATGTATTCAAGATCAACAAAGACAAGGCTGGCACACGAGCTGCGGTTGCCAAACCCGCCGCCACGCCCGCGCCAGCCGCCGCACGAAAAGTTCCGGAGATACCCACAAAAGAGCGCAAGCTGATCAAGGCCAGGGAAGAAGCAGATGGCGACTGGAAGGAGTTTTAGCATGCCTCATGCTTGAGATGGATACAAGAAAAAGGTCCGGACATGAATTATGAAAAGTCACTGCTTGATCGCATCATGGTCACCGCCGCAAAAAAGATGCGCTGCGAAAAGGGAACACTCTTTCTTTACGATGAAAAGACCAAAGAGTTGTGGACGGCTGTCATTCAGCACGAATTCATCAATGACATCCGCGTAGAACCGCCGCAAGGACTAGCGGGATATTCCTTCTGGAAAGGCGAGGTCGTCAGTGTGTCGGACGCATATGCGGACAGCCGTTTCAACAAGGAAATCGACAAGCAGACCGGCTTTGTAACCCGGTCGGTTTTATGCATGCCGGTTACGGACAAGACTACCGGCAAGAGCATCGGCGTCGCGCAGATGCTGAACAAGCTGGACGGAACACCGTTCAACGAGGACGACGAGAGACATCTCAAGGCAGTCGTCACAGAAATCTCGGACACGATTTGCAAGTCGGAAAACTGGACATCCCTAATTCCCGGGATCAGCTTGGCAACGATTGTTGCGGTTTCCGGATGGTTCTTGCATGGATCACTACCCGGTGGCTTGAAAAGTTCATTCAGTGCCGTACTCTTTGTCATTGCACTCGGCGTATTCCTGGGCAACGTGTTCATCCTGCGCATGGCTTTTCTCCCGGGCATTCGCTTTTGCATGAGGCAGCTATTGCGCTTCGGCATCGTAATTATGGGGGCGGGCATCACGTTCAGCAGCGTGCTGCACATCGGCGGAACCGCCCTGTTGCTGATATGCGCGGTCATAACGACCGCATTCGTCGTCGCGCATGCATTGGGAAGGCTATTGGGCATCCCGCTCCGGTTGGCAACCCTGATTGCCGGCGGCACCGCCATCTGTGGCGGCAGTGCGATCGCGGCGCTGACGCCGGTGATCAAGGCGAGTGACGAGGACTTGTCCTTTGCCATCGCGATGAATACCCTGCTGGGGACGATCGCTGTATTTTTGCTCCCGTTGATAGGGCACTATTTCGGGTTGAGCAACGCAGTATTCGGGCTCTGGTCGGGGACCGCGGTGAACGACACCGCCCAGGTCGTGGCGACCAGCCAGGCGTTCAGTCCGGTCTCGGGCGATATTGCCACAATCATCAAGCTGACGCGAAATGCACTGATGGTTCTGATCATTCCCCTGGTCGCGTTTGCCTATATCAATTACGTAGGCGGGCAAGTCGGCGGCAAACAAGTTCCATTCCTTGCCCGGGTCAAGCAGTCGATCCCGGTATTTGTGCTGGGCTTTCTGGCGATGGCCACGCTCAACAGTATCGGATTGTTCAGTTGGATGAGCTCTATTTCGGGAATGAACCTATCCGGTTTTATCAGCCAGATAACAACGTGGTCGATTCTGATATCCTTGGCGGGAATCGCTCTGGGGACAGACTTGTTAAAAATGAAGCGAGTTGGCACCAACACCATCCTGGTGGCGTGTGCAACCTTCATCGCGTGCGCAGTCGCAAGCCTGTTTTTAATCACGGAATTCGGGCTGGGGGATCTGCTGGGATTGAAATAAGCATCGCATCGCATGAGTTCAGTCCGCCGGACCTTCGCACGAATATGCCATTCCCAGAATTCAACAGGTTGTGTTGACAGCGCAGTTATCCGAGCGTGACCGTTAAAAAATTGGCAGTGAGCGTTGAAATTAAGTCAAATGATGGTGAAAATACTGACTCGGAAAATTATAAGACATAATTTTTAATTAAAATCAATAAGTAGCGGACAAATTACAAAATTGGCACGACAACTGCTTATATCTAAGTGACACATAATGCAATTGTGTCTAATTTAGATAAGGAGCAATATCATGAAAAGTAATCAACAAGCTTCAACCATGGTTGACCGGATGATCATGGTTGCGATTATCGGCGTTCTCGTCGCTGTGGCGGTACCTGCGTATGGTGATTATACTGCCCATGCCAAAGCTGCTCAAGCTTCCACCCAAGTGGACGGCCACAATATGTCGCCAACGGAACTTTATATTTCCTTGACGACGGGTTATATGTAGGCAAGAGGCAGCATTGTTATAGTGGGCTGTATTGAGTGTGATATCCGACTGGCACCGGATCAAAGTGGGTCCAAATGTCGGAGTTTCATTGACCCAAGTGATTACGAAATTTGGGGACCGTTAGTGGTCATGGTTCATTCTAATTTCGCCGCTTGGGTCAATTCACTGACGGCCGCAACGCCAGATTTCTTAACCAGCATAGAGGAGAACCAGCATGAATATCGACATGAAGAATATCTTTAGAAAAACAAGTTTTGTATTGGCTGCGGTGGCGTTTCTGCTGATCGGCAATACGGCATTTGCAGACACTCCAGATAGCCTGAAAGGAGCCACGGTGGTCGATGCCGCCAAGGCCAAATCGCTGATCGATTCCGGCGTCATGGCGATCGATGCCCGAGTTGCCAACGAATATGCCGAAAGCCATATCAAGGGTGCGATAAACATTCCCTACAAGGAAAAAAGCGCCAAGGCCGTCGATTTTGATGCGAAACAGGACAGCATAGACCTGAGCAAATTCCCCCCCAATAAAAATACCCCGATGGTCATATACTGCAACGGCCCGGAATGCTGGAAAAGTTATAAGGCCTCGACAGCCGCGATCAAGGCAGGCCACAAGACTGTCTATTGGTTCCGGGGTGGTATACCTGAGTGGAAAGCCAAAGGCTATCCTACAGAATGATGGCTAGGCGACTGGCGGTACCGAACTGGTGCCGCCAGTCCTAATATAGAAGGCTATATCGCGGGCCCGTTACAACACCTTCTGCTCGAATCCATTCATTAGGTATCGCGGAGTATGTTCATGGTAGTCACAAAGTTCAAATCAAAACTAATTATAGGATTCTTGCTTGCAGCTATTCCTTTGCTGGTGTTGACTATCGTTGATATATATAGCGTCACCAAGAGTAATGATGCCTTGGCTTATGTTTATGAGAACCGCATGGTGCCGACCGCAGCACTGCAGGACATGGATAGTGACCTCAAGGAAATCCGCTTCAGAATGGCGGGTGTTTTGCTCGATCAGATGCCTTCGGCAGGTTCCCGCAATCACCTCAAGGAAGTTCGTGGGAAGATCTCGGAAGATTGGAAAAGCTACAAAAAAGCTACGAATGAAAATGAGCTTGATGAAGGAACCAGGACACAAATAGCGAAAATCGATAAACAGATAGCCTTGCTGCCGGCATTTCTGGACAAATTGGATAGCGCATATGCAAGTGATGATAAGTCCATTATTACACCGATGCTGGAAGACGAATGGCCGGCATTTCACAGCGGCTTGATCAAGCCGATCTCCGTATTGCTTCCCGAGCAGCAGCTTGCAGTGAAGCAAACCTACGAAACTAGCAATGCAGATGGCAAGCGGCTGGTGCTTTTCGGGATATCTGTTTTCGGTATCAGCCTCATCATTGGGACGTTGTTGGCGCTTCTGATCATCCGTTCTCTTCTGAGACAACTGGGTGGAGAGCCCGAGTATGCGACAGAAATCGCAGGGCGAATCGCAGAAGGTGACCTAACCTTGTTTATTGCAGTGAAGTCAGACAATGAATCAAGTTTGCTGTTTGCGATGAAACGCATGAGCGAAAGTCTGTCAAATATTGTAGCTGAGGTGCGCATCACCACCGATGCCATAGGCACCGCCTCCCAGGAGATCGCCCAGGGCAACGCCGACCTGTCGAGCCGCACCGAGCAGCAGGCCTCCAGTCTGGAAGAGACCGCCTCGAGCATGGAAGAGCTGACCTCGACGGTGAAGCAGAACGCCGAGAACGCCAAGCAGGCCAACCAGCTGGCGGCCAACGCGTCGGATATCGCGGTCAAGGGCGGGCTGGTGGTGAATGAAGTGGTGCACACCATGGGCTCGATCAGCGCCAGCTCGAAGAAGATCATGGACATCATCAGCGTGATCGAGGGCATCGCATTCCAGACCAACATCCTGGCATTGAACGCCGCGGTGGAAGCGGCGCGCGCCGGCGAGCAGGGACGCGGCTTCGCGGTGGTGGCGGCCGAGGTGCGCAACCTGGCGCAGCGCTCGGCGGCGGCGGCCAAGGAGATCACCGCGCTGATCCAGGACTCGGTGAGCAAGGTGGATATCGGCTCCAGGCAGGTGGACCAGGCCGGGGAGACCATGAACGAGATCGTGAGTGCGGTCAAGCGCGTCACCGACATCATGGCGGAGATCGCGGCAGCCTCGAACGAGCAGAGTTCGGGGATCGAGCAGGTGAACCAGGCGCTGGTGCAGATGGACGAGGTGACGCAGCAGAACGCCGCACTGGTGGAAGAAGCGGCGGCTTCCGCCGAGGCGATGCAGGAACAGGCGGGTAGCCTGATGCAAGCGGTGAGCGTGTTCAAGCTGGAATCAGGGAAACAAGCCAAGCGCACGGTTGCCAAACCCGCCGCCACGCCCGCGCCAGCCGTCGAGCACAAGCCCCGGCAGCCGCTCGGGAAGGAGCGCAAGCTGATCAAGGCCAAGGTAGAGGCTGACGGCGAATGGAAGGAATTTTAGGTGCCAGATAGAATTGATCTCGATCTAGTTGCCGGTTCATGGATGGGCTGGAGTAATGCGATAGCGTAATTCGAATGATGTGATGTTGCTGGCGGTAATATCTATATGGGGTTGTTTCGGACTTTTTAACCAAAGAAGGAGCAGATGATGAAAAAAGCGATGATTATCACAAGCGTTCTGACCAGTTTCTGGTTCGCCGGATTCGCGCTTGCCAAGGAAGTCAAGGACGTTGTCCCCGAAGTCGTCCAGGCTGCAGCCGATCCGGTGATCGTTAACGCAGTGAAGGAACAAAACGCCCAAGGCTTGACGCTGGCCAAGATCCAGGAGATCGACAAGGCCTGGATGGATACAACGGATGCGCACAAGGAGCCGACCGCGTTCATGAAATCCTACGCCTCGAACACAGCGGCAAAGAGACTCGCCAAGCTCGAGAAGCCGTATATGATTGAATTCATCCTCACCGATAATCAGGGCGCGAATGTCGCCATTACCGGCATGACCTCGGACTACTGGCAAGGAGACGAGCCAAAGTTCAGCAATGCGTTCGCGAATGGCAAAGGCGATGTTTATATCGCCCGTCCGCAAAAGGACAAAAGCACAGGCGAGGTGATTTCCCAGGTATCGGTGCCGGTGATGAGCGATGGCAAGGCGATCGGCACATTGACGGTCGGTGTGCGTCCTGAGAAACTCAAATAATCAGCACTTGATTGATTGCATGGGTATGGCCATATTTCGGTTCGGTAAATATGGCCATACTCCGGTTCGTTGACGCAAGGGGGTAACCAAATTATGTTCGAGAACATGAAAATCAGTACGCGGCTCTCCTTGGCATTTGCATTGGTCGTTTTGATCACGCTGACCATCAGTGTGCTGTCTTATACCCGCATGGACCTGATGAACCGGAATACCAACAAGATAGTCGTCGACCTCTATCCGAAAACGGAGACAGCACACGATATCATCAGCAACGTCAATCTCATCTCGCTTGCAATTCGCAATTCGCTGCTGTTCGTCGATAACACCATGATAGAGACGGAGATCAGACGCATCCGCGATTCCCAAAAGAAAACCAGTGAATTTGTCGATAAACTCGAATCGGAAACCGGCGCCGGCGAAGGAAAAGAATTGATAGCCAAAATAAAGTCGGATCAGCAAAAATTCGATACTAGCCTGGACCATCTGATCGAACTGGGCAAAACCGACGGGGCGGCGGCAACGAACTATCTGATCAACGATTTCCGTCCGGTCAATACTGCTTACCTTGATTCAGTCGACGATTTGATCAAATATCAGGCCGAGCAAATGAGACTTGGCGGCAATGATTCCCTGGAAAGTTTTACCACATCTCGCAATTTCCTGATAGTCATGATGGTGCTTTCCGCATTGCTTTCCGCAATGTTGGGGTTCTGGATCATCCGTTCCATTACCCGTCCTTTGCGTCGGGCGGTGGAAGTTGCAAGCGCGGTTGCCCAAGGGGACCTGACGCAGCGCATCGAATCGGCCACCGCGGATGAAACCGGGCAGTTGCTGCAGGCGCTGGAGCATATGATCGGCAGGCTCACCGGTATCGTCAGCGGTGTGCGCATCACCACCGATGCCATAGGCACCGCCTCCCAGGAGATCGCCCAGGGCAACGCCGACCTGTCGAGCCGCACCGAGCAGCAGGCCTCCAGTCTGGAAGAGACCGCCTCGAGCATGGAAGAGCTGACCTCGACGGTGAAGCAGAACGCCGAGAACGCCAAGCAGGCCAACCAGCTGGCAGCCAACGCGTCGGATATCGCGGTCAAGGGCGGGGTGGTGGTGAATGAAGTGGTGCACACCATGGGCTCGATCAGCGCCAGCTCGAAGAAGATCATGGACATCATCAGCGTGATCGAGGGCATCGCATTCCAGACCAACATCCTGGCATTGAACGCCGCGGTGGAAGCGGCGCGCGCCGGCGAGCAGGGACGCGGCTTCGCGGTGGTGGCGGCCGAGGTGCGCAACCTGGCGCAGCGCTCGGCGGCGGCGGCCAAGGAGATCACCGCGCTGATCCAGGACTCGGTGAGCAAGGTGGATATCGGCTCCAGGCAGGTGGACCAGGCCGGGGAGACCATGAACGAGATCGTGAGTGCGGTCAAGCGCGTCACCGACATCATGGCGGAGATCGCGGCAGCCTCGAACGAGCAGAGTTCGGGGATCGAGCAGGTGAACCAGGCGCTGGTGCAGATGGACGAGGTGACGCAGCAGAACGCCGCACTGGTGGAAGAAGCGGCGGCTTCCGCCGAGGCGATGCAGGAACAGGCGCTGGCTTTGACTGCGGCGGTACATGTATTCAAGATCAACAAAGACAAGGCTGGCACACGAGCTGCGGTTGCCAAGCCCGCCGCCACGCCCGCGCCAGCCGCCGCACGAAAAGTTCCGGAGATACCCACAAAAGAGCGCAAGCTGATCAAGGCCAGGGAAGAAGCAGATGGCGACTGGAAGGAGTTTTAACAGCACAATATGACTGAGTGCCGCGGGGCCAGGAGAAGACGAGAGATTAACCCGCCCCATCATACTTGACATACAAGGAGATGTCTGTTCTGGCGAAGCGAGGGTATCAGCAGGAAGTCAGGATGGATATACTGCAGGCGATATTTGCTTCGCCTGACAGTGAGTGATCGATTGATAGCATACGGAGGGCATCATGGAAGCAAACCAAGGACAAACGGTGAATGGCGAAGGCCGCGAGTTGCTGACATTCACGCTGGGCAATGAGGAATATGGTATTGATATTCTCAAAGTTCAGGAAATACGCGGCTACGATTCCGTGACCACGATCGCCAACGCGCCCGAATTCATCAAGGGTGTGATCAATCTGCGCGGCATCATTGTCCCGATCGTGGATATGCGCATCAAATTCAAACTCGGCAACGTCACTTATAACGAGACTACCGTGGTGATCATCCTCAACATCGCGAAGCGCGTGGTGGGCATGGTGGTGGATGGCGTTTCCGACGTGACCACGCTGAAACCGGACGAGATCAAGCCGGCACCGGAGTTCGGCTCGAGTCTTGATACCCAATATCTGCTTGGCCTGGGTACGGTGGGCGAACGCATGATCATACTGGTGGATATCGAACGACTGATGTCGAGTCGCGATATGGAACTGATAGAAGCGACTGAAATGTCCGCCTAGCGGCTGACAAACCGTAAATCAGCTTCCCGCGACGGTCATACCTTCGACCAGAATCGACCCGCACTGGCGCGAGCCTTGCACCAGCACGTCGTTTCCTGCCGCAACAAAATTGCTGAACATGTCTTTCAAGTTTCCGGCGATGGTGATCTCCTGCACCGGATATTGAATCTCGCCGTGTTCCACCCAGAAACCGGCGGCACCGCGCGAATAATCGCCAGTCACAGCATTGATCCCCTGACCCAGCAACTCGGTGACGAGCAGTCCGCGCGACATTGTTTTCAGCAGCCCGGCAAAATCCAGTCCGTCCTTTTGCATTCCTGATGGCTCCAGAATCAGGTTGTGATTGCCGCCTGCGTTGCCGGTGGTGCGCAAGCCGAGCTTGCGTGCCGAGTAGGAGTTGAGGAAATAACCGCGCAGTACACCGTTTTCGACGATCACGCGGTGTTGGGTTCGCACGCCTTCATCGTCGAAAGGGCTGGAAGCCAATCCCTTCGGTATGTCCGGCACATCGCTGATATTGATATGCGGAGCAAAGACCTGCTGATCCATCCGGTCAAGCAGAAAGGACGCCTTGCGATACAGGTTCCCGCCGCTTACCGCACTGACAAAGCTGCCCAGCAAGCCGGACGCGATGGGCGCTTCGAACAATACCGGTACTTGCATCGTTTCGAGTTGGCGCGCGTTCAGGCGGCGCACGGTGCGTTCTGCGGCGATGCGTCCAACCTGTTTGGAGTCCGTCAAATCATCCGCGTCGCGTGCAACGGTATACCAATAATCGCGTTCCATCGAGGCGCCCTGTTCGGCAATCACCGCGCAACTCAGGCTGTGCCGTGAAGTGGGGAAGCCGCCGATGAAACCCAGGCTGTTGGCGGTGATGAATTGCGCCTCGTGCAGGTTGACGGTCGCACCCTCGGAATTGGTGATGCGTTTATCGGCATCCAGCGCTGCTTGCTCGCATTGTTGCGCCAGTGCTATCGCCGCATCGACCGGCAGGTCCCACGGATGATACAAGTCCATATCCGGAAAATCACGTGACAACATGTCCGCATCCGGCAAACCCGAGCAATCATCCTTTGCGGTATAGCGCGCGATCGACAGCGCTGCATCCACCGCGTCGCGCACCGCCTGTTGCGAAAAGTCCGAGGTACTGGCATTGCCGCGTTGCTGTCCGAGATAGACCGTTATGCTCAGGCCCTTGTCACGGTTGTATTCGATGGTCTCGATTTCTCCGCGGCGTACCGTGACGGATTGGCCGAAACCCACCGACACATCGGTGGAGGCGGCCGATGCGCCGCGTTGTTTGGCGTACTCCAGCATATCTATCGCGATGTTGCGCAGGTTGTCTTCGGAGTGGGAGAAGCGTGGCGCGGAGGTTACCGGAGCATTCATAAGCAAAGCGGAAGATTGGTGAAAGGCGTTATCATAGCAGCATCGCCCATTTCCATTCAAAGTCTGGGCTCTTTAAGAGCTGGCTCATCAAGGCCATGCAAATTACATTTATGACTACGCGCAAACTAGGCCGCAATGACGTTGAACCGCAGCATCTTCATCTTGGAGATGATGAAGATGAGCATGGCGACGGCGAGGGACATGACGGTGCCGAAGTACATGATGATGGTGTGGAGGTCATCCGACCCCATATCCGCAAGGCAGACAGCATCCATACCAGGGGACGCGGATTGCGCAACCAGGCGGCGGTTGCCGATGAGGAGGAAGAGCTTCCCCCTAGCAAGACCAGG
This sequence comes from uncultured beta proteobacterium, assembly GCA_963725835.1. Lineage (GTDB taxonomy): Bacteria > Pseudomonadota > Gammaproteobacteria > Burkholderiales > Gallionellaceae > Gallionella. The sequence goes on along the minus strand of CAVSAB010000015.1, from coordinate 86,857 downwards.
ATCAAGAAGCAGATGCATGAGTTGCGCGACCTCGGCAAGGAACTGACCGAGCTGAGCAAAGATCAACTCGCGCTACTGGATATACCGGAAAGCCTGCGTGATGCAATACGGGAGATGCGGAATATCAACAAGTTCGGCGCGCAGCGCCGCCAGATACAATACATCGGCAAGCTGATGCGCGAGGTGGATCCCGTACCGATACTTGCCAAGCTGGATGCGTGGAAAGGAAAATCGCAGCAGCACACCGCGTATATGCACATGCTGGAGCGTTGGCGTGACCGGCTGATGGAAAACGACAGCGCGTTGACCGAATTGCTCGCTGCCCATCCTCAGGCCGATGCGCAACACCTGCGTTCGCTGGTGCGCAACGCGCATAAGGAAATTGAAGGCGACAAGCCTCCTAAAAATTACCGCGAAATCTTTCAGGTGCTGCGTGAGATTATCCCCGAATAAAATTGAGGTTGATCGCATATCCCGGAGGCTGGCGGCCCTTCCCGCAGTGTCAATTCCACATGCAATTTATTGCATAGTGGATTGCCTGACTTTGTTACCAGAGGGCTGCGCCCCACCGTGTCGTGGCCGCCCCACCCAAGAACTACCGCGAAATCTTTCAGGTACTGCGCGAGACCATTCCCGAATCATCATTATGAATAATGTCTGACAATGCTCCCCCGATAATCCTGCAAACAGGCAAACAGCCGCAATGCAGCATCATCTGGCTGCATGGTTTGGGCGCTGACGGACAGGATTTCGTGCCCATCGCGGACGAGCTGGATCTGCCTGTCGCGGTGCGTTATGTTTTCCCGCATGCACCGATGCGCCCGGTTACCGTCAATGGCGGATTCGTGATGCGCGCCTGGTATGACATCACCGGCCAAAGAATGGATGCACGACAGGACGCGGCCGGAATCCGCGCTTCGCAATCTCTGGTCGAACAGCTCATTGCCCGCGAAATGCAGGGCGGCATCATGCCCGGCGAAATATTTCTGGCCGGATTTTCCCAGGGCGGAGCCATCGCGCTGCACACCGCTATGCGCCAGACTGTCCCGCTGGGTGGCGTGCTGGCGCTTTCCACCTATTTGCCGTTGGCGGATAGTGCCGCGCGCGAGTCTGAACCAGCTAGCAGGGTGACTCCCGTTTTCATGGCACATGGACGCAGCGACCCGGTCATACCTTATGCATTGGGAGAGGGTTCAAGAGATGCGTTGAGGGGATTGGGCTATGCCGTGGAATGGCATGGATACACCATGCAGCATTCGGTGTGTGAAGAGGAGCTTCGTGATATCGAAACGTGGCTGAGCGTTCGAATGAATCAGGCGCATTCGTGAATTGTCGCGGACAACTACTCCGTAAGCAGCTCAGGTCGTTGAAAGATCATTCCGGTTGGATTTACGCCCGGCCCGAAAACGATGACTAACCCTGGACCGATCAGATCATTTCTTCGGGATTGTCTTCCTGCTCGATAATCTTGAATTTTGCCAAATCATAGTCAAGGCCTTTTTCCTGCAATCCGATCGGAATTAAAAGATAATTTTTTTCATTCAACCGAATTTTCAAACTGCTGCTGGAAGAGAACGTGTCTGCCTTCATCAACAATAACTGGGCCCCGCCGGTTGGCGCACCCTGCTTCGCGTAAAGCCAAAGGGCCGGCTGGCCGTCACCAGTTTCTCCGCTGTTCTGTTTCAGGACCACACTGGCAACCTGGTTGGCCAGGATTTCCGCGCCCGCGCGCAACTGGTTTGCATCATCGCGCAACAAACGCCGCACCACAGCCACACCCCAATGCGACACACCCTCAGGCTGTATCCCGAGCAAACTGCCTATGCCTATGCTATCGCTTCCCGCGGGTAGAACGCAGCTGAATCCGCCGACGCTGATCTCTTCGGTTACCCAATGTGCCGGATCTTGCTCGCCATGCGGCTGTCCCGCATCGCTGTGCCCGACCACCTTGTCAAATCCGTTAACCACGTTCAAGGAAACATTGGCCATGCGCCGTACGTTGCGCCGCACGGGTGGAGCGATCAGGTAAGTCAACAAATGTTCAACTGCTTCTTTGACTACCGCTGCTTCATAGCTACCACCAAGATAGAGATCATCAGGAACGATATTCTTCTTTAGCGCGATCATCAAGGTTTCCATCCTGGCTTGCATCGTTGGCATGCCGATAAAGCGCATGGATGGATGTGTTGTGGCACCCATATTGATGCGCGTTGGTTCGGCAGGGTGGCTCAAATCGAAACCGAGACGGCTGTTATTGCTGATCTCCGCATGCATATCAATCGTTGTGCAATACTGGGTAACGATGCGCTCGGCCAGATGTATGCACAGGGGACTCAAGGCACTCAATCCGCTGTCGTACCATACCAGCAGGGCACCGATCTCGCATTTCACCGATATGCTGCTGGTGAGGCCAGGATACAGTCTGACAGGCGTATCGAGATATTGTAGTTGTTCGGCATGTTTATAAAGCTGGGCCAGATTGGCCCAGATCGCGTTATCGATCTGGCCATAGCGCGAACAGACATATTTCAGCTGGAAAATGATCGCGTTTACCGCGCGAGCAGTAAGCAACGGTACTTGCGGTTTGATGGTGTTGCTGCCCTTTTCCGCGTTGCAAAAACGATCGAACGCCGCATAATATGCGTTGAAGACCTGGCGGTAATAATTACTCAGCACCAACCACAGGCGATTTTCCTGGAATTTGTTTATCTCGAATGGCGTAAAATATTCCCGGGTCAATTTGCGTGCGTAAGACTGGGCAGCCTCATCCAGCAAGCGCAACACGGCAAACTGGTGATCAAGCTTGAATTCGGTATATTCCGTCACCGACTCGATCATTTCGGTCAATTCCATGAGCGATTTGATCGCGTCGTTCTTTGGCAAATTGTCCAGCAACTCCTGCACCGACTTGACGTCAGCCAAGGGATGATCTGATTTTTTTCCGAATATTCCCGCTAACATTCGCCGTCCCTTTAACCTGTTTGGTCTACCCTTGGCAATATAACCACAAAAAGCATTTAATGAACAGATGCAAAAAGGATCGAATTGATTCCCTGGCTGAGCGATGACTTCCCGTTCCCGCCGGCCGAACGCGCGTTGGGACACCCAAACGGCTTGTTGGCTGCAGGTGGAGACCTGTCCGTACCGCGTCTGCTGGAAGCCTACCGCGGAGGAATATTCCCGTGGTTCAATCCCGGCGAACCGATACTGTGGTGGTGTCCGGATCCGCGCATGGTGCTGATCCCGAACGAATTGAGAATTTCCCGTTCTCTCGCCAAAATATTGCGCAAAGGGCTATTTGAAATGCGCTGCGATACTGTTTTCGAACAGGTGATGCGTGGTTGCGCCGCTCCGCGCAGCAAAGATCGCGAAAGGCATCACGGTACCTGGATAGGCGAAGACATGATCAAGGCGTATTGCCAGCTGCAACAACTGGGCTATGCGCATTCGGTGGAAACCTGGCAGGATGGCAAACTGGTGGGAGGCTTGTATGGTGTCAGTATCGGCAGGATGTTTTACGCTGAATCCATGTTCAGTGCAGTCAGCAACGCTTCAAAGATCGCGCTGGCGCACCTCGCCAGGCAGCTTGAACGCTGGGGATACGGCATGATCGATTGCCAGATGAGTACGCCCCACCTTGCTTCTCTGGGCGCCCGTGAAATTCCGCGCCGCGAATTTATCGCAAAGCTGCAAGAATTGATACACTATGCACCGGTGACTGACTGGAAATTTGAGCCCGATTTGTTTATATGAGTCTGCTAAACGACATCCCGCTATCCGCGCTGCATTTTTATCTGACCGCGCCCTATCCGTGCAGTTATCTGCGCGACCAGCAAGCGCGTTCGCAAGTGGCCACCCCCGCATTGTTGATCGGGACCCCGGTTTATTCGGAGTTGGTGCAGCGTGGCTTCCGGCGCAGCGGTACCTATACTTATCGGCCGCATTGCGATAATTGCCAGGCTTGTGTACCGCTGCGCATATTGGCACAGCAATTTGCGGCCAGTCGCACGCAGAAGCGCGCTTGGAAGCAGCACGCGCATCTCGAGGCCACCTTGCATCCTTTGCAGGACAATCCCGAATACTATGAACTCTATCAACGCTATCAGCGCGCGCGCCACAAGGATGGCGGTATGGACAATGACGACCGCGAGTCATATCAAAACTTTCTGCTGAAAAGCCATGTTGATTCGCTGCTGGTGGAATTTCGCGATCGGGGCGCGCTGCGCATGGTCAGCGTGATCGACCTGCTCAGCGACGGCTTGTCTTCCGTGTACACCTTCTATGAGCCTGATTTGCCGCGCGCCCGCCTGGGTGTTTACAACGTGTTGTGGCAGATCGAACTGTGCCGAAAGCTCGGTCTGGATTTTGTCTATCTGGGCTATTGGATCAAGGACAGCCGCAAGATGGCTTACAAAACGCAATACCAGCCTGCGCAAGGCTTGCTGGACGGGGATTGGCGCACATTCGACAAACATGACCCGATTCCTCCTGAGTTAACCAAGGGCGAAGGCAATCCCGGATGAAATCAGAAATTACTTCCCCTGTGTAGTGCTAGCCGCGTATTCATTGCTGCGTCCCGCATTGTTCCTGCTTGAACCGGAGGACGCGCACCATGTAACGCTTCAACTCCTGCGTTTGCTGCATGCAACAGGCTTGAGCGGCTTGGTTGCGGAACGCATACCGGACGAACCGCGCACCGTGATGAGATTGGTCTTTCCCAACCCTGTCGGTCTTGCCGCCGGACTGGACAAGAATGGCGACTGCATCGATGGACTGGCGGCACTCGGGTTCGGCTTTATCGAAGTCGGTACGGTCACGCCACAACCCCAGTACGGCAACCCGAAGCCGCGCCTGTTCCGCCTGCCGCAAGCCAGCGCCATCATCAACCGCATGGGTTTCAACAATGCAGGTGTGGACAAGCTGATCGAGAACGTGAAGCGCGCTGAATATCGCGGCATCCTCGGCATAAACATCGGCAAGAACGCCAATACCCCGATCGAGAAAGCGGCAGACGATTACCTGATCTGTTTGCGCAAGGTGTACGCGCACGCCAGCTACGTTGCGGTCAACATTTCATCTCCCAACACCAACAACCTGCGCCAGTTGCAGGGTGGGGATGCGCTCGATGATTTGTTGACCAAGCTCAAGACTGAACAGCAAAAGCTTGCTGGTACTTACGGAAAATATGTGCCCATCGCGCTGAAGATCGCACCGGATATGGAAAGCGACCAGATCAAACAGATCGCTCATATGATGATGCGGCACCATGTCGACGGTGTGATCGCCACCAACACCACATTGTCGCGCGAGGGCGTGGAGAACCTCCTGCATGCCGAAGAAAGCGGCGGTCTGAGCGGCGCACCCTTGCGCGATAAATCCACCCGGGTGATCCGCCTGCTGGCCGCTGAACTGCAAGGTTCGTTGCCCATCATAGGCGTGGGCGGAATCTTAAGCGGCACGGACGCTGCCGAGAAGATCAGAGCCGGCGCGTCATTGGTGCAGTTATACAGCGGCTTGATCTATAGCGGCCCGGCGCTGGTGGCTAAAAGCCGTGCGGCAATATGCGCATCTGAGTCTGTCGCATCAGGCGCAATTGACGCAAGCGCTTGAGCATAAGGCGAGCCAACCGAAGCCGCTGTAAATTCTATCAATTCGACGAATTCATGCAGAGGATGGGCGGGTTGTATATATATTAGCATTTTCTAATATATATGATATACTGTGAACTGTTAATGAGGTGGTCATGAAGAGAAAACTCTGGATTTATTATTTTTTACTGCTCGGAATTGCTGCAGCGCACGCGAACGCGTCAGAGCCTGGAAAGCCGACCGCGGAATTGCCGCAACCACTCGCCGTTGCGCCGGTTCAATATCGTGAGGTGGAGCAGACTTATAGTGTCGAAGGTTTGGTGGAGGCGACGCGCCAATCCACGGTGTCCGCGCAAATCAGCGGGCGCATCAAGGAAATCAATTTTGATGTAGGCAGCCATGTCAATAAGGGGCAGGTGATTTTGCGTATCGACGAGCGCGAAACCGCGCAAGCTTTGGCGGGCAGCAACGCGCAGGTTTCGCAGGCACAAGCAACTTTGCAAAACGCCAGAGCCAGTTACGAACGCTCCAGGCAATTATTCGAGCAAAAGTTCATCAGCCAATCGGCACTGGACAAGTCGGAGGCCGACTATCAAGTGGCGAGGGCACAAGCCGAGGCCAGCGAAGCCGCTGCAGGTCAGGCCAGTCTTGCGCATGGATATAGTGCCGTAGTGGCGCCCTACAGCGGGGTTGTTGCCGCACGACTGGTGGAAGTGGGCGAGATGGTAGTGCCGGGCAAACCAATGATGGTCGGCTTTGATCCTTCGGAGATGCGCGTGGTGGTCAGCGTGCCGCAGTACAAGCTGCCGGACATCGGCGCACGTCCGAAGGTCATGGTGGAAGTGCCTTCCCTGAAGCGATGGATACAGGCGGCATCGACCATCGTGCAGCCGTTAGCCGATGCGCGCACCCACAGCACGCAAGTACGCGTGAATCTGCCGGCCAATGAGCCCGGGGTATACCCCGGCATGTTCGTCCGTGCGCATTTTGTGGTGGGCAAAGCCAACCGATTGGTGATACCGGCCAGCTCGGTGCTGCATCGCAGCGAAGTGGTGGCGGTATATGTCGTCGATGATAAAGGCGGGGTGAAATTGCGCCAGGTAAGATTGGGCGAAGAAACGGCCGATGGCGCAGTGGAAGTACTGGCCGGGCTGAATCCCGGCGAAAAGGTGGCTCTGGATCCGATCAAGGCAGGCCTTAAACAATGAGAATTTCTGAAGTTCGAGATCGTAGGTTGTCGTTCAGCCCCGGTACTTGAACTTCACCATTATTACGGGATTTGGAAAAGGCATGGGTATTTCAGGGCGTATCGCCAGGTATTTCTTGCATTCGCAAATGACTCCGCTGTTGGCGCTGGTGGCTGTGCTGCTGGGCGCCTTCGCGGTAATGGTGACACCGCGCGAGGAAGAACCGCAGATCAATGTGACCATGGCGAATGTGATGATCGCATACCCCGGAGCTTCAGCCAGGGACGTGGCGCAAACCGTCGCAACACCTGCCGAGCAGGTGTTGTCGCAAATCGCCGGGGTGGATCATGTCTATTCGGTGGCTCAGCCGGGCATGGCGATCATCACCGTACAGTTCAAGGTCGGCGAAGCGCATGTGCCGTCGCTGGTCAAGCTGTATGATGTGCTGAACTCGCATGCCGATTGGTTGCCGGCCACGCTGGGTGTGTCGCCTCCCATCATCAAGGCCAAGGGCATAGACGATGTGCCGGTGGTAGCGCTGACGCTGTGGCGTGATCAGGCAGTGGGCGGAGGCATAGCACTGACCCAGGTGGCGCATGCCATCGAAGCGGAATTGAAGCGTGTGCCGGGAACCCGCGAAGTCACCACGCTGGGTGCGACACAGCGCATGGTGCGGGTGTTGCTCAATCCCGAAAGTCTGAATGCCTTTCAACTGACCATGCAGGACGTGCGAGCGTCTTTGCAATCTGCCAACGTGTCGCAGAATGCCGGGAATCTGGTGCAGAACAATCGCGAAGTGCTGGTGCAGACCGGCAGCTTTCTGAGCGATGCCAATGAAGTGAAGCAACTGGTGATCGGGGTGTCTGACGGCAAGCCGGTGTTCTTGCGCGATGTTGCCGAAGTTCAGGATGGAGCCGATCAGCCGAGCAGTTACGTATGGCTGGGAACCGGGCCTGCTGCTTCCGACAAGCAGATCAAGTCCAAGGGCGAGTTCACTGCCGTGACGCTGGCGATCACCAAGAAGCCGGGCGCGAATGCGGTTGAGATCGCCGAGAAATTATTGGAGCGCGTGGATGAGTTGAAGGGAAGCGTGATTCCCGACGATGTCCATGTCAGCATCACGCGCAACTATGGCGAAACCGCAAACGACAAGGCGATGAAGCTGATCAAGAAGCTGGTGTTCGCAACGGCTGCCGTGGTCGTGCTGGTGTGGTTCACCATGGGCCGGCGCGAGGCCATCGTGGTGGGCATCGCCGTGCTGTTAACCCTGGCAGCGACATTGTTCGCATCCTGGGCGTATGGATTCACGTTGAATCGCGTATCGCTGTTCGCGCTGATTTTCTCCATCGGTATCCTGGTGGATGATGCGATCGTCGTTGTCGAGAACATCCATCGCCGAAGGGCCCTGGCAAACCATCAATCGCTTTCGGAAATCATTCCGGAAGCGGTGGACGAAGTGGGCAGCCCGACCATACTTGCCACGCTGACGGTTATTGCCGCATTGCTGCCGATGGCTTTCGTCAGCGGTTTGATGGGGCCGTACATGAGCCCGATCCCGATCAATGCCAGCATGGGCATGCTGATCTCGCTGGCAGTGGCATTCGTCATCACGCCTTGGCTGGTGCTGCGCTTTGCCGGCGCGCATCACGAAGTGCTTAAAGACGAAAGGGATACCTGGATTCACCGCTTCTTCCGCGACCGTCTGAGCCCGTTCTTGAATGGCATACATGGCAAACCGGCCCGGCGCAAATTGTGGCTGGCTATCCTGGGCGGATTGCTGCTGGCCGTATCGCTGGGTGTGGTGAAACTGGTGATTCTGAAGATGCTGCCGTTCGACAACAAGTCAGAGTTCCAGATCGTCGTGGATATGCCTGCCGGAACGCCGTTGGAACAGACCGGAGCGGTGCTGCACGAGATCGGCGGCTATGTCGCAACCGTACCGGAAGTCACCGATTATGAAGCCTATGCCGGCACGGCCTCGCCGATCAATTTCAATGGCCTGGTGCGGCAGTACTATCTTCGCAGTGCCTCCGAGCAGGGTGATATCCAGGTCAACTTGCGCGACAAGCATATGCGCAGCCGCAGCAGCCACGAGATCGCCGGTGCCGCACTGGAGCCGATACAGAAGATCGCCAGGGCCTGGAATGCCAATGTAAAGATCGTCGAAGTGCCGCCCGGTCCGCCGGTGATGTCACCCATCGTCGCGGAAATATACGGGCCGGATTATGAGGGTCAGCGCAAAGTGGCTGTCAAGGTGCGCGACCAATTCGGCCAAACAGCGGACATCGTGGGCATCGACGACACCGTGACAGTACCTGCCCCGAAGTTGCTGCTGCAAGTAATGCAGAGCAAGGCAGTATTGTTAGGGGTGGCCCCACGGGATATCGTCGATGTGATCGGCGTCGCGCTGTCGGGACAGGATGTCACTTCGATACACGATGCCGACGCAAAATATGCTCCGCCTTTGCGCATCGGCTTGCCGGCCGAAATGCGCAGCCGCATAGATGACGTCCTGAAGCTGAAGGTCAGGGCTCGTGACGGAGTGCTGGTGCCGCTTTCTGAAGTGGTGCAAGCGATCCCCATGGAACGCGATTATCCGATCTACCACAAGGATTTGCTGCCGGTGGTGTATGTGTTCGGCGATATGGCAGGAAAACTGGACAGCCCGCTCTACGGCATGTTCGGCATCAACAGCAAAGTGAGCGACGAACCGCTGCAGCAAGGCGGGAAACTGGAAAGCTATTTTTTCAAACAGCCTGGCGACCCATATGCGGGATATGCGTTGAAGTGGGACGGCGAATGGCAGGTGACTTTCGAGACCTTCCGTGACATGGGCATCGCCTACGGCGTCGGGTTGCTGTTGATCTACCTGCTGGTGGTGGCGCAATTCAAATCCTACCTTGTGCCGCTGATCATCATGGCTCCGATCCCGCTCACCATCATCGGCGTGATGCCGGGACATGCCCTGTTGGGCAGCCAATTCACCGCGACGTCGATGATAGGCATGATCGCGCTGGCGGGCATCATCGTGCGCAATTCGATACTGCTGGTGGATTTCATCAATTTGCAGATACGCGACGGGGTAGACCCGCAACACGCGGTGATCGCGGCGGCGAGCGCGCGCGCCAAACCGATCGTTTTGACCGGTTTGGCAGCCATGCTGGGCGCGTTGTTCATACTGGATGACCCGATTTTCAACGGGCTGGCGATTTCGTTGATATTCGGGATCCTGGTTTCCACAGTGCTCACGCTGGTGGTCATTCCCGTGCTGTATTACGCCACCCTGTATAAAAAATTCCAGTAAAATCAATTTCAATCAACAAATGGAGCTTAGAAGCATGAACGCAGAACGCATCGTCCGTATCGTCGCCGGTTTTTTCATTATGTTGTCGCTGGCGCTGGGTATGGAAGGCAGCCCGATATTCGCAAGCAAATACTATTTATTTTTCACCGCATTCGTCGGCCTGAATCTGTTTCAAAGCGGATTCACTCGGGTCTGCCCGCTGAATAGCATTCTCTCCAGGCTCGGCATAAAAGACAGTTCGTGCCAGCCAAATCGCTGAAGCCGACCGGGCAGGCAAATCTCAGGCTGGCCCGCATCAGTGTGGCCCTGGTCGGCCTGATGTTGGTTTTGCCTTTTCTGCACTATATCCATGAAAATCCGATAACCACGTTCTATCAGGAGTGGTGGTGTGCCCTGCTTGGTTTGCTCGCCCTTGCGCTATTGGCTGCGCGCGAATTCTGGCAACAGGCTGAAATCCCCCGCATCGCACAACTCCCCGCCGCGCTGATCGTGATCATATTGTTGCAAGTGTCATTGGGCAAAGTGGCCTACTTTGACCAGGCATCGCTTTATATTCTGTACCTGCTGTTCGCGTCCTTGCTGATGCTGCTCGGGGCAAGGCTGCGTACCTGTTTTGGAATCGAAAAGCTGTCTATCGCATTGGCATTCTTCTTGTTGATCGGAGCCGAACTCAGTGCAATGATCGGCGCATTGCAGCATTACCGTTGGCATACCCTGCTGGACGCGGTAATTGTGATGCAGGTCTCTTCAGGCTTGTACGGGAATCTCGCCCAACCCAATCATTTTGCCGATTACATCGCATTGGGATTGATTTCATTGGGATTGCTGTACCAACAGCGCAAGCTCATCCCTGTCCATGTGGTTCTGCTATCCGTGCCTCTTCTGTTTGCGATGACGCTGAGCGGTTCACGCAGTTCGTGGTTGTACCTGCTGCTGATGGTCTTCCTGGCATGGTGGTCGGGGCGGCGTGATGCCGCGTTGCGGCCGTTGCTGCGCTATAGCGTGCTGCTGGTGGCCGGTTTCGGACTGATGCATTTGATCGTGCAATTGCCGTTCATGGCCGGCGCGGATAGCAATACAACCACCCTGCAGCGTTTGCTTGCCTATAATGGAGGCGGGGATACCGGGGGCAGCATCCGCCTGTATCTTTGGCACGAGGCTTGGCTGATGTTCAAGCAGTTTCCGATTCTGGGAGTGGGTTTCGGACAGTTCGCCTGGCATCACTTTGAGCTGTTGCCCTTGTTGCGGGCGAGCAATATTTCCGGTCTTTACAACAATGCGCATAACCTGGTTTTCCAGCTTGCTGCGGAGGCTGGTATGGCAGGATTGCTCGCGTTGTTTGTGGCGTTGGGCATTTGGTTTTACGGCCTCCGCCGTGTGTTGCCAAGTGCGTCGCATTGGTGGGGTTATGCTGCGTTGGGTGTGCTGGGTATCCACAGCCTGCTCGAATATCCTCTTTGGTACACCTACTTTTTGGCTGTTGTTTCCATTTTGCTGGGAGCATTCGACGAAACACGTTACCAGCTGAAGACACATAAATTAGGGAGACTTTCTTTGGCGATGATCTTGCTGCTTGGGATTGTTGTTGCTGATGCAGATGCACAGCAGTTACCGGAAATTGAAAGATACGCTGGCGATAACCCTGGCATCCGAGAATGCGGATGCGCGCATACGGGACGGTTTGCTCGAGGTGCAGCAAGATGGATTATTGCTGTCGCCATTTGCCGATCCTTTTATTTTTGCTTACACCGATGTGAATGCCGATCACATCAAGCAGAAACTTGCCTTGGGTTCCAGCGTCATTCGCTTTATTCCAGCAGCTGTATCGGTTTACCGTCAGGCGTATTTGTTGGCGCAGGACGGCCAGCTGGATCAGTCCAGGCGGCTTCTGGAGGAGGCCATCTGGTCATATCCCGACAACAGCGACGCACACCAGCAGTTGCAGAAATTGGCGGTTAAAGACCCCGCGCACTTTTCGGGTCTGTTAGAATTCTACCTCCAGAAAGAACAGGAGCGCGCACGTGCAGTTCGTAATCAGTAATATCCTTCCCATTTCCATTGCCGTGTTCAGCGGCATCATGTTGTTGTGGTCGTTGTTTGGAAATCGCTTTCGCGGCATCAAGGAAGTGAATTCAGCCGAAGCGTTGCAGCTTATCAATCACAAGAACGCCATTGTATTGGACGTGCGCGAGCCGAAGGAATATGACGCAGGCCATGTTTTGAATTCCAAACTGATCCCCTTGGGCAGACTGAAAGAGCGCATGGGTGAGCTGGAAAAGCACAAGGAGCAACCGATCGTAGTGGTGTGTCGCAGCGGCAATCGGTCCGGAACGGCCTGCTTCTTGCTGGGCAGGCAAGGGTTCACCCAAGCCTATAATTTGGCGGGGGGCGTGATGGCCTGGCAAAAGAACAATCTGCCGCTGGAAAAATGAGCATGGCGAAAGTATTGATGTACTGTACGGCGGTATGCCCCTATTGTGATCGTGCCGAAAGATTGCTGAAGCGCAAGGGCGTCATGGAGATAGACAAGATCCGTGTCGATCTGCAACCTGAATTGCGGCTTGCGATGATGGAAAAAACCGGCCGGCGTACCGTACCGCAGATATATATCAACGGCGATCATGTCGGCGGATATGACGATCTTGCTTCACTGGATCAGGACGGCGGGCTGGATGCGCTTTTGTCCAAGACTGAAGATTTATAACTACCTTAATCAAGGGAAACAACATGAACGGAGCATCACAAGAGAACCCGCAGGCCGTATTCAATATCGACAAGATCTATGTCAAAGATTTGTCCCTGGAGATACCGTATGCGCCAAAGATTTTTCTGGAACGGGAAAGTCCGCTGGTCGATATCAGGCTCCATACCCAGGCCGGTACTGTTGATGACGGACAGTTTGAGGTGCTCGTGATGGCCACTGTCACTGCCAAGATCGGAGAAAAGGTGTTGTTCCTGATCGAGGTCAAGCAGGCAGGTATTTTCCAAATACGCAATGTGCCGACCGAGGAGCTGGAGCCGATTCTGGCGGTGACATGCCCCAACATATTGTTCCCGTATTTGCGCGAGGCCGTTTCTGATCTGTCAGTTCGTGGCGGATTTGCCCCGGCACTGCTGAACCCGATCAACTTCGAAGCAATCTACCAGCAACAGAAACTGCAACAGGCGCAGCCCGCCTTGTCGAAGACCGAGCACTGATGAAATCAGGATTCAACAGATTGTTTGCCCTGCTCGCGCTGTTTTTTGCCGTGAGTGTGGCCAATGCGGTGGAGTATGTTTCGGTCAGCGAGAGCAGTGCGATACTTTATGATGCCCCTTCAATCAAGGCTAAAAAGCTATTCGTGGTGAACCGCTATATGCCCTTCGAGCAAGTCGTCAATCTGGACAGTTGGGTCAAGGTGCGTGACCGTTCCGGCGGCTTGTACTGGGTGGAAAAGCGCGTGATGAGCGACAAACGTTATGTGTTCGCGCTGTTGCCGCTGGTGGATGTGCGGGCTGCGCCAGATATCAGTTCACCGCGATTGTTTCAGGTGCGCCAACAAGTGGCTCTGGAACGACTGGATTCAACCGGAACCGGCTGGATCAAGGTGCGTCATCAGGACGGAAATGTGGGTTATGTGCGCAGCGTAGAGGTTTGGGGCGGCTGAGCATGGACCTGGAAATGGCGTGTCGCGCAGCGACCTCAGGGCTGCCGGATGTACAACACCTGAATTTTCTTGGAAAAGTATCTGGCACCTTGGGTACAGCCGGGGTTATTTTGCGGCACTTGCCATTGCTCGGTCACGGTAATCAGGTTTCAAGATGAATATCACGATCGTCGGTGCAGGAGCGTGGGGAACTGCACTTGCCATCAGTCTCGCTGCCAATCATCGAGTCACGCTTTGGGCGCGCAATGCCGCACAGATCGAAGCGATGCAAAGCACGCGTTACAATCAGCACTACCTTCCGGACATTTTGCTGCCTCCCGATCTGAAGTTGAGCTCGGATTTTTCAGCGGCGCTGGCTGCGGCCGAACTGGTAATCATCGCTGTCCCCACTTCGGCCCTGCGCACGACATTGCTTCAGCTTGTGCGATTGCCTTTCCATTTCGGCGTGATCTGGTTGTGCAAGGGCTTCGAGGCGGAGACGGCGAAATTGCCGCATCAAGTCGTTGCCGATGTGTTGCCCGAAGGATCTCGATACGGCGTATTGTCCGGTCCCAGTTTTGCGCAAGAAGTCGCCCGCGGATTTCCAACCGCATTGACGCTCGCTTCAACCGACCAGGAGTTTGCCCGCAGCACGGCTCAGACGCTGCATCACGCGCACTTGCGCATCTACGCAAGCAACGACATGGTGGGTGTGGAAGTCGGTGGGGCGGTGAAAAACGTGATGGCGATCGCTGCGGGCATCAGCGACGGTATGGGGCTGGGCCATAATGCGCGCGCCGCACTTTTGACCCGCGGTCTGGCCGAGATTACCCGGCTGGGCTTGAAACTTGGCGGGCGTTCGGAAACCCTGAGCGGACTTTCCGGTGTGGGTGATTTGATCCTGACTTGTACCGGCGATATGTCGCGCAATCGCCAAGTCGGTTTGCTGCTGGTGCATCAGCACGATTTGCCTGAAATATTGCGCAGGCTCGGGCATGTTGCCGAGGGCGTGTACACGGTGAGGGAAGTACATCATCTAGCACAGCGTCTGGGTGTCGCAATGCCCATCTGTGAAGCCGTCTACCGCATACTTTATGAGCATGTTCCTGCCGCTGAGATGGTTGCCATGCTGCTGAACCGCACACCCAATCTGGAATTCAATGGCGGGTGATGCGCACCAGCGCATCCTGGTCTAGTATTTTCGCCGGAACACCAGATCCCACACCCCATGCCCCAGGCGTATGCCGCGCTGCTCGAATTTGGTGAGTGGCCGGTAGGCCGGACGTGGTGCGAAGTCTTCCGCAGTATTCTCCAGATGCTGCTCCGCGCTTAATACACCCAGCATCTGTTCGGCATATTCCTCCCAATCGGTGGCGACATGAATATAGCCGCCGGGTTTGAGCTTGTGTACCAGTTGCGCGATGAATGGGGCTTGAATCAAGCGTCGCTTGTTGTGGCGCGACTTGTGCCACGGGTCAGGGAAAAAGATATGCACGCCGTCCAGAGTGCTCGCTGTGATCATGTCGCGCAGCACCTCCACGGCATCATGCCGGATGATGCGGATGTTGTTGATATGCTGGGCATCGATCAGTTTGAGCAGATTTCCCACTCCCGGCGTGTGCACCTCCAGTGCCAGAAAATCATTTTCCGGATTTGCCAGCGCGATGGCTGCTGTGCTTTCGCCCATGCCAAATCCGATTTCAAGAATCCTGGGCGCCTCGCGCCCGAAGGTTTGTGCAAGGTTCAATGATTGGGCTTTGTATGGGATACCGAAGCGCGGCAGCAAAGTATCGCACGCGCGCTGCTGTGCCGGCGAAACACGCCCTTGCCGCAATACAAAGCTGCGGATGTGGCGTTTGTTGAGATCGGTGGTTGTGGTCATTTAACGGCTTTAGCCCTATCTTCTTTCCCTCTCGTGGGAGAGAAGATTTTAGGAACGTGTCGAACCGATGACCCCTGTCGTTGGGGAACTGGGACTGGCACTGTAAAGTTTTTTCTGCATGCGCCCCGCCAGAAAGGCCGCACGACCCGCTTCGACGGCCTGCTTCATCGCGGCAGCCATCAATACAGGCTGCCGGGCGCCGGCAATCGCGGTGTTCATCAGCACCCCGTCGCAGCCCAGTTCCATGGCTATCGCGGCATCGGATGCGGTGCCGACACCCGCGTCGACGATCACCGGGACATTCACCCGCTCAATGATGAGCTGCAGATTCCACGGGTTGAGTATGCCCATTCCGGAACCGATCAACGATGCCAGCGGCATGATCGCAATGCAACCGATGTCTTCGAGTCGCTTGGCGATGATCGGGTCATCCGAGGTATACACCATCACCTGAAAACCTTCTTCAACAAGCGTCTTCGCCGCGGCGATGGTTTCGATCACGTTGGGATAAAGCGATTGCGGGTCACCCAGCACTTCCAGTTTGACCAGACTGTGTCCGTCCAATAACTCGCGCGCCAGACGCAAGGTGCGCACCGCATCTTCGGCGGTGTAGCAGCCGGCGGTGTTGGGCAGCAGCGTGTATTTCGACGATGGCAGGATCTCCAGCAGGCTGGGTTCGCCGGGGTTCTGGCCGATGTTGCTGCGCCGGATCGCGATGGTGATGATCTCCGCGCCGCTGGCTTCCACCGCTGCCCTGGTCTCGGCGAAATCCCTGTATTTGCCAGTGCCGACCAGCAGGCGCGAGTTATAACTTTTGCCGGCGATAATCAGTTTGTCTTCCATTATTGTGTTCCTGTGGTTTGGGTCGCTGCGTTTGTATGCGGCGGCTAGCCGCCACCAACGGCGACGACCACTTCCAGTTTGTCTCCATCCGCCAATTGTTGCATGGGAAAAGTACTGCGCGGCACGATCTCGCCGTTGCGCTCCAAAGCGACGCGCTTGCCGGCCAAGCCCATTTCCTCGATGAGCGCAGCCACGCAGGTTGAGTCGGGAAGCTGGCGGGCTGTTCCATTGATGCTGACGGTAATCACTTTCAAAAAATCACTCGGTTACGGTAAGATGCGATGCTAACACGCGGGTGTAGTTCAATGGTAGAACGGCAGCTTCCCAAGCTGCATACGACGGTTCGATCCCGTTCACCCGCTCCAGTTCATTTCAAGGCAACATCAGGCACGCTCGCATGCTGATCGTGCATCACGATACGCGAGACGAACATGATCGCCAGTATGTTTCCGGCAATCGCGATAAAACCCACCATTCCATAATCAGCGATCCGGCCCTCACTGTTTTGCGTGATGATGAATCCGGCCAGCGTTGTGGCCAATCCCATTGCGAATGCCTGCATCGTGGCATTGAGCGACATGAACGTACCGCGAAGTTTCGGTTGTGCAGCCGAAGTGATGATGGCCATGGCCGGGATCATGCGTCCCGAGACCAGCACGAAGAATGCCGTGGTGCAAACCAGCCAAAGCCACAACGGCGCGGTCCCGATATGGGTCACAACCAGCAATGGCAGCAGTGCAGCGATGGCGACAGAACGGTAGATTCTGACCTTGCCGCGCAGGTCGGCCCAGTGGCCGATCAGTCGCGCAGTGACCAGCGTTGCCGCACCGCCTGAAAGATAGATGAACGGGATGTCTTTAATCGAGATGCCGACGTTGCCCACCGCGTAAATGGTGATGTAGGGGATCACCGTGAAGCCGGAAAAGATGAGCAGCGCAGAAAACAGCAAAGCGTTCAGATGATTCGGGTCGCGCAACACTTCGAACATCGCAGAAAATGGATGGGCGCGCTTCTTGTCGCTGATGTGGTAACGCAATTCCGGCAGTATGCGGGCGGCGATGACGATGAACAGCGCGGTCAATATCGCGATCAGGATGAACGGTGCGCGCCACTGGAAATGATTGGCCAGCCAAAGTGAAAGCGGCACCCCGGCGACCGTGGCAAGTGAAAATGCCGTCGAAACAATTCCGCCCGCCTTGGCGCGCCGCGAAAAGGGGATCACGTCGCCGACGATGGTTTGCACCATCGCGCCCATCACGCCGCCGAATGTTCCTGCCATGCCGCGCGCGAAAAGCAGCGTGGCATAGCCGGGAGCCAGTCCGCAGGCCAGTGTCGCCAGCCCGAACAAGCCGAATATGACCAGCAACAGACGCTTGCGCTCGAAGCGGTCGATGAATGTTGCGGCAAAAAGACCCGACAGCGCGGCACTGAAACTGTAGGAAGCGACCAGCAGGCCGAATTCATGAGTCCCGATGCCGAATGCCGAGATCAATACCGGCCCCAGCGGCATCATTATCATGAAATCGAGGATGTGGCTGAACTGGATGCCTGCAAGGGTCAGCAACAGGTAACGCTCTCGTTGCGGGGTAAGGGTGGGTTGCACGTGCGTTTTGGCATGAGATCGATCAATTCGCCATTCTAACGTTTTGAATCGCCGATAAGAAATTTTGCGAGCTTTTGCCTAGCGGCAAAATGCCTGCTTGCACCCATTCCGGTGTCCGGCAGTGCTAAAATCGTCGCCTGA
The DNA here is from genome assembly GCA_963725835.1 of uncultured beta proteobacterium. Lineage (GTDB taxonomy): Bacteria > Pseudomonadota > Gammaproteobacteria > Burkholderiales > Gallionellaceae > Gallionella. The sequence continues at coordinate 68,683 of CAVSAB010000015.1, read as the reverse complement.
ATATAAAGCTTTCCAACATGTCGCAACCCTCTTTCATCCATCTCCGTCTGCACAGCGAATATTCGATTTCAGATGGCATGGTGCGCGTGGATGAGGCGGTGGCCAGCGCGCAAAGCGATGCGATGCCGGCATTGGCGCTGACCGACTTGAATAATTTTTTCGGACTGATCAAGTTTTACAAGGCGGCGCGCGGCGCGGGAATCAAACCCATCGCCGGATGCGACGTGTTCATCACCAATGATACCGATCGGGAACGCCCGTATCGCCTGCTGTTGCTGTGCCAGTCAGTTGCAGGCTATCTGCTGTTGTGCCGGTTGCTTAGCCGCGCCTATCTTGAAAACCAGCATCGCGGGCGCGCCGAGATGCGCCGCGAGTGGTTCCGACAGGGGACCGGCGGGCTGATCGCCTTGTCCGGCGCGCATCTTGGCGACACAGGCAGCGCGCTGATTTCCGGCAATCCGGCACAGGCCCGGCAGTTTGCGCAGGAATGGGCGGGCCTGTTCAACAATCGTTATTACCTCGAGGTTCAGCGCGCCGGATTTGCCGACGAGGAACATTACATCAATGCGGCGACCCGACTCGCCGCTGAACTCGGACTGCCGGTGGTCGCCACCCATCCGGTACAATTTCTCGCTGCGGAGGATTTCAAGGCGCACGAAGCGCGTGTGTGCATAGCTGAAGGTTATGTGCTCAATGACAAACGCCGCACAAAACAATACACCGCACAGCAATATTTCAAGACACAGGCCGACATGACGGAGTTGTTTGCCGATCTGCCGGAGGCGCTGCAGAACAGCGTCGAAATCGCGCGCCGCTGCAATCTTTCGCTGGTGTTGGACAAGCCGCGCTTGCCGGACTTCCCGACTCCGGACGGTCAGGGCCTGGACGTTTATTTGCGCGAACAGGCGGAACTCGGGTTGCAGCAACGCATGAAAACGCTTTATCCGGATGCGGCGGAGCGCTCCCACAAGCTTCCGCAATATCAGGCGCGTCTGGATTTCGAGATAGACACAATCGTTTCGATGGGTTTCCCCGGCTACTTCCTGATCGTGGCAGATTTCATCCGCTGGGCCAAAGACAATGGCGTTCCGGTCGGTCCCGGTCGGGGATCGGGTGCGGGCTCGCTGGTCGCCTACAGTCTCGGCATCACCGACCTCGACCCGTTGCGCTACGGCTTGCTGTTCGAACGTTTCCTGAATCCCGAGCGCGTGTCGATGCCGGACTTTGATGTGGACTTTTGCCAGGACGGGCGCGAGCGGGTCATCGACTATGTGAAGCGGAAATACGGCCCGGCCAGCGTGGCGCAGATCGCCACCTTCGGCACCATGGCTTCCAAGGCGGTGATCCGCGATGTCGGGCGCGTGATGGATTTCCCCTACGGATTGTGCGATCGCCTGTCCAAAGCGATCCCGCTGGAAGGCGTGAAGCCGGTATCGCTGAAAAAAGCCCGGCAGGTGGAACCGGAGATCAACAGCATCGCCGAGAATGAAGAAGGTGTACCCGAACTGCTGGAACTGGCCGAACGCCTGGAAGATCTGACGCGCAACGTCGGGATGCATGCGGGCGGCGTGCTGATCGCCCCCGGTCAGCTCACCGAATTCTGTCCGCTGTACTGTGCCGACAGCAGCACCAGTGTGATCAGCCAGTTCGACAAGGATGATGTCGAGGCGATCGGACTGGTGAAGTTCGACTTCCTCGGCTTGCGCACACTGACCATACTCGATTGGGCGATGCGTCATGTCGCGCGACTCAACGGGGGCACCGCACCATTTTCACTGGACACGATTCCGTTGGATGATCGTGCGACTTATGAGCTGTTGCAGGCATGCAATACGACCGCGATATTCCAGCTGGAATCGCGCGGCATGAAGGATATGTTGAAGAGCGCCAAACCGGATTGCTTCGAAGACATCATCGCGCTGGTCGCGCTCTACCGCCCCGGCCCGATGGACCTGATACCGGATTTCACGCGGCGCAAACATGGTGAAAAATTCGACTATCCGCACAAGGCAGTGGAACCGATACTGCGCGAAACCTACGGCATCATGGTCTATCAGGAACAGGTGATGCAGATGGCGCAGATCGTGGGCGGCTATAGCCTGGGTGGGGCGGACCTGTTGCGCCGCGCGATGGGCAAGAAGAACGCGGAAGAGATGGCGCAGCAACGCGAGATATTCATTTCAGGAGCGCTCAAGAACGGCACATCGAAACAGCAGGCGGGCAATCTGTTCGATCTGATGGAAAAATTCGCCGGCTATGGCTTCAATAAATCGCACGCTGCCGCCTACGCGCTGGTGGCCTACCAAACGGCTTATCTAAAGGCGCATCATCCTGCCGCCTTCATGGCGGCGACCCTGTCCGGTGATCTTGACAACACCGACAAGGTGCGCACTTTCTATGTCGATACGCTGCAACAGGGTATCCGCGTGTTGCCGCCCGACGCGAACAGTTCCGGGTATGCGTTTTCCCCGGTGGATGAACAGACTATCGCCTACGGCCTTGGCGCGATCAAGGGAACCGGCCAGGCCGCGATCGAGAATATCGTCAAGGCGCGCGAACCGGGCGCGTTCAAGGACCTGTTCGATTTCTGCAGGCGCGTTGACAAGCGCATTGTGAACAGGCGCACGGTTGAAGCATTGATCCGGGCGGGTGCTTTCGACAGCCTCAACGATCATCGCGCCAGTCTGATGGCCAGCGTGGATGCGGCTTTGGCAAGCGCCGACCAGCAGGCGCGCGCAGCCAATCAGAACAGCCTTTTCGGCAACGAAGAGTCGGATGTCGCCCTGACAGTGAAGTATGCCGATGTGAACCGCTGGCGATTGCGGGAACAACTTGCCAGTGAAAAAACCAGTCTGGGATTTTATCTGGGCGGGCATCCGTACCAGGAATATGCCGATGAATTGGCCAACTTCATCGAGCTGAAATTGAACGACCTCACCCCGCAATTCGTCGGACGATCAGAAGACAGAGGACAGAGGACAGAGGACAGATCACGGCGCGGCGTGCCGGTCGTGCTGGCAGGCATCGTGGCCGGGATCCGCATACAGCAAACCCGGCGCGGACGCATGGCGATCCTCACGCTGGATGACGGCAGCGCACAAGTCGAGCTGACCCTGTACAACGAGATATACGAGGCCAACCGTCCGTGGATACGCGAGGATGAATTGTTGGTCGTGCGCGGCAAGGCCGCTCTTGACGAGTATTCCGGCAATGTGCGGGTGAGCGGTGAAGAATTGTTCGATTTCGCATCGGCGCGCTCCCACTTTGCGCAACAACTGGCATTGCGCTGCAACGGCAATGCAAGTATCGCCCAGCTAAAAAAATTATTCGTTCCATATCGCGATGGAAAATGTCCGGTACAGATACAGTATCGCAACGACCAGGCGAGTTGCCAGTTGCGTTTGGGCGAGGCCTGGCAAGTGACTTTGCATGACGACCTGCTGCGCGAATTGCGCGAGTTGTTGCAAGCTGAAAATGTGAAGGTGATCTACGGTTGATCAGGGCTAGCCCTTAAGCAGTATTGAGACCATTGTCGCAGATAACCAGCGACTTGGTTGGCGTTAACCAGCGGCTTTTATCACCGTAGTTTGGTGACTTAGCCGAATGGCTATGCAAAGCTGTTTGCCATCTTTGGTCAGATGGCGATGCAAGGCCTTTTCGCAGCTTGGTCGGATGGCTAGTTGTCCCATCAGGGAGTAGAATTGCCCACTTGTATCGTGTGGCCAATCAGCAATTCGGTGAAAAAACAATCGGGATGGACATTGTCGGTGTATTGCCGTTGGATGTTGCGGGTATGGTCGTCGTGCTGTGGATGGCACTGGGACTGTTGGGGTTGGCGCTGCAGCGCAGCGCGCACCACATCACCAATATCATTTTCCCGCTCGGCGCGATCGTTTCACTGGTGCTTGCCGCGACCGGTTTATGGGCGCTCGGCGATCGGGTCAGCTATGCGATATTGCCGATGGGGCTGCCCGATCTGCCGCTGCATCTTCGTCTCGATCCGCTTTCCGCTTTCTTCCTGATCCTGCTGGGCGGTGCATCGTTCGGCGTATCGCTATTCAGTGCCGGTTATTTCAGATCCATGCAAGGTAAAACCCTGGGCTTGTTGTGCCTGGAGTATCACCTGTTCCTGGCCAGCATGGCATTGGTATTGTTGGCCGACGATGCCTATATGTTCATGGTGGCCTGGGAGACGATGGCGTTGTCTTCCTATTTTCTGGTCACCACAGATCACACTATTCCCGATATTCGCAAGGCGGGTTATCTGTATCTGCTGATCGCGCATGTCGGGGCGATCGCGATCTTGCTCGCCTTTGGCGTGATGCAGGGCGGGCACGGCATCGGCGCCTATACCTTCACAGCGCTGCGCGAGGCGCATCTGTCTGCGTACTGGTCATCGGTGGTTTTTTTGCTGGCGTTGTTCGGCTTTGGCGCCAAAGCGGGCCTGCTGCCGCTGCATGTCTGGCTGCCTGAAGCTCATCCGGCTGCACCTTCCCCGGTTTCCGCATTGATGAGCGGGATCATGCTGAAAACCGCGATCTACGGCTTCCTGCGCGTGACCTTCGATCTGCTGGGTGCGCAGCAATGGTGGTGGGGGGTGCTGGCGCTGGCATTGGGCTTGATCACCGCGATCTACGGCGTGATGTTCGCCGCCGTGCAGGGCGACATGAAGCGTCTGCTGGCCTATTCCTCGATAGAAAATATCGGCCTGCTGCTGGTGGGTATCGGCCTGGCCATCATCTTCCACGTCTATGGCAAGAATGCGCTGGCGGCCTTGTCGCTGACCGCTGCGCTGTACCACAGCTTGAATCACGCTTTCTTCAAAAGCCTGCTGTTCATCGGCACGGGGTCGATCCTGCATGCTACCGGCGAGCGCAATATGGGACTCATGGGCGGCCTGATCCGCAATATGCCGTGGGTCGCGGTGCTGATGCTTGTCGGTGTGCTGTCGATATCCGGATTGCCCCCGTTCAACGGATTCGTTTCGGAATGGCTGTTGCTGCAGGCGTTCCTGTTGTCGCCGGGTTTGCCCAACAGCTACATCAACATGCTGATACCGGTGGCGGCGGCAGTGATCGCATTGGCGGCCGCATTGGCGGCCTATGTGATGGTCAAATTCTACGGGATCATTTTCCTCGGTCAGCCTCGCGGAGAGTCGCGTGGACAGCCGCACGATGCCGGCATCATGGAGCGCATCGGCATGGGCTGGTTGGCGCTTGTTTGTGCGGGACTGGGTTTGGCGCCCGTCTTTGTGGTGCACCAAATCGATCTGGTGACGCAGATATTGGTTGGACGCGGTCTGGGCAATGCGTCCTCCGGCTGGCTGTTCCTGACGCCGGTTGATACCGAACGCGCCAGCTACAGTCCGGTGTATTTCCTGTTGGCATTGCTGGTCGTGACGCTGGTGACCGCATTGGTGGTGCGCCATTATTATCATGGCCGGCTGCGCCGCGGCCCGGCCTGGGACTGCGGTTACCCGGCGCAAACTTCCCGCATGCAGGATACCGCCGAAGGATTCGGTCAGCCGATCCGGCGCATCTTCGAACCTTTCTTTCGCATCGAAAGGGAGTTGCCCAGCGCCTTCGATACGCACCCGCGCTATCACGGCCGCAGCGAAGACCGCCTCTGGTATGCCCTGTATCTGCCGATCAAGCATGTCACCGAAAAACTCTCATCCTGGGTATCGCTGTTGCAACATGGACGCATCCACCTGTATCTGACGTACACCTTTGTCACGCTGATCGTGCTGCTGGCATTTGTATGATGAGCACGGATCAATCCCTCGGTATCCTGTTTCAAATTTACCAGTCTCTGCTGGTCGTTCTGCTTGCGCCAATGCTGACGGGCTGGGTGAACCAATGCCGTGCCTGGCTGCAGAACCGCAGCGGCCCGGGCTTGCTGCAGCCCTATCGCACGCTGCGCAAACTGTTCCACAAGGACGCGGTGATCGCCCATAACGCCTCGCAACTGTTTCGCACCACACCCTATATCCTGTTTGCATGCATGTGGCTGGCGGCGGCCATCATTCCGATCATCGCGGTGGACCTGCCGTTTTCGCCCGCCGCGGATGTGATCGCGCTGGTCGGCGTGTTCGCGCTGGCGCGGGTATTCATTTCGCTTGCCGCGATGGATATCGGCACTGCATTCGGATCGCTCGGCGCGCGGCGCGAGATGCTGGTGTCGTTCCTCGCCGAACCGGCTTTGCTGATGGTGTTCTTCACCGCTTCGATGATCAGCCACTCGACCCAGCTGCCGCGCATCGTGGATGCCCTTGCGCATCACCAGTTCGTTCTGTATCCCAGCCTTGCATTTGCCGGGTTGGCTTTCGTGATCGTGCTGCTGGCCGAGAATGCGCGCATCCCTGTGGACAACCCGAGCACGCATCTGGAATTGACCATGATCCACGAGGCGATGATCCTCGAGTATTCGGCGCGCCACCTGGCGCTGGTCGAGTGGGCGAGCAGTCTCAAGCTGTTCGCCTATATCTCCATCGGCATCGCGCTGTTCTTCCCGTATGGCATCGCCGAAGTGGGCAATTGGGGGGGCTTGCCCATTGCCATCATCGCGCTGCTGGCCAAGCTGCTATTGGCTGGAGCCGCACTGGCTTTGCTGGAAGCAGTGCTCGCCAAGATGCGCATCTTCCGCGCGCCGGAGTTTTTGGGCACCGCGTTCCTGCTGGCGGTGCTGGGGTTGTTGATCCACTTCCTGCTGGGTGCATGACGATGACTTACAAGATACAGATCATCAACCTGCTTGCATCGATGCTGCTGCTGATCGCGTTTGCGATGCTGTCGCAACGCCGCATCTTGTCCCTGATCAATCTGTTTGCATGGCAGGGGCTGGTCTTGTCGCTCAGCACCTTTGTCGTGGCGTACTCGACGGATCAGCCCCACTTGTATTATTCCGCCGGGTTGACGTTGTTGCTCAAGGTGCTGGTGTTGCCGTGGCTGTTGCATCGCCTGATACGCAGGCTGAACGTGAAGTGGGATGTGGAAACGCTGATCAACATTCCGACCACGATGCTGGTCGGCATCGTGCTGGTGATCTTCGCGTTCAACCTGGCCGCGCCGATCTCGCAGCTCTCCGAGAGCATCACGCGCGGCCTGATCGGCATCGCGCTGGCCAGCGTGCTGCTGTCGCTGCTGATGATGCTGACGCGGCGCAAAGCCGTGCCGCAGGTGGTCGGCTTTCTGGCGATGGAAAACGGGCTGTTCTTTGCCGCGACCAGCGCCACGCACGGCATGCCGCTGGTAGTGGAACTGGGCATCGCGCTGGACGTCCTGGTGGCGACCTTTATTTTCGGCATCTTTTTCTTCCAGATACGCGAGACCTTCGACAGCCTGGATATCACCCACATGGAGAAGCTCAAAGATGATTGAGGCCCAAGGATGATGGAGGCTAGTGATGATTGATCTGCAGCTCATGGCGTTGCTGCTCACTCCATTGACGGGCGGTCTGCTGCTGGCCGCATTCGGCTCGCGCAGCTGGGCAGCGGAGCTGAATTCGCTGATGAGTTTCTGTACCTTTATCGCGGCGGTGGTATTGACCATGCGCGTGATCGACTCGGGGCCGGAAGTTGCGATCAACGAGGAATTCTTCATCGACCAGTTCAATGTATTCCTGGTCGCGCTGACCGCATTCGTGGCCTTCACCACCTCGCTGTTCTCGCGCCCCTATATGCGTATCGAGCAGCATCATGGCAGGCTTACAACCCCGATGCTGCATCTGTACTACAGCATGTACCAGTTGTTCACCCTGGCCATGTTGACGGCATTGACCTCCAACAACATGGGTATCATCTGGGTGTCTATGGAGGCGGCCACGCTGACCACCGTTCTGCTGGTCAGCCTGTATCGCACCCCGGCCAGCATCGAGGCGGCGTGGAAATATTTCATCCTGTGCGGGGTGGGCATCGCGCTCGCGCTGTTCGGCACCATCCTGCTGTATTTCGCGGCTGAGCGCGTGCTCGGCGAAGGCGGCACGGCCTTGCTGTGGACGCATCTGAATGAGGTCAAGGCCGGACTCGAACCCACTGTTCTCAAACTGGCCTTCGTGTTCCTGCTGGTCGGTTATGGCACCAAGATCGGCCTGGTGCCGCTGCATAGCTGGCTGCCGGACGCGCATGCGGAAGGACCCACACCGGTTTCTGCGGTGCTCTCCGGTCTGCTGCTGAATGTCGCGCTGTGCGCAGTGATGCGCAGCAAGGTGCTGGTGGACGGGGCCTTGGGCGCCGATGCTGCGGGCGGTGCGCACTTTGCCGGCAACCTGATGATGGGGTTCGGCCTGTTGTCGGTGGTGGTCGCCGCATTGTTCCTGTCGCGGCAAAAGGATATCAAGCGCATGTTCGCCTATTCCTCGATCGAGCACATGGGGCTGATCACGTTCGCCTTCGGCATGGGCGGGCCGGTCGCCACGTTCGCGGCGATGCTGCACATGACCGTGCATAGCCTGACCAAGTCGGCGATCTTCTTCGCGGTCGGCCATGCGGTGCAGAAAGCCGGGACCCAGCAGATGGAAAACATACGCGGCATATTGCAGATCAGTCCCACCGTGGGTTGGGGGCTGATGCTCGGTACGCTGGCGATTCTGGGCATGCCGCCGTTCGGTGTGTTCGCCAGTGAATTCCTGATCATTACCACCGCCATGCACGACTATCCGTGGACGACACCGATATTGCTGGTTGCGCTGGGCATCGCGTTCGCCGCCGTGTTCGGCAAGGTGCAGCCCATCGTGTTCGGCGAAACCACGGCGCGCCGTTTGCCGCACCAGCCCGCGCTGATCCCGGTGTTCGCGCACCTGCTGCTGGTGCTGATCCTGGGATTGTATATGCCGCGTTATCTGGCTGACTGGTATCGCCAGGCGGCAACATTGTTGGGAGGATAGAACGATGCCCATCACCCACCCCAATCTTCACTTGACCAAGCTTGCCGGGGCGATACCCGCATGGTCGGGCGAGATCAAGCCGGACGATTTGCAGCCGATCTGCCGGAACGTGCGGGATGGCGGCGGGCGGCTGGTCGCATTATGGGGCAGCGATGACCGCGAGTCAGGCAAGGGATACGCTGCGCACATCGCACTGGTTACTGAAAAGGGTTTGATCTGCCTTAGTGTGCCCTTGTCTGCAGGGCAACCGGTCTATCCCGATGTCAGCTGCATCTTTCCGGTGGCTGACCGCATGCAGCGCGCGGCCTACGATCTGCTCGGAATTTACGCGCACGAAGGTCACGACCACCGCAAATGGCTGCGCCACGGTGCATGGCACGGGGGCAGTTTTCCGCTGCGCAAGGATTTCGATGCTGCACGGAGCCGAACCGATGAACCGGACGCTTATACTTTTGTGAAAGTGGAAGGGCAGGGGGTGCATGAAATCCCGGTCGGTCCGGTGCATGCCGGTATCATCGAGCCCGGGCATTTCCGTTTCTCCGTGGTCGGCGAAAATATACTGCGCCTCGAGGAACGTCTCGGCTACGTTCACAAAGGCATCGAAAAACGCTTCGAGAGTCTGAATGTTCAGAAAGCCGCCAAGCTTGCAGGCCGGATAAGCGGAGACAGTACGGTCGCCTATGCCTGGGCTTATGCGATGGCGGCGGAAAGCATCGCCGGCATCACGCCGCCGGACCGGGCAGTATGGCTGCGTGCGTTGTTTCTCGAACGCGAACGCATCGCCAATCACCTGGGCGATCTCGGCTATCTGGGCAACGATGTTGCGCTGTCTTTCGGTTTTGCGCAGTTCTGGATATTGAAGGAGCAAGTTCTGCGCAACAATTCCGCGCTGTTCGGACACCGTTACCTGATGGACAGGATCATCCCGGGCGGCGTTGCGGCGGATCTGACAGAACAAGGCAAAAGCGCGCTGTTCGGGGAGTGTGCCATGCTGGAACGCGAGGTGCGGATGCTGCGCGGCATCTACGAGGAACATGCCGGAGTACAGGACCGCTTCATCGGAGCCGGGCGCATCGAGCCCAAGCTGGCCGCACGACTGGGGCTGTGCGGTTTGGCCGGGCGCGCCAGCTCTGTTGCATGGGATGCACGCGTCCAGTTTCCCTGTGCTCCTTATGACAAACTTGACGTGAAGATGGCAACGTATCGAAACGGCGATGTCGCGGCGCGTGTCATCGTGCGCTTTGACGAATTGTTCGAATCGTTGCGATTGCAGCGAGTGATCCTGGACAGCCTGAAACATGAAGTTGTCTTGTCGGCGCCGCTCGAAAAACTGCCCGCGCGGGGTTTCGGTGTGGGAATGGTGGAAGGCTGGCGCGGCGAAGTGATGGTGGCGATACACACCGATGCGGATGGCGATCTGGCTCGAGTGCATCCGCATGACCCATCCTGGCTGAACTGGCCGGCCCTTGAGCACGCGGTTCTGGGCAACATCGTGCCGGATTTTCCATTGATCAACAAGTCGTTCAACCTTAGTTATTCAGGGCACGACCTGTGATGAGAGCCTCTAAAAACCCAGATTTCATCCCAACTGCTGCGTTGCGGATAAAATTTCTTGCTTACATATACCTCATATGCGGCGCGGTGAAATTTTTTCCGCGCCTTGCATTTGGGCGAACTCTGAATCTTTAGAGGCTCTCATAAATGTATCAGTTAATCAAACAAATCATAAAGATTGGCATTAAAACCGAAAGTCCGCCGCAACCGGATGAGGCGATGCGCGTGGATACGCAGCGGCTGCAGCAGGAAATCCTGCGCGTGTTCGGCAGCGCGCTGAATATACGCCATGTCGACGCCGGTTCATGCAACGGCTGCGAGCTGGAGATCCACTCGGTCAACAATGCCTATTACAACCTCGAGGGACTGGGCATCAAGTTCGTCGCCAGCCCGCGTCATGCGGACATGCTGCTGGTCACCGGCCCGGTGTCGCGCCACATGGAAATCGCGCTCAAACGCACCTACGACGCCACCCCGGAGCCCAAGCTGGTGGTGGCGATTGGCGAATGCGCGTGCGACGGGGGGATCTTTTGTTCCGGAGGCGGGGGCGAAAGCTACGCGAGTTGCGGCAAGGTGTCCAACGTTATTCCGGTGGATGTAGCGGTGAGCGGTTGTCCGCCCACGCCCGCCGCGATCATGCAGGGCATACTCACCGCGATCAGCGCCAAGAAGTAGTCATTATTTGACGCGCATACCGGGCCGGGCGCCTTCATCCGGACTGAGGATGAACAGGCCCGGGGCTTCGCCGGACGCCGCCAGCACCATGCCTTCCGACAGCCCGAACTTCATCTTGCGCGGCGCGAGGTTGGCGACCATCACGGTCATGCGGCCCTTTAATTTTTCCGGATCGTAAGCCGACTTGATGCCCGCGAACACGGTACGCGGTTTTTCCTCGCCGATGTCCAACGTCAGTTTCAATAATTTCTCCGCGCCTTCGACATGCTCCGCGTTGACGATCTTCGCGATGCGCAAGTCGATCTTGGCGAAGTCCTCGATGCCGATGAACGGCTCGAAATCTTTTTCTGCCTGCGCGACTTCCTTGTTCGCGGTGTGCTGTTGGTGTGCGGCATGGCGTTGTTCGGACTGCGCTGCCTCCCCTCGCCCGCTTGCGGGAGAGGGGGTAGGGGAGAGGGATTCCTGTTGGCGGCAACCATGGATTCGATGAGTTTGGGGTCGAAGCGGGTCATGAGGTGTTTGTATTCCTTGATTTGATGTCCGAGAGGTAAAGGGCTGTTAACCTGATTCCATGTTAGCGAAGCTATGTTCAGGAATTTTTCAGTGCTCTCTGCAACTTTCGGAAGAACCGGTTTTAGCAATAGCGTTAAAAGCCGGAAGCTCTCAAGTGCTGTTGAACAAATTCCATGCAATGCTGATTTGTCATCGTGATTCGCATCAACCAATATTTTTTTGGACAATTCCCAAGGTTTGTATTTATCCAGCCATTTGTTTATTTCATCCGCCAATTTCATTGTTTCCCTGACAGCCAGTGCGAATCGCCGGTTTTCATAAAACTCCCGAATCCTAGGCGCTACGTTTTGCATATCTTGAATAATGATGTCATATACTGGTTTACCGGTGGATGCGTCCCCGCCCAACTCAAGCTTTCCAATCTTTCCAGAGAAGTGCTTGTGTAGTATGCCCGCTGTCCGGCTTGCGATATTGATGTACTTGCCGATCAGGTCGCTGTTCACCTTCGCGACGAAATCGTCGAGGTTGAGGTCGATGTCCTCCATCGTGCCGTTGAGTTTCGCGGCATAGTAATAGCGCAGGTACTCGGTGTTCTTGACGTGTTCGACATAACTGCTCGCGGTAATAAAGGTTCCGCGCGATTTGGACATCTTCTCGCCGTTGACGGTAAGGAAGCCGTGCGCGAACAGCTTTGTCGGCGTGCGGAAACCGGCGTGTTGCAACATCGCGGGCCAGAACAGCGCGTGGAAATAAAGAATGTCTTTCCCGATGAAGTGATACAGCTCGGTCTTCGAACCGGCCTTCCAGTATTCGCCGAAGTCCAGCCCCTTGTCGTTGCACAGCTGCTGGAAGCTGCCCATGTAGCCGACCGGCGCATCCAGCCACACATAGAAATACTTGCCCGGCGCATCGGGTATCTCGAAACCGAAGTAGGGTGCGTCGCGCGAGATGTCCCAGTCGGTGAGTTTGTGTTCGCCCTCGGCGCCCAGCCATTCCTGCATCTTGTTCGCGGCTTCCGGTTGCAGCGAGCCGCTGCGCGTCCATTCGCGCAGGAATTTCTGGCAGGTTTCGGCGGAGAGTCTGAAGAAGTAATGGTCAGAGTTGCGCAGCTCAGGTTTTGCACCCGACACCGCCGAATAGGGATTCTTAAGCTCGGTCGGCGCATAGGCCGCGCCGCACACTTCGCAATTGTCGCCGTATTGGTCCTTGGCGCCGCACTTCGGGCATTCGCCCTTGATGAAACGATCCGGCAGGAACATGTTCTTGACCGGATCGTAGAACTGTTCGATGGAGCGCTTGGCGATCAGCTTGGCTTTGTCGAGTTTGCGGTAAATGTCCTCGGCATATTTTCTTGTCTCGTCGCTGTTGGTGCTGCCGTAGTTGTCGAACTCGACGTGAAGGCCTTTAAAGTCGCGCAATGTGCTCATGCCATACGCGGTCTATCAGTTGTTCCGGCGTGATGCCTTCCTTTTCGGCGCGCAGCATGATCGGCGTGCCATGGGTATCGTCGGCGCAAACATAGTGGCACTCATTGCCCTGCATTTTCTGGAAGCGTACCCAGATGTCGGTCTGGATGTATTCGACCAGGTGGCCGAGGTGGATGCTGCCGTTGGCGTAGGGCAGGGCGGAAGTGACCAATATCTTTCTTGGTTCGGTGTGCTTCTTGTTCTTGGACATTGTGACCGGCCGAAATGCTATAAAGGCGCGGATTTTAGCAAATCGCGCGCGACAGCGGCGAATTGGTTAAAATCGCGCCCTTGCAAATTTGTTTAGAGGAGCAAGGTACAAGGTTCAAGGTTCAAGATTCAAGGACGAAGGATTTCGCATTTCCTTGGAACTTTCACCATATCACCTTTCACCTGAATTTTATGAGCATCAAGTCAGACAAATGGATACGCCGCATGGCGGAGCAGCACAAGATGATCGAACCGTTCGAACCGGGTCAGGTGAAAGAGGTGAACGGCAAGCGCATCGTGTCTTACGGCACGTCGAGCTACGGTTACGATATCCGCTGCTCGAACGAATTCAAGCTGTTCACCAATATCAACAGTACCATCGTCGATCCGAAGAACTTCGACCCGAATTCTTTCGTCGAGGTCAAAGCCGATTACTGCATCATCCCGCCCAATTCGTTCGCGCTTGCGCGCACCGTGGAATATTTCCGCATCCCGCGCAGCGTACTGACCATTTGCCTCGGCAAGTCCACGTATGCGCGCTGCGGCATCATCGTCAACGTGACCCCGTTCGAGCCGGAATGGGAAGGCTATGTGACGCTGGAGTTCTCCAACACCACTCCGCTGCCCGCGAAGATCTACGCCAACGAAGGCGTGGCGCAGGTGCTGTTCTTCGAGAGCGACGAGGTCTGCGAGACATCCTACAAGGATCGCGGCGGCAAGTATCAGGGGCAGGTCGGTGTTACCTTGCCCAAGATGTAGGAACCCTGAAAAAGTGGCTGCGTCAGCGCATCGTTGTGTTGCGCGGTGCTCGCGGCCTCGCCTATCTGATTGATATGTCTCGGTTGCTGTGCTCCTTGCGCTGCATCTGCCTCGCCGACTTTTTCATGGGTTCCATAATTCTGACGCTGCAAGGCGTGGCTTCCATATCCGAAAATCTTCCTTGCGCCATTCCGGAAATCTGCGACAATCCGCGCCAATTCGTTTCCCCCACCCAGTCAGTTATTCCTAAAATGGAGTAAACAATGAAATTTCGATTTCCAATAATCATCATCGACGAAGACTTCCGCTCCGAGAATGCCAGCGGGTTGGGTATCCGCGCGCTGGCTGAGGCCATCGAAAAAGAGGGGATGGAGATCCTCGGGGTCACCAGCTATGGCGACCTGACTTCGTTCGCACAGCAGCAGAGCCGCGCCTCGGCGTTTTTGCTGTCGATCGACGATGAGGAATTCGGCGGGGGCAGTGCGGAAGAAACCGAGGTCGCGCTGAAAAGTCTGCGCGCCTTCGTGCAGGAGATCCGCTTCAAGAATGCCGACATACCGATCTACCTGTATGGCGAAACGCGCACCTCGCGGCACATTCCGAACGACATCTTGCGCGAACTGCACGGCTTTATCCACATGCACGAGGACACACCGGAATTCGTCGCGCGCCATATCATACGCGAGGCCAAGTCCTATCTGGATTCGCTGGCGCCGCCGTTCTTCCGCGCGCTGCTGCACTACGCGCAGGACGGTTCCTACTCTTGGCATTGTCCGGGGCACTCCGGTGGCGTGGCATTCCTGAAATCACCGGTCGGGCAGATGTTCCACCAGTTCTTCGGCGAGAACATGCTGCGTGCCGACGTGTGCAATGCAGTGGATGAACTCGGCCAGTTGCTCGACCATACCGGGCCGGTAGCAGCATCGGAGCGCAATGCGGCGCGTATCTTCAATTCCGATCACCTGTTTTTCGTGACCAACGGCACCTCGACCTCCAACAAGATCGTGTGGCACTCGACCGTCGCGCCGGACGATATCGTCGTGGTGGACCGCAATTGCCACAAGTCCATATTGCACGCGATCATGATGACCGGCGCGGTGCCGGTGTTCCTGAGGCCGACGCGCAACCATTACGGCATCATCGGGCCGATCCACAAATCGGAATTCGAGATGGAGAGTATCCAGAAAAAGATCAATGCGAATCCCTTCATCAAGGACAAGACCAAGAAGCCGCGCATCCTGACGATCACCCAGAGCACTTACGACGGCATCGTGTACAACGTCGAGATGCTGAAACAGATGCTGGACGGCCGCATCGACACGCTGCACTTCGACGAGGCCTGGTTGCCGCATGCCGCGTTCCACGAGTTCTACAAGGACATGCACGCGATCGGGAAATACCGCCCTCGCGCCAAGGAGTCGATGATCTTCGCGACGCAATCCACGCACAAACTGCTGGCCGGCCTGTCGCAGGCTTCACAGATCCTGGTGCGCGAACCCGAAAAGCGCAAGCTCAACAATCACGTGTTCAACGAAGCCTACCTGATGCACACGTCGACCTCGCCGCAATACGCGATCATTGCCTCGTGCGACGTGGCGGCGGCGATGATGGAGCCGCCGGGCGGCACGGCGCTGGTGGAAGAGAGCATCGCGGAAGCGATGGATTTCCGTCGCGCGATGCGCAAGGTGGACGAAGAATTCGGCAAGGATTGGTGGTTCAAGGTATGGGGGCCGGAAAACATCGCGGACGAGGGCATCGGTTCGCGCGAAGACTGGATGCTGAAAGTCGGCGACAAATGGCACGGCTTCGGCAAGCTGGCAGCCGGTTTCAACATGCTCGATCCGATCAAGGCCACCATCATCACGCCCGGGCTGAACCTCAACGGAAATTTCGACGAGACCGGGATTCCTGCCGCGATGGTCACAAAATATCTCGCCGAACATGGCGTCATCGTCGAAAAGTGCGGCTTGTATTCGTTCTTCATCATGTTCACGATCGGTATCACCAAGGGCCGCTGGAATACGCTGCTGACCGCGTTGCAGCAATTCAAGGACGATTACGACAAGAACCAGCCGATGTGGCGCATACTGCCCGAGTTCGCGGCCAAGTACCCTCGGTATGAGCGCGTCGGCCTGCACGACCTGTGCCAGCAGATCCACGATGCCTACAAAACCAATAATGTCGCAAAGATGACAACGGAGATGTATCTGTCAGATATGCAGCCTGCGATGAAGCCTTCCGATGCGTTTGCCAGAATGGCACACGACGAGATAGAGCGTGTCGAGATTGATTATCTGGAAGGACGTGTCACGGCAGTTTTGCTGACCCCCTATCCGCCGGGCATTCCGCTTCTGATTCCGGGCGAACGCTTCAACAAGATGATCGTCGATTATCTAAAGTTCGCGCGAGATTTCAACGAAAGATTCCCCGGCTTCGAGACCGATATCCACGGTCTGGTAGCGGAAATGAACGGCGAACGCAGATATTATGTGGATTGCGTGCGGCAGGATTGAGCGTTGTGTTGTATCACGGCTTGCTCATTTGATTGAAACTGCCGGTGCCGTGGCGGGTTTCAACATGTATCCCGATCTCCTTCAGCAGCGGCGTGGGCAAGATACCCCCCGCGCAGACAATGACGGCATCGTTGGGCAAATCGATTTCGGAGCCCTTTTGATCGAGCTGGACTGAGGCTGGAAGGATTTGTTTGACATTCGATTCCAGCAGCAGACGCAGCCTTCCTGAAGTGCTGGCCTTTTCCAAGCGTTCGCGATTTTTCGGCTTCACGCGGTTGAAAGCGTTGCCGCGGTAACTCAGAGCGACTGTGGCGCCGGGTTGTTGCGAGATCGCCACAGCCGCTTCAAGCGCGGCATCGCCGCCGCCGACCACCAGCACGTGCTTATCCCGGTATTGTTCGGGATCGATCAGCCGGTACATGACTTTTTCCAGTTCTTCGCCCGGAACATCCAGTTTGCGCGGGGTGCCGCGCCGGCCGATGGATAGAAGAACGCTGTGCGTGAGGTAGCTGGCGCGGTTGGTGACGATGGAAAATGCATCACCCTTGCGCTCTATCTTTTCCATGCGTTCGCTGAAATTGATCTTGATGCCGGTCCTGGCGACCACATCCTCCCAGAGCTTCATCAAGGCCTCCTTGCTTATTTCCTTGGCCTTAACCTTGCCGAAGATGGGCAGGTTCATCGGCGCCGTCATCACGAGTTTGCCGCGCGGATAATGCAGCGTGCTGCCGCCGAAAGTATCTTCCTGCTCAAGCGTCACACAGCGCAGGCCATGATGTTTTGCGGCGAGGGTAGCGGAAATGCCTGCGGGGCCGGCGCCGATCACGACGACATCGTGCGGCGTCTTTGCGCGGTCGCGTTTAGAGATGGAATCCATCGCCTGGCGCCCCTGTTCCACGGCTTTTCTGATCAATCCCATACCGCCGAGCTCTCCGGCGATGTAGATGCCGGGTACATTGGTTTCGAAGTTGGGCTTGAGTTGCGGGATGTCCACTCCCCGCGTTTCGGTGCCGAACACCAGCTTGATTGCGCCGACCGGGCAGGAGTTGGCGCACGCCCCGTGTCCTATGCAAAGCGCCGGACTGACGAGCACGCCCTTGCCGTCGATGATGCCGATCGCTTGTTCGGGGCAGGCTTTATAGCAGCCGCCCGAGCCCAGGCACAGATTGGGATCGAACACGGGGTGCAGGGTCGCGGGTTCGGTCAGTCCGGATGCCACCGCTTCATGCCAGGTTTCCTCGGCCATTTTTTGATGGCGTTTGCGTTTGTACAGATAGATCAGCAAGGGCACCGTCAAGGGCAGCACATAGAGTGAGTAGATGAATATCTGATCGTTCATGATGGTATTCGGCCTGCCGATGTAAATGTGATATTCCTCATATAATTTCCTGGCTGGATCTGGAAAAGTCGAGAAGTGCCCGCAAACAAGAAATGGGCTGAAGCACCGAATGCGCATTAACCAACCGGGATTGTCAACTTTGCGAGGAGTGAACTTGTTAAGATGCCCGCAGTCTACCGTTGACGTCGAGGTAACTCAAGAAACACCAAGTCAGTATATCGAGTGCTGATTTTAGCGCGCGGTAAAATAAATAACTTAAACACATGGATCATTTCATGATGATTTGGTTCGGTGCAATAATCAGGTTGGGCGTATATGTCATCTGAGTTTTCTCGTGAACAAAATGCAATAGCAGAAGCGGGCGGCAGTTCTCACACTACTGAACGGCGTAACAGAAATCATCCAGTCGAGGTTAAGGCATTTGGCGGTTCGCGCGCTGCCGAGCGCCGTATGGGTGTCGGAGCAGGCATCGTGTGGTCTTCCTCTATTGTATTGATAGCGATGGCCTGGTGGGTTTATATCAAGGCATCGGCGAATGAGCTGGATTATAAACCCGGTGCCGGTTTCGGTTATTACCTTGGCTTGGTCGGCGGGGTGATGATGTTGCTGATGCTGCTTTATCCGGTACGCAAGCATATGCAATTTACCCGCAGCTGGGGGCCGCTGCGCTACTGGTTCATGCTGCACATGATATTCGGGATCGGCGGGCCGGTGCTGGTCCTGTTTCATTCGACTTTTCACGTGAGGTCGTTGAATGCCGGCGTCGCGCTTTATTCCATGTTGCTGGTGGCGGCCAGCGGCATCATTGGACGATTTATCTACAAGCGCATACATCACGGGCTTTACGGCCGCAAATCCAATCTTGAGGAATTGCAGCAGGCTGTGGATGCCAAGCAAAACAGAGTGGGCAAAGTAAACGCGGTATTGATGG
The DNA here is from genome assembly GCA_963725835.1 of uncultured beta proteobacterium. GTDB lineage: Bacteria > Pseudomonadota > Gammaproteobacteria > Burkholderiales > Gallionellaceae > Gallionella. Next base: position 49,840 of record CAVSAB010000015.1, on the reverse strand, counting down.
ATGCGACCGGTATTGGGGAGAAATTGAAACAATTTCGCATGATGGCCATCGATCAAAATCGTGGGCTGATTGTTCGTATTTGGAAATTCATCACGCTGGGCTGGCGGCGACGCAGTCTGACAGCACTCTGCCGCCGGGAGTTGCGGCGTGCCGCCGCTCACCTTGCCAGTTCTCAAGGCTGGAGCAGGCAGCAGCAGGCGCAGCATTATCTGGACGTTTCTCGGGATGCAGAAGAGTATCTGCGCGCTGTGCAGCAGGCAGCCCAATTCTCCTCCTACGAGCGGCTGTTCCGCTTGTGGCATATTCTGCATTCTCCTTTCGTCTGGTTGCTGGCGATCAGCGGCATCGTTCATGTTGTCGCCACCAAATTCATGTACTGATCTTTGCCGGATGGCTCTGCGATCGATCTTCCTGGTTTTGCTGTTGTCTTTTTCCGGTGTCTCCCTGGGGGCGGGAGAGACCGCGCTGATGCCTGGAGAGGTGATCCAGGGGCACGCCAAGCTCGAGGAAAACTGCAAGGAATGCCACGTCAGGTTCCACAAGGAGCAACAAAGCGGCCTGTGTGCGGATTGCCACAAGGATGTGAAGGCCGACATCCAGAAGCACGAGGGGTTTCACGGCAGGCTGGGGGAGAAGGAATGCCGCGAATGCCATACCGACCACAAGGGACGGAATGCGAAGATCGTGGTACTGGACACGAAGAATTTCGACCATTCAAAGACCGACTTCCCGTTGCTGGGCGCGCATCTGAAACCGGGAAAGGTAAAGTGCAAGGATTGCCACGAGGCGAAGAAAAAATATCGCGAGGCACCTTCTGAATGCAATGCCTGCCATCGCAAGGACGATAAACACAAGGGCAGTCTGGGCACCGATTGCAAAAGCTGCCATAACGAGCGCTCATGGAAAGAAACCCGGTTCGACCACAGTCTCGAAAAGACCCGTTTCGCGCTGATCGGCAAGCATGTGGATGTGAAATGCAGTAAATGCCATGTCAGCCAGAGCAAATTCAAGGGCGTCTCGCATGAATGCGTCGCTTGCCACCGCAAGGACGACAAGCACAAGGGGCAATACGGCAAGAAATGCGAGACCTGCCATACGGCAAGAGACTGGAAAAAGATCGAGTTCGATCACGATACCCAAACCAAATTCAGACTGCTGGGCAAGCACGACTCGGTGAAATGTATCAGCTGCCACAAGAAACCGCTATTTTCCAAGGAGAAAACGCCGACTACGTGTATTGCGTGTCACCGCAAGGACGATGTACACAAGGGCGGCTTGGGCGACAAGTGCGCGACCTGCCACAGCGAGGAGAAATGGAAAGCCGCCAAATTCGATCATGACAAGGACACCAAATTCCCGTTGTCGGGCAAGCACCTCACGACCAAGTGCGATGCCTGCCATAAACCTGAATTAAAGGCAGCCGCAATAAAACTGGCCACGACCTGCATCGGTTGCCACAAGAAGGATGACAAGCACAAGGAAAATTTCGGCACGAAGTGCGAATCATGCCATAAGGAAAAGGACTGGAAGCAGATCAGCTTCGACCATGACCGCGATACGAAATATGCCTTGAAGGGCAAGCACGAGCAGGTCAAATGTATCTCTTGCCATACGGGTAAACTGTATCAGCAAAAGCTGAGTCAGGATTGTGCTTCCTGCCACACGAAGGACGATGTGCACAAGGGAAAGCTGGGCATACGCTGCGAGTCCTGCCATAACGAAAGGGATTGGAAGGACGCCAAAATAGACCATGGCCGTACCCGCTTTCCGCTGCTCGGTTTGCATGCGACGGTGGAATGCAAGAAATGCCACCAGACCAAGCTGTTCCGCGATACCCCGTCCGACTGTTTTTCATGTCACAAGAAGGACGATGACAAGGTGCACAAGCGCAGGCTGGGCACCAAATGCGAGACATGCCACAACGCGCGATCATGGAAGGCATGGGATTTCGATCACGACAAGCGCACCAAATTCAAGCTGGATGGCGGACACAAGAAACTTGATTGCTACGCTTGCCACAAAAAAGCCATGGAAGACAGGATAGTCGCTGCAAGCACGTGCGTCGGTTGCCATGACGGTGATGACGTTCATCGTGGCGAATTCGGGCCACTGTGCGAGCGTTGTCATGTCACAACAGATTTCAAGACGCTGCTCATGGGGGCAAGGGCGATTAAACGTTAACCGTTCGTATCGATTTTTCAACCGTCGGTCAGAAAAACATGACCATTCGTTGATACAGGCAACGTCTGGACGAACGGATTATGGACGGCGAGCGGAATTTGGTAAATTGGCTGAAAGAACGATTGATAGTTAATGCGGTCGAGAGGGATTTAGTGATCAGTATTTGGGGGATTTTCAAGGAGCAGCAATATGCACAAACAAAAAATTGCAATCAAGAATCTAATGCATTTCCTGAGTTCGCCCGGGCGGCTTGGAATTATCCTTATATTGCCGCTGATGATGTTGACTCATACCGGTTTTGCACAGGCAGCCGTTTCCGGCCCCATAAAATTCGACCATATCCAGACCGGCTTTAACCTGACGGGCGCACATATTCTGACCAGGTGCGAATCCTGCCATGTCCAGGGTGTATTCAAGGGAACCCCCCGGGATTGTGCCACTTGCCACATGGCGGGTAACCGCATGGGGGCAACGGCAAAACCTGACCGGCATGTCCCCACTACTTCACCGTGCGAAAGCTGCCATCGCACCACTGGTTGGACCCCCGCTTCATACAGTCATGCCGGCGTAGCGCCCGGTACCTGCATGACCTGCCACAACGGCGGGATGGCGACAGGCAAGCCGAACGGGCATGTGCTCACCACTTCTTCATGCGACAGTTGCCACCGCACCACGGCCTGGTTTCCGGCAGGATTCAACCACAGGGGCATCGCGCCGGGCACCTGCACGACCTGTCACGGCGTAACTGCGACAGGCAAACCAAACGGGCATGTTGTTACTACCGATTCGTGCGACAAATGCCATCGCACTACGTCCTGGCTGCCTGCAAGCTTCGACCACACCGGGGTGGTGCCGGGCACCTGTGCGACCTGTCATGGCGTAACCGCGACGGGCAAACCAAGCGGGCATGTAGTTACCACCGATTCGTGCGACAAATGCCACTCCACCACAACCTGGCTGGGCGCCAGCTTCGACCATACGGGAGTGGTGGCGGGTACCTGCACGACCTGCCACAACGGCAATACCGCGACAGGTGTGGGTGGTTCTGCGACTTCCCAATACCCTAAAGTGTCGGGGCACGTGCCTACGACCTTGTGGCCTTCATGCGATAACTGCCACAAGTCGACGACTACTTTCGCGAACACCAGAGTGCATGGAGTGGCCACAAATTTGAATGGCAATTGCAATCTCTGTCACGCGCACCACAATAATACGCAATCGTGTGACAAATGCCACTCCTCGACGAGCAAATGGGACTGATTTGAAATGGGGTCAATCGATGTCATCGCACATGAACGATGACATCGCTGGTTCCCGCAGTGGAATAACTTCCGGGATGACGGAGAACTGTTCGGTGTATCTTTTCGCCAGATATGCCGGTTGAGGTGTTGAATAAAAGGATTAACTATTGAAGTTCTTAACCACGTTACAACACTTGCGGAATCTCAGGCGCTCCATTTCCTGTTTGGCAGTTGCCTTGTTGTTGAGCGGAGTTGGCATAAAAAGCGCCCAAGCCCATGTGATCGATCGCATCGATATCAATCGTGCAGATGAAGAGGCAGAGATCCGCATCCAGTTCGATGTCAGGATTCAATATCTACGCGAGGCATCGCTCAAGAATGGCGAGATTCACATTTTCATCAATCTTTTGGAGGCGGATCCGGATAGTGTCAGCCTGGTTCCGGAATCCAAGGATTCGCCGCCTACGGATATTACCCCGCATTTTACGGTTGCTTATCCCGGGCTTGATTCCTCGCTCATCATCAAGTTCGACAATGAAGTGCGTTACCGTGTCCGTCCCGGCAGCGATGGACGCAGTATCAGCATCTTTACACCTGCGACCAAACCGAAAGTCGAGCCGCAGCCTGAATCGGCGGCTGCAATGATCACTCCTGAGGAAGTCGAACGGAAAGCGAAGCAATTGTTCGATAGTGCAAACGGCGCGCTCAAGCAGGGACAAGCCGATGTGGCGGTTGAAACTTTGAACCAGCTGCTCAACCTCCCCCCCAACCAGCAGTCTCAGGCAGCGCAGGAACTGATCGGAGAGGCGCGGGAAAAGAACGGCGAGTACGCCAAGGCGCGCGTTGAATACGAGCTGTATCTGAAGCTATACCCCGACGCTCCGGATGTGAAGCAGGTGAAGACAAGGCTGGCGAACTTGCCCGCGGAAGCGTATGCGAAGGTAATTCCCCAAGCTGTACGGAAGCAGACTGTAGAAGAAAAGTTGATTGTATATGGCAGTTTTTCCCAGAATTACTATCGCGGCTGGTTTCACACCGACACTGCGACCGCAAACGGCGCAAACATTATATTTGACTCATTGTCTGGCACGGACCAATCGATGCTCATCACTTCGCTGGACCTGACCGGCCGGAAACTCACGGAGAATACCGATACGCGTATCGTGGTTCGGGACGATTACAGGGCGAACTATTTGGCGAATTCGACAAATGACAATCGGCTGAGCTCGTTCTACATTGAGCAGAGCGCGCGTGATCGCAGCCATTTGTACCGCGTGGGCCGGCAGGCGGGAACAGCGGGAGGGGTGCTCGGCCGTTTCGACGGGGCATGGCTGGGCTACAGTTTGGATTCTACCTGGCGTGTCAACGGCGTCCTGGGCACGCCGGTCGATTTCTATAACACCGATGCCGAACGCAAGACCTTTGCAGGCCTGAGTGTCGATCTTACCCGCCTGCCCGGGCAGTGGAGCGGCAACGGATATTTCATCGAACAGCGCGTGGGCACGGTCATGGATCGCCGGGCCGTCGGGATGGAAGCGCAGTATTTCGATACGAAACGCAATTATATGGGGCAGCTCGATTACGACACGATGTTCAAGGCGGTCAATATCGCCATGTTCCAGGGTAACTGGACGAACGAGTCCGGCGACAACTATACCCTGCTTGCGGACCACCGGAAGTCACCTGCCTTGCAGCTGACCAACGCATTGCCGGGCCAGACCACGCAATCCATTTCCGCTTTGGTCCAATCTGGCGTGTCGACGGAAAGTCTGATTGCGGATGCCAAGGCGTTGACCCCGACATCCAATCTGTTCCTGGTTGGAATGACACACCCCTACTCTTCGCGCTTGCGCCTGGGCGGGGATTTTCGCATCAATAATATTTCCGGAACCGGGGCGACCGCTACGCTGCCTGCCACACCCGGGTCCGGGAATATGTATATCCTTACCGCGCAAGCGATAGGCAACAATCTGCTGCTTGAAAACGATCTGGGTGTTGCGAGCGCCAGTTATATCAATGCGCAGTCCTATAAAGGGCAGTCACTGGCTTTTACCCAGACCGAGACGTTTGTGCAACGCTGGCGCCTGGATGTTTCACTGCAGCTGTATAACCAGAATGACAACCTGGATGTCCGCATGACACGGGTCACGCCCAGTCTCAAGTTGAGTTATCGCATGAATGATTCGATGAGCTTCGATGGCGAGGGGGGAGTTGAAAACACCCATAACTCCGGCCCGATCACCGATGAGAAAACCAGGCGCTATTACGTCTATATCGGTTACCGCTGGGATTTCCGTTAGTCGTTAGCGTTTTCTGTCGTAAATGACGAACTGATAGGGATAAGCGTTCTTCTCATCCCGAACGTGGCTTTCGCGCCCGGCTTCCTTCCACAGCGTGTGGTCCAATTCCGTGAAATGCGCATCGCCTGAAATATCGGCATCGATCTCGGTCAGGTAGATGCGGTCGGCAAAAGTGATCGACTGGCGATATAGCTCCGCACCGCCGATTATAAAAATCTCGTTTTCACCATCGCATGCCGAGATCGCGGCTTCCAGCGAGTTCGCCGTGATCACGCCGGGAGGCGCATAGCCCGCATTGCGTGTGACCACTACGGATATGCGTCCCGGCAAAGGTTTGCCGATCGACTCATAGGTCTTGCGTCCCATCACGATATGGTGTCCCATCGTGAGCGCCTTGAAGTGCTTCAGGTCGGCGGGCAGATGCCAGGGCAATGTGTTGTTGGTGCCGATCACGCGGTTCCTGGCCATCGCGACGATCAGCGAGATGCGCGGCCTCATACCGCGACGGGTGCCTTGATGGCCGGATGGGGATCGTAATTTTCCAAAGTAAAATCCTCGAACTTGAAAGCGAAGATATCCTTCGCGCCCGGATTGATCCTCATCGTCGGCAGCGGACGCGGCTCGCGCGACAACTGCAGTTGAACTTGTTCCATGTGGTTCGAATAGATGTGTGCATCGCCGAAGGTGTGCACGAAATCACCCGGCTTCAGGCCGCACACCTGTGCGACCATCAGCGTCAGCAGCGAGTAGGAAGCGATGTTGAACGGCACGCCGAGGAAGATGTCGGCGCTGCGCTGGTAGAGCTGGCAGGACAGTTTGCCGTCCGCGACATAGAACTGGAAGAACGCATGGCACGGCGCGAGTGCCATCCGGTCAAGTTCGCCTACGTTCCAGGCCGACACGATCAGGCGGCGCGAGTCCGGATTCTTCCTGATCTGTGCGATCACTTCCGAGATCTGATCCACCGTGCGGCCATCCGCCGTTGCCCACGAGCGCCATTGCTTGCCGTACACCGGGCCCAGGTTGCCGTTCTCGTCCGCCCATTCGTCCCAGATGCTGACGCCGTTGTCCTTGAGGTATTTGATGTTGGTGCTGCCCTGCAGGAACCACAACAGTTCGTGGATGATGGATCGCAAATGCACTTTCTTGGTGGTCAGCAGCGGAAAGCCCTTGGATAGATCGAAGCGCATCTGGTAGCCGAACACGCTGAGCGTGCCGGTACCGGTGCGGTCGGATTTTTTCGTGCCGTGGTCGAGCACGTGCTGCATGAGATCTAGATAAGCACGCATAAGAGATAAAATATAAGCCACAGAGAACACAGCGCTCACAGAGAGCGTGGCGACAGGTTTGAGGTTTTCTCTGTGTTCTCTGTGCACTCTGTGGCAAATTGCTTTTTCCGCGATAATGGCAACTTCTTCCATTAATCGAGTATGTAATGCTAGCACAACTGACCGTATCATCTGCTGTACCCAAGACCCTCAACGCAGCACACCTGCTGGTGCTGTTGCCCAAGGGCAAAACTTTACCCAAGGACTTGCCGCACAGCGACCTGCTTGCCGCCGTACTCAAGCGGCGCGGCATCAAGGCGGAAGGATTCGCCGATGCGCCCGTCGCTGCAAACCATGAGGATGGCAGCCTGATCGCCTGGGCGATGCTGGACTTCGACAAGACGAATTTTGCGCTGCAGACGCAGGCGCGCAAGGCAGTGCAACTGCTGCTGGGCGAACAGCCCGCCGGCATCGCCATCGTCGTGTTGGGTGATGCCGTGCAGCGCAAACAGGCCGCCGAGGCGGCGGTGTATGCGGCGTGGGTGAACGGCGCCCCGCTGCCGCTGCACAAGAAAAAAGCGGACCAGCGCAAGCCGCTGCACAAGATCGCGCTGTACGGTTTTGCGGACAAAAAAATATTCGACGACCTCAAGGCGCAAGCAGAAGGCAATCTGCTGTGCCGCACCCTGACCGTGCTGCCGCCCAACGAGCTGACACCCGGCCTGTACCGCAAACGCATCAGGGATCTCGCCAAACAGAACGGCTGGCAACTCAAGGAATTCGACCTGAAAGCATTGCGCAAGATGGGCGCGGGCGCGTTCGTCGCGGTAGCGCAGGGCAGCAGTGAAGAAGACGCCGCGATCGTGCACCTGACCTACAAACATCCCAAGGCGAAACAGACTGTCGCGCTGGTCGGCAAGGGCATCTGCTTCGACACTGGCGGACACAACCTCAAGCCCGCGCGCTACATGCACGGCATGCACGAGGACATGAACGGCTCGGCGGTTGCGCTCGGCATCCTGCTCGCTGCCACGCAGCAAAAGCTGCCGGTCGACATCGACTGCTGGCTGGCCATCGCGCAAAACCACATCGGGCCGAAAGCCTACAAGCAGAACGACATCGTCAAGGCGCTGAACGGCACCACCATCGAGATCATGCACACCGATGCCGAAGGCCGCATGGTGCTGGCCGACACACTCACGCTCGCGTCGCGCGCAAAACCGAATCTGTTGATCGATTTCGCCACGCTGACCGGCAGCATGCATGTGGCGCTCGGCGCGCGTTACAGCGGCGTGCTGGGCAACCGCGACGAACTGTTACAACGCGCCGTGCAGGCCGGGCAGCAAAGCGGCGAGCGGCTGTGCGCCTTCCCGATGGATGAAGACTATGAACCCGCGCTGGATTCCAAGGTTGCCGACATCAAGCAATGCACGCTGGATGGCGAGGCAGACCACATCCTGGCGGCGCGATTTTTGAAACGCTTCGTCGAGCATGACGTACCGTGGCTGCATATGGACTTGTCCGCGAGCCGCTGCGAGGGCGGACTGGGCAGCGTGGCGAGCGACGTGACCGGGTTCGGCGTGGGCTGGGGATTGCGGATGTTGCAGCACAAGCAGGCTTGACGCAGCTTGCCGGCATCAATCCCTGAGCGCAGTCATACGAGCATACAGTTGGTGAAAGGAGCAAACCGATGGACGCCATCGCCGCTACACCTTCGGATTCCTGGCCGGACTTGCCGCTCGATGCATGGCAAGACACCTACGCGACGCTGCATCTGTGGATGCAGATCGTCGGCAAGATACGCCTGACGCAATGTTCCTGGGTGAATCACTCCTGGCATGTGCCGCTGTATGTGACCGCGCGCGGCCTCACGACCTCGCTGATCCCGCACGGCACACGCAACTTCCAGATCGATTTCGACTTCATAGACCATCGTTTGATCGTGCAGGCCAGCGACGGGCGCTCCGCCGGCTTTGCGCTCGAGCCCATGCCGGTGGCGGTGTTCTACAAGCGATTGATGGAAGAGCTGCGCATGCTCGATCTGAACGTCAGCATCGTGCGCAAGCCCAACGAAGTGGCCGACCCGATACGTTTCGATCTGGACGAAACTCACCGCTCATACGATGGCGAATACGCCAACCGCTTCTGGCGCATCCTGATGCAGGCCGACCGCGTGTTCAAGATATTCCGCGCGCGCTTTGCCGGCAAGTGCAGTCCGGTGCATCTCTTCTGGGGTGCTCCGGATCTTGCCGTCACCCGGTTTTCCGGACGCAGGGCTCCTGAACATCCGGGCGGTGTGCCGAATCTGCCGGACTGGGTGACGCGCGAGGCGTACTCGCACGAAGTGAGCAGTTGCGGATTCTGGCCCGGCGGCGGCCCGATTCCCTATGCCGCTTTTTATTCCTATGCCTATCCCGAACCGGCCGGATACGCCAGCGCCCCAGTCAGTCCGAGCGAGGCTTTTTACAGCAACGACCTGCGCGAATTCATTTTGCCGTACAGCGTCGTCCGGGAATCGCAGTCTCCGGACGATGCGTTGATCGAGTTTCTGCAGTCGACCTATGAAGCCGCAGCTGACCTGGCAAAGTGGGATCGTAAAGCGCTGGAATGCGATATTGATCCGAGGAAGCACACAATCTGAAATATCCTTTAAACCACTGTCCGCACTATTATGCGTATTAGGAAAGACTAACTAAGGGATCTGGCAGCAATCAAATATCAAAAATATGTAAGCGCCTTCATTTCTAAATGAACAGATTAGCAGATCCATCATATAAGTGTTATGCACAATGACATCCAGAACCCATGTATTTAGGCGTGTTCAAGAGCGTCACTATTCCGCACATCACACGTTGCTGCGCGTGGCAAGGTTTGAACTCGGGAAGGCAGAACGGAAAGAAGATGGCTGGTTCGACAGTACGTTCGTCGTGCTTACCTTTTCAGCGCTGGCCATTGAAGCACTTAGCAACGCGATTGGCGATCGGGTTATTCCTGAGTGGAAAGATTTTGAGAGTGCAAATCCTTTAGCGAAAGTCCGCCTCATAGCTGAGCGACTTGATCTTCAATATTCTCCGGACAGTGAGCCGTGGCGAACCATCCGATGGTTGGGGAAATTTAGAAATCTTGTCGCACATCCGAAGCCTGAGGCCATATTGAATGACCAAGCTATCACTGACAGAGAGGCCGACAATAGGCCCTTCGATCCACCGAAATCGAAGTTAGAACGTCAGGTAACTATAGGAAATGCTAAACGAGCCTTCGAAGCAGTTGAAAAAGCTAAGCTACTCTTTTGCGAAAAAATCCCCGTTGAAAAACGTTTTGGTCTCTTTTCTGACGGCTGGCTCACCAAAACAAGACGACATGATTCTGTCAACGCCGATTCAGCATAGAGGTATTGATGAGCAATTATTTCGATCGCATCATTCTGCGCAGCGGCACGTCCAGCCTGAAATACGACGGACGGAAAAATTTCTTCGGTACGAATGACGTATTGCCCTTATGGGTGGCCGATATGGATTTTGCGGTTCCTGCGGCAGTGCGCGATGCGCTGGCGGCGCGCGCGGTGCATCCGGTCTACGGTTACACGGTCTATCCGGAATCGTTGTACGCAGCGCAAATGGACTGGCTGCAAAAACGCCATGAGTGGAAGGTTGAGCGCGAGTGGATCGTGATGTGTCCCGGCGTGGTGCCTTCGTTGCATGCCGCCATCATGGCCTTGAGCCAACCGGACGAGCAGGTGATCGTGCAGCCGCCGGTGTATTCCCCGTTCCTGGCCGCGCCGAAAATTGTCGGGCGCAGATTGATCACCAATCCGCTCAAATTCGAGGGGGGCCGTTATCGCTTCAATCTCGAACATTTCGAACGATGCGCGGAAGGTGGCGCGCGGCTGTTGCTGCTGTGCGCTCCGCACAATCCGGTCGGCAGGGTATGGCAGCCGGATGAATTGCAGGCGCTGCTCGAGATCTGCAAGCGCCACGCTGTCACCGTGGTGTCGGACGAGATACACGCCGATCTGATCTATCCCGGACAACTTCATACGCCGCTGGCCACGCTGGGCGACGGCACGGTGAAGATCATCACCGCAGTTGCACCCAGCAAGACTTTCAATATTCCGGGGCTGGCGCTTTCCGCCCTGATCGTGCCGGATGAAGAAGACCGTGCTGCGATAACGAAAGCATTCGGCACGTTGCATGTGGGTGCGGCCAATCCGTTCAGCATTGCGGCCTATGAGGCCGCGTATCGCAACGGGGCCGCGTGGCTGGATGAGTTGCTGGCCTATCTCGATGCCACCTACCGGTTCGTGCGCGAATTCCTGCGGCAGCACTTGCCGCTGATCAAGCTGACAGAACCAGAGGGCACGTATCTGTTATGGCTGGATTGCCGGGCGATGGGGCTGAACGATGATCAGCTCAAGCAATTCTTTGTTCAGCAGGCCGGGGTGGGCTTGAGCCCGGGTATCGCCTTCGGCGAACAGGGCAGCGGTTTCATGCGCATGAATATCGCCGCGCCGCGCAGCGTGATCGCCGAGGCGCTGGAAAGGATCGCGCACGCCGAGCGTATGAGGAAGTGAAAGTCTTATCAGCGACCGTGCCGCTGTGCTGTTTCGCCGGCCGACAGGCTCAGGTAATGCACGTTGAACCATTCTGCGCGGTCGGTCCATAACATCTTGGGATGCCAACCCGCTGACCAGGCCAGTTGCTGAAATTCCTGCGCGGTATATTTGTACGAATTCTCGGTGTGTATCGTTTCGCCATCCTCGAAGCGGAAGGTTACGCCGTCCAACTGTATGGACTGTTTCTTCCGGCTGACCAGGTGCATCTCTATCCGTCCCAGCGCTGCGTTGTAATAAGCGCTGTGCGCAAAACCATCCGGATCGACTTGTGCGCCGAGTTCGCGCTGCATGCGCGCCAGCAGGTTCAGGTTGAATGCCGCGGTATAACCGGCGGCATCGTTGTAGGCGGCGTTCAGCACGTCGGGGGACTTCTTGCTGTCCACGCCGATCAGCATCGCGCCGTTGGCGCCGACCAATTGCGCGGCATGCCGCAGCAATTGCACGGCCTCGGCCGGGGTGCAATTGCCGATGGACGAGCCGGGAAAGAAGATCACGCGCCTGCGTCCTGCATAGCCATCGAGTTTAACGGAGGAAAGCCGCATGTAATCTGCACATAGCGGATGCATGTGCATTTCCGGAAACATCATGCCGAGGCGCTGCGTGCTTTGCAGCAGATACAGTTTGCAGATATCTATAGGCACATACGCGGCATCTCCCGACAGATGCCGGAGCAGCAGGGGCGTCTTGGCAGCGCTGCCGCTGCCAAGCTCGACCAATACACATGAGGCGCCGATGCGCTGGACCATTTCCGCGCCGAATTCGTCCAGTATGCCGGTTTCGGTGCGCGTCGGGTAATACTCCGGCGTGGTGCAGATCAGATCGAACAGTTCAGAGCCGCGCGCATCGTAAAAAAATTTGGGCGGGATCATCCGCGGGTGACGGCGCAGGCCATCGCGTACAGCAGTATGGAATTCATCGTCGTCCAGATTGACTTGCAGTACAGGAGATTCGAGTCTCATCAGATATCCTCCGCCAGGCGCAGGCCGGAAAACATCCACCGGTCTGCGGGCCTGAAGAAATTACGATAGCTGGCGCGTATATGATCCTGCGCGGTGACGCAACATCCGCCGCGCAGCACAATCTGGCCGCTCATGAATTTGCCGTTGTATTCTCCCAGTGTGCCGGGCAAGGGGTGGAATCCCGGGTAGGAGGAGTACGAACTTTGTGTCCATTCCCACAAGTCGCCATACAACTGGGTGAGCCCGGACCGCTGCGCAGCTTGCGGATGCAGCAATCCGGATTCAAGAAAATTGCCCGCCACCGGCAAGCTGGCGGCCACATGTTCCCACTCGACCTCTCTCGGCAGCCGTTTGCCCGCCCAGCGCGCATAGGCATCCGCCTCGTAATAGCTCAAATGCGCGACCGGCTCATGCAAATTCAAGGACTGCATGCCGGATAGCGTGAATTGTCCCCAGCCATTACCTTCCTTCAACCAATACAAGGGCGCCAGCCAAAGCTGGGTATTGATGGTGCTCCAGCCGTCGGACAGCCACAATTCGGGGCGCTGGTAACCGCCGTCAGCGATGAAATCAAGGTATTCCCCGTTGCTCACCAGGCGATTTGCCAGCCGGAAATCCTGAATCAAGGACCGGTGCCTGGGGCGCTCGTTGTCGAATGAAAATCCCACCCCGTCATGGCCGATCTCGACGATCCCTCCGGTGAACGATTGCCAGTCCATCGGGGTGAAGGCCACTGGAGCAGCCTGAATATCGCGGTAGGCCGGCTTGAGCGGATTGACGAAAAAATTGTATTTCACATCCATCAAGAGCAACTCCTGATGCTGGGTCTCGTGTTCGATGCCCAGCTCAATCCGCGCGAGGATGTCGTGTGCCGAATGTTGCGGCAGATTGGTCAGCAGCGCGTGAAGCGCTTCATCCACATGGCCGCGATAACGACGAATATCCGCGACGGTAGGGCGCGACAACAGGCCGCGCTGTGCTCGAGGGAAAAATGTACCCGCCGTTTCATAATACGAATTGAACAGATGCGCGTAAGTCTCGTCGAAGACGCGATAATCCGGCGCAAAAGGCAGCAGGATGAACGTTTCGAAGAACCATGTGGTATGCGCAAGATGCCACTTCGGCGGACTGACCGAATCGCTGGCCTGGATCACATAGTCCTCGATTTCCAGCGGTACGCACAACGATTCGGTGCGGGTACGCACCCTGCCCAGGCGTTGACTCAGCGCGAGCGCCTGATCGGTTATTTCTGCGTGCGGCCGCTGAAAGTCCATGGGCTATTCTTCCACTTTCACGCCATGCCAGAAGGCGACATGATCCTTGATGCGTGCCGCCTTGCTCGATGGTTCCGGGTAAAACCACGCGGCATCGTCGTTCACTTGTCCGTCCACTACTACATCGTAGTAGCTTGCGATGCCCTTCCAGAAGCAGCGTGTGTGCGTATCGCTTGTCCGCAAAAATTCCCGTTTTACGGCCGAGAGCGGGAAATACACATTTCCCTCTACAAGGTGAATCATGTTGGCAGGGGCTTCGGCGATCACCTGATTGTTCCATATTGCTCTGGGCATGTTTCCCTCCAGGAGAAATATTCGGCGATGCAAAATTGCGGCTCCCTTCGGCGGTGGATCGCAACAGTCAGGATAAAGCTTACAACAGTCGACCTGCATTAACTACCATGATGCTGACAGTAGTATTCGCGCCAAGTTTCAAATCGAATTCCAAGTATCGATGAAATTATCAATTTATTTTCAGAAGAGGAATCGGGGTGGGCTAGAATATCTTCCATCCCAAATTTGATCGTCCATCTGCTGATATTGGTTGATGGTAAAACCTGATTGGATCATGCCTACCCGCATTTGCTTCATCCGCCATGGCGAGACTGACTGGAATGTCGCGAAACGCATCCAGGGCCAAACCGACATCCCGCTCAACGAAACCGGAATCGCGCAGGCGATGGCAATGGCCTTTAACGCCGCCCATCATGATTTCAACGCGATCTACAGCAGCGACCTGAAGCGTGCCTACGATACCGCGCAGATGGTTGCAACGAGGCGCGGACTGGTTGTCAAAACGATGGCGCAACTGCGTGAACGCCATTACGGGATATTCCAAGGCATCACGGCTGAAGAGGGAGCGCAGCGCTATCCCGGGGCATACGCGCATTACAAGGCGCGCGATTTCGATTACGATTTTGAAACAGGCGAAAGCCTGACCGGTTTTACCGGGCGCGTCAGCGATGCGATCGATAATCTGACAAGACACCACAGCGGCCAGACCATTGCCGCGATCTGTCATGCGGGCGTGCTCGATATCGTCTACCGCAAGGCTACCGGCAGGCCGCTGCATACACCGCGTGATTTCGTCATCCCCAACTGTGCGCTGAACTGGTTTCGTTTCGATGGCCGTGGCGGGGATGAGGGGGGCTGGCATCTGGAAGCCTGGGATGATCACCACCATCTGGCCAAGGTGCTGCTGGAATCGGCCGAATGAATCATACAGAGAAGCAGCTCGTCATTGTTCGGCACGGCAGCAGTGTATGGAATCTGAGCGGCCGTTTCACCGGATGGACCGATATTCTGCTGAACGAACAGGGGTTGTCCCGGGATGCAGCAGCCGGTCAACGGCTCGCCGCGGACGGCTTGGTGTTTGACGAGGTGCATACTTCGGTGCTGCGGCGCGCCCATCAGTCGGCCGACAGTCTGCTCTCCGCAGCTTGCCAACAATCCATACCGCGCTATTCAAGCTGGCGGTTGAACGAACGCCACTACGGCCAGTTGCAGGGCCTGAACAAGCAGGAGATCTTTGAGAAATGGGGGGAGCAACAATACCGCCGCTGGTGGCGCGGTTACTTCGAAGCGCCGCCGCCCCTGGATTTGGATGATCCCCGTCATCCGCGTTTCGATCCGCTCTATGCAGATATCGATCCGGCGCTATTGCCTTGCAGCGAGAGCCTTTCAGATTGCCGGCGCCGCTTGCTGCCCTATTGGCATGAGGTAATGGCTCCGCGCGTCGCGGCAAACCGGAAATTACTGGTGGTCAGCCACGGCAACACGATACGCAGTCTGGTGATGTATCTGGAAAAGATCGCGCCCGACGCGATCGAGAAGGTGGAGATCACTCCGAGTGTGCCGCTGGTTTATCGATTCAACGATGTGCTTGAGGTGGTTGGGAGGGATAGGCTGGATTGACGTCGTTATGTTATCGGCCCGTTTGAAGGGACATCATGTCAGCCTCATTCCCCTCCCTGAAGGATCGTCTGGACCTCGCGGTTTTTCCCCTGCCGCATCACGGTCAGTTTGATCTTTTCGCCGACCCTGAAATCATCCAGGCGCGCGACGAGTATCGCTGACACTGTCCACGGGTTTGCCCTCGATCGGCGGTGATGATGTCACACGGGATGATGCTGCCATCTCGTGTGACATCGACACCTTTCAATCCTGCCGCCGCTGCTGCGGAGCCGGGAGGCACACGCAGGACCACGACCCCCTTGATGTTCATCATCGATGTCAGACGCTGATTGATGTCCTCATCTATCCCGATTCCTATAACCGGGCGGGTGTATTTGCCGTCGCGTATCAGTTGCGGCACGACACGGTTGACGGTATCCACCGGAACTGCAAAGCCGATTCCTGCGCTGGCGCCGCTCGGGCTGTAGATCGCGGTATTGATGCCGATCAGCCGTCCGGCCGAATCGAGCAGCGGCCCGCCGGAATTTCCCGGGTTGATGGCCGCATTGGTCTGGATCAGATGCTCGACGATATTGCCGTTCTCTTCGGTCAGCGAGCGGTCCAGCGCGGACACGATGCCATTGGTCAGTGTCCAGTCCAGGCCGAACGGGTTACCGATCGCATAGACCTTTTGCCCGACCTTGAGATCGTGGCTGGTGCCGATCGGAAGCGGCGGCGAAAATTTCTGGCTGACTTTGATCTTCAGCACGGCGATATCGTGCAACTGGCTGGCGCCGACCAGTGTGGCCGTATAATCCTTGCCGTTGGCCAAACGTACTGTGGCTTCGCTGGCGTCTTCGATGACATGGTAGTTGGTGACCACGTGTCCGGATTCGTCCCAGATGAATCCGGAACCGGTGCCGCGCGGAACGGAGAATATGTCGCGCGACCAGAAATCCTGCACCTGCGCGCGGGTGGTGATGTAGACCACCGAGTTGCGCGAATTCTCGAACAGCCGGATGGTCGCTTTTTCATCCGCCGCCAGTTCGCCGCGCGGTGTGACCGGACGCGGTGCTGCATCTGCGCCATCGGCATGCGGGATCAGACTCAGCAGCAAACTGAACAGGGCAAAGAACATCGCACCGAACAGCGCGGCACGGAGCAGGCGTGTGAAAATTTTCGTGGAATATCTGGGCATGGAATTTGTCGGCATCGCGGTTCTCCTTCGCTCGCAGAGATTGGGATGAGAGCGGGAGGTTTCAAGCAATAATCGAATTACACGATCACCTCGAAGCTGGTGTAACTGCCGTTATCCTCCGCGATGTTGACCCGCTCGACCCGCGCATGCTGCGGGCCGTGATGCGCCCAGCGCACGATGGCATCCACTGCGTAAGATTCACCCTGAACCGCGGCTTCCACTGTGCCGTCGCTGCGATTGCGCACCCAGCCTGCGATCCCGAGCCTTTGCGCTTCATAGCGCATCGAATCGCGAAAGAATACGCCCTGCACGCGGCCATGGATCACCAGGCGCATCGTCTTCATGATTTCCGCCGGATTATTTTTTCAGCAAGTCACGAATCTCCGTCAGCAGAACTTCTTGTGCCGGCGCTGTGGCAGGTGTCGCTGGTGCTGCTTCGGCTTTCCTCTTCATCGTGTTGATGCCCTTGACGACCACGAATATGACAGCGGCTATGATCGTGAAGTCCACGACAGTTTGTATGAATCTGCCGTAGCTGATCACAACGGCAGGCGCGGTCGCGGTGGCTTCAAGCAGGGTAAATGACAATTTCGAGAAATCCACCCCGCCGATCAGCACGCCGATCGGAGGCATGACGACATCGGTGACCAGAGAAGAAACGATCTTTCCAAAAGCGGCGCCGATAATGACACCCACAGCCATATCCACCACATTGCCCTTGATGGCAAATTCCTTGAATTCCTGGATCATGCTCATGATTTTCCTCCCTGATGTTTGTAAAATATTACCGAAATTTGTGCTGCTGCACTTAAAGAGCACACCTTGCGCCCGATAACCACAAGGAGAACTATTTCTTGAAAGTGGCAGTTGTTCGCCGAAACTAGTTGGCAGGCGGAGCGACCTTGACGACTTCGTCGAGTGTCGTCGTTCCTGCCGCGACTTTCATCGCCCCCGATATCCGCAGCGGCTTCATGCCTTCGCGGTAGGCTGCTTCACGAATGCGCGCCACATCGGTGTCCGGGCTGATCAGTTTGCGCAATTCGGGCGACAACGGCAATATCTCATAAATGCCGATGCGTCCCGAGTATCCGGTCATCCGGCATTCGAGACAGCCTTCCTGATGCTGAAATTGCGCCGGGCGGCTGGTTTTCCAGGGCGTGACTAGCCCTTCCCAAAGTTCATTTTCATCTGCTCGAACCGGCTGCGGGCGCTTGCAATGCGGACACAGTGTGCGCACCAGCCGTTGCGCCATGATGCCGAGTACAGTGGCATTGATCATGTAAGGTGCGACACCCAGATCGATAAGCCGTGTGATTGCCGATGGAGCGTCATTGGTGTGCAGCGTGGATAGCACGAGATGGCCGGTCAGTGCGGCCTGTATCGCCATGTCGGCGGTTTCCAGATCGCGGATCTCGCCCACCATGATGATGTCCGGATCCTGCCGCATCAGCGCCCGCAACCCGTCTACGAAATTTAGGTCGATGCCATGTTGCACCTGCATCTGGTTGAATGCCGGTTCGACCATCTCGATCGGGTCTTCGATGGTGCAGACGTTGACCTCCGGCGTGGCAAGATGCTTTAGCGTGGAATATAGCGTGGTGGTCTTGCCCGAGCCGGTCGGGCCGGTGACGAGGATGATGCCGTTTGGCTGCGATGTCATCTTGTCCCAGCGGTTGCGATCCTCGTCGGAAAATCCCAGTTCGGAAAAATCGCGCACCAGAACTTCCGGATCGAAGATGCGCATCACCAGTTTTTCTCCGAAGGCAGTCGGCAGTGTGGACAAGCGCAGCTCGACTTCCTGGCCATCCGCGGTGCGGGTTTTGATGCGGCCATCCTGCGGGCGGCGCCTCTCGATGACATCCATGCGACCCAGCAGTTTGATGCGACTGGTCATCGCGGTCATCACCGACATCGGGATCTGGTAAACCTGATGCAGAACACCATCGATGCGGAAGCGCACCAGCCCGTGATTGCGTCTCGGCTCGATGTGTATGTCCGATGCGCGCTGCTCGAAAGCATACTGCCACAACCAGTCGACGATCGTGACGATATGCTGGTCGTTGGCGTCGAATTGCTGCTTGGTCTTGCCCAATTCCACCAATTGCTCGAACGAAGCCTGGCCGGATTTTTCCTGGCGCTTGGTCTGCGACGCATTCTTTACCGAGCGTGCCAGATTGTAGAATTCGACCAGGAAACGGCTGATATCTTCCGGCGAGGCGACAACGCGGCGGATGTCTTTGCGCAGTGTTTGCTTGAGCACCAATTCCCAGTCGCGCAGAAACGGTTCGGAAGTGGCGATGACCACCTCGTTTTGAGTCACCTGCACCGGCAGGATGCCGAAACGGGTGGCATAGTCGTTGGACATGATGTCGGTGACAAATGAAAAGTCGATCTTCAACGGATCGATGTGGATGTACTCGAGTCCGGCGCGCTTTGCCAGCCATTCGCTCAGTACATCCACATTAAGCGCTTTGTGCGGGGGCAGCTGCGATTTCCAGTTCTGTCCAGCTATGGCCACGAGCGGGTGTACGTTCTGGCGCTGGCCGCGGCGCTCGGCGATCATCCCGTCTGCTTCTGCCTTGCTGATCAGCCCATCGCTTACCAGCATGCCCAGAAGTTCCGGCAATGTCAGCTTGTGCTCATGCGTGCTCATCTGCTCCATATATGTATTCCTGTCAGGTTAGCCAGACTATACTGATATCGGGTTACTTGCTCAATGGATATGGCATTGTTGTCGCAATCAATCAATGGTGTTCCAGATTACCTTTGGCTGCTTCGAGCAACGCGACAATCGGACCCCGGACAACAATATTGCAGCCAGGAAGCTGCCGACGCAGAGCCGCAGGAGGCTGGTGGTATGGCTGAGGTAAAAATCGAGTAATTTTTTGTGCGCCAGACTAAAAGCAGTATTGGCGGCTTCAGCGTTTTATGGCCGAAAAGATCTGTTTCGCCAGATTTCCTGTCGCTTTCAGCGGATCTGCACGGATGGCTTTTTCCTGTTCAGCCATCACCAGGAACAATCCGTCCATCGCCTTGCGCGTGATGTAATCCTCCAGATTTGCATCACGTTCGTCCACCAGGCCGAACCTGACAGCCTTGCCCGCGAACTGGTCGTATGTTTCGGCCAGCTTCACTTTTTTCATCGCCTTGCCCACGATGGGCTTGAACCTTGCGGTCAGCGCGGTCTCGGTGTTTTTGCGAAAGTATAGTGTGGCGGCATCGTCGTTGCCGGTGAGTATGCCCTTCGCATCTGCCACGGTCATCTTTTTGATTGCGCCGACAAACAGCGTTTTCGCTTCCGGCACGGCAGCTTCGGCGGCACGATTCATCGAGGTGATCAGCTCATCCGGATATTTGCCCATGCCGAGTTTGCGCATGGTCCTGTCGGCTTTATGCAGGCTGTCCGGCAGCGGGATGCGCACCTTGTCATTGCCAAGGTAGCCGTCCTTCCTGGCGAGATCCGAGATCGCAGTTTCAGCGCCCTGGGTCAGAGCCTGCTTGAGGCTTTTGATCTGGTCTTGCGTACTGAACCGTGCGAGTCCGGAACCTGCAGGTTTGGAGGGATTGGCTGGTTTGGTCAAACTGTCGAGTTCTGACTTGAAGCCATCCAGGTCGAGTGCGCCGGCATCCCCACTCAAAACCAGAAAAGCCAGCATCAAGCCGAGGCGCATTATTTCTTGCGCGGCGCCAGCAGATCGGTGATCGTGCCTTCGGCCATTTCCGCGGCAAAGCCCAGCGTCTCGGACAGGGTCGGATGCGGATGTATGGTCAGCCCGATGTCCTCCATATCGGCACCCATCTCCAGCGCGAGCACCGCTTCGGCGATCAGCTCGCCGGCATTCACGCCGACGATGCCCGCGCCGAGGATGCGGCGTGTGCCCGGGTCGAGCAATACTTTGGTTGCCCCTTCGCTGCGTCCCACCGAGCCTGCTCGACCGGAAGCAGCCCACGGGAATGAAACTCTTTCAAATTCGATGTTTTGCGCTTTGGCTTGTGTCTCGGTAAGCCCCATCCAGGCAACTTCGGGATCGGTGTAGGCCACCGACGGAATGGTCATCGGCTCGAACGCGGCATGATGCCCGGCGATGATTTCCGCCGCGACCTTGCCTTCGTGCGTAGCCTTGTGCGCCAGCATCGGGTCGCCGACGATGTCACCGATCGCATAGATGTGCGGCACATTGGTGCGCATCTGCATGTTCACCGGTATGAAGCCGCGTTCGTTGACAGACACACCCGCGGCATCCGCGCCGATGTCCCGACCGTTCGGCCGGCGACCGACAGCCATCAGCACGCGGTCATAGAGTTGCGGTTCGGGCGCCTGTTCACCTTCGAAAGTCACCTTCAAACCGTTCTTCTGGGCTTCGATCTTCGTAACCTTGGTTTTGAGATAAATCGCCTCATAACGTTTGGCAATACGTGCATGCAACGGCTTGACCATGTCCTTGTCGGCGCCAGGCATCAGCTGGTCCATCAACTCGACCACGGAGATTTTCGAGCCGAGCGCGTCATACACCGTGGCCATTTCCAGACCGATGATGCCGCCGCCGATGATCAGCATGCGTTTGGGAACATCCTGCAGTGCCAGCGCGCCGGTGGAATCGATGATGCGCGGGTCGTCATAAGGAAAGCCGGGGATGCGCGCCACGCTGGAACCCGCGGCGATGATCGCGTTATCGAAGCTGATGGACTTCTTGCCGTCCCTGGTTTCGACAGCCAGGTGATTCGGCGAGGTGAATTTGGCGCTGCCCTGCACCACCTGCACTTTGCGTTGCTTGGCCAGCATGGCTAATCCGCCGGTAGATTTTGCGACGACGCTTTCTTTCCATGCGCGGATGCCATCGATATCGATTTTCGGTTTCCCGAAGGTCACGCCATGATGCGACACTTCTTCAGCCTCGGTGATGACCCTGGCGACATGCAGCAGTGCCTTGGACGGAATGCAGCCGACATTCAGGCACACGCCCCCCAGGCTGGAGTATTTTTCGACAAGCACCACCTGCTTGCCCAGGTCGGCCGCGCGGAACGCGGCTGTGTAGCCTCCGGGCCCCGCGCCCAGCACCAGTACTTCGGCGTGGATATCGCCCTTCTTGAATGCTTGAGGTGCAGCCACCGTTGTGGGCGCCGGTGGCGGATTTGTGGCAGCCGGCACCGCTGCACCGACTGGGGGTTTTGCTTGCTCCCTGCTCCTTGCCCCTTGCTCCTGTTCGAGCATCAGGATCACACTGCCTTCCGAAACCTTGTCGCCGACCTTTACCTTGAGTGCTTTGACCACGCCCGCGGCCGGGCAGGGCACTTCCATCGCTGCCTTGTCGGTTTCCAGCGTGATCAGTGACTGCTCCGTTTCGATTTTGTCACCGGCCTTTACGAATATCTCGATTACGGAAACGTCCTTGAAATCGCCGATGTCCGGCACCTTGACTTCGATGGTTTGGCTCATGGTGTTTGCTTCCTTAATTTTGTTTTTTGGAATGGCATGATTGGTTCAGACGCGTATCTGGCCGCTGCCCAGCACGATGTATTTCTGCGAGGTCAGCCCTTCCAGACCGACCGGACCGCGCGCATGGATCTTGTCGGTGGAGATGCCTATTTCCGCGCCGAGGCCGTATTCAAAGCCATCGGCAAAGCGCGTCGAGGCATTGACCATCACCGAGCTGGAATCAACCTCGCGCAGGAAACGCATCGCGTTGGTGTAATTTTCAGTGACGATGCTGTCGGTATGCTGCGATCCATAGGTGGCTATATGCGCGATGGCTTCATCCAGGCCGGACACCACCCTCACCGCGAGTATCGGCTCCAGATATTCGGTATGCCAGTCTTCCTCGGTTGCTGCCTTCATCTGCTTGACCAGTGCCCGCGCAGCCTCATCGCCGCGCAGTTCGACATTTTTGTCAAGATAGATCTTGCAGAGCCTGGGCAACACTTTTGCAGCGATGCCGTGCGCGACCAGCAGCGTCTCCATCGCATTGCATACACCATAGCGCTGTGTCTTGGCGTTGTCTGCGACGCGTATCGCCATGTCGATATCGGCTTCGTCATCGATATAAACATGGCACACGCCGTGCAGATGCTTGATCACCGGTATGCGCGCATCTTTGGAAACGCGTTCGATCAAACCCTTGCCGCCGCGCGGCACGATCACATCCACATATTCTTTCATCGTGATGAGTTCCCCCACCGCCGCGCGATCCGTGGTGGCGACGACCTGAACAGCGGTTTCCGGCAATCCGGCGATACGCAAACCGGCATGCACGCATGCGGCGATGGCCTGATTGGAGTGGATCGCTTCCGATCCGCCGCGCAATATCGCAGCATTGCCGGATTTCAGGCACAGCCCGGCGGCATCCGCGGTCACGTTGGGCCGCGATTCGTAAATGATCCCGATCACGCCGAGCGGGACGCGCATCTTGCCGACCTGTATGCCGGAGGGACGATAGGTCATATCGCTAATCGCGCCGATCAGGTCCGGCAGGCGCGCGATCTGAAGCAAACCCTCGGCCATGCCGTGTACGGTCTTTTCGGTCAGTGTCAGCCGGTCCACCGAGGCTGCATCCAGGCCGTCGGCTCTCGCCGCAGCGATATCCTTGGCATTGGCGTCCAGCAACAGCGCGGTCTGGTTTTGCAGCGAGGCGGCGATCTCGGTCAGCGCGCGATTCTTGGTGGCAGTGTCTGCCAGCGCCATCAGGCGCGAAGCCGCGCGCGCCGTTTTGCCGATTCCCTGCATATATTCCTTGACGTTCTGCATGGTGTTCCAGGTGATTAGTTGTAGGGCGCATTTTACCCCAAGTGTTAAAATGCGCGTCTTTCTTGAATGCAGACGCTGCAATGTCCGACATCCTCAAAAAGATCCTGGCGGTCAAAGTGCAGGAAGTGATCAAAGCGCAGGCAGTCAATCCGCTCCTGGCGATGCGTGCCGAGGCGGAGCGAGCTGCGCCTGCGCGGGATTTCGTAGGCGCGATCCGCGCCAGGGTTGTCGCGGGACAATCCGCCGTGATCGCGGAAATAAAGAAGGCCAGCCCGAGCAGGGGTGTATTGCGGTCGGATTTTCGCCCGGCAGAGATCGCGTCGAGCTATGCGCGCCACGGCGCGACATGTCTGTCCGTGCTGACCGACGAGCAGTTCTTTCAGGGCAAGGCAGAGTATCTGAAACAGGCGCGTGCCGCTTGCACGCTGCCGGTGCTGCGCAAGGATTTCATCGTCGACGAATACCAGATATACCAGTCCCGGGCGATGGGTGCGGATGCGATACTGCTGATAGCCTCTGCGCTGGATGTCGCGCAAATGCAATCATTCGAGTTGTTGGCACACCGGCTCGGCATGGCGGTGCTGGTGGAAGTGCACGACGGCACCGAACTGGAGTCAGCGCTGCGACTGACCACGCCGCTGATCGGCGTGAACAACCGCAATTTGCGCACCTTCGAAGTGAACCTGCAAACCACGCTGGACTTGTTGCCGCGCATACCCGGTGGCCGTATCGTCGTCACCGAAAGCGGTATCCTCGAAGCCAAGGACGTAAAGCTATTGCGTGGCCACAATGTGCATGCGTTTTTGGTTGGCGAGGCGTTCATGCGCGCGGAGGATCCGGGTGTAGAATTGGCGAAATTGTTCGCTTGATGATTTGTTTGACTCTGAATTGCGGGAGGTGTCATGTTGAATCTGGATCGTCTGATTATCGAATTCGACAAGGGCTTGCGCACCTTGTTCAGCCAGGCGCACAGCGCGCGCGCCTATCCTGACGCAAACGTCCCGGAAGCGCCACTGGATGAAGCAGAGCGAAAAAGGGCCGCTGCGCTGATGCGCGTCAATCACAGCGGCGAGATTTGTGCGCAAGCTTTGTATCAGGGGCAGGCATTGACGGCGCGCGATCCTGCCGTGCAACAGACACTGCAGCGCGCCGCGCAGGAAGAGACCGAGCATCTGGCCTGGACGGCAAAACGCGTGCACGAATTGGGCGGCCACTTGAGTGTGCTGAATCCGTTCTGGTATACCGGTTCGCTGGCGATCGGAGCAGTTGCAGGATTGCTGGGCGACAAGTGGAACCTCGGTTTTCTCGCTGAGACCGAACGGCAAGTCGGAGATCACCTGCAAAGCCATCTGGACCGGTTGCCGCCGCAGGACGAGAAGAGCCGCGCCATTGTGGCGCAGATGTACACCGACGAGGTCGGGCATGCCGATATGGCAAGATCGCTAGGAGGCGCAGAGTTGCCCCAGCCGGTGCAACTGGCGATGAAACTGAATGCGAAGGTGATGACCGGCACTTCCTACTGGGTTTAATTTAAAAATCCAGATTTCATCCCAACTGCTGTGTTGCGGAATAAATTTCTTGCTTACATATAAATCATATGCGGCGCTGCGAAGCGGGGTAAGCAGGCAATCCGCGTAGCGGATGCTCGCAAATTTTTCCGCGCCTTGCATTTGGGCGAACTCTGAATTTTTTGAGGTTTCCTTAACTCTCCTGTATCACCTCGAAATCATGCGTGATCGCGGCGGTCTGGCCGAGCATGATCGATGCAGAGCAGTATTTCTCTGCCGATAGCTTGATGGCTTTTTCGACAACTTCCGGTTTGATGTCCTTGCCCTTTACGACGAAGTGCATGTGGATTCGGGTGAACACCTTGGGGTCGGTTTCGGCGCGTTCCGCATCCAGTTCCACATAGCAGTCAGAGACCGCCTGGCGGCTTTTCTTCAGGATACTGATCACGTCGAAACTGGTGCAGCCGCCGGTGCCGATCAGCAGCATTTCCATCGGGCGCGGGCCGAGGTTGCGCCCGCCTGCCGCCGGCGAACCATCCATCAATACCGCGTGATTGCTTTCGGTCTCGCCCAGAAACGAGGCCTGCTCCACCCATTTGACTCGAGCTTTCATGGTATTCCTTTCGATGGACTAACTATCCGAGACCGCCAACTTTAACCGATACCAGAGCAAACCGATAATTTCGTGAATGAAAATCTTGCTGTCTCGAAGGGATTCGGCGCGCGGCAGGAAGGTTAGCAGGTCGGTCCGATATCGAGTGGTGTAAGCGGTCGGCGCCTCGACAACCTCGAACCCGGCACGGCGAAAAATTGCTGCTGAACGCGGCATATGCCAGGCATGCGTCACCAGATATATTCTATTGATACCCGCCTGCTGCAGGATGCGAAAACTGAATCGGGCATTCTCAAAAGTATTGGCAGATTCATCTTCCGTCCAGCGCACCGGGACATGAAAATCCTGTTCCAGCACGATGCGCATCTGCAGCGCTTCGGAAATGCCGTTGCCCAGGGGTTTGCCGCCGGCCACGAGTATCGGTTTGCCGGTTTCCCGCTGCAGCTTTGCGCCGTAGCGCAAACGAACCAGCGTGCCATCGCCGATAGTGTCCTGTCCGGCATATTCCGGCGCGTGGAAATAGGTCCCGCCGCCCAGTATCACGATCGCATCGGCATCCTGGCTGCTGATGTCAACGGGAGTGGTGTGCGCCTCCAGCATATGCAGCGCGCCTTCGGCGAAATATGGAGTGGACGCTATCCACAGCAGGCAGAACGCGGCGATTATCAGCTTGTTGGCGAGCTTGTGTCGGCGATAGAGAAAAATGATACCCAGCGCGAGCAGCAGCAGCAGGCTGAACGGCGGCAGCAGGAAAGCGGCAATGAGGTTGGTGATGAACCAGGACATGACAAGACTCGGAATTTCCAAATGTGCTTATCTTACTTGTTTTCGCCTTTGCTCCTGAAATGTGCGCGTCGATGCTGACTTGGCGAGTGCCTTTTCCGGGTTAAATAGCATTTGACAGGGTAAGTGGGCTGCAATAGAATGCGCGCCCTTCGAGGTTTTTACTTTATTGAATTTTCAGGAATTGTGGTCATGAAAACATTTTCCGCCAAAGCCGAGGAAGTCCGGCACGACTGGCTTCTGGTTGATGCAGCCGATCAGGTGCTGGGCCGTCTGGCTGCCCAGATCGCGGCGCGTCTGCGCGGCAAGCACAAGGCGATCTATACCCCGCACGTGGATACCGGCGATTTCGTCGTCGTGGTCAATGCCGACAAGTTGCGCGTGACCGGCAACAAGGCTGAAGCCAAGTTGTACCATCGCCACACGACCTATCCGGGCGGTTTGTACACCACCAATTTTGCCAAGATGCAAACGCGCCATCCCGGCCGCGCATTGGAAAAGGCCGTTAAAGGCATGTTGCCAAAAGGACCGCTGGGCTATGCGATGCTGCGCAAGATGAAGGTATACGCAGGTGCGGCGCATCCGCATGTGGCGCAGCAACCGAAACCAGTCAATCTGTTGAAGGCATAATAGATCATGAGCGTAACTTATAACTATGGTACCGGCCGCCGCAAGAGTGCAGTGGCGCGGGTGTTTATGAAGACAGGCAAGGGTAATTTCGTCGTGAACGACAAGCCGGTTGACGAGTTCTTCTCCCGCGAAACCGGACGCATGGTCGTGCGTCAGCCGCTGACATTGACCGATACACTCGGCAAGTTCGACATCATGGTGAATGTCACAGGCGGCGGCGAATCCGGACAGGCCGGAGCGGTTCGTCACGGCATCACCCGTGCGTTGATCGACTACGACGCGACGTTCAAGACCGTGCTGAAGCAGGCCGGTCTGGTGACTCGGGATGCGCGCGAAGTGGAACGCAAGAAGGTCGGTCTGCGCAAGGCGCGCCGCAGGAAACAATTCTCCAAACGTTAAGACGTTTGGATGGACTGCAAAAGCCGCCTTCGGGCGGCTTTTCATTTTGTTGTAGAATGCAAAGCGTTTCTAATGGAAGTGAAGATGATCAAAGTTGGCATAGTTGGCGGTACAGGCTACACCGGCGTCGAGCTGCTGCGTTTGTTGGCGATGCACCCGCAGGTGGAGTTGCAAGTGATAACTTCACGCGCCGATGCGGGTACGCCGGTCAGCCAGATGTTCCCCAGTCTGCGCGGTTATGTGGACTTGCCGTTCGTCCATCCCGACCAGGCGCATCTCGAAAAATGTGATCTGGTGTTCTTTGCCACCCCCAACGGCATCGCGATGCAGCAGACCCGTGTGCTGCTGGATGCCGGTGTCAAGGTGATCGACCTGGCTGCAGATTTTCGTTTGCAGAATGTTGCGGAGTGGGAAAAATGGTATGGCATGACTCACGCTTGCCCGGACCTGGTTGCCGAGGCGGTATATGGCTTGCCGGAAGCGAACCGCGCGCAGATCAAATCAGCCCGGCTGGTTGCCAACCCCGGTTGTTATCCCACAGCGGTACAATTGGGTTTTATCCCGTTGTTGGAGGCAGGCGTGATTGAACCTGACAGTTTGATTGCCGATTCCAAGTCGGGGGTTTCCGGCGCAGGGCGCAAATCAGAAATCTCGTACTTGTTCTCGGAAGCGTCAGACAATTTCAAGGCCTATGGTGTCGCTGGACATCGCCACTTGCCGGAAATAAAACAGGGCTTGGCGCGGGCAGCCGGCAAGATGGTTGGTTTGACCTTCGTTCCTCATCTCACGCCAATGATACGCGGTATCCATGCCACGCTGTATGGCAAACTGAACGCGGAAGTTGATTTGCAGGCGCTGTTCGAACAGCGTTATGCTAACGAGCCCTTTGTTGATGTGATGCCGGCGAACAGTCTGCCCGAGACACGTTCGGTGCGCGGCTCGAATCATTGCCGTGTTGCCGTGCACAGGCCGCAGGGCGGTGATACGGTAGTGGTTTTGTCAGTGATCGATAATCTGGTCAAGGGCGCGGCAGGCCAGGCGGTGCAGAATATGAATATCATGTTTGGGTTACCGGAAGCCACCGCATTGAATAACGCTGCTTTGTTACCCTGAAATTAAACGCGGGATACCCTGATTATGTGGCGCGGAGTCGAACGCAGAGTCAAACGCAGATTCAGCATTTCAGCACCGCAGATGTCGGTGCGGCCCCATATCGCCTGGTATTTGCGCTGGAGCATGCTGGTGCCATTCGTATTGGCGGCAATCGCGCTGGCCTGGTGGGCATATGACAACGGCCTGGAATTTGCCGGTTTTCATCGTGATCAAGCCGAGCAGGAGTTGTCCAGGTTGCATGATCAGGTTGCCAAACTGGTTGATGCAAACTCGCAACTCAGCGACAAAGTCACGCAATTTGAACGGGAAATCCAGATCGAGCAGGCCAGCAACCAGGCAACGGCCGAACAACTCAAAAGTATGGCAGATGAAAATGTCCATCTTCAGGAAGACCTGGTTTTTTTCCAGAACCTGACCGCAGCAGCAGGGAAAGAGGGTGAACTGGGCGTGCATCGGTTGACGCTGGAACGTGACATCATTCCCGGCGAATACCGTTTGCGCATGCTGTTGGTGCAGAGCGGACAGCGCGCCAAAATATTCAACGGCTACTATCAGTTGGTTGCAACGGTAGTGGAAAACGGGCAGAGTTCCACCCATGTATTTCCGCGAAATGAAGCAGAGAATCCCCTATTCAAGCTCAGTTTCAGGTATTATCGGCGTATCGAACAAAGCATCCAATTGCCGCCCGATGCTCAATTGGAAAGCGTGCAAGTGCGCATTTTCGAACAAGGTACGACCGAACCGAAGGTTCGGCAAAGTGTGAGTCTCTCATAAGGCAAGGAGAAACAATGTTCAATAAAAAACACAGCAAGCCACAAACCCAGATCGATACGCTGATCGGTGCTGGTACCACTGTCGAAGGGAATTTGAATTTCAGCGGCGGGATGCGCATTGACGGCCGGGTGAACGGCAATGTTGTCGCCGTCCCTGACAAGCCGAGCACGCTGGTGTTGAGCGAGCACGCGCAGGTGAACGGGGAAGTCAACGTTACCCATTTGGTGATCAATGGCTCGATCAGCGGTCCGGTATTCGTCAGCGAATATATGGAACTACAGAGCAAAGCCAAGGTCAATGGCGATGTGCATTACACTACGCTGGAAATCCAGCTGGGCGCAATCGTCGACGGACGCCTGATACATACCAACATGGCGGCACAGGACAAGGTGGTGGCGTTTAAATCGAGTACTGGTGAATTTAAATCCAGCACTGGTGAATAACTTTTAAGGAGCATGATAATGAATGCAATGACTGAGATGCAGGATCCGCTGTTGTTCACCGACAACGCGGCCAACAAGGTAAAACAATTGATCGAAGAGGAAGGCAACGCCGACCTCAAGTTGCGCGTGTTTGTCAGCGGCGGCGGTTGTTCCGGATTCCAATACGGATTCACGTTTGATGAAGTAGCCAACGAAGACGACACCGTGATGAGCAAAAACGGCGTGCAATTGCTGATCGACCCGATGAGCTTCCAGTATCTGGTCGGTGCGGAAATCGACTATCAGGAAAATCTGGAAGGTGCGCAGTTCGTGATCAAGAACCCGAATGCCACCACCACCTGTGGTTGCGGCTCTTCCTTCTCAGCCTGAAGTAAAAAGCAGCAGATCCGGTTGGACAGAAATTCGGGGCGCGTTGCGCCCCGATGTTTTTTTTGCCGGGGCTATACGAGTTGATGCACTTCAGAGTCCGCTGAGCACTTTGATATGTGCCAGCGCGCTGCGGCCCAGTGCATGGAGTTCATATCCGCCTTCCAGCGCAGACACGATGCGTCCGTGCGCATATTTTCCCGCGATATTTTTTAAAGTGCCGGTCACCCACGCATAATCGGGCTCGGTCAGATTCAGCATGGCCATATCATCGTCGCGGTGCGCATCGAATCCGGCCGAGATCAACAGCAACTCGGGTTTGAAGCGTTCCAGAGCAGGCAGCCAATGCTGTGTGACGGCGGCGCGAAATTCCTCTCCTCCTGTTCCGGCAGAAAGCGGTACGTTGATGATATGGTCGTTGCCGCTATTTGCTCCAGAGTACGGATAAAACGGATGCTGAAAAGTGGAACACAGCATCACATGCGGCTCGTCCTGGAAAATTTCCTCGGTGCCGTTGCCGTGATGCACATCGAAATCCGCTATCGCCACGCGCTGCAAGCCGTGGTGCAAAAGCGCATGTGCCGCGCCGACCGCGACATTATTGAAAATGCAAAAGCCCATGGCGCGGGTGCGTTCGGCGTGGTGCCCGGGCGGGCGGATGTTGCAAAAGGCATTCTCAACTTTATTGCTCATGACCAGATCAACACCCAGCACCACGGCTCCCGCTGCTCGCAGCGCAGCCTGGTAACTGAACGGATTCATCGCGGTGTCAGCATCGAGATGCACGAAACCCTGTGACGGCGCACTGGACTCGATCGAAGCGATATAGGCATCATCATGTACGCGCAGCAATTGTTCGCGAGTCGCCGCCGGCGCATCATGATGCTGCAGATAGTGCAGCAAGCCGGACGCAATCAGCATATCCTCGATGGCATGGAGGCGTGCCGGGGATTCCGGATGATGCGCGCCCATGTCGTGTTTGAGGCAGAGCGGATGGCTGATATAAGCGGTTTGCATGGCAAAGGCAGGGTATTGGTACGGTGCTATCATACCTAACAAGTGTTCAAACTGAAGGCAAAATCATGGGCAAGCATTACCTCAGCACCCTGTTTGCTCCCAAGTCCGTTGCAGTATTCGGAGCCAGCGACAGGGCCGATTCGGTCGGTCAGATCGTGTTCCGGAATATGCTGGAAAGCGGTTTCAAGGGCTTGCTATATCCGATCAATTCAAAACACCCGGAGGTGCAAGGCAAGCCGGCTTTTGCCGACATCGCCGACATCGGCGAACCGGTCGAACTGGTGGTCATCGCCACGCCGCCGCAAACCGTTCCGGGCATCATCGAGAGCTGCGGCATTCGCGGCGTGAAAGCGGCAGTCATCATCACCGCCGGGTTCGGTGAAGCCGGTCACGAAGGCGAGACGCTGGAAAGGGAATTATTGGAAACCGCGCGTCGATATGGGATCCGCCTGATCGGACCGAACTGTCTTGGCATCATGCGCCCGTCCATCGGCCTTAATGCAACCTTCAACAAGGGTGGCGCGAACATCGGCAATATCGCATTCGTCTCGCAATCCGGCGCATTGTGCACCGCGATCCTGGATTGGGCGCAGCACAACGATGTGGGTTTCTCCAGCGTCGTGTCGATGGGTTCGTCGACCGATGTGGATTTCGGCGAGATACTGGATTATCTGGTGTCCGATCCCAATACCCACAGCATCCTGATGTATATCGAGGGCATACGCAATGCGCGCAGGTTCATGAGCGCGCTGCGTGCCGCCGCCCGCTTCAAGCCGGTGATCCTGGTCAAGGTCGGTCGCCATGAGGCGGGCTCCAAAGCGGCGATGTCGCACACCGCCTCGCTGGTTGGCGCGGACGATGTATTCGATGCGGCTTTCAGTCGTGCCGGCGTGGTGCGGGTGCAGACCATCACGCAATTGTTCACCGCGGCCAAGGCATTGTCGTGCGGATTCCGCCCGGTCGGCAACCGCCTTGCCGTCGTTACCAATGGCGGAGGCCCCGGGGTGATGGCGGCAGATCGCGCTGCCGATCTCGGGCTTACGATGGCCGCTTTGTCTGAAGCCACTATCGAAGAACTCAACCGGCATCTGCCGCCGAATTGGCCGCACGGCAATCCGGTCGACATCATCGGCGATGCCCAGGCGGATCGCTATCATTACGCCGTCAAAGCCTGTCTGGAAGATGAAAACGTCGACGGCGTGCTGGCCATACTCACTCCGCAGGCGATGACCAAACCGCTGGAATCGGCACAGGCGATGATCGAACTTTCCAACACGTACAGCAAACCGCTGTTGACCTGCTGGATGGGCGACTCGCAAGTTGCAGAGGCTCGCCGGGCTTTTGCCCGGGCGCGCAAACCGTACTTTCGCACTCCTGAACCGGCGGTGGAAGTGTTCTCCCACCTTTCCGCGTACTACCGCAACCAGAAATTGCTGATGCAGATGCCCGGTCCATTTTCTCACCACGTCGAACCGGATGTGGAAAGCGCGCGGCTGATTATCGAAGGAGCGATGCAGGAACATCGCAAGGTTCTGACGGAAATGGAATCCAAAGCCTTGCTGTCGGCTTTCAATATCCCCGTTGCGAGAACCATGGTCGCGCATTCGCCCAACGAAGCGCTGCTGATCGCACAGCAGCTGGGTTTTCCGGTGGCGATGAAAGTCAATTCCCCGGACATCACACACAAGAGCGATGCCGGGGGTGTGCTGTTGAACTTGAGTAATGCGCATGAAGTTCGCGCTGCCTACCAACAAATACACGATAAAGTTCAGCGCAATCGACCAAGTGCAAAGTTGGATGGTATTTCCATCGAGCCGATGATTGTTAAACCGAATGGCCGTGAATTGATGATAGGCCTGACCAGCGATCCGGTATTCGGACCGGTGATCACGTTCGGTGCGGGCGGTACGGCTGTAGAAATCATGGGTGATCGCGCGGTCGCGCTGCCGCCGTTGAATAATTTCCTGGTAAGGGAACTGATTCAGGAAACCCATATTGCAAAAATGCTGGGTGCATTCCGCAACATGACCCCGGCCAATATGGATGCATTGGAAGATGTGCTGTTGCGCGTGTCGGAAATGGCCTGCGAACTTCCTTTGATCAAGGAGATGGACATAAATCCGCTGATCCTTGATGAGAACGGCGCGCTGGCCGCCGATGCGCGCGTGGTAGTGGAATATCGCCAGCCGAGTTCAGACCGCTATGCGCACATGGCCATCTACCCGTATCCCACCCATCTGGTCAGCCAGTGGCAACTCGTCGACGGTACCGACATCACCATCCGGCCGATCCGGCCGGAAGATGCCGAGCTGGTTCAGTCATTCGTGCGCGGCTTGTCGGATGAATCCAAATACTTCCGCTTCATGAACAGCATGCAGGAACTCACCGAAAACATGCTGGTGCGCTTCACCCAGATCGATTACAGCAGGGAGATGGCCTTGATCGCTGTGACTGTAAAGCAGGGGAAGGAGATTGAACTCGGGGTCGCGCGTTTTGCGATCAATCCTGATGGGGATTCCTGCGAATTCGCTCTGGTGGTGGCTGACAACTTTCAGGGTAAAGGACTGGGCCAAAAACTCATGGCCACACTGATGGACGCGGCTCGCGCCAAAGGTTTGAAGACGATTGAAGGAGAGGTGTTGAGCAACAATCACAACATGATCAAACTCATGACACGCATAGGCTTTACCACCAAATCCAGCGAAGAAGACCCAAGCATCATAAAAGTCAGCAAGGCGCTTTAGAATCGCCGTTCCAGTTTCTTCCAAGCCTTTGTGAACACCGCATTATTTAGATTGCCTAATGATTGCGATACACGGCACCAAGTACGCATCGATGTTTAGCTCCGGTGACCTGTGGCAGGTTTGCAGGTTTGCCTTGCAGTGCTTGTTGCGCCAGCCAGGCAAAGGCAATGGCTTCAAGATAATCACTGTCGATTCCGAGAGTGTCGGTTGTATTCACACTGGAGTCAGGCAAAGACGCAGCAATTCGATTGCGCAGGGCCTGGTTGTGAGCACCGCCACCGCATAAATAGATCTCCTTTGCACCGTGACAATATTCTTGAACAGCCAGCGTGATACTGCGGCAAGTCAGTTCCAGCAGGGTAGCCTGTACGTTCGCGGCGGTTTCATCGCCCAGGAGTCTGTTCTGCAGCCAGGAAATGTTGAACAGATCGCGTCCGCTGCTTTTCGGCGGGGGCAGTGCAAAGTACGGTTCTGCAAGCATTTTCTCCAGCAGATGCGGCATAACTTTGCCCGATGCCGCCCATGCGCCATTGTCGTCATGGGACTTTCCCTGATGCTGCATACACCAGGCATCCATCAGCAGGTTGCCCGGGCCGCAGTCGAAGCCTGATGCTGGGGCGCGGGGCGGCAGACTGGTCAGATTGCTGATGCCGCCGATGTTGACGATAACGCGGTGGATGTCGGGATGCCGCAGCACATGATCGTGAAACGCGGGAACCAGTGGGGCGCCATGCCCGCCTGCGGCGATGTCGCGGCTGCGGAAGTCGCTGACCACGGTGATACCGGTCAATTCGGCGAGTAACGCGGCGTTGCCGATCTGCAGGGAATAACCTTGCTCGGGACGATGTCGTATGGTTTGGCCGTGGCAGCCGATCGCTTGTACTTCTGCGTTTGATGTTTTGGCTTGAGATAACAATGGCATGACTGCAGCGGCATACATTTGCGCGAGTTGATTGCCGATGACCTGCGCCTGGTGCAGTTCGTTGCGTGCGGGCAGGTGCAATGCCAGCAAATCGTTTTTCAGTGTGTCGTCGAAGGGTAGATAATATTTGGCGATTTGCCGAAGTTTGGGCAGGCTCAAATCAACAAGGACAGCATCGATACCGTCCAGGCTGGTTCCTGACATCAATCCGATATATAACTCAGCCTGTGACACGGGCTGATTAGTCGAGTTGCGCGAGGTTGGTGTTGCGCAACAGGTTCAGTCTGGCAACCAAATCGTTTGCCACGGATTGAAACGACGCGAGGTATGAACTGTCGATCGGCTTGGCATCGGGCAAGGCAACATGCAACGGGTCTAGCTGCTGCCCGTTCACCCTGAATTCATAGTGCAAATGCGGCCCGGTCGCCAATCCGGTCATGCCGACGTAGCCGATTACTTCGCCTTGAGATACATGCTGCCCCTTGTGCAGATCAGGGGCAAAACGCGACAAGTGGCCGTATACCGTGGTGTAGCGACCCTGATGATTCACCATGATGACATTACCGTAACCGCCCTGTTTGCCGACCACGGAGACGATGCCGTCCGCGGTCACTTTGACTGGAGTACCCATGGCTGCGGCAAAATCGGTGCCCTTGTGCGAGCGCCATTTGTTGAGTATCGGGTGAAAACGCGAGAGCGAAAATCGCGAGCTTACGCGCGAATATGCGATCGGCGAACGCAGAAAGGCTTTGTGTACACTCTTGCCCTCCGGGGTGTAGTAATCCCCGTGTTGGGCGTCCTTCTGGAAATACAATGCGCGGTAAACATGGCCTTGATTAATGAATTCGGCAGCCTGGATGCGGCCCATATGCAGCAACACGCCGTTGCTGTAAGCCATTTCATACACTGCGGTGAATCTGTCACCTTTGCGCAAGTCATGATGAAAATCGATGTCGCCGCTGAAAAGCTCGTTCAATTGATTGGCGGCAGCATCCGGCAAGCCGGCTTCGTCAGTGGCAGCATACAGGTTGGTTTTGATTTCGCCGGAACGCACGAACAAACGATTTTCCAATTGTGCCGGAAGCTGTTTGGTGTGGAAAACACCCTCTTGCTTTTCAATCATGATCTGCGCGCTGTCATTGCTAAGATAGCTCAATGAGACCAAAGCGCCGGTGTCAGTGGTTTCTGCTTGTACTTCTGTACCAATCGGCAATTTGCGGAATGATTCGGTATCGGCAGATTTGCGCAGATATTCGCTTGCGGACTGATCTTCTACGCTCAGGCGGCGCAACAGTTCATCGACGGTATCACCGCGTTGCACGCGTTCGTCGCGCCAATAGCTGGCAACCGGGGTCTCCTCAATCGAGGCTTTGGGCAAAGCGATTTCTTCTATATCAACTGTGGCCGAATTGAAGTCGAAATCACTTTGCGGCACCAAGCCGAATGCAGTGACTACACCCAGCAACGGCAATGTGGACAACGCCACAAACCAGCGAAGTTTTTTTTTGCCTTGCGGCATATTGCGTCCTTGGCCGAAAGAGTTTTGGGGTAACATTCACGCTTCCATAGAGTTGCTTTAGTATTGTTCTGGCAACGAGCTGTGTTGACTGTGGGGAAGACTTTAACAGAAAGCGGCATCACTTCAAAACTGAACTGATAGGTGGCAAATCCAGGCCGATGAATGGTTTTGCGCGCGGGGAAGTGGAATTGAGCGCCAATTTCACGCTTGAACTGATGGTGGATACAAATAAATGACAAGTCCAAAAATTAAACAGTCAGAAGTGACACATGCGCTTGCGCAAATCGAACGCGGTGCCCATGAGCTGCTGCTTGAAGAAGAATTGAAACAGAAGCTCGAATCGGGGCGTCCGTTGCGTGTCAAGGCGGGTTTTGATCCGACTGCGCCGGATTTGCACCTCGGGCATACCGTACTGCTCAACAAGATGCGCCAGTTTCAGGATCTCGGCCATCACGCGCTATTTTTGATCGGAGATTTCACCGGGATGATCGGCGATCCGAGTGGAAAAAATACCACGCGTCCCCCCTTGTCGCGCGAACAAGTAGTGGAAAACGCCCAGTCTTATCGCAATCAGGTGTTCAAAGTACTGGACCCTGAAAGAACCGAGATCGTGTTCAATTCGGCCTGGATGGATAGATTCGACGCTGTGGACCTGATCAAGCTGGCGGCTACCCACACAGTGGCGCGCATGCTGGAACGCGATGATTTTTCCAAACGCTACAAGAACAACCAGCCGATCGCGATCCATGAATTCATCTATCCGCTGGTGCAAGGCTACGATTCCGTGGCCCTCAAGGCAGACATCGAACTGGGCGGAACAGACCAGAAATTCAACCTGCTGATGGGACGTGAACTGCAGAAACATTTCAAACAACCCGCTCAATGCGTTCTTACCATGCCATTGCTGGAAGGTTTGGACGGCGTTAACAAAATGTCCAAATCGATGGGTAATTACATCGGAATCAACGAAGATCCGCAGCAGATTTTTGGCAAGTTGATGAGCATTTCAGATGAGTTGATGTGGCGCTATATTGAATTACTGTCATTCGAATCACTGGATACGATACAACGTTGGAAACAGGAAGTTGATGAGGGACAAAACCCAATGGATATCAAGTTCACGTTTGCGAAGGAGATCGTTGAGCGTTTTCACTCAAAAGCTGATGCGGATCACGCATTGGAAGACTTTCAGGATCGCCACAGCCACGGCGGCATTCCCGACCAGATGCCCGAGGTGATGATTACTGCAGGCAATCAGATGCTGTTGTTGACCCAGATTCTCAAGCAGGCAGGACTTACTTCCGGCACGTCCGAAGCGATGCGCATGATTGAACAGGGTGGAGTAAAGCTAAATGGCGAAAAGGTCAGTGACAAGACGCTTAAACTGGGTGCCGGTCCGCCATTTGTCGCACAGGTCGGCAAGCGCAAATTCGCCCGGATCACTGTCCGGTAAATTAGGGTTGTGGGCGCCGGGCCGATTTGCTAGAATCTCGGCCTCGATTTATTTGTAGAAGGTAGTTTGTTCATGACAACAGTACGTGTTAAAGAGAATGAGCCGTTCGAAGTGGCGATGCGCCGATTCAAACGTTCCGTGGAGAAGACCGGCTTGCTGACCGATTTGAGAGCCCGTGAATTTTACGAAAAGCCCACAGCAGAACGTAAGCGCAAACTGGCCGCCGCCGTGAAGCGCCATTACAAGCGCCTGATGAGCCAGGTTCTCCCTCCCAAGCTCTATTGATTGACCTGCCGCGCCTGTTCCCGGCGCAGCGGTTGGTTTCACATGAGTCTCAAGCAGCAAATCACCGAAGACATGAAGACCGCGATGCGCGCCAAGGATGCGGCGCGCCTCGGGGCGATTCGCCTGTTGCTCGCGGCGATGAAACAGCGCGAAGTCGACGAGCGTATCGAGTTGTCGGATGCCGACGTGGTCGCAATCATCGAAAAGATGAACAAGCAGCGGCGCGATTCCATCAGTCAATATGAAGCGGCGGGGCGCCAGGACCTGGCGGATGTCGAAAAGTTCGAAATGAGTGTTTTGGCAACCTATATGCCGCAACAACTCAGCGAGGCCGAAATCAAGACAGCCGTGGCCGAGGTGATCGCCGCGACCGGTGCAACCGGTCAGCAAGACATGGGCAAAGTGATGGGGATGCTCAAACCCAGGTTGGCCGGGCGCGCAGACATGGGCAAGGTCTCTGCTTTGATAAAAGCGCAATTGGCGAAATAATCAGCGGTATTCATCCGGGTAGTACCCAGGCCCATTCCTTAACTTTTTGCAAAGTGTGTGAAAAGGCGGTGCCGGCGTGATTCCAAAAAACTTCATTCAGGAACTGCTTAACCGTCTCGATATCGTGGATGTGGTCGAGCGTTATGTCCCACTCAAAAAGTCCGGTGCGAATTTTGTCGCCTGCTGCCCGTTCCACAACGAAAAATCCCCTTCATTCACCGTCAGCCAGACCAAGCAGTTTTATCATTGTTTCGGTTGCGGTGCGCATGGCACTGCGATCGGTTTTGTGATGGAACATGCCGGGCTCGGCTATGTCGATGCGATCGAGGAACTGGCGCGCAGCGTCGGTTTGGAAGTCCCGCATGAGCACCCCGCCGCGGGAGCGGCACCCACAAAAATCTCACCGGATCTGTATGAGGTGATGCAGACCGCCACGCGCTATTACCGCGAGCAACTCAAGCAAAGTCAACACGCGATTGACTATCTCAAGCAGCGCGGGCTGAGCGGCGAGATCGCGGCCAAATTCGCTATCGGTTACGCGCAGGATGGCTGGCAGAATCTGGCTTCGGCATTTCCGGATTATCAGGACGCCACGCTGAACGAAACCGGCCTCGTAATTGATAAGGAGGACGAGGCCCACGCAAGAGGGACACCAAAGGTAGGCAATCTGCTATCGAGCAAGCTCGATGCAGAATTGACACCGCCGCCAGACGCTCGTGCTACGCGCGGTCATGGCGCAGGCAAACGCTACGACAGGTTTCGCGACCGCATCATGTTTCCGATCGTCAATGTGCGCGGCCAGGTCATCGGTTTCGGCGGACGGATACTGGAAAAGGGCGAGCCGAAGTACTTGAATTCGCCCGAAACGCCATTATTTGAGAAAGGCCGCGAACTGTATGGCCTGTACCAGGCGCAAAAAGCCATCCGCGCCGGGCAACGGGTACTGGTGGTGGAAGGTTACATGGATGTGGTGGCGCTGGCGCAACACGGTGTGGAGTATGCTGTAGCGACACTGGGCACGGCTACCACCCAGTACCATGTGCAGAAATTGTTGCGCCTCACCGAACACATCATATTCTGTTTTGACGGCGACGCGGCCGGACAACGCGCGGCATGGCGCGCGCTGGAAAACGCATTGCCATATCTGCAGGACGGAAAACGCATCAGCTTCCTGTTCTTGCCGGAAGAGCATGACCCGGACAGCTTCATTCGCGAGTTTGGCAAGGATGCTTTCGAGCAGCGCATGCAGGAAGCCATGCCCTTGTCGGCATACCTGTTGCGGGAAATCAGCGCGGAACTGGATTTGCGCACCCAGGAAGGCCGCAATCAACTATTGCAGCGCGCCAAACCGCTGCTTACCGCGATCGTTGCCCCGGCCACGGGGCTGCTGTTGC
This sequence comes from uncultured beta proteobacterium, assembly GCA_963725835.1. Classification (GTDB taxonomy): domain Bacteria; phylum Pseudomonadota; class Gammaproteobacteria; order Burkholderiales; family Gallionellaceae; genus Gallionella. The sequence goes on along the minus strand of CAVSAB010000015.1, from coordinate 9,720 downwards.
GCAAGGAAGTTGCCGCGCTTACGGGTGTCAGCCAGGCAGAACTTGAAGCGTTGTATGGGATAAAACCGGTTGCGCGCGGGCAGCGTGTCCCTTTTCAGAAAACAGGGCGCACCCCGCCTTCGGCGCATCGCTTGCTGCTGCAATGCTTGATTGCACAGCCAGAATTGGCGCAGCAGATGCCGGCGGAGTGGCATGATCAGGGTACGGATGCCGACGCGGTTTTGGCCGTGCTGATGGTTTTGCGTGAAACCGATTTCTCTCTGAACAGTCCTACCCTCACGCAGCTGTTTCAAGGTACTGCCCACGAAAAAAAGCTCGCCGAAGCCCAAGCCGATATGCTGAATTGGGGCGACGATTTTGATGTGGCCGCCGAGTTTGCCGGGCTGATCAGCAAATTCAACGAAGACCAGCGCCGCAGCCAGTTTCTGGTGCTGCAGGAGAAGTTGGCGCAAGGCGGCTTGCCCAACCTGACCGACCCTGAACGCGAGCAATACCTGCAACTGCTGCAACGAGGGTAAGCATCCGGCGGGTTAGGTAAAATTGTTGCAATCGGGTATAATCCGCCGCTTTTCTGCGGCCTCTGCGTAATATTTTGCATTAGGCGATTAGGAATATGAACATGGCAAAACTGAAAGACAAGAAAAAGCCGGTCAAGAAACAGGTTGACGCAATCGAGCAACCGGTCATCGACCAGTTGCAGGATATAGAAGCGCGGCGCACGCGCCTCAAGGCTTTGATCGTGCTTGGCAAGGAACGCGGCTATCTGACTTATGCGGAAATTAACGACCATTTGCCGGATATGCTCGAGGTCGAGCAGATCGAGGGCATAGTCAGCATGATCAACGAGATGGGCGTCTCGGTTTGCGACGTGGCGCCTGATACCGAAACGCTCATCATGACGGATGTCGCGCCTGCGGTGGCGGATGAAGACGCGGTGGAAGAAGCCGAAGCCGCGCTTTCCACAGTGGACTCGGAATTCGGCCGCACCACCGATCCGGTGCGTATGTACATGCGTGAAATGGGAACGGTCGGTTTGCTCACCCGCGAAAAAGAGATCGAGATCGCCAAGCGTATCGAGGAAGGCCTGAAACATATGATTCAGGCGATTTCCGCGTGTCCGGCGACCATAGCCGAAATCCTTGCGCTGTCCTCCAAGATCGAAAACGATCAGATGCGCATCGATGAATTGATCGACGGTTTTGTCGATGCGGCTGATGAAGCCGTCATTGCGGCGAACGGCGATGAAGAGATCGAGGAAATCAGCGCTGCCGACACCGACGAAGAAGAGGATGAGGAGGCAGCCGCAGCCGCAGCTGCTGCAAATCTGGCGCAGTTGAAGGCAGACGCCCTGGATCGTTTTGCGGTGATCACCGACTTATTCATCAAGCTTGGCAAAGCCTACGACAAGTACGGTTACCGCAGCAAACAATACGACAAGTTGCAAAATGGTATTTCCGAAGAACTGATGAAGTTCCGTTTCTCCGCGAAGCAGGTGGACGCATTGTGCGACACCATGCGCGGTCTGGTTGAGGAGGTGCGCCGCAGCGAGCGCAGCATCCAGGAAATGTGCGTGACCAAAGGCAAGATGCCGCGCCCGCATTTCATCAAGACCTTTCCGGGCAATGAAGACAATTTGCATTGGGTGACGCAGGAACTGAAGACGAAAAAACCATACAGTGAAACGCTGGAGCGTTACCGGCATGCCATCATAGAACAGCAAAAGCATCTGCTGGCTCTGCAACAGCGCGTTGGTATCCCGATTCGCGACCTGAAGGAAATCAACCGGCAAATGACCAACGGTGAAGCCAAGGCACGCCGTGCCAAGCGCGACATGATCGAGGCCAACCTGCGCCTGGTGATTTCGATCGCCAAGAAATACACCAATCGCGGACTGCAATTCCTCGACCTGATCCAGGAAGGCAACATCGGTCTGATGAAAGCAGTGGACAAGTTCGAATACCGACGCGGTTATAAATTCTCGACCTATGCGACATGGTGGATACGCCAGGCGATCACACGCTCGATTGCCGATCAGGCGCGCACCATCCGTATCCCGGTGCACATGATCGAAACCATCAACAAGATGAACCGTATCTCGAGGCAGATCATGCAAGAGACCGGTCAGGAGCCGGATGTCGCAACGCTGGTCCAGAAGATGGAAATGCCGGAAGACAAGATCCGCAAGATCTTCAAGATCGCCAAGGAACCGATCTCCATGGAGACGCCGGTGGGCGACGACGACGATTCGCATTTGGGCGATTTCATCGAAGACTCGCATACCGCGGTGCCTATCGATGCCGCCATATACGAAAGTCTGCGCGGTGCGACTTCGGATATTCTTGACAGTCTGACACAGCGCGAAGCCAAGGTTTTACGAATGCGCTTCGGCATCGAAATGAACACTGACCACACACTGGAAGAAGTGGGCAAACAATTTGACGTCACGCGCGAACGCATACGTCAAATCGAAGCCAAGGCGTTGCGCAAGCTTCGTCATCCTTCGCGTTCCGAAAAGCTGAAGAGCTTCCTGGACAGCGAAAAATAAGCTGGCGACCACTAAACTTTTCGGGTCGTTAGCTCAGTTGGTTAGAGCAGAGGACTCATAATCCTTTGGTCGGTGGTTCAAGTCCACCACGACCCACCAATAAAATGGCCTTCAGGAAATTTTCCTGAAGGCCATTTTATTGGTGGGATGACAGCGTGAAATTCCTACCAAAAATGGAACACTTTGCGCAATACCAACCAATATGATTCTTGCTGGGGTTTGGCGTCTTTGAGTTGATTGTCTTTTGAATCGAGACATGTGAGGGTTGAAGAGGTGGAACAGTCGCTGCTGGAAGGGGCTTGCTTTTGTATGTTTATTGACCAGTTATCCTCTTTGTTCGGTTCTGTGAAGTTGAGCAACCGCGGTGACCTGTTGAATGCTGGTTCGGAGTTGACGGTTTCATTCGGGTGATTAAACGCAAGATTTGTATTAAAACGATAAGGGAACTGCTGGTTAATACCCGGGTTTATCAGTTTGGGTGTCAAAGCATACTTCCCGTTTGCAACCGCACCTTCCTCGGAATGTGCCGTTTGTGCCGTAACCGCCAAAATTATGAGGAATATCCATACACAGATCTGCATGGCATCTTGAATATTATAAGAACCGGGGATGAGGTTGGACATATGCTTCCCTTTCAATATATTCAAATACCTTAAGGGTATGCAGTATATGAACACGAATGAACACTCGTGCTGCAGTCCCGCTGCCATAGTCACCCTTAGGCCGGTAATTTTGCGCCCTTGCCTTTCAGCAAGTTTGCCAAGTAGCTACAGATTATTGATTGGCTTCAGCATGGTCAATCCATGCATGATGAAAGGTCGAAATTCCTGATGTAAGGTAAAGGAAAATTTGGACCTTATGCCTATGAAGGCTCTTTGAAACCGGTGATGTAAGCGCGAAAAATATGATTTCTGCCGTAACTCTTTGAACTGTGACAGATAAGAACTGAATGTATTTGTTCCTGATTCCGGCAAACAAACCCAATCTGCCTTAACTATTTGAAATGCTTTGATTTCAAACAGTTTCACAAGGGTCTGCTACGAACAAATTGAATTATTGTCGACATAATTGAAAAATAATCCATATTATTTTGGATTATATGCTAATATTTTACAATATTGTCGACAAAATGAGTTTCTCAATGCTATCCCACACACCCGAACAAGGCACCCTTGCCGATATCGCATCGCACCGTTTGGCACAAAGTATCGTGACCGGTGAATTGGCCCAAGGACAAAAACTGAACGAAGCCGAACTGGCCGAACGCTTCGGCATGGGGCGCGGTCCGCTGCGCGAAGCCTTGCGCCATTTGGAAGGGATGCGCCTGGTCAAGCGCATACCCAACGCCGGTGCGCGCGTGGTGGTACTGGATCGCAAGACCCTTTCCGATCTTTATGCGGTGCGTGAGGCGTTGGAAGGCATGGCCTGCCGTATCTCTGCTACCCAGATGACCGACGACGAGATCAATCAATTGCGCAAGCTGCTCGATCATCATGAAGCCCAGATAAATAAGCAAGGCGGCAAAGAGTATGCGCAAAGCGAGGGCGATCTCGACTTTCATTTTCAGATCGTTCGCGGCAGCCGCAATCAGATGTTGATGGACATGCTCGGCAGCGAACAATATCAATTGCTGCGCATGTGCCGTCACCGAACCAGCCGCAACGCGCAACGCACCGGCCCCGCGCTGCAACAACACCGCCAGATCGTCGAGGCACTGGCACAGCGCGACGGAGAACTCGCCGAAATGCTGATGCGCCGCCATATTCAGGGCGCGTGGCAAAGCATCGATGAAATGATCGCCAAAGAAGAGGAGGCGGCAGCATGAGCAGGAAGCAGGGGCCCCGCTTCGTGGGGATGCGACCGTCCGCGAGAGCTGCCAGCCGCCGACGCGATGCGCGGGGAACTCCAATTGTTTTGAAGGAGGCGGCAGCATGAGCAGGAAGCAGGGGCCCCGCTTCGTGGGGATGCGACCGTCCGCGAGAGTTGCCAGCCGCCGACGCGATGCGCGGGGAACTCCAATTGTTTTGAAGGAGGCGGCAGCATGAGCAGGAAGCAGGGCGACCGCGTAGGACAGAGCAGTGGCCCCATATGGTGGGGATGCGACTCCGGAGCGGGATGCTGCGCGCCGTTGAATGTCTCCGGCATCCCCTACGCTGGCCGATCCCGCTTCGCGGGGCCCTCGTCCAACGCTTCGGGGCGCCCCCACTTCGTGGGGATGCGACCGTCCGCAGGTGCAGCCATCCTCCGACACGCAGCACGCAAAATACCGTTTCACTTTAAGGAGGAGGCTGCATGAACCCTCACTCAAATACCCCCGGCAACAAACTGCGCCGCGCTGTCGAAGCGCATCACCCGCTGCAGGTCGTCGGCGCCGTCACCGCCTATTGCGCCATTCTCGCGCACAAGAGCGGCCACAAGGCGCTGTATCTTTCCGGAGGCGGCGTGGCCGCTTCGTCGCTCGGCATTCCCGATCTCGGCATCACGACCCTGCATGACGTATGCGAGGACACGCGCCGCATCTCCTCCGCGAGCGACCTGCCGCTGCTGGTGGACATCGACACCGGCTGGGGCGGCGCCTTCAACATCGCGCGCGCCACGCGCGAGATCGCGCAGGCCGGTGCGGCCGGCTTCCACATCGAAGACCAGGTGATGCAAAAACGCTGCGGCCATCGCCCCAACAAGGCCATCGTCAGCCAAGGCGAGATGATGGATCGCGTTAAGGCGGCAGTGGATGCGCGCAGCGACGACAGTTTCGTCATCATGGCGCGCACCGATGCGCTGGCGGTGGAAGGTATGCAGTCGGCGATCGAGCGCGCGCAGGCCTGTGTGGAAGCAGGCGCCGACATGATCTTCCCCGGAGGCGATGACCACGCTGGATCAATACAAGGAATTCACCCGCGCGGTGAGAGTGCCGGTTCTGGCAAATATCACCGAGTTCGGCGCGACACCTTTGTTCACCACCGGACAGCTGGCCGGGGTCGGCATCAAGCTGGTGCTGTATCCGCTGTCGGCTTTCCGCGCGATGAGCAAGGCCGCGCTGAACGTGTACCGGCACATCCTCGCCGACGGCACGCAACAGAACGTCGTCGCCGAAATGCAGACACGCACGGATCTGTATGACTGTCTCGGCTATCACGCCTACGAGCAGCAACTCGATCGTCTGTTTGCGGAACAGGGAGCCGATTAAAAAAATCATCAGGAAGGGAGAACGACATGGCAGAAGATTCCACCTTACCCAAGCCGAAGAAATCGGTTGCACTGTCCGGCACGGTAGCAGGCAATACCGCGATCTGCACCGTCGGCCGCACCGGCAACGACCTGCACTATCGCGGCTATGACATCCTTGACTTCGCCGACCAGGCCGAGTTCGAGGAGATCGCCCATCTGCTGATCCACGGTACATTGCCGAATGCGTTCCAACTAAAGGCCTACAAGGCCAAGCTGAAATCCCTGCGCGGTTTGCCGCAGCCGGTGAAACAAGCGCTGGAGGCGATCCCCGCGGATGCGCATCCTATGGATGTGATGCGCACCGGCTGCTCGATGCTCGGTACCTGCGAACCAGAGCCGGACACGCACAGCGAGTCCGTGGCGAAAGAAATGATCGACCGCATGCTGGCCTGCTTCGGCTCGATGCTGATGTACTGGCACCACTACGCTAACCACGGCAAACGCATCGATGTGGAGACCGATGACGATTCTGTCGGCGGCCACCTGCTGCATCTGCTGCACGAAAAGCCGCCAAAAGCATCCTGGGTGCGAGCGATGCACACCTCGCTGATCCTGTATGCAGAGCATGAGTTCAACGCCTCCACCTTCGCCGCGCGCGTCATCGCAGGGACCAATTCCGACCTCTATTCCTGCATCACCGGCGCGATTGGCGCATTGCGCGGCCCTAAGCACGGCGGCGCAAACGAGGAGGCGTTCCGCATCCAGAGCCGCTACAAGAATGCCGACGAGGCGGAGGCCGACATACGCGCGCGCGTGGGCCGCAAGGAGATCGTGATCGGTTTCGGCCATCCGGTCTACACGATCTCCGATCCGCGCAACGAAGTGATCAAGCATTTGGCGAAATCACTGGCCGAGGAAAAAGGCGAGATGCGCCTGTTCGATATCGCTGCGCGACTGGAAACCGTGATGTGGGATCTAAAAAAGATGTTTCCCAACCTCGACTGGTTCTCTGCCGTGTCGTATCACATGATGGGCGTGCCGACCAATATGTTCACGCCGCTGTTCGTGATATCACGCGTCACCGGCTGGGGCGCGCATGTGATGGAGCAGCGCGCTGACGGCAAGATCATCCGACCCAGTGCAAACTACATTGGGCCGGAGAATCTGGCCTGGGTGCCGATCGAAAAACGCTAAAACCATGGTCCACTAAAATCACGAACGATACGAAAATAAATGTGGAAGTTGAGAGGGTAATTTTTGGAGTTGAGTTTCATTTCGTGCTTTTCGTGTCATTCGTGGACAGCAATATCGATTACGGGAAATAAAAAATGAGCGCCAATGTAGAAATGAACATCCGCCCCGCGCCCGACCAGGTATTGGTGGATATCGCGCAATATGTCTGTGCCAAGGAAATCAAATCAACAAGGAAGCCTACGACACCGCGCGTGACTGCCTGATCGACACCCTAGGATGCGGGTTGCTGGCGCTGCGTTTTCCCGAGTGCACCAAGCTCCTTGGCGCGCCGTGGCCGGCACCATTGTGCGTAACGGCGCGCGTGTGCCGGGGACCTGGCCAAACTGGACCCGGTCAAAGCCGCGTGGGACATCGGAGCCTAATCCGCTGGCTGGATTACAACGACACCTGGCTGGCGGCGGAATGGGGACATCCTTCCGACAACCTCGGCGGCATCCTCGCGGTGGCCGATTATCTGAGCCGCTGGCGCGTGGCCGAAGGCAAGGCGCCTTTAACGATCCGCGACGTGCTGACCGCGATGATCAAGGCACACGAAATCCAGGGCGTGCTCGCGCTGGAAAACGATTTCAACCGCGTCGGTCTCGATCACGTGGTGCTGGTGAAGGTTGCCTCCGTTGCGGTAGTGACGCGCCTGCTCGGCGGCAGCGAAGCGCATGTGATCGATGCGCTATCGCAAGCATTTGTCGATGGCCAATCGCTGCGCACCTACCGCCACGCGCCCAACGCCGGTTCGCGAAAATCATGGGCGGCGGGCGATGCCCATCGCGGCGGTGCGTTTGGCGATATCGCGATGACCGGCGAGATGGGCATTCCCGGTGTGCTGACCGCGCCGCAGTGGGGTTTCTACGACGTGCTGTTTTCGAAGACCAACAAGGACCAGAAGATCAAACCGGAAGACCAGCGCCGCTTCAGCATTAAACAACCTTATGGCAGCTATGTGATGGAAAACATCCTGTTCAAGATCTCCTTCCCGGCCGAGTTCCATTCGCAGACCGCATGCGAAGCAGCGGTGCGGCTGCATCCGCAAGTTAAGGATAGATTGAATGACATCCGCAAGATCGTCATCACCACCCACGAATCCGCGATCCGCATCATCTCCAAGGTCGGCCCGCTGGCGAATCCGGCTGACCGCGATCACTGCATCCAGTATATGGTCGCGGTGCCGCTGGCATTCGGCCGCCTGGTAGCGGAACATTACGAGGACAGCTTTCACGCATTCAATCCGATCATCGACCAGTTGCGTGCCAAGATGGAGATCGTCGAGGAGATACGCTACAGCCGCGAATATCTGGAAGCCGACAAACGCTCGATTGCCAATGCAATCCAGGTGTTCTTCAAGGACGGCAGCGCACCGATAAGATCGAAGTGGAATATCCGATCGGCCACCGCCGCCGCCGCGCCGAAGGCATCCCGGTGCTGGAGCAGAAGTTCCTGGACGATCTGCGCACGCGCTTTCCGGGAAATCGTTGCCAGCAGATCATGGCGCTGTGCCTGGACAAGAAAAAACTGGAAGCGACGCCGGTCAACGAATTCATGGAGATGTTTGTGATCAACTGATCGGGAAATACCATCTGTCCGCAGATTACACAGATTAACGCAGATGAAATACAAAATCGTTCTGTGGTTCAGTCCTCAGCAATCTTGCGTAATCTGTGTAATTTGCGGATAGAACAGTTGTTGAATCAACAAATCAGGGAGAATCGAAATGAGCTACCGTACCGAATACGATCGTTCGATGAAAGATCCGGAAGGCTTCTGGCGCAAGCAGGCCGAGGCGCTGGAGTGGTTCAAGTTCCCGCAGAATATCTTGTCGCTCGACGAGGACGGCCTCGGCTACTGGTTCGCCGACGGCGAGATGAACACCGCTTACATGGCGCTGGATCATCACGTGAAGACCGGCCGCGGCAGCCAGCTCGCGCTGATCTATGATTCCCCCGTCACCAACACCAAGTCGCGCTACACCTATGCCGAGCTGACCGATGTCGTCGCGCGCACCGCCGGGATGCTGGCGAACCTGGGCGTGTTGAAGGGCGACCGCGTCATCATCTACATGCCGATGATCCCGGAAGCGGTCATCGCGATGCTGGCGGCGGTGGCGAGGCTGGGCGCGATCCACTCGGTCGTGTTCGGCGGTTTTCGCACCCCCGGAACTGGCGGTGCGCATCGATGATGCCAAACCCAAAGTCATCCTCACCGCATCATGCGGCATCGAGATCAAACGCGTGGTGGAATACAAACCCCTGGTCGATCGCGCCATCGATCTTGCAAAGCACAAACCGCAATGCTGCATCGTCTATCAACGCCCTCAAGCCGCCGCATCGCTGGTCGCGGGGCGCGACCACGACTGGAAATCCTTGCTGTCCAAGGCCAAACCGGTGGGCTGCACGCCGGTCAAGGGCAGCGATCCGCTGTACATCCTCTACACCTCCGGCACCACCGGCAAACCCAAGGGCGTGCTGCGCGAAAACGGCGGACACGCGGTGGCGCTGAAATACAGCATGAAGGCGATCTACAACGTCGAGCCGGGCGATGTGTGCTGGGCATCGTCGGACGTGGGCTGGGTGGTCGGCCACTCTTACATCGTGTATGGCCCATTGCTTCATGGTTGCACAACGATCGTCTATGAAGGAAAGCCGATCATGACACCGGACGCCGGGGCCCTGTGGCGCGTCTGCGCCGAGTACGGCGTGAAGGCAATATTCACCGCACCCACCGCGTTCCGTGCAGTGAAAAAAGAAGACCCTCAAGCGGGC
>CAVSAB010000014.1:0-119668 GCA_963725835.1 uncultured beta proteobacterium | reverse complement strand
CTGCAGCACATTTGATACGCGCGTGTTCAGGATCTTCATCACGCAGCACGAAGGCCATGGCTTCCAGGCAAGCTGCCTGTGGTACGAGAAGCCGCGTGTGCTCAAGACTCCCGGCCAGTCGGGCGTGACACAGTTTCACCTGGAGCAGCGGCATTCGCTCACCGAAGATGCCGCGCTCTCCGACCTGATGTTATGGGTCAACTCCAAATTCGAGCATGACGCCGAGCTGAAGCCCGTGCAAGCCTAGCATTCCATCACATCGATGGAACCCTGGTGATACGCCCGGCCCGCCGTGCTACTCCACAGTGCCGAAGGACGGGTCGCTGGAATGGGGCGGCACCGGCAAGCCCGCGATGCGGCTGGCCTGACTCACCGGCCCGCCGGGGAACATCTCATACAGGATGCCCCGCCCGTGTCCATCGGTAAATTTTTCTTCCAGCTCGCTCAGGATCTCTCTCGCGTTTTTGGCGTCGCCGTGCCCGCGGTAGCGCTCGCGCAGGTAGTTGATGATCGCCCAGTGTTCATCGGTCAGAAAGATCCCTTCGGCTTGCGCCTGGCGTCTTGCGAACAGTGGCGACCAATGTGCGAGGCCGTACATGTTGCCTTCCGGATCGTTGCGCGCGGTAGTGGCTTTGTTGATGTCTAGCATGTTGTGATCCCCCATTGATTTGGAAATTGCTGCCTTCATTCGATACGCGAGAGGGGAAATAGTTTTCTTTTTACTCACAAAATCTGTAAGCCTGTAATTATTAAGGCATAGGCTGCGCGCGGTAGCGGTCATTGTTACAGTTAGTAGAAACCTGATCGAATCTCTGGGAGAATATCCGCCGGCACCAGGAGGCATGTCCAAGGAGGGATGTATGGATAGCGTCGATCTTTCTGTACTGAAGACCCTGCGGGAGTGGCAGGCGGGGCACCTCCCGCTGTGGCTGGTGACGGTGGTGGAGACTTTCGGCTCCAGTCCGCGTCCGCCGGGCGCGATGCTCGTGCTGCGCGGCGACGGCCAGGCTGTGGGCTCGGTGTCCGGCGGCTGCATCGAGGATGACCTGGTGCTGCGCGCGAAGCGCGGCGAATTGCCGGCCGATCGCTGCGAGGTGATCACTTTCGGCGTAACGAGCGAAGAGGCCAGGCGTTTTCGGCTGCCGTGCGGCGGTGTGATACGCGTCGTCGTTGAACCGGTCCCGCCGCAAAAACAGGATTGGGTGGAACAGGTGTTGCGATCGGTCCACGCGCACCGGCTGGTCAAACGCACCTTGCATCTGAATTCATTGAGGTCGAGCTGGACGACGCCGGCCGCACCGAAAAGATTTCCTTCGACGGCACTACCCTGATCACGGTGCACGGCCCGCGCTGGCGCATGCTGATCATCGGCGCCGGCCAGACTTCCGCTTATCTCGCGCGCATGGCGCAGGCGCTGGACTACGAAGTCTTCGTCTGCGATCCGCGCGCGGAGATGCGCCTCACCTGGGACGTGCCGGACACAACCATGATGAGCGAGATGCCGGACGACGCGGTGCTGGCGCTACAGGCCGACAACTCGACCGTGATCATCGCGCTGACGCATGATCCCAAGCTGGATGACATGGCGCTGCTGGAAGCGCTGAAGTCGCCGGCATTCTATGTCGGCGCGCTGGGTTCCAACGCGAACAATGAAAAACGCCGCGCGCGTCTCGCATTGTTCGATCTGACCGCTGAGGAGATCAACCGCTTGCACGGGCCGGTGGGCCTGCGCATCGGCAGCCGCACGCCGCCGGAGATCGCGGTGTCCATCCTCGCGCATCTGATCTCTATACGCAGCCAGCCGGAGCGATCTCCCGGTGCCATGCGATCCGACAAACAGACCAAACCCAACAAGCAGGAGGTATGCTCATGATCACGTTAACTATCAACGGAACCAGGACCCAAGTCGATGCCGACCCCGGCACGCCCTTGTTATGGGTGCTGCGCGACAATCTGCAACTGACCGGCACCAAGTACGGCTGCGGCATCGCGCAGTGCGGCTCGTGCACCGTGCTCCTGGATGGCCGCGCGGTGCGTTCGTGCGTGACGCCGGTATCGATGGCAAGCAACAAACAAGTCACCACCATCGAAGGAGTCGCCGAAACCGAACCGGGCAAAACGGTGCAGGCGGCCTGGCAGGAAGTGGATGTGCCGCAATGCGGATACTGCCAGTCCGGCCAGATCATGGCGGCCACCGCGCTGCTGAAGGAGAATCCGCATCCCAGCGAATCGCAGATCAGCGCTGCGATGGACGGCTTGCTGTGCCGTTGCGGCACCTACAACCGCATCCGCGCGGCGATCCAATTGGCGGCTGGGAAGAATGGAGGTGCAGCATGACAACCCTGATTGAAAACAGCACCGCGCAAAATCCCGCGCGCCGCAAGTTCCTGAAGGATACCGCCGCATTGGCGGGCGGATTGGTGATCGGTTTTTATCTGCCGATGAAAGGCGGCCGTGCCTATGCGGCCGATATGCCGCCGAAGGAAGTGTACCCGCCCAACGCATTCATCCGCATCGCGCCGGACGACAGCATCACCATCGTCGTCAACAAGTCCGAGATGGGGCAGGGTGTCTACACTTCGTTGCCTATGCTGATCGCCGAGGAACTGGAAGCCGACTGGAGCCGCATCAGCGTCGAGTCCGCGCCGGTGGCCGCGGTGTATAACCGCCCGGGCATGGGCATGCAGATGACCGGCGGCAGTTCCAGCATTCCGTCGTCGTGGGATCAACTGCGCCGCGTCGGCGCCAGCGCCAGGATGCTGCTGGTCCGCGCTGCGGCGGAATCCTGGGGCGTGCCGGTGAGCGAATGCCGTGCCGAGAACAGCGAGGTGTTCCATGATGCCAGCGGCCAAAAAGCAAGTTACGGCACATTGTCAGATGTTGCGGCAACATTGCCGCTGCCGGACAAGGTCGTTCTGAAGTCGCCCAAGGATTTCAAGATCATCGGCAAGGCGACCAAACGCCTCGACACTCCGGCCAAGATCAATGGCAGCGCGCAGTTCGGGCTCGACGTTTATCTGCCCGGCATGCTGACGGTGGTGATCGCGCGCAGCCCGGTGTTCGGCGGCAAGGTGCAGAGCTACGATGCGACCGAAGCGAGCAAATTACCCGGCGTGCAGGGTGTCTATCAGGTGCCGACCGGGATCGCGGTCGCCGCATACGGCTTCTGGCCCGCCAAGACTGCGCGCGACATGCTGGAGATCAAATGGGATGAAGGTCCGGGCGCGGCTCTGTCCTCGAAGAAGATGCGCGCGGAATATCTGGAAATGGCCAAACAGCCGGGTGCTGTGGCGCGCAAGGAAGGCGATACGGTCAAGGGTTTCAAGTCCGCACACAAGACCGTCAGCGCCGAATACGAAGTGCCTTATCTGGCACATGCCGCGATGGAACCGCTCAACGCGGTGGTGGATCTCAAGCCCGATCACTGTGCGATCTGGACCGGCACGCAGATGCAGACCGTGGATCGCAACATGGCGGCGAAGACAGCAGGATTGAAACCTGAACAGGTGGAGATCCATACCACTTTCCTCGGCGGCGGCTTTGGCCGGCGCGCCAATCCGCGCTCGGATTTCGTGATCGAGGCGGTGCAGGCAGCCATGGCGATCGGCAAGCCGGTCAAGGTGGTGTGGACACGCGAGGACGACATGCAAGGCGGCAACTACCGCCCGATGTGGGCGGACCGCATCGAGGCGGGCATCGCGAAGAACGGCAAGCCGGTGGCATGGAAACATACCATCGTCGGGCAGTCCATCGTTGCAGGAACGTTCTTCGAAGGCTTTATCGTGCATAACGGTATAGATGCCACCTCGGTGGAGGGCGCGGCCGATCTGCCCTACATGATCCCCAACCTGCAGGTCGATCTGCACAGCCCGAAAAATGAAGTGCCGGTGCAATGGTGGCGCTCGGTGGGCCATTCGCATACCGCGTTCGTGGTCGAAACGATGATCGATGAACTGGCGCATCTTGCGAAAAAGGATCCGGTCGCTTACCGGCTCGGCTTGCTTCCTGCAAAATCCCGCTACCGGGGCGTGCTGCAACTGGCCGCGGAAAAAGCCGGCTGGGGCAAAACGAAATTGCCTGCCGGCCATGCCTACGGCGTGGCGGTGCACAAGGCGTTCGACAGCTATGTCGCGGAGGTCGCCGAAGTGTCGCTGCAGGGCGGCAAGATCCGCGTGCATCGCGTGGTCGCTGCGGTCGATTGCGGCCAGGTCATCAACCCGGACGGCGTGCATCAGCAAATTGAAAGCGCCATCGCATACGGGCTCTCCGCCGCGCTGCATGATGCGATCACGCTGGAGAAGGGCCGGGTGATGCAATCCAATTTCCACGATTACACGCCGCTCAAGTTTTCCGAAATGCCGAAGGTCGAAGTGCATTTCGTCGCAAGCCACGAGGCGCCCACCGGCATCGGTGAACCGGGCTTGCCGCCGATCGCGCCGGCGGTTGCCAACGCGGTGTTCAAGCTGACCGGCAAACGCTTGCGGCGCATGCCATTCGATAAGGAAACATTTGCCTAACGATCAGTTGTCTTTTTTGGGGCCTTATCAGGGCGGCGTCGCCGCCATCGTGCTTGCGGCAGGCGCGTCGCAGCGCTTCGGTTCGGACAAGCTGCTTTATCCGGTCACGCTGCGCGGCGTGACTTTGCCGCTTGCCGCGCACAGTCTGTTGCCCTGGGTGGAGACGTTCGCGCAAGTCTCGGTAGTCGTCAGACCGGGGTCGAACGTGTTTCGCAGCGCGATCGAAGCCGCCCTTGGTATTGGCAAAGGGGGCGCGAACAAGTCTGCGGGGATAAACTGGATCGTGTGTGCGGATGCCGCGCAGGGCATGTCTGCCAGTCTGGCTTGCGGCATGCGCGCAAACCTTGATGCCGAAGGTTGGCTGATCGGCCTGGCCGATATGCCGTCTGTTCCCGTTGAAGCGATCACGCGTGTGCGCAAGGCGCTGTCGGCCGGGGCGGACATCGCGGTCCCCGCGCGGGCCGGCAGGCGCGGCCACCCGGTCGGGTTCGCGCGCCAATACCGCATAGATTTGCTGGCGCTGCAGGGCGATGTCGGCGCGCGGCGTTTGCTGGAGCGCGACAAGTCCAAAGTCGTCAATATCGAGATCGAAGATGCCGGAATCTATGCCGACATCGATGTGCCGGGCGATCTGCGGCATCTGTGAAGGATCGGGCAAAATGCCCCGCAGCAGAAAATAATAATACCGTTGCCGGTTCCCCACTCTCGGCGGGATCAGTCCCCCTTGGCGACGACCACGCGATTCACGAAGGTGATGCTCGGGAAGGTCCGGTTCAGGGTCTTGCTGTTGAAATTCAACAGGGTCGAACCGCTGTCGAACCGGATGACATCCCCCTTTTTCACGGCGACCGTCGATGCGGCAAGCCAGCGGGTCTGGTCGCCCTGCTTGACCTCGAGATAGGTGAATTGGGGCACGTCTTGCGTGCTGATGACCGTGGCCTTTTGTGTCAGCGCGACATCGGTTCGGTCCGAGGGAGACATCGCCGAACCGGGATTGATCGCCGGGTGTCCGGGAGGCAGGGCGGTCGAAGGCTGCTGAACCTGGGGCTGCACGGGCGGCTCCGTGGGTTTCTTTTCGCAAGCGCTGATCGCAACAGCAGTCAGCACGGCGAATATCAGGGTGGCGTGTTTCATATTATGTCCTTGAACCGGGTTTGACAGGCGCAAGATACTCTGAAAATCCTGCCTGTACCATACCGGTAAAATGATTCACCTTTCGTGGTTGCATCGCTTTGCATAAAATCCCGGCAAGAGGTATCTCAAGGATGCAGGACCTTGGTTGAAAATAACATACAAAACCCGGCAGAAAAAATCATGCATCGTGTCTCCGGGCTGCGATCACGGGCACGGGCACGGATGGGGATGGCGCTGGTTTCGTTGACGTTCCTCGCGGCGCATGCCGGTGCGGAAGAAAACCGGACGCTCACACGCGCGGATGGCGCGCAGGTTCCGGTTCGCGTCTATGCCGTTGCGGCAAATCCCTGCAAGGGCATCGCCGTGTTGTCGCCGGGCGCCGGCGGCACCGAGAAAGGTTTGCAGTACCTCGCGAACGCGCTCAGCCGGGACGGTTGGCTGAGCATCGTTGTCGGGCACAAGGAAAGCGGCCCGGCTGTGCTGCGCGACGATATGCACGGGGTTGACCTGAAAGGCGCGCTGCACAAGATGACGACGGATCGTTCGGCATACGTGGCGCGCTGGATGGATATCGGCGCGGCGCTGGATTGGGCACGCCCGCGCTGTGCCGGACATTTCAGCGCGCTGGTCGGACATTCGATGGGAGCGGCGACGGTGATGCTCGAGGCGGGTGCGGGCAACAGACTGAACCTGAAAGGCAAGGACCGGTTCGACGCGTATGTCGCGATGTCGCCGCAGGGACCGGGCTCGATATTCCCCGAAGATGCCTGGCGCAACATCGGCAAGCCGGTGCTGATGCTGACCGGCACCGGCGACAAGGCGCTGGAAGGAGGGTGGGAATCGCGCACCGTACCGTATGAGGCCATGCCCGCGGGTTGCAAATGGCTGGGCGTCATCGACGGCGCGACGCACATGAATTTTGCCGGCAGCGGCTTTTCGCGCAAGACCGAGAAACTGGCGAAACATGCCACGCTGACTTTCCTGGATTCGCTCGCGGCCGGCAGTTGCGCCGCGCTCGCAGACGAGGACGGTATCAAGTTCAGGCACAAGTAAACGGCCATCCGGTCCCGTCAGGGCCGAATACGTTCAATGATCTGCAACGCGCATGATCCGAATGTCTGCCGCGACGGAATTAAACTGTTAATCTACGCAACCCATGAAGCTCATCGACCCAAGAACGACCTATGTACTGAAAAACCCTGTCGGTTTTGCGCTCGCGGTCCTGAAATCTTTCCGGGCCAACCAGGGCCTGCTGCTCGCCGGCGCGGTCGCGTACTATGCGCTGCTTTCCATCGTGCCGCTGCTCATCCTGATGGTGATCGCGCTGTCGCAAGTGATCGACGAGGATGTGCTGCTGGCGACGCTGAACACGGCGCTGGCGTATGTGGTGCCGGGCGAAAGCAAGGCGGTGGTGGCGGAGCTGAAGGCATTCCTCGGTCACCGCGAGGTGATCGGCTGGGTGCTGTTCATCACGATGGTGTTTTTCAGTTCGCTCGGCTTCAAGGTGCTGGAGAGCGCGATCTCGGTGATCTTTACCCATCGCGTAGAGGTGCGCAAACGGCACATCCTCGTTTCGCTGCTGCTGTTGCCCATGGGTTATATCCTGTTCATCGGCGCGGTGCTGTTCGTGGGCACGTTCGTGATCGTCGATCTGCTGGCGATAGGCGGCGAGCATCTGGTCATCCTGGGACATAGCTGGTCGCTGGGCGGTTTCGCGCGCTGGCTGATCTACATTGCCGGCGTGACCGGCGAGATCCTGCTCATTTCGGCGATCTATTACTTCATGCCGGTGGGCAGGCTGTCGGCGCATCACGCACTGATCGGCGGCGCCACGGCGGGCCTGCTGTGGGAAATCATCCGCCATGCGATGGGCTGGTATCTGGGCACGCTGTCGCAAGTGAGCCTGGTATACGGCTCGCTCACCACATCCATCATCGTGCTGCTCAGCATGGAAGTGACCGCCACGCTGCTGTTGCTGGGCGCGCAGGTGATCGCGGAATACGAACGCATCGAGATCGGTGCGGCTATGAATGGACAGGTGCCGCCGCACACCGAAGCCGGCTGAAGACGTGACAGGGCTGGTTGAGCGTATGGAAAATAGTATGGATCATCAACATCTGGAGTTGCTGGTCACGCGCGAGATGCCTTACGGAAAATACAAAGGCCGTCTGATCGCCGATCTGCCCGGGAATTACCTCAATTGGTTCGCGCGCAAGGGGTTTCCGCATGGCGAACTCGGCCGGTTGCTGGCGCTGATGCATGAGCTGGATCACAACGGGCTGTCGTCTCTGCTCGACCCGTTGCGCAAGCGCTGAAGCGTCGTCGAACCACCTTAGATACGGCACTTCTCCTTTTTTAAATCAATCATTTAATCCAAAGTAATCGAGTGTTTCGGTCACAGGCGTATAATGCCGGTATTGGAGCAGGGGAGTTTGGTCCCCGGACGATCATGAAGAGACGGAAAATTGACCACGATTAGTTTTGCAGATTTAAAGCTGGCCCCTGAAATCCTCAAGGCGCTGGCCGAATCCGGTTACACCATTCCCACCCCGATTCAGGCACAGGCCATCCCGCTGGTGCTGGAAGGCAGCGATCTGATGGCGGGCGCGCAGACGGGTACCGGCAAGACCGCCGCGTTCGCGCTGCCGATGCTGCAGAAGTTGTTGCCGGATGCCAATTCCAGTGCTTCGCCCGCGCGCCATCCGGTGCGCGCGCTGATCCTGGTGCCGACGCGCGAGCTGGCGATCCAGGTGGAAGAGAAGCATCAAGGCCTATGCGAAGCACTGCAAGCTGCGTTCGCTGGTGGTGTTCGGCGGGGTGGATATCAAGACGCAGACGCCGACCCTGAAGCGCGGTGTCGAGATCCTGGTCGCCACTCCTGGCCGCCTGCTGGACCACATCGAGATGAAGTCGGTGCAGTTGAACCAGGTGCAGATGCTGGTGCTGGACGAGGCGGACCGCATGCTGGACATGGGCTTCATGCCCGACTTGAAGCGCATCCTGGCGCTGTTGCCCAGAAAGCGGCAGACGCTGATGTTCTCGGCCACGTTCTCGACCGAGATCAAGAAATTATCCGCGGAGTTCCTGACCAAACCCAAGCTGATCGAGGTCGCGCGCAGCAATGCCACCGCCGAGAACGTCGCGCAGAAAGTCTATCTGGTCGAACAGGCGGACAAGCATGTGCTGCTCGCGCAACTGCTGCGCGGCAGCGATGCGTCGCAAGTGCTGGTGTTCACCAAGACCAAGATCACCGCCGCGCGCCTTGCCAGGCAATTGCAGAAGGAGGGCGTCGCCGCCGATGCGATCCATGGAGACAAGACCCAGCTGGAACGCATCAAGGCGCTGGACGCTTTCAAACAGGGCTCGGTCACCGTGCTGATCGGTACTGACGTTGCCGCGCGCGGCCTGGATATCGACCAGTTGCCGATGGTGATCAACTACGAGATCCCGCACGCACCGGAAGATTATATCCACCGCATCGGCCGCACCGGACGCGCGGGCGCATCCGGCAAGGCGATCTCGCTGGTGTCGCCGGAAGAAGAGAAATACCTGAAGGAGATCGAGAAGCTGATCAAGACCCAGATACCGAAAGAAACCGCGGATGTGCCGCATGCGGTCCGGAATAGTACCCGGGCTGCCAGAGCGCCGCGCGATCATCGCGAGCGCGACCATACTCCGCGCGGCGAACATCATGAACGCAGCCGGGCAACTCGCGGTGCGCATACCGAGCGCAGTCATGCGCGTCCTGCCGCACCGAAAAAGCCCAGCCATGATCCGTGGTTCGACAAGCCCTACGAGCCGAGCAGCAGCGCCGCGCCGCAGGAAAAGCAGCCGGAGCAAGCTGTCAACAAACCGAAGAAGCCGGTCGCGGCGATATTCCAGCGCAGACAAAGCTAACGGAAACTTCCGATTTAATCCGTCACACCGGCGCAGGCCGGTGTCCGGTTTTTCAAATCGCTGGATTCCGGCAGCCCTCTCCCTAACCCTCTGAAGAAACTACTAGCCATCTGACTAACCCAGCAAAGAACGCAGGGTAAGTCATTGGTTATCCCACAAGTGTGAGAGGGGACGACAGCCTCTTCTCCCGCAAAGCGGGATAACCAGCGACTTGGCAGGCGTCTTTTGCCAGCCTAGTCGAATGGCTAGGGCCGCATCAGAGGATTGAGGAGAGGGGAAGCCGGATAACCAGCGACTTGCTCGCTTGCGAGCTTAGTCGAATGGCTAGTAGTTCCATCAATGACAAAGCCAGGCAATACTTCGTGACGAACTGCTCACTTCGAGTTGCCGCACCCGATCCTGCGGCAAAAATCATTTTTGTGTGTTAGATTAACCGAGTAATTTAGTTGGGCGAAAGACTGTGGTTCTGACAGGCGGGTTTGACGATTCAAACTCTCGATCGAAACACATATCAAGGAGCGACAAATGATGATTTGTTCCGAAGCGACTTGCAAGGCATGGACACCCCGTATTCTCGGCATATTACGCATCATCACCGGTTTTCTTTATGTGCAGCACGGCACGGCAAAACTGCTGGGCACTCCCCATGTCGCGATGTTCGACAACCTTCAGCTGGTTTCACTGATCGGTTTGGCCGGGATATTGGAACTGGTGGGCGGACTGTTGATCCTGATCGGGCTGTTTACGCGACCGGTGGCTTTCGTCCTGTCGGGCGAGATGGCGGTGGCTTATTTCATGGCACATGCGCCGCACGGCTTGCTGCCCATCCTGAATCAGGGCGAACTGGCTGTCATGTACTGCTTCGTTTTCCTGTATCTGTCTGTGGCGGGAGCCGGAGAATTCAGTCTGGACGGGATGCGCAGCAAGGGTAAAGGTTGAGCCTGCCGCAGCGGCATACTGCCCATTGACCCCGTCCCCTCAGGACGAGCAACTGACTTCGATCTGCCGCGCCCATTCCGGCGGCGCGGCGGCGTAGCTCTCCATTTCGGGTTGTTCGTCGAACGGTTTGGCCAGCAGGTTCAGCAGACGGTCGATCTCGGCATAGTCGCGTGCTTCTCCGCTTTTTCGATCGCATTCTGCGCGAGGTAATTGCGCAGGATGTATTTCGGATTGACCGCATCCATGCGCGCCTTGCGTTCGCGGTCCGTGCCCGGCACGCGTTGCAAGCGCGCGCGATAGGCCGATGACCAGGCATCGAACGCAGCGCGGTCGATGAACCGGTCGCGCAACACATCGTTGGTCGCATTTTCCGCAGAGTTGAAATTTCCCAGGCTGCGGAACAGGTTGGTGTAATCGACCTGGCTGGTGTGCATCAATGACAGCAGCGAGCCGATCAAGTGTATATCATCGCCGGTTGCTTCTCCCAGCCCGAGTTTGGCGCACATCGATTGCGCATAATGCCGGTGATACGCCGGTGCATAACCGTCCAGCACAGCGTGGGCCTGTTCCTTTGCGATCAGCGGCGACAGCGCCTGAGCCAGGCAGGCGAGATTCCACAGGCCGACTTCCGGCTGCTTGTCGTAGGCATAGCGGCCGCGCGGATCGGAATGGTTGCAGATGTAGCCGGGGTCGTAACTTTCCATGAAGCCGAACGGGCCGTAGTCGAACGTCAGTCCGAGTATCGACATGTTGTCGGTGTTCATCACGCCATGCGAGAAGCCGACCGCCTGCCATTGTGCCATCAGTCTTGCGGTGCGCTGGGTGACTTCGTTCAGGAACAGCGGGTACTTGTCCGCATCATCGGTCGAGATGCGGAAAGTGTCTGGCGATGACGTAATCGGCGAGTTCCGCGATCTGTTGATGCTGCCCGCGATAGAAGAATACTTCGAACGAGCCGAAGCGCACATGCGAGGGCGACAGGCGCGTCAGCACGGCGGCGGTTTCGATGCGCTCGCGATAGACTTCCTCGTCGCTGCCGGTGATGCACAGCGCGCGGCTGGTCGGGATGCCCAGCCCGTGCATGGCTTCCGAGCACAGGTATTCGCGGATGCTGGAGCGCAGTACCGCGCGGCCGTCGCCGTCGCGCGAATAGGGCGTGATGCCTGCGCCTTTGAGCTGCACATCCCACAGTTCCCCGGCGCGGTTGCGTATCTCGCCGAGCAGGATCGCGCGCCCGTCGCCGAGTTGCGGCACGAAGTGGCCGAACTGGTGTCCGGCATACAGCATGGACAGCGGATCGGCACCGGGCAGCAGGCGGTTGCCGGCAAAGTGTTCGGCGAAATCGGCGCGCGATTTTTCTGCGCTGTCGAGATCGATCAAGTGTGCGGCGTTCGCATTGAAGCTGACCAGATAGGGATCGGGCAGGGGTGTGGGGTTCAGGCGGCTGTGAAAACTACCGGGCAGGCGGGCGTAGCTGTTTACGAAATTCAGTTGTTCCAGTTTGTTCATCAGAAATGACGCAGCGCCCCGTGAAGGAGGCGCTGCGCGAAATTTGTTGCAACGTTGCAGTTCAGACGCAGCCGGTCGGTTTCGGCAGGCCGCCATATTTGGTGATGGGTTTCATCGGGCCGGTCATCCACAGGTCGAACAGTTCTTTCTGGTCCTGCTCGAGATATTTGGCGAACTTGCGGATCGGCGGGACGGTGCCGAACTCTTCGTAGAACTCGCGGGCCTTCAGGATGTGCGCCCATTTCTCTTGGCTCAGTTCGTAATTGTCTGCCTCGGCCATGGCCTTGGCGATCTCGGGTGTCCAATCGTCCATACTTTCGAGATAACCGTCGCCGTCGCGTTTTGGGATTTCCATTTAAAACTCCTGGTTGATTGATAACGTATAGGGCCCATGATAATTAACCCGAGTGAATTGGTCAAGTAATGTTGTGATGGCGCGGTTACAATGGCAGCGGGTAAAGGTAGAGAATTTGGCCATCGAGAATCTTTGGATTATGGATATGAAATATTTCTGGATCGGCGCGGCGCTGATACTGGCGGGTTGTTCGGGCGTGCCGGAAGGGCTGCATCCGGTGACCGGTTTCGATGCGGACAGATATCTGGGGCATTGGCATGAGATCGCGCGGCTGGACCACAGTTTCGAGCGCGGCCTCAGCGATGTGACGGCAGATTACCGCAAGCTTCCGGATGGACGTATCGAGGTGATCAATCGCGGCTTCGATGCCAAAAAGAACAAATGGAATGAAGCGAAAGGCGTGGCGCGGTTCCAGGGCAAGCCGGATGTCGCCAGTCTGGAGGTGTCATTCTTCTGGCCGTTCTACGGCGCTTACAATGTGCTGGTGCTCGATCCGCAATACCGCTATGCGATGGTGGCCGGACCGAACCGCGGTTATCTCTGGATACTCGCGCGCGACCGGCAACTCGATCCTGCGACGCTGGCGGTCCTGGTCGAACGCGCCAGGGGAATGGGCTTTGCGACCGACAAGCTGATCTACGTCGAGCACGGGAACACACCGATCATGGCCGATTGAGTCGATGAAAAAAGTTTCTGTGGTGTTTGTCTGCATGGGCAATATCTGCCGCTCGCCCACTGCGGAGGCGGTGTTTCGCCACTACGTCGAAAGTGCGGGGTTGTCCGGACAGATATTGATCGATTCGGCCGGGACGCACGATTATCATATCGGCGACAAACCGGATTCGCGCGCGCAGCGCGCGGCACTGCAGCGCGGTTACGACATGAGCAGGTTGCGCGGCAGGCAGGTGGAAGAGGAAGATTTTCGCCGTTTCGATTATGTGCTGGCGATGGACAGTGCCAATCTCGCGATCCTGCAGCGCATCAATCCGCCGGACAGCGATACCCGGGTGGGACTGTTTCTGGAATACGCGCGCCATCATACCGAACGCGAGGTGCCCGATCCGTATTACGGCGGCGCGGACGGTTTCGAGCGCGTGCTGGATATGGTGGAGGATGCGGCGCAGGGATTGCTGGAGGAGATCAGACTACGGCATTTCGCTGCATAGGAATCGTTTAGGAGCGGCCCATGCCCGCACCATCCCTCTCCCTAACCCTCTGATGGAACGACTAGCCATTCGACTAGGCGGCAAGCCGCCAAGTCGCTGGTTATCCCGCAAGCGGGAGAGGGGACAAACGTGAAATACCATAGATCCCTTTCGCGGGCATGGCCCGCTCCTAATAATGCAAAAGCCGCACGACTTTCATCGTGCGGCTTTTTATTTGCAACGCGGATGTATCGGACAGCCTATGCTTGCGGATGCTGTGTCTCGATCTGCACCAGCGGCTCATTCTCCACATACACTTCATGCTGGCGTTCGCGGCGGCGGCGCGGCGCGTGCCGTTCCGCCGTGGTTGTGGAGAATTGCGCAACGCTGCCCAGCTTGATCGGATCGGTTTCGATCTGGATCAGGTCGCTGCGCGTTGGCTTCGCTGCCGGAGCTGCCGACACTACCCCGGGAACAGCCGGGGTTGCCACTGCAACGTGCGCCGGCTCCAGGACTGCCGGCAGATTCGGTGCAATCACCGCGGGCAGAGTGGGTTCCACTACCGAGGGCAGGCTTTCCTTGAATATCGTCGGCATCGCGATGTATTCGCTGGGCTTGGGGTATCCATCCGGATAAGCGATGTATTCCGTCGGCCCTGTGCTTGCCTGCGCGGTTACTGTCTGCTCGAAGGACTGAGGAGCGGCTTCTCCGTTCGTTGCCGAAGCTGCGGCGATCTGCGCCGCCTGTTCGCGCTGCTCGCGTTCCTTGCGCCCGCCGCGCCGTCCGCGGCGGCGTCCGCCTTCACGCGGCGGATTGGCTGCTTCGGCTTGTTCCACTGCGGCAGTTGCAACCTGGCTTTCCAGCACCGGCTTCTCTTCGGCCGGGCGCTGCGGACGCGGCGGCTTGGGCTGGCGCGGCTCCTGCGGTTTGGCTTCGGTTTGGTGGGCCAGTTCCGGCTTGCGCTGCCGCGTGCTTCGCTGCGATCGCGGCCAGCTGCTCCCTCGGGGCGCTCGCCGCGTTCTCCACGTTCACCGCGTCCGCGGTCACGGCGTTTGCCGCCGCCTTCACCGCGTTCCGGACGCTGTGCGTTGCGCGGCCTGTTTGCCGCCGCTTTGACTTTGGGTTGTTCCACCTCGCCGGCCGATTTGAACCAGGCGATAATCTTTTCGAACATCGACGGCTTGGCGGCTTCCGCCTGCACCGGTGCGGCTTTGATCGGTGTGACGCCCTGTACCACGGCTTGCGCGCGCGTGGTTTTTTGCTGCTCTTGCGCGGCGGTCAGCGGCATTTCTTCGGCCGGTTTTTCCACCAGTTTGTAGCTGGCCTGCAACACCTCGCTGCTCATGTCATCCTGGCGCAGGCGGTTGATGCTGTAGTTGGGCGTTTCAAGATGCGGGTTGGGGATCAGCGTGATGCCGACTTTGAGGCGCGATTCGATGCGGTGTATGTCGGAACGCTTTTCGTTCAGCAGGAAGGTAGCCACGTCCACCGGCAACTGCACGTGTATCGCCGCGCTGCTTTCCTTCATCGCCTCTTCCTGGATGATGCGCAGGATATGCAGCGCGGAAGACTCGATGCCGCGGATATGGCCGATGCCGCTGCAGCGCGGGCACGGTATGTAATTGCCTTCGCCCAGGCTGGGGGCCAGGCGCTGGCGCGACAACTCGAGCAAACCGAAGCGCGAGATCTTTGCGGTCTGCACGCGCGCGCGGTCGTAATGCAGCGAATCGCGCAGACGGTCTTCCACTTCGCGCTGGTTGCGGCTGCTTTCCATGTCGATGAAGTCGATCACGATCAGTCCGCCCAGGTCGCGCAGGCGCAGCTGGCGGGCGATCTCTTCCGCCGCCTCGAGGTTGGTGTGCAACGCGGTGGCCTCGATGTCAGAGCCCTTGGTGGCGCGCGCCGAGTTGATGTCGATCGCGGTCAGCGCTTCGGTATGGTCGATCACGATCACGCCGCCGGACGGCAGGCGCACTTCGCGCGCGTGCGCGGATTCGATCTGGTGCTCGATCTGGAAGCGCGAGAACAGCGGCACGTCGTCCACGTAGCGCTTGATCCGGTTCACGTTGCCCGGCATCACCGTGCTCATGAACGCCAAGGCCTGCTGGTAGACATCCTCGGTGTCGATCAGGATCTCGCTGATCTCGGGGTTGAAATAGTCGCGGATCGCGCGTACCACCAGACTGCTTTCCAGGTAGATCAGCGACGGGGCCTTTTCGGATTTCGCCGCGCCCTCGATCGCATCCCATAATTGTTTGAGGTAATCCAGGTCCCATTGCAGCTCTTCTTCATTGCGCCCGATGCCCGCGGTGCGCGCGATGATGCTCATGCCCTGCGGCACTTCGACATTCGCCAGTACTTCGCGCAGTTCGTTGCGCTCCTCGCCCTCGATGCGGCGCGATACGCCGCCGCCGCTCGGGTTGTTCGGCATCAGCACGATGTAGCGGCCGGCGAGGCTGATGTAGGTGGTCAGCGCCGCGCCCTTGTTGCCGCGCTCGTCCTTTTCCACCTGCACCAGCAGTTCCTGGCCTTCGCGCATGGCTTCCCTGATGGAGGGCCGGTTGCCGCTGCCGGATTGGTAATATTGGGAAGCTATTTCCTTGAAGGGCAGAAAACCGTGGCGGGTGCCGCCGTATTCGACGAAGCAGGCTTCGAGGCTGGGCTCGATGCGGGTGATGACGGCCTTGTAGATGTTGCTCTTGCGTTGTTCCTTGCCGGCGGTTTCGATGTCGAGGTCTATCAGTTTCTGACCGTCGACAATGGCGACACGGAGTTCTTCCGGCTGTGTCGCATTGAATAACATGCGTTTCATTTTTATCGTCTCCCGCGCTCTGACACGGGCGAGACCGGGCTACACGCGGTTAGGCGTTAGAGAGGAGCAATCGTGCAAACAGTCTTGTAAAGTGCAGTCGGTTGTTCAATCAAGTTCTCTTCAAAATATAGCCGGTCTTAAATTGTTCTGCTCCGGGACTTTTGTGTCGTGGTTGCGGTGCATCCGCCATGCCGACCGTAGCAAAAGTTCCTCGGGTTGTGAGGCAGCTCCGGTTCAAAATCGCCGGGGCTGCTTCACGGAAAATCCTCAGGTGCTTTGAGCGCGCAAATCAATTACTATCACTGCTGGTTCCGGTGAGTGATATTAACCGGGCTGCGGCTGGAAGGGTGGCGGCGGTGACAACTTCTCCAGCCCACAAGGGCTTTGAGAATTGCCTACTAGTGCATTGCGCCGTCGCTTGTGCCAAACAATTCCCAAATAATCTTTGGGCGGCCAGTTTTTTTTGGCTAAGGATGTAATTTAATCCCGAACTTACCCAATCCAAAACGCGCGGACGGCGAAGTATAAGCATAATGAACGGTTTAAGCAAAGATTCTGTGAATTTCGTCGAAATCGATGAAAGCGGGGCAGCCCAGCGCATCGACAACTACCTGTTCAAGCACCTGAAAGGCGTGCCCAAGAGCCATGTCTACCGCATCCTGCGCGGCGGGGAGGTGAGGGTGAACAAGAAACGCATCGACCAGACCTATAGACTGAAACTGGGCGACATGCTGCGCATCCCGCCGATACGGGTGGCGGAAAAGCACGACATCGAACATGTGCACATACCGACGGTGGAATTCCCGATCCTTTACGAGGACGATGCGCTGCTGGCGGTGAACAAACCTGCCGGAGTCGCTGTGCATGGCGGCAGCGGAGTCAGTTTCGGCGTGATCGAACAAATGCGCAACGCGCGTCCGCAGGCCAAATTCCTCGAACTGGTGCACCGGCTCGATCGCGAGACCTCCGGCGTGCTGCTGCTGGCGAAGAAGCGTTCCGCGCTGACCTCGATGCACGAGATCATGCGCGAGGGAAACAGCGACAAGCGTTATCTGGCTCTGGTGCCGGGGCAATGGAAAAACGCCAGGCAGCACGTCAGGCTGCCGCTGTACAAGTTCGACACGCCGCAAGGCGAGAAGCGCGTGATGGTGCGGGATGACGGGCAGGCTTCGCATACCGTCTTTGCGCTGCAAAGAATCTGGCCGGAATATTCCTTGCTGGAAGCACAACTCAAGACCGGACGCACCCACCAGATCCGCGTGCATCTCGCTCACCTCGGCTTCCCGATCGCAGGGGATGACAAGTACGGGGATTTCGCGCGCAACAAAGTGTTGATGAAACAGGGGCTGAAGCGCATGTTCCTGCATGCGTACAGCATCGCGTTCGCGCATCCGCTGACGGGCGAGCCGATGCGGCTGGTCGCGCCGTTGCCGAAGGAATTGGAGAGCTTTATCGCCAAACTGGATGGATTGGCGATCTAGGTATCCATGCTTATTTGCTATCCACGCTGGTTTTGCTTCGAGTACCCATGACAGCTGCAGTTACCAACAAAACCGTCGTGGCAATTACCAGAAGATTGCGGGTAAATAGAATAATGGCGGCAGTCAAAGTTGGGGCGCTCCAATAATGGCTTCCATCGGGCAACTGGATTTTATTATGGACAAAATCACTATAATAAAAATGCGGAAAGATCAGTGCCGTCAATAACATGCAGTGCCAAAAAATATTCCGATAGTTAAATTTCTATTGTCGCGGTAGGAAATGAGTGCGAATAAAGGAATGACCCAGATCAGATACTGGGGAGAAAAAACCTTTGCGGCAGATATTCCCGCCAGCAAAGTGGCAATAGTCAAACAGATAAAAGTTTGTGGCATTGTCTGCGCCAAATTAAGTCCATGCATCCCGGTCATATTCGATCGGACGGTCCGGGAAGAATTGCGCTTTATGGCGAGTATCATGACGAATAAAATACCCAGCACCAGAATTGCAACCAACAATGTTGAAATTCCCGAAAAAAACGGCGCCAAGGGAGAGTCAAGATTATAGGCTCCGAATTCATGTGTCACCCGTACCGGCAGCCCCAAAAATGACAGGGCCATAAGCAACGAGCTGTATGTGGATTCAAGCTGCAGGCCGCGTTCGCTATGATACAAAAGGAAATCAAGGGTCGGCTTTCCCCCCCATAAATAAAACGGGGCAAAAATCCCTAAAACCGTTGCCGTCAAAAACATGATTCGCTTTAGCAGTGCCAGCAGAAACTTGCGGTTCAAGAAATCCTTGAAAAGGCAGTTGTGATATTCGCCGGGCAGTGATCCGACAAGAAAAATTGGTATTAAAAGAGCGGGAATCAGTTTGAAATTGATTCCTGCTGCCAGCATGAAAAAAGCTGCTGTCCAGTGCAAACGACTCAGAAGTAACACTGATGAAAAAAATATCAACCCGCCAAGTACCAGGTCCTGCCTGTCATAGAGAAAATTCCCCAAAAGAATTCCCGATACCACATAGAGGCACAATCCCTGCAAATCAGTTCTTAATATGCCGGTTGGATTGAAATAAAGCCATAAGAGGACAAGAAAAATCAGTGATTCAAATATCAAATAAAAGGATTTAAAAAGATGCTTCCATGCAGCTAGCGCCTGCTGCGTGAAATTATCCAGATGTTGGTCTCCGCCAACAAAGAATATCGGCAAGGCCTCCCACAAAATGGCCAATGGGGGATATTCAAAGCTTTTATTTTGTACGAGTGGGTTGGAAACGCCTTTGCTTTCCTTATTGGCAAGATTTGCGAGGGCCATCTTTTCATGGATTTTATAAACTGAAGTGCCTTCGCTTAATGCCTCGCGGAATTCAAGGGCATTGATCCCGTAAAGCAACACATCGCTGCCGCTTGCCTGATACCAAAACGCCAAATAAAACCGCGTTGCCAGGAAAAGGCAGATAAGAGCGAATAAAATGATATATCGGAATGATCTGAGAGAAGCATTGTGCGGGTTATTATTGTTCATCTGCTTCAAACCTGTTTGCCTGTGTCAATTTGCCTTTGCATCGTTAATAACCTCGCAAGCTGATTCGCCAGGCTTGCCAAACCTTGCTTCTGAAATGTTTGCAACGCGACGATAATTCCGCGTTCTCCAATAAACGATCTTATGCTTGCAGCGTCAGCTTACTTTCCGCATGCCAGTTGGCGCAGCGTGTACCTTAGCATGGTTACCCCCTTGTCCGGGATGGAAACTGCATCACTGCCTTGCGGACTTGGTCAGTTTGATTGTATAGCATGCTGTTGCTGATGCCATGTACATGCAGCAGTATGAGAATGCCGCCGGCGTGTCGTCGTAAAATTGGCATCCAGTTCATCCTCGCGCATGCTGAATTTATTCAAGAGGAGCCCGCCGCGACCCGAGCACGGCACCCAGCGTGACCGCCCCCAAACCGGCAAGCGTGTATACAGAGAGTGGTTCGCCCAGAACAGGCACAGCGGCGACGGCGGACAGGCCGGGCACGATGGCCATCATCAGCGCCACCGTTTGGCCGCCGAGACAACGGACCGCAAACGTGTACAGCATCATCGCGACGAATACGACCAATACGCCCTGATAGACAGCTTGCATCGCGATCTCTGACGGCGGTGCCTGGTAAATCGTGCTGGGCAGGAACAGCCACCAGACAGGCAAATACAGGACCGCGCTGCCCAGCGTGGTGCTGACTGCAGCAGTCAGCGGCGGCATCGGATAGCGGCGCAACAGCAGCGTGAACACCGCCCATAACGAAGAGCCGCAAAGAAACAGCAGGTCGCCAAACATTTGCATGCCGGTCAGGTGCGCGCCGCGGGCGAACGTGTCGGCTGCGGTGAACATGATGCCGACAAACACCAGCATCAGCGCGATCCGTTGCGCCGGAGAGGGTTTTTGCCGCAGCCACAACCAGGCGATCACGGCGGTGGAAAACGGCAGCGCGCCGGGCAGCAACACGGCCGCGTGGGCGGCAGGTGCGATCCGGAAGGCAAGATATACGGCGATGGCGTAGCCCACTCCGCCGAACAATGAGAAAAGCAGGATCACTTTATACGGCGGCAAAGTCACGCGCGGCAGAAAATACAGCGCGATCAGCGCGCCTACCCCGAAACGCAACGCGGTCACGTCCCAGCCGGTCAGTACGCCCTTGCCGCCATAACGGGTGACCAGGATGAAACCGGTCCAGATACAAATGGTAAAAAAGACCGCAATCAAACCGGCGCGAGGTGAATCGTGTTCGCTCATATGGATTCGGAATCGATCGTTTATTCGGGGAGATTGATTTATGGTGCGTGCCGGGGATACCGTAATCTTTTTGTGTTTGTCGGCTTTGTGCCCGGCACGGCAGTCACTGCATCACAACGCATACCCGATTGCGGCCCTGTTCCTTGGCTTGATACAGCGCCTTGTCGGCATGATTCAGCAGCACATCCAGATTGTCATCCCTGGAAACCATTGAAGTCACGCCGATCGAAACGGTAAAGTGCAGCGGCAGGCCGCTTTCCAGCGGCACTTTTGACTTTGCGATGGACTCTCTCAGGCGCTCGGCGACTTCATTCGCTTCAACCAGTTCCGTTTCCGGCAGCAGTATCACAAACTCTTCGCCGCCGATACGCCCGATGATATCCACCTCGCGCAAGGTCTGCTTGCATACTTCGGCCAGTTTCACCAGCACCAGGTCGCCTATCTTGTGGCCGTAGCTGTCATTGACCTTCTTGAAGAAATCGATATCCAGCATATACAGCGAAAGCGGCTTGCCATAACGTGCTGCACGGCTGAGTTCCAGTTCGGCCTGATCCATGAAATATCCGCGATTGCTGACGCCGGTGAGGTGGTCGATGCGCGCCTGGCGCTTGAGTTCAAGTTCAAAGCGTTTGCGTTCGGTGATGTCCCGGATAGCGGTCAGCCGTATCGGGATCCCGCCCTGCACCATGGTCTGCCCATGGGATTCAACCGTTACGCGCGAACCGTCCTTGCGCAACATGTCATGCTCGATATTGCTTTCAATCCCATTCTGGATATTGGCCATCACCCGGTTCCGATCTTCGGGCGCTATGAAATTCGTTATGGGTTGTCCGATGATCTTGTCCCGTTCGTACCCGAGCATATGTATCAGCTGGCCGTTTACATCCAGAAACTTGCCATTGGAGGTGATCGCGATCCCTTCGAACGCGCCTGCCGCCAATATTCTGAATCTCCTCTCACTCTCGAGCAGATTCTCCTTGGCGATGTTGATGGAACGCACGTGGATCACGCCGCCGAACGCAAACAGGAACAACAGGCTGCCAAGCGTGGAGGGAAACAGGAAATACAGCATCCTGTCATTCTTCAAATCGACAAACGTCGGAAAGTCGCCTTCGACATAGACCGTGAGGCCATACTCGGGGATTTCCTTGACAGCGATGACCTGCGGGAAGCTTTCTCCCTGGATGTTACGAAGAGACGGGAATTCGTTGTTCCCCCAGGATGTGATATGCAATTCCGGGAATTCGTCTTTTTGATAGATCGCCATCTTCTCCGCTGTGGACATTCTGCTGACAGGAGATCCCGCAAGCGAGAGCATCTCCTTGTCCTTGTCATGCGCCAGGATGATGACGCCATTCTTGTCGGTCACGTAGGAATCCGTCTGCTTGATCAGGAAAGTCAGGTTCGGGACATCGGCTTTGGTGACGACGGCCCCCATGAACTTGCCGTCGATGACGACCGGAGCGGAAAAGAACAGTCCGGGAACACGCGTGGTCTTGCCGACCGCATACTGCTGTCCGAGTTGTCCTTGCCTGTTCATCCGGAAATATTCACGCTCGGCATAGTTGGTGCCAATAGTTGTATCCGGTGTATTCCAGTTGCTGGCAGCAATCGAGTCGCCCGCTGCATTGACGACATGAATGAGGTCGACATGGAAATTGGCACTGGCGATGGCCAGGGTTCGATCAAGATCTTTCAGTACCGGATCTGCCGTCCAGCGTGTTCGTTTCGTCTCAAGGGGCAGCTTGGAAGGTATGTCGCTCGGCCCGAACAGGGACAACGCCTTGTTGACGCGAACCGCATGGATAAAAAATCCGGGAACACCGCCCAGATAATTCAGGTTCCTGCGGATGCTATCGGCCAAGTCCTGGGCGCGATCATGAGTGAGCTCTGTTTCCTGGTCGATCTGTTCATTGATGCGGGCGTTGAAATAGTTGCCGGAAATGAACCATGCTGCTACACACCAAAGAAAGATCAGCGTGATTGCAAAAAGCAACTTGTTATAGACACTTCGCATCTTTTGTCTTCTTCTGGTGCTTTCTTCCGGATTGACCGATAGTTTGCCTATAGTGCCATCGCGCCGGCCAGCCTACAAACGTTTTGCAAACAGGGGTATACCAGCAACAAAGGTCAAGACCTTAAGAACAGCCATGTTAGCCATGCGGATCGCGGAGAAATCGGCTTAGCCCCTGGTCCTGGTCAAAAACACCGTCACTTCCTCGCGATCATGATAAAGCTGCTTCGCCATCATACGGTAGTTGATGCCTTCTTCATCCAGCCGTTTGCGGATGCCGCCAAGCGCGCTGTCGAGTGCGGCGACGCGCTGTTTCATCGGCAGCTTCAGGTTGAAGATCGCGTGTCTGCACCAGCCCGCCGCGAACCATTCTCCTATCAACACGGCGACCTTGGAAGGTTTTTCCACCATGTCGCATACCAGCCAGTCCACCGCCTTGCGCGGCGCATATTTGAACCCGTCCTGCCTGAGATGCTGCACCAGCGGATGATGTGCCGGCGTGCCTTTCATCGGGCCGTTGTCCACCGCGGTCACGCGGATGCCGCGCCTGGCCAGTTGCCAGGTCCAGCCGCCGGGCGCTGCGCCGAGATCGACCGCGTGCATTCCCTGCCGCAACAAGCGCGTCTGCTCGCTTATATCCATGAACACCTCGATCGCCTCGGCAAGTTTCATGGTTGAGCGGCTAGGCGCCCCGGCGGGCATCGACTGTCGGGCGATGCCCATGATCTTATCCGA
Source organism: uncultured beta proteobacterium (assembly GCA_963725835.1). Classification (GTDB taxonomy): domain Bacteria; phylum Pseudomonadota; class Gammaproteobacteria; order Burkholderiales; family Gallionellaceae; genus Gallionella. The sequence continues at coordinate 96,355 of CAVSAB010000014.1, read as the reverse complement.
GCTGTTATGCGGATCGCTGGTGCCGATCAAGACCGAATTCCTGTCGGGGAAGAAAACATGAAGGCGAGTTGAGCGCGGATCATCCAGCAAGCGCCCCTTTTCGCGCAGCGCAGTCTCCAGCAAAGGCCGGAAGCGACGCGTAAAACCAGCCAACAGTTTGCCCTCATTGGTGTCCGGCGCTTCCAGCCACAAAGTCCCGAATGTAGCGGGCTGTGCGGCGATCGCTTCGAGAATCGGCGTCAGACGATCACGCTCCGGCAGTGATGCGATGGTGTGATGCAAACGGATCAGCTGGCGCGTGAAGATCAGGTCGCGATACGACAATGTCTGTTCGTTTAGCGCGACGACGACATAACCGCTGTCTGCAATGATTCCCGGCTGTGCGGCGACGACCGGCTTCTGCTGTTTCGCGTATCTCAGTGCTTCCTGAGCGCAATCCTGCTCGAAGCCGGGGCGGCAATAGAGCAGCCAATAGGTGAGTTGATGTTTCTTCATGTGGGCATTGCGGCGCCAGTCAAACAGCGAATTTAATGAGGATTCTCTTTTGCAATGAAGGCTCGCAGAAATAACTTTGAAAGCGCCAAGATAGACAATACAACCAGCAGCATTAGTGTGGCCAGCGTCACCGTGTTTGCGACTTTCTGTGTGGCCGAGAAATTGAAGGGATAAGGCTTGTAATTCACGAAAGCTTCCGCAGCCTTTCGCTGAGCCACGGTAAAATGATCTCCGGGAGAGCATCCATTTTCGTGCGGGTAAAGGTAACAGGCGGGATTCTTGATATTCAACAGTCCGTTTGCCTCAGACAATACGGGCCCCGGATGAAGTGACTTGATCGGGAAATGCTCCAGCAGGTAACCAAATATGGAGTTGTAACACAGGAGTTGCGAGGCTCCGTAAGCTATCAGGTCGTTGCGGGATTCGGTTATTATCAGCCGGTTATCGGCATCGACGAACGCGGCGATGTTTGTGATTCTTGGCTGTGCCTTGCCAGCACTTGCTCTCTGCCATGCTTGGACAATGGTGTCTGGCCTGTAAGGCTGTGACTGGTAGTACGCGCGGTCTTTAAACGCATTGATCAGAATCAGTGCCGCAAGTGCGGCCAGGAGCATGCTGTTCCTGTGTTTAGTCAGAGGCGATATTTTGTCGAGGAACAGCGCGGCAGTCAGAATCACGATTGGAATGTAAATCATGAACCAGCGCAGCAAATTGCTGCTCGACTTGATAACGGGCAACTGCTTCAGGAATGCATTCCAGTCGGGCGTATAAATGTTCAGTGCAAGCGGTAATACGAGTATAAATCCCAAAAGAACGGCCCATGTCCATTTTGTCCGGCTTAAGCGTGGCAAACTACCCCGTGTGCGGATAAGCGCCAACCCAGCCCCCGCCAGTATGACCAGCAGCGGAACCGCGGTTACGCCATACTCCCAACCGTGGCGAACCAGTAACCATTGCATTCCCGTTACAAGCGACTGAGCCCGCTCCGCGATGTTTGCAGGTGAGAAAAATAGCACACTAAACAGCACATACAATGCGTTCCAAACGCTGGTCATGCCAGGCAGGGAGTAATCGCTACGTGGAAAATAGTTCAGGAAGAGCAGTGCACCAGTCAATTTCGCAGCCGAAAGACCGATTGCCACCAGTGCGGCGAACATGGAGCGATATAACAACACTCGGGATTCGCTATAGCTGAGTCCATGAATGCAGATTATAGCCAACACCGCAAATGCCCCTGGAAGCAGCAGATGTACCATACCGGAATACACACCATATGCAAGCAAGCAACCCGCAGCGGCACCGTTCGTCAGGACGGAAAGTGCGCCTTGCCTTGCTGCCGGCCTCAGCAGGAACCAAGCGATCAGTGGGACCAGCATCACGCCGTGAAAGGTGAAATGCCCGATTATCATGCGGTGAATGAAGAATCCATTGAACATGAATAGCGCTCCACCGAGAACCGACGCTTGACGACTGGAACCGAAACAAGCGCGCAACAGCAGGTAAAAGCCCCAGAATCCCAACGATGCAAACAAAAGTACGGTCGCATATACGCTGGAGAGAGGGTTAGCGAAAAAAGTCATGAACTGAACGAAGGAATAATAGCTCGATTGTGGATCACCCATTGCCGGCTGGCCGCCACAGAAAGCCGGAGTAAACCAGAATGGCTCAAACAGCCCATTACTTTTAAACCAGAAATAGCCGTCCAGAAGGTCTGGAAGGACGAGTGAATAATCTTCACCCAGCGTGCCAATTTTGGTTGGAAAGAACTGTCCGAAAATGAGGTGGTAAGCAGAGAGCAGGAGCAGGAAGCTGCACGGTGCGAACCAACGACCTTCTGCCATGAAAGTGAGTCTTCCCATGCAATTCCCTGCTTGTTTGTTGTAATTCGCGGTGCGCTACCTGTTTGAATTATGATTCAAATCGGTGTCTTATGCGCAGATTATTGTCTTCTGTTTTGTGAGTGACCCTAAGGTGGTAAAATCCGCGCCTGATAATTAACTGCAGTGCAATGGGCAAACGATACGATTTGATCGTGTTCGACTGGGACGGCACGGTGATGGATTCGACCGCGGTGATCGCCGGTTCGATACAGGCGGCTTGCCGCGATCTTGGTCTCAGCATTCCCGATGACGAAACCGCGCGGCATGTGATCGGTCTGGGTCTGGATCAGGCGCTGCGCTACGCGGTTCCTGATTTGCCCGAGGCGATGCGTCCCGACCTGGTGGAGCGCTATCGCCATCATTTTTTGGCGCAGGACCGGGCCATCCCGTTGTTCGAGGGCGCGCGGGAAACGATCGAGGAACTGCATGACGCCGGTTACCGCTTGGGTGTGGCAACCGGCAAGAGCCGCGCGGGATTGAACAGGGCGATGGAATCAACCGGCATGAAAAGCTATTTTCATGCGACGCGCACGGCAGACCAGGCTTTGTCCAAGCCTGATCCGGCCATGCTGTTGGAGTTGATGGACGAGCTGGGCGCCAGCGCGGAACGCACCCTGATGGTGGGCGATACCACGCACGATGTGCAGATGGCTCAGAATGCCAAGGTGGACGTGGTGGCGGTGGGATACGGCGCGCATACGCCGCAGCAATTGCAGGAGCTGAACCCGCTTGCGCTGGTGGAGGATTTCGCTGAATTGAAGATGTGGTTCAGGGCGAACGCTTAACGAAATTTCAATAAAGGAAATGCGATGTCAGATCAAAACAACAATTGGGAACGCGGCGTGCTGGAAAAACTGGCGTTATCGGCCTTGCACGAACAGCGGCAGGCGCGTCACTGGGGGATCTTCTTCAAGACGCTGACACTGGGATTCATGTTCCTGGTATTGTTCATCGCCATGGGCTGGATAGGCAAAAGCGAAGTTGCACTGACTACCGGAAAACACACCGCGCTGGTGGATATGCAGGGCGTGATCGCGGCAGACTCCATGGCAAGCGCGGACAATCTGATCCCCAGCCTGCAGGATGCATTCGAGGACAAGAATACCAAGGGCGTGATCCTGCGCATCAACAGTCCCGGCGGCAGCCCGGTGCAGGCCGGCCAGATCAATGACGAGATCCTCCGTTTGCGCGCGAAGTATCCGAAGATCCCGCTGTATGTGGTGGTCGATGACATCTGCGCATCCGGCGGCTATTATGTGGCGGTTGCGGCGGACAAGATCTTCGTGGACAAGGCCAGTCTGATCGGCTCGATCGGCGTGCTGATGGATGGTTTCGGCTTCACCGGCACCATGGCGAAGCTCGGCGTCGAACGCCGCCTGATCACGGCCGGGACCAACAAGGGTTTCCTCGATCCGTTCTCTCCGCTCAATCCGTCGCAACAGGCATACGCCAAGCAGATGGTCGAGGAGATCCATCAGCAGTTCATCGATGTGGTGCGCAAGGGCCGCGGCAAACGCCTCAAGGAAACGCCGGACATTTTCAGCGGCCTGGTGTGGAACGGCCAACGGGGCGTGGAATTGGGTTTGGCGGATGGCTTCGGCACGGTGGATTCGGTGGCGCGCGATGTCATCAAGGCCGAGGACATCGTGGACTACACGGTGAAGGAAAACCTGGCGGACCGTCTGGTAAGACGTTTCGGCATGGGCGCGATAAGCGCCCTGGGTATATCGTCGCGATCGAACCGGGTGAGTTTGCGCTGATGGAAGCTCGAGCCTGACGTTAGCCCTGCTGCACGAGAACGATCCCTGCATGAGTTGAGCGCATATTGAATGCTCTCCCGAGTAAGCCGAGGCAGAACACCGCAGCCATGTTATAAGTGGCACTGCAACGCATTGACGCTGGTTGCGATACAAGCTTGCGGCCATGATATTACGGCCTTGATCTCAATGTACCATACTGTCAATGCGATACTATTTCCCGTAAACAAAGGACTGTCACCTGTGGATACGACATGCCCGCTTTGAAAACTTCAATCTCGGGTTGGGGTCGTTATCCGGTGCAATCCTGCGCACTGGAACGTCCCGAACGTTATGCCGATCTGCGGTCCGATGCGGACAGCGTGATCGCTCGCGGCCAGGGGCGCAGCTATGGCGATGCGGCGCTCAACGAGAACGGGACGGGTGCTGCTGACGGAACGCGTCAACCGATTGCTCGAATTTGATGTCGTCAATGGCATCCTGCGCGCCGAGGCCGGGACAACGCTGGAGGAAATCCTCGATGTGATCGTTCCGATGGGCTGGTTCCTGCCGGTCACGCCGGGCACAAAATACGTTTCGCTGGGCGGTTGCGTTGCGGCGGACGTGCATGGCAAGAACCATCACCATGATGGTTCCTTCGGCGATCATGTCCTCAACATGGAGCTGATCCTGGCCGATGGCAGCCGCGTCAAGTGTTCACCGTCCGAAAGGCCGGAGCTATTTTGGGCCACTGTGGGCGGCATGGGTCTGACCGGCATCATCGGTGAAGTGACTTTCAGGCTGATTCCATTACAAAGCGCGCTGATGAAGGTGCATCATCACGCTGCAGTAAACCTCGAACAACTGTTCCGCCTTGTGCAAGATCCCGATCTTGACGATCGCTACACGGTTGCGTGGATAGACAGCCTTGCGACCGGAAAGGATCTCGGGCGCGGCATCGCGATGTGCGGCCATCATGCGGCAGCGGAAGAAGTGCCGGATAATAGTCACGGCGAAATCAAACCGGCAAGCAGTCATACCATTCCGTTTGATATCCCTGCCTGGGCGCTGAATTCCTTGAGCATATCTGCATTCAATTCGCGCTATTACAAAAGGGAGGGCGGCAGGCGTTATCCGTTCCTGAGCAATTACGATTCCTATTTTTATCCGCTGGATGCGATCGGCCACTGGAACCGTATGTACGGCAAACGCGGCTTCGTGCAGTACCAGTGCGTGATCCCCGATGAAGCCTCGTTCGAAGGTATCCGGAAATTGCTGGAGGAACTATCGAGCAGCCGCCGGCCATCCTTTCTGGCGGTGCTGAAACGGCTCGGCCCGCAGGGCAGGGGATTGCTGTCATTTCCGATGTCTGGCTATACGCTTGGCACTGGATATTCCTATACGAAACAAAGAGATTGTTTGAACTTCTCAACAAGCTGGACAAGATCGTTTTGCTGCACGGCGGGCGCGTTTATCTGGCCAAGGATGCACGGCTTTCCGCCGAATCGTTCCGTGCGATGTATCCGCGCTATGCAGAATGGCTCGCGATAAAAAATTCGGTCGATCCGCAAAACAGGTTCAGTTCCAGTTTGTCGCGGCGGCTGGGAATCGGGACTATCTGACATGAAGCTGTTTCCTTTTGCGGACAGATTCGCCCTGAAAAGAAAGTTCGTTGAGAAGCACGTGAGCGGGGCGGTATTGATTCTGGGCGCCACCTCGGCGATTGCGCGCGCCACGGCTGCCGCCTTCGCCGCGCGTGGCGATAACTTGTATCTGGCCTCGCGTGACGAGGACGAATTGAGGCGCATCGCTGCCGACCTGCGGCTGCGCTATGGCGTCGAGGTTCACTATGGTCTGTTCGATGCGGAAGCGACCGATACCCACGAAGCATTCTTTCAGATCTGTCGTTGCTACCATGCCGAAGCTTTCCGGCGTGGTGCTTGCATTCGGCTATCTGGGCGACCAGCAGGCGGCACGGGATTTCAGTTGTGGGCAAAAGAATCATCGACAGCAACTTTACCGGTGCGGCATCCATCCTGAGTCATTGCGCGAATCATTTCGAATCGATGAAAAGCGGATTCATCATCGGCATTTCCTCGGTGGCGGGCGACCGCGGCAGACAGAGCAATTACGTATACGGCGCCGCAAAAGGCGCGCTCAGCCTGTATCTGCAGGGACTGCGCAACCGCCTGTATCCCGGCGGCGTGCGGGTCATCACCATCAAGCCGGGCTTCGTGGACACCGCGATGACCTATGGATTGCCCGGATTGTTTCTGGTTGCCTCGCCGCAATACATGGGCAATCGCATCGTCGCGGCACTGGGCAAGTCGGCGGACGTGGTTTATCTGCCGTGGTTCTGGCGCTACATCATGCTGATCATCAAACTTATCCCGGAACCGATCTTCAAGCGGATGAAATTGTGAGCGAGCCGGAATCAGGGAAACCGGTCGTGGCCGCTTTCGATTTCGACGGAACGCTGACGCGGCGCGACACGCTGCTGCCGTTCCTGCGCTACCTGCTCGGCGATGCGCAAGTCGTTCGCCACGCGCTGATGCTGTCACCGACACTGGCGGGCTACGGTTTGGGTCTGGTCTCGAACAGCATCGCCAAGGAACGCGTGTTCGTGCAATGTCTCTCCGGTATGAGGACGGATGTGTTGCAGCGTGAGGGCGAACGCTTCGCCAGCTATGTGTTGCCGGGCTTGCTGCGCCACGAAACGCTGCAACGCCTGGAGTGGCACAGGCAGCAGGGGCATCGCTGTGTGGTGATCAGCGCATCGCTGGATATCTACGTGCGTCCGTGGGCGAGAAAGCGGGTTTCGACGATGTGATCGCCACGCGTCTTGAATCGCATGAAGACGGGACCGTCACCGGCAAACTTTCCGGGGCGAACTGTTTCGGCAGCGAGAAAGTGCGGCGGCTGGAAGCGTTGCTGGGCGCGCGCGAAGGCTACAGCCTGTACGCATACGGCGACAGCCGCGGCGACAAGGAATTGCTGTCGTCCGCCGATTACCCTTACTATCGGCAAATACCCAAACCATGAAAATGAACAAGATGTTCGAATTGATTCGTCTGATGCGCCCCTACCAGTGGGTGAAGAATGCCTTCGTGTTTATCGGATTGCTGTTCGGCCACGCATGGCATGATGCCGCCCTGGTCAGCGGTGCGGTGACCGCGTTCGCCGCATTCTGCCTGGTATCCAGCGCGATCTATACCCTCAACGACATCATCGATCTCGAGCAGGACAGGCGACACCCCAAGAAGAGCAAACGGCCGTTGGCTTCCGGCGCGGTGTCCATGCCGGCTGCCATCATGCTTGCGGTGTTGCTCGCCGCTGCGGGCCTGGTGCTCGGCTATAACGCTTCGCAGGCGGTGCTGGTCATCCTGCTCGGTTACGTGCTGATGAACATCGCCTACACGCTGCGGCTCAAGCATGTGGTGATCCTGGACGTGTTCATCATCGCCACCGGCTTCATGCTGCGCATCCTCGCCGGCACGCTGGGCATCGGGCATCGCCGCCCTCGCAATGGCTGCTGCTGTGCGGCCTGATGGTGACGCTGTTCCTCGGCTTCACCAAGCGCCGCGCGGAGATCTTTGCGCTGAACGACGACAAGGCCTCCCACCGCAAGGTGCTGGAACATTACAGCCCGGTGCTGCTGGACAAGATGATCGGCATCACCGCAGCCGGCCTGATCATGAGCTACAGCCTGTACACGATGAATCCGGACACGATACGCATCCACGGCACGGCCAACCTGATCTACACCGTGCCGTTCGTGATGTACGGCGTGTTCCGCTACATCTACCTGCTGCATCACCAGAGCCGCGGAGGCGACCCGTCGCACGACCTGGTGCGCGACCCGCACCTGCTGATCGTGGTCGGTGCGTGGCTGGTCACAACCATTCTGTTGATCGCTTCATGACGCCATACGGTATTGGGCGGCTGGCGCTTCCGCGCGCTGCTGCTGATCGTGCTGCTCAGCGCCTTCGGTTATCTGGCGTTCTCGCTGTGGGCCGGCTGGCATGAGGTCGTCGCGGCGCTGGTGCGTGTCGGTTTCACCGGCACCGCCATCGCGCTCTCATTGTCGCTGGTCAACTACGGGTTGCGCTTCGTGCGCTGGCAAAGATTCCTCGCGCTGCTCGGCCATCGCGTCCACACGGCGGAAAGCCTGCGCATCTACATGGCCGGATTCGGACTGACCATCCTGCCCGGCAAGGTGGGCGAGACGATACGCAGCGTGTTCCTCAAGCATCACGGCGTGACCTATCCGGAAAGCCTGGCGGCATTCTTTTCCGACCAGTTTTCCAACCTGATCAGCATACTGGTGCTGATCGCGTTGGGCCTGTGGGCCTATCCGCAGTACCAGTCCACGGTGATGGCGCTGCTGGCGCTGATCGTGGCCGGTCTGCTGGTGCTGCAGCAAACCGCATGGCTGCGCGCGATCGAGCGCGTTGCGCTGCACCGCTTGCCCGCCCGCGCGGGCAAACTGGTCGGGCACGCGATCGAGATCGTGCTGCATTCCGGGCGCTGCTTCAGCCTGCCCATGCTGCTGTACGGCATGGTGCTGGGCGTCGGTGCATGGGGCGCGGAAGGCGTGGCGTTCTATTACGTGGTGAACCAGCTCGACGGCGGCATCTCGCTGCAGACCGCGCTGTTCATCTACGGGTTCGCGATGGTGGTCGGCGCGCTGAGTTTCTTCCCGGGAGGGCTGGGCGGCATGGAAGCGACGATGGTCGGGCTGCTGATATTGAACCACGTGGCGCAGCCGCAGGCCGTTGCGGCCACCGTGCTGATCCGGCTGGCGACGCTGTGGTTCGCGGTGGCGCTGGGCATCTTTGCGCTGTCCCTGCCGGAACGGAAACCCGCCTTGTAGATTTGGTAACGCGATCAGTTCAATTGCTCGAGCAATTCCTTTAAATCGGAGATCGGCGGCAAACATTGCGTGCCGTGGCACAGCCATGCAGTGGTTTGCCCGCCGGTCGGCTTGGCCAGTGCATCGGGTAAGTCCGCCGCATCATCAGCCAGCGCGATCGTCATCACATCGGGCAGGTAGCGTGACCGCAACGCGTTCTGCCAAGCGCTGGTTTCGCTGGCTGCTCCGCGCAATACCAGCAATGAAGAAGGCTGCAAATATTCCGCAAGCGCGGTGCACAGGCTGCTGTGGTAGCCTGCGGCTTGTTGCAATGCGGGATAAAAAAGTCTCAGGCAGCGTTCCGCGGCATCTGCATATTTTGCTTCTCCGGTCAGCGAGGACAAGCGCAGCAATGCCTGCGCGGCGATGCCGTTGCCCGATGGCGTCGCATTGTCCGGACCGACCTTGTTGCGCTGTATCAGCACTTCGTGATCGTGGCTGGTGAAGAAGAACCCGCCATCCTGCTTGTCCTCGAAGCGTGCCAGCAAGGCATCGCCGAGCTGCACTGCAAAGGCCATGTCTGAGCTGCGATACTCGGCTTGCAGCAATTCCAGCAACGCGTACAGCAGGAACGCATGGTCGTCCAGATAGGCATTCAGATGCGCCTTGCCATCCTTGTATGTCGCCAACAGTTTCCCGTCGCGCCACAAGGTGTTGCGCACGAAATCCGTCGCCCGTTGCGCCGAATGCAGCCAGTCTGGGCGGTCGAACACCCGCGCGGCACGGGCCATGCCGGTGATCATCAGGCCGTTCCATGAGGCGAGGATCTTTTCATCGCGTCCGGGGCGGATGCGCTGAGCGCGCGCAGCGAATAATTTTTGCTGCGCACTGTCCAGCAGCGCGGCAGCTTTCTCTTCTGAAAGATCGAGCTGTTGTGCGATCTCCTGCAGCGGTGCGCTGATGCGCAGATTCCATGCATGGTTCTCGAAATTGGCCGGGCGGTCCAGGCTGTAATAAGGCTCGATCAGCGCATATTCGGCGTCATCCAGCAACTCGAGGATCTCGTCGCGCTGCCACACGTAGAACTTGCCTTCCTCATGTTCCGAGTCGGCGTCCAGCGAGGAGTAGTAGCCTCCTTCCGGGGATTGCATCTCGCGCAACACCCAGGCGGCGGTCTGCTCGACGATGCGCGCGAACAGCGGATCGCCGCTGCTCTGCCATGCGTCGCAATACAGGGCGAGCAGCAGGCCGTTGTCGTACAGCATCTTCTCGAAGTGCGGGATGTCCCAGCGCTCGTCCACGCTGTAGCGGCAGAAGCCGCCGCCGAGCTGGTCATACAGTCCACCGTGCGCCATCTGTTGCAGCGTGAACTGCACGATGTGCCGCGCCTGCTGGTCGCCGGTCGCATGGCTGCGGCGCAGCAGCAGATCCAGTTCTGCGGGATGCAGGAACTTGGGCGCGCCGCCGAAGCCGCCATGCACGCTGTCGAAGTGTTCGACGTTTTGCTTCACCGCCAACGCGAGCGGCGCGTCATTCAGCGATACCTCGCTATGGTTCGATCTGGGCACGGTCTGGGCAAGCGCGGCGATCAGGTGTTCGCTTTGTTCGGCCAGTTCCGTACGGTTCTCCGCATACACCTGCGCCACGCGTTCCAGCAGATCGGGAAAGGCGGGCAGGCTGTAGCGCGCCTGCTTGGGAAAATAAGTGCCGCCGAAGAACGGCGTGCCGTCCGGGCTGAGGAACATCGTCAGCGGCCATCCGCCATTGCGTTGCGTCAGCAGGTGATGGGCGGTCTGGTAGATCTGGTCAAGGTCGGGGCGCTCTTCGCGGTCCACCTTGATATTGATGAAATGCTCGTTCATCACCGCAGCGACTTCCGCGTCCTCGAACGATTCGTGCGCCATCACGTGGCACCAGTGGCAGGCCGAATAGCCGATAGAGAGCAGGATGGGTTTGTCCTGCTCGCGGGCGAGTTGCAGTGTCTCCGGATTCCACGCATGCCAGTCCACCGGGTTGTCTGCATGCTGTTGCAGGTAGGGGCTGGTTTCCTGTGCGAGTCGATTTGCCATATCTCAAAATCCACATTTCATCCCAACTGCAGCGTTGCGGGGAAAATTTCTTGCTGACATATACACTAATATGCGGCGCGGCGAAATTTTTCCCGCGCCTTGCATTTGGGCGAACTCTGAATTTTTAGAGGCTCCCATAATGTCAGTGCAATAGATGTTTTAGTTCCTGCATCACATTCATCATGATGTGCTGCTGCGCCTCGGCGACCGGATGCAGGTTGTCGGCCTGGAATTGGTCCGCTGCAGACGCCTTCCAGCAGGAACGGCAGCAGCAGGATGTCGATGCTTGCTTCGCGAGGCGCGGATACACATCGGCAAATTGCGTGATGTAGGCTCGCCGTAATTCGGCGGCAGCTTCATGCCAAGCAGCAGCACCTTCGCGCCCGACTCGTGCGACTTTCTGATGATGTAATCCAGGTTGGCTTCCATGTCCCTGATCGGCGTGCCGCGCAAGCCGTCGTTCGCGCCGAGTTCCACGATCACGATCTTCGGGTCGGAACTGTTTCAATGCCTTGGCGATGCGCTGCTTGCCGCCGGCGGTGGTCTCGCCGCTGATGCTGGCGTTCACGACGCTGAAGCCGGACTGCGTGCGTTGCAATTCCTGCCGCAACAAATAGACCCAACTTTTGTCTATCTCGAGGCCGTAGCCGGCTGATAGACTGTCGCCGAACACAAGTATGTTTTTGGCTGCAGAGGCATTGAGCGGAAGCCACAACGTGGCAAGCAGAATGATGATAAACAACGACGTCATTTCGGCTTGACGGAATCCAGCGTTTGATTTCACTGGATTCCCGCTTTCACCCGCAATCGTGGTTGTAAGGGCTAAGCCCTAACACGCAGCGCGGGAATGCAAGTAGAGTATTCATGGCAGCGATTGTGCAGGCGAATATCTAACTAAGCAAGTATTAAGTGGCGGGCAACCGCTTGTCATCCTGCACGAAGTCAATTTCAGCGTGGAGGCGGGCGACAGCCTTGCGATACTCGGCGCGTCCGGTTCCGGCAAGTCCACGCTGCTCGGCCTGCTGGCCGGGCTGGATGTGCCCAGCAGCGGCACGGTGTACCTGGACGGCACGGATATCTTCTCCTTCGACGAAGACGGTCGCGCGCGCCTGCGCGGCACGCTTGCGGGCTTCGTGTTCCAGTCGTTCCAGTTGCTGCCCGCGTTGACCGCGCTGGAGAACGTGATGCTGCCGCTGGAACTGCACGGCGCAGCCGATGCGCGCGACGCGCCACTGAAGCACTGAATCGCGTCGGATTGTCGCAGCGCGCGCATCATCTGCCCAAGCACCTTTCCGGCGGCGAGCAGCAGCGCGTCGCGATCGCGCGCGCCTTCGTCGTCCAGCCGAAGATATTGTTCGCCGACGAGCCGACCGGCAACCTCGACGCCGCCACCGGCAGCCAGATCATAGACCTGATGCTGGAACTGAACCGCGCGCAGGGCACCACGCTGATCCTCGTCACCCACGACGAAGCGCTGGCGCGGCGCTGCAACAGGCAGTTGCATTTGGCGGCGGGGCGGGTGATGTGAATGGATTTAAAGCAGGAAATACGAGCGTTAAACGCTTCAGCAGAATTAATTGAGAGTTACGTCAATTATTCGGTATGTTGTTTTCCGGAAGATCGAACAAAAATTGTTATGACTGTCTTGCCCAAAGATCACATAACCAAAAAATATTTCTACATATTGCTGCTGGAAGTAATTGAAGGAGTAAATATAGAAATGATCCCAGACAAGAAGAACGGGGATAGCTTGCTCGACCTATTGCATAGAATCGCCACTTCTCCAGAATTGGGGCAAGAAGTTTCTGATACGCGCAGATTATTGTCAGCTACCGAAAGTTTTATTTCGTGGCTCGATCATGAGTTTGAATATGAAATATATTCACAGAACATCGGGAAGAGAAGTTCGAATAAAGCTGACACGTAAGAAAGCGCTCTACTTGATTGGCAACCATTGCAAGCATTCGTTGCTTCGATCAAATGCGATACGAAATCAAATGATAAAAATCTATAAAAACAGCGGGGTCGAATTAGATGTGGGTACTGAGTTGTTGATCCTGGAAGATATTGATAATTGGCTGCTCGATGATTTTGGTGGTTACCATTTTACGAAGTTGTGTGAATTAAGCAGTGAAGTGCATCATGGCATCATGCAGTATGTTGCTCCAATACGTAGAGAAAGGTTGGAGCAGATTGATGAGATACGGTATGCCTACAAAATACCTCCTTCATTGACTGAAGAAGAAAGTAAGTTTGAATTCTATGAATTGCTCAATCGAGCTAGGTCTCCTTGGATACCCACTATAAAAACTGAGAAGTTTTTGGAAAAAGAAAACTATTTGTAGTTACTTCAGTGAATAGAAAATGAACCTCCTCCGCCTCTCCCTCAATCTGCTCCGCCGCGACTGGCGCGCCGGGGAATGGCGCGTGCTGCTGATCGCGCTGGTGCTGGCGGTGGGCAGCATCGCCACCGTCGGTCTGTTCGCGGACCGGGTGCGGCTGGCGCTGCAACAGGAGGCGACCAGCCTGATCGGCGCGGACTTGCGCATCTCCTCGACGCGGCCATTGCCGAAAGAATATCGCGATGCCGCGTTGCAGCGCGGGCTGCGCGTGATCGGGTCGGATGCTTTTCCCAGCATGGTGGCGGGCAGGAATGAGAATCTGCTGGCAGACATCATGTCGGTGGAGCAAGGGTATCCCTTGCGCGGCAAGATCATCATCGACGATGGCGCGCAGCATGTCATCCGCAACGAAAACAGCACCATCCCCGCGCGCGGCACGTTGTGGGCGGATGAGCGCCTGATGCAGCGCCTGGGGTTGCAACTGGGCGACGAGGTGGGCATCGGTGAGCTGCATCTGCGGGTGGCGGCGCGGGTGGTGCGTTTCGTGGACCAGTCGGTCGGCTTTGCCAGTTTTGCGCCGCGCGTGATCCTGAATGCGGCAGACTTGCCTGCCAGCGGACTGGTGCAGGAAGGCAGCCGTATCGGTTACCGTTTGATGGTGGCGGGCGATGCGAAGCAGGTCGCCGATCTGCGCAGCTTGGCTGCAAAGCCGGCTGACCGTGGGCCAGAAGCTGGAGGACGTGCGCGATGCGCGTCCCGAGATACGCACCGCGCTGGAACGCGCCGAGCATTTCCTCGGACTGGCCGCGCTCACCGCCGTGGTGCTGGCGGGCGTCGCGCTCGCGCTGGCCTCGCGGCATTTCATCTCGCGCCATCTGGATAGCTGCGCGATGATGCGCTGCCTGGGCGCGGATCAGGCGCAGGTGCTGCGCATCTTTCTGTACCAGTTCCTGCTGCTGGGTTTCTGCGCGGTGCTGCTGGGCGAGCTGCTCGGCTATGCTGTCGCAGTCGGTGCTGGTGGAATCCATCGCGTCGATGCGCGATGCCGGTTTGCCGCCGCCCGGCTGGACGCCGATGTGGCAGGCCGCCGCGAGCGGCATGGCGCTGTTGCTGGGCTTCGCGTTCCTGCCGCTGTGGCAATTGAAAAGCGTCTCGCCGTTGCGCGTGATCCGCCGCGAACTGGGCGCGCCGCAAGCGGGCACCGGGTTGTTGTATGCCTCCGGCGGTGCGGTGCTGTGCGGGCTGTTCCTGTGGCAGGCCGGTTCGCTGAAGCTGGGGCTGACCGTGCTGGGCGGATTGGCGGCGGGCCTGCTGGTGTTCGGTTTGCTGGCGTGGTTGATCCTGCGCGCCTTGGCGAGATTCGGCAGCGCTACTATTTTTAATCTGGCGTTCTCCAATCTCGCGCGGCACAGTCGCAGCAACGCGGTGCAGATCGTCGCGCTCAGCCTGGGCGGCATGGCCTTGCTGCTGCTCACCTTCGTGCGCGCCGACCTGATGGACAGCTGGCGTTCGCGCCTGCCGCCGGATGCGCCCAACCGTTTCATCGTCAACATCCAGCCCGACCAGCGCGCGGCGGTGATGGATTTCTTCGCGCAGCAAAAATTATCGACGCCGGAATTGTTCCCGATGGTGCGCGGGCGGCTGGTCGCGATCAACGGGCGCGCGATCAGCGGCGACGATTACCCCGACCCGCGCGCACGCGGGCTGGTGGAGCGCGAGACCAATTTGTCGTGGATGTCCGCTCAGCCGAAGAATAATGAGCTGGTACAGGGCGATGTGGTTCAAGCCGGGTGCGACATCTGAACTGTCAGTGGAAGAAGGCATCGCCAACACGCTGGGCATACACATGGGCGACACGCTGACCTACGACGTGGCAGGCACAAAGTTCAGCGCGAAGGTGACGAGCCTGCGCAAGGTGGAATGGGACTCGATGCAGGTGAATTTTTTCGTGATCGCCGCGCCCGGCATGCTGGAAGATTTTCCGGCCAGCTACATCACCAGCTTCCACCTGCCGCCGGACAAGGCGCAGGCCGCGAATGCGCTGATCAAGTCATTTCCCAACCTGCTGCTGATCGATGTCGAAGAGATGATAGAACAGGTGCGCCACATCATGGACCAGATCGCGCAGACGATGAGCGCGGTGTTCCTGTTCACGCTGCTCTCCGGTATGGCGGTGCTGTACGCCGCGCTGCTTGCGACACAGGATGAGCGCATCCATGAAGCCGCGATCCTGCGCACGCTGGGGGCGGACAGCCGCTATCTGCGGCAGCTTGCACCTGAGCGAATTCGCCACGCTGGGCGCATTGAGCGGACTGTTCGCGGCAGGCGGCGCTTCATTGCTGGGCTGGGTGCTGGCGTTCAAGGTGCTGGACATCCCCTATCAGCCGGGTCGCGATCTGGCTGGCGGGGATCGGCGGCGGGGCTGCGGTCGTGATGCTGGCAGGATGGCTGGCGACGCGGCAGGTGGTATCGATGCCGCCGCTGGTGATATTGCGTGAGTAATTGTGATGGAGAATAGTTGATGAATAAATTTTCAGCGGATGTTGTGCCTGTCGATGATTGCGCTCGTTTCCGGGTGCAGCAGCGAAACGGCCAAGCGAACCGCCTATGAAACGCTGCAGAACGTCCACGAACAGGAATGCCTGAAAGATCCGAATTCGCCATCGGACTGCCGGAAGCGGGACAGTTACGAAGATTACCAACGCCAGCAGAAAGCGCTGGAACCGTCGAATTGAATGGGTTTGCGCCCACGGGTCTTTACTACTTCCGGTATCCGTATTAGCCACTTCGGGCATTCAGTATTCGTTTCCGGGTAAACAGACAATTACACGTCAAATCAGGTTGAGTGTCGTACCGCATTGGTGGTAGAATGCGCGCCGCTTCGGAATAGTCCGGAGCAAATTTCCCGTTCGCACAAGTTGGGGTGCTCGTAGGAGTCTATATGGGTCAGGCTGGCGAGCGGTAGTCAATAACCCTTACGATTGGAGTAATCATGGCTGTAACTATGCGTCAAATGCTGGAAGCTGGTGTGCATTTCGGACACCAGACCCGTTTCTGGAATCCCAAGATGGCACCGTTCATCTTCGGTCATCGCAACAAGATCCACATCATCAATCTGGAAAAGACCGTCTCGATGTTCGCCGAGGCGGAGAGCTTCGTGCGCAAACTGTCCGCGAAGAAGGGCAAGATCCTGTTCGTCGCGACCAAGCGCCAGGCGCGCGACATCCTGCAGGAAGAAGCAGTGCGCGCGGATTCACCGTTCGTGAATCACCGCTGGCTGGGCGGCATGCTGACCAACTACAAGACCGTGCAGGAATCCATCAAGCGTCTGCGCGAACTGGAGCAGATGACCGCCGATGGCGCTGCCGAAAAGATCTCCAAGAAAGAAGCGCTGATGATGAAGCGCGAACTGGAAAAGCTGGAGCGCAGCCTGGGCGGCATCAAGGACATGAAGGGCTTGCCCGATGCGCTGTTCGTGATCGACGTGGGCTACCAGAAGGGCGCCATCGTCGAGGCGCAAAAGCTGGGCATCCCGGTGATCGGCGTCGTCGATACCAACAATTCGCCGCTGGGCGTGGATTACATCATCCCCGGCAACGACGACTCCACGCAGGCGATCCGCCTGTACGCTCGCGCGATCGCCGATGCCGTGCTGGAAGGCCGTGCGCAGGCGATGAACGAACTGGTCGAGCAGGTTGCCGAAGCAGCCGAGAGCAGTCTGAGTTCAGGCAAGGCGCAACAAAGGGGCGCGAGCCCCTTTTTTTATAAGCGATTTTTGCAGGTGATTTTTATAAGCGACCATCATGTCTGACAACCGCAGAAGCAAGACCGTCACCCAGGGCGTGCAACGCTCGCCGAATCGCGCGATGCTGCGCGCGGTGGGATTCGGTGACAAGGATTTCGAAAAGCCCATCGTCGGCGTGGCGAATGCGCACAGCACCATCACGCCGTGCAATATGGGCATAGGCGCATTGGCAGTTCGCGCCGAGCACGCGCTGAAAAAGGCCGGCGCGATGCCGCAGGTGTTCGGCACGATCACGATCTCGGACGGCATCTCGATGGGCACCGAGGGGATGAAATATTCGCTGGTGTCGCGCGAGGTGATCGCCGATTCCATCGAGACCGTGTGCAACGGCCAGAGCATGGACGGCGTGCTCGCGATCGGCGGCTGCGACAAGAACATGCCGGGCGCGATGATCGCGATCGCGCGTTTGAACATCCCGGCCATCTTCGTTTACGGCGGCACGATCAAGCCCGGCCACCACCATGGCCGCGACCTGACCATCGTGAGCTCGTTCGAGGCGGTGGGGCAATACACCGCGCACAAGATCGACGAGACCGAGCTGATGGAGATCGAGCGCCATGCCTGTCCCGGCGCGGGTTCGTGCGGCGGCATGTACACCGCGAACACGATGTCTTCGGTCATCGAGGCGATGGGCATGAGCCTGATGTATTCCTCGACGATGGCGGCGGAGGACCTGGAAAAGGCGGAGAGCACCGCGAAATCCGCCGAGGTGCTGGTGAACGCGATCAGGAAGCAGATCCTGCCGCGCCAGATATTGACGCGCAAGGCGTTCCAGAATGCGATCGCGGTGACCATGGCGGTGGGCGGTTCCACCAACGCGGTGTTGCACCTGATGGCCATCGCGCATGCCGCCCAGGTTACGCTCACCATCGATGACATCGAAGTGATACGCGCGCGCGTGCCGGTGCTGTGCGACCTGAAGCCGTCCGGAAAATATGTCGCGACCGATCTGCACAAGGCCGGCGGGATTCCGCAGGTGATGAAGATATTGCTGGCGAACGGCGCGCTGCATGGCAATGAGCTGACCATCACCGGCCAGACCATTGCGGAAGTGTTGCAGGATGTGCCGGACGAGCCGCGCAAGGACCAGGATGTGATCCGTCCGTGGAACAACCCGATCTATGCGCAGGGACACCTCGCGATCCTGAAAGGCAATCTCGCGGAAGAAGGCGCGGTGGCGAAGATCACCGGCGTCAAGCTGGCCAAGATCACCGGACCGGCGCGCGTGTTCGATTCGGAAGAAGCGTGCATGGAAGCGATCCTCGCGCGGAAGATAAAAGCGGGCGATGTGGTGATCATCCGTTACGAAGGCCCCAAGGGCGGCCCCGGCATGCGCGAGATGCTGTCGCCGACCTCGGCGATCATCGGCGAAGGACTGGGCGATTCGGTCGGCCTGATCACCGATGGCCGGTTCTCCGGCGGCACCTACGGCATGGTGGTCGGGCATGTCGCGCCGGAAGCCGCGGTGGGCGGCACGATCGCGCTGGTCAACGAGGGCGACTCGGTGACCATCGATGCGGACCAGCGCTTGCTGCAACTGAATGTGAATGATGCGGAACTGGCGCGCCGCCGCGCCGCATGGCAACCGCCCGCGCCGCGCTACACGCGCGGCGTGCTGGCGAAATACGCCAAGCTGGTGTCGACGGCAAGCAAGGGTGCTGTGACCGATTAGATGTGAAAAACTACTGTCCGCGAGATTACACGATTAAGGCACGAAGGACTGAAATTTAAATGCATGATTTAGTTACGATGTGAGACTCAAAGTTTATTGCCTGAAATAAATGTGTTGTGCAATCTGTCGTAATCGTGCGTTTTAAATAGTTCGTTGAAAATTAGAAGTTTTATTTATTACGGAGTAGAAGATGTCTGAAATTACTGCAAGTATGGTCAAGGAACTGCGCGAGATGACCGGTCTCGGCATGATGGAATGCAAAAAGGCGCTGGTCGAATCCAACGGCGATCTGAAAGCGGCCGAAGAGCAATTGCGCATCAAGAGCGGCGCCAAGGCGAGCAAGGCGGCCAGCCGTGTGACCGCGGAGGGCGTGGTCAGCACGTTCATCGCGAAAGACGGCAAGACCGGCGCGCTGGTGGAAGTGAACTGCGAAACCGACTTCGTCGCGAAGAACGATGACTTCGTCGCGTTCGCAAAGAACGCGGCCGAGACCGTGGCGAAGAACAATCCGGCCGACCTCGATGCGCTGTCCGGCATGGCGATCGCGAATGGTTCCGGCAGCGTCGAGGAAACCCGCAAGGCGCTGGTCATGAAGCTGGGCGAGAACGTCAGCATCCGCCGTTTCGAGCGCTACGCGACCACGACCGGCAAACTGTCCAGCTACCTGCACGGCAGCAAGATCGGCGTGCTGTTGAATTTCACCGGCGGCGACGATGCGCTGGGCCGCGATCTTTCGATGCACATCGCCGCCAGCAAGCCCAAGTCCATCGATGCTTCCGGCGTGAATCCGGAGGATATCGAGACCGAGCGCCGTATCGCGATCGAAAAGGCGCGCGAAGGCGGCAAGCCGGAAGCGATGCTGGAAAAGATCGCCGAAGGCACGGTGCAGAAGTATCCTCAAGGAAGTCACGCTGCTGGGCCAGGTGTTCGTCAAGGCCGAAGACGGCAAGCAGACCGTCGAGCAACTGCTGAAAAGCAAAGGCGCATCGGTGACCGCATTCCAGATGTTCGTGGTGGGCGAGGGCATCGAGAAGAAGGTCGAAGACTATGCGGCAGAAGTTGCCGCAGCAGCAGCGGCTGCAAAGGGTTAATCTACCATGAGCGCTCCCGCCTACAAACGCATCATGCTCAAGCTCAGCGGCGAAGCGCTGATGGGCGACGACAGCTACGGCATCAACCGCGAGGTGATAGCGCGCATCGTTGCCGAGATCGCGGAAGTGGTGGGCCTGGGCGTGCAGGTGGCGATCGTGATCGGAGGTGGCAACATCTTCCGCGGCGTGGCTCCGGCTGCGGCCGGGATGGACCGGGCGACTGCCGATTACATGGGCATGCTGGCCACGGTGATGAACTCGATGGCATTGCAGGATGCGATGACGCATGCGGGCCTGGATTGCCGCGTGCAGTCTGCGCTGAATCTGGAGCAGGTCGCCGAACCTTTTATCCGCGGCAAGGCGCTGCGCTATCTGGAGGACGGCAAGGTGGTGATCTTCGCCGCCGGCATCGGCAGCCCGTTCTTCACCACCGACACGGCTGCCGCTTTGCGCGGTGTGGAGATGTCCGCCGAGGTGGTGATCAAGGCGACCAAGGTCGACGGTGTCTATACCGCCGATCCCAAGATGGATGCCGAAAGCGACCCGTTATCAGAGCCTGAGCTTCGACGAGGCGATCAGCAAGAATCTCAAGGTGATGGATGCGACGGCGCTGACGCTGTGCCGCGACCAGAAGCTGCCCATCATCGTATTCAGCATCTTCAAGCCCGGCGCGCTGAAGCGCGTGGTGATGGGCGAAGGTGAGGGTACATTGGTGCGTGTTGACTGATTGCAGTTGATGATCAGGAGAACCGTGATTGCTGACATCAAAAAAACCACTGAGCAAAAAATGCAAAAGTCGCTGGATGCCTTGAAGGCAGACCTGGGCAAGGTGCGCACCGGACGCGCCCATACCGGTTTGCTGGATCATGTGACGGTGGAATATTACGGCAATCCGACTCTGATCAACCAGGTTGCCAACATCACGCTGATCGATGCGCGCACCATCGGCGTGCAGCCGTGGGAAAAGAATATGGTCGGCCCGGTCGAGCGCGCGATCCGCGATTCAGACCTGGGGCTGAACCCGTCCACCAGCGGCGACTTGATACGCGTGCCGATGCCGATGCTGACCGAGGAGCGCCGCCGCGACCTGATCAAGGTGATCAAGGCCGAAGGCGAGACCGCCAAGATCGCGGTGCGCAACATCCGCCGCGATGCCAATAACACACTCAAGGATGCGCTCAAGAGCAAAGAGATCGCCGAGGATGAAGAACGACGTACCCAGGACGAAATACAGAAGTTGACCGACCGTTTCGTCGCCGAGATCGACAAGGCGCTGGCAGCCAAGGAAGCCGACCTGATGGCCGTATAGCGCGGTGTGCAAAACTGCTGCGCTTGGCATAACTGTGTTGCTCAAGGACAAATAATGCTCATTTACTCACGTGTAAACCCCGCTCATTTGTCCTTGCGCGCCTCGTTCTGCCATCGCTCGCGACGTTTTCCCCAGCCACGCTAGGGGCGATTCCAGATATGCCATCAACACTTCCCCCAAGTTCCACCCGCATCATTCCGGATATCTCCAGTATCCCGCGCCATATCGCGATCATCATGGATGGCAACGGGCGCTGGGCGAAACAACGCTTCATGCCGCGCGTGGCCGGGCACCAGCGCGGGGTGGAGGCATTGCGCGAAGTGGTGAAGGCCTGCCGCGACCTGGGCGTGGAGTACCTGACAGTGTTCGCGTTCAGCAGCGAAAACTGGCGGCGCCCGGCCGAGGAAGTGTCCTTCCTGATGTCGCTGTTCCTGATCATGCTGGAACGCGAAGTGGCCAAACTGCACCAGAACAACATCCGCCTGAAAATCATCGGTGACCGCAGCCGTTTTGACGACAAGCTCGGGCAGACCATGCGGGATGCCGAGCAGCTTACAGCAAACAATACCGCGCTGACGCTGACCATCGCCGCAAACTACGGCGGGCGCTGGGATGTGATGGAAGCGGTGAAAGCCATGCTAAAGGATCACCCGCAACTCGCGCAATCTTTCACGCGAAGAAGACCTGCAGCCATTTCTCTCGATGAGCGATGCGCCCGAGCCGGATCTGTTCATCCGCACCGGGGGAGAGCAGCGCATCAGCAATTTCATGTTGTGGCAATTGGCTTACACCGAATTGTATTTTACCGACACACTGTGGCCCGCCTTTGACCGGGGAGAATTGGACAAGGCGATCGCTTCGTACCAGCAGCGCGAACGGCGCTTTGGCCGGACCAGTGAGCAGTTGCAGAGCCAGCCCGAAGGAGAGTCGAGTGTATAGTACGCACAAGATGAGCGCGGCAAATGCGGGTCCCGAAGGTGATATCTGATGCTTAAGTCGCGAGTGATCACCGCTGTGATCTTGCTGTTGCTGTTCTTGTCGGCACTGTTCTTTTTGCCCGATGGCGGTTGGGCCGCATTGGTGACGGTGGTGGTCTTGCAAGGTGCATCTGAATGGTCGCGGCTGGCCAGATTAAGCCACAATGCGGCGAATCTTTTCTGGGGGCTGACGCTGGTGCTGATGCTGGGATTGATCTGGTTCGATGCCAGCCGCACGCTCGAGCAACGGGTCTTTCTCCATGTAGCGGTGTATGCGGTATCGGCGCTGCTCTGGCTGGCGATCGTGCCGGCATGGTTGATGGCAGGCTGGAAGGTCGAGCGGCCCTTGCTGATGGCGCTGGTGGGCTGGGCGGTGCTGATCCCGACCGGTTTGGCGATGCTGGATCTGCGCCTTGACCATCCATGGTGGCTGCTTGGTATGATGAGCCTGGTCTGGGTGGCGGACATTGCCGCTTATTTCACCGGGCGCAGATTCGGAAAAAACAAACTCGCCCCCAGCATCAGTCCCGGAAAAACCTGGGAAGGTGTGTTCGGTGCGATGGTGGGGGTGTCGGTATGCGTGGTGCTGGCCTGGAGTTTCAGCCCCTATACCGCACACTATGCGTTCCTGCCGAGTTTGCTGATCGCTTCGTGGTGCTGGGTGGGGCTGGCAGTCATCGGTGATCTGTTCGAATCGGCGATCAAGCGCCAGGCGGGTGTCAAAGACAGCGGCGCCTTATTGCCCGGCCACGGTGGATTACTGGACCGCATCGACGCGCTGACCTCGACCCTGCCGATCGCCGCGCTGGCGATAATGCTGCAACACCTCGGCTAAAAAGACATGCGACCGAACACGATGCAACACATTTCAATTCTGGGTTCCACCGGCAGCATCGGCACCAGCACGCTGGACGTGGTGGCGCGCCACCCGGATAGATTCAGGATCGTTGCACTGACGGCAAACACCCAGGTCGAATTGTTGTTCCAGCAATGCCGCCAATTCAAACCAGGTTATGCGGTTGTATTGGAAGAAGCTGCGGCCACAGAGTTGCGCCGGCAGGTGCGCGACGCTGGCCTGAATACCGAGGTATTGTGCGGCATGGCCGCATTGGAACAGGTCGTCGTGTTGCCGGAAGTGGATGCGGTGATGGCTGCCATCGTCGGTGCCGCGGGTTTGCGACCCACGCTGGCCGCGGCGCATGCGGGCAAGAAGATCCTGCTGGCGAACAAAGAGACATTGGTGATGGCGGGTAACGTGTTCATGGATGCGGTGCGTGCCAGCGGCGCAATGCTGTTGCCGATCGACAGCGAACACAACGCGATCTTCCAGGCCTTGCCGCGCGGCTACGACGGCAATCCGTCCGCCAGCGGCGTCAAACGTATCTTGCTGACCGCATCCGGCGGCCCGTTCCTGAATCTGACGTTGAACGAATTGGAGAAGGTCACGCCTGAACAAGCCTGTGCCCATCCGAATTGGGTGATGGGTCGCAAGATATCGGTGGATTCTGCGAGCATGATGAACAAGGGCCTGGAAGTCATCGAGGCGCACTGGCTGTTCAACGCGAATGCCGATGACATACAGGTGGTGGTGCATCCGCAGAGCGTGATCCATTCGCTGGTCGAGTATGTGGACGGCTCGGTATTGGCGCAACTGGGCAATCCGGATATGCGCACACCCATCGCCTATGGTTTGGCTTATCCGCAACGCATCGATGCCGGAGTCGCTCCGCTGGATCTGTTCAAGGTGGCGACATTGAATTTTACCGCTCCTGATTTTGAGCGCTTCCCCTGCCTGATGCTGGCTTATCAGGCACTACATGCGGCAGGCACTGCGCCGGCGATATTGAATGCCGCGAATGAAGAGGCGGTGGCGGCTTTTCTTGACAGGAAGATTTCCTTTTTGTCCATTGCGCGCGTGATCAAGGCAGTGATGGATGTGTTGCCCGTCAGCAATGTCGGTAGCCTTGAAGATGTACTCTACGCCGATGCCGAAGCGCGCCGCGCGGCGCAACAACAAATCAGAAAGACTGGCACATGATTACCTTGCTCGCATTTGTCGGCGCGATCGCGCTGTTGGTGGTGTTCCATGAATTCGGACATTATTGGGTGGCGCGCCGCTGCGGCGTGAAGGTGCTGCGTTTTTCGCTGGGATTCGGCAATGTGATCTACCGCAAACGCTTTGCCGGCAGCGATACCGAGTGGGTGATTTCCTCGGTTCCGCTGGGCGGCTACGTGAAGATGGTGGACGAACGCGAGGAAGAAGTTGCTCCGGAAGATCTGCCGTACGCTTTCAACCGCAAGCCGGTATTGCAACGCATGGCGATCGTGGCGGCGGGGCCGGCGGCGAATTTTCTGCTGGCTATCGTGCTGTATTGGTTCTTGTTCATTCACGGCGTGCCGGGACTGATACCGAAACTTGGCGATGTGCCGCCAAACACACCTGCAGCCAGCGCGCATATGCGATCCGGCGAAACGATAACAAGCATCGATGGCGAACCTGTTCCGAGTTGGCAGGAGCTGCACTGGATGATGCTTGATCTGGCGTTGAATCAGGGCACAGTGAAAATCGAAGCGCGGGATAGCGGCGGCGCACCGCTGACCCATTTGCTGGATATGAGCGGACTGGAACCCAGGGATCTGGATGGCGATTTTCTCGACAAGCTCGGTTTGCATCTCTACCAGCCGGTTATTCTGCCTGTCATTGGTGATGTTGCCGAAGGAAGCATCGCACAACACGCCGGCCTGCAGAAAGGCGACGAGATTCTGCGCGCCAACGGCGCAACGATGCAGCGATGGATGGATGTGGTGGACGTGATCCGGGCGCATCCGGGGAAGCCGGTACAACTGGATGTTCTGCGCGGCACAACGACATTGCAGATCACAGTGGTTCCTCAAGCCGTATCCGAATCCGGCATAACGGCGGGCAAGATCGGAGCCGGGCCTAAAGTTGATGAAGCAGCATGGCAAGCCATGTTCACCGAGGTGAGTTACGGTCCATTGGATGCATTGACGCAGTCGCTGCGCAAGACTTGGGAAACAGCCATCATCAGTCTCAGAATGATGGGCAAGATGGTGATGGGCGAAGTGTCGATGAAAAACCTCAGCGGCCCGATCACGATCGCCGATTACGCCGGGCAGTCGGCGAAAATGGGTATGGTGGCGTATCTGAGCTTTCTGGCTTTGGTCAGCATCAGTCTGGGTGTATTGAATTTGCTGCCCATCCCGTTATTGGATGGCGGGCACTTGCTGTATTATGTCGCCGAGTTGGTCAGAGGCAGTCCGGCTCCTGAAATGGCTTGGGAGATAGGCCAGAAGATAGGCATCGCGCTGCTTGGCACGCTGATGGTCTTTGCAATATATAACGATATCAATCGCTTTGTCTCAGGCTGAAATATGAATCCCTTTAAACTGGCAGGAATCCTCTTCCTGCTTTGTATCTCGCACGCCTGGGCAATCGAGCCGTTCACAGTGAAGGACATACGCGTCGAGGGTATTCAGCGCACCGAAGCGGGGACGGTATTCAGCTATCTGCCGGTCAAGGTCGGGGACACGATGGGTAACGAACAGGCCGCTGCGGCTATCCATGCCTTGTATGCCACCGGATTTTTCAGGGACGTGAAGCTCAAGGTCGATCATGGCGTATTGATCGTGCAGGTGCAGGAAAGACCCTCGATCGCAAGTATCGAGGTCAATGGCGTGAAGGATTTTCCCAAGGATCAACTCAAGGAATCCATGAAATATGCGGGACTGGCCGAAGCCCGCATTTTCGACAAAGGCGCGCTGGACAAGGCTGTCCAGGAACTGAAACGCCAGTATGTCGCGCGCGGCAAATATGCCGTCAAGGTGACGACCACCGTCACCGAGCTGGAACGCAATCGGGTCAGCATCGTGTTCAATGTGGTGGAAGGCGATGTGTCCAAAATCAAGAAGATCAATCTGATCGGCAATCATGTTTATCCGGAATCACAATTGCTGGACATGATGAAACTCGGCACGCCGGGGTTGTTTGCATGGTTCAGCAGCAACGATCAATACTCCAAGCAGAAATTGTCCGCCGATCTTGAGACGCTGCGCTCATTCTACATGGACAACGGATATCTGGAATTCAACATCGACTCCACCCAGGTTTCGATCTCTCCGGACAAGAAGGATATATACATCACGATCAATCTTACCGAGGGCGAGAAATACACCGTTGCAAAGGTGAGCGTGTCCGGCGATACGATCGTGCCGAAAGCCGAAATCGAAAAGCTTGTGCTGGTGAAGCCAGGGGATACGTTTTCCCGCAAGGACATGACAGAGACCAGCAAGAAGATCGGGGAACGTTTGGGGCGTGAGGGCTATGCGTTCGCCAATGTGAATGCGATTCCGGATATCGACAAGGAAAAGCACCAGGTCTCTTTCAATTTTGTGGTTGATCCCGGCCAGCGCGTATATATTCGCCGTATCAACATTACCGGGAACAACAAAACCCGCGATGAGGTGATACGCCGGGAATTTCGCCAGACCGAAGACGAGTGGTTCGATGTGGAAAAGATCAAGAAATCCAAGCAGCGCGTTGACAAGCTTGATTTCTTTTCCGAGGTGAATATTGAAACGCCGGCAGTACAAGGCGCTGCAGACCAGGTGGATGTGAATATGTCGGTCAAGGAGAAATCGACCGGAAGCATATCGGTGGGCGCGGGCTTTTCAAGCGGCGAAGGTTTGGTACTGACAGGCAGTGTGTCGCAGGCCAATCTGTTCGGCTCCGGCAATTTTCTTTCCACCCAGGTCAACACCGGAAAACTGAACCAGGTCTACTCGATTTCCTACACCAACCCCTATTACACCGATGACGGTGTAAGCCGCGGTTTCGATATTTACAAGCGCAACACCGATTCGCAAAGCACGGCGGTCAGTCAATACTCGTCGCATAATGTGGGCGGTGGCGTGCGTTTCGGGGTACCGATTGGAGAAGATCAGTCCATCAACTACGGTTTGGCGGCAGAGAACACCCAATTGGGGTTGTTCCAAACCAGCTCCACGAGACTGATCGAATACATCAATATCTACGGTACGACAAGCAACAGTTTATTGGGAACGATCGGTTGGGGCAGAAACAGCCTCGACAGCGCGATCTATACCACCGAAGGGACGATGCAGCGCGCCTATGCGGAAATCGCCTTGCCGGTGCTCGACACGCGATACTACAAACTGAACTATCAGCATCAATGGTTTCATCCGCTGAACAAGGATTTCACGCTGATGCTGCATGGCGAAGTCGGTATCGGAGGCGGGTATGATGGTCAGGACCTGCCGTTCTTCAAGAATTTCTATGCCGGCGGACCGGGGTCGGTGCGCGGTTATGAAGCAAATTCGCTGGGGCCGCGCGACACGAGGGGTGCCGTATTGGGAGGTCCGCGCCGGGCACTCATCGGCGCGGAATTGTTGGCGCCTTTCCCCGGGACGGGAAATGAAAAATCCGTGCGTCTTAGCGGGTTTGTCGATGGCGGCGGGGTGTACGGGCCAGGAGACCTCCCGGGGAGCGCAGGAATGCGCTATTCTACAGGTGTGGCCGTTACCTGGATATCTCCGGTGGGGCCGCTGAAATTCAGTTATGCTGTGCCGATCAATAAACAGCCGGTGGACTTGTTGCAAAGATTCCAATTTACTTTGGGTACGGTGTTCTGATAAAACAACTAGCCATCCCACTAAGCTGCCAAAAGGCTTTGCATAGCCACGTGAGTAACTAAGTTGCTAAACTACGCCAACCAAGTCATTGGTTAGCTTTGCATGGCCATCAACCAAGCTGGCAAAGAACGCCAGCAAAGTTGCCGGTCAACGATTACCAAGTGGCTGGTTATGATGAAACGACTCACAACAACCGGCGGCATACACCGCCGGTCAACAGTTTCAAAATTGTTGGTTGAAATGCTAGGGGATTGAAATGAAATCGATGATCAAAGCAGCCATGTTGGCCATGTTGCTGAATGCGGGATTGACGATGGCTGCCGATTTCAAGGTGGGCGTGGTGGATACCGAGCGTATTTTGCGCGAGTCTGCTCCCGCAATGAAGGCGGAAAGCAAAATCGAAAAGGAATTTTCCGGGCGCGACCAGGAAATCAAGAAGATGCTGAAACAGGCAAAAGAGCTGCAGGCTTTGCTGGACAAGGATGACAGCAAGCTTGCGGATGCGGATCGCCGCAACAAGGAGCGCGAGTTGTCGGCCATGAATGTGGATCTGCAGCGCATGCAGCGCGAATTTCGCGAGGATCTGAACTTGCGCAAGAACGAGGAACTGGCCATCGTGCTGGAACAGGCCAACAAGGCTATACAGGCGATTGCCGAAGAGGAAAAGTATGACCTGATCTTGCAGGAAGCGGTTTATCGCAATCCGAAGATCGACATCACCGACATGGTGATCAAGCGCCTTGCCGATAGCAAAGCGGATAGCAAGACCGAAAGCGCAGCGGGCAAATAGACGGCATTCCTCGTATGAGTGTTTCCTACCGGTTGTCGGAGATTGCAGCGCGATTCGGGGGGCGAGTTTTGGGTCAGGCCGAGGTATGCGTCAACCAGGTAGCGACACTTGAAACGGCGCAACCCGCCCAGATCAGTTTCCTCGCCAACAGCAAATACCGCGCAAAGCTTGCCGGCACCAAGGCCGGTGCAGTGATTCTCGGCAAAGCCGATGCCGATGCGACCGAATTGCCGCGTATCATCACGGACAACCCTTATGCGTATTTCGCCAGGGTTTCGGCTTTGCTGAACCCGTTGCCGGAGGCGAAGCCCGGTATCCATCCCAGTGCGGTCATCGGCGCAGGCGTGAAGATAGATGCGACTGCCAGCATCGCAGCGACGGCCGTGATCGGCGATCAAGCGAAGATAGGAGCGCACAGCATAATCGGCGAGGGCTGTTATATCGGCAACAATGTCACGGTCGGCAGCCATGCGCGCCTGTATCCGCGAGTGGTGATCTATCACGATTGCGTGATCGGCGACAATCTGATCGCGCATTCCGGTGCGGTGATCGGATCCGATGGTTTCGGCATCGCTATGGATGAGGGGCGCTGGTTAAAGATCCCTCAAATCGGCCGCGTGGTGATCGGCAATGATGTGGAGATCGGCGCCAACACTACCATCGACCGCGGCGCACTGGATGACACGGTGATCGAAGACGGCGTGAAACTGGACAATCAGATCCAGGTCGCGCATAACGTGCGCATCGGCGCGCATACCGCCATGGCGGGATTTTCCGGGATCGCGGGCAGCAGCACGGTCGGACGCTATTGCCTGATCGGCGGCAATGCCGGCATCGCGGGGCATTTGCAAATAGCCGACCATGTAGAGATCGCTGCTTTCACCCTTATAACAAAATCCATCCGTGAGGCCGGTTTCTACTCCGGCTCATTCCCTGCCGCAAGGACCGATATATGGCGCAAGAACGCCGTGCATCTGCGCCATCTGGATGATCTGGTGAAGCGGATCAAAACTCTGGAACAGGAACTTGAATCATTAAAACCAGCTTCTACAAGGAAAGCATGATGAGTATACAAATGAACATCAACGAGATCATCAATCTGCTGCCGCATCGGTATCCGTTCCTGCTGATAGACCGCGTGCTGTCCATCGAACCGGACAAGAGCATCGTGGCGCTGAAGAACGTGACCATCAACGAACCGTTCTTCCCGGGGCATTACCCGCATTTTCCGGTGATGCCCGGCGTATTGATCATCGAGGCCATGGCTCAAACCGCAGCTCTGTTATCGTTCAAGGCGGGCATCGACAAGAAATCGGTGTATTACTTCGTGGGTATCGACAACGCGCGTTTCAGGCAGCCGGTCGGGCCCGGCGACCAATTGATATTCAAGGTGAATCTCGTCCGCAGCATGCGCGGATTGTACAAGTTCAGCGCGATCGCTGAAGTGGATGGCCAGGTGGTCGCCGAAGCGGAATTGATGTGCACTGTAAAGCCGGTGGAATGATGATACACGCAACCGCTCTCATTCATCCCGACGCCAAGCTCGCCGACGATGTCGAGGTGGGGGCCTATTCCATCGTCGGCGAACATGTCGAGATCGGCGCGGGCACATGGATCGGGCCGCATGTGGTGATCAGCGGCCACACGCGCATCGGCAAGCATAATCGCATCTTTCAATTCAATTCCCTGGGCGAGATCCCGCAGGACATGAAATACAAGAACGAACCCACCCGCCTTGAGATCGGGGATAACAACACCATACGTGAATTCTGCACTTTCAACATCGGCACCGCGCAGGATGCCGGTGTGACGCGCATAGGCAGCGACAACTGGATCATGGCTTATGTGCATATCGCCCACGACTGCCAGGTCGGCAGCCACACCATCATGGCGAACGGTGCGACGCTGGGCGGCCATGTGCATGTGGGCGATTGGGCTTTCCTGGGCGGTCTTTCCGGCGTGCACCAGTTCGTGCGTATCGGTGCGCACGCGATGACCGGCTTTCAGACGCGCCTGTCGCAGGACTTGCCGCCTTACGTCACTGCTGCCGACAGTCCCGCCGTTGCACACGGCATCAACTCGGAAGGCCTCAAGCGACGCGGATTTTCCAGCGAGTCCATCATGACGATAAAGCGCGCTTACAAGACATTGTATAAATCCGGTCTCAGCCTGGATGATGCGAAAGCCGCGTTGCAATCCCAATCGCCAGAGCATCCGGAATTGCAGCTCTTGGTGGATTTTCTGGCCACATCCGAGCGCGGCATCGTCCGCTAGTATCAGCCCATTCCATGTCAAAAAATATCGTAATAGGTATCGTCGCGGGCGAAGCATCGGGAGACTTGCTGGGAGGTCATCTGATGGCCGCGATCAAGGAAGCGCGCCCTGAAGTAAAGTTTGTGGGCATCGGCGGTTCCAAGATGCGCTCCGCCGGGCTGGAAGTGCTGTTTCCGATGGAAAAGCTGGCGGTGAACGGATATATCGAAGTGCTGCGCCATTACCGCGAGATCGCCGGCATACGCCGCAAACTGCGTGCCTACTTGCTTGAGCTCCGCCCCGATCTGTTCATCGGGATCGATGCGCCCGATTTCAATCTCGATCTGGAACTCAAGCTCAAGCAGCATGGCATCCCGACCGTCCATTACGTGAGTCCGTCGATATGGGCATGGCGCGGCGAGCGCATCCACAAGATCAAGCGTGCCGTGACGCATATGCTTGCGCTGTTTCCGCATGAGCCCAAGCTGTATCAGCAGGCCGGCGTGCCGGTGGATTATGTCGGACATCCTCTTGCCGATATGTTGCCCGAGCAGCCGAAACGTGACGAGATGCGCGAGGCGATGCGCATCCCGCTCCAGGCGAAAGTATTCGCTTTCCTGCCCGGCAGCCGCCAGAGCGAAGTCAAACATCTGGCGCGCACCTATATCGAAACCGCAAAGCTGATCCTGGAAAAATTTCCCGATGCGCGTTTTCTGGTGCCGCTGGTCAGCCGTGAAACCCGCACAATATTCGAGCAAGCGCTCTATGACTGCAACGCACATGAATTGCCGATCACTTTGCTGTTCGGGCATGCCCAGGATGCGATGATTGCCGCAGATGGCGTACTGGTCGCATCGGGAACCGCCACGCTGGAAGCGGCCCTCCTGAAGCGCCCGATGGTGATAACCTATCGCATGAATGCCTTGACTTATCGGCTCATGAAAACCAAGGGCTATCAGCCGTATTATGGATTGCCAAACATCCTGAGCGAACGCTTTGTCGTGCCTGAACTCATGCAGGAAGATGCCACCCCGGAAAATCTCGCCCAGGCGTTGCTCAACCTGGTCGGCGACAAGAGGGCGGTCATGGAACTTGAACGGATATTCTCCGAGCTGCATAGAACGCTGCGCCAGAACACGGCTCAGAAAGCGGCTGCGGCAGTCCTCTCCCTCCTGCCAAATGGCTGAAGCTTTTTTGATCTGCGGTGTGGACGAGGCGGGGAGAGGCCCGCTGGCCGGCCCGGTCAGCGCGGCAGCGGTGATACTCGACGATGCCAACCCTATCGAAGGTCTGGCCGATTCCAAGAAGCTGACCGAGCGGCAGCGCGACGCATTTGCGAACATCATCCGCGAACGCGCCCTGGCTTGGGCGGTGGCTTACGCAGAAGTCGGCGAGATAGACCGGCTGAACATCCTGCAAGCCACGCTGCTGGCGATGCGCCGTGCGGTGCTCGCATTGTCGATGCGACCGCAGCAGGTGCTGGTGGACGGGCTGTATTGCCCTTCAACCGGCATACCGAGCCAGGCCATCGTGAAAGGCGACAGCAAGATCGCCGCGATTTCCGCCGCTTCGATTCTGGCGAAGACTTCACGCGATGCGTTGATGCTAGAATTGCATGAACGATATCCGCAATACGGCTTTGCCGATCACAAGGGTTACCCTACCGCCGCACACCTTGTCGCGCTGCAAGAACATGGGGTATCGTCAGTGCACCGCAAAAGTTTCAGACCGGTGCGCGAGTTGTTGTTTCCTGTTCCGATTGCCGGACGGGGGTAGGGAATGAAGCGATTTTAGGGTATCGTACCAGCCAATCAACTGCAATCCGATAGATGACATGATATTGCTCAAACTGATCCACCTGCTTGCCGCCCTGATCTGGGTGGGCGGCATGTTCCTGGCATACGTAGTGCTGCGACCGGCCGCGGTTGAGGTGCTCGAGCCGCCTCAGCGTCTGCGACTGTGGGATGCAGTGTTCCGCCGGTTCTTTGTCTGGGTGTGGGGTGCTGTTGTGGTGCTTCCGGCCAGCGGCTTGTACATGATCATGCTTTATGGCGGCTTCGCTCACGTACAGCCTTTTGTCAATGTCATGCTGGCGTTGGGTCTGGCGATGATCGCGATTTACGGCCAGGTGTATTTTTCCCAGTACAGGAAGCTCAGCAAGCTGGTAGCTGGGCAAAGCTGGAAGGAGGCTGGTGAGATGCTCGGCAAGATACGCAGACTGATAGGGGTGAACCTGACGCTCGGCATTCTGACCGTTTGCGTGGCGGTGCTTGGCGTAGTCTGGGGATAGGTCAGTCCGCAATTTTGATATACTAGCAGGAGAATATTGACACTTTCTGGTTCTGCCAGGGTGTCAGACTCGGGAATTCATTTAGAACCTTTAGTTTGGAGAACCAATCGATGAACGCAACAAACACTGTCGCTCAACTCAAAGAACGTTTGAACAAGGATGGCAACGATATCGATGCCGCAATTTCGCTCGGCAACATCTTTTACGACAATGGTGATGCGGGGCAGTCGATCATTTACTATCAGCGCGCCCTTGAGATAAATCCGGATCTGCCGGGTGTACGCACCGATCTCGGCACGATGTTTTGGCGCAACGACGATATCAGTCTGGCTGAAAAGGCATTCCGCGAGGCGATTGCACGTGATCCGGGATTCGGCCATGCCTATGTGAATCTTGGCTTGCTGTTGCACCGCGCCAAAGACAATATCAAGGAAGCACGGGTAGTCTGGCAACAATTGCTGACGATCAATCCTGATCACGATGTTGCTACCAAAGCCAGGGAACTATTGCAGGAAACGGAAGCGCTGGTCAATTGAATATAACCAGTTACATACTGAAATCAACTATTCTTTTGAACTGGCGGTCAGTGTAATGCGATTTCCATCTTTATAATCCTGGCAGTGGGCGATACCCATGCCCGTTGGTATTTTCTTCCAATCGAAATATTCATATGCGTAACCAATATCATCAAGCATCATATTAATGGCAGCTATATTTGGAACGCCGACCAAGGCAAACTCTTCCGCGCCTATCGCGTACAAAGGATTATTGGTCGGTTCTTTTTTTAGAAATATCAGAGGGGGAGTATCGGGGCCGCTATTAAAAACATTAGAGTCCAATATGATGTATTTGGGTCTGATCTTTTTGATTGCTTCGAATAATTCATAGTGTTTCATTGTGTGATAAAAAAACCCCAATAACAAAACAACATCAATCTTTTCCTTGATTTTGTGAATTTCTTGATGAATATCGCCGGTAATAAAACGATATTTATTCGGCTCAATATCGTAATGCATCATATTTTGTGTGGCTTTATCGACAAGTTCCTGTCTTCCTTCGATGCCAATAACCTGTTTTGCGCCATTTTTTACTGCGGCAAATGACCATCTGCCGTCATGCGAAGCAATATCCAGAATCGTGCTATTTTGGATGATGTGAACATTGTTCTCAATTAATGCGATGAAGCGTCTATTTAGTCTTTCGGGTTGCGCACCCGAGCCTGTCTTAGTAAATCGGTCATAAGTAGTAAAAAACTCCATTTTTTCTCCATTGCAGAATCAAAATAATTGGTCGATGGCGCCAGCGTGTTCGTCGATCCGGACAAACTAGACGTTCCTGTTAAAGGTAGACGACCCCTAATTTAGCATGCGCACTGCGCTGAATTCCCGTTGTAAGCCGGACGACATGTTGGCTTGCACCAATTTTCCGGAAACGATCCCATTCAGTGTGGCCAGGTTGTCCGACCAAGTATGAGGTACTCTTGCCGTAATCATCAAGTAAATCATGGGTTGGCTAATCCGGAATGCATGTCATGCGCATTATCACTTTTCACCAAGATTCATCCGCCTGATGTAGTGGCAGGTATATCCGCCACGGTTCTTGACCAGATATTTCTGGTGGTATTCCTCGGCGCGGTAAAACTCCCGGAACGGAACGACTTCCGTGATGGCTCTGGCCTTCCATTCACCTGAGGCGTCCACAGTCCTGATGACTTCCTCGGCGGTGAGTTTCTGATCATCGTTCAGGTAAAAGATCGCCGAGCGATATTGCGTGCCGATGTCGTTTCCTTGCCGGTTGGGCGTGGTCGGGTTGTGCATGCGGAAGAATTCGAACAGCAGGTGGCGGTAACTCAGATGGGTTGGATCGAACATGACCTTCAGTGATTCGGCGTGACCGGTCTTGCCCGTCTTCACCTGCTCGTAGCGCGCATCCGGTGTGTCGCCGCCGGTATAGCCGACCTCGGTCGCCAGCACACCAGGAATCTGGCGCACCAGTTCTTCCATGCCCCAGAAACAGCCTCCGGAGAGGTAGGCGGTTTGTGAATTGGGCGAATCATCCATGGCTGCTCCTAACGTCGTTCCATTTTCACGGCCTGCGCAGCTACGCGCGTTGAGTCATGCTGGCGTTCAGTTTTGCTTGTGGCTCCGGCCGCCCGCGTCGCGGGCTTAACATGCGCAAGCGCATATTAGCCTGCGCCGCAAGAGAGCCACTAATCTAGCGGCGTTCCTTTTTCATGGCCTGCAGGGCTTCGCGCTTTGAATCACGCTCGCGTTCAGTTTTGCTTGTGACTCCGGCCACTCGCTACGCTCGTTTAACGTGTGCTACGCGCACATTAGCCTACGCCGCAAGCGGGCAAACTTTCAACGACGTGCTTTTTTCATGGCCTGTGCGGCTTCACGTTTTGTGTCTTTCTCACGTTCTGTTGCCCGCTTGTCATGCTGCTTCTTGCCTTTGGCGAGGCCGATTTCCAGTTTGACGCGGCCATTTTTATAGTGCATATCCAGCGGCATCAGGGTGTAACCGGCGCGCTGCACTTTGCCGATGATCCGGTCGATCTCCAGTTTGTGCAGCAAAAGTTTGCGGGTGCGCACCGGATCGGGATGGATGTGTGTGGACGCATTCAATAGTGGGCTGATGTGCGAGCCGATCAAATACAGCGCGCCGTCCTTCGCAATGACATAGGCTTCCTTGAGCTGCGCCCGTCCGGCGCGGATGGCCTTGACTTCCCAGCCTTCCAGCATGATGCCGGCCTCGTATTTATCCTCGATGAAGTATTCATGAAAGGCTTTTTTGTTCTGGATGATGCTCATGATATGTTCATGACAGGTGAGTTTTGCGGTGTATTCGGCTATTCTATCAGTCTTTGTAATCGCATCCCCTGGGAACCGAATCTTGGACAAGCAATGGCATTAGTGGAAAAAACGGTGCTGGTCCCGCACAGCGCGGAGCAGATGTTTGTATTGGTGGATCGCGTGGAGGATTATCCGAAGTTTTTGCCATGGTGCGGTGGGGCCAGCGTCACCGAACTCGACGGCAGTATTGTTCATGCCACGGTGCATATCGATTATCACCACCTCAAACAGAGTTTCACTACAGAGAATGTGCGCAAGCCGCCGGGCCAGATCGATATGAAGTTGCAACAGGGACCGTTTAAAAATCTGGACGGAAGTTGGCGGTTTATCCCTTTGAGCGGCTCAGCCTGTAAAATAGAGTTTCACCTGCACTATGAGTTTTCCAGCAAACTGCTGGAAAAAATGCTCGGTCCGGTGTTTCAATACATCGCCAACAGCTTCGTGGATGCTTTCATCCAACGCGCGGAAAAGGTTTATTCGAACAAATGAGCGACATGGTCAATATCGAAGTGGTGTATGCACTGCCGGACGAGCAAATCCTGCTTAAAAGTTGTGTACCCAGGGGGACGACCGTGTCCGCAGCGATCCAGTCCAGCGGCGTGCTCGACAAGCATCCCGAGATCGATCTGGACAAGAACAAGCTTGGCATATTCGGCAAACTGACCAAAGCCGATACAGTGCTTCGCGACAAGGATCGCATCGAGATCTATCGCCCGTTGATCGCCGACCCCAAGGAAATACGCCGCAAGCGCGCCGAAGAGGGGAAGGCCATGAAGAAAGGTGGCGGAGATGCCTGATACCCCTGACAATCGTCACGGGCATGCCAGAGCGCCAGGAGGCGCGGAGCGAGCGACGAGACATACCGTGATTGGTAGGCGAGGAACGAGCGAGCACACGACACCGCGATCCGGTAGCGCAGTAGATTGCCGGGGGTATCAGAGTGCTTGATTACGACCTGCATTGCCATTCCAACATTTCCGACGGTACGCTCACTCCCAGCGAATTGGTGGATCGAGCTGCCGGGCGCGGCGTGATGGTGATGGCATTGACAGACCACGATGACGTCGATGGCCTGGAGGAGGCGCGGGCCGCAGCCGCGCTACATGGCATGCAGTTCATCAATGGTGTGGAAGTCTCGGTGTCATGGCGCAGCCACACATTGCACATCGTCGGCTTGAAAATAGCCCCGGAATATCCGCCTCTGGTCGAAGGGTTGCGCAATGTGCGCAGCGGACGCGGCATGCGCGCGCAGAAAATGTCCGACGAATTGGCCAAGGCCGGCATCGGCGGAGTTCTGGAAGGAGCATATCACTACGCGACCAATCCCAACATGATCAGCCGCACTCATTTCGCACGCTACCTGGTCGAGGCCGGGCATTGCAAGGACGTGAAGAGCGTGTTCAACCGCTATCTGGTGAGGGGCAAGCCGGGCTACGTGCCGCATCAATGGGCGGCTTTGCATGATGCAGTCGGCTGGATACGCGGCAGCGGAGGAGTGGCGGTGCTGGCCCACCCCGGACGCTATATGAGCGGACGCGCCGGCATGGGCAAAAAGACCATGAAGGAATTACTGGCTGAGTTCGTCGAACTTGGCGGGCAGGCGATTGAGGTGGTGACCGGCAGCCACACGCCGGAGCAGTATGCCGAGTT
The DNA here is from genome assembly GCA_963725835.1 of uncultured beta proteobacterium. GTDB lineage: Bacteria > Pseudomonadota > Gammaproteobacteria > Burkholderiales > Gallionellaceae > Gallionella. Next base: position 58,622 of record CAVSAB010000014.1, on the reverse strand, counting down.
TGCGCGCTATGCCGAGGAATTCAAATTGCTGGCCTCCTGCGGTTCGGATTTTCACGGTCCCGGCGAGAGCTGGAGGGATATGGGACGGCTGCCGGATTTTCCGCTTGGTTGCCGACCGGTTTGGGAAGCATGGCAGAATGACACAGCAGTGAAAGCCGCCTGATGTCACAGTTCTTTGCCATCCACCCTGACAACCCCAACCCGCGGTTGATACGCCAGGCTGCCGAATTGCTGCGTAGCGGCGGGATCGTGGTATACCCCACTGATTCCTGTTATGCGCTGGGTTGTCATCTCGATGACAAGGATGCCGTGACGCGCATACGCCAGATACGCAATCTGGACGAGCATCATCATATGACCCTGATGTGCCGCGACTTGTCGGAAATCTCGCGCTATGCGCGGGTGGACAACACTAAATTCCGCCTGCTGAAAAGCAACACCCCTGGCAGCTACACATTCATCCTGGAAGCGACCAAGGAAGTACCTAGACGCTTGCAGCATCCCAAACGCAGCACCATAGGCATCCGTATCCCGGATCATCCGGTGGCGCTGGCTTTGCTGGAAGAACTGGGAGAGCCGATTTCCAGTTCCACGCTGATCTTGCCCGAAGAAGAGGGGCCTCTGAACGACGCCGAACATATACGCGACGTGCTGGAAAAAAGGGTCGACCTGGTGATCGACGGGGGTGCCGTGGGTACGGATTTCACCACCGTGATCGATCTGACCGGCGATATACCGGTATTGGTGAGACGCGGCATGGGCGATGTTGCCCCTTTCGGAATTGAAGATTAACGATAACCAGACAGGAACCCGATGCAAATCGACCAACTGATACAAACCGTCGCCCTTGCCGCCATCCCGGTGCTGTTCGCAATCACGCTGCACGAAGCGGCGCACGGTTATGTGGCCCGCCACTTCGGAGACATGACAGCCGATAAGGCGGGGCGTATCACCCTCAATCCGCTGCGTCATATCGATCCGTTCGGTACCATAATATTGCCGTTGCTCACCCTGTCGATGGGCGGAATCCTGTTTGGCTGGGCCAAGCCTGTGCCGGTCAATTTCGCCGCGCTGCGCCGGCCCAAGAAGGACATGCTGTGGGTCGCGATCGCCGGCCCGGCTTCGAATCTTGCCATGGCATGCGGCTGGGCGTTGCTCTACAAGATGGGGTTGATGTTCCCGGAAAATTATTTTGCCGGACCGCTGCTTGGAATGGCAATGATCGGGATTCAAATCAATGTGATATTGATGGTGCTGAACCTGTTGCCGTTGCCGCCGCTGGACGGCGGACGCGTTGCGGTCAGCCTGCTGCCGCATCGCCAGGCATTTCAACTGGCGAAGCTCGAGCCTTACGGCATGTTCATCCTGATCTTTCTTGTCATTGTTCCAATACAAGGCACATCTTTGTTAAGTTTGATACTCTCTCCGCTGATCGGGTTGGTAATCAAACTGCTTTCGTTTTTATTTGGGATTTCATTTTTACTTGGAATTTGACCATGTTTGCTGATCGTGTGTTGTCGGGTATGCGGCCCACTGGAAATTTGCATCTGGGGCATTACCACGGCGTGCTGAAAAATTGGGTGAAGTTGCAAAACGAGTTTGAATGCCTGTTCTTTGTGGCCGACTGGCACGCGCTGACCACCCATTACGACACGCCGCAAGTCATCGAACAACACGTGTGGGACATGGCGGTGGACTGGCTGGCCGCCGGGATCAATCCGGCTCGCGCCACGCTGTTCATCCAATCCCGGGTGCCGGAGCATGCCGAGCTGCATCTGCTGCTGTCGATGATCACCCCGCTGGGCTGGCTCGAGCGCGTGCCGACCTATAAGGACCAGCAGGAAAAACTTGCCGAAAAAGACCTGAGCACATACGGGTTTCTGGGATATCCGCTGCTGCAAAGCGCTGACATCCTCATTTACCGCGCCACCCAGGTGCCGGTCGGGGAGGATCAGGTGCCGCATATCGAATTCACCCGCGAGATCGCGCGCCGTTTTAATCATATCTATGGGAGTGAACCAGGCTTTGAGGAGAAAGCCGAAGCTGCCGTCAAGAAACTCGGCGGTAAAAAGGCCAAGCTGTATCATGAAATGCGCACCCGCTTTCAGGAACAGGGCGACGCCGAGGCGCTGGAATCCGCCAAGGCTCTATTGGACGAGCAACAGAGCCTGAGCCACGGCGACCGCGAGCGGCTGTTCGGTTACCTGGAAGGCGGCGGCAAGATGATCCTGTCCGAGCCGCATGCGATGCTCACTGCCGCGTCGAAGATGCCCGGCCTCGACGGGCAGAAGATGTCCAAGTCCTACAACAACACCATCACCCTGCGCGAAGACGAAGCCAGCGTCAGCAAGAAGATACGCACCATGCCGACCGATCCGGCGCGGATCCGCCGCAGCGATGCCGGCGACCCCGACAGGTGCCCGGTGTGGCCGTTACACCAGATATATTCGGGCGAGGATACGAAACAATGGGTCATGCAGGGCTGCAAGAGCGCGGGCATCGGTTGCATCGAATGCAAGCAGCCGGTGATCGATGCAGTGATGGCGGAACTGCGCCCGATGCGCGAACGCGCACAGTTGTATCTGGATGATCCGGCGCTGGTGCGCAATATCATCGCCGACGGATGCGAAAAGGCGCGCAAACTGGCCACGGATACCATGCGCGATGTGCGCGAAGCGATGGGGATCAGCTATGACTGATGCCATGGATGTCATCCTGCAATCGACGATCACGTGCCCGTACTGCGGCATGTCCAAACAAGAGACGATGCCGACGGATGCCTGCCAATTTTTCTACGAATGCAGCGGGTGCCATACCGTATTGCGGCCCAAACAAGGCGATTGCTGCGTGTTTTGTTCTTTTGGTACCATGCCATGCCCGCCAATTCAATTGCAACGTGGTTGCTGCGCCAAAATATGACCGAATCGGATATTCAGACTGCCATACCGCTGGCCCGTATCCACGGAGAGCCGATGCTGGAATGTCCGCAGGATCTGTACATTCCGCCGGATGCGCTGGAACTGGTGCTGGAAACCTTTCAGGGGCCGCTGGACCTGTTGTTGTACCTGATCCGCAAGCACAACCTCGACGTGCTCGACATACCCATGGCGGAATTGACCCGCCAGTACATGGGTTACATCGAGATGATGCAGAAGCACCGCCTGGAGCTTGCAGCGGATTATCTGCTGATGGCCGCGGTGCTGATCGAGATCAAATCGCGCATGTTGCTGCCGCGCCCGCCCAGGGCCAGCGAAGAGGAGGGCGGAGAAGACCCGCGCGCGGAATTGATGCGCCGTCTGCTGGAATACGAGCAGGTGAAACTAGCCGCGCAAAAGCTCAACGAGCTGCCGCTGGCCGGGCGCGATTTCGAGATCGTGCAAGTGCTGATAGAAAACACCGTGCGCGAGCGTTTGCCTGAAGTCACGGTGGAAGACTTGCGGCTGGCCTGGCTGGGGCTGTTGGAACGCGCCAGGCTCAATACACATGTCAAAGTGCGCCGCGAACAGCTTTCGGTGCGCGAACAGATGACCCATATCCTGCGCTGCCTGCAGGGCGGCGAGTTCGTCGAATTTGGCAAACTGTTCGACGCGGGAAGCGGCGTGCACCAGCTGGTCGTCACCTTTATTGCCATCCTTGAACTGGCCAAAGAATATCTGGTTGAGATCCAACAACGCGAAACATTGGGGAACATCTATGTCCGAACAAGTCGTGCAATTACTGCAGAGTGAAACAACCCCGCCCGGGGAGCTGCTGCCAGACATGCAGCAACTCAAGCGGGTGCTGGAAACCGCGCTGTTGACAGCCACTGAACCGTTAGCCGTAGCGGAGTTGAAAAAGCTCTGCGATGAACCTTTGGACAATCGCCTGCTGGAGTCGTTGCTGGAAGAGCTGGCGCAGGACTGGCAAGGGCGCGGCGTGGAACTGAGCTGTGTGGCGAGCGGCTGGCGGTTCCGCGCCAAACCGGAAATGCAGAAATATCTCGATCGGCTCAATCCGCAAAAATCGCCGCGCTATTCGCGTGCCGTGCTGGAGACGCTTGCCATCATCGCCTATCACCAGCCCGTTACCCGCGGCGACATCGAGGAGATACGCGGTGTCGCGGTCTCGTCGCAAATACTCAAGACGCTGGAAGCCCGCGGCTGGGTGGAGGTGGTCGGCACGCGCGACTCGCCCGGAAAACCCGAATTGTTCGCCACCACCAAACAACTGCTGGATGACCTCAATCTGCGCGCATTGCAGGAATTGCCGTCGTTGCAGGAGATAGGGGTTTTGCTGGAGCAGGATACGGCCGAACCGGTATAAGGCCTTTCGGGAATGAAGGCTATACTTTCCCGCGACAATCCTTTCTACAAGGAGCTCGCAAGAATCTCCGGTTCGGCCCGGCAACGCGACAAATCCAAGCTGACTTTGCTGGACGGCGCGCATCTGCTGACCGCGTACCTGGATAACGGCAATCAGCCTCGCCACATTTTGGTGAACTCTGCGGCGCTACGCGATAAAGAAATAGCCGGCTTGCTGCAGCGCGAAAAAGACGTGCCCATTACGCGGCTGGATGACAAATTGTTTGCAGGGCTTAGCGAATTAAATTCGCCGAGTGGAATTATCGCGTTGATCGATTTGCCAAAACCGGCCGGATCGATAGTTGATTGCAGGTTTCCCTTGTTGCTGGAGGATATCCAGGATCCCGGCAATCTGGGCTCGATGTTGCGATCCGCCGCCGCTGCCGGGTGCGATGCGGCATTTCTATCCCCCGGTTGTGCCGATGCCTGGTCGCCTAAAGTGCTGCGCGCGGCGATGGGGGGGCATTTTGCGCTGTGCATTTACGAGCAGCAGGATTTGCCCGGCGTCGCAAAGTCATTTTGTGAGCAGCCGCAACGCGGCTTGCCTGCTTACCCCGCTGCCGGCTCGCTGCTGGCAACAAACCCGTATGCCAATCTCAGCCTGTATGACTGCGATCTGCGCGGCAGGGTCGCGTTTATGATCGGCAATGAAGGAGCAGGATTGTCAGTCGAACTGCTGAACCTTGCCACGCATCAGTTATCCATTCCGATGCCTGGAAAAGTCGACTCATTGAATGCCGCAGCAGCGACAGCGATTTGCCTGTTTGAAGCGGTGCGGCAACGCGTCGGGCCGTAACCTGGGAACGCATAAAACCCTTGACCTGCAAGCCTGGTCCGCTATAATGCGCGCCCCTGTGGGACTGCCTGTAATACCAATGGGCCGCTCCGCTTACCTTGCTCCACCGCTACGCATGGCGGGGGGCTTTATCCATAAGGAGATGTATGCGACATTACGAAATCGTATTTATTGTGCATCCCGATCAAAGCGAGCAGGTGCCCGCGATGATCGAGCGTTATCGCACGCTGGTCACCGGAAATGGCGGCCATATCCACCGCCTGGAAGACTGGGGACGACGCCAGCTCGCCTATCCGATCCAGAAGATCCACAAGGCACACTACGTGCTGATGAATATCGAATGCAACCAGGCAACGCTGGACGAACTTGAGCACGCGTTCCGTTTCAATGACGCTGTTTTGCGCCATCTGACCGTCAAAACCAGGGCTGCCGTCGTTGAGCCGTCCGCGATGATGAAGGAAGAAAAATCCCGCTCCATGCCGACCGAAGGTGCTGCTTTGGGCGGTGCTGCGCATCAGGCTGAAGAAGGCTCGGCTGCCCCTGTTTAATTGATTGGCAATTGGCACGCAATCAGGTTGTCATCAGCGGCGAATTGATCGCGCTGGAAAGTGTGCGTTATACCCCGGCCGGGGTGCCGAGGGTGGCGCTGACGTTGAGCCACACCTCGCAGCAATCCGAAGCAAATGGCTTGAGGCAGGTACAGTGTGAAGTGGATGCGCTGGCGTTTGCCGGTGTGGCTGAAAAGGCCGCCCGGTTTGCGGTAGGACAGAACGTCAAGGTGCGCGGGTTTTTGGCCCGGAAAAGCATCCGCAGCCGGCAACTGGTTTTGCATATAAACGACATAATTTTGGAATAAGGAAATATCATGGCCCGTCTATCAGACAAAAAGAAGGATGACAAGAATAAACGTTCTTCGCGCAACAATCTGTTCAAGCGCCGCAAGTTCTGCCGCTTCACAGTCGAAAAGATCGCAGAAGTGGATTACAAGGACATCAACATCCTCAAGGAATTCATCTCCGAAAACGGCAAGCTGATCCCTGCGCGCATCACCGGTACCAAGACGCGCTATCAGCGCCAATTGAGCACCGCGGTAAAACGCGCGCGTTTCCTGGCCTTGATGCCTTACACCGATCTGCACTAAGGAGCCCGGACATGCAAATAATTTTGATGGAAAAAGTGACCAACGTCGGTCAATTGGGCGAAGTGGTCAAGGTCAAGAACGGCTTTGCGCGCAATTTTCTGATCCCGCAAGGCAAGGCAAAGCGCGCGACTGCCGCCAACATGGCGGAGTTTGAGGTGCGTCGCGCCGAGCTCGAGGCGGCCGACAAGGCCAAACTTGCCGAAGCGCAGGCACGCGGAGAAAAACTTGCCGGCCTGACCTTGCAGATCGTGCAAAAGGCCGGCGTGGACGGCAAGCTGTTCGGTTCTGTCACCAACGCGGACATTGTCGCGGCACTGGTGGCACAAGGCTTCGAGGTTGAAAAATCACAAGTGCGTATGCCCGAAGGCCATATCAAGCAGATCGGCGATCATCCGCTCAACATCGCGTTGCATACCGATGTGGTGGTGGGGATCACTGTCTCGGTGCTCGGCGAACAGTAATTCAACGTATCAAAGTAACATGCGGGGGCGCGATTCATCGCGCCCTTTGCATTTTGCGAGCCAATGTAAAACATCGTCCACGAAAAACACGAAAGGCACGAACAGGCTTGACCATACAATTTCTCAAATTACCGTTCCTGTGTTCTTTTTTCGTGCCTTTCGCGTCTTTCGTGGACCGTAGCTTTGTCGTGTGCTTGCGCGACATCGGCTATAAAATAGGGCGCGGTCAATCTTGCCCCCTACATCATCCTGCAACAAGGTAAAATACCTTCCGCATAAAAGCCCCTGTGAATTAATTCCATGCAAAACCTTGCCCAAAATTTTTCCGGCGCCGACGCACAGATCGACCAGATCAAATTGCCGCCCCATTCGGTGGAAGCAGAACAATCGGTGCTTGGGGGCCTGTTGCTGGAAGCGAGCGCGCTGGACAAGATTTCCGACCTGACGACAGCCGACGATTTCTATCGTCAGGAACATCGTTTGATCTTTCGCCAGATCGTCAGGCTGAGCGAACTGGCCAAGCCGGTAGACGTGATCACAGTCGCCGAAGCGCTGGAGATCGCCGGTGAGCTGGACAAGGTGGGCGGTCTGCCTTATCTGGGCGGTTTGGCTCAGAACGTGCCGTCGGCTGCCAACATCCGCCGTTATGGCGAGATCGTGCGCGAGCGTTCCATCATGCGCAAGCTGGCGGAGGTCGGCAGCGATATCGCCAGCAGCGCCTACAATCCGACCGGACGCGATGCCGCGCAATTGCTCGATGAGGCGGAAAGCAAAGTGTTCGAGATCGCCGAGGCGGGCTCAAAAGGCAAGCAGGGATTCATTGCCATGCCTCCGCTGCTGTCGCAGGTGGTTGAGCGCATCGAGACACTCTATGCGCGCGACAATCCCAGCGACATCACCGGTATCGCAACCGGTTTTACCGATCTGGACCGAAAGACTTCCGGTTTCCATCCCGGCGACCTGATCATAATCGCGGGACGCCCGAGCATGGGCAAGACCGCGCTTGCCATCAACATCGCCGAGAACGTCGCGATGGACAGCAAGTTGCCGGTGGCGATCTTCAGCATGGAAATGGGCGCGACTCAATTGGCGATGCGCATGCTCGGGTCGGTCGGCAAGCTCAATCAACAGGATCTTCGCACCGGTAAATTGCAGGACGACGACTGGGGACGGCTGACACACGCACTCGGCAAGTTGAACGACGCTCCGATATACATCGACGAAAGCGCCGCGCTTTCCTCTCTGGATTTGCGTGCGCGTTCGCGCCGTTTGCATCGCCAGAATAATGGACTTGGTTTGATCGTGGTCGATTATCTGCAATTGATGAGTTCGAATGTGGGCAAAGCCAGCGAGAACCGCGCCACTGAAATTTCAGAAATATCCCGTTCCTTGAAAGCGCTGGCCAAGGAATTGCAAGTGCCGGTGGTCGCGTTGTCCCAATTAAACCGCAGTCTGGAACAGCGCACTGACAAGCGGCCGGTAATGTCCGACCTGCGCGAATCCGGCGCGATAGAACAGGATGCAGACCTGATCCTGTTCATCTACCGCGATGAAGTTTACAACAGCGACTCACCCAATCAAGGCAAAGCCGAGATCATCATCGGCAAGCAACGTAACGGTCCGATCGGAAAAATAGAGCTGGCGTTCCGCGGCGAGTACACGCGCTTCGATAATCTGGCCTCCGGCAGTTATTGATCCGGTTACAACCGGTATGATGGATTACGGGAAGCCTGTAAAGTGCCAGCAGGGCAATCATGAAAGGGTGGCAGAAACCGTGTCTATCAGGACATACTGCTTAGCGGGGCCGGTCTGAGTCGGTAGTCGGGTAGACCTTGTTTGTGTTTTTCCATTGCGGCGCAGACAACGTTTGGTTGGCCGTGTTCGGAATATGGCAAAAAATGCAAATATCGGCGTAACTGTTACGTTCGCCACCCTTTTTCTTCAAGATCAATGTTGGCGTACTTTGGATGGTCTCGTGGTTGATATTGGAGATGTTGCCCTGTTTCTCAGATGCGATACTCTGGTCAGCATTTGCTGATTGCGACAACATGGCACAGGCGGCCATTGCTATCAGGAATTGGCCTGTAATGTAGGAATTGCCAATTGCAATACTTTTCACGATTGCGGCCTTGATCAATCATAAGAAGGCAAGTTCTCAATCTGCAGTCGTTCTATCGACTTCAGTTTGTGCTTCAATCCACCGTTAAAAGTTATCCAAGCATTAAACGCGCCAAAAATATTATTGTTGTTATACATACACATAATATTTGGCAGATAACTGTCTTCCTGTATCTGGGAATAATTTAGTTTTATGTTTCCTATTTCTGGATTCAGCAAATTGCCATGAATCTCGATTCGGGTAACAATTCCCTGCAGGAATCAAAAGCATAGAAGCACTGGGCCACGTAATACCGGTCTATTTTCCGGTGTGAGCCCTCCTGATATACAGATAGATTCCGGGAAAGCGATGGCTTTCCCGCTCCCTCACAGATGGCCGCATCCCAGCGGAGCAAACAAACCTCAGACCTCGGAGAATCAAGCCGGGTCCCGCGTCTTGATACAGATGGCTTTTCGATGAAAGTGGAACTGAGTCGGATACGCTCATGAATGAAGATCAGCGTAGTCAACTTTCAGGTTCGGGTCTCGCTAGGGAAGTCGGTATTGCCGGCAGCAGCCGCTGATCTGACCGACATTATTGGATTGGTTATGCGGGTGATAACATCTATGTCTGCATTCGCATTGCTCTACAGAACAATGCTGGTGGCGCGGCTATACAGTTCCTGCCATATATCAGCAGGGGTGTGGTCGAATATGATGTCTTCATCGAGTGGCAGGACATACCAGCTGCCGAGTTTGATTTCGTATTCCAGTTGCCCGGGCGCCCACGAAGCCATGCCATGCATCACGCGCAGATCTTTGTAGCCGCGTTTCCCGCTCAGCAATTCGTCGAGTGTCTGCAAGTCATAGGCCAGATAGATGTTGCTGGATATCGTCAGCGCCCCAGCCACGGCATTCGGCCCGCGAACCAGATAGGTGATTTGTCTGATATAGACAGGTCCGCCATAAAACAGATCCATCTCCTTGGCTGCCGGATAGTCTGGAAATATTGTGCCGAGTTTGATGTCCTGCGGACGATTCACGATGACGCCTATGGGTCCGGTATTGCCATGATTGGTGACCACAAGGACGGCTTTGCGAAATCTCGGGTCAGTCATTTGCTGGCTGGCGACCAGCAGGAAACTCGAAGATTCAATCGACAGTGGAACTTGCACAAGCTGGTTCGCCTGGAGCAAGGATGGCCAGCCGCCGGCCAACAGAGGCAGTAGCAATATAAGAATTCGGAATCGGGTAATCATCGTTTGAATAAGTTATGCCAAGCGACTGTTGGTTTCAAGTATATTCCAATTCGTATGGCGTTCCCAATCGTACGCTGCTCGTTAGTGTCATTTTCGGGAGGTGCATTTCAAGTTGAAAGCGAATTGGACATTTTTCAGCGCAAGAGGATTTTAGATTCGGCGCTCTGTATGACAGGCAGACATTCAGCCGGGTAAAAATCTGGTAGCATGAAACCTGCCCCCCCGTAGGATGCATTGCCGGGAAAACGATAATGCCACCAGATAAGCGATGACAGCAGATTCCCAAAGCAACCAAAGGATACTCGTTATAGGCGCGGGCCGCGGTGGTACTGCAATGCTCGATCTCTTTCTCGACGATCCTCTGATCAAAATTGTCGGCATAATCGATTCCAATCCTGAGGCTCCGGCGCTGGCAATTGCTGAAAAACACGGTATCCGGAGTTTTACCAGTCTTGCCAAGGCAATCGAGGCATGCCGTCCCTGCATGGCTTTCAACCTCACCGGCGATGACAATGTAACCTCCCAAGCCTCAGATCGATTGGGGAGCTCGAATGTCATCGGCGGATTTCAGGCGCGATTCCTCTGGAAAGTGATACTGCGTCTCAAGCAAACAAACGAACAGATCCTCAAACTCGCCCAACACGACACCCTTACAGCACTTCCCAACCGCATCCTGTTCTACGATCGCCTGAACCAGGCAATGACAAGGGCAAGCAGGGACAAAGGATCGTTCGCCATCCTGTATATCGATCTGGACGATTTCAAGAGCGTCAATGACTCGCTTGGTCACGATACCGGCGATGCGCTCTTGCGTGAGGCAGCCAAACGAATCACCGCATGCGTGCGTAAATCGGACACAGTCGCACGCATGGGCGGCGACGAGTTTACAGTGATCATCAGCAACGTTCGGACACCGGCCAGCGTCGAACGTGTGACAAAAAAGATCGTCGCTAGCCTGGCAAGCCGGTTCGACCTGGATGGAAAATCATGCACTGTTAGCGCTAGCATCGGCATAGCCTTCTACCCCGACAATGGAGAAACGGCAGCGCAGTTGGTAAAAGTCGCCGATGATGCAATGTATTCGGCCAAATATAGCGGCAAGAACTGCTACCGATTCGGGGGCAATTGGCTATTTTGAAAAATGGAACGTTATATCGGAGTATGAGGATTCTCGATGGAATCATGGAGAGTGGGATCAAGTCTGGCTGACAAACGGCAGATTCTATGCCGTGGGTTATTTTGGGCATGATTTTGGTTTTTTATGTCGTCACTTCGATAGTTTCGGCATGACGGGCATTTTGACCGGATTTGTCGCGAAGTAATCTGTTCAATCATGGCACGCCGCAACCATTACCACGTTTACGTGATCGAACTGTCAAGAGACGTTCTATACAATGGCCGATTCAGGAAGGCCAACCCCGATTACGCAACAGGCAAGCCATGCGTTTATGTCGGAATGACGGGATTGGACCCTGACGTGCGCTTCGACAAACACAAGGCCGGAATACAATCCAATCGCTACGTGCAGGAATTCGGATTGCGTTTGTTGCCGGAGCTTTATGAAGTCTACAATCCGATGCCCTATGATGGCGCGCGCGACATGGAAGTGGAACTGGCTATCGGGTTGCGCGAAGCGGGGTATGGGGTTTGGCAGGCGTGATTTGATCGATTTTGTAGTATTATCCTGAGGGGTGTTCGCTTATCCAATTGCCGGGAGTCGCCATGCGATCATTGTTGGTTCGGTCAATTCATTATGTTGTTGCTCTCGTGATTCCGATCTGCGCCTCGGCCGCCGATATGTCGTGTAACCGTATTCCTGAACTGCAACAATATGATATGGCCGATTGTGTATGCGGGAGTGGATTGTCCAAGTTGCCAATCTTCGCCCCTAGAGGAATGGCATTGGTTGCCGCATGCGGCTACAAGAACGAGGAATTCGTTGGCGTGGTCGGCAAATTCTATTTCAAAGGGATGGCATTCGTCGCAGGCAGAGTGAGGCATGTGAACAATCCTGCCCCGGTAGGTACCGTGCAATTCGAAGCAGTTACTACCGGCAGCCAGATACCATTCAGAAGCGCGACTCTATCATTGAAATTCGATGATGCCTCGTCCGCAATTCAAAGATTCGGGGCGCCACCCGTTTCCGAGCAGACGCCATGTGTATCTGCAAATGCGACCATAAGCGTGAAGCTGCTATACGTTAAAGCCTCATTTGATGAAAATGAAGAAGGCAACTTTCCGAAAGATTTTGAGGTATTTAAGGTTGGCCCGTATGAACCGTGCACAGAGCAAGAACAAGAATTGGTGGAGAATTGACTGGCAGGGTTCTGGAGGCCAGGTTGAATGCGCATTTCCGTTTGAAGCACGGTAGTCTTTCGGATACAATGCGAACCTTGTAACAGGCGCGTAGCTCAGCTGGTTAGAGCACTTGGTCGACATCCAAGGGGTCGTTGGTTCGAGTCCAATCGTGCCTACCAAATTTGTATCCGGACAATATCCATAATGAACGAAAAGCCGCTTCAAGCGGCTTTTTTATTGGTGGGATGACAGTTGGTACACTGCGTCAACGAAACAGTTTGTCTTCGCTGTTTTGTGCCTGTTGTTCAGTAAACAGGACCGCTGCTTTGACCCTGGAGGACAAGTTAAGCTTGGTCAGTATATGGCGCACATGCTGCTTTACAGTGTCATAGCTGATGGAAAGTGTTTGCGCGATGGCTTTGTTGCTTTCTCCGCGCGACAGGAGTTGCAGTATCTCGCGCTCACGATCGGTGAGCAGCTTGAGGGAATTTTTCGGTTCATCGCCCGGTTGGTCGCCGCGCAGCATCTCGATCATTTTGATCGTCATGGTGGGGGCGACCACCAGTTCGCCTGCAGCAACCCGCCGGATGGCATCGACGACTTCTTCCGGCGCCATGTCCTTGAGCAGATAGCCGCGCACTCCTGCGCGTATCGCGTTGGCCAGGTCGACCTCTGAATCGCTCATGGTCAGAATGACGGCGGGAGTCGGGCAGCCCTCTTTGCGAATTTCTTGGAGCATGGCCAGGCCATCCAGCGGCTTCATGCGCAAATCCATGATCAAAAGGTCGGGATCTTTCCTCAACAACTCGCGCAGTCCCTCGATACTGCCGGTAGCGCCAAGGACAGCAAAGCCGTAGCAATTGGAGAGCAGTTCTGTCAATCCGCTCCTGCACAGGTTCTGATCGTCCACCAGGACGACTTTCAACTTTTCATTCATTGACTTCTCTCCAATCCGACTTGGGCTCGGGGAAGAATAATTGCACGCGCGTGCCTATTCCTTCCGAACTTTCAACTTTGATTCCACCGCCGATACGTTGCGCGCGCTCGCGCATGATCTTCATGCCATAGTGTCCTTCAATGGGCGTAAAGGTGCAACCACCGCTGCCGTTATCTTCCATGGTGAACACATAATAGCCGCCGGACAGGTCCACGACCAATCTGGCATGGGTCGCGCCGGAATGCGTGGCGATATTGGCCAGCGCCTCCTGCACGATATGTGAAACCTGGATTTCAAATTCAAGCGGCAATTCGAGATTGGCTACCCGATTGACATATTCAAGCGCGATGTCATTCCGTTGACGGAATTCTTCGGTCAGTGTCTGCAATGCATGCAAAAGTCCTGCCGGATCCACCGCACAGCGGAATTGCGTAATCAGTTCCCGAACGGTTTTCTGGCTGCTTTCAAGAGCATCATCGATGTCGTGCGCATATTTGGCGACCATGAGTTCATTCTTTGTGCGTATGGATTCAAGCAACAAGCTCGTGCGCATCCGCGTATATACCAGCGATTGCGCCAATGAATCATGAATCTCGTTGGCGATGGATTGCCGTTCTGCGATCAACTCAGTCCGCATGGCCTCGCGATTTGACTGGTTATGTTCAACGAAAGTGCCGAGCAGTTCCGCGAATGAGAGGACAGTCCTGGAAATATTCTCGAACGGCTGGTGCGATTCGCTGAAAAATAGCGTGATCATTCCGACGGGATTTTTCGACGGGGGGTGGCTTTCGACAGGGGCGGTGATCAACGACTGGATCTGGCAACCGACATTGCGGCAATCCTGGCGCTTGGCGCATGCGCTGAGGTCAGTCGCATAAATGCCGCGGCCGATGGATGCTTTGCAACTGGTTTCACAATTCAAATCGAGTTCGCTGCCGAGCTTGAGCAGTTTCGCAGGCAGGCCGACAGAGCTGAACAACTGGTGGGTCTGCCCATGGGTGGGAAGAATTCGAACCACCCCGGAGTTTGCTTTTACCGCACTGACAAGAGTCTCAAGCAGTTTTTCCACTACAGGTTTAAGATCAGCCACTTGAGATGCTTCAGGTACGAGATTTCGGTTTGTTGAGCGGGCTGCGCCATGTTCAGGGGGAATAAAGTGCAAATCGTCAGCCCACGAAAAATCCGTGGTTGCAGAATTCCTTAGCGAATTTGATTTTTTGATCATAATATCAATAATGCACTTTTTAAATCGCCACTTGCTTTGCGGATACCAAGCCGGATTTTTGCGTTTTCCCGGAATAATGGCTGATGTATTTCATTCGATCCGGCACACCTGCAAGTATACCCCTCATTCGGGTTATATCAACGCTACCCCGTTATGGGTATAGACACTGAATCCGCCCAATGGGTTTAATAAAAGTATCGTAAAATATTGCAATTGATGATGACAGCGACCGGTAACAAGCGGTTCTGAAGCGCACAATGCACAATGAAAATCTGCATCGTCTCCGACAGTCATGATCGTGCGGAACCTCTCGCAGCGGCTGTGGCAAAAGCCCATGCGGCAGGGGCGCAAGCTGTCATCCATTGCGGTGACCTGATCGGTGCGAATACACTGCGCGCATCCATCAAGCTCGGTGTCCCCCTGCACGTGGTTCACGGCAACAATCTTGGCGATCAAATTGCGATGCATAGGATGATGGCAAAGTCCGGCGGGTCACTCATCTACCATGGGCAGGACGCCGAGATTGAGCTCGGTGGCCGGCGCATCTTTGCGACCCATTTCCCCCATTATGGCCGCGGCATGGCTTGCACCGGGGATTACGATCTGGTTTGCTGCGGCCACAGCCATGTCGCTGAGATCGTCCGCCAGCCGAATATCAAGGGAGGGGAGACTTTGCTGGTCAACCCGGGTTCGGTTTCCGGCATAGGTGCGCCCAACGTAGATGAGGCTTATACCTGGATACTGGGAGATCTATCCAATATGTCTTTCGAAATTCACATGCTGCAGCACTGATAATATGGTCAGCCTGTACAATCCGGATTCATCGCCAAAGCAATATTTCCAACGGAGGCTCGCGTGACGACTTCAATTGCAACCAACCAGACCAACCTAGTCGTAGGAGGCGGGATAGGCGGCATGACGGCGGCACTGGAAGCCGCCGAAAGCGGCAAGCAGGTGATACTCGTCGAGCGCAATGCGACAATGGGCGGGCGCACCGCGCTGTTGTACCGCTACTTTCCCAAGATGTGCCATCCCACCAGCGTGGAATTCGAGCGGTTCGCCAACCCCCACGGTCCGAGCCGGAAATATCGCAGAAGCAGATCCGCGACATTGTCGAATCCGCTTACGACCACGGTGCCGAAATGATCGTCACTCCTTGCCTGTTGTGCCAGGCCAATGTCGAGGTCTACCAGTCCGAGATCAAAAAAAAGAAAGCACCAAGCTGGCCATGCCGGTAGTATATTATTCGCAACTGATGACGGTAGCCTACGGCGGAAGCCTGAAAGAAGCCGGCTTGGACGGACATGTCATTCAGCCGGAAAGGCTGCAGCAAATCGCCGAACGGAAAAAATAATTGCCAGGAAACAAGACACAAACAATTCTTAACTGTATACAATAATCTGGCCAGGAAAGGAGGTATCGCCGATTAAAGGATTAAAGATCAAAGCGCATGGGGGAGCCGACACGCCGCAATTTCATTTTCACAATACCGCACGATTCAAGTCGGCAACCATTAAAACGTAATCAACCAGGGAGGGTTTCGTTATGGGAAATACACAGGATGCTTGGAACGAAAGCGGGGAGCCCCGGAAGGTCGGCAGCATGGGCTGGAAGGAATTGTATCTGAAAGAAGACTGGTGGGCGATCTGGTTTGGCATCGGTCTTATGGTGCTGGCCGTCGTTCTCTTTAACAACGGGAGCAATTTTCTGTCCGCGCTGGCGGTCAATCCCGGGGGGGTGAAGTGGTCGTCGCTGGACCAGCTGGCTGGCCATTTTGCCAAGAACGCCGGCATGTACGCTCTGCAATTCGTCTTCTGGATGGCGCTTTTCGGCGTAAGTTCCAGCATCATGGGCATCAAGCTCAAGGAGTTCGTGCCTGCTTTCATTTTCCTCTATGTACTTTCCATGGTGACATTCTCTGTCGCAGGATGGGTGAACGCCGCCAAATTCAACCTTGAAGCTCCGCTGGTCGCGCTGGTCGCGGGCTTGGTGATTTCCAATACGGTCAGCCTACCCAAATGGATGGATAGCGGATTCAGGGTGGAATATTTCATCAAGCTCGGCATCGTCCTGCTGGGCGCGACTTTCCCGATCACGCTGGTTCTTACTGCCGGACCGACCGCCATCATGCAGGCCACCTTCATTTCTTTGGTGACTTGTCTGGTCATTTATTTCAGCGCGACCAGGTTGTTCGGGCTGGATCGGCGGCTCTCAGCGGTGATCGGTGTCGGAGGAGCGGTTTGCGGGGTTTCTGCGTCGATGGCGATTGCCGCATCGGTTGGGGCGAAAAAGGACGATCTCTACACCTCTGTCACGCTGGTGGTGGGTTGGGCGCTGGTGATGATCCTTGTTCTGCCGTTTGCATCCCAGGCGCTGGGACTTTCCGCCGGGGTGGCAGGTGCATGGATAGGCACTTCCGAGTTTGCCGACGCAGCCGGATTTGCCGCTGCCAGCACCTATGGAAAAATGGCCGGCCATGAGGATACGGCCATCAAGGCGTTCACCCTGATGAAGGTTATCGGACGGGACCTGTGGATCGGTATCTGGTCCATCGTCTGGGCGCTGATCGCAACCATGGTCTGGGAAAAAAAGGAAACGGGAACGGCACCGAATGCACGGGAAATCTGGTGGCGTTTTCCCAAGTTCGTGATCGGCTTTTTCGTGGCGTCCATGCTGATGACATGGTTCACGAGCGGCTACACAACCGACGAGTTCAACAAGGTGGTCAAGCCAGCGCTGATCATGCCGCTGGTGTCTCTCCGCACCTGGGCTTTCCTGTTCTGCTTCCTGAGCATCGGACTGACGACCCGTTTTCGCGAACTCAAGGCGGTGGGCTGGAAGACTTTTACCGCGTTCACTATCGGGGTTGCTGTGAACGTGGTGCTTGGCTATTACCTTTCCGCCGTTGTTTTTGCGGAACACTGGTCGAGCTTGTAGCCATCAGGCGCAGGGCGATAATACCGCCCTGCGCCTGGAGTGCACATCATGAACACAAGCTGTCGGCAGTGCGAGCATTTCGTTACTGACCCCAAGGAACTCGAAACTATCATACCCGGCCTGAACATTGTCAGTTCGGCGTACGGATCGGTACGCGCGGATACCGCATATTGCAAATTCAATGACATCTTTCTGACTCCGATTCCTGCCTGTCACGCATTCAAATCGCTGCCCTTGCCAGCAATCCGCCAGAATTGACAATCAAACTACATTTGCGAGAATGCACCAGATTAATTATTCGATGGTCTGCCGCACCCTTGAACTCAATGCGATCCTGACTAAGCAGAATAGGGGACACTCAGGCAGAACGGAAAGCGCCTATAATAGCAATAGCGTCAGCCAGTCCATGCAGGAGTACACCATGCAACACCTGACACCCAAACAAGCTCAAGAGTTTCTGCAGGCCAATCCCGAGGCGGTATTCATTGATGTGCGCAGCGAGATGGAGCACATGTTCGTCGGTCATCCCAAGGGCTCTATCCTGATTCCATGGGTCGACGGACCGGATTGGGACATCAATCCCCATTTTGTTTCGCACGTAAAAAAAGCCGCCAGCGTGAACCGCCCCGTCGTGTTGATCTGCCGCTCCGGTCGCCGTTCTGTGGATGCCGGGTTGGCGCTGGAAAAAGCCGGGCTTACCGACGTGTACAATGTTTTGCATGGATTTGAGGGTGACCTTGATGAAGGGCATCACCGGAATTCCCACAACGGCTGGCGGTATGAAGGCCTGCCATGGGCGCAAACGTAGAAAACCTCTCAAAACCCAGATTTTAGTTTCGGCATAACCTGAAGGTTAGCCTTCACAGCAACTTCGTTGTTTCCCAACTGATGGAACTACTAGCCATTCCACTAAGTCGCCAAAAAACAGCAACCAAGTGGCTGGTTATGCTGTGTTGCGTAAAAAATTTAGTTCCGGCCAACCTAAAGGTTACCCTGCACTGAAACTCCGTTTTCTTGCTTACATATACTTCATATGCAGCGCTGCGAAGAGTGGTAAGCAGGCAATCCGCGTAGCGGATGCCCGCAAATTTTTTCACGCCTTGCTTTTGGGCGAACTCTGGATTTTTAGGGGCTTCCTTAACTACTTTTCTTGTCTAGGAAAAACCAGATGACCCAAACTATCCCCGACTTCACCGAAACCGGACTAAACTCGTCTCCGCCTCTTTGTTTGAGCATTACGGCAAACTGGTTCCATTTCAATTGGCAGACAGCGAACTGCAGCTTGATGCAGCTTCCGAAGAACTGACCTTGTGCCCCACGATCTATTGGGCCGAGCGCGGCGCGCTATTCGTGGTGTGCAAGGTGGCTGTTGATCGCTACCGTTGCCAATTCTTCTATTCCGAGGCGGAACAATACGGCACCGGGCATGACGAATACAAACAGCCTGGGAGACTGTGTCGTGACCCTGCTGCAAGTCCACAATCAGACCACGAAAGACAAATGGCGAATATTTCTTCCGGCGCCACTCGAACCGAAATTGATGATGATTACCATGGCCCGGTAATGATATGACGCCTGTTGTGATTTGACAGGGGTCAGCCCGTTGCGGCAGTGAGCCGGGGGTAGGGCCGTTTGCCAACGTTGAAGTCGACCACGCCCGACAAGATAGCGTTGGTATTCTGATTGGAACGCACCGAGAACGCGTCAAGGCCAACCTGATGCTGGTATGACAATCTTTCCCGAGGCACATCCCCTATAGCACGCAGTTCACCTTTATAGCCGTAACGATCACGCAACAGGCGGGCAGTCGCATAGCTTTTGCCGTCGGTAAACCTGTCAAACTCGATTCCAATCACAGTTAAGTCATCAATGTCATGCTCGAGCCCTTCAGGACCTTCTTCGGCTGACAGCCAGATACCGATCGGCCAGCCGTGTTCATATTCACGGTATATCAGTTCGGTGCGGCGCGCCTTCCAAACCGCAAGGGGCACCAGCACCGGCCCCACCGGCAGTTTGACGTTTTGCGGAGTTTCTCCTGCTGCGAGTGTCAGGGTTTTCCAGCCATCGGCTACGATATTGCCATTCTTGATCAGCATGAACATGTATTGTCTTCCTTTCTGAATTCCAATCAATTGATCGACTCGTGATTCATCTCAACTTGTTGAAGCGCAGTCTAGAGACAGTGCTTATGCCTGTAAAATACTTTTTTGTTACATTTAAATAGCTATGGGTAATATAAGCCGGCTCAACCATTCCCGGGGTGGTTGAACACGATGCCGCATTTTGACCGGGAGACGCTCATGC
This sequence comes from uncultured beta proteobacterium, assembly GCA_963725835.1. Taxonomy (GTDB): domain Bacteria; phylum Pseudomonadota; class Gammaproteobacteria; order Burkholderiales; family Gallionellaceae; genus Gallionella. The sequence continues at coordinate 38,827 of CAVSAB010000014.1, read as the reverse complement.
CTTCAGTATGTTTCCGGTAAAAGCATCGATCAGCACATCTTTTGACAGATTACCATTTTCGATTTTGACCAGATAGGCAGGATTGCCAGTCTTAACAGCAATGGCGTTGTCGGTTAATGTCACATCCGATGCAGCAAGTGCCCTGACTTTTACATGCGTCTCGTTTCTGGAAAACCTTTCATTTTCGCGTTGGCCATCGACAAAACCTATCGTGGCAGTCAAGGCTATCAATCCTGCGGCGCTGGGCAATATTCTCAGTGTTTTCATATCACTCCCTGAATCTGAATGGATCATCGATCAAAGTATCGCTCGATGATTAGTTGGAAAAGGCGACGTTTCTTGCATGGGCCGTATGCTGCTCAAACCCGGGATACGAAATAATCCTGCAAATCGCATTTGTACCAATACGATTGCCATCCATCTATAAAGTTCGATGTTCAATTCTTTCGAATTTGTAAGTAAATATGAATCTCAAGCATTCTTTGTGTCCTGAAATATTTTGATATCGATTTAATTTTGATCGAACATGAGTACACCATTCAAGTTGCGGGTGGACAGAGATTACGCCTGCGTCGGCCGGACGGATCAGTTTTCCTCGCCCCCGTACATGTCATCCTGTTGTGCCGCTAAGCTAATGGTGTGCCGCCAAGCAAATGGCGCCAAGCTAATGAAGCTAATGGTGAAGCTAATGGGGTCAGCATCGCAATACTTTTCTGATGCGGTCAGATAAATGAGTTTCAGACAAACAATTGCGAAGCTGACCCCTTTATTTTCGACCCCTTTATTTTCCCGAATTCTGATGCATATTGTGATTGGATAATGAACGAGGTAGGTTCAAACGAAGGCTTAGAGCGGTATATCAATAGGTGCGCTGTCGCTGAATCTGAGGATACCTGTATACGGCCATCATTGTGGGAATCCTTATCAGAGAATGACCGAAGGAATGCCGAAATAGCGATGATGCCTCATCTAATCCGTGGTTCATTAGACTCAATACCAATAATAGCAAAGCTATGAAATCTAATTAGCGGAAGGTTTGGGGTATGCTATTGCATGTCTCGAATGGGTGCTTTGTGTCGTAAGCGTCCCTCGGAATTTTCAGAAGCGGACGCTCCCAGCCGACGAAATCTGATTGCCTGCGAGCGGCGGCAATGGCCGATAACCGGGCGGTCACCGAAAGCAAATGGGGGACAGCGCATTTGAACCCTTTTTGCTATACGCTATAATCTCTCGTCCTATTTACAATCAATTGATCAGGGTAATAACTTGGCATCGAATAAAGCACGCGCCCATTTCACACTCAGTGGTTATCATTTCGATCCTGATGACATCACGCGTCTGCTTGGCATCGAACCTACCTCGGTTGATGCATCCGGCGCGCACAGTGCCCTCGATAAACCCGTGATCAGTTCATGGGAGTTATCAACGGAAACGATGACGGACAATATCGACGTTTATAAAATGACGGAGATCATCATTAAAAAAATAGAACCGGCCAAGGAAAAAATCCTGCAAGTCATTAAAAGCCACAACTTATCGCCCAGAATCTGCGTAGTACTGGTGCTGTCTGTTGATAAAGGTGAAACCGTGTCCGGATGTGGGTTTCGGTGCCAGAACGATTCGTTTTCTGGCCGATATTGGCGCTTTTATTAATGTGGATTACCAGCTTTCTGAGCGTATTTAAGCTTTAAATAGCAATTTATATTAAAAAGAAAAGCACGCTATAAAAGCGTGCTTATCATAAACCAAATCCAGGCTTGAGTTGTTTAGAGTTATCCGCGCGGCCTTCGACCATCTATCCCTTCGATCATCTATCAAAGTGCCGCGCAGCTGATTGCCTTGAATATTCTTGTTAGGGCTTCTTGGGCGTGGTGTATGGAACTTCTTTCTGGTGCGGTTCCCAGATAGTTTCATAGCCAACAAAAAACTGCCCCGGTACAATTTCTTTCTGACGAGTTGTTACGTGGAATGCGTGGCCATCTGGAACCTTGGGACGGATAAAAGGCTTCTTGTCATCACTCATGATCATATCTCCTTGCTGGTTGAAAACGGGAGGAATTTCAACAGGCCAGTCCCTCCCACTTAACTGGCTAAATTATACTATCTAGCGCGTGTAATGTCCCTTCTTTGGAATCACATGGCGCACGCCGCCCTGGGGATTCTCGACATCACCCTGGTAGCGCGGAATGATGTGAATATGGACATGGAATATACTCTGCCCGGCCGCCTGTCCTACGTTAACGCCGATATTGTAACCATCAGGCTTGAATTCCTCGTCCAGTCGCATGCGCTCCTCGGTGATCAGCCCCATGCAGGCATTGATCTCTTCGGGCGTCAGGTCGAAAAAGCTGGCTACATGGCGCCGTGGGATAACCAGGGTATGGCCCGGGCTCACCGCGTAGGTATCACGCGCACTGTAAGCAAGTTCATGCTCCAGTGATACGCCACGCGGATCTTTGCAGAACAGGCATGGATCGTTCGGATCTCGCTTTTTTTCTGTTTATTTCTACAGCCGACAAACTTCGACTCCCTTATCAGCGGCTTACGCTATTGGCAAGCGCCAGCGATCTTGCCTTACTCATTTGCTCCTCGCAATGCCTTAAACAGAGTGGCTGAAGGGCATGCGAAAAACATTCGATAATGACTTCAAACTCATCGGCCACTTCTTCTGCAAGCCCGGTATCGTTTGTTAATTCTGCCAGTACATTCTGTGCTGTCGTCTTATTTACCCTGCATAGTACCGCCAGATGAATAGGAAGTTGCTGCTCCATACTGACCGTTAACGCCTTTTCATAAGATCTTATAGCTTCCTCCAGGCGTTCAGGGTTTTCTTCTGTCTCACCGAGATGATGTAATGCAGCAGCACGGTTATTATGTGTAGCGGTTAACTCTAATGCATAATTATCCGCATCGAGTACGGCAAGCGCATTTTTATAGGCAACAACGGACTTTTGTAATTGGCGGTTACCTTTAAGCAGTTGTCCGTACGTATGGAAAGTATCTCCAAGCTGATGCATCGTAAACATCCAGTCTTCCGGAGACTCATCTCGCGTCCAAACCAGCAAAGCATTGGTATAAGCATCTACAGCGATTTTTAACGGCTTTGTAGCATCAAGTAGCCGACCAAGCGCCTGGTTAGCCGTGCCCAGGTTATATTGCGTAGCTGCCCATTCCAATGGTGAGTTTTCCTGTCTGAACTCCTCTAATGCATTGCTAAAACACTGAATGGCCCGTTCAAACAATTCAGCATCTCTGCGCTGCTGTCCCAGTGCCGCCAGAATGTTTCCAAGATAATTCTGAGTCTCAGCCCAGGCCAATGGCTCCTGATCGCGGCTTATGTTTGGAGGGGGGGCTGTCAGCGATCCCTCAAGTGCCTCACGCACACGCTCAAGAATATTGGAACTGAAACGATGCTGTTCATAATTTCCCCGCGTGTAAAGAAAATTATCAGCGACGGTTACCTTGGTATCCGGCGTAGCCGCCTCAACCCACTCATCGCCAAGCCTGCCTAAAGAATTTGCTAAAGCTCGTTCCAGGGCCTTATTGCGAGGGTAAAGTATGTAATTCGTTGAGAATTTCATTTTGCCCGGTCGAGTATTTCATTTAAGTCAGGATCGGCGCCGACCGCTCCGCCAAGCTCGATTTCTTCCTCGGTAGCTTCACGTATAGACAAGACTTCCAGCATGAAAGTGACTTCTCTGCCGCAAAGGGGGTTATTGCCGTCGACAGTTAATGTCTTGTCATCGAATCGGGTAACGATAAAGTTTCTGGGCTCACCTTTTTCATTTTCCATGGTGATGGTCATACCAATTTCCCGATATTCTTCCGGGACATTTTCTATACGATCGGTAAATACCAGTGATTCATCTCTCTCACCGTATAACTTTGTAGTGTCTATTGGCACTTCGATGATATCGCCGACTTTTTTACCATACAGTTCCTTTGTCACTTCTTCAGACATCACATCATTCACACCATGAACATAAGCCAGCGGATAATCCACAGTAACAAGTATGTCACCGGTTTTGTTATCGATGACTTTATAATTTAGTTCAACGAATTTTTCGTCTTCAATTGTATCTGACATGTTTAATTAAACTTTTTATAACATTGTCCTAAAACAGCGTGGCACCAAAAATTTTCACCTTGTCCTTTTCATAACCCAGCACCAGTCTGCCCAGCCATTCACTTTTATTTTTTTTGTTTATCACTTTATATAAAACAGTGACATATTCTCCACGGCGTATCATGCCAAGATACGAATAATCATCTGACAGGTTTTTCGCAAGGTCGCTTCTCGCAAACTGCTTACCCATTTCAACCTCATTGGCACCCGCAATAAAAGAGCTCGAAAAATTACGCGTGAAAGCACCGTAGTTTCCTTCATTAGAGTACTTGATAAGATCAGCCCACATCGGGTTGGCCAACTCTAAAATCTCTTCATCTGTTTTTTCAAGAATGTTCATAAAATATCTCACCTGCACAGTGTTTCATAATTTTATCTATAGCGATGTCACGCAACTCGCTGAATAGACAAAAAAAGGACCAACATAAAATATGCCGGTCCTCTTTCAGCACACTAACAAGTTATGGCAAATATATTTGCGTTGGCCTGATTTTACAAAGCGGTAAATCAAGCCCGCATTTGCTTAGTGCGCTTCTGGCGGCGCTTTCTCTACATCACCTACCAGGTGGTAAAGCGGTGCTTTTTCCATCGTATACTCACCTGTCTTGGGATCACGACGAGAAACTGTCAGCACGTGCCAGTTTTTATCATCCAGCTTCATTGCATCACCACGGTAGTAGTATCCCGGCCAACGTGTTTCCTTGCGGAACAGCGTATGATGGAACACACTTTCAGATGTAAGGAAACGATGTTTCAACTCCCATGCACGTAACAACTCGTGTATATCTGAAGCGGCGACTTTTTCCAGATCCTGTCCCAGAATGTACATTTTCTTGAGACCGATATTCAGGAGCTTATCGTTGGTCATGTAGTTTACGCCAAAACCACCACAGTACTCATCCATCAACTTCTGCAAACGATCAAGACCCTGTCTCGGATTGATGAAGTTCGGATTGACCGACCCGGCAACGACTTCGTTTTTATATACAGTGTATGTCTCTAATGGTTTGTAGATCTTTTCTTTCAGGTCGGCAATTTGCTTGTCAGAAACGACAATGCCTTCGCCCTTACCGTCGTCGATATACTTGCACGCCGCTTTAGCCGCCAGACGACCTTCAGTGAAAGATCCCGATGAGAACGCGTGTGGTGTACCACCAGCCGCATCACCCGCACCAAACAGACCTTCAACGGTCGTCATGCGGTTGTAGCCCCAGAAGTACTCGGGTGGAGACACGTCTTCAGGACCTGAAGCACCAGGCACCGCAACCCGTTGCGTGCGAACCCATGACGTAAGGCTCGGAAGTCGTCAGTTCAGGGTTTTCGTATTTCGGATCAACGTCTGTGGCCGCCCAAAGTACCGCCTGACCAACGGTCATGCCGAGGAAGTTGTGCCAGCCGATCTCTTCAAGATGAGGATCCTGGAATGCTTCCATGGTCACCATGTGAATTGGACCGCGACCGGCATTAACCTCGGAGATTATTGCGTGGTTACGCAGACAAGTCGGAATGGGTCTGTGAGTTCTGTGCGAAACTTCCGGGTCCAGGTATTCTTTGCCTACCATTTCCTGAAGTGCCGGGAACCACTTGGACTCGTACTCTTCACCGTAGGCATTCTGGGTATAGGTCTTGAGATGCAGGAAGTAGGCGCCGACAGGACCGTAACCATCCTTGAATCGAGCCAGTACGATACGGTTTTCCATCTGTGTCATCTTCGCGCCTGCTTCGATCATCAGACCATACGCAGAACCCGACGACCACGGTGCGTACCAGACACGACCCGCACCTTCACCGACGGAACGCGGCTTGAAGATGTTGGAAGCACCACCGGCACCACAGATAACGGTCTTGGACTTGAATACGTGGTAGTTACCCGTACGTACATTGAAGCCTACAGCACCCGCGACGCGGTTCTCTTTGGAATCATCCATCAGCAGATGGGTCAAGCAGACACGGTTGAATACCTTGTCGGCCGATTTCTTCGCCGCTTCGGCAACGATAGGCTTGTAGGATTCACCATGAATCATGATCTGCCAACGCCCCTCACGCAAAAATGAACCCTTCTTCTCGTTGCGCATGATGGGAAGACCCCACTCTTCAAAGTTATGCACAGTGGAGTCAACGTGACGCGCCATATCAAAAGCGAGGTCTTCACGCACCATACCCATCAGGTCGATACGTGCATAGCGTACGTGATCTTCGGGATTGTTCTCGCCAAATCGTGTACCCATGTAGCAGTTGATCGCGTACAGGCCCTGGGCTACCGCACCAGAACGCATGATGTTTGCCTTTTCGGCGATGACGATCTTTTTGTTCTGGCCCCAATATCTTGCTTCAAATGCAGCACCGGTGCCACCCAGGCCCGCACCTGCAACCAGGATGTCGATATCGTCTTCAATAATTGTCTGGTAGCTCATTTTAGTATTGCACTCCCTTTTTGATTTCCAGGCCATTGGATTCCAGTGTATGTAAACCACCTTCATCCATGCGGATATATTTTGGCTCGTTGAACAATAATTCACTGTCGCGCATCTCCTTGCTAGGAGCAGGCACGTCAGCGAGTTTCGGTGTCGCCGAGCCCCAGGGCTTGGTTGTGATAGGCGCCAACAGCTCCATATCTTTTTTACCGTTGCGGAACTTGATGCTCCACGCAATCGTGCCTTTTTCCTCATCACGGAGCACTCGAACACGGTGTCCCAGTGGTGCAAAGTCGGCATAACCGCGTACATCAATCGCATGGTGCGGACAGGCTTTTACACAGGAATAGCATTCCCAGCACATACTGGGTTCGATGTTGTAAGCACGACGAAGCGTTTTATCGATGTGCATGATGTCAGACGGGCAGATGTCAACGCATTCTCCACAACCATCACAACGCGTCATATATACAAAGGTTGGCATAATATATTCCTCTATTTCTTATAGTTAATTAGTCAAGTCAGTGTTAGTAGTGGTTTGGTCTTTCAGCCTTGATACAAAGCCCCATGTTTGGCGGGTTCTTGCCCATATACATAGGGATATCCGGAAACTTTCGCTGTACTTCAGGATCCGTCAAATCATAGTCAGGAGGCAAATTCTCCCGGGAACCATCGGCCCTGGTAATTTTTTTCTGGTAGGCCGCAGCAGGCTTGAAGAACATATGGGCGAACTTGGAAAAATATACGCCGCCAAATAGAACTGTGCTTGACAGGATGAACAAGGCAAAGAATATGGTTAATCCACCGCCGGTAAATGACCAGATCAATGCGAAAGTCGAGGTGGCAAGAAGCGAGAGAATAAACAAATCCGCACGCTCGAACCGAAACCATGGAAGGCCTTCCGCAGACACATCAACGCGGATAGAAAACCAGAACCAGTATCCACCAACGGCCAGCATCAGTGCACCGATATGCCATAGCTGTGGCAGCAAGGCAGGTGTGGGCGTTGCCGGCGTCGGATAGCCAAAGATCATGATCGCGGTAGTCACAACGAAAATAATGGTTCCGTACATGGTCAACAGATGGGAAAGCCTGCGTCTTGTATTGCTGAATTCGCCAGAAGTCAATACTTCGTTCACCAGCACTGAAGCGGCAATCGATGCTTTTTCTCCACCACCCACTGACCGTTTTGCGCTCTTCTTCGCTTTTTTCGCATTTTCGAAAAAGTACTGCGCGCTTTTCTTGTGCATCATGTCAAGTATTGTCCCGCCTATGACCAGCAGGATCATCAAGACGATATACCCCTGCATGTAGACGGTTGGAATTGATGCCGAAAGTTCGGCAAAGGGGTTGCTCGTGAACATCAGGTTCTCCTCAAAAATTTTAGACGCAAAATTATACTTAAATCGGTTGGCCGTCGAGTATAGAAAAAGTTATCCCCCACAAAAATTCTTCACCCTACGAACCTACCAACATTACTTTACTTAATCAGCCCGAACAAAAATTGGTAAAAATGGGAATCAAGGAAGAGCGTCCCCTCTCCCCAGCCCTCCCTCATATGCGAGGTTGTTGCCGCTTCAGCGGCTGTACAACCATGGCCAACCCCCTGCGGGTGCAAAGGGGAGGGGTGTTTTCTAGCGTCCCGAGTGACCGCTGAGTTTTACTTCCACTTTTTCGTTCTCTTCCAGGCTTGCGTAATAGGCACGCAATATTTCCAATACCTCCGGCCTGCTGAATTCGGCAGGAACATCGGCGCCTTCCGACAGCCATTTGCGCAACTTGGTGCCGGAAACCAGCAGCCGATCCTTCTCGTCGTGCGGGCAGGTGCGCGCCGAAGCCATGCCGCCGCACTTGTAACACCAGAAAGTCCAGTCGATCTTGAGCGGCTGGGTTTCCATCGATCCCTTGGGGATTTCGTCGAAGATGTGATGCGCGTCGAACGGGCCGTAGTAATTGCCGACCCCGGCATGGTCGCGTCCGACGATCAGATGCGAGCAACCGTAATTCTGGCGGAACAGCGCATGCAACAAAGCCTCGCGCGGACCGGCATAGCGCATGTCGAGCGGGTAGCCGGCCTGCACGATGGTGTTCTTGACGAAATATTTTTCGACCAGCGTGCCGATGGCTTCGGTGCGCACATCTGCGGGAATGTCTCCCGGCTTGAGGTTGCCGAGCAGCGAGTGGATCAGTACGCCGTCGCAGATCTCGATGGCGATCTTGGCCAGGTATTCATGCGAGCGGTGCATCGGATTGCGTGTCTGGAACGCCGCGATCTTGCTCCAGCCCATCTCTTCGAACAATTCGCGGGTCTGGTGCGGGGTCATGAAGTAATCGCCGTATTTCAGGTCGAACCCGCCCAGCGACAGTACCTTGACCGGGCCGGCGAGATTCACGTCACCCTGCGCCATGACCATCTTGACACCGGGATGCTCGATGTCGACGGTGTTGAACACGGTCGCGCATTCGTGCGCCTTGTCGATGGTGTATTTCTCGGTGACGCGCATCGTCGCGAGGATGCTGTCGTCTTCCGGGTCTATCAATGCGATGTCGCGTCCGGTCTGGATATCGTTCGCCGTGAGAAAATCGGTGGAAAGTGTGATGGGGATAGGCCAGAATACGCCATTGGCCATTTTCATGCCGGCGCATACACCTTGCCAGTCGCTGAACGACATGAAGCCTTCCAGCGGGGTGAAGCCTCCGATGCCCATCATCACCAGGTCGCCTTTTTCACGCGAGCTGACTTTGATTCGCGGCATGGTAAGAGCCCGTTCGAACTCTTCCGCAAGAGCCTTACCTTTGAGCAATAAAGGATTGAGGTTTCCTCCACCATGCGGTCTGACGAGTGCCATTTCCTTACTCCCTCTCTCTATCAATCTATCCGGATTGACGGTAGGGCTATGCTAGAACTTTGGACGTCAAACTGCGATACCCCTAATGGGTTATACACTCATAGCTCATCACGGCTATGGTTGGCGAGACTGGCAATTGCGCATACTATCGCACCTCCAATGAAGACGCGTATTCCTAGTTAAACAGTCAAGATTTAGTACACAACAACCGATGAATACCCATAATTTTGGCGACTCGCAGAGCACGGTCACCCCGCTGCACGACCCGCTGAAGTCGCCTGCGCCGGATGCCAAGAACGAGGTGCGCAACACGACCTGTTATATGTGCGCGTGCCGCTGCGGGATACGCGTACATCTGCGCGATGGCGAGGTGCGCTACATAGACGGCAACCCGAATCATCCACTCAACAACGGCGTGATCTGTGCGAAGGGCAGCTCCGGCATCATGAAGCAATATTCTCCCGCGCGGTTGACCAGACCGTTGCGGCGCAAGCCGGGGACTGATCGCGGTGCCGGAGAATTCGAAGAGATCAGTTGGGAAGAGACCTTTGATATCCTTGCCGAACGGCTGGGAAAGATACGCGCCACCGACCCGAAAAAATTCGCGCTGTTCACCGGGCGCGACCAGATGCAGGCGCTGACCGGATTATTTGCGCGCCAGTTCGGCACGCCCAATTATGCCGCTCACGGCGGGTTCTGTTCAGTGAACATGGCCGCCGGAATGATCTACACGATAGGCGGCTCGTTCTGGGAATTTGGCGGTCCGGATCTGGAGCGCGCCAAGCTGTTCATCATGATCGGCACAGCAGAGGACCATCACTCCAATCCGATGAAGATCGCGATCTCGAAATTCAAACGCGATGGCGGCCGCTTCATCTCGATCAACCCGATACGCACCGGATATTCGGCGATCGCCGACGAATGGGTGGGGATACGCCCCGGCACCGACGGCGCGCTGCTGCTCGCGCTGATCCACGAGATCATCGCGCTCGGTCTGTACGACCGCGAATTCCTGGTGCGCTACACCAATTCCGGACAACTGGTTAATCTCGATGACAAACATGACGAATACGGGATGTTCGTGCGCACCGAGGTTCCGGAAGAGGAGGGCTGTTACGATCCGCAAAACAAACTTTGGTGGGATCGCAACAGCAACAAACCTGTGATCACACACACCGAAGGAGCCGATCCTTTCCTGTTCGGCGAATTCAAGTTGTCCGACGGAGTTCCGGTCAAGCCGGCGTTCCAGCTGCTGCAGGAACGGGTAAAGGATTACACGCCCGAGTGGGCGAGCCAGATCACCGGCATCCCGGTCGAGACGATACGCCGTCTCGCATACGAGATGGGTATCACCGCGCGCGACCAGAAGATCGAGTTGCCCATTCCCTGGACCGACTCCTGGGGAAAGGAACATGACAGCGTCACCGGCAATCCGGTGGCCTTCCATGCGATGCGCGGTTTGGCGGCGCATTCCAATGGTTTCCAGACGATACGATCGCTGGCGATATTGATGACGCTGCTCGGCACCATCGACAGGCCCGGCGGCTTTCGCCACAAGGTTCCGTTTCCGCGTCCCATCCCTCCATGCGCGCGCACGCCGAATACACCGCTGGCGGTAAAGCCCAACAGCCCGCTGGATGGCATGGCGCTCGGCTGGCCATCCGACCCGGACGATTTGTTCGTCAACCCGGACGGCAGTCCGGTGCGCATCGACAAGGCCTTCTCGTGGGAATATCCGCTGTCGGTGCACGGCATGATGCACAACGTCATCACCAACGCCTGGCGCGGCGACCCGTACAAGATAGACACGCTGCTGATATTCATGGCCAACATGGGCTGGAACTCGACGATGAATACTGTCGAAGTCAGGAAGATGCTCAATGACAAGGAGGAGAACGGCGAATACAAGATCCCGTTCATCGTGGTGTGCGATGCGTTCCACTCCGAAACGACGGCCTATGCGGATCTGATCCTGCCTGACACGACTTATCTGGAGCGTCATGATGTGATGTCGATGCTGGACAGGCCGATCTCGGAGTTCGACGGGCCGGTGGATTCGGTGCGCATTCCGGTGCTGCCGCCGACCGGAAAATGCAAGCCCTTCCAGGAGGTGCTGATCGAACTGGGTTCGCGCCTGAAGCTGCCCGCATTCGTCACGAAAGAAGGCAAGCGCAAATATCGCGACTATCCCGATTTCATCGTGAACTGGGAAACCGAGCCCGGTTCCGGCATCGGTTTTCTGGCAGGCTGGCGCGGCAAGGGCGGGGAGAAGACGCTGGTCGGTGAACCCAATCCGAAACAATGGGAGATGTACGAACAAAACAATTGCGTGTTCCATTACAAGCTTCCGCGTTCCTATCAGTACATGCGCAACTGGAACAAGGGCTACCTGGAATGGTCGCAACGCAACCGCATCACGCGTTATGGCGAACCGATACTGATCCACCTGTATTCCGAAGTGTTGCAGAAATTCCGCCTTGCTGCACAGGACCGCGGCATCACGCGCAAACCGCCCGCGCATCTGGCCAAGCGCATCGAAACCTATTTCGATCCGCTGCCGTTCTTTTACGAGCCGCTGGAAACGCAATCCGGCGACATGCACAAATATCCGCTTGCTGCAGTTACCCAGCGGCCGATGGCGATGTACCATTCCTGGGATTCGCAAAATGCCTGGTTGCGCCAGATCCACGCACACAATTTCCTGTTTGTGAATCCGCTCGCCGCACACGATGCCGGCATCGCGGATGGCGGCTGGATGTGGGTGGAATCGCAGTGGGGCAAGGTTCGCTGCATGTGCCGCTATTCAGAGGCGGTTGAACCGGGCACGGTGTGGACCTGGAATGCGATCGGCAAGGCGGCAGGCGCCTGGAACTTGTCTCCCGACTCGAACGAGTCACAGAAAGGATTCTTGCTCAACCACCTGATCTCGGAGGAATTGCCGGCCAATCCCGACGGCACGCGCTATTCCAATTCAGACCCGATCACCGGACAGGCTGCCTGGTACGACGTACGGGTGCGCATCTATCCGGCAGAAGCCGATGAGCCGCAGCAGACTTCACCGCAGTTCAAGCCGATGGAGCGCGTGCCGGGCATGTTTGAGAACCCAAAGTGGCTCGCTTATTTCGGCGGCAAAAAAGGAGGCGCGCAATGACGCAATTAGCGCTCGTTATCGACCTCAACGTTTGCGTGGGTTGTCATGCCTGCGTGACCAGCTGCAAGGAATGGAATACTTCCGGATCCGCCGGGCCGCTGTGCGACGAGAATCCTTACGGCGCCGATCCGACCGGCACGTTCTTCAATCGAGTGCAGACGTTCGAGGTCGGGCAATATCCCAGTACCGAAACGGTGCATTTCCCGAAATCCTGTTTGCATTGCGAGGACCCTCCGTGCGTGCCGGTCTGTCCGACCGGTGCTTCCTACAAGCGCAAGCAGGACGGCATCGTGCTGGTGGATTACGACAAATGCATAGGCTGCAAATATTGTTCCTGGGCCTGCCCTTACGGCGCGCGCGAAATCGACGAAAAGCAGAAAGTGATGAAGAAATGCACCCTGTGCGTGGATCGCATCTACGACATGACACTGCCGGAAACCGATCGTAAACCCGCTTGTGTGATGGCGTGTCCTACCAGCGCGCGCCTGTTCGGCGATATACATGATGCCGAATCGGTGGTATCGAAGGCGATACGCGAAAATGCCGGTTATGATTTGATGCCGGAATGGGGCACCCATCCGGCCAACCATTATCTGCCGCGACGCAAGACCAATCTCAAGATACATGAAGACGAACTCGAGCGCGCCGATAACCCGCTCAAGGTCGACGGCAAACTGCCCAAGCCGAAGAAGAGCGATCCCACGCTGGACGATGTTACGTCCTGGTAATTCTTGCGAATATTATGAAGCCAGCTTTTTCTGTCATCTTCCTTACCACGCTGATCGGTGTCGGCCAGGGTCTATTTTTGGCGCTGTTCACCCATCAGTCCTATGCGCTGTTTGATCTGCTGCCGTATCAGGATGAGCGTTTCTATGGGTGGGGAAGCATGCTGGCACTGCTGTTCACGATGGCGGGATTGATCGCATCATTCTTCCATTTGGGACACCCGGAGCGCGCCTGGCGCTCGGCGGCGCAGTGGCGCACCTCATGGCTTTCCCGCGAAGTCATCGTGCTGCCGGCTTTCATGGGGATATTGTTTCTGTACGGCGTATCCCATCTGAGCGGATTCGATCCGGTGCTGGTGAAATTGCCCAGCGGGCTGAATATCAGTGCCTCGATCATATTGGGCGGCATGGGCACGATAATGTCTTTCGCCTTGTTCGTGAGCACCGGGATGATCTATGCCTGTTTGCGCTTTTTGCAGGAATGGCATTCCCCGCTGACCGTGATCAACTTCATCCTGCTCGGCGGCGCGTCCGGATTCACGCTGGCAACGCTGTACGCAGCGATGTTTGCGCCCGCGCAAACTGCTTTTTTCGGCGGTTGGGCGATCATTATCATCCTGCTGGGCCTGCTCGGGCGCAGCGCTTCGTTGTGGCGCAACGCACGCCTTCGGGCGAAGTCGACAACGCAGACTGCGATCGGCATCAAGCATCCGCGTATCGTGCAGAAGGCCCAGGGCGCGATGGGAGGATCGTTCAATACCCGCGAGTTCTTCCATGGCAAGAGACGGTCGTTCCTGTTTGCGATGAAAGCCGCATTCCTGCTGCTGGTTTTCGCCGTCCCGGTGTTTTTGTTGGCCATCCATTTTTCCTATCCGTCCACATTGCTGTTGGCCGCGGCATTTATAGCGCAATATATCGGCTTGCTGGCTGAACGCTGGTATTTTTTTGCCGAAGCGAACCATCCGCAAAATCTCTATTATCAAGGTGTGTCATGATGTCTGGAGGCGCTCAGGTGGTTGAAGAAATACTGACGGGAATATCATCTTGTTGACAGAAGCAACCCGCAAACTCTGGCTAGACAAGCTGTTCCCGTTTTTGTCCTGGCGGCGGGAAATCAACCGCGACTCGCTCAAGGCCGACCTGACAGCGGGTATCACGGTTGCGCTTGTTGCCATCCCGCAATCGCTCGCGTATGCGCAACTGGCGGGTGTCCCGGCCTATTTCGGCTTGTATGCGATACTGGTTCCTTCCATCATCGGTGCATTATTCGGCTCATCACGAATACTTTCCACCGGGCCGGTGGCCATGACCTCATTGTTGACGGCTGCGAGCGTCATCCCGTTCGCTCACTGGGGTACCGAGCAATTTTACACCGCAGTCGTGCTGATGGCGTTTCTCTCCGGCGCGGTGCAGATCGCGCTCGGCCTGGCACGCATGGGGGTGCTGCTCAATTTCCTGTCGCATCCGGTATTGATGGGTTTCATCAATGCCGCAGCCATCATCATCGGGCTGTCACAGCTCGCCCCATTGGTAGGGCTGTCGCTGCGCAACAGCCAGCACTTCCTGATGGACATCGCACATATCCTTGGCCACATGGATGAGATGCACTCGACCTCGCTGATTTTCGGTGTGGTTTCCCTGGCGCTCATGCTGGCGCTGAAACGTTTCGCCCCCAAACTGCCCGGTGTATTGATCGCCGTGACACTGGCAACTGTTGCAAGTTACCTGATAGGATTCGAGGCGATGGGGGGCAGGGTAGTCGGCGAGGTGCCGCAGGGGCTGCCCGGTTTCAGCTTGCCGGTGATTGACTGGCAATCAAGCGTATCGCTGTTGCCCATGGCGATTGTGATCGCACTGGTCAGTTTCATGGAAGCCATGTCAAGCAGCAAGATCATCGCGATCAAGACCCGCACCGCCTGGGATGAGAACCAGGAGCTGATCGGGCAGGGTTTGGCCAAAATCGCCGCATCCTTTAACCACACCATGCCGGTGAGTGGTTCGTTTTCCCGTTCAGCTTTGAATCTTTCCTCGGGTGCAAGAACCGGGCTGTCCTCGATCTTCACCGCCATCGCGGTGTTGCTGACATTGCTGGTGCTGACCCCTCTGCTGCATCAACTACCCAAGCCAACACTTGCCGCGGTGATCATTCTGGCGGTGATCTCCCTGATCAATTTCAAAGTGTTCCGGGAAGCCTGGACTGCGAGCAGGCATGACGGCACAGCGGCTGCAACGACCTTTCTGGCAACTCTGCTGTTCGCGCCCAACATTCAATACGGGATATTGCTCGGAATCATACTCGCGCTGGCGCTGTTCCTGTTTCGCACCATGAAGCCGCGCATTGTATTGTTGGGACTGGACGACAATGGCGAACTGCAGAACGCGGAAAGATACAGCCTGCCTAAATTCCATCCCCAGGTGGTGGCAATCCGGTTCGATGGCCAGCTCTATTTCGCCAACGTGAGTTATTTCGAGGAATCCATCCTGTACCTGATCAGCAACGACGCCGATATCAAATATGTTATGGTGGATGCAAGCGGCATCAACGGACTTGATGCATCGGGCGTGGCGATGCTGCGCGATCTGGTCACACGACTGAAAGGGAACGGGATATCGCTGGTTATTTACAACATCAAGTCGCAAGTTTTGGAAGTGATGCGGCGCACCGGACTGCAAAGCGACATTCAGGAAAAAAACATATTCCCGTCCGAGCGGAACGCATTGAAAGACATACATGAGCGTCTCGATACGGAATTCGGATCACGATCTGCAGGGCCGGGGTTGTCTGAACAACAATAATTCGCTACATTAAAATATAATCGCGAAATTGGGGATGCCGGACTGCATCGGCATGGTACTGGATTTTCTTCCCGTTGCTTAAACGGATTTTGGAATTGTCACGATCATGGATGTTCACACGCTGCCTGTTTCATTTACCAACGACATCGCCAGTTTTCTGGTCAGTGTGTTGCTTATCGTCGCATATCACGTCTTCCTCCGTTATAAGATCAAAAGGGATCCAACTTACACGGTACAGGCTGTAAACAAGATCGCCCGGACTGCATGGGTGGATACCATCATGGAAGACGAGAAAAATGGCGTGCTGGCTGTGCAGACACTGCGCAACTCCACCATGGCGGCAACATTTCTCGCTTCGACATCGGTACTTTTGATTATCGGGGTACTGACGCTCAGTGAACAAGGTGACAAGCTGGAGGCGCATTGGCATGCGCTTAACATGGTGGGGGCCATCAACCCGATGCTGTGGATGGTGAAGCTGCTACTGTTGTTGCTTGATCTGTTTGTCGCCTTCTTTGGCTTTTCGATGGCAATCCGTATATACAATCACGTAGGCTTCCTGATCAATGTACCGGTCAGGTTGAATCACAAGATGATCACGCCTGCGCATGTGGCGACCCATCTCAATCGCGCCGGCCATTTCTACAGCATGGGCATGCGCGCCTATTATTTCCTGGTGCCGCTGGTGTTCTGGCTGTTCGGCCCGCATTTTATGCTCGCTTCGACCATAGTCCTGCTTGTGGCTTTGTACCGCATAGACCGGGCGCCCAACATCATGGTGCTGGATTACAATGATACCGAATAATCAGTGCAGGTGTGTAATCGAAAAGCTTGGTTCGAATAATCGGCAGTCACACATCGTTGAACTCCTGCCGCAGAAATTTACCAAATGAAATTCAGGGCAACTTCAACTGTGCCGGAGTTCCGGCGCGTAAAGGTTCCTTGCTCGGGAACACCACATCGACGGGGTAAACCCATTGCTCGTTGATTTTGATCGGCTCCATCCCCAGCGTTTTTATTTTACCGGTGTAGTCTGTTCCGGCGACGCTCACGGTCAGCGTCTGGCCGGCTTTTAATTTATCCATCTGTGGCAAGGAAAGGTTCGCTCGAGCAGCCGTTTCTCCCGATCTGGCCAGCGTCAGCAGCATCTGCGGCTGCAATCCGGCAGCCACGCTTTGTCCTGGTTCTGCCTCGCGGAGAACCACGACAGCATCGAAAGGAGCGCGTAAGGTCGCATCATCCAGGACTTTCTGGTTCTGTCGCAGGCGTGATTGCGCTTCGGAAAGTGCGGCCCGGCTTTTGATCAGCTGCAATTTAGCCTGGTCAAGATCTGTGGTGGAAACGACGGTGCGTTCATACAATTCCTGTACGCGGTCCAGGTTGCGTTTTGATTCTTCCGCTTCGGCATTCAAACGGGTGATCTCCGATTGATTCTCGGCCACTCGGGCCTGGTAAATTGTGTTATCCAGTTTCAGCAATACCTGGCCCTTTTTAACCATATCACCCACTTCGACGTTTACAGACTGCACGATGCCCGACACCGGCGTGGAAAGTTCAACCCGTTGCGACCACTGCAAGGTTGCCTGAACTTCTTCCGCCCAAACAGTATGCGGGAGTAGAGCTGTCACGAGCAAAATAATCCATCTTTCCATTTTATTGTTCCTTTTGTTTATCCCCGGTCTGGCTCAGAGGTTTTCCCATCAATGCCTCAAGGCGAGCAAAGCTCAAAGCCAGTTGGTACTCGTTGCGGCGAGCACGCAGCTTCGCATCCGAAGTATCTGCCATGGAAGTTCCGAGATTGCTTTTCAGCTCCAGCTCATACTGGCCGCGGCTGCGTTCCAGCTGTTGATCGCGGTATTCGGTGTATTTCCGGGCAGCACCGCGCGCAGTGCTCTGAAGCTGGGTAATATCAAGGCAGGTTTCCAGCAGCGTCTGCGTCAGGTCCATTTTCAGTTTTTCTGCGCCGGCCCGAAGTTTGTTGAACTGGGCCGCTTCGCGCGCGACCCGCGAGTCCTCGCGGTTGCCCTGATACAGGGGCCAGGACAGGATCACTCCGGCACTCAGAGTATCCCGTGTGGTGGAAGGGCGGCTGTAATCGGCGGCCTGGATTTCCGCATCCAGTGTCGGGCCTGTTTCTGCACGCAAAGAATCCAGCCGCTTTTGCGAAGCGGCCAGCATGTCCTGTTGTGCTTGCAGACGCGGGTTGTTGCTCAGCATGATGGGGAGCAGCGTTTCATAATCAGGAAGGGCGCGATGATTACCGGGGAGTTCAGGGTCTTCCAGTTCGCCGGGCAAATCACCCGGCCGGTTCATCGCGTTGGCCAACAAAGCGCGCGTGATGCGCTGTTGCTGGGCACTGGCGTTGCGTTTCTCCAAGATATCGCTATAGCGTGATTCCAGTTCGGCCAGTTCGACGCTGGATATCTGCCCCTGTGCCAGCCGGTCTTTCCCCTGGTCGAATCTGACGTAATACACGGCCATCAATTCGTTGTCCACTATGTACTGCATGTCTGCAAGCAGCACGTCAAAATAGCGCGCCATGATCTCCAGGCGGCGGTTCTCCAGCGCCGTGGTCAGATCTGCATCGCGTGCGGTCAACTCATATTGGGCAGCCAGTTCCGCGTTGCTGCTGCGGCCGAAATCATAAAGTGTCTTGCGTGCCGTAAGACGAACGCTGTTGTCGGGGGTGAAATCCTGACTGCCGATAGTGGGGCGGCCACTGCGCAAGATGCCTTCGAAGTTGACGCTGGCATCCCGTTGCGAATCGGCGATACGCTGGTCGGCCTGCGCGCTGTCCCTTTCAGACTGGGCAATCAAAAGATCGGGATGCGCCGCCTCGGCCGTGGCCAGCGCCGCCTCGAGGGTCAGTACGCCGGACAGTGCGGGCTTGCATAAAGTGGAAAGTAACAGCAGGCAAGCGATGCGGCTCAGTAACGGCTTGCCGGGTAAACGGCTCATTTCGCCAGATTTCTCTTGTAAGCGAAGAACGATGTCGTTTTGCAGGCGCCCTCCACAACACAGCGGCCCAACAGCAAGAATTCATTCACATCTTTTGCCGTACCGGGGAAGCGCGTGATAAGTTTGCCATCAAGATCAAAAAAATCGAATACCGGCGTGCCGTAAACGCGGTGTTCCACGCTGAAGGCCTTTTCCGTGGTTTCCTTGCCTGTGAAATCTTCCATCGGAATGCTGCCGCGGATATCGAGCAGGAATATCAGAAAATGACTATGGTAGTAATCCTGCACCTCGCTCTGGTTGAGGATGGTGTGTTTCATGCGGAAACAGAACGGGCAATCCTCCTGCTCGAACATGATCAGAATACCGGTCTTGCCTTCCTTCTTGGCAGTGGCCAACTCGTCCTTGAAGTCGCCCAATTTCAGATCAAAGAAGTATTTTTCGGCATCGCGTGTTTCAGCATAGCATGTCCCGATGCTGAGTATGAATAACAAACCGGCGGCAAATATTTTCATGGCCTTGTCCTGTCCATTCAGTGTAGGCATTGTAACGCGTATGTGTGCGAAACTGAATTGGTCAGCTAGCTGCTATCCGGAGGAACGCACCGTGTTACCAAACCGGATGCCGGTTAGATGGTGAATTGCTCAGGCCTCCCGCATCATGATGCGGTACTGTATTTTCATTGTGATCGCCGAACCCGCGACTATCGATGCGAGCGCGAGAAAAGACCCCAAAGAGAGGGTAGAAACGCCGGTTATGCCCTGACCTATGGTGCAACCCATCGCGGTAACCCCGCCGAATCCCATCAGCGTGCCACCGATGATGTGGTAGAACATGTCTTGCGCAGAGGAAAATGCTTCCCAGCGGAAAGACTTGGTGATCAGCGCGTAGAGGAAAGAGCCGATGCCGACACCGAATATCGTGGCAACGCCAAAGGTGACGATGTTCGACGCGTCGGTCCAGTACGCCCAATACTCCAGGGTGTAGGCGGTAGGGGCGACGAAGGACATTGATTCTGCCAGGTGGGAATTGGTACCCAGATAGGTCATTTCGAGCGTATCGGGATTCTCGCCGAAGCCGAGATGACCCGTCAGATACCAGCCGCCAATTATCAGCAGGCCGACGATCAGGCCGGCCAGGTTGTTGTCCAGGCTCTTGCGGAAGGTCCTGTCCTTGAAAACGAAGATCAGGATGGCGAACCCGATCACACCGGCAATCACCGGCTGAAGTGTATTGGATGGAAGACCGACTATGCCGGACAACAGGGCAGAGAGTGTTTGGCCATGGTCCAGCTGGATGGTGACAGCGGGTGCCTGCAAAACATTGACGCGGAATGCGCCAAGGATGCCTCTCAGCGTCACCAATGCGGCGAATCCCAAATATATGAACACGACAACCGATCTCAGGTTGCCGCCCCCGACGCGCACCAGCGTCCGGTTGGCGCATCCGGATGCGAGCGTCATGCCGACGCCGAAGCACAAACCACCAACGATATAGGCTAGCCAGGGGAAGCTGTTGCCGGTATAGATGGTCTTGGACAGATCAATATAGCCAAGATAGGCGAGCAGGTTGGTGCCGATCATCGCGATTGCGATCGCCAGCAGCCAGGCACGCATGCGTCCCCAGTGGTCCATATTGACGACATCCGAGACGGCGCCCATGGTGCAAAAGTTGGTCTTGTTGGCGATGAAACCGAACACGAGTCCCAAACCAAACCCGCACCACACAACAGTCTTGATTACTACCGATGCATCCATGAAGATCTACCTCAAAATAATAATCGAAACGTCCAATCCAAGAATTTCCATTTATTGCATCAATATGTTTGTGATCAGCCAGGAACGGCTAAAGTGCAATACCGGCATTACCCTCTATGCCGATCAGTTTTGGCAGGTTGAGTTTGCGCGGTGTGATTACCTTCTTGTCCCGCAGGTAGACGGTGACGACATCCCAGATCGGTTCGCCGGTCACGCCTTCGCCCACCGGCGCCCACCCCGCAACCTTGTATTTCCTGTTGGGATCGAGCGCCTTGCCGTTCAGCATCATGTTGTTGATGCGCTTGCCGATGCTCTGCCGCAAATCACAGGTATAGCTGATGCCGCCGACACGCACCATGTCACCACCCTGCTGTTTGTAGGGATCGGGGTTGAACAGATTGTCGCAGACGTCTTCCATGATGGCCTTGATGGTTTCTCCGGTCATTTCGGTCAGCGTGGATTGCGGATAGGTGATCGCGGTCTGGTCCATCACATGTTCCAGCGTGATCGCATCGCCGGGCAGCAGCGAAGTACCCCAGCGGAATCCGGGAGAAAACGCGGCGTCAGCGCCTTTCACTTCCATCATCGCATCGAGGATCAGTTGGTCGAAGGTGCCGTTGAAATTGCCGCGCCGGTAAAGCGTACCTTCCGTCACGGCCAGTTTTTCGGCCAGTTTGGCTTCATAGGGCGCACGAACATTTGTGATCAAAGTTGCCATTTCGGCATCGGGTGTTATCAGGTTGGCAAACACCGGCAGCAATTTGTACTTGATGCCGGTGACCTTGCCGCCTTTGACATCGAAATCCATCACGCCGAGAAACTTGCCATTGGAGCCGGCATTGGTCACCAGGGTTTGCCCGCCGGTATTCCTGACTGTGATCGGCGCGGGTACGCCATCATGAGTATGGCCGCCCAGGATGGCATCGATGCCGCTGACACGGCCCGCCATCTTCAAGTCCACATCCATGCCGTTGTGTGACAATAACACAACCACTTGCGCGCCCTTGGCCCGAGCTTCGTTTACAACCTTTTGCATTTCGTCTTCCCGGATGCCGAAGCTCCAGTCCGGCGTCATGTATCTCGGGTTGGCAATCGGCGTGTAGGGAAATGCCTGGCCAATGATCGCGACCGGAATTCCGTTGATCTGCCTGATAACATATGACTGGAAAACCGGGTCGCCGAAATCGTTGGTCTTGATGTTCTGTGCGACGAAATCAATCTTTCCCTTGAAGTCGTTGTCGACGACTTGCTTGACCCGCTCTGCACCCAGCGTGAATTCCCAGTGTCCCGTCATCACATCGACGCCCAGCAGCTTGCCGGCGTCCACCATGTCCTGCCCTTTGGTCCAAAGGGCAGTTGCGGAGCCTTGCCATGTGTCTCCGCCGTCGAGCAGCAAAGCGCCGGGGCGGCTGGCGCGGATATTCTTGATCAGCGTAGCCAAATGGGCGAAGCCGCCCACTTTACCGTAGGTGCGCGCAGCATTTTCAAAATCGAGGTAGGTGAATGCGTGGGCTTCGCGCGTACCAGGACGGATGCCGAAAGCCTTGAGCAGTTTTTCACCGACCAGGTGCGGCGCCCTGTTCAGGCTTTGCCCCAAGCCGATGTTGACATCGGGTTCCCGAAAGTAGATCGGCAGCAACTGGGCATGACAGTCGGTGATGTGCAGCAGCGAGACATTGCCGAAGGAAGGCAAATCGTAGAAGCCGCCAGAACTCTCTTCGGACAGCGCAGTGCGGCTGTCCAGTGCAAATCCCGAGGCTGCCGCCACGGCCAGCATCTGCATGAATTCGCGACGGCTCATGGACATGCGGGTGCTCCTGAAAGGTATTTTGACTAAAGAGAAACAGATGTGAACGGATCAACCCGACAAAGCGTCCGGTTGATCCGTTGCAATGATATTACTTGCGGAACACCGGCGTCTGCATGGGCAGATCGTTGCTCATGTAGGTCAGGTAATATTCCAGATCGTTGTAGTCCTCGCTGTTCGCTTCCTTCGGTTTGGCGCGCACGTTTTTTTCACATTGCTTGAATCGTCCCTGCAGCGTGACGATATCCGTTCCGCCGCGGAATTCCGGCCAGTGTGAAGCCTGACCGATCATCATCGAGAGCTGATCGCTGCGGATGAATTTGCCGGCATTGTCCACATGGCAGGTCTTGCAGGCAAAATTCAGTTGACCGTTCCGGGTTTCATAATATTTTTTGCCTTTCTCATAGGCAGCCAACGCACCCGCGCCTTCCACCTTGACATTGACTTTCATACCGTCCGACAGGCTTCTGGCGTAAGCGGTAAGCAGGCCCATTTCATCTCCGGCATATTTAAGCTCGGCTTCGCCGTTCGTTTTCAGGCAGGCATTGATGGCATTTTCGAAAGTCACTACGCGTTTGGCGGCATTATCGAAATACGGATAGTCACCGGCCACGTTCTTGCCGCCATTCGGAAAGCAGGAGGAAAATTGCTTGCCGTTCTTGAACGGGGTTTCCCACATTTTCTTGCCTTTGTCCAGATCGATGGAGTAAGAGGGAAATTCCATAAAGCTGTCGTACTGGCTCTTTGCGTCCGGGTTCATGGCCAGCGCGCCGTATATATAATCCTCGAACTTGATGTTCGGCAGCTCCTGCTTGTAACGATCGATCAACGCGACGCGGTCTGCTTCAGGGCTAGTGCTATCAGCTGTAGGACCTGTATGAGCACAGCCAAATAATAGTCCCGCCATTATGAATGTGAGTATCCGTTTCATGTCGTACTTTCCTCTAGGTTGGAAGAATCAAATGTTCTCAAGGCCTTCGGTCTGGATCAGGCAACGACCACTTCGCCATCGTACTTGTTGCCAAGATTGTCGACGGCATTTACGCCGACTTTGTCCCCTGGCTTGCCACCCTTGACCCTGAAGCCAAGAAATGGGTTTTGTGCCACCCCCACACCCCACTGCGCATCCAGCACTGTTTTGCCGTTCAATGTGGCAACGACCTGGTTGATAAAGAATGCCGGGATCAGCTTGTCGGTTTTCTTGTCCTTCATCAAACCGGTGTCCATGGGGTGCTGGATCAGCACTTTCACGTCGACGACGTCGCCATCCATCGTCGCACGCATTTTCATTGCTTCAGCCATGTTCTTGTCCTTTTAAAAATTGTCTAACCAACAAATATGAATTTCAAAAAATCGGGCAAACCGGATCAACCGCCGCAACCGCCGATCGTAACCTTGACTTCACGGCTGTTGGTGTATTTCTTCCCGCCTGCCTGTACTGAAACCCGCACGAGTGAGGTCTTAGCCATCTTGATACGCGTTGAGATGTTAGGCTCGATCCCGTTTGAAAATTCAAAAATGGCAATCAAAGGGGCAGGGTTCTTTTCCGCGAAAATGGCCATCGAGGTAGTCCCGGGGATATTGCTGGTGGCTGATATCGGCACCACAGCACCGTTTTCGGCGATATCCGGGGCCTTGATCACGATGTCGCTGCTCTCGGTAGCACCGCCGTAACCTGCATTCTTCATCGAATCGGCAATATCCTTGGCGGTAAAGGCGGCACTATTCCAGGCTGCGGCGAATGCTGCCACGGGTTTGAGCAAGCCTGCGGCGATTGCGATCGCAACCGTTCCGACGGTACCGGCATTTTTCAAAAACGCTCTTCGCAATTGATTCATATCACACCTTTCAAAATTAATTTCAACTTAAAGACCCTGTATGTAATCAGTGACCAGATCGATTTCCTGCTCCGTGAGTATCTTGTTCCTGCCAAAGGGAGGCATGGAAGAATTGGGGTTGGCCACGGTGGCATCCCAAATCTGGGCGCGCAATTTGGCGCGGTCCGGATAGCGCTCTTTGATGTTCACCAGGGGCGGGCCGATATTGCCCGGTGCTTCGGCCTTTTTATCGCTCGGGATCGCGTGGCATGCGAGACAATTGCCCTTCGTTTTATCGAAAGCCAGCGTCCGGCCATCCGCCTGTTCAGCAACCCCTTCCGCCGCAAAACCCAGGCTTGCTATGCCCAGAGAGGCTATAAGGGAAAACAAAATAGTCGATTTGATGCGCATTAAAATTTCCTCCTCTGTGTCAGACATGTGCCATGGACAAAACTTATACTATATTTTCAATAAGCACAACCTCATTTATCCCAAAATGGTGAGGAGATTGCTCAGGTAATGCGCGGGCAAAGACAACTCATTAATTTATAGTTGAAAGCCCTGGTGCAAATTCTGGATACGTTATATGGTCGTTTTTGATTGGATTGATACTAAATCTTTAACCGCCAGACCTCGATAACTCCTAAGGGTGACAATCCAATAGCTCATTATGGTTACGGGAAAACAGAGCTCGCCATGTCTGGGTGACGCAAAGGCGTTACGGTACAATGGATTTTTGGGTGCAGAAGGAGTGGGCCATGTTACGTAATGCATCTGCAGCGATCCTGCTGTTCGCCGGATTCATTCAAGGCGCATTGGCGGCGGGGGATTACATGGCAGTGTTCACCAAAACGGGCAGCTTTGACGACGTCAGGGAGGCGGTTGAGATGGCGATCACTGACCGCGGGATGGTAATCAACAATGTTTCACATGTGGGCGAGATGCTGGAACGCACCGGAAAAGATCTGGGTGAAACCAAACAGATCTTCATCAAGGCAGAGGTACTGGAGTTCTGCAGTGCCGTGGTGTCGCGCAAGATGATGGAGGCGGACCCGGACAACATCGTGTTTTGTCCCTACGTCATCTCTGTATATGTGGTGCCGGAAAAGCCCGGCGAAGTGAGGGTGGCATACCGAAAGCCCCGGATTGCTGGTTCACCAGCTTCGCAAGAATCGCTCAAGGCGGTCGAAGATCTGCTCTCGGGCATCGTCAAGGATGCGCTGCGGTAGTTCTTCAGGAACTGCTGTGCAATATTGGGAAGAGGAATACCCTATTGAGTGGTACTCGCTTCCGCGAGACGCTCTTCGAGCAGTTCCAGCGTCAATGTGCCGGGTTTGATCACGCCGTCCCCGAAAATCAGGGTCGGCGTCACGTTGATCCTCAGCTTTTCCGCCTGCGCGGAAATCCTGGCCAATGCCGAGGTATCGCATGATTTGCCGGATCGCGGCTCGACGCCGTTCAGCATATGATCTTCCCATGCCTTGAGCCTGTCGGGTGAACACCAGATGGCCTTGGCTTTCTCTTCAGAGCCCGGCAGTATCGGCAGCAGGAAAATATAAACCGTTGCATTGGTCAGATTGACCATCTCTTTCTCCAGCTTCTTGCAATACTGGCAATTCGGATCGGCGAAGACCGCCAGCTTTCTGTTGCCGTTACCCTTCACGTTCCTGATCGCAAGGTCGAGTGGCAAGGTAGCGAAATCGATCGCGTAAAGCTGCTTTTCCCTTGCCTCGGTCAGATTCTTCATCGTATGCATGTCGATGATGTTGCCCGAAAACAGGTATGTCATTTTCGCGTCGGTATAGACCAGCCGGTCATCGAAAGCCACTTCATACAGATCGAAATAAGGTGTCTTGCTGACACTGATGAGCTTTGAATAGGGAAATTTCTTTGCCATCCCGGTCCTGATGGCAGTTTCGCCGCCGAACGCCGGGTTGGATATAAACAGAAGAAACATAACGAGATATACAAATATTTTCATTTTTTCCAATCACGCGATTTTGGCGGTTGATTTCAACCAGAGAGCAGAGTATATCTGCTTGCTGTTCATACGAATAACGTTCTGAACGTAATCGACATGGAACGGACCCATTTGTGCTGCACACATTTGTATTGTTGGAAATCTGCGATAGAAGTAATATCGGTCTCAATTAGCCTGCTGCATGCGATTTCGACTCCAAATCAGCGGGCATAATTATCAAATCGGAATGGAAAATATCGATAATAACTCTTACGGGTTATCCCTTATACTCTTAGTGGGTATGGACGCTGGTTGGCTGCTTATTCCTATAATGCATGGCGCATCGATGTTTCCGTGCGATATCGAAGCAGGTTTTGGCGGTAATTTTTTAATTTGCAGGAGATGGAATCATGAATTTTGACAAAGAATTTGATGCGAGCGGTTTGTCCTGTCCCTTGCCCATCCTGAAGACCAAGAAGGCGCTCGCCGATATGGCTACCGGGCAGGTACTCAAGCTGATTGCGACCGATTGCGGCGCAGTGAAGGATATGCAGGCCTTTGCCGATCAAACGGGCAACCCGCTGTTGTCCTCCACTGAAGAAGGCGGAAAGTACATTTTCTTCATGAAGAAAAAGTAGGCTATCGCCGCAAACCAAAATCAAACTTGAGGGGTATAAATGACTACCAAGAAAATGGCGATCATCGCCACCAAGGGCACGCTGGATATGGCCTATCCGCCTTTCATACTGGCCTCCACAGCCGCTGCTCTTGGTTACGAAGTGCAGGTGTTCTTCACCTTCTACGGATTGCAATTGCTGCGCAAGGATTTGTCCGGCGTGATGATCAGCCCGCTGGCCAACCCGGCGATGCCGATGCCCATCCCGATGCCGGTGATGGTGCAGATGCTGCCCGGCATGGAATCGATGGCGACCATGATGATGAAGCAGAAGCTCAAGAAGCATGGCGTCGCTTCGCTGCAGGAGTTGCGCGACGTGTGTCTCGAAGCCGACGTGAAATTCATCGCCTGCCAGATGACGGTCGATCTGTTCGAATTCGACAAGAGCGAATTCATCGATAATATCGAATATGGCGGCGCCGCGATGTTCATGGGTTTTGCAGGGGATACCGATATTTGTCTGTTTGTTTGAGTTGCAGTGATCGGGCAGTAACGGGGTTTGTATTATTATAATTAACGAGGAGAGTAGTCATGAAATTGAATCGAATCACAGTTTCGCTGTTGGCCGCCGGCATCATGGCCTCACCGCTGGCGCACGCTACCAACGGTTATTTTCCGATCGCTTACGGTGCGAAAAATGAAGCGATGGGCGGAGCGAGCATCGCGCTGCCGCTGGACTCCCTCGCGGCTGCGAACAACCCGGCCGGCATGGCGATGGTGGGAAACCGTATCGATTTCGGCCTGATCTGGTTCAGGCCGAATCGAAGCACCGAGATTTCAGGTAACGATTGTTCAGGTATACCGTGTGCGCCTCCTGGCACGCTAGATGGAACATATGACGGCAATGGCAAGAGCGACTTCTTCATTCCTTCGTTTGGATATAACAAGATGATCAACGCGGATACCTCACTGGGCGTGTCGGTGTTTGGCAACGGCGGCATGAACACCCAGTACGATACCAGTCCGCTCACCCCTTTGGGCGGCAGCAGTCCTGCCGGTATCAATCTGGAACAACTGTTCATTTCGCCGACCTGGGCGATGAAGCTGAACCCGACCAATGCAGTCGGCGTCGCGCTGAATCTGGCCTACCAAAGGTTTAGCGCTACCGGATTGGAACCGTTTGAGGGTGCTTCCAGTTCTCCAACTAACGTAACCAATAACGGCACGGATACTTCCACAGGCTACGGCGTAAGGTTGGGCTGGACCGGACAAGTCACGCCCACCGTGACCGTGGGCGCGACCTACCAAAGCATAACCAAGATGGGCAAGTTCGATAAATACAAGGGATTGTTTGCAGAGCAGGGCGGCTTCGACATACCGTCCAGGTATGGCGTGGGCGTTGCGGTCAAAGCCATGCCGGAAACCACGTTCGCGTTCGATGTCGAACGCATCAATTATTCCGATGTTGCATCGGTTTCATAATCCTTTGGTTCTTCCTGCTGGTCCATCAGGACCTTTTTTGGGAGATAACAATGGCGCCGGCTTTGGATGGCAGGACATCACTGCTTACAAACTCGGGGTAAGTCATGCTTACAGTTCGACGTTCACGTTGCGCGCCGGCTATGATCATTGCGACCAGCCGATACCGAACAGCCAGACGTTTTTTAATATGGCGGCCCCAGGTGTCGTGCAAGATCATTTGACTCTGGGCGGAACCTGGACGCTGGCAGACAAGTCCGAGATATCGGTTGGTTATGTTCACGCCTTCAAAAAGACCGTCAATGGTTCCTCATCCGGTTATGGTCCAGGATCGATCCCGGGCGTTCCTGGTGCGGCATTACCTGCTGGCGGATTTGGCGGCGGCAATGCAAACCTAAGCATGAGCGAAGACTCGCTCAGCATTGCTTACGGCTGGTAATAGTAAAGCAGTTCGATCGTTGCAAATCTGAAACCCGCCATCGCAAGATGGCGGGTTTTTTATCGGCCTCAAATCGGTTGCAATTGGCAGCGATCAGCTCGCCGCGATGCGTTCGTGATAGCGCGCGCGATACAGCAGGCGCGGGCTGTCAGCTGCATCATTGAACGCCGCACGGTCATGCAGCACATTGTTGCACAGCAGCCCCATGCCGGGTTCCAGCCGGGTGCGGTGGATGTAAGGAAGTTCTGAATCCAGCAGTTTTTCCAGTGCAGCAACAGCTGACAGCGTGGCCACATCCTGTTTCCATAAGATGCTGCGGGTGCGCGCGGTATAGCGCATGTGCAAAGCGCCGTTTGCCGGGTCGACCGAAAACACCGGGCCGGTCTGCGCGGCGCGCGCCACGCCGTATTCGTCGGTGCGTTCCGGTATCGTCATCGCATCCGGTGCGGACAATGCGCGGATGAAGTCGGGATTTTCATCGCGCAACATCAGGTAGGCGATCTCATGGTCCAGAAGACGGTTCTCGCCGCCTTGTTTGGCGCTGTGCACGCAATGCAGGATCATGCCGCGCACCTGCCGTTCGGGCGGGTTGTAATATCCGTCGGTATGCCATTTGATGGGGCGGTCGGTATACGGGATATAAGCCTGTCGCAGCCCGTCTTCATTGCTTACCGTCACGCGGGTGATGCCTTGTTCACCCGCCAGCCAGTTCGCGTCCAGACTGGCCAGTCCGAATTGCAGCCCGAAGCGGCGCACGGCCTCTTCATCAACCGCAGTACTGCCGGCGGCGTAAACCACCATGTTGCTGCGCCGGCAACGTTCGAGCAGCGCGGCGTGCTCGGCTCGGGTCAACGCGCGCGGGTCGTCGATCTCGACGATCAGCTTGCCGGTATCGGTGATGGCATTTGCGAGCTTGAGATCGCGCCAGCCGAGGTAATCATCGGCGTTGTCGAGATCATAGGGGTTGTGTCTGTTGATTGCCGCAAGCATGAGCAGTTCAATCCCCGCTGGTGACTTTGCGGATGCGCGTCTGCCTGGGTTCCGTTTCGAACAGGTTCTTCATGGTCTTCTCCACCATGTCCACGGCTTCCGGTGCTTCGATGCTCATCATCTGGTCTATCACCCATTCGACATCCTTCTCGTCCATGACTTCGCGCATGCAAAACGCGAGGTAACGGGTGAAGGCGAATTCGGGACCATCGGCCCCATAGTTGAAGTCGGCATACTCGCCCGCGCGCTGGTTGAGTTTGTCGATGAACAGCTGCTTGTAATTAGTGATGCCGTCATCCATCAAACGGCTTTGATTTTCCGCCAGGGTCTCCGCCACGCGATTGGCCAGGGTGCTGGTGAATGCAAAGCGGGCCTCGGCGGATAATCGGCGATGCGCGATGCGGTCCGCGACCTGGATCAGGAACACCAGGAATTCGGTGAGAAACGAAAAATATTGCGCGCCGATGGAGATCTCGAAGTTGGCCCTGCGGGTGTTCTTCAGCGCATTGTCGGCGATGCGCCAGATGGTGAACGCCATCGCGCCGGCGATCTCTTCAGGAGTTTTTTCGCGGTCGCTTTTGAACCATTGGCTTTTGATGCGCATGTCAGGTGAGCCGGCTTTTCCGCTCAGCCCTTTTGCAGGAAAAATTCATATTCGCCGGGACTCGCCTCGACAGTGCTGACGATCTTTATCCCGGTCGTATCCGCCCAGCCTACGATATCGGAACGGATGCCGGGACAGTTGCTGACGAGCTTGAGTATTTCACCCGATCGCATACCGTTCAGCAGTTTCTTTGCTTCCACGATGGGGCCGGGGCAATGCACACCGCGGATATCGAGTATCACGTTCGCCTTGTGCGCTTCCTGTTTGCCCTTCATCACATAGTAGCCCGTGCCGCCATCCGGCATCGCTTCGGTTTTTAAAACCTTGTTATGAGTCTGTTCCGCCCATGCGAAAAGATCATCCTTGGTGCCCGGGCAATCCGATATCAGCAGCAGAACCTGCTCTTTTTTCAGGTCATCGACCACACGTTTGGCGCCGAGCAGCGGAGCGGGGCAGGTCAGGCCGCGCATATCCAGCCTTATATTCGCGTGCAATTCTTGTGTTTTCATATTAGTTGTCCTGTTGGTATTTAACTACCGTAATGTGGAAGCCTCTAAAAATTCAGAGTTCGTCCAAATGCAAGGCGCGGAAAACGAAGTTTCAGAGTAGGGTAACCTTTAGGTTGGCCGGAACTAAAAAATTTAGCAGCGCCGCATATAGCGAATATGTTAGCAGGAAATTTTTTGCGAGCAGCCGCTAATCGGCTTGCCTGCTTACCCCGCTTCCGCAACGCAGCATAACCAGCGACTTGGCTGTCGTCTTTGGACAGCTTAGTCGAATGGCTAGTTGTTCGACCAGTTGGAATGAAATGTGGATTTTGAGAGGCTTCCATTTCAATAGCCGCCCTTGCCATACGGCTGCGGCAGACCGGCGACTTTCGCGCCTTGTTTGGCCGGCCCGGTCGGGAACAAATCATACAGGGCTTTGCTGTCTGCTTCCGGCCAGAATTCGTTTACGCCCTTGAGCATATTGCGGAAGTTTGGCGTGTGCCCGTGTTCGCGGAACTGATCGCGCATGTAGTTGACTACCTCCCAGTGTTTGGGTGTCAGCTCGATACCTTCCGCCGCCGCAATGACATTGACTATTTCATCGCTGAAGTTCGGTTCCAGAAGATAACCATCATCATCGGTTTCAAGCTCGCTGCCTGCAACAATATATCCCATGATCGACCTCCGTTATAAAAATTCAATCTTCGCTCAAGCCGGAAATGACTTTGGAAGGTACAAAAATGCCACAACCGAATTGACGGCCGGTACCGAGCCCTGCAAATTGCAAATGCAGCGATGCTTCCGCTTTCAGATCATGCACCACCAGGCTGTAACCCTGTATGGATTGACTGGCATCCCCGATGGTGTGCAGTCTGCCGCAGATCAATTTGCCTTTGATTCCCATTTCTCCAAGCTGTGTGTTGATATTTTCCACGAACTGCACTTCGTCGCTGGCGCCTGTTACCAACGGTGCGTGTATGGTGGGGAAGGGATGGATGGGGCGCGTTTTCGCCGCTCCCAGGCGTACTGTTCGTCCGGATATATCGAGTTGCTGCCCTGTCAGGCGCGCAGCGATAGTTTCTGCAAATATGGTCGGCAAGCGCACCACCATCTTGGCGCGTTTGGACAGCAGCAGTCCTTCCTTGTTGCCTGTTCCGCGCAATGGCATCACTCCGACCGATTTTTCTTCGGCAAGCTCCGGAGCAACGCGAATCAATGCCTCCCATAATGCAAAGGGATAGGCTGCAGGAAGAATTCCGCCATCAAGATCGAACACCATGTCGATCATCTCCGGAGTCTGGTCAGCCATGTGTTGTCTTTGTCTGAACGGCCGCCCAATGCTGCATCGCGGACGCCCATTGTTCGGCGGTAGCCGGGTCGATGTCGAAGATCGTAAAACGTTTTCCTTCGCGTATACGGATGCGTAACAAACTCATACCGCCTTCGACGTGATCGATCTGTTGCAGTTCAATCTCCTGGCTGCCCAGGGGAACCTTGATTTTTGTTATTTCACTGATTTGTGCCATGATGATTTCCTCTCGCTCAGAACGATTGAAACGACCCGGGCGATATTCTGAACGAAACCTTATGGATCAAGTTAAGTCTATCGCTAATTCGCTTGATATTGAAATACTACCGGGGGAAGATGAAACACTACCCTTAAGGGTTATAGAAGATAGCCGCTATGGGTGATGGAATGCGCAAGGTTAAATATCGTAGTATTCTAATACACCAATAAAGATGGGCTGGCCTGGGTATGAAATGGCACAAGCCTTATAGATTACACGTTCCCGCCTCTGCCGGGTCATTAAATCGATTGCCAGCAGTAATCTCCAGGCAACGCGACTGAAAGGATAATTATTATGGCTAAGAAATTGCATGATACCCCGAACCTTGATCAACTCGAGGATGGCCCATGGCCCAGTTTTGTGACTGGCTTGAAAGAATTGGCCAAAGACAAGGATTATGTAGTTGACCTGCTTGGTCAGCTCGAGACTTCATACCGGACCAAAAAGGGTTACTGGAAAGGCGGCACGGTCGGCGTGTTCGGCTATGGGGGCGGGATCATCCCGCGCTTTACAGAACTCAAGGACGACAAGGGCCAGCCCGTTTACAAGGATTGTGCGGAATTCCATACGCTGCGCGTGATGCCGCCAGCCGGCATGCACTATGACACCAAGGTGCTGCGCGACATGTGCAACATCTGGGAGAAGCACGGCTCGGGCCTGATCGCATTCCACGGCCAGTCCGGCGACATCATGTTCCAGGGCGCGACCACGGAAAACGTGCAGCATGCCTTCGACGAGATCAACGAACTGGGCTTCGATCTGGGCGGTGCCGGCCCGGCGGTGCGCACATCGATGTCCTGCGTCGGCGCTGCGCGCTGCGAGCAATCCTGCTACGATGAAGCCAAGGCGCATCGCACCGTGTTGAACACATTCCTGGATGACATTCATCGTCCTTCCCTGCCGTACAAATTCAAATTCAAATTCTCCGGCTGTCCGAACGATTGTATGAACTCCGTGCAGCGTGCCGACATGGCCGTGATCGGAACCTGGCGCGACAATATCCGTACCGATGAAGCGCTGGCGAAGAAATGGTTCGCCAAGCACGGCATGGACGAGCTGGTGAATGACGTCGTTGCGCGTTGCCCGACCAAGACATTCCAGCTCAAGGAGATCAAGAAGGTCAAGAAGGGCGAACACATTTCCAGCGTAGCGATCAGCGATACCCACGCGATAGAGATCGACAACCAGGATTGCGTGCGCTGCATGCACTGTATCAACGTGATGACCGGTGCGCTGGCTCCCGGTAAAGACAAAGGCGCGACGGTTCTGGTGGGCGGCAAGCGCACCCTCAAGATCGGCGATCTGATGGGCACGGTGGTCGTTCCGTTCATGAAGCTGGAAACAGACGAAGACATGGAAAAACTGGTCGATCTCGGCCAGCGCATCATCGACTTCTTTGCGGAAAACGCGCTCGAGCACGAGCGTACCGGTGAAATGATCGAGCGTATCGGCCTGGTCAATTTCCTCGATGCGCTGGAGATCGAAGTGGATGCCAACATGGTATCCACGCCGCGCATGAATCCTTATGTCCGCACCGACGGCTGGGATGAGGAAGTCGCCAAGATCAACGCCAAGAAGCAAGCCGCCTGAGGAGACATAACATGAATCAAGCCGTTCAAGAAAAGCCCGCGCAAAAGCGCAAACCCAAGGAAACCGGGGTGCCGGACAACAAGAAGTACCTGCACCCGCTGATGATAAAAAACTACGGCAATTGGAAATATCATGACCGCCCGCGTCCCGGAGTACTGCGCCATGTGGCACATAGCGGCGACCAGATCTGGACGGTGCGTGCCGGCACGCAGCGGCAAATGGATGTGGGGACCATACGACTGTTATGCGATATCGCCGACAAGTATGCTGAGGGCCACGTGCGCTTCACGATCCGCTCCAACATCGAGTTCATGGTGTCCAAGGCGGAAAAGGTCGACCCGCTGATCGCCGAGCTGGAAAAGCACGGTTTCCCGGTGGGTGGAACCGGCAACTCGATCTCCATGATCGCGCACACCCAGGGTTGGCTGCATTGCGACATCCCGGGTACGGACGCTTCGGGAGCAGTCAAGGCGCTGATGGATGAACTGATCGTGGAGTTCAAGCGCGAGGAGATGCCCAACCGCGTGCATCTTTCGACCTCATGCTGCGAGATCAACTGCGGCGGGCAGGCCGACCTCGCTATCATCGTGCAACATACCAAGCCTCCGGTGATCAATCACGATCTGGTTGCCAACGTGTGCGAGCGCCCGACGGTCGTGGCACGCTGCCCGGTCGCGGCGATACGTCCGGCGATGGTGAACGGCAAACCATCTCTGGAGATCGATGAGACCAAGTGCATGTGCTGCGGAGCCTGTTATCCG
The DNA here is from genome assembly GCA_963725835.1 of uncultured beta proteobacterium. GTDB lineage: Bacteria > Pseudomonadota > Gammaproteobacteria > Burkholderiales > Gallionellaceae > Gallionella. Next base: position 3,935 of record CAVSAB010000014.1, on the reverse strand, counting down.
CCGTGCCCGCCGATGCAGATCAACGATCCGGAGTATTCCAAGCTGGCGATCTGGGTGGGCGGCAAGAACTCGAATGCGCGCGGCAAGCCGACATTCATGAAGATGGTCGCGTCCGGCCTGCCCAACAACCCGCCAAGATGGCCCGAAGTCACCGAGGTGGTGAAGCGCATATTGCATGTGTATAAGGACGATGCGCGTCCGTGGGAGCGCATGTCTGACTGGATCGAGCGCATCGGCTGGCCGCGTTTCTTCGAGAAGACCGAGCTGCCGTTCACCAAGTATCTGATCGACGACTGGCGCGGTTCTCGTGCCACGCTGAACGCTTCGACTCACATTCGCTTTTGAACGGGAGCGTCCGCATGAAATTTGGCATAGTCGTTAACGAAGGGCCTTATCAGCATCAAGCCAGCGATTCGGCTTACTTGTTCTGCAAGGCTGCGATCGCAAAGGGCCATGAAGTCTGGCGCGTGTTCTTCTATCACGACGGAGTGAATAACGCCTCGAAGCTGACCGAGCCGCCCCAGGACGACCGCAATATCGTGACTCGCTGGGGCAAGCTCGCAGAAGAGCATGGCGTGGATCTGGTGGTTTGTGTTGCAGCTGCGCTGAGGCGCGGGATAAAGGAAGAGAATCTCGCGTCCGGATTCCGCATTTCCGGGCTGGGCCAACTGGTTGAAGCCGGTATCCAGACCGACCGCACCGTCGTGTTTGGCGATTAGGGAGCTGGCATGAGCGAAGAAAACAACATCAAGAAGTTCATGTTCGTCAACCGCAAGGCGCCTTACGGCACGATCTACGCGCTTGAATCCCTGGAAGTCGTGTTGATCACCGCCGCGTTTGACCAGGACGTATCGCTGGTTTTTCTCGATGATGGTGTTTATCAATTGAAAAAGGGTCAGCAGACCAAGGGCATAGAGACCAAGAATTTCTCGCCTGCCTATCGCGCGCTGGAGGGCTATGACATCGAGAAGCTGTATGTCGAAAAGGAATCTCTCGAAGCACGCGGTCTCAATGAGAAGGATTTGCTGGTCGATGTGACCGTGCTGGGGCGCGCGGAAATGGGCGAGTTGATGAATCAGCAAGATGTCGTGCTGAGTTTCTAGGAGTATAGTCACATGTTGCATATCATCAACAAATCTCCGCTGACGAACAGTTCTCTCGACAGCTGTTTGCGAGTCGCTCAATCCGGGGATATTTTGCTGATTGAAGATGCGGTTTACGCGGCCACTTCAGGCAATGCATTCGAGGGTAAAATACGCGAGGCGATGGGGCGGTTCAAGATACATGTTTTGCAGCCCGATCTTGAAGCGCGCGGACTGGCCGATCGTATCATCGCGGGAATATTGCCTGTGGATTACGGCGGCTTTGTCGACCTGACCACGACCAATAAAAACAGCCAATCCTGGCTCTAACATTTAATTTCTACAAGGAGAATCATCATGGCCACCATCGAAGTCGACGGAAAAACGTATGAAACCGACGAAGAGGGCTACCTCGTCAATCTGGCTGACTGGAATAAAGAGGTCGCTGAATACATCGCAAAAACTGAAAACGTCGAAATGACGGATCAACATTGGGAAGTCATCAACTTCCTGCGCGAATATTTCGAGGAATATCAGATCGCCCCGGCAGTCCGGGTGTTGACCAAGGCGATCGGCAAGAAGCTGGGCGCTGACAAAGGAAACAGCGAATATCTGTATGGCTTGTTTCCCTATGGCCCGGGCAAACAGGCGTGCAAGATCGCCGGATTGCCGAAGCCAACCGGTTGCGTCTGATCCAGACGGTTTGAGTGGACACTTTGCAGTCGGCCCGTGATGAGCACCTTATTCGCAATCCTGTTTTACTTTGCCACTCTGGTGTTTGTCGTTGGCACGTTCTACCGTATCAGCGTATATACCCGTACTCCCGCGCCGCTCAAGATACCTACCACGCCGGCACCCATTACCACCGGCGGGGTGGTGTTGCGCATGATGCGCGAGGTGTTCCTGTTTGAAAGCCTGTTCAAGGCGAATCTGTGGACGTGGGGTCTGGGATGGATGTTTCACGCCAGCCTGGCACTCGTGCTGTTGCGCCACTTGCGCTATTTCACCGAGCCTGTCTGGTCCTGGGTGGCGTTGATCCAGCCGTTCGGCATGTATGCCGGCATCACCCTGGTGCTTGGCGCGGCGGGACTTTGGGCGCGACGCATATTCGTCGAACGCATACGCTACATCTCCACTCCCTCTGATCACCTGATGCTTGCGCTGTTCCTTGTGATCGGGGTTTCCGGTCTGGCGATGAGATTCGTCGTGCATGGCGATGTGATCGCCGTGAAGGGGTTCATGCTGGGTCTGATGCATTTTGACTTGCAACCCTTGCCTTCCAATATATTGCTTTATGCGCATCTGTCCCTGGTCGCGCTGTTGATGATGATCTTCCCGGTCAGCAAGTTGTTGCATGCGCCCGGCGTGTTCTTTTCCCCGAGCCGCAATCAGGCGGACGATTCACGCGAGAAACGCCATATTTCTGCCTGGGCAAAACAAATGGAATCGGAGGGCTAGCATGGCAGATATCGCCGCACCGGCCTACCGGATCATTCCCATCATCCCGGCATTGAAACCGGGAGCGATGGAAGGCAGCGGACCGTTTGTCGCGAACGACAAGATCCAGGAGGCGCTTGGTTTTCCCGGCCAATTGGTCGAAGACTGGCATGATCGGGCGTTGGCCAAGATGGGTGAGTTGCTGGGCAAATACCGCTCGCTCAAGGTGTATATGGATACCTGCGTGCATTGCGGAGCATGCTCGGACAAGTGCCATTACTTCATCGGGACGCAGGACCCGAAAAACATGCCGGTTGCGCGGCAGGATCTGATGCGTAGCGTGTATCGCCGTTATTTCACGTGGCCCGGCAAGCTGTTCCCCAAATTGGTCGGTGCGCGCGACCTGACCCGCAAAGTGCTGGACGAATGGCACAACTATTTTCACCAGTGTTCCGAGTGCCGGCGCTGCTCGGTGTTCTGCCCCTATGGCATCGATACCGCCGAAGTCACGATGGCGGCGCGCGAGATCCTCGATTCCGTCGGTTACGGCCAGAAATACGACAACGAGATCATCGGAAAAGTGCACAAGATAGGCAATAACCTCGGCCTGCCGGGACCCGCACTCCAGGATACGCTGGAAGGGCTGGAAGAGGATGTCAAAGAGGCTACCGGGATCGATGTGCGCTTTCCGCTTGATGTCAAAGGCGCGGAAGTGTTGCTGATCACGCCGTCCGCCGACTTTTTCGCCGAACCGCATATCGACAGCCTGATCGGTTATGGCAAGGTGTTCCATGCCACCGGCACCAGCTGGACACTCTCCTCGATGTCGTCCGAGGCGGCGAACTTCGGCATGTTCATCGGCAATTACGAGCAGCTGCGCAAAGTCGCATTGCGTATCCGCCAGGCTGCGCTGGAACTCGGCGTGAAGCGCATCGTGGTCGGAGAGTGCGGCCACGCATGGCGCGTGGCCTACAGTTTCTGGAATACCTTGACAGGAGTCGGGGATGGGGCAGATCAGGACGACAAATTCGCGATGATGTTGCAGAAGCAACTCGACCATCGCTACAAACAGCCCGCGCACATCTGCGAATTCACCTGGGACTTGATCGAACGGGGCGCGCTGTCATTCGACAAGGAAGCCAACGACAAGCATATCATCACTTTCCACGACTCCTGCAATGTGGCGCGAGGTTCGCGCATGGGCGATTATCCCGGCGGGCAATTCGACATCCCGCGCAACATCATCAAGGCGGTCGCAAACCATTTCGTCGAGATGGACCCGAATACGACACACGAAAGGACATTTTGCTGCGGCGGCGGCGGCGGCCTGTTGACCGACGATCTGATGGATTTGCGCGTGAAGGGTGCTTTGCCGCGCATGGAAGCGTTGCAGCAAGCGGTCGACCTGCACGGGGT
>CAVSAB010000013.1:0-56999 GCA_963725835.1 uncultured beta proteobacterium | reverse complement strand
AGCTTACCGAGCTGCCCTCTTCGGCGATGATCAGCGTGCGTTCGAACTGCCCGGAACCCTCGGTGTTGATCCTGAAATAGGTGGACAGATCCATCGGGCATTTCGTCCCTTTCGGGATAAAGCAAAATGAACCATCGGTAAATACCGCAGAATTGAGGGCCGCGTAAAAATTGTCACCGCTCGGCACCACACTGCCCAGATATTGCCTCACCAGCTCGGGATGCTCACGAACCGCCTCGGAAAAGGAGCAGAAAATAATCCCGATCTCAGCCAGCTTCGCCTTGTAGGTCGTGGTCACCGATACGCTGTCGAAGATCACGTCGACGGCCACTCCGGCCATCATTTTTTGCTCGTGCAAAGGCACGCCGAGTTTTTCAAAGGTGCGCCTCAGTTCAGGGTCGACTTCATCCATGCTCGCCAGTTGCTTCTTGGGCTTGGGTTGCGCGAAATAGATGATGTCCTGAAAATCGATCTTGGGATAACTCACGTTCGCCCATGCCGGTTCTTCCATGGTCAGCCAGTGCTTGTATGCGCCCAATCGGAATTCGAGCAACCATTCCGGTTCCCCTTTCATTTTCGAAATATGGCGTATCACATCCTCGCTCAGGCCTTTCGGAACCGCCTCGGTTTCGATGTCGGTCACAAAACCATGTTTGTATGGCTGATTGACCAGATTATGCAATGCTGTGCTCATGAGTAACCCTTAAACGGCAAAACTTTCGCCGCATCCGCACTGGTTTTTGACATTGGGATTGTTGAACTTGAACACATGCCCCAATCCCTCTTTTACGTACGCGAGCTCCGTACCCTCAAGCAAGGGCAGGCTCTCTGCATCGACCAGCACCTTCGCACCAAATCCCTCGAAAACTGTGTCGTTGTCCATCACTTCCTGTGCAATATCGAAGGTATAGGCAAAGCCGCTGCATCCCGATTTTTTCACGCCGAGCCGCAGTCCGACACCGTTGCCGCTTTTCTCGATTTGCTGCCGGATATGTTTTGCTGCTGATTCTGTCAATGTTATTGCCATGTGATTCTCCAATTAAAATTCATACTAATATCCCGCGGGAACGAATAGCACTCACATCCACTACCTGTGGCTTGGGTGCGATCATTTCGGCAAGATTCACTCTATTTAGCGCATCGTGGATGATGTGATTTATCCCCTGCCAATTGTTCCGGGTCGAGCAGGTCGACTCGCGTGCGCAAGTGGATGTACCGCTACACTCGGTGATAGAGATCGGGCCATCCATCGCATAGATGATCTCGGCGAGAGAAATGTCGCTGGGTTGGCGCGTCAGCATATATCCACCCTTTGCACCGAGCACCGAGACAACAAGATTCTCGCGTGCCAGCATTTTGAGGATCTTGCTCACTGTGGTCGGCGCCATCCCCAATCCGGTTGCCACTTCGCTAGCACTATGGACAACACTGTCACGAGCCATGTAGGCCATGACCTGACTGCCGTAATCCGCCAATTTACTCAAACGCAACATAATAAACCCGCCTCGCTTAACTAGGACTAGTTTAGTCCAAGTTAGTTCGCAAAGCAACTTATGCCCCGACAGCAATACTTGGCAGACCTGGAACCTTATGATGTGTATCATGGCGGACTGGCGCAACAATTAGCCATGTATTCCAACAACTCAGGCGTTTGGACCTGTTCGAAATCAAACTGAAAGTGATGTTCATGAATAAATTAGCCATTTTCGCACTACTATGCACTCTGTCTGCATGTAGCACGCAAAACAAACTTTGGGTTCCTGACTGGAAAGAAACCTCACCACTTACCATCCCCCGCGCTGGAGCAGCAGTAGTGGCAGTCGATGACACGCTCTTTTTGATAGGAGGCGTCGATGGCAAGGATTTTCTCAATACGACTGAATATGCCAGGATACACAAGGACGGATCATTGGGTAAATGGCAAGCCGGTCCGAATCTAAAGGAGCCGCGCGGATTCATCGACGCAGTCGTACATGATGGTTCAATTTACGTGTCCGGCGGAGGGAATGGCCCCAATGGACACAATTTATTGAAGACCGCCGAACGCGCCCGAATTTTGCCCGACGGTACCCTGGGCCCATGGGAAACCGAGAAGAACGAAATGCTCGTGCGACGCCGCTGCAGCAAACTCATAGCAACGGACAAGACACTCTACGTTTTTGGCGGTTTTGGCGGTGTCCTTCTTGATTCAGTTGAACACGCCGATTTTTTACCGGATGGCAGCTTGGGAGAGTGGCAGCTTGAAGATAAAGCCTTGCTGATACCCAGCTATGTGGATGGAGTGAAGAAATGGGGCTCGGCCGCGTATGTCATTGGCGGGCACGATCAAGACAAGGGTGTCGGCATTACCAGCGTCGAATGGTCCCCGCTGGGTGAGGAGGAAAAGCGCGACTGGAAAATGACCGAACCGTTGAATGTCGGTCGCTACGGATTAGCCACAGTCTCGCACGGCGATTATATCTATGCACTCGGCGGACTTACCGGGCTGGAATTTCTGGATAGCGTGGAAAAAAGCCAGGTCAACGCCGACGGGCAATTATCAGCGTGGGAAATGACAACCCCGCTCAGCGTGCCACGCGGCATGTTCAGCGTGGTTGATTACAAGGACTGGATTTACGTGATCGGCGGTTCCAATCGCGATAGTTATCTATCCAGCGTGGAGTACGCCACGGTCAATGCAACTGCAGACTTAGGTTTCTGGGGTGGTGAACAAGATGCACAGGCTTATAAGGCAAAACTGGCCAGCAAGGAAAATCAGACCAGTTTACCCAATCATGGAATTGTAAGAACGGTCCGCCAGGCAACTGCGTATACCTATCTGGAAGTAGTCAATGAAAATCAGGAAGTTATCTGGCTGGCCGGAACCAAGCTTGATATTCAACCAGGAGACAAGATTGGCTACAGCAAAGGGGTAATTATGAGCGGGTTCTACAGCAAGGAACTGAACCGCAGTTTCAATGAAATCCTGTTTGTTGGACAAGTCCAGAAAGAACAGTAGAAAAGCGAATTTGCTGTGAAATGACGAAATTCAAGTGCTTAGCAGCGAAACGATCTCCTTGATTTCACGACGGAATGCAGAAACATTCAACGCCGGCTGAGCCGGACGATTGTCAGACAGATTTTGATTTTCCAGAAGATTACGCGCCCCGCTGATGGTAAAACCCTGACCGTACAACAGATCGCGTATCCGGCGTATCAGCATCACTTCATGATGCTGATAATACCGCCGGTTTCCGCTGCGCTTGACCGGTTTGAGCTGGGTAAATTCCTGTTCCCAATAGCGCAACACGTGCGCCTTGACCCCGCACAACTCGCTGACTTCACCGATGGTGAAATAGCGTTTGGCGGGTATCGGGGGAAGTTCCGAATTAGGCTTGTGGTTTTCCATGATAGGACTTTTCCACCATGGTTTTCAGTTTTTGGCTGGGATGAAATGTGACAACACGACGCGCGGTGATCGGGATTTCTTCGCCGGTCTTTGGGTTCCTCCCCGGACGCTGAGGCTTGTCGCGTAATTGAAAATTCCCGAAACCGGATAGTTTTACGCTCTCGCCCCGCTCCAACTGCAAACGAATTTCCTCAAAAAACGCCTCTACCATATCTTTGGCTTCGCGTTTATTGAGGCCCACTTTTGCAAACAGCAGATCTGCCAGTTCGGCTTTTGTTAATGTGGATGTCATGTCGCTTCCTTATTGTTGATTTTAAATAGTTAATCAAGTGCGCAACTGCGCGCCGTGCATTGCCAAAACAGCAACTAAATATTCAAGGCTGGCTTCTATATCCGAATCCGTGAGTGTTTTCTGAGTATCTTGCAATAACACACGGAATGCAAGGCTTTTTTTACCAACCTCCATCCCCTTGCCGCGGTACAGGTCGAACAGGCCGATTTCTACAACATAAGGCGCAGATGACTGTTGCATGGCATCCAACAAGGTTTGCACCGTGATTACCTCGTCGACCACTACCGCCAAATCGCGACGCATCGGTAAAAACTTGGCTATTTCCTTCATGCGCGGGACTTTCGCCTGTGTCAAAGCATCCAATCCAACCTCGAACCACACGCAGGTCTTATTGATGTCATATTGTTGCTGCCATTCAGGGTGCAACTCGCCAATCCAGCCTGCCATCGATTCACCGCAATAAATCTGCGCAGACCGGCCTGGATGCAAGGCCGGATGGGTTGCGGCAACAAATCGTAGCGACTGAGCTGCAAACAATGCGTCGACATCCGCTTTTACATCGTAAAAATCCACAGGCCTGGCATTTACACCCCATTGTTCGGGCTGTGCGTCTCCACAGGCCAACCCGGATAATCGCTGGGTTTGAATATATTCATTGCCGGATCTTGCAAAGCATGCTCCCACTTCGAACAGCCGAACGCGTCCTTGCTTGCGATTCAGATTGAAGCGCAACGCACTGATCAACCCGCCTATCAGACTGCTGCGCATCACCGCGAGGTTGCTGGCGATGGGATTCTGAAGCTCGACAGGACTCTCGTTACCGCAAAGTTCACGCTCGGTTTGCATATCGACAAACGCGTAACTGACTATCTCGTGATAATCGCGCGCAACCAGCGTATTCTGGATATGCGCCAACGGACGTTGCAGCTCGCTGCATGGCAATATGGTCATCGTGGCTTGCGGGGCAAGCGCCGGGATTTTGTCATAGCCGTGCAGGCGCGCCAACTCTTCAATCAGATCGGCCTCTATGGACAGATCAAAACGGAAACTCGGCGGCGTGACGCGGTAATCGTCGCCATTTGCCGTGACATCAAATTGCAAACGCTTGAGCAAATTCGTTATCTGATTGTCATCCAGCGTGATGCCAAGCACCCGTGCGGCACGCGAACGGCGCAATGCAATCGGCAATCGTTCCGGCAATTTGCCTCGCACTTCGCTGATAGAACCGGCACTGCCGCCGCAGATTTCCAGCAACAATTGCGTGGCGCGTTCCAGGGCCTGGCGAGTCGCGGCAAAATCCACACCGCGCTCAAAGCGGAATGAAGAATCGGTCGCCAGCGCGAAACGGCGCGCCTTGCCGGCAATCTCATCGGGATGGAAGAATGCGCTCTCCAGAAATACGTCCTGTGTGCTTGATTCCACACCGCTGCCCTGCCCCCCCATGATGCCAGCCAGCGCCAATACCCGCGAGTCATCGGCGATCACCAATATCTCATCGTCAAGCATCACAGCTTGTTCGTTGAGCAGGGTCAGCGATTCACCCTTGTGCGCTTTGCGCACGGTAATACCGCCGGCAAGTTTCGCCGCATCGAATGCATGCAGCGGCTGGCCCATTTCCAGCATCACATAGTTGGTGATGTCTACCACCGCGTTGATGCCGCGCAGACCGCCGCGTTCCAACCTGCGCAGCATCCAAGCCGGTGTGGTCGCGGCGGAATGCACGCCGCGGACCAAGCGCCCGCAATACAGGGGGCAAGCCTGTTTATCCGACACATTGACAGATAACTTCTCGGACAAGGTGACAGGCTGCGCCTGAATATCCAAAGACTTGAGCACACTGCCGGTCAATGCTGCGACTTCGCGCGCCACGCCAGTCATGCCGGAGCAATCACTGCGATTCGGCGTAAGTTTCAAAGTGAATAATTTGTCATCCAGTTCCAGATATTCGCGCAGATCTTTTCCCACCGGCGCATCGCCGGGCAACAGCCACAATCCTTCGCTTTCCTGAGCCAAACCCAGTTCCTTGGCAGAGCACAACATGCCGAACGATTCGATGTTTCGCACCTTGGCCTGCTTGATGACGAAATCACCGGGCAGCACCGCGCCGATGCGCGCGCAAGGAACTTTCACGCCAACAGCGACGTTCGCCGCACCGCATACGATAGTCAGCGGCTGTACCTCGCCGACATCCACCTGGCATACATTCAGGCGATCCGCATTGGGGTGCTTCGCCACTTCCAGCACTTTACCGATCACCACGCCGTTGAACGCGGGCGCGACAGGCTCCAGTGCCTCGACTTCAAGACCGGCCATGGTCAGCACATCTGCCAATGCTTCGCTGGACAGGTCTGGATCGACCCAGGTTCTTAACCAATTTTCAGAGAATTTCATGGTTATGAATTAAACTTGTTACTTAGCTTAATATCGTAATTAATTGAATTGTTTAATAAAGCGTAAATCACTTTCGTAGAACAGACGCAGATCGTTCACGCCGTAACGCAACATCGCCAAGCGCTCCACCCCCAAACCGAAAGCAAACCCGAGATACTTTTCACTGTCGATATTGACCTGTTTGAACACGTTGGGATGAACCATTCCGCAACCGCCGATTTCCAGCCATCCGCCATTCCAGCTCATATCGATTTCAGCGGATGGTTCGGTAAACGGGAAAAACGAGGGGCGGAAGCGCACTTGCAAATCATCTTGCTCGAAAAATCGCTGTAAAAAATCCCGCATTACGCCCTTGAGGTTGGCAAAGCTGATCTCTTCGTCCACCCACAAACCTTCGACCTGGTGGAACATGGGCGAATGTGTGGCATCGGAATCGACACGGTAAACACGTCCGGATGATATGATTTTCAGCGGCGGTCGATGGTCCTCCATGTAGCGCACTTGAACCGGGGAGGTGTGTGTGCGCAACACGTGCTGCGGGTCGATATAAAAAGTATCGTGCATCGCGCGCGCAGGGTGATTTTCCGGAATGTTCAGCGCTGTAAAGTTGTAAAAGTCGCTTTCGATCTCCGGACCTGACGATGTCGCGAATCCCAGAGAGTGGAACAGTTGCTCGATGCGTTCCAGCGTGCGTGTGACCGGATGCAATCCGCCCGTTCCCATCCCGCGTCCGGGCAAGGTGACATCCAGCGATTCCGTCGCCAGTTGCTGCGCAAGTTTGTTCTTTTGAAGCGAATCGCGGCGCTGCTGCAATGCTGCTTCGATGCTTTGTTTGACTTTATTTATGCGCGCTCCCGCAGCGGGACGCTCCTCTGCAGACAATTTGCCCAATCCTTTGAGCAAAACCGTCAGGCTGCCGTCCTTGCCCAGAAACCGGGCTTTGACCTGCTCTAACTCAGCTTCGTCGCTGATCCCGGCGAACTGCTTGAGCGCCTCATCGAGAATTTGTTGGAGTTTTTCCATCCCTAACACCAGAAATACGCACACCGAAACCAAACAGGGGTATAGAAACAAAAAAGGAGGCTTGCCGCCTCCTTTTGTTTCGACCGTATAACTTAGACGCCGAGGCTGGCTTTGGCTTGCGCAACGAATTGCGCAAATGCCGGCTTGTCGAATACAGCGATATCAGACAAGACCTTGCGGTCAACCTGAATGTCGGCCTTCTTGAGCCCGTTCATGAATACGCTGTAGCTCATGCCTTGCTCGCGAGCCGCCGCATTGATACGCGCGATCCACAAGGTGCGGAACTGGCGTTTCTTCTGGCGGCGATCGCGATATGCATATTGCCCCGCCTTCATCACCGCCTGTTTGGCGATACGGTAGACATTTTTGCGGCGGCCGCGATAACCCTTGGCCAGATCAAGAACCTTCTTGTGACTCGTGCGTGCAACTACTCCACGTTTAACTCTTGGCATGGTCTTCTCCTTATGCGTAAGGCATCATGGCGCGAACCGATGCTTTGTTGGTTGCATGGACTTCCGCCGTGCCGCGCAGTTGACGCTTGTTCTTGGTGGTCTTCTTGGTCAGGATATGACGCTTGAACGCTTGCGAGCGCTTGACACTACCGCCGGCGCGAACCGTGAACCGCTTGGCCGCCCCGCTTTTGGTTTTCATTTTAGGCATGACTATTCCTTATCAAGTTATGGTGGCAGGTGTTTTCCAATGGAAAATCTTTACTACCCATACACCACTTTTTATCGGGACCGATTGCTGCATCGTCGCGACCGTCCCTTTGCTGCCGCGACAACTGCTGCTTATGCTTCCTTGGCTACCTTGGCTTCCTTGGCTACCTTGGCTTCCTTAACTACCTTGGCCTTGGGTTCCTTGACTATTTTTGTATCCTTTGTGTCCTTGACTTCCTTTTCTTTCTTCCTGGGCTTTGGCGACAACACCATCACCATCTGGCGACCTTCCATCTTCGGGAACTGCTCTACCACGCCATATTCTTCCAGATCGCCCCTGACACGCTCGATCAGCCGCATGCCGATTTCCTGGTGAGCCATCTCGCGTCCGCGAAAACGCAGCGTGACTTTGGTTTTGTCGCCTTCTCCCAAAAACTTGATCAGGTTGCGCAGCTTGATGTTGTAATCACCTTCGTCCGTATTCGGGCGGAACTTGATCTCCTTGATCTGGACCTGCTTTTGCTTGAGTTTGGCTTCATGCAGTTTCTTGCTCTCGGCATATTTGAATTTGCCGATGTCCATGATGCGGCATACGGGTGGGTCCGCCAACGGTGAAATCTCCACCAAATCCAATTCTGCTTCATCCGCCATACGCAATGCTTCTGCGATGGTTACGATCCCGAGGGGCTCTTTTTCTGCACCTATGAGCCGCACCTGCGGTGCGGTAATCATCTCATTCAGGCGCTGCGACTTGTCTTGTGCTATTGCAATATCTCCGCTTAAACAATACTTAAGCCGCGCTACCCGTTTTTGATCTCGGTCTGCAAACGTTGAAGCAGGGCTTCCAGCGTCATTTGTCCGATATCTTCGCCACTGCGGGTACGCACGGCCACCAATTTTCCTGCCACTTCCTTATCGCCCACGATCAGCTGATAAGGTAATTTCTGCAGGCTATGTTCGCGTATTTTATAGGTAATCTTCTCATTGCGCAAATCCATCTGTATACGCAGCCCGGCTGCCCGTAATTGTTGCGCTACCTGGGTCGCATATTCCTCTTGCGCCTGCGAGATATTCATCAGCACAAGCTGGACCGGCGACAGCCATAACGGGAAAGCGCCGGCATGGTGCTCGATCAATATTCCGATGAATCGTTCCATAGATCCGAGTATCGCGCGATGCAGCATCACCGGGGGTTTGCGGCTGTTGTCCTCGTCGACGAACTCGGCTCCCAGGCGCACCGGCAGATTGAAATCCAGCTGTATCGTGCCGCACTGCCACAAGCGGCCCAGACTGTCTTTCAGCGTGAATTCGACTTTGGGACCGTAGAACGCGCCTTCGCCCGGCTGGACATCATAATCGAGGCTGTTTTGCTTCAGTGCTGATGCCAGCCCAGCTTCGGCCTTGTCCCAGGTCTCATCCGAGCCGACCCGTTTTTCCGGGCGCGTGGAAAGCTTGACCAGCACTTCGTTGAAACCGAAATCGCGATATACCTCGTTCAGCATCACGATGAACTTCGACACTTCGGGCTGGATTTGATCTTCGGTGCAGAAAATGTGCGCATCATCCTGCGTGAAGCCGCGCACCCGCATCAGGCCGTGCAGCGAACCGGAAGTCTCGTTGCGGTGGCAGGAGCCGAACTCCGCCAATCTCAGAGGCAAATCGCGATAGCTGTGCAGGCCGTGGTTGTATATCTGCACATGTCCCGGACAATTCATCGGCTTGACCGCGTAATCGCGATTCTCCGAAGCCGTGGTGAACATGTTGTCGTGATAGTTCTCCCAGTGGCCTGATTTCTCCCACAACACGCGATCCATGATGGTCGGGGTACGCACTTCCTGATAGTCGTGCTCGATGAATTTGCGCCGCATGTACTGTTCGACTTCCTGCCACAGCGTCCAGCCCTTGGGATGCCAGAACACCATGCCGGGCGAAGAATCCTGCATATGGAACAATTCCAGCTGCTTGCCCAGCTTGCGGTGATCGCGCTTCTCCGCTTCCTCGATCTGGTGCAGGTAGGCTTCCAGTTCCTCCTTCTTTGCCCAGGCGGTGCCGTAAATGCGCTGCAGCATCTCGTTCTTGGAGTCGCCGCGCCAGTATGCACCGGCCAGCTTCGTCAATTTGAATGCTTTCAGCTTTCCGGTCGACGGCACGTGCGGTCCGCGGCACAGATCGGTGAAGTCACCCTCGGTGTAGAGCGACACATCTTCATTCGCAGGAATGGAGGCAATGATCTCCGCCTTGTAATGTTCTTTGATCCCCTTGAAATACTCCACCGCTGCGTCGCGCGGCAACACCTTGCGCGTCACCGGGATGTCCCGCTTGGCAAGCTCTGTCATGCGCTTCTCGATGGCCGCCAGATCTTCAGGCGTGAACGGGCGATGATAGGAAAAATCGTAATAGAAGCCGTTCTCGATCACCGGGCCGATGGTGACCTGTGCATCGGGGAATAATTCCTTCACCGCATATGCCAGCAGATGCGCGGTGGAATGGCGGATGATCTCGAGACCATCCGCATCCTTGTCGGTGATGATGGCCAGCGCTGCATCCTGGGCGATCAAATACGAGGTATCCACCAACCGGCCATCCACCTTGCCGGCCAGCGCGGCTCGCGCCAAACCTGCGCCGATGCTCTGCGCAACTTCGGCGACCGTCACAGGCTTGGGATAGCTGCGCTGCGAACCATCCGGCAACGTAATATTTACTGGCATATTTTCTTTTCTAAAATACAAAGTGCGGCGATGCCGCACTGGAAATACTGCAAGCCCGATCGAATTCCAACCGACAACCAACAAATGGCCCGGCCAAACCCTAACCAATGACACCGCTAAAGACCGCGCATTATAGTGTTACTGAAGGAATTTACAATTCATTGTATGCATTCAATATGCGATGTTCGACCTGCGTCGGAGTTCAGGCCGGCCCAATAAAAATGTAATGGATTCGGCTTTAGTCTTATACTTGCGGCCTGTTGCCACTTTTAAATCCAATTCCTATGCAAAATTCCCATTCCATTCCTTGTTCCCGTCGAAAACTGACTGGAACTGCGCGCGGCTTCACCCTGATCGAGATCATGGTGGTGGTGGTCATCATGGGCATCCTGGCCGCGTTGATCGTCCCCAAACTGATGGGGCGTACCGACGACGCGCGCATCATCGCAGCCAAGCAGGACATCGCCACGGTGATGCAGGCGCTCAAACTGTACAAGCTCGACAATCAGCGTTATCCGACGACCGAACAGGGCCTGCAGGCGCTGATCACCAAACCGACTTCAGGACCCGCGGCCGATGGCTGGAAGGCCGGCGGTTATCTCGACAAACTGCCGAAAGACCCGTGGGGCAATCCATACCAGTATCTGTATCCCGGCATCAAGGGTGAAATCGATGTGTTCTCGTTGGGTGCAGACGGTCAGCCGGGAGGTGTCGGCAACGATGCCGACATCGGTTCGTGGGATCTGTAACCGCGTTTTCCTTGCTTGCGCCGTATCGCGCGCGCCGGAATGCACAATGCCCGCGACTATCGAGCGGGTTCACGCTGCTTGAGTTGCTGGTGGTGATGGTGATCGTCGGCATCACACTCGGGGCAGTGTCATTCAATGCGATGCCGAGCGAGCGGCAGGTATTGCAAAACGATGCGCAAAGGATCGCGCTGTTGTTGCAACTGGCACGCGATGAAGCGATCGTGCGCAACCGTCCGATCGCATTCGAAGCAGAAGCCGATCGCTACCGCTTCCTGCTATTCGAAGACAACAAATGGCAAGCGCTCCAGCAAGACGACATGTTTCGTGAGCGCGAATTCAAACGTTCGCCGGTGCAATTCACAGTGAGCCCTCCTTCGGCGGAACAGACCAATCCCTTGCGTATCATCTTCGGCCGTGAACCGGTCGGCACGCCTTTCGTCCTGACACTTGCAGTCGGGGATGCGCAAGTCGCAATACACGCAGATGGGATCGGACATTTTGCGGTGGAATGACATGCGTTGGAACCTTCGCCTATCTTTGCATCCATCCTATCATTGCAATGCAGGTTTCACTTTGCTCGAGGTACTGGTGGCATTGGTCATCATCGGCACCGCATTGGGCGCCAGTCTGCGCGCCGTCGGCAGCTTGACGCAAAACAGCAGTGACTTGCGTGCTTCGATGATGGCGACCTGGTCGGCGGAAAACCGGCTGTCGCAGATCCGTCTTGCGCACGAATGGCCGGCATTGGGAGAGCGCAGATTCGATTGTCCCCAAGGCGAGTTGCATCTGGTGTGCGAAGAAAACGTATACACCACACCGAATCCCCTTTTCCGCCGCGTCGAGGTCAGTGTGTTCGACGCTGACAATACCGATCGGCGCATCATCAAGCTGGCCCAGGTGGTGCCGAATGCGCCATAGGTCAATCCGAAACAGCAACGCTCGGGCGGCAAGACACAGGGGGTTGACCCTGGTCGAATTGCTGGTCGCCATCAGCGTGCTCGGGTTCGTCGCGATACTCGGCTGGCGCGGGCTGGACAGCATCGTGCGGGCGCGCATCGCGCTCACCAGCGACCTTGAGCAAACGCGCGGGATGCAGCTCGCCTTTGCGCAGTTGCAGAGCGATTGCGCGCATCTTGCCAGCCTCTCTGTCTTGCCGAACAGGACTCCGCTCGCGCTCGGTCAGGGGCGGCTCACATTGGTACGCGTAGTGTATGCAGACAATCAGCCTTCTCGTCTGCAAGTCATCAGCTATCGGGTCAATGACGGCATGCTGACACGCCGGGAATCTCCTGCGACGCGCGACCTGAGAAAACTCGACACGCTGTGGCAGGCTGCCGTAAACGACACCGATACGGGTCAGGCAGTCACGCTGCAATCGGATGTGGCTGCGATGACGATGCGGCTCTGGATCAACGGCGGCTGGCGCACGGAAGCCGACGCTGTGATAACGATCGGTGGGTCGACTGCGAATCCGTCAGTACCGACCGGACTGGAAGTCACGATGCAACTGCGCGGACACGACACCGGCATGCTGAAGATATTCCTGCTGGGAGCAGTGTGAAAGCGCACCCTGCTCCGCGCCAAAGACAACGCGGTGTCGCGGTGATCATTGCGCTGCTGTTGACGACGCTGGCGATCACCATCGTCGCCAGCCTGTTCTGGCAGCAGCAAGTGCAGGTCCGCTCCATCGAGAATCAGCGCCTGCAGTTGCAGAAACAATGGATATTGCGCGGCGCGCTCGATTGGGCCGGTCTGATCCTGCGCGAGGATGCAAAGTATTCGAGTGTCGATACCCTGGATGAACCGTGGGCGGTGCCGCTCGCGGAAACTCGGCTCGATCAATATCTCGATAACGGCCAAAGCGATGCCGATGCCGCCGATGCGACCTTGTCGGGCAGCATCACGGATGCCCAGGCGCGTTACAACCTGACCAACCTGTGCCCCGATGGAACGATCAACCCCGCCGAGGTCGCCGCCTTCGCCCAGATGCTGGTCAATGCACACCTGGACCCGGGCCTTGGCGCAGGCGACTGCCAACCTGATGGCGGCTGCGCAAAAAAAACCTGCAGCTGATGCTGCAAATCCGGATGATCAATCCGGACCGCTGCCGATGAACCTACCCAGGTGGAAGATTTGCTCGCGGTGCCGGGCTTCACTCCGGAGATGCTTGCCAGGATAAAGGATTTGGTGATCTTTCTGCCGCGCGCCACACCGATCAATGTGAACACCGCACCGGCAGAGGTATTAGCCGCCAGAATAGACGGCCTTACGCTTGCCGATGCGACCGCGCTGGTGGCCAGCCGTGATACCGCAAGCTTTCGTTTCATTTCCGATTTCACGGAACGATTGCCGGATAAATCCCTATCAGTATCGAACCTCGAGGCAGTCAGTCAAGACCAATTACTTTCTGGTTAACGGAAAAGTAAGCATGAATCGAGCCGAACTGGAAGTTCAAGCGTTGATCGAACGCAATGGCGCCAGCACGAAGTTGATCTGGATCAGGGAGTATTAGGCCAGGCACCAATCTTCGATGCTAACGAATGTCGGGGCAACCAAAAAATCATCCTTTATGTACGTTACCGTACTGAGCGTGTCGGGCGCAAGTGAGATAAATATGGCCAACGTGACTTGTGCCTTTGCCCGGACTGTTCCCATTTATTAATAGGAAAAAACTGAACTGAGGCAAGCGCATGTCATTTATGGAATGAGTTCAACCGAGCAATCCAACGAAAATGAAACAAGCCCAGCTGCGCAATCTGCTTGGTCTCATCATCGCCGTCTTCTGCCTGATGGGGATGCCTGCACTATCCCAGGCGGCCATGAAAGACAAGGTTGCGAAATCATCCAAAACACCGCTAGCAACCAAGCCAGGCAAAATCTTCCGGGACTGTCCAAACTGCCCGGAGATGGTTGTCATACCGTCGGGTAGTTTTAACATGGGCTCGCCCGATTCCGAAGACGGGCGGGCTGACGACGAGGGCCCTGTGCTTAGTGTCAATATCTCTGCATTCGCTTTGGGCAAGACCGAGATCACCCGAGGCCAGTTTGCGGCATTCGTGAACGCTACCAACTACAGCACCGGTGACAAATGCTGGACGCTTGAGAATGGCAAATATGAAGAGCGCAGTGGACGCAACTGGCGCGAACCCGGCTACCCGCAAGAAGACAACCATCCTGTCGTCTGTATCGACTGGAACGATGCCAAGGCCTATGCAGTGTGGATGTCACAAAAGACAGGCAAACAATACCGTCTGCCGACAGAGGCTGAGTGGGAATACGCCGCCCGTGGCAATACCAAAACCGCACGTTACTGGGGAGACAACCCTGATGAGGCATGTGCATATTCAAATGGCGCGGACATGACAGCACAGGCAAAGATAGACGGCGCGACATCCTGGTCGACAGTTCACTGCACGGATCATTTTGCCTATACCGCTCCGGCAGGCAGCTTCAAGCCCAATGCATTCGGACTGTATGACATGCTGGGGAACGTGTGGGAATGGACAGAGGACAGTTATCACGACAGCTATAACGGCGCCCCGACTGACGGCAGCGCTTGGCAAGGGGGTGACGCGAAGCGCGTGCTGCGCGGCGGTTCGTGGAACAACTCGCCGCGGAATGTGCGCGCGGCTGTACGTAACATGGACAAGCCGGACCTGCGTTTCAGCATCTTCGGATTTCGCGTGGTCAGGTCTCTCAAGTAGCGCGGTGAATTGAACTTGGGGAACCTCTGATCAAGTCCATCATGAACCGCGTTGCTGACAAAAACTGGATGATCGCAAGGCGCGCGACGCAGGTAGCGGCTGCGACACGTTACCGCGTAGCGGCCGATTGCGGGAGCAGCCGCAGACAGCCCATCCCGCACCGACGCTTCGCGCACCGTGTTCTGGCTGTAGTTATTCTACGATGCCAAGGAGCGCAACACAGCGAGCGCCCGTTTTTGTCGCAACCCTCAAGGGCATTGGCTTTGCGGGCGGCCTGCGGTGTGCGGCTGCGACACGTTACTGATAAAACCACTAGCCATTCGACTAGGCGAGAAAACGACTCTCGCCAAGTCGCTGGTTATGCGCAGCAGCCGCTTGCGGGAGCGAGGGCAGGCAGGCCATCCCGCACCAAGTGCTACGCACCACCGTGTCCGGCCTGCAACCCCGCAAAGCCGAATGCGCGGCCATGATGGACTAATCAGAGGTTCCTTAGGTGATGTCTTCCTTCGAGCCTAAATTCATCCGGTATTCCAGGCTTTTGGCGAGTCTGCTGTGGGGCATCATGCTTCTTTTTCCCATGCAACTGCCGGGCGCGGAACTCGCTGCCCCACTGGCACCACAACCTGCTGCTCAAGAACCACTGCCTGTTCCACAAGAACCGCTGCCTGCCCCTCAAGAACCGCTGCCTGTTCCTCAAGAACCACAAACTGCTCCCCAGACACCAGAATCCGACAGCTTTGGTTATATGGATGCCCCGCGTGATTATTTGTCCGCGAGGATCACCAGATTCGCCAGCTATCTCGATCGCTTCTTCGGCGGTGATCGTCATTACCAGGAGAGCAATGAAAGTGTCGTTCAGCTGGACCTTACCAAACTGAATGGATATGGGAGTGATCACAAGATCGATTTTGCAGCCAGGGCGAATCTCAGATTGCCTGTAACCGAGGGGCGATTGCATCTGTTGCTGGAAACAGACCCGGAGAAAAATATAATCGCCGAGCCTACACCGGTAACTCGTCCGGTTGCGGTTCCCGGTCAGGTCAATGTGCCTGGGAGTGTCGCCTTGGCTGTGCGCTATGCGAAAGCGAAGGAAGATGTCTGGCACTTCAGTACTGATTGGGGGATCAAATTCCCGATCCCGCCCAAACCTTTCGTCCGCACAAGGGGTAGCTATTCGGTTCCGCTGGGTCTGTGGCGGCTGAAAGCGGCAGAGTCTGTGTATTGGTTCAATACGCTGGGCGCGGGTGAAACCACCCAGCTCGACCTCGAGCGGATCATAAGTCCCCCGCTGCTGTTTCGGTCTTCCAGTATTGCCACGTGGCTCAATGACACACAGAACTTCGACCTGCGTCAGGACCTGTCGCTTTATCACACCGTGACTGATCGCAGCGCTTTGCTGTATCAGGCGAGTGTGATCGGGGTCAGTAACCCGGCGTATACGGTGACAGATTATATCGTGCTGATGTTGTACCGTTACCGTATGCATCGGGAATGGCTATTCTTTGAAGTAAGCCCGCAACTGCACTTCCCCAAAGACAGGGAATATAGACCCAGCCCGGCGCTCAGCTTGCGTCTGGAGCTGCTATTTGACGATTCAAGATGACATCGGGCAATTGCAACGAAATGTGGTTGCCATCGTTTTGACTTCCCGCCGATCAGAAATTTCCCTTTGGCTGCAGCCATGCCGGGCGACGAAGAACACAATGCATTACAAATTTGATTTACAGGTCGTCTCGTACGTGGCGCCAGCGATCGCATCTCAAATACCGCTTCGGTGTGATACCCAAAATATTTTCCATTATGTGCGCTAGCGCACGGAGCATCGTGAACGGAAGTGGGATAGTGAAACCGGTTTAACAACTTGCCTGGGTTTCGGCAAAGCCGCTGGTTAAGGCGTAGCACACCAAGATAAGTACCCGCAAGGGATCGGTCGATTTGACCGATGATCTTCTGGATCAAATTTTAAAGGAGAACAAAATGAAAAAATTCGCAAGCGTTAATAGCACACTGAAGTGGTTAATGGCTTTGGTGCTGGTCGCTATTGTGGCCGGATGTGGTGGTACTCACGATGGTGTTCCGGGCGGTGGTACAGGCACCCCAGGCGCGGGCACAGGCGTTGGCGGTCTTGGCCATGGCCCGGCGCCGGTAACCATGGGATCGGCCAGTAATTATGTGATTCTGGCTCAATCGGCGATTACCGACGTTCCGACTTCCGCAATTACCGGGAATGTAGGCTTGAGCCCTGCATCTGGTTCCTTTATCGGTCTGACCTGCGCCGAAGTGAGCGGGAACATTTACAGTGTCGATGCGGCCGGGCCGCTCCCATGCGTGACAACAGACGCATCGGGGTTGACCACTGCCGTAACCGACAAGGGGACCGCGTACACCGATGCCAACAGTCGAGCCCCGGATTACACTGAGCTGGGCGCCGGAAATATCGGCGGGATGACCCTTGCCCCTGGCACCTACAAATGGGGCACCTCAGTTTTGATTCCAACGGATGTCACGCTCAGCGGCGGCCCGAACGATGTCTGGATCTTCCAGATCGCGCAAGGCCTCACCGTAAGTTCGGGCGTGCAGATTATCCTGGCCGGTGGCGCGCTGCCGCAGAACATCTACTGGGCGACCTTCGCTGCTGCCGACATTGGAACAACCTCTAAGTTCAAGGGTATCATACTGTCGCAAACATCGATCGCGATGAAGACCGGCGCAACGATAGACGGCAGACTGTTGGCGGGGACTCAGGTCACTCTTGCCCAGAATGCGGTGACGCAGCCGTAATACATGCAGCATAGTGTGTGATGCAGTGAAACAAGGCCGTCGAGAGACGGCCTTTGTTCATGTACAAAACTTCCCCTGTCAAGGCAACACTGAATTAGACCCCCATGAGTCGCCGCTGAATTAGCGATGCTTGCCTCGAATCATTACCGACTGCATCTCAATGCTGTATTCCCGGGCCCCACCAAAAATACATTCTTTAATGTGCGCTAACGCACGGAGCATCGCGGACGCAAGTGGGATAGTGCAACTGGTGTGACTCTTGTGCCCTGGTTCCGGTTGATCCGGTTTTGAATTGGAGCAGACCAAACCAAGGCTTGCATGGTCGCTAAACGTGTCATCAGCGAATATCGGCAGCACATCAACATAAGCACCAGCCGGGATTCGGTCGATTGTACCGATGATCTACCGGATCAAATTTTAAAGGAGAAGAAAATGAACAGATTCGAAAGTATTACAAAACCAGGTATTGCAAAACCGCTGATGTGGCTCACGGCATTGCTGCTGGCCGCATTAGTTGCCGGATGCGGCGGTACTCATGACGGGGTCCCAAGCACAGGTACAGGCGCTGGCTCAGGTCCAGTTGGGTCAACTTGCTCAGGAGCGGATTGCGTGAATCTTGGCACAGCCGCCAATTATGCGGTTCTGGCGAAAACAGGTGTCTCAACCGTTCCAAGCTCGGTGGTGACCGGGAATGTTGGATTGAGTCCGGCTGCCAGGACTTTCTTGACGGGATGGTCATTGATCACAGAACCCACGGATACGTATTTCACATCCGCTCAAGTAACCGGAAAGTTATACGCAGCCGACCAAGTGGGAGGGACGACTTCGGTTGACCTGACTACAGCCGTAGGCAACATGCAAACCGCGTACACCGACGCCGCCGGACGGACCGTTTCATCTGCCGCCACGACTGATGTGGGTAGCGGAACACTTACCAGTCAGACTTTCAATTCTGTCGGTCCTGTTACCGTCTACGAATGGGGGAGCGCTGTTACCATACCAACGGATCTCACTATCAGTGGCAGCGCAACAGATGTCTTTATCCTCAAGGTGGCGGGGACACTCAACATGGCCGCAGCCAAGAACGTTATTCTGGTAGGTGTACTGCCCCAGAACATCTTCTGGCAGGTCTCCGGTGCAGTAACCATTGGAGCGAATGCGCATTTTGAGGGGATCATACTGGGTCAGACATCGATCACGTTTGGAAATCTCGCATCGATCAACGGCAGGCTGTTGGCGCAGACAGCGGTCGTTCTTGATGCGACTACGGTTACACATCCGTAAGGCATGCAGCATTAGACGTAAAGCAGTGAATGAGGCCGTCGCAAGACGGCCTTTTCCATTGTGAGTGTTATGCCTAATGACCTTGACTACCGCGCCCCGATCGAGCATTCCGAAAATCTTGAACGGCGCGATCTGCCACCCTCTCGATACCAATGCCAGTGACTCCTGATCCTGACATCTTATCGGCAGGCTCTGCTTGCCAATTCATATTCACTGCTATGCCTGGGGTTTCCTGGTCAGGAATCCAGTCAGGAATAACGCCAACAGGGTGTAAGTCAGGAACAGGTAATACCCCGGCTGAAGGGCAGTGGCATTCGTCGTCAGGATCACCACTTCCTGGTCTGCAACTGAGCGCAGATGACCGAGCTGGCTGCTGATGATCCCATTGAATCCGATATAGGCCATGAATATGGCAACCACCATGACATCGGCCATCGACCATTTCCCGGATTTCAACACAAAGAACTTGATCACAGGGTTTTCTTTTAAATTGTGATAATTGAAATAATATCCCAGCGACGAGACTATCTTTAACAGCGGGAAAACAATACTGAAGGTGATCAGCAAGATCCCGACCAGTTTCATCTGTATGTCCTTGTGAGTGATCATGATCCAGAATACATCCAATATGCTTTTGCTCTGGAAATACAAAACCTGGTTCTCGAAATGGATGGGATGCCCGATCAGCATGAAATTCATCTCCGAGATGGTTGCTTCCATATCGATGGTGGGCGTGGTTACGCCCGCTATCAAAAGTGTGACAAGAGAAAGTATCAGAAATATATAACAGGACGGGGTCAGCGGCCGCTTGCTAAAACCGGACAACGCGAAAAGGATGACAGACAGCAAGATCAACAGGGCCGACTCCTTGACTATCAGGCCATGCTTGAACGAAATTTGCTCATTGAGCTTGGTTCTTGCACCTTCGATATCTTTGGAATCTGTCCTGAACAGGATCAGGCTTAGTTGAGGTGTACCCTGCGTATCAAAGGTTTGGTCGGAATACTGTTCAAGCTGTTTGTTCAGCACCGATTTTATCTGACGCTTGGTTTTCGCTTTCTTCAACTCTTTAACGATGGCATCCGCATATTCTGGAATGCCTTTTTTGATATCGTCGAGATTGATGAAAGTGTTTATAAAGGATTGTTTGATCTGGCCCTCTGCCGAGCCCGCGTTAGCTTCCCTGATCTGCTTGTCAATCTTGTCGATAAGCGTATTCAGCAGTACTTCGATATGTTTGCGCAGCACCCGCTCATTCGCCTTGGATAAATACAGCTTGTCGATCTCCCCGGCAAGGATTTCGGTGACCTGGCGCTTCCATTCATCGATGCTGAGCAGGCCGTATTTGACACTGTTGAGTTCTGCGTAATCGTTTTTGTTCTGCTGGTTGGCAAGTGAATTTGAAATGATCTGTTGGCACAACACCACCGATGCGATGATGATGATCAGGGACAGGATCCAGTTGGCCAGCTCCATGGCTGTGACCTTCGTCGAAATGACATGAAGTCCAGTGCTCACCTGTTACCATCCATCATTATTGCGAATGAGCAACCCCGGAATCGCGCTCCTCCGGGTCCCCGGTTGAAGGTTCTTCGGCTCTCGGCGAAAGAAATGCAGGGAGATATTTCAAACCGAAAGCGATAGCGGCAGGATAGAGGTACATCAAACGCCAGCCCTTCCGTGCCATGCCGGCGATACCCTTGCCGCGCAACGACAGCAGCGCAGCAAACCCGCCTGCTACCCATCCGGGATGATTGCGCAAGAATCTCACCGCCTTCACTCCTGCATCAGCAAGGGTCAGGGGCTTTTGCAAATCCACGGCAATGTCGGCCAGATCCATGCGTTGGATCTCGATTTCCTCCAGTAGAATACCGCGGCGGTCAGCCAGTGCTGCAAGTTGCTTTTTCATGGTCGGAGCGGGAGTGCAAGCTGGTCGCGATCATCGGTCAATGCGGCCAGACTGGCGGAAAACAGTTTTGATCTTTCCCTTGCCACGCGGCGCAAAGCGTTCCATGCCAGGAGTCCCGCGACAAAGTACAACACCATGAAGCTGCCCAACACCGGCAGACGGTAGCTGTCCCAAAGCAACACCGCGATCAATATCGTCAGCAGCAAGATGGCCAGGCCAAAGAAGAACAGCGCGATACTGCCATAGAACAGCTTTTGTTCGATGCGCAATCGCTCTTCCTGAATCTCGATGGACAATAGCTCCAGCCGCGCCTGGAAGATGGCAAGCAAGGTACCTGCCATCCGTTTCAGCGACTCCATCAGTCCGCTCGATCCCGGCATGCTTTAGTGCCGTGCGATCAGCATCCCGACAATCGCACCCACGCAGGCCGAGACACCGATCGCCTGCCAGGGATTATCGTGAACGTATTGGTCTGCATCTTTTGCGGCTTCCCGGGTGCGCTCAAGCAAAACATCCTGGCCTGAAGCCAGGCGTCTTTTGACTACTTGCAGATTCTCCTGGATGCGTGCCCGGGCCGCTGCAGCGCCCTCCCCCGCCTGGCTGGCGGTAGCGCGCAGCAGTTCCTCGGCGTCCGACACCACCAGCCGCAGATCCTCCATGAGTTTATCTTTGGAAACTGCGATGTTGGTATGTTTAGCGCCTATGATTTTCATGTCCATGACTTATCTCCTTGATTGAAAAAATATTACGGTTTGATGCCATCTGGCTGATGGCAAATCCTTCGATCACTTCACAATCGGCCCGTCAGCAACAGAATCACCAGGATGATGAATATCAACCCGATGGCTCCGCTCGGGCCATAGCCCCACGACCTGCTGTGTGGCCAGCCCGGAATCGCACCGATAAGCATCAACGCGACAACGATCAATAGTATGGTTCCCAATGACATTTCATTTCTCCTTGTGACGGCATCTGATATCGACGCCATTGTTAGATTCTTCCGGCATATAGTTCACGGCTCCGGAAATGATATGGTGGACGTATGAGACCGTCTGTGCGATGCCGTACATAACCAATGCCACAAACTGTCCGGTTCGTTTACCAGCCAAAAATGGATTTATTCATTCGCGTGCAGGCAAGGCAAAATCGCAAGATGCCGTCAACAGTTGAACCAGGCCAATTCAGTCACGCACGCCGATTGGACCCAGCCCCACACGCCGAGCGTTCCGCAGGCAGCCATCGTAATCAATGCCAGACCCGAAATGATTTGGCCGGCGCGCTCGATCGTTCCTTCATTCGTGTTCATTTGCATACCCCCTGTTTTAAATATCCAATCCGGGAAAATCACTTCATGCCGGATCGCTTGTCAGCTGTTGGAGCGGATCACGCCGTCAATGACCTTGACGCGATCGCCCGGTCGCCATGCCGACGCATTTGCCTCGTGGATCACGCGGCTCGAGCCATCTTCAAAACGGACCGTGATGTCGTAGCTTTTGGTCGATTTCACCGATTTCTCGATCTGGTTGCCGGCTACCGCGCCGCCCACTGCCCCGGCCACTGTCGCGACATCTTTGCCGCTCCCGGCACCGACCTGGTTGCCGAGCAGCCCGCCCACTATTGCACCGCCGACCACACCCAGACCACTGCCCTCACCTTTGGTGGTGACCTCCCGAATTGAATCGATGACACCGCATTCGGCGCACCTCTTTTGGGTGGAAGTATTCGCTTGAGCAGGAGGATACGCCTGAGTGGAAGCGTTACCGGCGTGTTCAGCCGGACCTTCCTGTTTCTGGCAGCCGGATAGGGTTGTAGCCAAAAGGGCCAGCGCAAATGCAGTGACGACAAACTTGCTGAATCTATTCATTTGTATCTTCCGGGTAAATTCTTTATGAGCTGATTAAACTCCTCTTCTGAGATACGCACCGTGCGCTGGCACACGTAAGCGCTGCACATGATCGAATGCTCCCAGACCTGCAGGGACAACGCCCGATCCGTTGGTGCGAAGACAGGATTCAAGTCGATGCCGGCACTTGACCCGGTTTCATTTCACCGGATGGAACCGCGCGGAATATCCGGTCATCGCTGGAAAATAAGCAGCAGGTAGGCAAGGAACAACAACAGGTGGACAGCGCCGAGCAGTACGTTGGTGCGGCTGCTGGAAAACGTCATCGTGCTCAATACCAGAGTCAGCGACAGCATCGTGACATCGATGGGTTCCAGGCCGAGAATGATCTGTTTGTGGAACAGCAACCCGAAGGTCAGAACCACAGGGATCGTCAACCCTATCGTGGCGAGCACCGACCCCAGCAGTATGTTGACGGATCTTTGCAAATCGTTGACCAATGCCGCGCGCACAGCGGCGAGCGACTCGGGGGCGAGCACCAGCACGGCGATCAGGAATCCGGCCAGCGCGACCGGCGCGCCCAGCACGCGTATCGTGAAGTCGATCGGCACGGCGAGATGCTGGGTCAGGATGACCAGCGGCCCCATATACGCCAGCAACAGCAACACATGATACGGAAACGAGTGAACCTCATGGACGATCCGCCACTTCCGTTTCGCATCCTTCGCTTCCGCCGTCGGGCGCGCGGTTCGGAAGTAGGTGCGATGGCGTCCGTTCTGGATCGTGAGAAAGACGCCGTACAAGGCGAGCGACACGATGATCAGGAACGCAGCCTGGACCGTGGAGAATGTCTGGTCGGGACC
Source organism: uncultured beta proteobacterium (assembly GCA_963725835.1). Lineage (GTDB taxonomy): Bacteria > Pseudomonadota > Gammaproteobacteria > Burkholderiales > Gallionellaceae > Gallionella. The sequence continues at coordinate 33,405 of CAVSAB010000013.1, read as the reverse complement.
CGAGATCGTGTAGTTGGGCAGAACCAGTCCGATCACGGCCAGCGGCAGGATGACCGCCAGGAATGAAGTGGCGCCCTGCAGATTGTAGTCTTGCTCCTTGTACCTTAACCCGCCGATCAGCAATGTCAGACCGACCGTGCCGTTCAGCGCAATCATGATCACCGCGAACATCGCGTCGCGCGCCAGCGTCGGGCTGCCCTTCCCGGTCAGCATCGTGGCGATGATGATCATCACCTCGATGCTGGTTATGGATAACGTCAACACCAGTGTGCCCAGCGGTTCACCGAGTTTCTCCGCCAGGCATTCCGCGTGCCGCACGACCGCGAAGATCGAAGTGAGGATGATGAGCAACAGCCAGCCCAATATCAGCGCGAACCAAACCGGGTGCGTGAGGTTGGAGAGCAGGCCTTGGCCGTAGACGAGGAACACCAGCGTGGTGACCAGATTGACGATCAGCGGCCACTCCTGCAACAACCCCAGGCCCATTTTTTTGACGGGGTTCACGCGCTTGGCCGTTTCATTCATATCAATCTTTCATGCCTGGCGCTGCGGGCTACCCCCGGCGTCCCGCACTGACCGAACTGCGCAGCAACCTTTACAGGAATTATTATTTCTTGGCGTCCTTTGCCGCATCCTCGATCTTGTCACCGGCCTTGTCGATTTGTTGTCCGGTCTTTTCTGCTGCATTATCGATCGCCTTACCGGCTTTTTCCGCCGGGCCTTTCTCGCATCCCGACAGCATCGCTATCATGATGCCGATCGCAAACGCTGCGATGACATATTTGCCGGATTTAAACATTTGTATCTCCTTGGTTAGGGTTTTTCATGCCGAATCGGCACAATGCCTTCCTGGTTACATATTTGTATTTAAAGGTTGGCATGATCATCCGTTGATCACTCGAAGCAAGATCACCACGATGGCGATCACCAGCAGAATGTGGATGAAGCCGCCCATGGTGTTGGAAGTGATCAGGCCGAGCAGCCACAAGATGAGCATAACGACGGCAATGGTATAGAGCATGATTAAGACCTTTCTATTAATTTTTGAATTTCAACTGCGCCAGTAACTATATGCACGCAAGCAGCTGGTGAACTGCGCCTCGGGTTTAATCATTACACTTTCCCCAAGACCTTCTCTGTGCGCGAACGCACAGAGAAGGGACTTGTGTTTGCGGTCGCCGTCCCGGTTATCAACGACCAAGCAACTCACCGACCGGTTTGAGTGTATCGACCCGGTCGCAGATCACTTTGGCGATGGCGACCAGCGGCGCACCGAGCAGCAGGCCCCAGACGCCCCACAGCCAGCCGAAGAACAACAGGGAGATGAACAGCACTGCGGAATTCACACCCGCGAACCGGCTTTGCAGCCAGGGCATGAACACGAATCCGACCGCACCGGCCACCAGGAAGGACACCCCCGCCGCGGCGAGCGCATGGAGTATGGATCCAAACTGCATGAATGCTGCCGTACCGCCGGCGAACGCAACCAAAGCCGGTCCCAGGTAGGGGATGAAGTGCAGCAGGCTGGCGGCGACTCCCCATACTGCAGCTTGTTCCATGCCAAGCGCCTTGAACGCGAGCCAGATACCGACACCGACCAGGACATTCGACATCAGCATGATCAGCAGGTAGCGCTGGATTTGCACGTCGATCTCATCGAGTATCAGCGCGGCATCTTTCTTGCGCACCAGCGAGGGTCCGACCAGTTGCACCAGCTTGCGGCGGAAATGCCCGCCCGAGGCCAGCAAAAAATAGGTGAGCAGCAATACGATAGGCGCCTGGCTGACCACCGCGAACAGTAACGCAGACTGCGCAACCGCGTAATCGCGCAACCAGGCGGTAGGCTCGCTCGCCGGGGCGGTGAGCATGCGCCTTCCCGGCTTTGCGCCCGCGTCGGCGGCGGCGCCCTCGATTTGTTTGGCTGCTTCCTGCATGTTTTGCAGCGCGGTCGGGCCGGTACGTTCTTCGCTCAAGTTCTGCCGCAGCTTGCGTGCGGCTTCCGGCAGCTTTTCGATCATCGCAGCGGCATCATCGCTCAGCGAAAACGCGATCCAGGAAATGCCGCCGGCCAGTGTGGCCAGCAACAGTGCAGCTGACAAAGAACGCGGGACGTGAAGCTTCTTCAGCCACTCCACCACGGGGCTTAGCGCATAGCTCGCGAGTATCCCGATCAGCAATGGCACGAAGAAGGCACGCGCCAGATACAGTGCGGCAACGAACGCGATGACCGCCAGCAGGCCGATCGCCACATTGATGCGCAGGTATGGGGTCTCGTGGATAGTGACCACCGCTGGAACCGCAACCGGGACCAGTATTTCGGGTGCGGCTTCGTGGCCGTCCTCTTCATCGTGGCCAGCCCCTGCCATAGCCTCTACAGGTGATTTCTCACTTGCCATCTTTGGTTCTCCATCTCGATTGTCACCTTGTCGCAAGACCTGCGATCAACCGCAGCAAGTGCAGGAAATTGCCGGCTTGCGATCACAGCTGCGGCGATTTTCCATTTCGCCCGGAATATTCTCTGTGCGCTAGCGCTCATAGCGTGAAATATGCATGCCCCGGCGATGCCTGATGGCGCAGGGAATCTGTGCATAGATAGCCGCATCCTCTTCATTGCACAGAGATGCCGATCGTTCGGTCACGTTTCGATTTCGTCAGCGCAGCGTCGCGTGAGTTTCCTCTGCGGACAGCCAGCGCGTATCGCCGGATGGATGCGGACAGACTACTGAGCCCTGCACACTCAAATATTTTTCATTATGTGCGCCAGCGCACGGAGCATCGAGGACGAAAGGGGGATATTCACGCCAAGTGTAACAAGTGCACTGAAAATAATTTTCTTAATGTGCGCCAGCGCACGGAGCGATGTGGACGGAAGTGGGATAAATACGCCAGGAATCAGCAAAGGGCCGGTTGATTGCACCGGTGTTTTTCGGAATCAGATTTACAAGGAGAAGAAAATGAAAAGATTTGAAAGTGTCACCAAGCCACTGACGTGGCTCACCGCATTGTTGCTGGCCGCCGTAGTGGCGGGATGCGGGGGACAGGACCCGATATTGGGCGGAGGAGGAAGTGCCGTCGAGCCGGTGTCTCAAACCTCCCTCAAATAAATACGTCAATACTTGGAACGGCCGCACCGTTCGGGATTTCGGCTACCGCCGGGATGACCACCGCCGTACAGTCCCATTACCACCGTTAATGGGGACGTGGTGCTGGATCCAACTCGCTCAGTGTAATGCTGTGGCCGTTCCTGGTGGCCTGGAACGGCAGGATTTGGAATTTGCGCCGCCATGGTTTCCCTCCAACAATCGTCGGGACGGTAATCAGTTCTCTGTTTACTGGAGGACACAACTACTGCAGCCACTGTCAAGGCCGACCTGAATACAGCGTATCTAGCCTCACTCCTCCTGCCGGCCCCCAGCCGCCGGTTCACTGGGAGGGGCAACCGTTATAGGAGCAGCCGCCGCTGGTATAGGAGCGGGGTTGGGAGCACCGCTGTGGTTGCAACATAAACGCTGGCAACTGTTTCTCTCCTGGCGTCTATCAATCCGTCACGTCGATCATGGTAACGGATGATCTCACGCTCGACGCCCAGGGCAACTCGAGTGCGGTCTTCGTCTTCCAGTCATCGAGCACCATCGGCACGGCAGCCGGTGCCGCCCCTCCCGGGACACGCACTCGTATCCTGCTGGTCAACGGCGCCAAGGCTTCCAACGTCTGGTGGCAGGCCGGCACTTCAGCGACGCTGGATTGTACTCTGAATTCCAGGGCAACATCCTGGCCGCTGCGAGTATCACGATGAGCACAGGCTGCAACCTCGTGCGGCAGATTGTTGGCAGGGGCGTGGGTAGGTGGTGGTGGTGCGATTTACATTTGACGGCTAACGTCGTTTCCGTGCCGGGTCAGCCATTTGCACCGCCTGCCGGATATTCGACAACTTGCCAGTAACAAGACTTGAGGTGTTCGCTGAGCATGCTGAACAAATTGCATCAAATTATTTTGGAGAACAACATGACAAAAATTTTTAAAGCCTTAGGGACACTGGGTCTGGTGGGCTGCGCTGTGATGAACAGTTCTTTCGCCGCGACGGAGAAGGACGATGCATTCTGGTACATTGGCGGCAACATCGGCCAGTCGCGAGCGAAGATCGACGATGCAAGCATCTCCGCCGGTTTGCCGGGCACGACCTCGATAGATGATAATGACACTGATACCGCCTATAAGCTTTTTGGCGGTTACCAGTTCAACAAGAACTTTGCCGTTGAAGGCGGTTACTTCAATCTGGGTGAGTTCGGTTATACCGCAACCACGGTGCCGGCAGGGACACTGAACGGAAACATCAAGCTGCAGGGCTTGAATATCGACGCAGTCGGCATGCTGCCCCTTGCCGATAAATTTTCCGTGTTTGGCCGGCTGGGCTTGCAATACGCGGAAGCCAAGGACAATTTCTCCAGCACCGGAGCGGTTGGCACGCCGACGGATCCGAATCCCAGCAAGAACTCCGCAAGCTACAAGGCCGGCGTGGGTGTTCAATATGATTTCAACGAATCCCTCGGGATGCGCCTCGAAGCGGAACGCTACCGGGTCGATGATGCCATCGGAAACAATGGCGACATCGACATGTATTCGGTAGGCCTGGTCTATCGCTTCAACGAGAAGAAAGCTGCGCCCCCTCCTCCAGCCAAGGTAGCGGCCGCGCCGGCACCAGCACCGATGCTGGTCATCGTGCCGGTGGTAAAGACCCAAAAGTACTGCAGCATACTCGATATCAAGTTCGAGATTAAGCAGCAGGAAGTTCAGCGCGAAGACAAGGAGAAACTCGCCGTGCTGGGAACCTACATGAACAAATACCCCGATACCACGGCGGTGATCCAGGGCTTTACAGATAATGTAGGGGAAAGCGACTACAACCTGAAACTATCCCAGCAGCGTGCGGACAGTGTCGTCAACTACCTGGTGAATGACCTGCACATCGCCCCTTCCCGCTTGAAAGCGGTTGGCTACGGAGAAGCGTACCCGATCGCTGACAACAGCACCATGGAAGGCCAGCAGGCGAACCGCCGTATCGATGCGGTCATCGCATGCGTGACGGATATCGCGGGTCTCAAGGTTCAACCGGCCAGGATCACCATGGCGATGGAACTGGGGTACGAACCGGGCAAGTCAAAAATCGATCCGCAATATCTTGACGGTCTTCGCCAGGTGGCGGATTTCATGAAGGCAAATCCTTCCGTCACCGCAACGGTGGAGGGGCATGCCGACAAATATGTCGGCACCGGCATCGACAGGGAGAAGACAAATTCCGGGGAGATGATGCAACTCGCCCAGGCTCGCGCCCAGAACGTGGTGGATTACCTGGTGAATAACGAGGGGATCTCCCGTTCGCGTCTTTCCACCGAGTCTTATGGCAGCATGGGGCGTGTCGCTTACGACACCACCCTGGCAGGGCAAGAGGAAAACCGCAGGGTCAACATCATCATCAACTACCCAAACAGGTAGCATCAGCAAAGGGCTTGGTCACTTTTGACCAGGCCCCTTTTTTGCCAAGCACTCCATTACACGCCGACCATTCGGCAACAGCCGCGGAGTTGGTCCCGGCTTGATGGACAGACGGAGCAAACAGTCTTGAATTCCGCGACCAAGTCCGGTGTCGGCTGAAACGAAAGCAATCTTAGGAAAGGAAACAAAATGAAATTCCCGGAGAATTTGACATTGGTCGGCGTTTCGATGCTGTTGCTTGTCGGACTTGCCGCATGCAACAAGCCGGGCCCGGCAGAGACCGCAGGCAAAAAGATAGACCAGACTGCCGAAAAGGTCGGCGAAAAAATGGGTGAACAAAGCGCGCAAGCCGGCGTGGCCATGGATGACACGGCGATCACAACCAAGGTCAAAGCTGCCATTTTTGCCGAGCCCGGCCTCAAGACACTGCAGATCAGCGTCGATACCGTAAAAGGCGTGGTGACATTGAGCGGGTCGGTCGATTCGCAATCGAACAGCAACAGGGCCAAAGAGCTGGCGGGTGCGGTGGCCGGCGTAAGGGACGTTGAAAACCGGCTGACAGTAAAGTCGAATTAATCAGGTTGATTTGTAATCAAGGAGCAGACCATGGAAATCAAGGATGCATATAAACAAAAGATGGCGGCGCAACTGAAAGAATGGGACGCCCAGATAAATCTGTTGGAAGCCAAGGCGGAGAACGCGGGGGCCGACATCAAGGTCAAGCGTGCCCAGGCGGTTCGCGAGTTGCGTGCCAAACAGCGCGCCGCGTCCGAAAAAATGCAGGAGCTGGGCAAGGCCAGTGGCGCAGCATGGGAACAGGTCAAAACAACTTCTGACAAGATCTGGGAAGACCTCAAGGCCGGCATCGCCGACGCCCATTCAAAATTCAAATGAACTAAAAATCCAGATTTCATCCCAACTGCTGCGTTGCGGAAAGAATTTCTTGCTTACATATAACCAATATGCTGCGCTGCAAAATTTTTCCCACGCCTTGCATTTGGGCGAACTCTGAATTTTTTGAGACACCCTGAAGTATTGGCAGGGGATGCTGCCGACCGTCCGCAACCACAGAAGCTTTTAACAATCCATTTGAGAGGGTTTGAAAAATGAACTTGAGACTGACACTGGTGCTTATTCTCTCAAGCATGGCGGTGCTGTTTATCGCGCAGAATTCCAATGTGGTCGAGATCGGCTTTCTATTCTGGAGCGCCTCGATGTCGAGCGCGTTGCTGATATTTTTCACATTGATGATCGGGTTTCTGCTGGGTTGGTTCCTGCATAGTTATCTTGCATATCGAAAATCCAGGGATGAACTGGGTATATTTACGTTGAGACTATCATGAAGGAAAATCACCCGTGAAAGCGCTCGTGTACCATGGCCCAGGCAAACTCTGGCATTAGAGGACAAGCCAACTCAATAATTGCAGTACCAATAGCAGTTCAACCCGGTTGTATAACGATCTATCAGGAGAACAAAATGAATTCACGTTTCATGCGCATGACCAGCCGCTTGCTGATCGCCAGTGTGTTGAGCCTCGTACTGCCACTCCAGTCGACCTATGCCGGGATGGTGGGAACCGACAAGGTGGCCGCATCCGCCCAGTCCCAAACAGATCGCGAGCGTATCAACACTTTCCTTGACCGTGCAGATGTGCGCAAGGAGTTGCAGACTCAAGGGGTGGATGCCGACGCCGCCAAAGCGCGTGTCGCGGCGCTGACTGATGAAGAGGCGCAAAAGGTTGCGGGCAATCTGGACAAGATGCCTGCCGGTGGCGATGCTGGTATCCTGGAAGTATTGCTCACCGTTTTCATCATCCTGCTGATAACGGACATTCTGGGCTTGACCAAAGTATTTCCGTTTACGCACTCAATCAGATAAGATTTGACCATGCTGTTCCGAGCACGCACCCGTCTGGCGGGCATTGTTGCCGACATCCCTCAAACGATGAAGTAATTCGCAATGCCCGCCCCCGCTCTCCTTACTCTCTCCCGCCGTAAGCTGGCGAGAGGGACGCGGTCTCGCTATGCGAGTTCTACGATCCTTGCGGGTGTTTTCCTTTTGGCATGGCTGGGCGGATGCGCCACACCGCAGACACAGGCCCTGCTCAGGACGAACTCAAGCCAGCTGCCACAACAGGCGGAACTCAGCGAGGTGCCGTTCTATCCCCAGGAGACACACCAGTGCGGCCCGGCATCGCTCGCCATGGCGCTCAACTCGGGTGGTGCCAATGTGACGCCGCAGGAGCTGACCTCTCAGGTGTACCTGCCGGGGCGCGAGGGCAGCCTGCAGGTGGAAATGCTTGCCGCCACGCGGCGCAATGGCATGCTGGCCTATGAGCTGGCACCGAAGCTGGACGATGTGCTGGCGGAAGTTGCCTCGGGCACGCCGGTGGTTGTGCTGCAAAATCTCGCTCTGAGCTGGTATCCGATATGGCACTACGCGGTGGTGGTGGGATACGACCTGCCGCGCGGGGATATCATCCTGCGTTCCGGCCTGGAGCGGCGGCAGGTGCTGCCTCTTACGACGTTCGAGCATACCTGGGAGCGCGCCGGATACTGGGCGATGCTCGCCTTGCCGCCGGGCACCGTGCCGCGCACCGCGACTGAAGTCGGCTATATGTCAGCCGCCGTGGCGCTGGAAATGACGGGCCGGCCAAAAGACGCAGAGGCTGCCTATGAATCGGCGCTCAGGCGCTGGCCGGGCAATCTCACCGCACGCATCGGTATGGGCAATACCGCCTACGCCCTGGGCGATATAACGCGTGCCGAAGATGCCTACCGGCAGGCCACACTGGATCACCCGGATTCGCAGATAGCCTTCAACAACCTCGCGCAAATCCTGGCCGACCAGAAGCGCTATCCCGAAGCATTGGCCGCGGCGAATCAGGCTGTCAGCCTGGGCGGGCCGGAGCAGGCTGCCGCACTGGACACGCTCGGGCAGATCAAAAAGAATATGCTGCAATGAAGATTTCCGGCGGGGTTCCGCTGGAGTGGCAAGTCCCTAGTGCTTCGGAAGAAGTTCATAATTGCGCAGCATCGACTCGGTCACGTCCTTGCCGATCCCGCGGTAGCCGGTAAAGCGGCCGGAGGAGTCGAACATCGGTTCCCCGCTCACCATCAGATATTGCCGCGAGCCGTCGGGATTGGTGCGGCTGTAGACGAAATCCAGGAACGGCCGTCTGGCGGCCAGGTTCGCCTCCAGTATTTCCCGCTCGGCCTCATTCCAGCTGCACCTCGTGATCATCCCTGGTTTTGCCCAGCGCATCGTCGACCCGGATGCCGAGCATTTCATGCACCGGGCCGAAAATCTTGGTGAAATGCCCGTTCTCGTCCTGTTCCCAATACCAGTCGGACGACAGCTCGGTCAGGCGGCGAAAACGCGCTTCGCTTCTCGCGCAGTTCGGCGGTCCGTTCCAGCACCGTCTGTTCCAGCACCTTGTTGTAATTCTCGAGCTTTTTGTACAACAGCCGCACTTCCAGCATGTTGTGGATACGCGTCTTCACTTCGACCAGATCGAACGGTTTGGTGACGAAATCCTTCGCGCCGGCGGCGAGCGCGCGCAGCTTGTGATCCGGCTGGGCGGTGATCACGAGCACCGGAAGGTAGCCGTCCGTTTCGATTTCCTTGAGGCCTTCCATCACCTGGAAGCCATCCATGCCGGGCATCAGCAGATCGAGCAGGATCAGGTCGTAATGGTTTCTATGGTGCAGCGCGCAAACATCATGGGGATCGGTTGTCGATGAAAGGAGCCGATAGCCGTCATCACGCAGCATTTGCTCCAGCAGCTGCACATTGGCTTCCTGATCGTCAACGATCAGGATGCTGGCGTCAAGTATTTCGTCGGTACTGACCATGATATTTGCCTCCTTTGATTCAAATTTGCACCGGTACTCAGCCCTGTGCAAACAGCTTGCGTCAACGCGCCGAAGCGGCATGGTCGGTGCTCGCCGCAATGCGATAGCCGTTCTTGCCATGTGCGCTTGGCCTCATACAAGGCCAGATCCGCGTTCTTCATCAGCGTTTCCACATCCTCGCCATGCACGGGATAAATACCGACCCCGACGCTGGCGGTAATGCTCACGTCTGTGCCCTTGAATGTCATAGGGTTGTGACACGGCCTGCAATCACTTTTGACGCCAGCTTGGCCGCATCGTCGGCATGACTGATATTCCCACAACGCGATCACGAATTCGTCGCCGCCCAGGCGCGCCACCGTGTCCTCCTGGCGCACCGTGGCCACCAGGCGTGCAGCGACCATGTTCAGCAGCGTATCGCCCGCATCGTGGCCCAATGTGTCGTTGATCAGCTTGAAATCCGTCCAGATCCAGATATATCACCGCCATGGCGATCTTGTTCCTGTGCGCATGGGCGATGGCCAACGACATTCTGTCGATCAAAAGCCGTCTGTTCGGCAAACCCGGTCAGCGCGTCATGCAGCGCCAGGGTTTCCAGTATCACGGCTGTAATGCTCGAGTCGCTTTGTACAACAGCCGCACTTCCAGCATGTTGTGGACGCGCGTCTTCACTTCGGCCAGGTCGAACGGTTTGCTGATGAAATCCTTCGCGCCGGCGCTGAGCGCGCGCAGCTTGTGATCCGGCTGGGCGGTGATCACGAGCACCGGAAGGTAGCCGTCCGTGTTCGATTTCCTTGAGGCCTTCCATCACCTGGAAGCCATCCATGCCCGGCATCTGCAGATCGAGCAGGATCAGGTCGTAGCGGTTCTTGCGATGAAGCTCGCAGACCGCATGCGGATCCATCGTCGACGTAACGGTCACATAGCCGGCTCCGCGCAGCATCTGCTCCAGCAGCTGCACATTGGCTTCCTGATCGTCGACGATCAGGATTTTGCCGAGAAGAATGTCAGGTGAACTTTTCATGAATATCGCGACTCCTTTCACTTCACCATGATCGTCGCCAGTCCAAACAGCAACCCCAGAGCCGCCACGTCGGTGCCCGTGGTGAGCACGATGCTCGAAGCGGTGGCGGGGTCGGTGCCGAACTTCTTCAGAGCGAGCGGCACGATGGCGCCAAAAATTCCGCTGATGACACAACTGCCGGTCATGGCGACGAACACGACGGCGCTGAGCATGGGTGCGATAGTCAAATGCATCAGGGTGGCTGCCCCGTACATGGCGATGGCCGCCACCAGTCCGACCAGAATGCCGTTCAGCAAGCCGAGCAGCGCTTCTTTCATGACCAGCATTTTTTCCCTGCCCGCTTTCAGCTCGCCCAGGGCGAGCCCGCGCAGGGTGATTGCCAGCACCTGGCTGCCGGTGTTGGTCGTCTGGCTGATCAGGATCGGCACGAACACGGCGAGTATCAACAGCCGGTTGATGGTGTCATGGAACAGCAACACCACGCCGCCGCCCAGCAGGGAGGTGAACAGGTTGAACTGCAGCCAGGGGTGACGCAGCCTCAGGCTGCGGAACCATGGCGTGGCAATACGTTCCTCCTTTTCGACACCGACCATGGTGCCGGGCTGGGCGCTCAACTCCAGCGACCGCTTCTGCTCCGCCACGAGATCATCGTAGAGACGCTTGACCTCGTCGCTCTGGCGGCTGATCAGATCGCGACTGGCTTCCACTTCCTCGACTTTTTGTTCCAGCGCTTTGCTGTAGCGCTTCGTTTCACCGTGCAACAGGCGCACTTCCAGCATGTTGTGAACACGCGCCAGCACTTCGGCCATCTCGAACGGCTTGCTGATGAAATCCTTGGCGCCGGCCTGAAGCGCGCGCAGCTTGTGACCCGGTTGGGCGGTGATGACAAGCACCGGCAGGTAACCGTCCGGTTCGATTTGCTTGAGTCCTTCCAGCACCTGGAATCCATCCATGCCGGGCATGTGAAGATCGAGCAGGATCAGGTCGTAGCGATTCTTGAGGTGAAGCTCGCATACCACGCTCGAATCCATCGTCGACGTGACGGAAACATAGCCGGCGCCGCTCAGCATCCGCGCGAGCAGTTGAACGTTGGCTTCCAGATCGTCAACGATCAGGATCTTGCCGTGCAGAATGTCAGATGAATTTATCAAGAGAGTCGCAGTGCCTCACATTACAGCGGCCAGTATCCTTCCGGCTGATTCCAACGCCGCATCCAGCACCGCCATGAACTCATCGACCTTGATCGGCTTGGTGATATAGCGAAAGAATCCCGCTTTCATGCCCCTCTCGATATCGAGCGGCATGGCATTGGCACTGATGGCAATAACCGGGATGTGCGCCGTGGCCGGATCCGAGCGCAGGATTTCCAGGGCTTCATAGCCGTTGATACCGGGCAGATTGATATCCATCAGGATCACATCCGGTTGGGAGGCGCGCGCGATCTTGATACCGCTTTCCCCGTTCACCGCAGACAGCAGGCTGATGTCCGGGCGACGGGCGATGACCTGCTCGACCAGTTTCATATTCGCCGGGTTATCCTCTACATAAAGCAGGGTGTGTTGCCCTGCCCCGCGAGACACTTTCACGCGGTTGGTCCGGCACCGCTGCTTCGCGTTCCTGCCTGACAAGCTGCGGCTCTGCAACCGAGTTGAGTTCGAACCAGAACACGCTGCCGACCCCGACAGTGCTTTCCACGCCGATGGTCCCGCCCATCATTTCGACCAGCCGCTTGGCCACCACCAGGCCGATGCCTGTGCCTTCCTCGCCGCCGGCCTCCTGTCCGAGACGATTGAACGGCTGGAACAACTGCGCCAACTGGTCCGGAGTCAGTCCCGCGCCGGTGTCCGTGATGCTCACGCGTATGCGTCCCGGTGTGCTCGCGGTGCAATTGATCTCGACCGTTCCATGCTCGCGGTTGTATTTGATCGCATTGCTCATCAGGTTGATCAGAATCTGCTTTACCCGCGTTCGATCGGCATGGACAAAATAGGGTATGTCGAACTCTTTAAAGATCATTTTGATGTCGCGCTGTTGCGCCTGCGGTTCGATCATGCTCTGGCATTCGAGCATGACTTCGGCCAGCGACACCGGCTCCCGCGACAGCGGTACCTTGCCCGGACTCGACTTTCGCGAGATCGAGGATCTCGTTGATCAGCTTCAACAGATGCCATCCGGCCTGAAGGATCTGGGTGATGCTTTCCGACTGGGCGGGCGTTGGCGGCGTGGAATCGGACTCCATCAGCTGGCCGAAGCCGAGTATCGCATTGAGCGGGCTGCGCAGCTCATGGCTCATGCTGGAAAGGAAATCCGATTTGGCGAGGTTGGCTTTTTCCGCCACCGACTTGGCGCTCTCCAGTTCGACATCCAGGCGTTTGCGTTCGGTGACGTCGCGCGCGGCGGCAAACACGCCCTGCAGCTTCCTGTCCCGATCGTAGAAGGTGGTCGCGTTGTAGGACACCACCGTTTCCTTGCCGTCCCTGGCGCGCGCGGTGAGTTCGTAATTGGTGACATTCTTCTCGCCCAGCACCAGCTTGATGGCCGCCTCGGCGCGCTCCGGATCGGTAAAGAAATTCTTGAAGGGCGCGCCGATCAGCTCGTCGCGCGTGCAACCGGTGAGCGCCTCCATCTGCTTGTTGACGTCGGTGATGATGCCGGACGGATCGGTGGTCATGATCGCGTCGATGTTGGACTCGATCAGCGAGCGTGTATAGAACTGCTGGTCGCGCAGGCGCTGGTCGAGCTTCTTCTGCTCGGCTTCGACCTGCTTGCGCGCGGTGTTGTCGGTGCCGATCAGCAGGTAGCCGATGATGGCATCATGCGCGTCGCGCAGCGCGGTGACCGACACCACCGCCGGGAAGCGGCTGCCGTCCTTGCGGATGTAGGTCAGCTCGTAGATGTCCTCGATGCCGCGCGAGGCCTTGAACACCAGCGCCTCGAAGCCCGGCGTGATCGGCGTGCCGAGCTCGGCGCTCAATGCCTTGGCGCGCGCGATCACTTCCTGCGGGTCGGAGATGTCGGCCGGGGTGATCTTGTTCATCACGTCGGCGGCCGCGTAGCCCAGCATGCGCTCGGCGCCGACGTTGAAGATCTGGATCACGCCCTTGGCGTCGGTGGCGATGCTCGAGAAGTTGGCGCTGTTGAAGATCGCGTTCTGCAGGGCCCCCGCCTTGAGCAGCGCCTCTTCGGCCTGCTTGCGCGCGGTGTTGTCGGTGCCGATCAGCAGGTAGCCGATGATGGCGTCCTGCGCGTCGCGCAGCGCGGTGACCGACACCACCGCCGGGAAGCGGCTGCCGTCCTTGCGGATGTAGGTCAGCTCGTAGATGTCCTCGATGCCGCGCGAGGCCTTGAACACCAGCGCCTCGAAGCCCGGCGTGATCGGCGTGCCGAGTTCGGCGCTCAACGCCTTGGCGCGCGCGATCACTTCCTGCGGGTCGGAGATGTCGGCCGGGGTGATCTTGTTCATCACGTCGGCGGCCGCGTAGCCCAGCATGCGCTCGGCGCCGACGTTGAAGATCTGGATCACGCCCTTGGCGTCGGTGGCGATGCTCGAAAAGTTGGCGCTGTTGAAGATCGCGTTCTGCAGGGCCCCGGTTTTAAGCAAGGCTTCCTGATGTTGCCTTTCGGTGATGCCATCGACCGTGTTGCTGGCAGGGTTGAGAATGGCGGTATCGCGGATTTTTTGGTTCATAGCCAACCTTAAGTTAAAGTGCGAACAATCTGGCGGATCGCACGGTGGTATGAGCAGCTCCTTCCAGGCTGCTTACTCACCCTGAAAAATACCTGCATGGACATGCAAGCACGGGTGGAAAGTGAAGCCATGGACGAATGTCGAGCAGCGATGCCGCACGATAGCAATTAAGCTGGCCGAATTCCGTGTGTTACCGCACATAATTAGCGATTTGCCTGAAGTAGTTTTTCAGGCTGGTCGAATGGCTATGCGGAACCAAGGCAGCGGGTTTGTGGAAAACGTGAGGCTGAACCAAAGATCAGCCGTGCGCTCTCGGGAGCATTCCGGCCGGATTAGGCCGGGATCGGGTTATTCCGGGACGATTTCATGGTCAGCGAGCATGGACTCGGTCACGTCCTTGCCGATCCCGCGGTAGCCGGTATAGCGGCCGGAGGAGTCGAACATCGGTTCCCCGCTCACCATCAGATATTGCTGCGAACCGTCGGGTTTGGTGCGGCTGTAGACGAAATCCAGGAACGGTCGCCTGGCGGCGATGTTCGCCTCGAGTACTTCATGCTCGATCGGGTTCCAGCGCGACCCTTGATCTTTCCAGATCTTGCCGGATCATTGCTGGGGTCTTTACTTGCTTTGGCCAGTGCGGCGTCGAGCTGGATACCGAGCATCTCCTGCACCGGGCCGGATATCTTGGTGAAATGCCCGTTCTCGTCCTGTTCCCAATACCAGTCGGACGACAGCTCGGTCAGGCGGCGAAAGCGCGCTTCGCTTCTGCGCAGTTCGGCGGTCCGTTCCTGCACCGTCTGTTCCAGCACCTTGTTGTAATTCTCCAGTTTTCTGTACAGCAGCCGCACTTCCAGCATGTTGTGGATACGCGTCTTCACTTCGACCAGGTCGAACGGTTTGGCGACGAAATCCTTCGCGCCGGCGGCGAGCGCGCGCAGCTTGTGGTCCGGCTGGGCGGTGATCACCAGCACCGGAAGATAGCCGTCCGTTTCGGTTTCCTTGAGGCCTTCCATCACCTGGAAGCCGTCCATGCCGGGCATCAGCAGATCGAGCAGGATCAGGTCGTAGCGATTCTTGCGATACAACTCGCGGACCGCATGGGGATCTGTCGTCGATGTAACGTTCACATAGCCGTCTCCACGCAGCATTTGCTCCAGCAGCTGCACATTGGCTTCCTGATCGTCCACGATCAGGATGCGGGCATCAAGGATTTCCTGTTCGCTTATCATCGTATTTCCTGGGTATTTCCCTGGTTTCATTTTTTTGGGGTTTCATTATCGTTGACCGATCCCGTTCCGGAAATCTTCCGCGTTTCGGCAAACTTCAGTGCATCGTCCAGCGCGCTCATGAATTCATCGACCTTGATCGGTTTGGTAATATAGCTGAAGAATCCCGCCTCCAGCCCCTTCTGAATATCGGAAGTCATCGCATTGGCGCTGATGGCAATGACCGGGATGTGCGCCGTGGCCGGTTCATTGCGCAGCATATTCAGGGCTTCGATCCCGCTCATGTCAGGCAGATTGATGTCCATCAGGATCACATCCGGGAGATGGGTGCGCGCGAGTTCTACGCCGAGCGAACCATCGAACGCGCTCAGCATCCGCAAATGCGGGTGTTCCGCAATTATGTGTTCGACCAGCAACAGGTTGGCCTGATTGTCTTCCACATAAAGCAGTGTGTGTTGCGCCCCGGTTACATGAGCATGCGATACCGATTTTACCGACGGAGTATATGCAGCGCCAAGTCCCGATTCCCGGCCCCGGGGCAGTTCGATCCAGAATTCGCTGCCCACTCCGACAGTGCTTTCCACGCCGATGGTACCGTCCATCAGTTCGACCAGTTGCTTGGCCGTCACCAGGCCGATGCCGGTTCCTTCCACGATGCCGTACTGTTGCCCGAGACGATTGAACGGCTGAAAGAGCCGTCCCAGCATTTCGGGGGGAAGTCCCACGCCGCTGTCCTTGATGCTGATGCGCACGCGTTCCGGGGTGCTGGCGGTGCACGTCACTGTCGACCGTTCCATGCTCGCGGTTGTATTTGATCGCATTGCTCAGCAGGTTGATCAGAACCTGTTTGAGCCGGGTGCGATCGGCATTGACAACGCAGTTGTTGTCGGCTGCGATATAGTTTATCCGGATGCCGTGTTGTATCGCCTGAGAATCGATCGATGGTCCGGCATTCGTTCATGATATCGGCCAGCGACACCGGTTCCAGCGACAGCGACAGCCTGCCTGATTCGATCACCGCGAGATCGAGGATCTCGTTGATCAGTTCCAGCAGATACCATCCTGCCTTGATGATCTCCCGCAGCCTGGCAGACTGGACTTCCGTCGGCGGCGGTGTGCCGGACTCCATCAACTGGGCAAAGCCCAGGATGGCATTCAGCGGGCTGCGCAGCTCATGGCTCATGCTGGATAGAAAATCCGATTTCGCGCGATTGGCTTTCTCCGCCGCCTGCCTGGCGCTCTCCAGCTCGGACCTGGTCTTCAGGACCTGTTCGGTCAATTGTTGCGCTTCGAGCGTGGAAATGACCAGGAGTGCGTTCGCTTGCTGCACCAACTTCATGTGAATGATCGGACTCCGCCTGTTTCGTCTCCGCAGCGCGAATTACATGCTCGCGCGAGGTGGCATTTCCTTCGCGCAAATCGGCTTCTCCTTCCCGAACCTGCGCCGCTCCTTCCCGAACCTGCGCCGCTCCTTCCCGCGCACCGGCAGCATCTTCCCGCACGCCGGCAGCATCTTCCCGCGCACCAGCAGCATCTTCCCGCACGCCGGCAGCATCTTCGCGCGAGGTGGCTTTTCCTTCGCGCAACCCGGCAGCATCTTCACGCGAAGTGGCTTTCCCTTCGCGCAACCCGGCAGCATCTTCGCGCGAGGTGGCTTTTCCTTCGCGCACGCCGGCGGCATCTTCGCGTACACCGGCGGCATCTTCGCGCGTAGAGGCCGATTTCTCGCGGTCCAGCACGGCCGCTTCATCGTCGATGACAGAACTTTCCCGGCGCCTCCTGTCGTTTCCACGGACAGTATGCAACCTGTCCTTGCCGCGCCCGGTCACGCCCGGCTGCCCTGCAACACCGGTAGCAGCAGCACCGTTTCTGCCGTGTCTGTTCATGAGCGAGCTCCACCACATGATCATTTCCGGCTACGGGCTGACCGCGGGCCGGCCCGTCATGATTCCGGAATAACCGGACAGGATTTTGCCGACGATGATGCCTTCGTCGGTAATGTCGTACAGGCATATGTCCTTGCTGTGCTCGCTGCCGCGGACTTTAACGACCGAGAGGACGCGCTTGAATTGGCCCGCGATCTCGATATAGCGCTGCACAATGATCGCGTCAGCGAGAAAGGCACTGCCGAACGGGCTGAAGCGCAAATCCGTGTAGCGGTCTTCCAGTTCCGATGTCATGACGATGGTCACGCCCATGCTGGTCAGCTCGGCTACCATCCGGTACAGCGACCCGCGAAAATCTTCGCTGAATTCGGGTGCCAGTGCCAGCTCGAATCCGGACAGGGAATCTATCACGACGCGCTTGGCCTTCATGCGCATGATCATTGCTTTCAGATCATGCAGGGTCTCATCGATCGACAGGTCCAGGGAACGCGTGTCGATCACCCCCACTTGTCCTGCATCGACCAGCGCATGCAGTTTGTTGCTCAGCAATTGGCTGGGGCTTTTCTCGAACGCCGCGATCACACCCGGTTCGCCCCTGCGCGCGCCCTCGGCGAGGAATTGCGTCGCCAATATGGTTTTCCCCGAACCGGATGGCCCGACCAGCAGCAGCGAATATCCGGCCGGCAAACCGCCGCCCAGCATTTCGTCCAGGCCGGGTACACCCATCGCGACACGTTTTTCACCGGTGGATACCATTTCGCTTGGTTGGATGATCGCGCGAGGGAACACCTGTATCCCTTCATCATTGATACGGAAGGTATGCAAACCGGGAGCCTGGGCTTGTCCGCGAAGCTTGACCACTTGCATCTTGCGCACCATTGAATTGTGATGCAGACTTTGCGTAAGCCACAGTATGCCATCCGCCACTGTAAAGATGGGACTGGCCTCTGAATCCGGCGACAGGTATTCACCGATCAGGAATGTGGTCGCCTGCCAGCTGGTCATTTGCATGCCCAGTTGCTGGATGAACTTCTGCAGATTGGACGCGCCCTGCTCCCGGTTCCTCGTTGTCTGCACCACGGACCGGAACGAATCGACAAATACGAAGCGGGGATCGAAGTCTTTCACTTCTTTGGTAATATGTGTCATTACGCGATCAAAATCCCCATCCAGGAGGTCTGCAGTCAGGTTGACGAAGCGGATCGATGTATTGACCTTGTCAACATCGAAGAACGGAAATTGCTGTTGGTAACGCAGCATCTTCAAAGCGGGTTCCCCGAGTACCGTGAAGAACAGTGCGCGATTATCCGGGTCTGCCAGCGCGAACATGATCTGGTGGGCGAGTGTTGTTTTGCCGCTTCCCGGCGTGCCCGCGATCAGGTTGAACGAGTATTCCGGCAGGCCTCCGCCCAACAGGTTGTCCAGGCCGGGTACGCCGGTTTTCAGGCGATGAATGTTTACCTTTTTGCTCATTTTGTCTCCTTGCCGGCGCTATCTGCGGCATCATAGCGCCAGGCCAAACGTAAGATACTGCTGGTCAACTGCTCGCCGATCAACGACGCCAGGATGTCAGTGAAAGTGGTCAATAACAGGAGATTTGCCTCGCGGGCATGCTCTGGTGTCTGTCTTTCAAGGCTCCTTCTTAGTTCCTCGAACGGGTGCCCGGCCTGTGGTGCATGCGGGTCAGACTCCAGCCAGAAATATGTGGACTGGCTAAGGATCAAACTTCTCGAATAAAGCGTATTGAAACCGCCCTCGCCCACGATCGAGATGATCTCATTCGCCATCTGCTTCCAAACCAGAACCGCAGCCTCCGGAATATTTCCGGACTGCAATTGCGGCAGATTCTTGATCAGCTGGTGCCGGGTCAATTTACTGGTATCCATAAAAAATCAATCATTGGCCGATATAAGGACGTCAATTGAATTTATCGATTCGACACCAGTATAGAACAATCGCTTTGCCGTGCCGAATATTCATTTAGGGAACCTCTGATTAATTCCCACATGGCCGCGCATTCGGCTTTGCGGGATGGGATGCAAGAAAGGCGACGACGCGAATGGTGATTCCCTTCGCTAGGAGCCTGACACCGCAGACCGCCCGCAAAGCCAATGCCCTTGAGGGTTGCGACAAAAACGGGCGCTCGCTGTGTTGCGCTCCTTGATATCGTAGAATGACTACGACCTGCGTCGCGCGCCTTGCGATCATCCCGTTTTTGTCAGCAACGCGGTTCATGGCGGACTTAATCAGAGGTTCCTTAATGTTTGCGTTTGACCGGCAATTCGACTTTATGATGGATCGGCAGGCTGTTAACCGTCCTTGAATCGCTGAGCAAACGATGGAATTCCTTCTTGACCACGTTGTAGCATTCACAGGAGTGGGACTCCAATCCCGACCGGTCAAGCACCGTGATGTGACCACGGCGGTAACTGATCAAACCGGCGCGCTGCAAATTCCCGGCGGTTTCCGTGATGCCTTCGCGGCGCACCCCCAGCATGCCGGCGATCAATTCCTGTGTGATGGTCAATTCATTCGATGGCAACCGGTCGAGGGTCAACAGCAGCCAGCGGCACACTTGCTGCTCCACCGAATGATGCCGGTTGCAGACCGCCGTCTGGGACATCTGTGTCATCAGCGCCTGGGTGTAACGCAGCAACAAATCATGCAATACGCCGCGGCGGCGCCCGCCGGTACGATCGAATTCCTCCATCATCAACCGCGCTTTCAGCCGGTAACCATAGCCGGCAGTCTGCACGGTGACCCGGCTGGGTGTGGTGATCCCGCCCATGAAAAGTGAAACGCCGAACATGCCCTCATTGCCCACTCCCGCGATCTCGGCCGATGCGCCATCCTCCATGACGTAATGCAGCGACAGGATGGCGGTCGTCGGGAAATAGACGTGGTGCAACTGACTGTTGGATTCGCAGAGGACTTCACCGAGCGGCATCGCAGACCAGTTCCAGATGCGGCGAGAGTCGCTCGCAGATATCTCCGCAGGCAGCGCGGCGAGAAGATGGTTCTGATTGGGGGAATGCCGTTCGGACTAATGGCGGCCATGTTCTTGTCTCGAGGGTGTATGCGATTAGGATAAATTCAACTAACAGCAGAACAACATAAAGGCCGGGGCTGCAAAGTCACGCTGATTGTACTCTCATAAATTACCATATGGCGGGATATATGTGCGGTAGCCAACAGAACATCCGGGGACAGTGGCGGAAGATATGCTGCGGATGTTCTACCCTCCCCCTGTGAACATCCGCAGCATTGGCCCGGCAACGGTATTCCCGTTCCGGGCCTTCTTTTTGGAATGTGTTATGCGAACGCTGCGCGGCGGTGACCGCTAGGCCCGTGCAACATCGTGCATGTCCTTGACGATCTGGTAACACTGGCACGCGGCTGCTTCAAGACCTTCCCCGTCGAGTATGCTGATTTCGCCGCGGTTGTAACTGATCAGCTTGCGTTGCCGCAAGTCACCGGCAGCCTTGGTGATGCCGACCCGGCGCACGCCCAGCATGTTGCTCAGAAGATCCTGCGTCAGATGAAATTGATTCGAACGCACGCGGTCGCGCGTCATCAGCAGCCAGCGGGCAAGACGGGCTTCGACGCGATGAAAGCGATTGCACGCGGCAGTCTGCGTCATTTGTATCATCAATTCGTAAATGTAGCGGTACACCTCCCGTTGCAACTGCGCACTCTGGTGAAATTCCTTGCGGAAGTGCGCGGATGTCATGCGCAAGGCCATTCCTCGCTCCCAGCACCAGGGCGTGCACCGGCGAATCGTTTACGCCAAGCGCCAGCGGAATCCCGAGCATGCCTTCCCGGCCAACCATGCCGACTTCCAGAGCCTGGTGTCCCTCGGCCTGTGTGAGCAAAGACACCAGCGTATCGGTCGGGAAGTAGACATGGCGTATCGGTTCTCCGGGACGATAGAGCACTTCGCCGAAAGTCAGCGTGACGGCTCCAGTACGCGCAAGCAGCGACTCGCATAGACCTTGTCGGGCAAGGCGGCAAGCAGACTGTTTGCGACACGAACTCGATTTGCAACTAGCATTGGGCGATCCTGTGTAATTCGCATCTTGTGCACCCATGGCCGAATACCGGAGATGGAAAGTTGCATATCCGATGCCGTAAACCGATGCTGCGTTGGCAACTCGACCACGCCATGCACCTCGGCGAGCCTGCGAGATGGTGCATCAAGTTACATCAAGCACTTTCTGCTGTATGTGCGCTGGCGCACTTTAGCCGTCGCAAAATCGAACACCCGTGGTCTGCTCAAACGCGATGCCAGGTTAGGCGTGAAAGTATTCCGCAATATGTGCGCTTGCGAACAGATTGAACTGCTGCAAGGGGGATAATGCTTGCATCTGGCTGAATATCAATGTCAAAGGGCTGCCAGCCCGTGGAGGTTGAAATGAAAACAACAAGAATGCAACGTGGATATACGGTCATTGGTCTGTTCGGCATGATGACAGTGAGCCTTGATGCGTGGATTGTTCGCCGTCGTGATCGTGCCGATATTTCTCGTCGGTATGCTCGGCGTGCTGGTGGTGGCCGTGATGCGTGAAATCTTCGACACTTATATGGTCGCAGAAGATCGACATCTGCCGCTACGAAGACCGGTTGCTCGCGGTGAATCTGGATATCGAAAGCCTGAAGGAGGCGCTCGATCTTTATCGTCTCGACAATCAGTGCTACCCCATTACCGAGCAGGGATTACAGGCGTTGTCCGCTCGGCCGACTACCGCCCCGTTTCCATCCCGCTGGAAAGCAGGCGGTTATTGCAAGCGCCTGCCCAGGGATCCATGGGGCAATCCCTACCAATACCTGAATCCCGGCGTGCGCGGCGAGATCGACATTTTCAGTTTGGGTGCCGATGATGTGCCCGGCGCGGAAAGCACCGATTCCGATATCCGGTTGCTGGTCTCTCAAGGCTAGTGCAGTCCGGATGATCACCGGCGAAATGCCGACATACCGTTAATGGAGTCGATGGCATTGGATGCGTCTTTTGTTGTCGAGGTGTACTCTGAAACCATGTGTAATTGCCGCAAAGAAGCCATCGCGCAAGGCACGCGCGATCATAACCATGGCAAGAACGGAATTGCATCTTCATAGAGATGCGTTTCGTGATCGCAGATCATGGATCTCATGGTGGCCATGGCAATCACCGGCCGGAATCCGTCACCTGTATGGGATTTATCTGACCTATGTGTGCCAGCGCACGGTTCACTCTGGACGCATAGGCTATACATGTTTTGTCGATGGGTGGTCTCAGTTCTGTTTGTATCCTGAGCTGGCCTGAATAACCGGCATGAGAATCCGCCTTCGTCGTAAAGAAAGATCACTAGCGGATGGGTCAGCGGTTCACTCACTCAGGCTCTTATCCGCAAGGATTCTTTACTTTATTTCGGCAAAAACTTTTAAGGAGACTCACCATGAAACATCTTCAAAAACATTTCTCCGCGAGCCTGATTGCACTGGCCGCGTTACTGGCGGCCCCGATGGCGGCATGGGCTGCAACCGCACCAGACCTGGGTGCGGCGGCGAGCTTCGCAGTGCTGGGTGTCGGATCGGCAGTTCCACCGTCAACCGCGCCTGATGCAACTACGGCGGTGACCACCACCACTTCCGTCATCACCGGAGACGTGGGCTCCGCCGGCGCGGTCACTTTGACCGGTTCCACCATCAACGGAAACGTGATCTTGTCCGGCGCGCTCGTCAATACCGGGAGTACGTTTTCGGGTACGAGCTCACCTCTTCCCGTTCAGGTCATCAATGACTTCAACACCGCGTACAACAATTATGCGGCCATTCCGTGCACCGGAACGTTGTTGCCTGCTTACACAGGCGCGACGCTGACGCTCGCACCGGGTGTCTACTGTACCGATGCAGCCGTGACGTTCACGGACACCACGCTGACGCTCGATTTGACAGCTGCGGGCGGCGACGGAAGCGGGACCTGGATTTTCAAGATCGGGACGCTCGGCACCGGCGCACTCACCGGCACCAATTTCACCGTGAACATGGCCAATGGCGGGGACCCGTGTAACGTGTCCTGGTGGGTAGCCGAGGCATCGACCATGACGACATCCGGCTTCCAGGGTGACATTCTCGCCGGCGCAGCCATCACGCTGACCGGTCTCGCCGGTACTGCCACACCATTCAATGGTGACATCATGGCAAAGGCCGGAGTAACGGTGACTGACGTCTACCGTCCTGGGCTGCAATGCAAGCGGCGGCGGCAATGGCGGTAATGGCGGTCACTGCGACAAAGGACATCACTATGGCCAATACAAAGACCATGAAAGATGCAACCAGGGCGTAGGCAACGGTCCGGAGGACTGCGATCCGGGCAACTCCAACCTGCACAACCCGTTCCGTCATGACGATGATGGCCGTTCCAACGACGAAAACGGCGGCAAACCGGGCGACCCAGGTCGCAAGGGTGGCAACGATAACGATAACAATCATCGCAACTGGTAATCTGCAATACCGAAGCATGAAAAGGACCCTCGCGGGTCCTTTTTTTGCGCCTTGTGTACGGCAGCGCACATATAAATTTGCGATTCGCCTTTATGCTTCTCCTACCGCAATGCTCCGTGCCGGAAAATCATGATGAATACCGTTCCGGTGGCAATGGTGTCTGGTTCAGTTTTTGTGGCGATGCCGCCAACTGCACGGCGGGATGTCATGAGCTGGCGATGCGGGTAATAAAACTGACTTCTGCAAAGCCTATACTATCAAAAGAGCATGCTAAGATATTGGAATCAGTATGACAAACATGGATTTTTTCGTGCTATCCATCCGTAGAGCCGGCGAGACACCTTGAGCACACTCTATATCCGCTTGGCTTCCAAAGCCGTCGCCGACAGCGCGGACCACTGGCCTGCCCTTCCCTGTCCGTTCGCGCTGGTATCGCATGGCAGCACTATCGAGCATCAGGGCACGGCACCATTGTCGGACTTGTCCGGCACGATCGCGAAGTCCCAGCGCGTGGTGCTGCTGCTGGCTGCCAGCGATGTCACCGTGTTGCGTTTGCAAGTGCCGCCGCTATCGTCAGCCAGATTGAAAACCGCATTGCCCAACCTGGTCGAAGATCAATTGATCACCGATCCATCCGACTGCGTGGTGGTCGCGGGCGGCTTATCCGAAGGGTTGCGCACCATCGCGGTGGTGCAGCGCGCCTGGCTCGACATGTTGGTCAAGACATTGATCGCATTCGGTGCGCGTCATATCGCGGCATTGCCCGCACAATTATGCCTGCCCGGCCAAACGGGCAGCGTGACCGCCGCCATCGACGACCGCGATGAAGCCGGCCAGAATGCCGAAATCGACATGACGCTGCGCCTCTCGGAACAGGACGGCATCGGTCTGGCGATCGCGCACGAAAAGGATGAATCTGCAGCACACGTGGCGATCCGGGCATTATGCGCGGTGGTACCCGAAGTACCGATCACGCTGTATGTGCCGCAATCATTGGTGCGCGCTTATCAGGAAGCGGTCAACACTGCTGCCGAGCTGGGCAAGCGCATCAGCGTGTCAGCCGACAACTGGTCGCGCTGGATCGCCGGTGCCAACGGCATGACGCTTGATCTGATGGCGGGGTTGGGTATCGCAACCGGTCCCAAACTGGACTGGCGTCCTTGGCGCTGGCCGCTGGCACTGGCCGCCGCGGTTCTGGTCGTCAATGCCGCCGCATTGAATATCGACTGGTGGCACTTGAAGCGCGAAAGCGATTCACTGCGCGCGAACATGGTCCAGATCTACAAGTCGGCTTATCCCCAGGAATCCGTGATCATCGATCCGCTCGCGCAGATGCAGCAGAAGATCGCCATCGCAAAACACAATTCGGGTCTGCCCGCCCCGGATGATTTTACCGCAATCGTCGAAGCCTTCGGCGAGGCATGGTCCGGCACCGTTGCAAAAGCCGGCAAGACAACCGAAATCGCCGCACTCGATTATCACGAACACAGCCTGTACGTGCGCTTGAAGCCCGGTGGTGAGTCGCCGACCCAGCAGATGAAAGCCGCGCTGGCAAAATACCAGCTGGCGCTCGAACTCGCGCCCGAACAATCGGGTGCGGTCGTCTGGCAGATCAGGAGCGCAAAATGAATCTGAAAGCCCTGCTGGGTCGATCCAGGCTATCGTTCTCGGAATTCTGGGCGGCGCGCGATGCGCGCGAGCGCGCGATGCTTGCTGTGGCTGCGCTGGTCGTGACATTTGGCCTGGCCTATGCCTTGCTGATCGATCCGGCGCTGAGCGGCCGCGAACGATTGAACAAGGATCTGCCCGAGCTGCGCCGGCAAGTTGCGCAAATGCAGAGCATTGGCCAAGGAAGCCGCTTCATTCTCGGGAAAATCCGCTGCGCCAATGATCGCGATGTCCAAACAAAATATCGAGGCAGCACTCGCCCGCAACGGCTTGAAGCCGCAAAGCGTGATGCTGACCGGTGATTTTGCGAAGGTGCAACTCGCCTCGGTCTCATTTGCCGGCACGCTGAATTGGCTGGACGATATGCAAAAGACCGCGCTGCTTTCCGTGGTCGATGCCAGTATCGTCGCGCTGGCTCAACCCGACATGGTCAATGCGACATTTACGCTGCGCCAGCAGAGGAATGAATGATGCTCCGCATGGCGATTTGGTTGCTGGCGGGAATCGCCAGTGATCGCGCTCACCGTGATGATGTTTTTTCCGGCCAGCTGGATGGCATCCATGGTGGAAAAGCAGACCGCAGGCCGCTTGACGCTCGGGGATGCGCGTGGCACATTGTGGCGCGGTTCGGCCTTCATCGGCGGCGCAGCAAGCGGCAGCGGCCCGCTGACGCCGCTGCTACCGGGACGCTTCTCGTGGCGTTTGTCCCCGATGGTATTGCTGGGCAGTGTCGACGCCGAACTGGAAAACGCCGAGGCACTGTCGCAACCGATCGTCGTGAAAGGCAACTGGCGTCAATGGCAAGTGAGCCCGGGTGCGATCCTGTTGCCGGCGGAACGGTTGGCCGCTCTGGGCGCACCGCTGAACACGGTGCAGCCTTCAGGCCAGATGCGCTTGTCATGGGAAGCGCTGCAACTGACGCGACAGAATGGAACAATCGGGATGGCCGGAACGATGCATCTGGAAATGAATGATATCGGGTCGCGACTGTCACCGGTCAAACCGCTGGGCAGTTATGATCTGGCACTCGCCTGGCACGGTACACAGGCGGATGTGACGCTCAAGACGGCTCAGGGACCGTTGCTGCTAAACGGTTCAGGATCGATTAACAACGGAAGCCTGCAATTTTCCGGCACGGCGCAAGCCGAAGCCGGACAAGAAGAGAGGCTGGCAAATTTCCTGAATTTGCTGGGTCAACGCCGCAGAGTAGGCGACAAGGATGTCATCGGGCTAGAGTTCAAATGAAAAAAATCAGATTTCCCATGTATGGAATCGCCGCAGTGGCGTCACTGGACTGCCACGATCATGTTGCTGCTGGCAACGGTGACCATGCAACCGGCGCACGCACAGGATCCGGACAGAGAAGAACCACGCGGCACAAATGCAATCACGGGCCCGGGTAAAACCCCCGACACTCAACCGGCAACCAGCGCAAACAAGGATGCGCCCCCGAATACGGGCACACTCAATTTCGTCGATGCCGATATCGAATCGGTGATCGCGGCGGTCGGCGATTACACCAATACGACATTCATCATCGATCCGCGGGTCAAAGGCACGATCACGCTGGTATCCGAGAAGCCGCTCACCAAGGCCCAGGCATTCCAGCTATTGACCTCGGTGTTGCGCTTGCGCGGTTACACCGTGGTCACCGGCAACGGCTACAGCAAAGTGGTGCCGGAAGCGGATGCCAAGCTGCAGGCAGGCCCGATGCAGGCAGGGGGAGTGCGCGGCGACCAGATCGCGACGCAGGTGTTTCATTTGAATTTTGAGTCTGCCGCCAATCTGGTGGCGGTGTTGCGTCCGCTGATCTCGCCCAACAACACGATCAACGCCAACCCCGGCAACAATACGCTGGTCATCACCGATTACGCCGACAACCTGCTGCGGCTCGGAAAAATCATCGCGGCGCTGGATAGCCCCGCGAGCAGCGATCTGGATGTGGTACCGATCCGTTATGCGATCGCCAGCGATATTGCGGTGATGGTCAACCGGCTGCTGGAGCCTGGCGGGGCGCCCGGAGTTGAAGCCGGGCGCATCAGTCTGCTGGTATATCCGCGCACCAACTCGGTCGTCGTGCGCGCGTCATCCGAAGCGCGCGCCAATCTGGCAAAAGCGCTGATCGCAAAACTGGACCAGCCGACCGCGCATCCGGGCAATGTGCATGTGGTCTATCTGAAGAATGCCGAAGCGACCAAGCTTGCGCAGACCCTGCGTGCCGTGGTGACATCGGACAGTTCCGCTTTGAATTCGACGCCGGACTCCTCGTCAACCCAGCTATCGCCTGCCAGTCTGACAACTCCCTCTCCAAGGCAGTCGTCCGCGCCGGCCCAATCTCCGCTGTCGAGCGGAGGAGCGGGCGGATTCATACAGGCCGATCCAACCACCAACACGCTGATCATCACCGCCAGCGACTCTGTCTACCGCGACTTGCGCACCGTCATCGACCAGCTCGATGCGCGCCGCGCCCAGGTCTATATCGAATCGCTGATCGTCGAAGTGTCGGCGACCAAAGCGGCCGAACTGGGCGTGCAATGGGCCGGCTTGTCCGGGGATAGCACCAGCAGTGCTCGAGTCGGGCGACTGACCGGATTCAGCACGGGAGGCAACAACCTGATCAACCAGGCCGTCGCAAAAGCAGCCGGGACCATACCGCTGCCGCCGGGCAACGGCTTGACCCTGGGCCTTCTTAACCAGACCGGCCTGGGCGCACTGGCCCATGCGCTTGAATCCGACAGCAGCGCAAACATCCTGTCCATGCCCAACCTGATCACGCTCGACAATGAAGAAGCGAAGATCATCGTCGGCCAGAACGTGCCGTTCATTACCGGCCAGTACACGACGGCGGCCTCGGCCGGCGCTGTGGGAGTGAATCCGTTCCAGACCGTCGAGCGCCAGGATATCGGCTTGACGTTGCGCGTGAAGCCGCAGATCTCGCAAGGCGGCACGGTCAAGATGGCGATCTATCAGGAAAACTCCGGCATCGATAATACGGTAAACACCCAGGGAGCCGGACTCGTCACCACCAAGCGCTCGCTCGACACCAACGTGCTGGTGGACGACGGACAGATCATCGTGCTGGGCGGCTTGATCGATGACAACATGCAGGACACTGTCGAGAAAGTACCCGGTCTGGGCGATATTCCGATCATCGGCGGTTTGTTCCGGTACAAGACGCACAATCGCGTCAAACGCAATCTGATGGTGTTCCTGCGGCCGACCATCATACGCAGCAATGAACAGAGCGTGAACCTGGCCGGGGATCGCTACGATTACATCCGCAATGCGGAAATCGCCGGGCAACCCAACACCACCGTGTTGCCGAACATGGACGCACCCCAGTTGCCGCCGCTGCAGGATGGCCAGATCAACGGAGGTGTATTGTCCAAGCGGTTGGATAACGGTCCGTCTGCCCACTGCGACCGAACCGAACGCGGCGAACGATTCCCAGCCGAACTTCCGCCACAAACGCCTGCTCCGCAACAACCGGCAGCGGCAACTCCACAGCAATAACCCGATGGACGATACCGTGTTGGATGCTCGCCTGCTCCCCTATGCATTCGCCCGCGACTTCGCGCTGCTGGCGCAACGCAACGGTGCTGCGGATGGCCCTGTCGAGGTCTGGATATCGGATGCGACCACGCCGACTGCGATCGCCGAAGTGAGCCGCTGTTTCGGACGCATCAGGCTGAAAGCGATGCCGCGCGCTGCGAACTCGAGGCGGCGATCGCGAAAGCCTATGCCGGTTCCGGCGGCGACGCGGCACAGGTCATCGACGAATACGAATCCGATCTCGACCTGAACAAGCTGATGCTGGACATGCCGGCGGTCGAAGACCTGCTGGAATCGGCCGATGACGCGCCGGTGATCCGCATGATCAATGCGCTGCTGACACAGGCATTGCGCGAAGGCGCATCGGATATCCATATCGAACCGTTCGAGCAGATCTCGGTGGTGCGCTTCCGCATCGACGGCAGCCTGCGCGACGTGGTGAGGCCGAAGAAGGCGATCCATGCCTCGCTGATCTCGCGCATCAAGATCATGGCGCAGCTCGACATCGCCGAGAAACGCCTGCCGCAGGATGGCCGCATCACGCTGCGCGTCGGCGGCAAGCCGGTCGATGTGCGGGTCTCCACGCTGCCCACCGGGCACGGCGAACGCGCGGTGCTGCGCCTGCTCGACAAGGAAGCCGGCCGGCTCGACTTGCAGAATCTGGGCATGAGCGCGGAAGTGCTGGCGCAATTCGACAAGCTGATCGCGCAGCCGCACGGCATCGTGCTGGTCACCGGCCCGACCGGTTCCGGCAAGACCACCACGCTGTATGCCGCGCTGTCGCGGCTGAACGACACCCGCACCAACATCCTGACGGTCGAAGACCCGATCGAATACGAACTGAACGGCATCGGCCAGACCCAGGTCAACCCGCGCATCGACATGACCTTCGCCAAGGCGCTGCGCGCGATCCTGCGCCAGGATCCGGACATCATCATGATCGGCGAGATCCGCGACCTGGAAACCGCGCAGATCGCGGTGCAGGCATCGTTGACCGGCCACCTGGTGCTGGCGACCCTGCACACCAACGATTCGGCGGCGGCGGTCACGCGCCTGCTCGACATGGGCATCGAACCGTTCCTGTTGTCGTCGTCGCTGCTCGGCGTGGTCGCGCAGCGTCTGGTGCGCAAACTGTGCCCGCACTGCAAACGGCATGACGGGCGAATACTGGCATCGAGGTCGGTTGCGACAAGTGCGGCCACACCGGCTATCAGGGCCGGGTCGGCGTGTATGAATTGCTGCTGACCACCGAGCAGATCCGCGCGCAGATCCATAACCGCGCATCGGAAGCCGACATCCGCGCCGCCGCGCAGCGGGACGGCATGCGCACGATGCGCGAGGATGGCGAGCGCTGGCTGGCGGACGGCACGACGACGCAGGCGGAATTGCTGCGCGTCACGGACTAAGGATTCATCAGGAATCAACGTGCCGCATTCGTTATGAAGCCGTCGATGCGACAGGCGCCACCAAGAAAAGGCGTGGTCAATGCCGACAGCGCGCGTGCCGCGCGCGCCGACCTGCGCGCGCAGGGTCTGGTGCCGATCAGCGTCGATGCGATCGACGACCCAGCTCGACGAAGCGGGACTGACCAAACGCAGCGCATTCGGCGATCATCTGTCCACGATCGAGCTGGCACTGTTCACGCGCCAGCTGGCCAGCCTGCTCGAAGCCAGCCTGCCGCTGGAGCAGGCGTTCTCCGCGTTGCTGGAACAGGCCGAACGCACCTATGTGCGCGACCTGATCGCCTCGATCCGCTCCGAAGTGATGGGCGGTGCATCGCTGTCCGATGCGCTGGCGCAGCATCCGCGCGACTTCGCCGACATCTACCGCGCACTGGTCGCGTCCGGCGAGCAGATCGGCCAATTGGCGCGGGTGCTGTCGCGGCTGGCCGACTACATCGAACGGCGCAATGCGCTGGTGCAAAAGGTCAGGCTCGCATTCACCTATCCGGCGATCGTCACCGTGGTGGCATTTTTGATCGTGATCTTTTTGCTGACCTATGTGGTGCCGCAGATCGTGTCGGTGTTCGCCAACACCAAACAGAAGCTGCCGTTCCTGACCACGGTGATGCTGGGCGTTTCGGATTTCGTGCGGCATTACGGCTGGATCGTTTTGCTGGTCGTCATCGCGCTGGCATTCGCCTGGCGCCGCGCCTTGAAAGATCCCGCGATCAAGATGCGCTGGCATACCTGGCTGCTGAATGCGCCGCTGTATGGAAGATTCGAGCGCAGCCTCAACACCGCGCGCTTCGCCAGCACGCTGGCGATCACCACCGGTTCCGGCGTGCCGATATTGCGCGCGCTTGCAGACCAGCCGCGACACGCTGACCAATGTCGCGATGCGCGCGCAGGTCGAGGAAGCCACCAACAGCGTGCGCGAAGGCGTCGGCCTGGCGCGTGCGCTGTCGGCGCACAAGCATTTCCCGGCGATGCTGATCCACATGATCCGCGCCGGCGAAGTCACCGGAGAATTGCCGGCGATGCTGGAGCGCGCCGCCAACGCGCAGGAGCAGGACCTGGAACGCCGCGCGATGACCATGGCCGGCTTGCTGGAACCGGCGCTGATACTGGCGATGGGCGTGGTGGTGCTGCTGATCGTGCTGGCGGTGCTGATGCCGATCATCGAGATCAACCAGTTGGTGCGTTAATATATGACCAATTCCGATTCGCATAATTGTAGGAGCGGGCCATGCGGTGCCCGACAAAGTTTCGTACCCGCGCAAACATCGCGGGCATGGCCCGCTCCTACGTGTGCCCGTCCAAATTTTTCGGGCATCCGGCAAATTCATTTTTCGCTTTGAACGAAAATGATTGAGCATGAATTAAGAGGAATGCAATAAATGAAACGCTTGCCACTGATCACAAGTTTTGTACTGTTCATCGCCTTGTGCGTATCGGCTGCATATTGGGCGATGCAAATGTTCAATCCGCCAGCTGCGCGCGGTCGCGGCACCGCCGCAGACGGATGCAGCCGGTGCCCAGCCTGGATGCGGCGGCGGGTCTGTTGGGCGGACATTCAACTGCTGTCGTCGCCAGCAATTTTCAATTGAAGGGCGTGGTGATGGCGAGCAATCCGGCAGAGAGTGTCGCGATACTGGCGGCGAACGGAAAAAAGCCGCAAGCAGTCAGAGCCAATGCGGAAGTGGTGCCCGGTGTCACGGTCAAGGAAGTGCAGCGCGACCATGTGTTGCTGTCGGAAGGCGGCGTGATCAAGCGGGTCGAATTGCCCAAGGACGCGAAGCGCAGGTAATGCCGTGTTTCATGCAAACAGGGGACTTCCAAAAATGCGTCTACTTATTCTTCTCCTACTCATCGCCGCGACCGGCTGCGCATCCTCAACAGCCGAAGGCCTAAAGAAAAATGCAGCGGGAAGATTTTCGTTCGATGCCAACCAAAATTATCAAGCTGTATATCGAACAGTACTATCACAGGCACGTAAGTGCTATCAGGCAGGAGCGATAACGGCGGAAATGGCCGTGCAAGGTGATCTATACAATGACTTGAGAACCGGAAATGTCACTATCGCGCTGCATGGCGGTCTTGGAGTCAGTACATATCTCACTGTAGATATTATTGCTGTGTCGGATCAAGTTACCAAAATTGATACGTATTACGCATTTTCAACTTGGGAAAAGGCGACTCGTGCAGTTCAAGCATGGGTACTCGACGGGGCGCAAGATTGTGAGCCTCAGCCGAAGACTTAACTCTGCATTCGAGCGGGTCTGCGCAAAAGCGCGAAGCCCCATAGCTCCACAATAGTTCTCGATGGACAGTTCCGAGCAACTTGTCGAAATCTATCTACGCTCTCTCGGGTATTCGGAAATAGTGTACGAGCCCGATGGCAACGTCCCCCCTGACTTCCTTGTCAA
This sequence comes from uncultured beta proteobacterium, assembly GCA_963725835.1. Classification (GTDB taxonomy): domain Bacteria; phylum Pseudomonadota; class Gammaproteobacteria; order Burkholderiales; family Gallionellaceae; genus Gallionella. Next base: position 665 of record CAVSAB010000013.1, on the reverse strand, counting down.
CAAACGTATCGCTGTCGAAGTCAGGCGATTGAATCAGAATGTCAAGTCAGTGGCTGGCGTTACCCAAGGAACTGAAGAAACATTCATCCCTATCTCGCAAGCGATGCATCAGTATCTGCCAACGTTAGGCCCTAGCATCCACGGAGAATCTTGGTTCGTCGGCATTCGCATTCGCCGCCCCATCGAACCTTGGCGTACACTCAAGCCGTTAGTTCGATCCGCACTTCAGCAGTTTATGCAGTCGACGATTCGGCAAGCTAAGACGATCACGATTACGCGTCATTTTGAGCTCAGCATCAGGCAAGCTGGGACTTCGTTTCCGAGCTTCTTTCTTCTTGGCATGGGCAGTGACCTTGACGCTGGCGGATTTGTCTTCGCGCAGGTCTTGCAAAATTTGAAACTTTGCATCGCTGAGAAGGAACGAAAGATTTCTCACTACAAACACAAGTATCCCGAGTGGTGGCTCGTGCTCCCAGACCACATCGGCCACGCCTTAGACGCTGAAGACCGGCATCAATTTCGGAGTCTTCCGCCGCTCGTGCATTCGTGGAATAAAGTGATCCTGATCAATCCGAACAATCCGAGCCATGCGTTCGAAATCTAACCTTTCGCTTCATCAGACCCCTTCCGACGGTCGTCGAGCTCTAACGTTAGTGAAAATAAAA
>CAVSAB010000012.1:0-227535 GCA_963725835.1 uncultured beta proteobacterium | reverse complement strand
TTATATTCGCGTATAATAATACACTAATATTTAAGCATGTCAATATACAAATACGGATTTTGCCTGTTTGCTCTGTCGCGTGATTTGGAAAGCGCATTCACCTGAACCCCGGTAACCGCTCTTGGTGTGTTCACTTACGGTTCGCCAATATTTACCAACCTGAGTTCTGCAATTTGCATGTAACCCTTTTCAAGCCCGGCACGAATAACCTGGTGCGTGGATGAAAGGCCTGCGGATCATCAAGGCCGGAGCAGTGAATCTGTGCGTTTTTCTTCAAGAACATTTGGCTTACTCCGACCGATGGTTGGATACAAGCTCTCCGTTATCAATCAGCATAAGGGGTATTACCATGAACGATACTCACTTTCTCTCCGCGGCTATCGGCAGCCTGCTGGTGCTTGGCCTGGCCAGCTGAAATGCAAATGCAGCCGAGAAAAAGCTGGAAATGGAAAAATGCTTTGGCATCGCCAAGGACGGCATGAACGAATGCTCCAGTAACAAGAGCGCACATTCCTGTGCGGGGCAGCCCACATCAAGCAATGACCCGATGGATTTTGTCGAGGTGCCCAAGGGCACTTGCAACAAGATCGCGGCAGAAATACAAAATCCGCAGGAGATACCTGCGGCTTTTTATTATTACTTTACTGAAAAGATCACCTCAATTTGATCTCGGTCCAGATGCGCGACAGCACGCGGCGCTGGTGGCGGTCCAGGTCGCGCAGCATCTCCAGCCGCGCCAGTTGCTCACGGCCGGGAAACACCGCGGGATTTTGCACGATCTCCGGTTTGATGTATTGCAGCGCATCGCGGTTGGGATTGCCCGAGCCGATCAGGTTGGTGAGCTCGGCGGAATTTTTGCCTTCGAGCATGAAATTGATGAAGCGGAGCGCGAGGTCGGGGCGCGGGCCGCTATTCTGCCAGGCGCGCTTTGCAGGTTCTCAGCCGAGTTGCTGGCCGTGCTCCCGCGTTGCGTGGAACTGCACCTTCGGCCAGCGCTCCATCGCCAGGCGCAGGTTCACGCCGGTGTCGGCGAGGTAGGTGTAGTTGCCGTCCACGTCTTTCGCCAGGCGGCCCTGGTTGGCCTTCACGAATTCGTTGAGATGCGCGGTATCCGGGCATGTCACCCAGCGCGCGGTGTGGATACCGGCGCGCTCGAACACCGCATCCACACCGTATTCTGATTTCAGGCGGTGCTCGACCACTTCGAACTGCAACTGACCGACTGCGCCGATCAGCGGGGTATTATCCACCAGCGGCGAGAATACCTGCACCGCGCCTTCCTCGCCGAGTTGGCGCAACCCCTTTTCCAGTTGCTTGGCCTTCATCGGGTCGCGCAGCCGTGCGCGGCTGAACAATTCCGGCGCGAAGTAGGGGATACCCTTGAACGTGAGCGCCTCGCCTTCGGTGAGCACATCGCCGATCTGCAGTTGGCCGTGATTGTGCACGCCGATGATGTCTCCCGCGTAGGCCTCGTCCATGCGCGTGCGCTCGTTAGCCATGAACGTCACCGCGTTGGCGAGCTTCATCTCCTTGCCGGTGCGCCGCTGTTTGACCTTCATGCCCGAGGCGTAGCGGCCGGAACACACGCGCAGGAAGGCGATGCGGTCGCGGTGGTTCGGGTCCATGTTGGCCTGTATCTTGAACACGAAACCGGTGAACGCCGATTCGGTCGGTTGCACGATGCGTTTGTCGGTCTCTCGCGGAAGAGGAGAGGGGGCCCAATCCACCAGCGCGCGCAAAACCTCGCGCACACCGAAGTTGTTGATGCCTGAGCCGAAGAACACCGGCGATTGCTGTCCGCCGAGGAACTCCTGCAGATCGAAAGACGCGCCTGCACCGCTGACCAGTTCGGTCTCTTCGCGCATTGTCTTCATCTCGCTCGGGCACAGCGTGGCCAGTTGTTCGATTTGAGCGCCTTGCAACACTTCAACATCCTGTCCGGCTTTCGCCTCGCCCGGCACGAAGCGCAGCACCTCGTCATTCAGCAGGTGATACACGCCCTGAAAGCGCTTGCCCATGCCGATTGGCCAGGTCACCGGCGCGCACTTGATCTTCAGCACCGACTCGATCTCGTCCAGCACTTCCAGCGGATCGCGCACTTCCCGGTCCATCTTGTTGATGAAAGTGATGATGGGTGTGTGGCGCAAACGGCACACTTCAAGCAATTTGATGGTCTGTTCCTCGACGCCCTTTGCAGCGTCCACCACCATCACCGCGGCATCCACCGCAGTCAGCACGCGATAGGTGTCCTCGGAAAAATCCTGGTGGCCGGGTGTGTCAAGGAGATTGATCACGCAATCGTCGTAGGTGAACTGCATCACCGAGCTGGCCACAGAGATGCCGCGCTGCTTCTCGATCTCCAGCCAATCCGAGGTAGCATGGCGGCCGCTCTTGCGTGCCTTCACCGTGCCCGCCATCTGGATCGCGCCGCCAAACAACAGCAGCTTTTCGGTGAGCGTGGTCTTGCCCGCATCGGGGTGGGAGATGATCGCAAAAGTGCGGCGTCGTCTGACTTCGCGCGCAATATCGCCTTCGTGGGCTATCTCATCAGATCCGGCTGATGCGGGAGTGGTGATTTTTTCTTTTACAGTGTTGCTCATTGGTCTGCTTTCTCCCGCGCAACCATGTGCGCGGAAATGAAAAAGGTCTGCACGATATCCGTGTAGACCTTTTGAATCAACTCAAGAAAACCTTGGGTTGAATTTGAGTACCATCGCACGCGAAATCATCAACCAAAACCACCCGGTTGATTTTGCATGCTACCGCACGCGAAATCATCAGCCAAAACCACCCGGTTGATTTTGCATGCTACCGCACGCGAAATTTGGTGGCCCGGGGCGGAATCGAACCACCGACACAAGGATTTTCAATCCTCTGCTCTACCGACTGAGCTACCAGGCCATTCTCTTGTTAACCAAGCAAACCAGCCAACTTTGGAAGCCGCGCATTATACCGGTACCACGCCAAATAACAAACCCCGCCGCAGCGGGGTTTGTTAATTTTACTTACAGAACCGTAGCAATCGAATCGAGCAGTAGGTTCAGTTACATCATGCCTTCCATGCCGCCCATGCCACCACCACCCATGCCGCCTGGCGCAGGTTTGTCTTCCGGCAGTTCTGCAACCATGCAAGCGGTGGTCAGCATCAGACCGGCGATAGACGCTGCATTCTGCAATGCGACACGCGTCACCTTGGTCGGGTCGACCACACCCATCGCCAGCATGTCTCCATACTCGCCGCTGGCGGCGTTGTACCCGAAGCTGCCCTTGCCTTCGATCACTTTGTTGGCCACGACCGATGGCTCGTCACCGGCGTTGGCCACGATGCAGCGCAACGGAGATTCCATGGCGCGCAACACGATGGTGATGCCTGCATCCTGGTCGTGGTTGCCGCCCTTGAGTTTGCCTACCGCAATCTTGGCACGCAGCAAGGCGACGCCGCCGCCGGGAACAATGCCTTCTTCAACGGCGGCACGGGTCGCATGCAGGGCATCCTCGACGCGCGCTTTCTTTTCCTTCATCTCGACTTCGGTTGCCGCGCCGACCTTGATCACTGCGACACCGCCGGCCAGTTTGGCTTTGCGCTCGTTCAGTTTTTCCTTGTCGTAGTCGCTGGTGGATTCTTCGGCTTGTTTGTTGATCTGATCGATACGACCCTTGATGTCCGCTGTCTTGCCGGCGCCGTCGATGATAATGGTGTTGTCCTTGCCCACTTCGATGCGCTTGGCTTGCCCCAACTCGGCCAGTGTGGCTTTCTCCAGGGACAGGCCGACATCTTCAGCGATCACGGAGCCGCCGGTCAAAATCGCGATGTCTTCCAGCATGGCCTTGCGGCGGTCGCCGAATCCCGGAGCCTTGACGGCCACGGTCTTCAGGATACCGCGTATGTTGTTCACCACCAGCGTGGCCAGCGCTTCACCATCCACGTCTTCCGCGATGATCAGCAAGGGACGTCCCGCCTTGGCGACTTGTTCCAGTACCGGCAGCAGGTCGCGGATGTTGGAGACCTTTTTGTCGTGCAGCAGGATGTAGGGGTTTTCCATCACTGCCAGTTGACGATCCTGATTGTTGATGAAGTAGGGGGACAGGTAGCCGCGGTCGAACTGCATGCCTTCCACGATGTCCAGCTCGTCTTCCAGTCCTTGTCCATCTTCAATGGTGATGACGCCTTCCTTGCCGACTTTTTCCATGGCTGCAGCGATCTTCTCACCGATCACGGTATCGGAATTGGCGGAGATGCTGCCCACTTGCGCGATCTCCTTGCTGGTGGTGCAGGGCTTGGAGATCTTCTTCAGTTCGGCAACGGCCGCGATGACCGCCTGGTCGATCCCGCGCTTCAGATCCATCGGGTTCATGCCTGCGGCGACGAACTTCATGCCTTCCTGCACGATGGATTGTGCCAGAACGGTCGCGGTAGTGGTGCCGTCACCTGCTACATCGGAAGTTTTGGAAGCGACTTCCTTGACCATTTGCGCGCCCATGTTCTCGAATTTGTCCTTCAACTCGATTTCCTTGGCGACCGATACACCGTCCTTGGTGATGGTGGGCGCGCCATAGGAACGATCCAGCACGACATTACGGCCTTTAGGCCCCAAAGTCATCTTGACCGCATCGGCCAGAATGTTCACGCCGGACACCATTTTGTTGCGTGCGGCGTCGTGAAATTTTACGTCTTTAGCTGCCATGTTCTTTTCTCCTAAAATTTAGTGTCGGAAATATATTGACGGGTTATTTCTCGACGATGCCGATGATGTCGTCTTCGCGCATGGTCATGTATTCCTGACCGTCCATTTTGAATGCCTGTCCGGCGTATTTGCCAAACAGCACACGGTCGCCGACCTTGACAGTCATTGCCTGCAGTTTGCCGTCGTCGCTGACCTTGCCTTTACCCACGGCGACGATTTCGCCTTGATCAGGTTTTTCGGCAGCAGAATCGGGAATAATAATACCGGAGGCCGTTTTACTTTCTGCCTCCATGCGTTTGACGATCACGCGGTCGTTCAAAGGACGAATTTTCATACTGAGGTCTCCTAAAACAAGGGGTTAAAAAATTATGGAGGCGAAGTTTAGCACTCTCTGCCCGCGAGTGCCAATAGTCGGGGCGACCCCGTCCGATTTCAAGGGTGGGGTTGAGGTTTATTTTTCGGGGGGGAAGGTGATCTTGTTATCGGTGCTGAACTGATAGTCGTGGAATATGTGTTCGGCAGTCAGAAGCTGATAAGTGCCATCGGCATTGCGGCGAGCAGTGTCTTTCAGGCGATAGGTGTAATGCCCGCAAGTCCAGCAATCAAAGTTGCGCATGTGGGTGCACAGACAGGTCTTGTCCTTGACGGAAATTTTCTTGGCATCCGGGTGCAGCGCCACTTCGCGGTTGTACGCATCGATGTAGGCGCAGTGGCCATTGCCGTCGAGCAGATACCCGTATGCTTCGCAGTTCGGGCGTATACCGGCGCCTATAGCCGGGCTGCTCTTGATCATGCGCATCGGATATCCGGTCGGCGATATCATGTTCACCTCGATGTCCTCCTCGTCGGCCTTGAAATATTCCTGCTTGATCTTGTCCGGGATGCCGCATTCTTTCGATATCGTAAAGCGCGTCGCCACCTGGACGGCCGCCGAACCGGTTTCCAGATAGCTCACCGCATCGCTGCCGGTAAATATGCCGCCGGCAGGGATCACCGGGATATCCATTTTTTCGGCCTGAAGATGTTGCTGGATCTCGGTGACGATGGTGCGCAGGTCATACTGCGCCCAATCCATGCCGAATCCCAGGTGGCCGCCCGCCAGCGGGCCTTCCACCACGATGTAATCGGGCTGGCGGTTGAGTTTGGCGTTTTTGCGCAGAAATAGCTGCAGTGCGCGTAACGAGGAGACGATGATGCCCAGTTTTGCATCGCGAAAGCGCGGATTATCCTCCATCAACGCGAACGAACCGAGATGCAGCCCCGCGCTTAGCGTGATGCCGTCGATCCCGGCATCCAGCGCACCGCACAGCCGCACGCGCAAAGTTTCGCGCGGCGAATTCATGGTCAATTTTTCCATGCAGTTGACGAAGATCATGCCATCGCCCTGCTTTCCTTCCATCGTCTTGCTGACATGCAAACGCGTCGATTCGGCCACCTGGCCCAGATCGAATTGCACGATCGATTTGTCGGTCTTTTCGACGTTGAGTTTGTACTGCTTTTGTTTGACGCTGACGAATTTCGTCTTGTAGTGGCGATCCGCAACGGTAGGCAACATCGCGTCGGAAATATGACCGATACCCCCCAATCGCGCAGCTTCCCAGGCCAATTCCCGACTGGAAATATCCACACCCATCCCGCCGATTATGATCGGCACCAGTTCGCGCTTGCCAAAGCGCAAGCGGAAGTCATCAACTCGTTTCATTACTGCGATCCTCCGACTGTCCCGCGTCCAAAAATGGGACAGAAATTAACTCTATGCTCTTTCATTAAGGTAAGCAGGATGCCACAAATGGGATGATACGGAAAGCAAAGCCAGCTTTATGGAATGGAAATAAACATCGAAATCTACCTGTCGAGCAAGTCGTGTAGCGCTTCCGCAAGATCTGCAAACGCAAAGCGAAAACCTGCCTTACCCATCTTCTTCGGCAACACCTTTTGTCCTTCCAGCAACAGGCAGGCGCGTTCACCCATGCCCAATCTCAAAAACATGGCAGGCACGACGAATGGGGCGGGTCGATGTAGCGCTGCCGCGAGGGCCGCGGTGAATTCCGCATTGGTTACCGGTCGCGGAGCAGGTCATGTTGTAAGGTCCGCTGGCATTGACATCATTCAACAAACCGAGCAACATCGCCACGTAATCGTCGATATGTACCCAGCTCATCCATTGCTTTCCCATCACCCAGGCGCGCGCCCAAGCCCAGCTTGAACGGCAGCAGCATGCGTCCCAGCAGACCGCCGTGACGACTCAATACCAGGCCGGTGCGCAGCAGACACACTCTTACCGCCGTCTTCCTCTGCGACGAGTGCGGCTTCTTCCCATGCCTTGCATAGTCGGGCGGCAAAATCCTCACCGGCGGGAGCCGATTCATCCAGCACGGCATCGCCGCGATTGCCGTAATAACCTACCGCGGAACCGCTTAACAACACACTCGGTTTGTGCCGTGCGGCGGAGATGCGCTGCACCAGTTGTTCTGTCAAAGTCTACCCGGCTATCCCATAGAACCTGTTTGCGCCGTGCTGTCCAGCGCGCATCGACTATCGGTTCGCCGGCCAGATTGATGATCGCTTCGAAAGTCCTGGTCGGGCTGCCACTCGTCCAGCCCGGCCATCGCATGCACATTTGCGCCGCATTTTGCCGGAACAGAATCCGGGTTGCGGCTCAATACCGTCAACTCATGCCCTTCCGCCAGCAGTACCTTGCAAAGCTGACGGCCGATCAAACCCGTGCCGCCGGTGATGAGAATATGCACATGACCTCCATATGAAACAGGCCGGTTGCAGGCTATCCAAACTTTGCCATGCGCGCAAGCCGCAAAAACCGCTATGATTCTGCGCATGCCGAATCACCCGCCAAGCAATACCGATCTCCTTGCCCGCAGTCTCTCTGCCGTGTGGCATCCCTGTTCGCAGATGAAACACTACGAACTTTTCCCGCTGCTGCCGATTGCAAGCGGCAGTGGCGTTTGGCTGTATGACTACGACAAAAAACGCTATCTGGACGCGGTCAGTTCCTGGTGGGTGAATCTGTTCGGCCATTGCAATCCGCGCATCAGCGCCGCGATAACCGACCAGCTTGGAAAGCTGGAACATGTGATGCTGGCGGGATTTACCCACGAGCCGGTGGTGCAGCTTTCGGAACGTCTGCGTGAGATCGCTCCGCAAGGGCTGGGGCATTGCTTCTATGCTTCGGATGGCGCCTCGGCGACCGAAATCGCCTTGAAAATGAGCGCGCATTACTGGCGCAACAGCGGCAAACCGGACAAGACGCAATTCATCAGCCTGGAAAACAGTTATCACGGCGAAACACTGGGCGCATTGTCGGTGACGGATGTCGCGTTGTTTCGCACTGCTTACGGCGCGTTGATACGGCAACAGGCTACCGTGCCCAGCCCGGACTGGCGCAAGGCCGCGGCAGGGGAAAGTGCCGCGGCTTACGCGCTGCGCTGCGCGGATGCGCTGGAGCAACATCTGCATCGGCATCATGCGCAACTGGCCGCCTTCATCATCGAGCCGCTGGTGCAAGGGGCGGCGGGCATGGCGATGTATCACCCGATCTATTTGCGGCGCGCGCGGCAGCTTTGCGCAGAATATGAGGTGCATTTGATCGCGGATGAGATCGCCGTCGGCATGGGCCGAACCGGCACGATGTTCGCCTGCGAGCAAGCCCCAACCCTCTCCTCAGCCATCTATTCAGGACGGCGATGGAATCACTCCGGACTTTCTATGTCTATCCAAAGGTATTACCGGCGGCTATCTGCCACTGTCGGTGGTGATGACGCGTGAAGAGATTTACCAGGCATTTTATGGCGACGAGATGAAAAGCGGATTTTTGCATTCGCATTCCTATACAGGGAATCCGCTGGCGTGCCGTGCGGCGCTCGCCACGCTGGATATATTTGCTCAGGATAATGTGCTCGCCGCGAACCGCAACAAGGCAGCTTATCTGAATCGAATCTCAAAACCGTTACGCGACCATGGCTCGGTCCGGAACTGGCGCAACACCGGCATGATCTGGGCATTTGAAGTGGAAACCTCCACAGCGCAATTTTGCCCAGCGCTGTTTTGCGCTCGCGCTGGAGAATGAATTGCTGCTGCGCCCCATCGGCAACACGATTTATTTCATGCCACCGTATATAATCAGCGAATCGGAGATGGATTTGCTGGTCGATCGCACCTTGCGCATCGTGAATCAACTGAGTTAAACGATATGCGAATTTATTTCATCACGCTGTTTGTCAGCTTCCTGATCGCCACCCGCGCGGTTGCCACTGTTCTGCCGGAGCCGGTCAGCGCGGCGCTCAAGCACGCGCATATTCCGCTGTCCAGCGTTGGCATCGTGGTGCAGGAAGTGCACGGAACCGAGCCCATCATCAGCCTGAATGCCGACCGGTCCATGAACCCGGCTTCAACGATGAAGTTGCTCACCACCTATGCCTCCTGGAAACATTGGGTCCGGCTTATCGCTGGAAGACCGAGGCGTATCTCAACGGCAAACTGCGAGAACGGCGTGCTTGAGGGCGATCTGGTGTTCAAGGGTTATGGCGACCCGAAGCTGACCGTCGAGCAGTTCTGGATGTGGCTGCGCGAATTGCGCCAGCGCGGGCTGCGCGAGATACGCGGCGATATCGTGCTGGACCACAGCTTTTTCGAACCGGTCAGAGAGGATCCCGCCGAGTTCGACCATGATCCGACCCGCGCATACAACGTCGGCACCAGCGCATTGCTGCTCAATTTCAATGCGCTGCATTTGCATCTGATCCCGAACGGCCATGAAACCATCGCCCTGCTGGAACCCGACCTGGAAGGCTATACTGTGCGCAATCACATCACCACTTCGAGCAAATTGCATTGCGGCGCTGAGGATGACTACAAGGCGCATTTGGACGGACACGACATCGTGCTGGAAGGCAAGATACCGGCGGCTTGCGGCGAGGCGGATGATTACTTTTCGCTGTTGCCGCAAGACGAATATTTCTTTGCGGTGTTCAGCTCATTATGGAAGGAACTCGGCGGTACGCTGCAGGGCAAGCTGCGCGCAGGCACCGCGCCTGCGGATCAGGTCCCTTTTTCCAAATATCTATCGCCGCCGTTGTCGGAAGTGATACGCGACATCAACAAGTTCAGCAACAACATCATGGCGCGGCAACTGTTCCTGACACTCGGGACGGCTGCACCCGCAGCTGATATGGCGGATAACTCGCAGGGGCCGGTAGATATGCTGCAACCTGACGGCAAGGACAAGCGCGACAATTTTTCAAATCCGCAAGAATATGGCGGCTCAAGTCTTCTTGCCGAACAGGCAGGCGGGGACACGGCGGATACCGAATTGACGGGCACCCAGCAAATTTCAGGATCTCCTGGCGGTCAGTCATCGGCTGGCAACATCGATGTCGTCCAACCCGAGGCGGGTAGCACGCCTGTCTCCGGTGACCCGATTACAGGGGCACGCATCGACCCTGCAATGGATACGCCCGCTGCGCCCGCAGGGAGTACACCCAAGGTAGGCAATCTGCTATCAAGCAAGCTCGATGCAGAATTGACACCGGGTACCCCGCCGCTACTCGGCGACCCTCCCGCAGCCAATATCGCTCGCAGCACTTCGGCGATGCAGCAATGGCTAAAGACTCAGCAACTGCAATTCCCGGAGCTGGTTCTGGAAAACGGAGCGGGCCTGTCACGCAAGGAACGCATCAGCCCTCAGCATCTCGCCGCTTTGCTGCAGCGCGCCTCAACCAGCCCTTTCTATGCCGAACTGGAAGCTTCGCTTCCGATATTGGGTATGGACGGCACGGTAAAGAAGCGGTTCAAGGATAACGGGATCGCGGGTTATGCCCACCTCAAGACCGGCTCGCTTGAGGGCGTCAAATCCATTGCCGGTTATGTGAAAGCGCATAGCGGAAAACAATGGATCGTGGTGTTCCTCGTCAATCACCCGAATGCGGCTTTGGCGCAACCCGCGCAAGATGCACTGATCGAGTGGTTGCAAAAAGAACATTAGAATCGGTTAGATTTATATCGCGTGGTGAAACCTCATGATTCCGGTCTTTACTGCTTTTATAGGATGCGTTACCGCTGTCTTGCTGCAAGCATGTCTTTACCATCAAACTAGGAAATCAAATCATGAATAAAATTGTTATTGTTGTGCTGTTGTTCGCTTTCACCGCTGCTCCCGCTGTTGCAGCGGAGGATAAAAATAATGTAGGCGTCAGTTATGGTCTGGATCTGGATGGTGTGGTCGGTATACAGGGAGAATTCGACATTTCCGCTTCGATGCCCAACAAGGCGCCTGTATCAATTCAGGTGTTTTGGAAGAATTACTCACAGTCCTATCCATCAGCTGCAGGAACGTACCAGTGGAGCTATAACGGTTTCGGTGCGGCGGGTATCTATGATTTCAGTTCCATGCTCAAGCTGGACAGCAAGATCAAGCCGTATGCAGGCATGGGCTTGATCGCACTGAATTCGAGTTTAAGCGGTCCCAGTGGCCAACCTCCAGCGTCGGCCGATACGGGTGGACTATATTTTGTTGTCGGGGCGAGATATGCCATGACACCCACTTTTTCGGCTGATCTTAACCTGAACAACTATGGCGGGCTGACCATAGGGGCTTTGTTGAATTTCTAACTGTGAGTACCAGAGCCTTAAGCATAATTTGCCCGAAATAGATGAAGCCGGACTTGCTCCGGCTTTTTCATTGCAGCATATATCGCACGGACATGGATTAGAATGATTTTGATATCGAACCCGAGAGCGTAACTTGAAGAAAATAGCCGCAGCAATTATCACCTTCACGGGGCTATGTGTGGCAGTCACGGCTCATGCAGAACCAATCAGCCTGAACACTCAAACAGGCAAAGACATAGGCCTGTCACTTTCCGCATACCGATACCAGGAGCCGGGGATCATGTCGCTGCAGGGCGTGAAAATGGGCCTGGATCTGATTGTTGTCAAAGTGTTGCAAAACGATAGGTTCATTCGCGGCGATCTTCGTTATGCCTTTGGAACGGTTGATTACAACAGCAATGACACAGGCAGCGCGAGCGGGGAGCCGGATTGGTATATCGAAGGAAGAGCTTTGTTCGGCAAGGATTGGGAAATCAATAATGCGGTGCTATCACCTTACACGGGCTTGGGCTATCGCTACCTGTTCAACGATGGGCGCGGCACTAGTTGTGTTGGAAGCACATGTTACTTTGGCTATCGGCGCGAAAGCAATTATATCTATCTGCCGGTAGGCATCATCCATCGCCGGGCGATGACCGGACCGGCGAGATTGGAGAGCACTCTGGAATACGACTTCCTGCTTTCGGGAGTACAGGTTTCCAGATTGTCTGATGGGGGGGCGGGATATAGTGACGTCACCAACAATCAGAACAGCGGTTACGGTCTGAGGTTGAGTGTCATGTACCAGAAAAGCAATTGGACTATCGGCCCGTATCTGAACTATTGGAACATCGGCGAATCCGATATCGCAGTGGTTTACCGCTATGGAGTACCTGATAGTTTAGGTGTGGAACCGAAGAACAATACGGTCGAATTAGGATTGAAGGCCAGCCAGCAATTCTGACCCGGATCGTATCGATTTTTCAACCTGCCACCCGGCGTATTTGCTACAACCCCAAATCGTTCCACATCGCATCCACCTTGGCTTTCACTGCCGCGTCCATCACGATGGGAGTACCCCATACCCTTCGGGTCTCGCCCGGCCATTTGCTGGTCGCATCCAATCCCATCTTGCCGCCCAGTCCGGACACCGGGCTGGCGAAGTCCAGGTAATCGATCGGCGTGTTGTCCACCAGCAGCGTGTCGCGCACCGGATCGACGCGCGTGGTGATCGCCCAGATCACTTCTTTCCAATCGCGCACGTCGATATCGTCGTCAACCACGATGATGAACTTGGTGTACATGAACTGGCGCAGGTAGCTCCAGATGCCGAACATCACCCGCTTGGCATGGCCGGCATACTGTTTTTTGATGCTCACCACCGCGATGCGATACGAGCAGCCTTCTGGCGGCAGATAAAAATCCGCGATCTCGGGAAACTGCTTTTGCAGCAGCGGCACGAACACTTCGTTGAGTGCCACGCCCAGCATCGAAGGTTCATCGGGCGGCTTGCCGGTGTAGGTGCTGTGATAGATTGGATCACGCCGCATCGTGATGCGCTCTATCGTGAACACCGGGAATTTGTCCTGCTCGTTGTAATAGCCGGTGTGGTCGCCGAACGGCCCTTCCAGCGCCATCTCATCGGGATGGATCACGCCTTCCAGCACGATCTCGGCACTGGCCGGTACTTGCAGATCGCTGCCCAGGCATTTCACCAGCTCGGTCTTGCTGCCACGCAACAAGCCGGCGAATTGGTATTCGGAAAGGCTGTCCGGCACCGGTGTGACCGCGCCGAGTATGGTGGCCGGATCGGCGCCTATCACCACTGCGATGGGGAACGGCTCACCGGGATGCACTTTGCGCCAATCCTGAAAATCCAGCGCGCCGCCGCGTTGAGCCAGCCAGCGCATGATGACCTTGTTCGGCGCGATCACCTGCTGGCGGTAGATGCCGAGATTCTGGCGCGGCTTGGTTGGTCCGCGCGTGACTACCAGGCCCCAGGTGATCAGCGGTGCAACATCACCCGGCCAGCAGGTCTGGATCGGCAGCTTGCCCAAGTCCACTTCGCTTCCTTCCCACACCACATCCTGACAGGGTGCGCTGGGCAGGACTTTGGGCGACATGGTCAGTACCTGCTTCAGCACCGGCCACTTTTCCCAGGCGTCCTTCAAACCTTTGGGCGGTTCGGGTTCCTTGAGATAGGCAAGCAGCTTGCCCACTTCGCGCAACGCAGCGGTGGATTCTTCTCCCATACCCAAAGCCACGCGTTTCGGCGTGCCGAACAGGTTCGCCAGGACTGGTATTTTGTTTGGGGGCATGTTGTGCCCGACGACGTTCTCGAACAGGATCGCCGGGCCTTGCGCGCGCAGCACGCGATCGCAGATCTCGGTCATTTCCAGTTTCGGTGAAACCGGCACGGTGACGCGCTTGAGTTCACCGAGTTTTTCCAGTTGTGCGATGAAATCGCGCAAATCATGGTATTTCATCGGTAAAACCTTCCCCGTTCCTCACCTGGAGGCCTGGTTTTGAAACGTTTGTGCAGCCAGAAATATTGTTCCGGCATTTCCCGGATACGCTGCTCGATGAATTCGTTCATGAAACGCGTGTCGGCGATGTCATCGCCGGTCGGGTAGTTTTCCCATGCGGGATAGAAAGTCAGCACATAACCTTCTGCATTCGGCAACATGCGCGTGATGCTGGGAACGACTTTGGCGCCGGTCGTTTTCGCGATACGCGGCACCGAAGTCATCGTTGCGGCGGGCACGCCGAAGAACGGGATGAACGCGCCGTCCCTGACACCCTGGTCCTGGTCCGGAGGATAGATGAACGGCATGTTTGCGCGCATCCCCTTGAGGATGGGACGCAGACCCTGCTGGCGGGAATAGAGGTGCTGGTTGCGGAAGCGGGCGCGCTTTCGCAACAGCAGCTCGGTGAGGTAGCGGTTCTTCTGGTTCGCATACATGCATACCGTGTCGGTGTGCTGTGCGATCCACTGGCCGCCTGCGTCCATGCCGACGAAGTGCGGTGTGAGCAGGATGGCTGGCTTGTCTTTCACCGCTTCGAAATTTTCGATGCCCTCGACACGGATCAGGTTGCGGATACGCTTGGCACTCGACCACCACAGGATGCTGCGCTCGATCAGGCTGCGCCCGAATATCCTGAAATGATCGCGCAATAGTTTGCTGCGCGCCTCTTCGCTCATGCCGGGGAAACACAACCTTAGATTGACGGCGCCTACGCTGCGGCGTTCGGCTGCGAGTTGGTAAAGAATCGAGCCCAAGGCATTCCCGATCCAGACCAGAACTCTGAATGGCAGGAAGTGCAGCAGCCACAAGATGAATATCCCGAACCGCACTAGCATGCCGGCTCCTTGGCGGTGGGAGGCTGCACCCCGGCCGGGATCTTGTAGCGGTTATAGCTCCACAGATACTGGGCGGGAGATACCGCAATCACGCGTTCCAAGGCCGCATTGATCTGCAACGGCACGGATTTGGAAAAATCCAGAGGCAGCGGCTCGAAATTAAGAGTATATCCCGTTCCGTGAGGCAGTCTTTCGGCGTAAACCAATAGAACTGCGGCGCCGCTGGACTCGGCAAGGCGCCCGCTCAAAGTCATCGTGTAAGCGGGCCGGGAAAAAAAGTCCACCCACTCGCCTTCGCCCTGGCTGGGTACCTGGTCGGGCAACAAGCCGATCGCCTCGCCACGCCTGAGGGCTTTCAAAAGCAGGCGCACTCCGCTCATGTCAGCAGTTGCCAGGCGTGCCAAGCCGCGTTCGCGACCACTGCGCATCGCTGATTCAACCCAGTCTTGCTTGGGCGAGCTGTACAAATTTGTCAGGGGCAGGTATTGCGCAATATATAGACTGGTCATCTCGAAGCAACCCCAATGCGGCGTCAAGAAGATGATTCCCTTGCCGCGCGTGCGAGCTGCCTCGACATGCTGCCACCCCTGGCAGTTTCGCACCGTGGCGCAGACTTGCTCGAGCGGTCTGCCCCATATCCAGGGCAGTTCGATTATGCCTTTACCCGCCTCGGCAACAGTCTGTTTGATCAGTGCGGTATAGTGGGCTTCGTCTTGAGCCAGATGCGACTGGCTGAGATTTTCCCGAATACGCGCGGCATATTGGCTGGAACTCGCGAAAGTGATCCGGCCGAGCAGCACGCCCAAGCTGTGCAACAACGGGAGCGGCAAGCCGGACAGCAAGCGAAAGAATATATTGAACAGAATTTGGGTCATCTGCGGTAGGGCGGACTATTTGATACAATGCGCGCCTTTGATTTCCCTTGAATTGAGTTGAAAGCCATGAGTGATTATTTGTTTACGTCCGAATCCGTATCCGAGGGCCATCCGGATAAAGTGGCGGATCAGATCTCCGATGCCATACTGGACGCTATTCTAGCGCAAGACCCGTATGCGCGTGTGGCGGCAGAGACGCTGACGAATACCGGGCTGGTGGTCCTGGCGGGCGAGATCACGACTACCGCGAACGTGGATTACATACACGTGGCGCGCAACACCATCAAGCGCATCGGTTATGACAACACCGACTACGGCATCGACTACAAGGGTTGCGCGGTACTGGTGGCGTACGACAAACAGAGCCCCGACATCGCGCAGGGCGTGGATCGCGCTTCCGATGATTTTTTGAATCAGGGAGCGGGTGACCAGGGGCTGATGTTCGGTTATGCCTGCGATGAAACGCCGACCTTGATGCCGCTGGCGATCTACCTAGCGCACCGCGTGGTGGAGCGCCAGGCGGAACTGCGCCACGATGGACGTTTGCCCTGGCTGCGCCCGGATGCCAAATCGCAAGTGACGATCCGCTATCTGGACAACAAACCGCATTCGATCGATACCGTGGTGCTGTCGACCCAGCACGCGCCGGAAATGACGCAGGCCGCGATACGCGAAGCTGCGATCGAGGAGATCATCAAGCCGATGCTGCCGAAGGAACTGATCAAGGGCAACATCAATTACCTGATCAATCCGACCGGACGTTTCGTCATCGGCGGCCCGCAGGGCGATTGCGGCCTGACCGGACGCAAGATCATCGTCGATACCTACGGCGGCGCAGCCCCGCACGGCGGCGGCGCGTTCTCGGGCAAGGATCCGTCCAAAGTGGATCGCTCGGCCGCGTATGCCGGGCGTTATGTCGCCAAGAACATCGTCGCTGCCGGTTTGGCGACCAAGTGCCTGGTGCAGATATCCTATGCGATCGGCGTGGCCAGGCCGACCAGCGTGATGGTGGATACCTTTGGTACCGGCAAGATCTCCAACGAGAAGATGACAGAACTGGTGCTCAAGCATTTCGACCTGCGTCCCAAGGGTATCGTGCAGATGCTCGACCTGCTGCGCCCCATATATGAGAACACCGCCGCTTACGGCCACTTCGGCCGCGAAGAGCCGGGATTCACCTGGGAAGCCACGGATCGCGCGCTCGCATTGCGCGAGGATGCCGGCAAGTAATTTTCATAATAGATATTGATCAAGGAACCTCAAAAAAAGCCAGAGTTCGCCCAAATGCAAGGCGTAGGAAAATTTTCTCCGCGCCGCATATGGTTCATATGTAAGCAAGAAAATTTTTGCACAACACAGCAGTTGGGATGAAATCTGGATTTTTGATGTTCTCGGGTTACCACCCTCCGAGGGGTGCTGCAGCGGGGCTGTATACAGTCCCCCGTCAGGCTCGGAGCCAGTGGTTCAACGATGCAACCGCACCCATTCATTAACCACTTATGAATGGAGCAACTTATGAACGCTGCCGCAAAACAATTCACCGATTACATCGTCGCCGACATGTCCCTGGCCGAATGGGGACGCAAGGAACTTGCTATCGCCGAGATCGAGATGCCCGGCCTGATGGCGATCCGCAGGGAATTCGCCAGGACCCAGCCGCTGAAAGGTGCACGCATCACCGGCAGTCTGCACATGACCATCCAGACCGGCGTGCTGATCGAGACGCTGAAGGCGCTCGGTGCGGAAGTGCGCTGGGCATCCTGCAACATCTATTCCACACAGGATCATGCCGCCGCTGCGATCGCAGCCACCGGCACCCCGGTGTTCGCGGTCAAGGGCGAGACGCTGGCGCAATACTGGGATTACACACATCGCATCTTCGAATGGGCGGATGGCCCCGGGGGCGAAAAAATGTTGTCCAACATGATCCTGGACGATGGCGGCGACGCGACCTTGCTGCTGCATCTGGGGGCGCGTGCCGAGAAGGACGCATCCCTGCTGAATAGTCCCGGCTCCGAAGAAGAAACCTGCCTGTTCGCCTCGATCAAGGCCAGGCTGGCAAAGGATAAGCACTGGTATTCCACGCGTCTCGCCGCGATCAAAGGCGTCACCGAGGAAACCACCACCGGCGTGCACCGCCTGTACCAGATGCACGAGCGCGGCGAACTGAAATTTCCCGCGATCAACGTCAACGATTCCGTGACCAAGTCCAAGTTCGACAACCTGTACGGCTGCCGCGAGTCGCTGGTGGATGGCATCAAGCGCGCGACCGACGTGATGGTGGCCGGCAAGATCGCCGTGGTCGCGGGTTATGGCGATGTGGGCAAGGGCTCCGCACAGGCGCTGCGCGCGCTGTCCGCGCAGGTGTGGGTGACCGAGATCGATCCGATCTGCGCGCTGCAGGCCGCGATGGAAGGCTACCGTGTCGTGACCATGGATTACGCCTGCGAGCACGGCGATATATTCGTCACCGCCACCGGCAACTTCCACGTCATCACCCACGAGCACATGAAGAAGATGAAGAACCAGGCCATCGTGTGCAACATCGGCCATTTCGACAACGAGATCGACGTTGCCTCGCTGAAGCAATACCAGTGGGAGAACATCAAGCCGCAGGTCGATCACGTGATCTTCCCTGCCGCGAACGGCAAGCCGGAAAAGCGCATTCTGCTATTGGCGGAAGGCCGGCTGGTGAACCTGGGTTGCGGCACCGGCCATCCATCCTATGTGATGTCCTCTTCGTTCGCCAACCAGACCATCGCGCAGATTGAACTATTCACGCGCAACAAGGACTATCCTGTCGGTGTGTACACCCTGCCCAAACATCTGGACGAGAAGGTCGCGCGTTTGCAGTTGAGTACTTTGAATGCACAGCTGAGCACGCTGACCGACCGGCAGGCTGCGTACATCGGTGTGCCGAAGGAAGGGCCGTACAAGACCGACCATTACCGTTATTAGCACTCCATGCCCGCTGCCCGCAATGAGTTCGTCGATTATGTTGTTGGACTCATGGCGGGTTGGGCAACAGTATCGGCGCGCAGGATGTTCGGCGGATATGGCTTGTACCGGGAAGACTCGATGTTCGCATTGACCGTTGACGATGGGCTATTCATCAAAACTGACACGGACAGCGCGGCACGATTCGAGTGCGCCGGCTGTCGTCCGTTCGTTTACCGAAGACGCGACCGGAACGTGCAATCATCATACGGGTCGGCGCCTGCAGCCAGCCTCGATTCAGCGGCCGGGATGGCTGAACGGTGTCAATCCGCTTTTGGGCCGGCATTGCGCGCGCAATCTGCCAATACAAAAGTTGCAAGGGCGGGCAAATCAGCCAAGGAGAGGCGCATATGAAAATCGAATTTGAATTGTTGTTAATCTGGATACTCAACGCGCTTGCATTGCTTGCAGTGGCGAACTTCGTGCCGGGCATCCATGTGGACGGTTTCGGTGCGGCTTTGGTTGCGGCGTTCTTTCTCGGTTTGGTCAATACCCTGATCCGCCCACTGCTGCTTCTGCTCACCTTGCCAGTCACGCTGGTCACGCTGGGATTGTTCATCTTCGTGATCAACGGCACGCTGTTCTGGCTGGTCGGTTCGGTGCTGCGCGGTTTTGTCGTGGATAGCTTCTGGCATGGCGTATTGGGGGCGGTGCTTTACAGTATATTTTCCTGGGCACTGTCTTCTGCTGCCGCGCAACTGGTGAGAAAACAGTGAGCTTGCCATGACCAGTCGACTTTTCAGCTTTGAATTTTTTCCGCCGCAAACTCCCGAAGGTGTGGAAAAACTTGCGGCCACACGCAAGCAGCTGGGGCTGCTCAAGCCGGCATTTTTCTCGGTCACCTTCGGCGCGGGCGGTTCCACGCAGAACCGGACGCTGGAAACCATACGGCAGATCAAGGCGGAGAAATACAACGCCGCTCCGCACCTGTCCTGTATCGGCTCGACACGCGACAATATCCGCGCCATGCTGCTCGCTTATAAAGACATGGGGATCAAGCGCATCGTCGCATTGCGCGGCGATCTGCCCTCTGGCATGGGCAGGGGCAGCATAGGCGAGTTCCAGTATGCCAATGAACTGGTGTCATTCATCCGCGCTGAGACCGGGGATCACTTTCACATCGAGGTGGCGGCCTACCCCGAATTCCATCCACAGGCCAGATCCGCGCAGGAAGACATGCTCAACTTCAGGCGAAAAGTCGCTGCCGGCGCCGACTCGGCGATCACCCAGTATTTCTACAACACGGATGCCTACTTCCATTTTGTTGAAGCGTGCGACAAACTGGGTGTTACTGTGCCTATCGTGCCGGGCATCATGCCGATCGTGAAGTTCGCGCAACTGGCGCGCTTTTCCGATGCTTGCGGCGCGGAGATACCACGCTGGATGCGCAAGACCCTGGAAGGTTATGGCGATGACCACGAGTCAGTCCAGTCTTTCGGCCTCGATGTCGTCACGCAACTGTGCGAGCGCCTGCTCGCCGGCGGCGCGCCGGGCTTGCATTTCTACACGATGAACCTTGCCGGGCCGTCCCAGGAAATCTGGAAGCGGCTGGGGATCTGATGCGCCCGCCCGAGTTACTGCTGCCGGCAGGCACGCTGGACAAGATGCGCACCGCTTACGCATTTGGCGCGGACGCGGTATATGCGGGGCAACCGCGCTATTCGCTGCGTGCGCGCAACAACGAATTCCAATTGCAACAGCTTGAGTCGGGCATCAAGGAGGCGCACCGGCTCGGCAAGAAATTCTTTGTCGCAAGCAATTTGATGCCGCACAA
The DNA here is from genome assembly GCA_963725835.1 of uncultured beta proteobacterium. GTDB lineage: Bacteria > Pseudomonadota > Gammaproteobacteria > Burkholderiales > Gallionellaceae > Gallionella. The sequence continues at coordinate 207,240 of CAVSAB010000012.1, read as the reverse complement.
TGCCAAAGTGAAGACCTACCTTGCCGATATGCGCCCGGTTGTCGCGATGCGGCCGGATGCGCTGATCATGGCCGATCCGGGCCTGATTGCGATGGTACGAGAAGAGTTTCCCGATATGCCGGTGCATTTATCGGTGCAGGCCAATACGGTGAATTATGCGGCGGTGAAGTTCTGGCAATTGCTGGGACTAACGCGCGTGATCCTGTCGCGCGAACTGTCGCTGGATGAGATCGAGGAGATCCGCCAGCATTGCCCGGACATCGAACTTGAGGTGTTCGTGCACGGCGCGCTGTGCATCGCCTATTCAGGCCGTTGCCTGCTGTCCGGCTATTTCAACCACCGCGATGCCAACCAGGGTACTTGCACCAACTCCTGCCGCTGGGATTACAAGGTGGAGCATGCCGAAGTAAACGGCACCGGCGACATTCAAAAAATAGATTTCGACTTCGACGAGGCGTTAAGCCGGAGCGCGTTGTCGGATTGCGGAGACCAACCGCGCCATCCAATGGCCGATCGCGCGTATGTGATTTCTCGCCAGGACCACCCGGGCGAACTGATGCCGGTGCTGGAAGACGAGCACGGCACCTATATCATGAACTCCAAAGACCTGCGCGCTGTCGAGCATGTCGAACGGCTGGTGAAGATCGGCATCGATTCGCTGAAAGTGGAAGGCCGCACCAAGTCGATCTATTACGTGGCGCGCACAGCACAGGTTTATCGAGAGGCGATCGACGATGCGGTCGCGGGCAGGCCGTTCAATTACGCGCTGCTCGGCGCGCTGGACGCACTGGCTAATCGCGGCTACACCGACGGTTTCTACGAGCGCCACCATACCCACGAACTGCAGAACTATATGCGCGGACACTCCGAAAGCACCCGCCAGCAATATGTCGGGGATATTCTGAATTGCGAAAATGGCATTGCAGTGATCGACGTGAAGAACAAGTTTCAGGTCGGCGACAGGCTTGAGATCATCCATCCTTCCGGCAATCGCATCATCGCTCTCTCCGAGATGCGCAGCCTTGAAGGCGAGATGCTCACCATCGCACCGGGCAGCGGCCATCGCGTCCAGATACCGTTGCAGGGTGAGTTGGCCAATGGGATGGTGGCCAGATTCATTTGATTAACACACTGCCCATAGTCGAACATGTGACGGGACGAACGCGAGCAGAGGCGCAACTTCCAAGCCGCCCTTCCGCGATAAAAACTCGCGTCCCGACGTGTTGGCTTGGCGTGCCTAGAACGACATCCTCACACCAATATAAGCCCCTTCATCCACGGTGGCGGTAGAGCCGCTATTCAGGTCGAACTGGATCTTGCGGTAACCGATATAGGCGGCCGCATTGGGTATAACTTCGAACTCCAGTTGCGCCAGGGCTTCACCATACCGGTTGGCATCGCCAAAGGTGGTGATGTTGGGGGCAAAATACAATTGCCCGACCAAACTCATTCGTGAAAGGCTGGGAGGGGAGTAAGCAATCAAACCGCCTATCGCGATACCCGACTCAGTGGTTCCTTGAGTATGGGACGCCAATGCTTTGATACCAACCCCGGCTGAAAATCCGGGAGCTTTGCTGCCAATTTCATCTTTCACCGCAATACCCAAATCCCCGTATGTATTGTTTGCATTATCTGCATCCGAATAAAGGGCGCCGAAATGCAGTTCGGATTTTCCAAGGGCGTTGCGGCCCATCGCGGAGCTGTACTGAACCTGGGCACTGCTGTTGCGCAGGTTCAGGTCGATGGTATCCGCGATTGCCGTGGAGGCGAAGGTTAACAGGGATAGTGCAACAATATTGCGCGATAGCATAACTTGACTCCTTAGAAGTTAATCGTTGTTGGGTAGTTTCGAATGGTTGATGCCGATCGGATTGAAACGAGACGGCGCGCCGAGTTGGAAAATCCAGAATTTCACATAAACAAGCATATCACAGACGCCCCATAAGCCGAACCGCTCCGCGGTCTGATTCGCTATATTGAATATTAGGACACGGAGACCCGATTCGCTTCAGCAGGTTCCCGGATAAATGTTACAAATCGGCGTCAAAAGCTGTATCGCCTTCCGTGACACTCTCACCAATACGCATATTTTTGAAATCGAACAGCCTGCCATCCAACAGATGCGAAGCGGCGACGTTTTGCATCGCCGTAAAAATGGTCTGGCTGCGCCCCGGATACTCTCGTTCCCACACGGCGAGCATCCCCTTGATATTCTGGCGCTGCAGGTTTTCCTGCGAGCCGCACAGATTGCACGGGATGATCGGGAACGCCATGCCGCGCGCATAGCGGGCAATATCTTTCTCTGAACAATAAGCCAATGGACGGATCACGATGTGATCGCCCTTGTCGGTGACCAGTTTGGGCGGCATCGCCTTGAGCTTGCCGCCGAAGAACATGTTCAGGAACAGCGTCTCGACCATGTCATCGCGATGGTGCCCAAGCGCGATCTTGTTCGCGCCGAGCTCTCCCGCCACACGGTAGATGATGCCGCGCCGCAGCCGTGAACACAGTGAACAGGTGGTCTTGCCTTCGGGGATCTTCTCCTTGACGATGGAATAAGTGTCCTGCGTCTCGATGTGGTATTCCACGCCGATGGATTTCAGATAGTTCGGCAACACCCCGGCGGGGAAACCCGGCTGCTTCTGGTCGAGATTCATCGCGACGATGCGAAAGTCGATCGGCGCGCGCTTGCGCAAGGTGAGCAGGATGTCCAACAGGGTATACGAGTCCTTGCCTCCGGACAGGCACACCATCACTGTGTCGCCTTCCTCTATCATGTTGAAATCGGCGATGGCCTGCCCGACCATGTGCTCCAATCGTCCCTTGAGGCGGTTGAAGTTGGTCGAGTGGTGTTCTAAATGTACTGCAGAAGTGCCTGCGGCGGCGCATTCACCCGCAGGGGGTAGGCCGGTGGGTTCCCGGCTGCTACGCAGCGACCCATCCGCTCGCTGCGTTGCGGAGTGCTCGCGCGGTCGCCTATCTGCAAGATATGTCTTGGTCGCTGCGCGCCCCGCGCTTTGCACTGCATCCGCCTCGCCGATTTCTGTGGTCATTTCCCGAGTCATTTCGTTCATATCAATCTTCATAAGTTGACGCTGCGGCCGCCGTCGACCGCGATGACCTGCCCGGTGATATAGGGCGCATCTTGAATCAAAAAGGCGACTGTCCTGGCGATATCCTCCGGTTCGCCTTCGCGCTTGAGCAGGGTGTGCGCGACGATCCTGCGGCGTTGTTCCTCGTCCATCCACGCCTCGTTTTCCGGCCACACGATGACACCCGGGGCGATGGCGTTGACGCGCACCTGCGGTGCCATTTCCTGAGCCAGACCTTTGGTCAGCGCCACCAGCCCGGCTTTGGCTGCGCTGTACAGCAGATGGCCGTACATCGGCCGTTCGGCGTGGATGTCAGCGATGTTAACGATGCAGCCGTGCCGCATGCGCAATTCGTCCGCTGCAGCTTTGGCCAGGAACAGCGGAGCCTTCAGGTTGGTGCCGATCAGATCGTGCCACTGCAGTTCATCGATATCCGCCAACGGGGTAGCGTAAAAACTTGAAGCATTATTGACCAGCGCGTCCAGATGCCCGAATTTCTTGATCACTGTGTGCACCAGTTGCGGCAGCGCGCGCAGGTCGAGCAGGTCCGCCTGGAACACGGCGGCGCTTTTCGGGCGCAGTTTGTTCAATTCCTTCTGCAGCGCAAGCGCTTCCTGGTCGGAGCTGCGGTAATGCACGGCGATCTGCCCTCCCTCCGCGTGCAGGCGGCGGCAAATCGCCGCGCCGACACGCTTCGCACCACCTGTCACCAGTATTACTTTGTCCTGCATCCGACCCCGCCTCGCTTATCTTCTTGCCGAACTGTTAAAATCTCGCATACGCGAATTATACCCGACCATGCCTAGTCTTCACCCCGCCACTTTGCCCGCTCCCAGCGCGGATGCCGTCGAACATAGCGCGCGCCTGGTTGAGTTCATTCAGCACGACATCACCACGCAAGGCGGCTGGATCTCTTTTGCGCGATATATGGAGTTGGCGCTGTACGCACCCGGACTTGGTTATTACACTGCGGGCGCGCACAAGTTCGGCGGGGCGGGTGACTTCATCACCGCGCCGGAACTTTCGCCGCTGTTCGGTCGCACCGTCGCTCGCCAGATTGCGGAGATCATGGCATTAAGCTCCCCGCATATTCTGGAGTTGGGCGGAGGCAGTGGAAAACTGGCGGCGGATATGCTGGCTGAATTGGAAAAACTGGGCAGTCTGCCGGACAGCTACAGTATCCTGGAAGTCAGCGCCGATCTGCGCGCACGCCAGCAGTTGCTGATTCGCGAATCACTGCCGCATCTGCAGGACCGTGTGCACTGGTTGGATGCGCTGCCGGAAAGTTTCAGCGGCGCGATCGTCGCGAACGAGGTTTTGGACGCACTGCCCGTGCATCTGGTGCATTGGCGCGACAGCGCGATCACAGAACTCGGCGTGTCATTCGCAGGAGACACACCGCCTGACGTCTCCCTTGCAGGCAGTCTTGGTGCAGCAACGGGCGAGAACGGATTCATCTGGCAGGAGCGCGCCATCAGCGATGCAGATCTGCTGCATGCCGCACAACAAATCAAGGTGCCGGATGATTATGTCAGCGAGATTTGTCTTGCCGCACGCGGCTTGGTCAACAGCCTGGCTCAACGGCTGGTGCAGGGCGCGATACTGTTCATCGATTACGGCTTCGGCGCACGCGAGTATTACCACCCGCAACGCAGCTGCGGTACGCAGATGTGCCACTACCGCCATCATGCGCACGACGATCCGTTCTATCTGCCCGGCTTGCAGGACATCACCGCGCACGTGAATTTTTCCGATATCGCGGTATGCGGCATCGATGCGGGCCTGGACCTGATTGGCTACACTTCTCAGGCCTTCTTCCTGATCAACTGCGGTATCACGGCTTTGCTGAAAGATACCCCGCCAGAAATTCTGCGCGAGTATCTCCCCCTGTCGGCACAGTTGCAAAAACTCACCAGCCCGGCGGAAATGGGCGAGTTGTTCAAAGTGATCGCGATGGGAAGGAAATGTGATGCAAATCCTGGCGGAGGGATTTCGAAGCCTTTGTGCGGGTTCTCCAGCGGTGATTTGACGCGATTATTGCAAGTTGATTGACTTCCGGCAAGGCCCGAAGAAACGGAAAGAAAATGATAAGTATCGCTTGGCTCGGAATATCAATAGAAAACGCGCAATCCGAAATCTACATTTTTTGTGTCTCTGAATAAATCGATCCCTGCGTACATCTGGATCTCATGCGTAAAGTCAAATCCGAATTGCGCATTGACATAAGTGTCTTTGTTCGAATAGGTATCGTTTGAAGTGTCGTCATACACGGCCACAATGCTGCCTTCAAGTCCATAGGGGATCTGCGCGCGTATGCCCGCTCCGATATCATAACCGCTCGCGCTTGCATTGCTGCCTGCAATCATGTCTGTGCCCTGAAAAACATGGCCCGGGATGATGATATCAACATCGCCATTTAGCGGCATATGAAAACCTGCACCCAACGTTGTCGAGTGCACCACTGTATCGCCGCTGGTCGAGGGCTGCGTGCCTGTCGCATAGGAAGCGCCAAGGTAGACTCTTTTAAAGACGTTTTTTGTGATTCCCAAACCGAACTCGGTGTAACTTGAATTTATATTAGCAACACTAGTTGTTTTCGTTCTAAATCCGACACTGAATGCATCGTAATCGAGTTCAGCCGAAGCGAGCGCAGGCATCAACATGCCAGATAGACCCGCCACGATGAGCATTCTTTTCATTGCTTCTCCCCGAACTTTAATGTCATTTTATAAACTTTAGCACATTGTGGCGCATATCAGCTGTGAGGTTTTTCGATCAACGCTTCTATCGCCCTGACCCGGGCCTTTTGCACTGCCGCAGCGATGCTGCCGCTGTCGTTACATTGCCTTGCTATCTCTCCAGCGTCAACCGCGCGGGCGGCGGACAGCAATCGCAGCAGGTAGTCGGCTTGCGGATATTCATCCTGTTCATGGCCGGTGCGTCCGCGCGCATCCGAAGCACACGCCTGCAACAAGGCGGAGAATCGCTCCGGACGGCGCCACGCATCCGCGGACTGGAACAGTTTGATGACGGTCTCGGCGCGCAATTCCCTGGCGCGATGCACATCGCCGTGATAACGCGCAGCCAGTAATCCCAGGTCGCGGCAATCGGCAGGCACGCGCAGGCGCTCACACAGCGCCTGCAACAGCTCCACACTGCGCAACTCGTGTCCGGTGTGGCGCGGCAAGATATCCTTGGGTGTGCTGCCCTTGCCCAGATCGTGCGTCAATGCCGCGAAGCGTACTTCAAGAGGATATTCATGTCGTGCCGCATCATCCACCACCAGCATGGTGTGTATGCCGCAATCGATTTCGGGATGATATTTCTCGGGTTGCGGCACACCGAACAGCGTATCGACTTCAGGGACGATCTTCGCCAGCGCGCCGCAACTGCGCAGCGTGTCGAAAAAGCGCGACGGTTTTTTCTCCATCAGACCTCGCGCCAGCTCTTGCCATATGCGTTCCGCCACCAGCGCATCCACTTCACCGCTGTCGACCATGTCGCGCATCAGCGCCATCGTTTCAGGCGCGATGTTGAATCCGAAACGAGCAACAAACCGCGCTGCGCGCAAGATCCGCACCGGGTCTTCGCTGAATGCCGCACTGACATGTCGCAGTATCCCCGCGCGCAGATCGGCGACGCCGTTATGCGGATCGATCAGTTTGCCGTCGGCATCCTGCGCGATGGCATTGATGGTGAAATCCCGGCGCAACAGATCCTGCTCCAGCGTCACTTCCGGCGCTGCATACACGGCAAATCCCTGATAGCCGCGCGCGGTCTTGCGTTCGGTGCGTGCCAGCGCGTATTCCTCATGGGTTTGCGGATGCAGAAACACCGGAAAGTCTTTGCCCACCGGCTGAAAGCCCAGTTCAACCATCTCTTCAGGAGTGCTGCCCACCACCACCCAGTCGTGATCCTGGACGGCGAGACCGAGCAAGCGGTCTCGCACCGCGCCGCCAACACAGTAGATTTTGGCCGTTCCTCGAAACGCGCCTCCGGTTGGTTTTTGTTCAGGGGACATTCTGGGCGGCTGGCTGATTATCCGTCTTGGCCGGGACAACGCCCAGACGCTGCTTGATCGAACGCGGCGGGTCGCCGAACTGATCGGCATAATATTCGGTGTTGCTCATGACCTTTTCCACATAGTCGCGCGTTTCTTCATACGGGATGGTTTCGGCATAAATCGCGCCTTCCAGCGGCTTGTCACCGCGCCACTGTAGCGCCCGGATCGGTCCGGCATTGTATGCTGCGGATGCGAGCACCGGGTTGTTTTCAGACTTGGCAAGCACCGATTTCATGTAATAGGTGCCGATGCGCAAATTGGTGTCGAGCTGGTGAATCAGCTCTTTGCGGTAACTCTTCAATCCCAGTTTAGTGGCTACCCAGCGCGCGGTGCTGGGCATGATCTGCATCAGTCCGGATGCCCCGGTTTCGGACTTTGCGCCGGTGGCAAAACGGCTTTCCTGGCGCATCAGGCCGTAAACCCATGCCTCGTCCAAGCCATGTTCGCGGATATGTTCCTGCAATTCGCTGCGATACGGAGCGAGATAGCGCAGGCTGAAATCGTGCATGTTGACGGTTTTGTCCGCAGCCCCGATGGCGCGGTCATACATTTCATTGCGTCTGGCGATTTCCGCGGCGGTAAGCAATTCGCGATCGTTGAAATTGCGCAGCACCCAGCGCCATTCTTCCAGTGCTTCGCTGCGCATGCCCATGCGATAAAGCGCCAGTGTGCGCTGAACACCGGGTACAGCAGACATTTCCGTGATGGCTTGCCGGTCGGGTTTGTAAACCGGATTGGCCTCGCTCAATACCGGAGAGTCAGCCAGTTCAGAGTCGGCCAGCTGACCATAGAAATTAATTTCGCTGCTTAACCGGGCAAATATCTCCCTGGCTTCGTTGGTTTTGCCCACAGCCCGCAGCGCGCGCGCTTTCCAGTATTGCCATGAATCTTCATGCTGCTGCTGCTCGCTCATGGCATTTACGCTTGCCAGCACTTCGGGCCAATCCTGCACGCGCAATGCAGCGCGCACCCGCCATGCCGACTGGCGTTCGTCAAGCGGCGTGTCCGCCGCAGCCTTGTACCATCGCGACGCGCGCGTATCCAGATTGCGCGCAGCCTGATAGGCCAGCCGCCCATAAAAATAACGCTGCTCGTTCACCGGAAAATATCCGGCGAGCTTTGCCCATCGATCAGCAGCCAGGTCAGTGGATTGCTTCGCCAAACGTTCCAGCGCGAACAGAGCCACCATGCGCTGGCCCTTGCCGGTCAATTTTGCATGCCATCCCATCGGCGGATCTGCATAGTCATCATCCATGTCCACGCAACCACCTTCGCACGCTGCGTCCACTTCGCTTAATGGCGTCAATTGCCCGCTCACATCAACTGGCGACGGGTCGACCTTCATGCCCAAACCAAGCCGTGACAGGATATTTTCCCATCCAGACGATCCCGTCGACGAGGAGGGGATTGCGATCGGAGATGAAGCGGGATTTCCAAGATGGAAATGCTGTTCGGCACCGAAAATTTGCGCCTGGATATCCTCATTGATGCGCGCTTCCGAAGCGGTCATGTCTGTATTGTTTGGAAGGCTGGAAATATCCGGGACCAGCCTTCTAAGATAACGATCCGGGTCTGCCGCAGCGCTCTTCATCATTACAGAGAAGCCCGCATATTTGTCATCCAGTCGTCCGGACAGTTTGTTGGCAAGCGATGTATTGTTCGTTTCCAGAGCCAGGCGCAGCCGGTGACGTATATCCCTTTCATTGATGATACCGGCTGAAAGAGCCGCTTCGAAAAGCATACCGCAATTATCCGGCAGTGATTTGCCGGTGTACCACAATTTACGGGTTTCGTTCAGCACCATCAGTTGCTGGGTACGGAGGCGGGATTGCAGGGCATAACAAGCCAGTTCGGTATCCTCATTGAGCAGGCGCGGATACTCGGCATCGAACAGGTCCCAGTGTTGCTTTTTGCCGAGCAGCTTGAGCCACTCCCCGCGCAGCTTGTCGATCATCGGTGTGTCTTCGGGGCGGGAGACAAAGGCTTTAACGGCCACTTCCACCGAGGGAGGAACCGGTCTGGAGTCGGCTTTTTCCAGGCTCAGGTGCAACTGGTAATAACCGACGTACACCTCCATTGGCGTTTTCTTCAGCCGTTGGGCGTAACGTTCCAGCTTGACTGTGTCGCCGGCCAGAAAAGCATCGTGTGCAGCGAGAAAATCCGCATCCTGATCCGCCAGTACCGGCAGGGAAACCAGCAACAAAAAGTAAAGTGAGAACCTCATTGCGAACTATCGATAATCCATGCTCGCAGAGCATAGCACAACGCTATGCCCGTTCACGCGAGACAAATCAAAAACGATTCGGTTCAGTCAGCAACGTTTTACGGTTTGGTTTTGGCGGCAGCGGAATCCTGTGACAGCAGATTAACGGAGTCGGCTTCAAACAGTGATTTCAATTGCTCGGTGGCCAATTGGGAATTTTGAATAAGCTGCGCCTCGTCATGATGGACGGCATGCTGCACCTCGATCAGTTCCTCGTCATGCTTTCTGAACAAATCAACGGCGCGTCCTGCCACAGCGGCAGTGAATCCGAGATCGAGCAACGCCTGCTGCGCGATTGCAATGCTGGACAAAAAGGTTTCCCGGTATATCAATTTGACACCCAGGTCGCGCAATTGAAAATAGTGGGATCGGTTGCGAGCCCGCGCGAGTATCGGAAGGCCGGGAAAATGCTGGAGGACCAACGCGGCTGTTTTCAGCGAAGCCTCCACATCGTCGATGGCGAGCACGAAAAGTTTGGCTTCGCCGGTCTTTGCCGACAACAGCAAATCCAGACGGGTGGCATCCCCGAAATAGATCTTGCTGCCAAAGCGGCGCACGAAATCCACCTGCTGGTAGTTCACTTCGATCGCGGTAAACGGTATCCCGCACATACGCAATACCCGCGAAACGATCTGGCCGACGCGGCCAAAACCGGCGATGATGACCGGGTTGCCCTGCCCGTCTATCACGTCATACTCGGGAGTGCTGGTGCGATCCAGCCAGCGCGTGAGCAGGCGATCATGCGCCACCATCACCACTGGGGCGAGCAACAGAGAAATGGTCACCGCCATGATCAATACCTGAGATGTTGCAAGTTCGAACACCCCCAGGCCGGTTGCGGCGGCAAACAGTACAAAGGCAAATTCGCCGCCCTGCGCCAGCGCTGCTGCAAGCCGCTGGGCGGTATTGTTGCTTGCCCCGGTAGCGCGTGAAACAGCATACATGACCGCGAATTTGATCAGCATCATTGCCAGTGCCAGCCCGAACAGGGTGAGCGGCTCGCTCCACACCAGGGTAAGGTTGGCGCTCATGCCGACCGCGATGAAAAACAGACCCAGCAACAATCCCTTGAACGGCTCGATATCCGCTTCCAGCTCGTGCCGGAATTCAGAGTCTGCCAGGAGTACGCCGGCCAGAAAGGCTCCCAGCGACATGGATAAGCCGATCTTTTCCATGACCAGCGCCGTGCCTATCACCAGCAGCAGCGCGGCAGCGGTAAAGACTTCCCGGCTGCGGTTGCGGGCGATGAATTTGAGCGCGGGACGGATAACCAGCCGGCTGCCGGCGACAAACAACGCAATGATTGCGATTCCCTTCAATGCGCCCTGCCAATGGCCGGTACCCTGGCCGGGCGTGGCCGACAGCAGCGGTAAAAGCGCCAGCATGGGGATGACCGCGAGATCCTGGAACAACAGAATCGCAAATGACTCCCGCCCGTAGCGCGTCAGGAGCTGCCCACGCTCGGCCAAAGAGGTCATCACCAACGCGGTGGATGACATGGCACATCCAAAACCGATGATCACCGCGGCCTGCCAGGCAAATCCTGCCGCCGTGGCGAGTAACCCGATGACCGCTCCTGTCGCCGCCACTTGCGCGCCGCCCAGCCCGAATACCGAATTGCGCAACGTCCATAACCTGCGCGGTTCCAATTCGAGACCGATCAGAAACAGCAGCAGCACGACGCCGAATTCGGAAAAACTCAGGGTTGACTCGACATCGCCTATGATGCCCAGACCCCACGGGCCGATGATCATGCCCGCCGCCAGATAACCCAGCACGGCACCGAGTTTCAGGCGCTGGAAAATCGGCACGATGAGCACGGCGGTGAGCAGGAAAATCGCGACTTGTTCGAGTAGCTGCATGTCGTTCACCAAGAGCCGGGGCAGACGGGCACAAGGACTTCCGGGCGACCGTTATACCCCTGAAATAGATTACCGGCAGTTTCGCCGGACCACTATCATTACATAACGATTTCTGTTTTGGCAGGGTTGCGGGACAACCGACTTTTCAATCAAACCCAATCCCTGGGCACCAGAAATTCGTCATACAGTTTCGCCTCCGCAGAACCCTTTTCAGGATGCCAGTCGTAGCGCCATTTCACCAGCGGGGGCATGGACAGCAATATCGACTCGGTGCGTCCGTCGGATTGCAGGCCGAAGATAGTGCCCCGGTCGATCACCAGATTGAACTCGACGTAGCGGCCGCGCCGGTAAAGCTGGAAGTCGCGTTCGCGTTCGCCGTAGGGCAAGTCTTTGCGGCGATCCAGGATGGGCACATAGGCGGACAGGAAATGGTCACCGACGTTTTGCTGGATGGCAAACGCGGTGTCGAAATCAGGTTCGTTCAGGTCGTCGAAGAATATGCCCCCCACGCCGCGCGGCTCGTTGCGATGCCTGATGTAAAAATATTCGTCGCACCATTTTTTATATTTGGCATGGAGGTCGGCGCCGAACGGAGCGAGCGAATTCTTGCAGGCCTGGTGGAAATGTACCGCATCTTCCTTGAACCCGTAATATGGCGTCAGATCCATGCCGCCGCCGAACCAGAATACCGGGGCCGAACCGACCTTCGTCGCGACGAGCATGCGCACATTCATGTGTGCAGTAGGGGCGTAGGGATTGCGCGGGTGGAACACCAGCGACACGCCCATCGCCTCCCAGCGGCGGCCGGCCAGTTCGGGGCGGTGCGCAGTCGCGGAGGGCGGCATGTTCTCGCCCCTGACATGCGAAAATGCCACGCCACCGCGTTCGAGCACGTTGCCCTCTTCGAGTATGCAGCTTATTCCGCCGCCGCCTTCCGGCCTGCCCCAGTTGTCGCGGCGGAATTTCCTGCCGTCGACCTGCTCCATGCGTTCGACGATGAGTTCTTGCAGCTCGAGCAGATATTCTTTTACGGCTGCGGAATCGAATCCACTCATGCTTTCTCCAGGATTATTTAGCTGCGAATGATTTTACCATCAGCCCACATGCATATGGTCGAAGGTTTCCTGCGTATGCCCACGCGTCCCGGCAATACCCACACCTTGCATCCGAACAAGCGCCGGCATTGCGCATAGGTCCTGGCGGGACGCTGACCGCTGCGGTTGGCGCTGGTCGAGACCAACGCGCTGTCCACTCCCCGGCAGAGTTGTGAGGCTTGTTTGTGCGCGGTCAATCGGACTGCCAGCGTGTCATGATGTCCGCGCAGCCAGCGCGGTGTGGAATGCAGCGCCGGCATCAGGTAAGTGATCGCCTGTGCTCCCGCTGTTTTGAGTTTCTGCTGTTGGGCCGGCGTGATTGGTTTCAGATAGCGCGCCACTTGCCGGTAGCTCGCCGCGATCAGGATCAGTCCCTTGTGCTGCGGGCGCTGCTTCAGTTTGAGCAGGCGCATGACCGCGCTGCGATTGGCCGGATCGCAACCCAGCCCATAGCAGGATTCTGTGGGATACGCGATCAATCCGCCGCGTCTGAGGTGTGCGGCGATGCAGCGATAGGAAGAAGATGCGCGTTGCATTCAATGGGCAGAAAAATTCGCAGTACTGATGAAACCACTAGCCATTCCACTAGGCAACCGAGAGACGGTCGCCAAGTGGCTGGTTATAAGCCAGACTAGGCGCGTGAAGCGGGTTAAGCAGGCAAGCCTTGCAAAGGCTGCTCGCATACAAATCGAAGCGCAGCATATTGGGCTATATGTAAGCAAGATTTTTTGAGCGCAACAACGTTTGGCGACGATTTGTGGCTTTTTGCACAATTACTTCCTTTTGGTGCCGATCGCACGGTAGCCGATGTCGCGGCGCATCTGGCAGCCGTCGAAGTGGATGCCATCCGCGATCTCATAGGCGCGCTTCTGCGCCATCTTCACCATCGTTCCCAGCGCGGTGACACACAATACCCGTCCGCCGCTGGTGACCACTTTCCCGTTTTGCATCGCGGTGCCGGCATGGAACACGTGCGCGTCTTCAAGGTTTTTGTCTTGCGGTGCAGGCAGCCCGGTGATCACGTCGCCTTTGCGCGGCGTGTCGGGATAATCGGCGGCAGCCATCACCACGCCCAGCGCGGTGCGCCTGTCCCATTCCATTTCTATCTTGTCCAGCGTGCCGTTGATGCCATGTTCGATCACGGTGACGAAACTGCTTTTCAGGCGCAGCATGATGGGCTGGGTTTCCGGGTCGCCCATGCGGCAGTTGAATTCCAGCACCTTGATGCCTTCGTCCGGCGAGATCATCAGGCCGGCATACAGGAATCCGGTGTAGATGATTCCTTCCTGTTCCATACCGCGCACCACCGGCTGGATCACCTCGCGCAGCACACGCGCATGGAGCTGCGGCGTGACCACCGGCGCGGGAGAGTACGCGCCCATGCCGCCGGTGTTGGGGCCGTTGTCGCCATCCAGTAAGCGTTTGTGATCCTGGCTGGTGGCCAAGCGGCAATACATTCTTGCCATCCACCATCACGATAAAACTGGCTTCCTCGCCCGCGAGGAATTCCTCGATCACCACGCGCGGGACTTCTTTTTCAGAAAGGCCAGAACGGGCATCGCCCAGTTTATTACCAGGAAAATTATTCTGGGCAAGCATCATGTCGATCGCGGCGAATGCCTCGTCTTTCGTCATCGCGACCACCACACCCTTGCCGGCAGCCAGACCGTCGGCCTTGATCACGATGGGCGCGTGATGCTTCTCGACATAGTCCTTCGCCAGCTTGGCGTCGCCGAATGTCTCGAAAAAAGCGGTGGGGATGTTGTGGCGCACCATGAAACGCTTGGCGAAATCCTTGGAGGATTCGAGCTGCGCAGCCGCCCTGGTCGGGCCGAAAATCTTCAGTCCTGCCTCGCGGAACGCATCCACGATGCCCGCCGCCAGCGGCGCTTCCGGGCCGACCACGGTCATGTAGATGTCTTCGCTTTGCGCAAAAGCGATCAACCCGGGAATTTCAGTGATGGCGACATTCTCCACGCCTTCTTCCAGCGCCGTGCCGGCATTTCCCGGCGCGACATACACTTTTTGCACTTTGGCGCCCTGCGCAAGCCGCCAGGCCATCGCGTGTTCGCGTCCGCCTGAACCGATGACTAAAATCTTCATTACAACCCCTTTGCCACAGAGCACACAGAGATCACAGAGAAAACCAGATGACCTCTCTGTATGCTCTGTGGTCTCTGTGGCTAATGTTATTTAATGCCTGAAATGCCGGAAACCAGTGAACACCATCGCAATCCCGTGCTCATCGGCTGCCGCGACCACTTCCTCGTCGCGCATCGAACCGCCCGGCTGGATCACGGCTTTTGCGCCCGCTGCGGCCAGCACATCGATCCCGTCGCGGAACGGAAAGAAAGCGTCCGAGGCCACGACAGAACCCGTCAAATTCAGATTGGCGTTTTGCGCCTTGATGCTGGCGATGCGCGTACTGTCGACGCGGCTCATCTGTCCTGCACCAACGCCCAGCGTCCGGCCGTTCTTGCAGAACACGATGGCATTCGATTTCACATATTTCGCCACGCGCCAGGCGAACAGCAGGTCTTGCAGTTGCTCGTTGCTCGGCTGTACCTTGGTCGCGACCTTGAGTTGCGATGCCTGCACGTTGAGTGTATCCGGTGTCTGCACCAGCAGGCCGCCGCTGACGCGCTTGAAATCATACTGGTTGTGCGCGTTGGACAGCGGCACGGTGAGCACGCGCACGTTCTGCTTCGCCGACGTGATCTTGAGTGACGCTTCAGAAGCGCTTGGCGCGATGATGAGTTCGACGAACTGGTTGGCGGTGATCTCCGTCGCGCTGTCGGCATCCAGCTCGCGGTTGAAGGCGATGATGCCGCCGAACGCGGAAGTCATATCGGTCGCGTAGGCCAACTTGTAGGCATTGGCGCCTGTCGGCGATCGCCACGCCGCACGGGTTGGCATGCTTGACGATGACGCAGGCCGGTTGATCGAAAGTCTTGACCAGCTCCCATGCCGCATCGGCATCGCCGATGTTGTTGTAGGACAGCTCCTTGCCCTGCAACTGGGTGTAGTCGGCGATGCCGCCCGCCACCGGGACGAGGTCGCGGTAGAACGCGGCGCTCTGGTGCGGGTTCTCTCCGTAGCGCATGTCCTGCACCTTGGCGAAATTGAAATTGATCTGCGCGGGGAACGTGCTTCTGCTGCCATCCGTATCGATCGCGGTGAGGTAGTTGCTGATCGCGGAATCGTAAGCGGCAGTGTGCGAAAACGCTTTCTTTGCCAGGCTGAAACGTGTCGCATCGGAGACTGCGCCCTTGTTGGTCTGCATCTCGGCCAGCACGTCTGCATAATCCGCCGGGTCGGTGACGATGGCGACATGCGGATGGTTCTTGGCGGCCGCGCGCACCATCGTCGGCCCGCCGATATCGATGTTCTCGATGGCATCTTCCAGTGTACAGCCCGGCTTGGCGATGGTCTCCGCGAACGGGTACAGATTCACCACTACCAGATCGATGGTCGGGATGCCATGCTTTTGCAAAGTGGCGACATGTTCCGGCAGTTCGCGCCGCGCCAGGATGCCGGCATGGACTTTCGGTTGCAGCGTCTTCACGCGCCCGTCGAGCATTTCGGGAAAACCGGTGTAATCCGCCACTTCGGTGACCGGGACGCCGTTGTCGGCGAGCAGCTTGGCGGTGCCGCCGGTGGAGAGGATCTTCACGCCGAGCTGGTCCAGCCCCTGCGCGAATTCAAGAACGCCGGACTTGTCCGACACGCTGATGAGTGCCTGCTTGATTGCTGCCATGTTGATTCCAGTGAAAAATAAATGGTGTTGAGATATGGGGCGCCAAGCCTAACAGGTTGTTGAAAACGCAGCGAGCGCAGACAAGATAAGGAAAAAAATGGGCGAGAAACCGGAATTTACATAGAGTTTGGCGCAAAGCGCCCCCGGATTTTGAGGCCATTTTTAACGCAGTATTGGCAAGCGTAGTAAGTTTTCTGCACCCTGTTATGCGAGGCCGTGCTGTTGCATCTTCTTGCGCAGGGTATTGCGATTGATGCCGAGCATTTCCGCAGCGCGCGTCTGGTTGCCGCCGGCCTGTTCCAGCACCATTTCGAGCAGCGGTTTCTCGACACAGTTGATCACCATGTCGTACATGCCGCAACAGGGTTCCTCTCCGTCGAGATCCCTGAAGTATTCCCTGAGCGTTTTGCGCACATACCGGGCCATATCATTTTCGCTGATCAAGCCATCGCTCATGCTGCCAATTCCTCCAAATAGTGCAGTTGTGCCCCGAGCTGAGCCTGTTCGGCAAAAAAATCATCAACCGCCGCCAACTGTTCGGCATGGTTTTCCAGTTGATTCATCCGGTGCCTGAAATGTGCCGAGCCGGCAAGTCCTTTGGTATACCAGGATATATGCTTGCGTGCCACGCGCAAGCCGGTATGCTCGCCGTAGAAACTGTACAGTTCGTGTACATGGTCCCGCAACACGCGATGGATCTCGCCAACCCGGGGCGCGGGCAAATGTTCGCCGGTGTCCAGAAAGTGATTGATCTCGCGGAACAGCCACGGGCGGCCTTGTGCAGCGCGGCCTATCATTACCGCATCCGCGCCGGTTTGTTCCAATACTTGTTTGGCTTTTTCCGGTGTGGTGATGTCGCCGTTGGCGATGACGGGAATGCTCACGCAGGACTTGACTGCCGCAATCGTGTCGTATTCGGCATCGCCGGTGTAGGCGCAGGCGCGGGTTCGTCCGTGTATCGCCAGGGCCAGGATACCGGATGCCTCTGCGATCCTGGCGATGCGTATCGCATTGCGGTTCTGCTTGTCCCAGCCGGTACGTATCTTGAGTGTGACCGGAACATCCACGGCGCCGACCACCGCTTCCAGCAATTGCGCCACCAGCGGTTCATTCTGCAGCAATGCTGAGCCGGCCATCACATTGCAGATCTTTTTGGCCGGGCAACCCATGTTGATGTCGATGATCTGGGCGCCGTTATCCGCGTTGTATCGTGCGGCCTGCGCCAGCATTTGAGGATCGGCGCCAACGATCTGCACCGAGATCGGATCGGCTTCTCCCTCATGATTGGCACGCCGCTTGGTCTTTTCCGAGCCATACAGCAGCGAATTGGACGACACCATCTCGCTCACTGCCATGCCGGCCCCCATGCGCTTGCACAGCATGCGGAACGGGCGGTCCGTCACACCCGCCATGGGGGCAACGATTAGATTGTTTTTCAGCTGATAGGGGCCGATGCGCATTCCGTATTTCCGCTAGAGGATTTATTGCGAGGGGGGGAGATTATAATTGAAACTGGCGGTTGCGACACGGTGGTGTGCAACACTTTGGTGCGGGAGCAACCGCCGCCCGTCCCGCACCGGATGCTGCGCAACACTGTGTCCGGGCGGCCACCATGCTATGATTCTCTGTATGGAATTCGATATCGTGATCATAGGCGGCGGATTGGTCGGCGCCAGTCTCGCTGCATCGCTCAAGCTCAGCGGTCTTTCGCTTGCATTGGTGGAGAGTCAGTCCTCGCTTATGCGGGACAACGTGCCAGCCCGTGCCGGGGATTGGGACAGCCGAATTTACGCGATCAGCCCGGGGAGCCGCAACTTCCTCCAACGATCGGGTGCCTGGTCTTTGCTGGATGACGGCCGCATTGCACCCGTCGCAGCGATGCGAATTTTCGGCGACACGGGGGCCGAACTGGAATTCAGCGCCTATCAGATGGGTGTTGCGGAATTGGCATGCATACTGGAAAACCGCGCATTGCAGCAAGCGCTGTGGCAAGTTCTGCAACAACAGGATAATCTGACCCTGTTTCATCCAGTACGTTGCGGCGCGCTCAAGTTTGCCGATGCGGCCGCAACGCTCTCACTGGAAGACGGGCGCACTCTGAGCGCCAAACTCGTCGTCGGTGCGGATGGGCGCGATTCCTGGGCGCGACAGCAGGCGGGTATCGGTGCAGAGCCGGTGGACTACCGGCAACACGCGGTGGTGGCGAACTTTTCGTGCGAATTGCCCCATCGCGGCATTGCCTGTCAATGGTTCCAGACGGACGGAATTCTCGCGCTGCTGCCGCTGCCGGGGAACCGTGTTTCCATGGTGTGGTCGCTCGGCACAGACCAGTCAGCGCGACTGCTGGAGTTGTCGCCTGATGAATTATGCGCGCGGGTTGCTGCCGCGTCGGGGCGCATGCTCGGCAATCTGCAACTCATTACGATGCCGGCAGCTTTTCCGCTGCGCCTGCTGGTATTGCCGCAGATCAGCGCACCGCGTCTGGCATTGATCGGCGATGCGGCGCACAATATGCACCCGTTGGCCGGGCAGGGAGTGAACACCGGATTTCGCGATGCGAATCAACTGGCGCAGGTTCTCCTGGGTCGCGGTGCGCAAAACGACTGCGGAGATACACAAATACTGCGCCGTTATGAACGAAAACGCAAAGAAGACATCTATACGATGCAGGCGGCCACTTTTGGCCTAAAGCATCTGTTCAACAACGATGTGCCGGTGTTGCGTGCTGTGCGCAATCTGGGGTTGAATGCCACCAACCGCATCATGCCGCTGAAAAAGTTTCTGATGCAGCATGCTATGAATTAACCGACCGTAATTTAACCAGAAGAATTGCCATGAAAATATTTATTACACTGTTTTTTTTCATCCTGTGGTCTTCCGCGCACGCCGGAGAGAACGAAATTCGCAAGTCGCTGCAAAGCAAATTTCCCGGCATCGGGAAGCTCGAACATATCGTCAAAACGCCGTATGCGGGGTTGTATGAAGTCGTCATTGACGGCCAGCTGCTGTACACCGACGCGAATGGGGAATATATATTCGAGGGCAATATCATCGACGCAAGAACCCGCAAGGATTTGAGCGGAGAACGGCGCCTTGTGCTATTCGCGGTCGATTTCGACAAGCTGCCACTCGAACTGGCCGTGAAGAAGGTAAAAGGAAACGGCAAGCGCAAACTGGCCATCTTCACCGATCCGAACTGCACCTTCTGCAGGCGACTGGAAAAGGAACTGAGCGGTGTGACCGACGTCACGCTGTATTTCTTCATGTACCCGATCTTCCCGGGTTCGGATGAAATCGTTCGCAATGTGCTTTGTTCCAAGAATCCGATCAAGGCATGGGATGATTGGATGTTGAGCAATATAGCGCCCGCGAAAGCAGTTTGCGAAACGCAAACCAAAAAAGTCCTGGCTTTGGGCCAGAAACTCCATGTCAACGGCACGCCGAACCTGATATTCGGCAGCGGTATACAAGCACCGGGATTGTTGCCGGTGGACGAATTGGAAAAGAAACTGAACGAGACCAGGATAACCCAGGGAAAGTCATGAATTCCAGCGCGGCAGCGTATCAAGACTTGCTGGTCCAAGTCGTGAGCGAGGCGCGCGAGGGAATCAGCATTTCCGATGCGCAACAACCGGGCTTCCCGCTGATTTATGTCAATGATGGCTTTGAAAGATTAACCGGATATAGCTCCGATGAGGCTATGGCGGGAAATTATCGCATCCTGCAGGGCGCCGATACAGACCAGCCGGAAATAGCCGTAATGCTCGCTGCAATGGCCAACGGCGAGGGGTGCAAGGTCACGCTGCGCAATTACCGCAAGGACGGCTCGATGTTCTGGAGCGAGTTCAGCGTTTCCCCGATGCATAATGCGCAAGGCAAGCTCACCCATTTCATCGGCATCATGAAGGATATGGCGCACAGGGGCCGGTCTGAGCGGCAGCCGGAAACCGCAAACTACACCGATCCGTTGATCGGTATCAGCAATCGCCGCCACTTCGACGAACGATTCGTTGACCTGATGCATGTTGCGCGGCGCATAAACAGCGGGATCTCGGTGCTGATGATTGATCTGGACCAGTTCAAGATGTTCAATGAACGTTACGGGCATGCTGCGGGGGATGAGTGCTTGCGCAGGGTAGGAAGTTGTATCGCAAAATCGTTCATCCGAAAAACGGATTGCGTGGCGCGATATGGCGGCGAAGTATTTGCCGTCGTGTCATTTTCGACCGGCATCGAGTCATTGCGCAGTCATGCGCAAAAACTCTGCGAGCAGGTTCGAGCACTCAATATACCGCACAGCGATTCTCCTCATGGAGTGGTTACCATCAGTATCGGCGGCATCCACCGCCTGCCGGATCGTGATACTACGGAAGAGTCGCTGATCGAACTGGCGATTCAGGAATTGCATTCCGCCAAGCACAACGGACGCGACCGGGTACATATAGCTGGCTGATTGCATGATTGCAGAACATTGACGGTCACATACTTGTTGGTCTTCTTGCCCGCCCTATATTGCGCTGGGTATGCAAAAGTCTTCCCTGCCTCGGTTCTGGACAGCGAGCCAGCGTTCAATCTGGATTGGCAATTGATGACTTGATTTCAGTTCCGGCACTCACTTCTGACAACATTGCCATCTCGTTTACGGAAAGCACCTTGATGGCATCGAGGATGATGACAAATTTGTCTTTCACCTTGCCCATACCGTTAATAAAGTCGGTACGGATTTTGACGCCGAAGCTGGGTGCGGGTTCGATCTCGGCGGCGGGTATTTCCAGCACTTCAGATACGGCGTCCACCATCACCCCGATATCTTGCTTTTCGCCTTCATTTTCTGCTTCTATGATGACAATGCAGCTGCGCCGAGTAACAACAGACGCGGCACGTCCAAAGCGTGCCGACAAATCAACTACCGGAACAACGGCGCCGCGCAGGTTTATTACTCCTCGTATGAATTCGGGCATCATCGGAACACTGGTAAGGTTGCCGTATTCAATGATTTCCTTGATGCCAAGGATATCAAAAGCAAACATTTCCTTGCCCAGGAAGAAGGTGAGGTATTGTGCTTCTTCCTGCTGTACATCAGGCTCCTGTGCACCACTTTTGACCAATGAGCCCATCGTGGCCTCCCTTAATATTCGTTGAATTCTTCCTTGTTGCCGTAACCGGTGGCATGCTGCAACGAAGGGGATGCTATCCTGATCGGATGGACAGTGGGTAGCTCTTTGCCGAATGACAGCGGTTTGTTATGGGCTGCAGCGCTGTCCTGCTTGCCGGTGGAACCAGTTTTCAATTTGAAGAATCCCATCGTCTGTTTCAATTGTTCAGCTTGTCCATTCATCTCTTCGGCGGTTGCTGCGAGTTCCTCTGATGCCGCCGCATTTTGCTGGGCGATCTGGTTAAGGTGTGCCATTGAGGCATTGATCTGGCCGACGCCCGAGGATTGCTCTTCGGATGCGATGGAAATTTCCTTCACCCGGTCGGAGGTCATGTTGATGGCGGGCACTATTTCGTCCAACAGCTTGCCGGCCTTTTCCGCCTGGACCACGCTGCCGGCAGCCAATTCGCCGATTTCCTGCGCAGCCACCTGGCTGCGCTCCGCGAGTTTTCTTACTTCCGCAGCCACCACCGCAAAACCCTTGCCGTGTTCGCCGGCTCGGGCGGCTTCGATGGCGGCGTTCAACGCCAGCAGGTTGGTCTGGTAGGCGATGTCGTCGATGATGCTGATCTTCTTGGCGATCTGTTTCATGGCAATTTCGGTCTTGCGCACGGAGTAACCGCCTTCGGTGGCCTGATCGGCGGCCTTGGCGGCCATGTTGTCGGTAATCCTGGCATTCTCGGTGTTCTGGTTGATGGAGGCTGACATCTGTTCCATCGAGGCGCTGGTTTCTTCCACGGAAGCGGCCTGTTCACTGGAGGTCTGGCTCATGGACTGTGCAGTAGAGTTCACTTCCTGCGACGCGTAGGAGAGATTGTTGGCTGAACCGCGCACGTCGTTGACAATATCGGCCAGGCTCTCGCTCATGCGCTTCATCGCATAAAGCAAACTCGACTGGTCGTTGTTCCTCGTTTTAACCGCCATGGTAAGGTCGCCTTCCGAGATTTTCCCGGCAATTTCTGCTGCATAACCGGGTTCGCCTCCCAGCTGCCGGAACAGTGTGCGGATAATCCAGTACCCCAGCATTGCGGTAAAAAGCGCACAAAATGCCGTCAATACCATCAGGAAAAAATGCGATGCATCGTAACTTTCAGTGGATACATTCCCGCCGAGTCTCATCAATTGGGCCTGATAATTTATCAAATCGTCGATCGAGCCCAGATATGCAATATTGATCGGACGGAAATCGTCAATCAAATAATTCGTTGCTGCCGCTCCATCACTCTCGCTCAACTGGATCAGCTTGTCCAGGCTCGCGTCAAATTTCTGGCGGTTGTCCTTGATTTTGTCTATCAATTTTCTGCCATTTTCATGAGCGGTAGTGGTATCGAGTTGTTCGATCAGTACGGCGGTTCTTTTTTGGAATCTGCGGATATTCGCAATCTCGGACTCGATCATCGAGTTGTCGACGAATAGCAGTACGTTGCGTACCGACAGGGAAATGTTGTCAACGTTATTGATGATATCTCGGGCAATCTCCGTTTTTGGAAAGAGGTCGTCGACTATCTTGTCGGTGTTCTGATTCATCAACCTCATGCGCATATCAGAATAAGCGCTGATGGCCAGTGTTATCAGCACAACAAGCGTAAATGCCAAGGTGAGGCGAGTGCCAATTTTCATGTTTTTGAACATCATCAAACTCCTTAGCTTCATTGACTTCACATTATAGAGTTGGCCGTTTAATGGCTGGAAAACTGTTGCGCCTCGCGAGATATCGCCATCTTTACCAGCAAGGGTACGTCAAGAATCAGGGCCACTTCGCCGCTGCCTAAAATTGTCGAGCCATTGATGCCGCGCAGGTTGCTGAATAATTTGCCGAGCGGCTTGATCACGGTCTGGAATTCGCCCATAAGTTCGTCAACCACCAGCCCTGCTTTTTGTCCGGCATATTGCACCACCACCACGTTTTCGCGTCGCGCGCCGTCGTCTTGGATTTCGAAGTGCTCGCGCAGTAACACGTAGGGCAACACTTCGCCACGAAGATTGAGGTAGTTGCGCTCGTTCGTCGCCTGGCGTTCGGTCTCGGAGAGCTCGATGCATTCCAGAACCATGTCCAGCGGAACCACGTAACTGGAGTTGCCGACGCCGACACGGAAGCCGTCAATGATGGCGAGGGTCAGCGGCAGGCGGATGCGCACAGTGGTGCCGATCCCCGGTTCACTTTCCAGGTGAACCGAGCCTCGCAACGAAGTTATATTGCGCCTGACCACGTCCATGCCAACTCCGCGACCCGAGAGGTTGGTCACGACCTCGGCCGTGGAGAAACCTGCCTCAAAGATCAGGCCGTAAATTTCCTGATCGCTCGGAGTGACCCCTTTGGGTATCAAGCCGCGCTCTCTGGCTTTTTGCAAAATCCTGTCGCGATTCAGACCCGCGCCGTCGTCGGTAATTTCAATCATGATGCTGCCGGAATCATGATAAGCATTGAGACGGATGGTACCCTTGGCTGGCTTGCCTGCTGCCTTGCGCTTTTCTGTCGATTCGATGCCGTGATCGATGGCGTTACGGACCAAATGCATCAATGGGTCGCCGATTTTTTCAATCAAGTTCTTGTCCAGTTCGCTTTCGCCCCCTGTGATGATCAGATCAATGTCTTTTCCGAGTTCACGACCCACATCGCGAACCACGCGCTGATACTGGTTGAAAGTTTCACCGATCTGCACCATGCGCAGGTCGAGAACGCTATCACGGATCTCCTCGACCAATCTGGACATCATTGAATTTGCTTCCAGTAGCGGGGTGTTGTGTAATCTGCGGGCGAGTGTGGTGGCGCCGGCGCCGACAGTCACCAGTTCACCGACCAGGCTGATCAATTCATCAAGTTTGTCGGTCTGTACGCGGATGAATCGGCTTTCTTTGCTTTTTCTGACCTTGGCCTGTGTCTGTTTTTCGAGTGCAGCTTGCAACACTTCCTGTTTGAGAGAGCCCTGTTCGATCAGGATTTCACCTAACAGCGTGGCGGAACCGTCAGTTTGAAGGCTGTTTTGCTGGACACTCAGGCTGTCATCCAGTTCTTGCTTGGTGAGCGCGCCTGTAGCCACGAGGATTTCACCCACACGGATCTCATCTTCCGGCAGGGAGCGGATTAATTCGACGTACTCGCTCGTTTTACTGTGCGGCGGGAGGATGTGTATCAGGCTGCCGTCACGTACGAATTCAAATACGTCGGCGATGTCTTCCTTTTTTGCTTCGGATTTGAGATCGATTTCGAAACCGAGGTAGCAGGTTTCCGCATCCATTTCAGCGGCATCCGGCATTGCGTCAGGCAAGGTCGTAATTGAGACAACTTTTCCCAGGTTGGACAAGTAACGAATCAAGTAAAGCGGATCCAGACCTTCTCTCAGGACGTTCTGACCGAAGCGCAGGGAAATATGCCAATTGTCAGAGCTGACCTCGCCACCATTGTCTGCGGAGACCGTATTTCGTGTTCCCTTTGTGCCTGCAGCGTCTGCATGAATATCCGTCTGATACACATGCAGTCGCTGACGCAAGTCGATTTCACGTGTGCGAGCCGCTTCGTCCAGCTGCTCGCCTTGCTCGGCAACAACGTTGACGAGATGCCGCATGTAGTCGCAACTTTCCAGCATTACTGCTATCAACTCAGGCGTTATCTCGACATTTCCGTCCCTTACATGAACAAGCACGTCTTCAACGATATGGGTGAACTCAACGATGGGATCCAGATTGAACATGCCGGCAGAACCCTTGATGGTGTGAGCGGCACGGAAAAGTGCAGCTACGGTTTCGGCATCGTTATGACCGTTATCCAACTGCAGGAGTATGCCTTCCATTTCTTGCAACAGGGTATAAGCTTCCGCAATGTAGGTTTGAATGAATGTATTCGGATTGATGCTCATATCGTTTATATTTTTTCGTTTATATTTTGCTATCACTTACAACCTGTTTGATTGATAACCATGCAAATACAAATTTCCACTTCACTTTTCCGCTAATTTCACAGCAAGCAGCTTGTTTAAGCAGTCAATGATGGCCCAATGATTATCAGACACCCCTGGGAGTTCATATCGGCTCGCCAAAGAAAGCAGACATGTTGTAGGTGTCCATTATATCCAGCACAGCCTGGCTGCGGTCTGTCAAACGCAATGGAGTGTTGTGTCTGGCCGCTTCGCGTTTGGCTAATATAAGCAGTTGAATGCCTGCGCTATCAATTTTATTTACATTGGACAGGGAAATCTCGCACTCGCAAGGCTGGGTTATATATTCCATCAGTTCCTTTTTGAGTGTGGCAGCTGTAAAGATCGTCATGTCACTTTCAATATGCAGCGTCAACACTCCCTTATGTTTCTTGGCGTGAATGAGCATGAAATCCTTCCTTATTGAACTGTCTTTGGCGAAACCTGAATCGTTCAGGTTGTTAATGCATGATCAATTTGGACACGGCACTCAGCAATTGATCAGGCCGGAAAGGCTTCACAATCCATGCTTTTGCGCCTGCTGCCTGACCCTCCTGTTTCTTTTTTTCCTGCGATTCGGTGGTGAGCATGATGATCGGGGTGAATTTGTAATTGCCCGACTTTCTGACTTCTTTGACGAAGCTGATGCCGTCCATTTTGGGCATGTTCACATCGCAAATGATGAGGTGGATTTCCTGGCCGCTGAGTTTGGTCAGGGCGTCGTCCCCATCAATTGCTTCCATGACATGATAGCCGGCACTTTGTAATGTAAGACTGACGAGTTGGCGAACGCTCCAAGAATCATCTACAACAAGTATCGTATTCGTCATAAATCACTCCTGAAATAAATTCTCGTGGAATTATGGTCATGAACCCTTCCCTTGAAGAAAGTTTGCCAATAAATACAGCTTATTGACTGGCCCCATTCGAGTCTATACGCATATGATGAAAGGTGGTGAATTTCGGATGACCGGTATCGGGGAAATTCCTGGGATCACTTGCTGCCAAGCATAGCGGATGCATTGGAATCATCCCCGAACTAAGGTTTCAGAGGCGGCTCTGCACCCTTGGGGAACAACACCCACATTTGCCCTGTCTGCTTCATTTGTCCTGCCTGGGCCCCTGCCTGTTCTCCAAAGCCCCAGAAGAAATCGCCGCGCACCGCGCCCTTGATTGCGCCGCCGGTATCCTGTGCCAGCATCAGCCGGTTCAACGGCGCGGTGGTATTCGGATAGGTGGTGGAAAGGAATACCGGCGCGCCGAGCGGGATGGTGCGGGTATCAACCGCCAGGCTGTATTCATTGGTCAGCGGCACACCCAGTGCGCCCAGCGGGGACGCCAGGTCATCGGGCAGTTCGCGGAAGAACACATAGCTGGGATTCTGTTCCAGCAGACTGGTCAATTTATCCGGGTGCTGTTCCGCCCACAGCTTGATGTTCTGCATCGACGCGTCTTCAAGTTTCAATTCACCCATCTCGACAAGTTTCTTGCCGATGGAGTTGTAGGGTTGGCCGTTTTGCTCGGCATAACCGACTTTCACCAGACTTCCGTCCGGCAATTCGATGCGGCCGGAACCCTGGATCTGCAGAAAGAACAGGTCGACCGCGTTGTCTACCCAGAATAATTCGCGGCCTTGCAACGGCGCCTTGCCGTCATCGATCTCGCTGCGATTGTAATAGGGCACGACACGTTTGCCTTGCAGCCGGCCGCGCAAACGCAAATCCTTCAATTGCGGATAAGCATCGCCCAGATCGATGGTCAGCAAATCGTCTGGCGGGGCGTACAGCGGATAACGGAAACGGGAAGTCTTGACACGGCTGCCATACAGCCTGGGTTCGTAGTATCCGGTGATCAAACCCTGCGAAGACCCGTCCGGGTTATATACCTGATATGGTGTAAAGTCCTCCTCGAAAAATGCGTGCAGCGCATTGTTGTCGGGTTGCGTCAGTTGATTGGCGCGCGCGCATACCGTTTGCCAGCCCGGTTTGCTCTTGAGTGCATTACAGCTTTGCCAAAAGGCTGCCCACGCGGGCTGCAAATCTATCGATTGCCAATCCGGCAGCATTTCCCACTTGCTTACTGCAAACGATTCGAAAGGTTGGGTCGGTGCTAAGGATGATTTGGAAGAAGTGGCGCAGGCAGCAAGAATAACCAGCACCAAAGGTGCGCCGCGCCGCGCCGCGGCTATTAACCGCTCACTGGAAAAATGGTTAATGTAAAACACGCGGCACACTCAACACGAATTGCGGTATCTCAACCTCGAACTGCGAACCGTCGTCAGCCTGCATCTGGTAGCTGCCGCGCATCGTGCCGACCTGCGTGGTCAACACGGTGCCGCTGGTGTATTCGAAGCTCTGGCTGGGTTTCAGCACCGGTTGCTCGCCGACCACGCCCTGTCCGCGCACTTCCTGCACATGGTTGTGGGCATCGGTGATGATCCAATGGCGGCTGATCAGTTTTGCGGTCGCATGGCCGAGATTGGTGATGGTGATGGTGTATGAAAACACGAAACGGTTGCCCGCTTCATCGGATTGCTCCGGCAGGTAATTCACCTGCGTCTGTATCACGACGCCATGCTGATCGATTTTTTCCATGCGCGGCATTTGACCTGATTTTCGCTTGCATCGCAAGGGTTATACCGTGATTTTATGCTAATCTTCACGCATACTTTTTTGGATATATTCTGTTAACACCTCTAGAAATTCGTTTTGTGGAATGGCAGGCTGGACACGGCGATGCGAATCATGCGGGGCGGGCAGGCCTGCTGCTTCGCGCTCCCGCACCAGGAGGGCTTCGCCCCACCGTGTCGCGCGAGCACCGCAAGGAGCCGCGCAGCGAACGACGAGGCATATCGCATGGATAGACAAGGAGTGAGCGAGCACGCGACAATGCGATTCGCCCAAAAAAACGGATTTATAGAGGTGTTCATGAACGGATATTTGAAACGCATCCTCAACGCGCGCGTCTATGACGTGGCGATGGAAACCCCGCTGGAACTGGCGCCCAACCTGTCGGCGCGCATCGGCAACACGGTGCTGCTGAAGCGCGAGGATATGCAGCCGGTGTTTTCATTCAAACTGCGCGGTGCGTACAACAAAATGTCGCAACTCACGCCGGAGCAACTGAGGCGCGGTGTGATCACCGCCTCGGCGGGCAATCATGCGCAAGGGGTGGCATTGTCCGCGCAAAAACTCGGCTGCAAAGCCGTCATCGTGATGCCGTCGACCACACCGCAAATCAAGATACAGGCGGTTGCCGGCCGCGGGGTGAAAGTGGTGCTGTATGGTGATTCGTATTCCGATGCCTATCAGCACGCTCTGGAGCTGGAGCAGCAAAACAAGATGACCTTCGTGCATCCTTATGACGACCCGGACGTGATCGCCGGGCAGGGCACCATCGGGATGGAGATCCTGCGCCAGCATACCCAGGCCATCCACGCGATCTTTGTCGCGATCGGCGGCGGCGGGCTGATCTCCGGCGTGGCGGCTTACGTCAAAAATTTGCGTCCGGAGATCAGGATCATCGGCGTGCAGCCTGTGGATTCCGACGCGATGTACCGTTCGCTGAAAGCCAAGCGGCGCGTCACGCTCGACCATGTCGGCCTGTTCGCCGATGGCGTGGCAGTCAAGCAGGTCGGTGCTGAAACTTTCCGTCTGTGCCGCAAGCTGGTCGATGAGATCATCCTGGTGGACACCGACACGGCCTGTGCCGCGCTCAAGGATGTGTTCGAGGACACCCGCTCCATCCTCGAGCCGGCGGGCGCGCTGTCGGTCGCCGGCGCAAAGCTGTACGCCGCTCGGGAAAAGATCAAAGGCAAAACGCTGGTCGCTATCGCCAGCGGCGCGAACATGAATTTCGACCGGCTGCGTTTCGTCGCGGAACGCGCAGAGATCGGCGAGCAGCGCGAGGCGATCCTCGCGGTGACCATCCCGGAAACGCCGGGCAGCTTCCGCAAATTCTGCGCGCTACTGGGCAAACGCAACATCACCGAATTCAACTACCGCTATGCCGATGCCAAAGAGGCGCATGTGTTCGCCGGCATCCAGGTGCGCGACCAACAGGAAACCGGCGAACTGGTGGACAGGCTGAGGCGCAACAAGCTGGCTACGCTGGACCTGAGCGACAACGAAATGGCCAAGCTGCACTTGCGCCATCTGGTCGGCGGTCATGCGCCCGAAATCAGGGACGAGATCCTGTTCCGCTTCGAGTTCCCGGAACGGCCCGGCGCGCTGATGAACTTCCTCAACAGCATGAGCCATAACTGGAACATCAGCCTGTTCCACTACCGCAACCACGGTGCGGATTACGGCCGCGTGCTGGTCGGCATGCAAGTGCCGCATCACGACAAGAAGGCGCTCAAGACCTTCCTCGACACACTCGGCTATCGCTACTGGGACGAGAGCGGCAATCCGGCGTACCGGTTGTTCCTGGGTTAGGCAGGCATGCCGGCTTCATAGCTGATGACCAAGCCCGAGATACGCAAGCAGATCATCGCCCAGCGCGATCAGATTCCCGCTGACACGCGCGCTGCCTATAGCGCGGCGATCAGCGCGCGCATCGTCGAACTGGAGAATTTCCGGCGGGCCGGCACGATACTGGGATACATGAATTTTGGCGCGGAGTTCGCAAGCGAACTTTGGATAGGGCGGGTTCTGGCAGATGGAAAAAAATTGGCCCTCCCCCGGGTGAACCATCACACAAACCTGCTTGATCTGTATTGGGTGAACGATCTGGAAAACCAGTTGGCGGTGGGATTGTGGGGGATACGCGAGCCGATCGTCGAACGCTGTGAACGGCTGGCGACGCTAAATGAGGTAGAATTCGCCCTGCTGCCCGGGGTCGCGTTTACCAGAAATGGGTCGCGGCTTGGATATGGCGGCGGTTATTACGACAAACTGCTGGGGCACCATAACATTGGAATTGGCGCGCATCTGCCCGTGCTGGCAGCTGCAGCTTTTGCGCTGCAAATCGTGGATCAAATCCCGCAGGACAAGACAGATGTAAAAGTCGAATGGATCATCACCGAGCAAGAGACAATTGCTTGTTCAGCACTTGAATAGCGATGAAATAAAGAGAGAACGGAAAGATGTCGTCATTACCTGATCAAGACCCGCAAGAAACCCAGGAGTGGCTCGATTCGCTCGAGTCTGTTTTGGCAAACGAAGGCGCTGGTCGCGCCCATTTTCTGCTCGAGCAACTTATCGACAAAGCCCGTGTCTCGGGTGCGGGCATGCCGTTCAGCGCGGTCACGCCGTATTGCAACACCATACCGGTGGACGAAGAACAACGTTCCACCGGCAACCAGGATCTGGAACACCGTATCCGCGGCTTGATGCGCTGGAACGCGATGGCGCTGGTGCTGAATGCCAATCGCGATTCGTCCGAACTGGGCGGGCATATCGCCAGTTTTGCCTCTGCAGCCACTTTGTACGATGTGGCCTTCAATCATTTCTTCCACGGCAAGACCGATACGCATGGCGGCGACCTGGTATATTTCCAGGGGCACTCGTCGCCCGGCATGTATGCGCGCGCCTTCCTCGAAGGACGTATCAGCGAAGAGCAGATGTACAAGTTCCGCCAGGAATCCGAAGGCGGTGGTCTGTCTTCCTATCCTCATCCCTGGCTGATGCCGGATTTCTGGCAATTCCCCACCGTGTCGATGGGTCTCGGACCGCTGATGGCGATCTACCAGGCGCGCTTCATGCGCTATCTGGAGCTTCGCGGTATCGTGCAAACTGCCGGGCGCAAGGTATGGGCATTCCTGGGCGACGGAGAGACCGACGAGCCGGAATCGCTGGGTGCGGTCTCGATGGCCGGGCGCGAGAAGCTCGATAACCTGATCTTTGTCGTCAACTGCAATCTGCAGCGGCTCGATGGCCCGGTGCGCGGCAACGGCAAGATCATCCAGGAACTTGAGGGCGTGTTCCGGGGTGCGGGCTGGAACGTCATCAAGGTGGTATGGGGCAAGCAATGGGACCGTTTGCTCGCCAAGGACAAGAACGGCCTGTTGCAAAAGCGCATGCAGGAAGCGGTCGACGGTGATTACCAGACTTACAAATCCAAAGATGGCGCATATGTGCGCGAGCATTTCTTCGGCAAATATCCGGAATTGCTGGAAATGGTCGCCGACATGTCCGATGACGAGATCTGGCGCTTGAATCGCGGCGGACATGATCCGCACAAAGTGTTTGCCGCTTATGCCGCTGCCAGCAAGCATATCGGCCAGCCGACCGTGATCCTCGCAAAGACGGTCAAGGGTTACGGCATGGGCCAGGCGGGCGAGGGCCAGAACATCACCCACCAGCAGAAGAAGATGGCCGACGATGTGCTGCTCAAATTCCGCGACCGCTTCAATATCCCGCTGACCGACGAGCAGGTCGCCAGCCTGAATTTCTATCGCCCGGCCGAAGACAGCCTGGAGATGAGATATCTCAAGGAACGCAGCAAGGCCATGGGCGTGGTGCCGCAGCGCAAGCCGGTGAACGAACCGCTGCAGATACCGGGACTGGAGGCTTACGATGCGTTGCTGAAAGGTACCGAAGACCGCGAGATCTCGACCACGATGGCATTCGTGCGCCTGCTCGGCATCCTGGTCAAGGACAAGAACATCGGCAAACTTGTCGTGCCCATCGTGCCGGACGAATCGCGCACTTTCGGCATGGAAGGCATGTTCCGCCAGCTCGGCATCTTCTCGCAGGTCGGGCAGCTGTATACGCCGCAGGATGCCGAACAGCTGATGTTCTACAAGGAAGACCAGAGCGGGCAGATCCTGCAGGAGGGCATCAACGAGGCCGGCGCGATGTCGTCGTGGATCGCCGCCGCCACTGCGTATGCCAACCACGGCAAGGCCATGCTGCCGTTCTATATCTACTATTCGATGTTCGGTTTCCAGCGCGTCGGTGATCTGGCCTGGGCGTCCGGCGATCTGCGCGCGCGCGGCTTTCTGCTTGGCGGCACGGCGGGCCGCACCACACTGAACGGAGAAGGTTTGCAGCACGAGGACGGCCACAGCCATCTGATGTCCGCGACCATTCCGAATTGCGTGTCCTATGACCCGACCTTTGCCTATGAGCTCGCGGTGATCATCCACGACGGTATGCGCCGCATGTATGTCGAGCAGCAGGATGTGTTCTATTACCTTACGGTGATGAACGAGAACTACGCTCACCCGGCGATGCCCAAGGGCGCGGAAGAGGGCATCATCAAGGGCATGTATCTCTTCAAAGGGCAAGAGGCAAGAGGCAAGGGGCAAGGGGAGAAGCCCACAGTTCAATTGATGGGCAGCGGCACGATATTGCGCGAAGTGATCGCCGCGGCGGAATTGCTGGAAAAGGATTTCGGTGTCGCGGCGGACATCTGGAGCGTGACCAGCTTCACCGAATTGCGCCGCGAGGGGCTGGATTGCGAGCGCTGGAATATGCTGCATCCGGAAGACCAGGCTCGCGAAAGTTATGTCGAGCAATGCCTGTCGAGTCGCAGCGGACCGGTGATCGCAGCCACGGACTACATCCGATCGTTCGCCGATCAGATCCGGTGCTTTGTGCCCAGGCGCTACAAGGTGCTGGGCACCGACGGCTTCGGCCGCTCCGACACGCGCAAAAAATTGCGGAGGTTCTTCGAGGTGGATCGCCACTACGTCGCCGTTGCCGCATTGAAGGCGCTGGCCGATGAGGGCACGATCGAGTCCGGCGAAGTCAGCAAGGCGATCAGGCTGTACAACATCAATCCAGACAAACCCAACCCGACGACTGTTTAAGGTTGGGAGGAGACACGCAGTGGCAGAGATCAAACAAGTATTGGTGCCGGATATCGGCGACTACAAAGATGTGGACATCATCGAGGTGATGGTGAAAGCCGGCGACACGATCAAGGCGGAAGACAATCTGGTGACGCTGGAAACCGACAAGGCGGCGATGGATGTGCCGTCGCCATACTCCGGCGTGGTCAAGGAAGTGAAGGTAAAGGTGGGCGACAAGGTGTCGGAGGGCTCGCTGATACTGCTGATCGAAAGCAGCGATCCGGCAAATGTGCAGCGAACCGGCAAGCCGGTTGCATCCGTTCCGCAGGCAACACCGACCCCGGTTGCACAGGCGATGAGTCAGCCTGTTACTGAGAAGCAAGCTGCCGCTACTGTTCCCGCACACGCTGTTCAACCGGTGCCGGTATCGGCAACTCCCGCAGGCAAAGCCCACGCCAGTCCCGCGATACGCCGCTTCGCGCGCGAGCTTGGCGTGCAGATCGCTCAAGTCAAGGGCAGCGGAGAAAAAGGCCGCGTCACCAGGGACGACGTGCAGAACTTCGTCAAGGCCGCCCTCGCGCAACCGCGCGGCGGCGCAGGCGGGAATGGATTGCAGGTATCGGCGATGCCGGTGGTGGACTTTGCCAGGTTCGGCACGATCGAGACCAAGCCGCTGTCGCGCATCAAGAAGATCTCCGGCGCGAATCTGCACCGCAACTGGGTGACCATCCCGCACATCACGCAATTCGACGAGGCCGACATCACCGAAATGGAAGTGTTCCGCAAGGAACTGAATGTGGAATACGCCAAGCAGAACATCAAGATCACGCCGCTGGCATTCATGCTCAAGGCGGTTGTCGTCGCGCTGCAGCAGTTCCCCGAATTCAACGCCTCGCTGGATGCTGGCGGCGAGAATCTGGTGCTGAAAAAATACTTCCACATCGGTGTCGCGGTCGATACGCCCAACGGCCTGATGGTGCCGGTGTTGCGCGACGTGGACAAGAAGGGCATCGTGCAACTGGCCAAAGAGCTGGGCGAGATCAGTGCCAGGGCGCGCGATTTGAAGATTACAGCCGCCGAGATGCAGGGCGGCTGTTTCACGATCTCCAGCCTGGGCGGGATCGGCGGCACCGCATTCACGCCCATCATCAACGCGCCGGAACTGGCCATATTGGGCGTATCCAAGGCCATCATCAAGCCTATGCACCAGGACGACACCTTCGTCGCGCGGCTGCTGCTGCCGCTGTCGCTGTCGTATGATCATCGTGTGATCGACGGCGCGGCAGCGGCGCGCTTTATCGTCTTCCTCTCGCAAGTGCTGGCGGATACCCGCCGGCTTGCGCTGTAACCCTGACGTTGCAATCACCAGCCCTGCAATCAGTGAGCAAAAAAGCGATCGGCATCCCTGTTGGCATTTTGGGCGGGACGTTCGACCCGATCCATTACGGGCATCTGCGTCTCGCCGAGGAAATGCTCGAACTGGCGAATCTCCGGCAGATCCGTTTCATTCCCGCCGGCACGCCGCCGCATCGCGATACGCCGCAAGTATCCGCCGCGCACCGCAGCGCGATGGTGCAGCTGGCGATCGCCGATCAACCCGCTTTCATACTGGATGGACGCGAAGTAGGGCGCATCACGCCGTGCTATACGGTGGACACGTTGAACGAACTTCGTGCCGAACTGGGCGAGGCACAACCGCTGTGCCTGCTGATGGGCGGCGATGCATTTCTGCAATTGCACACCTGGCATGAATGGGAACGATTGTTCGGCCTGGCGCACATCGTGGTGGGTTACCGTCCCGGTTTTACCCTGCAAGATCGTATCCATACAGCCACGCCGGCTTTGCGCCGGCACTATCAACAACGTTTGTGTGCTGCGGATGCGTTATCGAAACAACCGGCCGGAGGGATCGCCGAACTGGCCATCCCCAAGCTGGAGATCTCCGCTACGCTGATCCGCAACCGCGTGGCGGAAAACCGCAGCATACGCTATCTGCTGCCCAACGCGGTGGCCGATTACATCCATCAACATCATTTATACGAGCATGCTAACCACTGAAGAAAAAACCCAGGCTGTTGTCGCCGCCTTGGAAGATGTCAAAGCCAGCAATATCTACGTGATCGACACCGGCAAGCTCAGCACGATGTTCGAGCGCATGGTCATCGCCAGCGCCCAATCCACGCGCCAGACCAAGGCGCTGGCCGACAACGTGGTGGTCAAGCTCAAGGAGCGCGGCGAAAAAATCCATGGTGTCGAAGGAGAGGACAGCGGAGAGTGGATACTGGTGGATCTGGGCGAGGTATTGGTGCACATCATGCAGCCCGCCGTCCGCGATTATTACAACCTCGAGGAATTGTGGAGCAAGGCGCAGGCGGTGCGTCCCAAGCTGGCCAAAACGGCAAAGTAGCATCCGAGCGCAACATAATCATTCAACATGAAGCTGATCATCGCTGCGGTCGGACACAAAATGCCGGATTGGATCACGGCAGGTTTCAACGAATATGCCAAACGCATGCCGCGCGAAGCGCAGATCGTCCTGCTGGAGATCAAACCCGAACCCCGCACTACCGGCAAGACAACAGAGCAGATCATGGATGCCGAAGCACAACGCATCGATTCCTCACTGCCGAAAAATTGTTTGCGTATCGCGCTGGATGAACGGGGTAAACAGCCGAACACCAGCCAGCTTGCTGCTCAGATGCAGGACTGGATGCGCGACGGACGCGATGTTGTGTTCATCATCGGTGGCGCGGATGGCTTGCATGAATCGGTCAAACAGTCTGCGCAGCAACTGTTGGCCCTGTCTGCGCTTACTCTTCCCCATGCTGTCGTGCGTGTATTACTTGCAGAACAATTGTATCGGTCATACAGCATGATGCACAATCACCCCTACCACCGTGGATAGGTGTCGGGACTGCATCGTGCAATCGGGACTGCCGTTATCATTGGTTATAGCCATGCCACAAGGTTTCAGAGACGCGACGATCAAGTGGCTTTCAGCGTTTTGTCGGATAACGAACCGCCTGCCTGCGAGCCGATGGATAATTGTTGCTGAACGAACATTGGCTCTCAATGTTTTTGGACTGGTCTCGGTCATTTTGGGTTATCCTTATCGCATGATTACCCAGACACGCATCTACCTGGCATCACAAAGCCCGCGCCGCCGCGAATTGCTCAAGCAGATCGGCGTCAGTTTCGAAATGCTGCTGATGCGCGCAGACCCGCGCCGCAACACAGCCGTGGATGAGACACCCCATGCCGACGAGAAACCGGATAACTATGTCCGGCGGATCGCACAAGCCAAAGCCGAAGTGGGTTATTCCGCGCTCAGGTTTCGCAATCTTCCCCCTGCTCCGGTACTGGCTGCCGACACGGCTGTTGTGCTGGAAGGCAGGATATTCGGCAAACCGGGCGGTGCAGAACAGGCAGCTGCAATGCTGCGCCAATTCTCCGGGAGAGAACATCAAGTTCTGAGTGCGGTTGCAATCGCTCTGGATGAACATGTCGAAGTTGCGCTTTCTGTATCCACGGTGCGTTTTGTTGCGCTCAGCGAAGAGCGGATCCGACGCTATCTGCACACCCGCGAATACACGGACAAGGCCGGCGGTTATGCCATCCAGGGGCAAGCCGCGGCATTCATAGAACACTTGTCCGGCAGCTATTCCGGCGTGATGGGCTTGCCGCTGTTCGAAACGGTTCAATTGCTGCAACGTTTCGGTTATCCCGCGCCGTGAATATCCGCTTGATCAATATTCATGAGCGAAGAGATACTGATTAATGTCACCCCGCAGGAGACCCGCGTAGCAGTAATGCAACTCGGGGTGGTCCAGGATCTGTACATCGAACGCGGCAGCAGCCGCGGCATCGTCAGCAATGTGTACCTCGGCAAAGTCAAACGCGTGCTCCCGGGGATGCAGTCGGCCTTCATTGATATAGGCATGGAGCGTTCGGCATTCCTGCATGTGGCGGATATCTGGGAGAACAGCCACAACATCGAGACCGCAAAGCCGATCGAAAAAGTGTTGTTCGAGGGACAGACCCTGATGGTGCAAGTCATCAAGGAACCGATCGGCAGCAAGGGCGCCAGGCTGTCGACCCAGCTCAGCATAGCCGGACGTTTACTGGTTTATCTGCCGCAGGAGACGCACATCGGGGTATCGCAACGTATCGAAAGCGTCGAGCAGCGTGATGCTTTGCGCGTCAATCTGCAGACCGTGCTGCCGCCTGAGCATCAGGGCGGCTATATCATACGCACCGTGGCGGAAACCTCGGCGGAAACGGATTTTGCCGCCGACATCGCCTATCTGGACAAGCTGTGGGGCAATCTGCAAGCTGCGGCAAAATCTGCCAGTGCGCCGCAATTGCTGTATCAGGAACTCGATATCAGCCTGCGTGTGCTGCGCGATTTTGTCAGCCATGAAACCACGCGCATACTGGTCGATTCGCGCAGCACTTATCAGAGAATGCTTGAATTCGCACAAGCCTACAATACGAATGCCAGCGACAAGCTGGAGCACTATCCCGGCTCTCGTCCGCTGTTCGATCTGCATGGTGTGGAAGAAGAGATCGAGCGCGCCTTGTCAAAACGCGTCGATCTGAAATCCGGCGGCTATCTCATCATCGACCAGACCGAAGCGATGACCACCATAGACGTGAATACCGGGGGCTATGTCGGATTGCGCAGTTTTGACGACACCATCTTCAAGACCAATCTCGAAGCCACGCAAGTCATCGCGCGGCAACTGCGCCTGCGCAACCTGGGCGGTATCATCATCTGCGATTTCATCGATATGGATACCCAGGAACATCGCGATGCCGTTCTGGAAGAACTCAACAAATCCCTTGCACGCGACCATACCCGCATTACCGTGAACGGCTTTTCGTCGCTGGGTCTGGTGGAAATGACCCGCAAGCGCACACGCGAGAGCCTGGCGCATGTGATGTGCGAGCCGTGCCCTACCTGCCAGGGGCGCGGTGAAGTGAAAACCGCGCAGACGGTATGTTACGAGATACTGCGGGAGATCCTCCGCGAAGCGCGCCAGTTCAATGCGCGCGAATACCGCATTATCGGTTCGCAGCAGGTGATAGATCTGTTTCTGGACGAGGAATCCCAGGCTCTGGCGATGCTTTCAGACTTCATCGCCAAACCGATCTCGATGCAGGTCGAAACGATGTACAGTCAAGAGCAGTATGATGTCATTTTGATGTAGTGCTTGATGTAGTGCTCTACGGCATGTTGTCAACGCTATAAGGCGGAGAAATGAATAGGACAGCCCCAGTACTCGTTATTGTTGCCCTGCTCCTGCCGCTCGCCGGATGCGGCAATTCCGAAAAGCAGAGTGGATCAGCTTCGGGAAAACATGGCGCAGCGAACGATATGCCCGATTTGTGTTCTGCCATATTGGCAGCCGGACTCGCCAAACAATGCGCCGTCAACATTCACGACAACCTGGTTGAAGTCACCATCGACAGCTTTGATGATGAGATAGCAAGAAATACGTGTGCCGATATCGCGGACAAGACGGCTCATTTGACTGCAAATTTGTCAGGGCAGTGGAAGCTGCAAGTATTTTCTCCTTACCGCAGCGACAAACCGATGGCTGCGTGCTTTCTTCATTAGCTCTTTTGCCGCGAAACATGCGGCGACGAAGTGTGACCGGATAGTTTTGATTCAGGATCCGCCCGCATGGCCGAACAGATATATACCACGGGACTTTCCGGATCAGACCGGTCTTAACCCGCCCAGATATCCGAATCGGCCCCGGTCCATTTTGTATGGAGGAAAGTTTCAATTTCATGGGCGGGCGCGAAGACCGGCTTGATATTCAGTTTGGTCATGAACGCGAAATGCTGTTGATCGGGAAATGCGGCCGGTTCGGCGACTGCCAAATATAAAGTTTTGTTATGCACGCCGACCGGGACGATCTTTCTTTGGACCGCCTCGTCGTTCGGGATACGAGCCAGTATGTCGCTGGTGATGTTGATGGATAGTATATCCACCATCGGTATGCCGGATTGGATGCATAGTGCCCTTGCCAAGACTTCCGGTACGATAATCTCCATTTGGACCAGCAATTGGCCAATCGGTTTGCCGTTGGCTTTCTTGGTGTTGTGATGCTGTTCTACCGCATGCAGCGTTTTGTCGTCGATCACCTTCAGGGCATTCAGTATCTCCCCGATCTTTTTGCCCTGCAGTTCATACACACGAGCACCGCTGCGCTGTATCTCGGCTGTTTGGGACAGTTCCTTCTGGGTCCGGATCACCGGCCAGGCAATTTGCCTTGCGCCGACCGGCGGGACTGCTTTTTCTGGCGGGGCAGCATTTTGTGCTGGTTTTATTTCATCATCGGGGGGCATGGTCGTCAGTGCCAGTTCAAGGCTGGCGGCAAGGCTGCTGGCATATTTCGCAGCCTCGAACAGATGAAGCGACTCATAGTATTTTGCTTTCAACCGGAAATTAACGATGTCTTCCAGCAGCGACTTCCTCGTTGAGTCAGTATTCATCTCGCTTCCCCCAGGCTTGATTGATATCACGGGGACCATGCCCCGTCGATTTTTACAGATAAAATTTCGAGTTGCGTCTCCCTATTCCGTTGAGCGGTAGACTATGTACTGCTCCTTCTTTTTGCGCCAACCTTTGCTGTGAATTTTTCCCGGTTGATCACGAACCGCTCATGCCGCCCTTTGGAGATCAGGTCCACCCCATCATGGGCTTCAACGGCAAACACGAGCCTTCTTCCCTCGACCGCCATCAATTCCACGGTTGCGGTCACCTCAAGGCCGGGCGGAGTCGCGGCTTCATGACTGACGTCGATGTGCGTTCCGACCGATTGTTCATGCGGCCAATCCAGATGGGGGTTGACCGCCTTGATGCAGGCCCATTCGAGGAACCCCACCAGAAAACCCGTTGCAAACACTTCCGGCATTTCCAGAAACTCTTCCGATTCCGGATAGAGGGCGGGGACGGTTTTGGATGCAGGCACGATGAATTTGTGCTCGTATCTGATACCGGGTTTCAATGTTTCCTTCATGCATCACTCCCGTAACATTGAATTGCTGGCCGATCGTCTGCCCGCGGATATTGTTATACTACTGGTGCGCACAATGCAAGTGGATTCCTCATGTACGAGGATTCCTGTATGCCTTGTTAATGCTCTGTCAACAGAATTTCTGGCCGGACTTTGCTGCCGGTAACTGACACCACCTTATGACGCGATTGCGCACCCTGCTTGAGTTCGGTATTGCGCAACGGGACGGCAAACAGCACAGCGATGAATTTCAACAGCGCGTCGTTGGCGCGCCCTTCGACGGGCGGGGCAGCCAGCTTGATCTTGAGCGCCCCGCCGTGCAGCCCGGCGATTTCGCTGCGCTTTGCCCCGGGTTGAACGTGCAGCATGAGCGTGATGGTTTCTCCGTTGCGGCGATACCAATCAGGTTGCATAAGGGTATCCTTCAGAGCAGTCGTACCGCCAGGCTTTCGAGCATCGCCAAAGGTGCAAGCAGGATGATCTGGCAGACCACCAGGAGTACCAGCGGAGACAGGTCCACGTTGCCGATCAGCGGCACTATGCGTTGCAGCGGCCTGAGGAAGCGGTAAGTGATCGCCGCAAGCAGTGGAGCAAGCGGAGTAAAGGGGTTGACCCAGGACAGGATCGCCTGCGCAACCAGCGCGCTCATCAACAGATACACGCTGATTTTAATCAGCTTCACCGCACTTAACGCCAACAATCCGAACAGCGGGAAATGCACGAACGGATATCCGTCGATCGACAGTGTCAAACCCGCATAGGCCAGTTCCACGACCCATGCAAGCAGAAGGCTCGAGCTGTCCAGGCGCCACATTGGCGGGATGAAGCGGCGCGCGCGCAGTACCGCAAAATCGCTTATCGCCATGATGAATTCGCCGACCGGATTGTGCATCGGTGCGCGCAGCCATTGCAGCAGAAAACGGAACAGCAGCACGCCGGCGAATCCCTGCACGAAAATATCAAGCAAAAGTTGTATCACTTGGTTGAACATCAACCTTTACCGAGCTCTTCGCCCATTTCGCGCGAACGCGCCGCGGCGGCCAGTGCCGCCGCCATGATGTGCTCCTTGACGTGGTTGGCTTGCATGCTCAGCAGGGCGCGTTCCGTGGTGCCGTTCCTGGAAGTGACGCGCTCGCGCAGTGTGGCGGGTGTTTCTGTGCTTTCATGGGCAAGTCTGGCGGCACCGAGGGCGGTTTCCAGAGCGAGCATGCGTGCCGTTTGTTCGGGCAGGCCGAGCTCCTTCCCGGCTTGTTCGAGCGCTTCAATGAAGTAGAAAAAATATGCCGGCCCGCTGCCGGAGATAGCAGTTACTGCATCCATTTCCTCCTCGCTGCGTATCCATACATATGCGCCTGCGGCTATCATGACTGCCTCGACACGCTTTTGCTGCCCGTCTGTTAAAGGCGAAATGCTGTATAGCCCGGTAATGCCGGCGCCTATCAAAGCGGGTGTATTGGGCATGGCGCGAACCAATACCACACCTGCGTTTTGGTAGCCCAGCGACCGGGTGTTCTGGCAGCCCAGCCAGCGTGCAAGGTCCATGAGCCGGATGCCTGCGGCGATCGACAACACGATCTGCCCTGCAGAGAGTTGGGAGCCCAGCTGTACAGCGACCTCCTTGATTTGCTGGGGTTTCACCGCCAACACAATGACGTCGCTGCCCAGGAATGCATCCGGGTCCTGTTTCGCGAACACGATGAATCCCCGGGACTCCAGCTGTTTTCGGTTCGCCTCGTTGATTTCCACCACGCGCAGCTGTTGCGGTGAAACACCCTGCTTGACGAGGCCGCCCAACATGGCGCTCGCCATGTTCCCGCCCCCGATGAAACATATGTTCATGTTATTTCCTTACCATTCATATTTTACTAAGTCTACAAAGGCCTTTTGCCAAAAATGGCGGTGCCGATGCGCACAATAGTCGCGCCTTCCGCGATTGCCGCGGCAAAATCTTGCGACATGCCCATTGATAGCGTGTCCAATTGCATTCCCTGCCGGTTCAGTTGTTCGCGCAAATCGCGCAGCTTTGCGAAATTCAGACGCTGCACATCGACATCATCACTGGGTGCGGGCACTGTCATCAGGCCGCGCAATTTCAATCCGGGCAGTTTAGCTATCGCGTGCGCCAATGCACCCGCCTCTTCAGGAGCAACGCCGCTTTTGCTCGCTTCCATGCTGATGTTGACCTGCAGGCACACCTGCAATTCAGGCAACTGAGCGGGCCGCTGCTCGGATAAACGCTCGGCGATCTTCAGTCTGTCCACGCTGTGCACCCAGGCAAAATTCTCGGCGATGGGGCGTGTCTTGTTGCTTTGGATCGGCCCGATGTAATGCCATTCTATCGGTATATCCCCCAGCGCCGCGATCTTGTCCATTGCCTCTTGCACATAACTTTCCGCGAAGCGTGCCTGTCCAGCGAGATAAGCCTCGCGTATCGCATCCGGTGCAAAGGTCTTGCTGACCGCCAGCAAGCTGATTTCGTTTTCCTGACGACCTACCCTGGAAGCGGCTGCCGCAATCGCTTCGCGCACGGCTTGCAAGTTGGAAGCGATTGTTGTCATAATCCGGTACGTAAAAACATTCCGCCAAACATTCCTTAATTCGGGCGGCTCCTGAATTTCGGGCTGCTCAGGGCCAGCTCATCAAACCGGGACGATTATAATGGATATCACCGAACTGCTTGCTTTTAGCGTCAAAAACAAAGCTTCCGACTTGCATCTTTCAGCCGGCCTGCCGCCGATGATCCGTGTGCACGGCGACATACGCAGGATCAACCTTCCGGCGCTGGAGCACAAGGAAGTGCACGCCCTGGTATATGACATCATGAACGACGTCCAGCGCAAGGTTTACGAGGAGAACAAGGAGATCGACTTCTCCTTCGAGGTTCCCGGACTCGCGCGTTTCCGCGTCAACGCCTTTGTCCATAACCGCGGCGCGGGAGCGGTCATGCGCACCATTCCCTCCAAGATACTGTCGCTGGAAGATTTGCGGGCCCCCAAGATTTTCGAGGCAATTTCGGATTATCCGCGCGGCATGGTGCTGGTCACGGGACCGACAGGCTCGGGGAAATCCACCACGCTGGCCGCGATGGTCAATCATCGCAATGAAAACGAACTGGGCCACATCCTGACCGTGGAGGATCCGATCGAATTCGTGCATGAAAGCAAAAAGTGCCTGATCAACCAGCGCGAAGTCGGTCCGCATACCCTGTCTTTCCAGAATGCGCTGCGCAGCGCCCTGCGCGAGGATCCGGACGTGATCCTGGTGGGCGAGATGCGCGACCT
The DNA here is from genome assembly GCA_963725835.1 of uncultured beta proteobacterium. GTDB lineage: Bacteria > Pseudomonadota > Gammaproteobacteria > Burkholderiales > Gallionellaceae > Gallionella. The sequence continues at coordinate 163,993 of CAVSAB010000012.1, read as the reverse complement.
GGAAACCATACGCCTGGCGATGACTGCTGCTGAAACAGGCCACCTGGTGTTCGGCACGCTGCATACCAGTTCGGCTGCAAAAACCATAGATCGTGTCATCGACGTTTTCCCTGCCGACGAAAAGGAGATGGTACGCGCGATGTTGTCCGAATCGCTGCGCGCGGTAATTTCCCAGGCCTTGCTCAAGACCAAGGACGGAGCAGGGCGTGTCGCGGCGCATGAGATCATGATCTGCACTCCGGCGATCCGCAATCTGATCCGTGAAGCAAAAGTGCCGCAAATGTATTCGGCGATACAGACCGGCCAGGCAATAGGGATGCAGACGCTGGACCAATGCCTCGCGACGTTGATAAAGGAAAACAGGATTACTCCCGCGGAAGCGCGCTCCAAGGCAGCCAACAAGGACGCGTTCCCAGGCTAATCATAGTCTTCACTTGAGGAGTTTTTATGGAAAGAGATCAAGCCACCGAACTGATACATAACATGCTGCGCGGCATGATCAGCAGGAATGCCTCCGACTTGTTCATCACAACGGGCTTCCCGCCGGCATTCAAGGTGGACGGAAAAATGACCCCGGTCTCCAACCAGGTGCTCTCCGCGCAACACACCCAGGAACTTGCACGCAGTATCATGAACGATCGCCAGGCAGCAGAATTCGAGGCGACCCACGAGTGCAACTTTGCGATCAGTCCGCACGGCATCGGCCGGTTCCGTGTCAATGTGTTCCTGCAGCAACAGCGCGTCGGCATGGTGTTGCGTACCATCACAACCAAGATTCCCGATCTTGACCAGCTGGGCATGCCTCCGGTACTCAAGGACATCGTAATGACCAAGCGCGGCCTGGTGATCGTGGTCGGCGGAACCGGTTCCGGCAAATCGACCACGCTGGCGGGTATGCTTGGTCATCGCAACAAAAACAGCTACGGCCACATCATTACCATCGAAGATCCGGTGGAATATGTGCACGAGCATATCAACTGCCTCATCACACACCGCGAAGTCGGCGTGGATACCGAGTCCTGGCACAACGCGCTGAAGAACACGCTGCGCCAGGCGCCCGACGTGATCCTGATCGGCGAGATCCGCGACCGCGAAACCATGGAATATGCAGTGTCCTTTGCCGAAACCGGGCACTTGTGCCTGGCCACGCTGCATGCCAACAGTGCCAACCAGGCTCTTGACCGCATCATCAACTTTTTCCCGGAAGAGCGCCGCACGCAGTTGCTGATGGACTTGTCGCTCAATATCAAGGCATTCATTTCGCAGCGACTAATCCCGAACCGGGAAGGAACCGGCCGTGCCGCCGCCGTTGAGATCATGATCAACTCGCCATTGATCGCGGACATGATCTTCAAGGGCGAAGTGAACCAGATCAAGGGCGTGATGGCGCAATCGCGGGAATTGGGCATGGAAACATTCGATGGTGCGCTGTTCCGACTGTATGAATCAGGCAAGATCGGTTATGAAGAGGCGTTGAAAAATGCAGACTCGGTCAATGATCTGCGCTTGCGCATCAAACTTGAAAGCAAGCTGTCAGGGGATCGGGATGTGATGTCGGGAACCGATAAGTTCCAGCTGAATTAACATGGCAACATAAAATCAACTGCGCAAACCGGCATCGCAGTCATGCGCCGCTCGGCATCCTTGTGTGCTGGTTGTAAACTCCAAGGCCCGCTCTCTCTCAATGACGATCTCACGGTGTTTTCAGTCGTTATGGTTGGCGCCGGTTGCTGCCCGGCACGATCTTGTATTCCAGCAGCCGGCATTCGATCGCGCCGTTGAACAGCGGGGTGCGTTTTGACGGGGACAGGCGCATCAGCTTCAGGATAGCCTTGTCGGCCGTGAACAGAAAAGCGGTCCATCCGCCGAATTTCCTTTTCAGCACATCGCCCAGTTTCGGATAAAGCTCCGCCAGTTCGTCCAGTTCGCCCATGCGCTCGCCGTAGGGAAGGTTCGCCACCAGCATGCCATGCTCCGCCGGGGCCGAGATCTCCAGCACGTTGGCTTGCTTCAGTTCGGCGCATTCCGACAGTCCGGCTTCTTGCAGGTTGCGCGATGCGGCTTTCAGCGCATCGCCATACAGATCGCTGCCGTACAGGCCGAGCGGTACGGCCGGCAGTTGTACTGCAATCGCCTTTTCGCGCATGTTGCTCCACATAGCCGCATCAAAATTCTTCAGTTTCTCGAACGCGAAGCTGCGCGCGATACCCGGCTGGATGTTGAGCGACATCTGCGCCGCCTCGATCAGGAATGTGCCGCTGCCGCACATCGGGTCGAGCAGCGGGATGCCGGGCTTCCAGTTCATCAGACGCAGAATACCCGCAGCGAGATTTTCGCGCAGCGGCGCGATGTTGGTGTGTGACCGTACACCGCGCTTGAACAGTGCGTCGCCCGAGGTGTCCAGATACAGCATCAGCTTGTTGTCCTCGATGAACACATGGATGCGCATGTCCGGCTCAAGCGTGTCCACGCTGGGCCGCTCGTTGCAGTATGTCCGGAAACGGTCGCATACCGCATCCTTGACCAGCAGCGTGATGTACTCCAGGCTTTTCAGCGGGCAGCGTATGGCGGTGGTGTTCACGCGTATCGTGCGGGTGACATCGAACCAGCGCTGCCATTGCAACTCGAATACCGTCTTGTAAATATCCTGCTCATTGCGGTAGGTGGTTTCCTTGACGCGCCACAGGATACGGCTGGCGATGCGGCTTTCCAGATTGGCGCGGTAGCACAACGGCCAGTCGCCGGAAAAATGCACACCGCCTTCGGTGGCGTTCACATCGGCCGCACCGAACGAAGCGAGCTCATCGGCCAGCAGTTTTTCCAGGCCGCGCGGGCAGGGGGCGAAAAAATCAGGCATCCAGTTAATCCCAGAAAAAGAAATTTGCCACAGAGATCACAGAGTACACAGAGCGGGCAAGCTGGTTTTCTCTGTGGTCTCTGTGTGCTCTGTGGCTAGAATGGTTTTACAGTAACCAGAATCACCACGGCCATCAGCACCAGCACCGGGATTTCGTTGAACCAGCGGTAAAATACATGGCCGCGCGTATTCCGGTCGGCGGCAAATTGTTTGACCAGCCTGCCGCAGTAATAGTGATAAACGATCAGCACCAGCACCAGCAAAAGTTTGGCGTACAGCCAGTTGCCGGCAATGCCGTAGCCCAGCCAAAGCCACAGGCCGAATCCCAGCGCCAGCCAGGCGATCGGCGTGACGAAGCGGTACAGCTTGCGCTCCATTAGCTTCAGCCGCGCGATCTCGGCAGGCTCGGTCGCCATCGCGTGGTTGACGAAGATGCGCGGCAGGTAGAACAGCCCGGCGAACCAGCTGACGACGAAGATGATATGAAACGCTTTAACCCATAGCATGAATCACCTCAATAAATTCGTTTTGCGGGCGAACCGCTGCGTTGCGTGCTCGCTCACTCCTTGTCTATCAATCCGATATGCCTCGTCGTCCGCTGTGCGGCGCCTCGCGTTTCATCCCGCAGAACGAATTTCTGGAGGCGATTTTTAGGAAAATCGTGGTCTGTCCCTGATTGTTCCTGATTGTTCCCTGATTGTTTGTCCTTGATTGTTTATTGTTCTGATTGTTCAGAAATCCGGTATGGGAAATGGTATCCGAACTTTTTCACGTAATTGGATAGGAGGAATTTCCACTTGCTTGTCCCCGACGAGAACGGGCGGGAAGCGCAATTCCATGTGGTTAACTATCGGCCTAACGTCGAATTCCGTTTCAATATTTCTTCCGTAGCCCAGCAGTCGATGATCATTGAATTTTCCCCATCGGTCGCCACCGACCACTGGCTTATTGTCAAGCTTATGTCTCTGTACCGTTGTATTATTGGTCAAATCAACTAGAGTGATCTCGCTTCCAGACCATCTCACCTCAATGCCTTGGCGAGGGGCCAATCGAATGAAAATTAAGGTTTCGTCTCCCTTATAACCTTGGGAGCCGACCCCGAGATATCCAAACTCTGGGAACTCCAGTACACACTGCCACCCGATGTCCGGCTTGGAAGGGCATGACGCCGAATTTCCAATCGTAGCGGTCGTGCCAGGTGTGTAATAACCAATGCCACAGCTGTTGCAAGCAACAGAGGTTATTAGAAGCAGGTTTAACAACGACAGTTTTCGTGGCCAATTTTTTGCCAGCGGATGCTCTAAATTTGTCCATTGCATATTCATAATTTTAGAAAAGACAAGTTAACGTGTTCTTTTTTAAGAGTGATATGATTAATCTACCATTCAGTACTATTGGAAGTACGTATAATTTGCGAACGGCCACTCTTATTTCGAAAGCCTTCTTCGAAACAACACCAGCGACACATAGAACCCGAACAGCGTATAGCCCAGCAGCACCGCGATGTGCAGCATCAGTCCTTCCGGCACATAGCCGATGATCAGCGGCCGGGCGATGTCCACTGCGTGCGTCAGCGGCAGGGCCTGCGCCACGCCCTGCCAGAATGGCGGCAACTGCGCGACCGGGAAGAATACGCCGCATAATAGCATCATGGGCGTGACCACCAGTGTGAAGTAGTACATGAAGAAATCGTAGGCCGGCGCGAGCGCAGTCATGATCATGCCGATCGAGGCGAAGCACAGTCCGACCAGCAGCGCCAGCGGCAACAGTCCCAGCGACAGCGGCGAGTGCGACAATCCGAGCAGCCAGATCACCAGCACCACCGTCGCGCCGGACATCAGGCTCTTGCTCGCGGCCCAGAGGATCTCAGCGACCACGATATCGTCCAGCGTCACCGGCGTGTTCATGATCGCTTCCCAGGTGCGCTGCTCGTGCATGCGCGAGAAGCCGGAATACAGCGCCTCGAAACTGGCGCTGTTCATCGTGCTGTAGCACACCGTGCCCGCCGCCAGGAACACCATGTAGGATGTGCCGCCCATCTGCGGCAGCAGGCTGCCGAGGCCGTAGCCCAGGCCGAGCAAATAGATCATCGGGTCGGCGATATGGCCGATGATGGAAGTGGTCGCGACCTTGCGCCAGACCAGGAAATGCCGGCGCCAGATCGGGAAGAAGCGGAAGCTCAATCGGGGAGGGGCAAAGTGATGCGTGCTCATTTCATTATTCCCGCATCTCGCGGCCGGTCAATTTCAAGAAGACGTCTTCGAGGTTCGCCGGACGATGCAGATAGCGCAACCCGCTCTGCGATTGCAGATGTGCGATCAGCGGCTGCGCGCCATTCACATAGCAGAACGCGGTCTCGCCGCTGACCTCGAAGCGGGCGGCAAAATGCGCGGCATGCTTGATTGCCCATTGCGCTGCCGGCTCGCCGTACACTTCCACCACTTCGGCTTCGATGTTGCGCTGAATCAATTCGCGCGGCGAGCCTTCGCTGATCAGTCGTCCGTTGTCCATGATCGCGAGGCGGTGGCACAGGCGCTCGGCCTCGTCCATGAAATGTGTGGTCAGCAGCAGCGTCTTGCCCTGCACCGTGAGTTCGTGCAAACGCTGCCAGATCAGGTGGCGCGCCTGCGGGTCGAGCCCGGTGGTCGGCTCGTCGAGGAATAATATGTCCGGGTCGTTCACCAGCGCGCGCGCCAGCGTCAGCCGCCGCTTCATGCCGCCGGACAGAGTCGGGACCTTCACGTCGCGCTTGTGCGCAAGGCTGGCGAATTCCAGCAATGCCGGGATGCGCGACTCGATTTCGCTGTCGCTCAGGCCGAAGTAGCGACCGTACACCAGCAGGTTCTCTGCGACAGTGAAATCCGGGTCGAGATTGTCCACCTGCGGAACGACGCCGACGCGCAAACGCGCCTCGCGCGCATGGCGCGGCACGGCATGGCCGAGCAGGTCGAGATATCCGCCGTCCGGCTCGATCAGGCCGAGCATCAATCGCAGCGTGGTGGTCTTGCCCGCGCCATTGGGGCCGAGCAGGCCGAAGCACTCGCCCTTGTTCAGCGAAATGTTCACGCCATCCACCACTTTCTGCCCGGCGTAGGATTTGCGCAGGTTCTGCGCGGAAAGCACGACGCTCATAGCCGCTGTCCCTGAAAGTCCTCTATCACGAGCTGCTTGATCTGGTGCAAGCGTCCGTGGAAAAAATGCCCTGCTTCGGGCAGCACCACGATGGGCAGATGCTGCGGGCGCGCCCAATCCATCACATCGGCAAGCGATACCACTTCGTCGTGCTCGCCGTGGATCAGCAATGTGTTGTGAGGCACATGCGGCATTTCGAACCTGCCTACCGCGGGTGCGACCAGCACCAGCCGGTGCGCTTGCGGATGCAGATGTTGCGCGGCGCGCGCCTGTACATAGCCGCCGAAAGAGAAGCCGGACAGGATCAGCGGCAGATGGCCGTACTCCTCACGGGCATGGCGCACGATCGCCAGCACGTCCTCCACCTCGCCGTTGCCGCTGTCGAATTCGCCTTCGCTGTTCCCCACGCCGCGGAAATTGAAGCGCAATGCGGTGAAACCCAGCTCGGCAAAAGTCTTCGCCAGTGTCGTGACGACCTTGTTCTCCATCGTACCGCCCATCGTCGGCAGCGGATGCGCCACGACCGCGATAGCGCGCGGCGCCTCATCAGGCAGGTGCGCGATGCCTTCGAGATTGCCGGCTGAGCCGGTGATGGAGAATTTTTTAAGGATGGACATTAAAGTCAGGTTATCTGCATTCTGCTAGATGAGGTTCAAGAAATGCTGTCAGACTGCCGATCGCATCCGCTCCAGCAAGTTTTGCGTAATTCGCTGGCATCGCGCGTCGGGTCCGCGCAGTCCCGGGTAACGCGACTGGCGCACATAACCCGGAGGTGCGGCCAAGCCGTCGGCCCACCAGAAGGTGGAGGCGTTGAAAACAAAGTTGCCCTTCGGTCCGGGATAAATCGTCGAGGTGTAGATGCCGCCATTCAGTCTTCCCAACGGATCATGTGTCGGGCCGGTGGCGACAATCTCCAGCCCGGGGATGGCCGCAGGATCGCCGTTCCATTCCGGGCCGACCAGGCCGGGAATGCCGTCGCCTTTGCGCATGCCGGTGCCTTCGAACAGCCAGTGCTGTGGTTGCGCACAAATCCAGTCCGCGCCTCCGGTCACCGGCCCGGTACTTTGCGCGCCGATGAGTTCGTTCGCATAAGGCCGGTCATGCGGCATCGATTCAATCACACCAAATTCGCGGGTGCCACCCGGTGGGCCGAAGACACCCACACGGCCAAATATGCGATTCGGCCGACCGCCGGAGTCCGGCGAAAACTGTATTTTTCCGAAGCTGGTATTGGCGGAAAGGAATGCCACGTTCAGACCCGAGTCGATGGCGCTTTTCAAGTGGTTGAACATCTCGATGGAGTAATACTCGTCATGGCCGACGGACAGAAAGCCCTTCGCTCTCAACAAATTTTTCGGATCGCCGTGACTGTCGAGGCTGGAGATGTAGCTTACGTCGTAGCCGTGCTGTTCCATCCAGTAGGCTAACGGGTACTCCCAGATAAACCATTCGCCGGTACCGGTCGAAAGCGGCGCGTCGATGGAGCCGTTCTTTGCAATGATCAGCAGACTCTTGCCGTAAGGCCGGTTGAAACTCACGTCGACATTCGGCCCCCAATACCAATTGGACTTTCCGTTGTCGTAGAGGGAAAACCGGCCCGGCCAGCGATTGTAGGCCTGCCAGGTTACGTCCGAACACTGGAAGATGAAGTCGGCGCGACGATCATCGCGCACGATGAAAATGACGTAGCTCTGCAAGCCTTCGCGCTCGGCGGTGAGTTTGCCCAGGTAGACACCGCTGAGCCAGTCTCCCGGAATGGTGATCTCTGCGCACGGTTGCCATTGGCAATCGCGCACGCGGTTTTCGCCGATCGGCGGATATGCTTGAGCCGTTCCTTGGAACGGCCCCAGACTCGTGACGTGACGCCCGCCGGTGCCGCCGTAGTAGCCCATTCGATAGATGTCCAGCGTGAACGCCGAAACCGGATTGGTGCTGACGGAAAAGGCGATGTTCTCGCCGGAGCGTACGCTGGTTCTGGAACAATATCCCTCGATCCACGGACAATTGACCTGGGTCGTCGGGTCGGTGCGCGTGTTGGTCAGCATCCAGTCGCGCGTGCCGGGTTTCCCGTTCTCGCGGCGGATCGAGTCGTTTTCGCCGAATATGGATTTATTCAAAGTGCTGCAACCGGAAAGCAGCGGTACTGCACCCAGGCTGGCAGCACTTTTGAGAAATTCGCGGCGGCTAATGTCGGATGATTTCAAGTTCTTCATGGAAAGATAATTACCTGTTGACTCCCGAGGCCTCCATCGTCATTCCCGCTGAATCATATGACAGTTGATTTGACTTACAGTCGATCCAGGCTTTGTGCCCAAAATTGCCGGTTGATTCGAACCTACACCAATCTGGTTCAAGCTTGATTATATCTGCCGAATGACACTTGTTTCCCTTAAGACTCCTGGAAGGCATGCAAGAGCCGCCAGTGAGCTGAACTGATTTGTACAAACAGATAGCGGATGCTGATCAAATCAAATTTTCAGACGTTCCACCACCCGTCCATTCTTCAAATGTTCTTCTATGATCTCGTCGAGATCCTTTTCATCCACGTAGGTGTACCAGGTTCCTTCCGGGTAGACCACGATGACCGGGCCTTCCTCGCAGCGATCCATGCATCCGGCGGAGTTGATGCGGATCTTGTTCGGGCGGCTGGAGATGCCGAGCTCCTTGACCTTGTTCTTCACGTAATCGCGCGCCTGTTGCGCGCGGTGATCGTTGCAGCAGGCTTCACCGTTTTCGCGCTGGTTGGTGCAGAAAAATACATGCTTGTCGTAATAGCTCATGGGCAGGCCCGCAAATTACGGATTATACTTTTTTGATGCGCCACAGTTGAAAGATCAGCAACAGGGGGAATATCAGGGTGATGGTCTGTGCCAGGCCGTTGTAGTTGAGCAGATGCCCGTAGTGCCAGTGATAGATGGACATCGCGGCAGAAGGGGTGTTGTCGTCGAATACGAAATTCACGATTGCAAGGTAGCAAACAGCCGCTGCAGTGCCGAATCCGAACGTCGCACTGCGCGGCAGCCATGATGCTGCGAGCAACAGCAATATTCCCAGCAACATCCCCAGCACTGCTTCGCTATTGATCCATAATAAAAGCGCCCAGGATTTGAGCAGCAACGCGGCAGTGATGAACTTCGCCAGCGCCACAATGCTCAATATCACGAGCGACATCGTGAAGATGTTGCGCGGGTTGCGCAATAAAGTCAGCATCAAAGCACCCAGCATCAGAAGATTCAATGCTACGGCACTGCATTCCCATACATTGAACGGAGCCGCAGGCAGTGCTGCAAACGGCTGGCGCGCCGCTTCGCTGATGAACACATTGCCGAGCATCGGCAAGGACGGATTGATCTGACCGAACATCCACAGCGCAAGCAAGGCCAGGCCAAAATCCATCTCGTGCCCATGCAGGAACAAATCATTGCGCCAGCGCGTCAGCCGCGAAAAGAACCAGGTCCACGAAATCATGCTCACCGCCAGTAATGCACCTAACAGTGTCCCGACACTATTTGCTAGCAAATCCATATTGGAACTGGTGCGCGTCGGCAAGTACATTTGCAGGTACTCCATGCCCGCAGACAGCGCTACGCCCGCGCACAAACCGAGAATGACGCTGACCCGTGCGCCGAAGCGCTCATGCAGCAACATGCCCACCAGCAAACCGAACGGCAGGTAGGACAGCAAATTGATGACTGCATCGAATGCGGTGTAGGTAAGCTGAAAAGGCGAGCCAAGCACTTCGATAAAATCCAAACCCTGCTCGCGCCAGCCTGAAAATGGCGACAGACTTCCGTATACGATGAACAATGTATAGCCGATAGCAAGCCAGGCTCTAAGCCGTATGCGGGTTTCGGTGATGAACGGTCCTTTCATGATTTGTACCGGTCTGATCGAATTTCCTATGATTGAGCAAGTTTAACCTATCCGATCAACAGGCAACCGGCCGCACATCGGTGCAATCATCCTCCTTCCGCGAAGTCAAAACCCGGGGTGAAGTCCCGAACCGCGAAAGGGTATAATTGCGCCACTTTTTTCGCTTCACTCCCAATGAACATTCTTTACGAAGAAGACGGCAGTTTCAAGGTCGGTAGCATCATGGCCGACAACACAACCTCGCTCCAGATCGAAAGCCTGTCCGGCAAACGCAGCAAGGTCAAGGCGGCCAACGTGATGCTGCGTTTCACCCAGCCCGCGCTGACCGAATTCATGGCCCAGGCCGAAACGCTTTCTGAAACCATCGACGTGGAATTTTTGTGGGAATGCTGCCCGCCGGAAGAATTCGGTTCAGAGCAGATTGCCGCCGAGTATTTCGGCCATACACCGAGCGCACTGGAAGCCGCCGCTGTCCTGATACGATTGCATGGTGCGCCGGTCTATTTCCACAAGAAGGGCAAAGGCAGCTATCGCGCAGCGCCTCCGGAAGTCCTCAAAGCCGCATTGGCCGGCGTTGAAAAGAAGCGCCAGCAGTTGGCGCTGCAGTCACGATACACCGAACAACTGACACGCTTCGAATTGCCACCCGAATTTACCGCGAACCTTGAACAATTGCTCTACAAACCGGACCGCAATACCATCGAAGCCAAAGCGCTGGAAGCGGCCTGCGCTGTAACCCATCTTTCCGCAGCACATCTGCTGCAGCGTTGCGGTGCGCTTCCATCCACGCACGATTACCATTTGCATCGTTTCCTGTTCGAACATTTTCCCAAGGGCACCGGCTTCCCGCACGTCGAATTGAGTTCATGGGGCGAATTGCCGCTGGCGAACGTGAACGCCTTCAGTATAGACGACGCGACCACCACGGAGATCGATGATGCGTTTTCGGTGGAAAAGCTGGTTAACGGCAACTGGCGCATCGGCGTGCATATCGCCGCTCCAGCACTGGGACTGCCGCGCGATTCGGAGGGCGACAAGATCGCCGCGCAGCGTCTCTCCACCGTGTACATGCCTGGATCGAAGATCACGATGCTGCCTGACAGCGTGGTGCAGGCTTTCACGCTGTGTGCGGATCGCATCTGCCCCGCGCTGTCGATGTATAACGAAATAGACGGCGAAACACTGGCGATATTGGGCCACGAGAGCCGCATCGAGCGCGTACACATTGCTGCAAATCTTCGCCATGACACGCTTGAGCCTCTGTTCAACGAACAGACGCTGGCGGCTGGAAAGCTCGACTATCCTTATGCAAATGAACTGGCGCTGCTGTGGAAGCTGGTGCAAAAACTGGAAGAGGGCCGTGGCAAGCCATCCGACAACAGCACGCAGCAGATGGATTACAACTTCCGCATCGAGGACGATCCCGCCAGCGAGAATGCCAGGGTCAGCATCACGCAACGAAGGCGCGGTTCGCCTGTCGACAAGGTGGTTTCCGAGCTGATGATCCTGGTGAACAGCGAATGGGGCAAGCACCTCGCCGAGCATGGCTTCGTAGGCATCTATCGCACCCAGCAAAACGGCAAGGTGAAAATGAGCACAATCGCCGCACCGCATCAGGGCTTGGGTGTGGCGCAATACATGTGGTCCAGCTCCCCGCTGCGCCGTTATGTGGACATGGTCAACCAGCGCCAGGTCATCGCGATGTTGCGCGATGAACAGCCGGCTTATCAACAAAACGAAACTGCGCTTTACTCCGCGCTGCAAGACTTCGATACCATGTATGGCATCTACGGTGAATTCCAGAAAAACATGGAGCGCTACTGGTGTTTGCGCTGGCTGCAGCAGGAAAAGGACAAGCTGTTTGCCCTCCCCCAACCCCTGGATGAAACAACTAGCCATTCGACTAGGCTGCCAAAGACCGCAGCCAAGTCGCTGGTTACCTCCCGCGTTGCGGGCAACCCTCACCTCAATCCTCTCCCGCAAGCGGGAGAGGAGGCGATCGCTCTTTCCCCCTCTGGGGGAAAGTTGGATAGTGGACTTGAGACAAACGAATCGCTGCGCGAGCTTCTCGTTGATGCCGTTGTACTGCGCGAAAACCTGGTAAAACTTAGCGACATCCCGCTGATCCTTCGCGTGCCATCGCTGCCGGAATTGCCTGCCAATACCCATGTGAGATTGGCCGTAGGGGAGATGGATTTGCTGGATCTGAATTTGCAAACGCGCCATGTCGCGACTCTGGAGGATGCTGCTTGAATACCGGCGCAAAATCGGCATTGCCATCAGTTCTGCCGCATTTCAGGACAAGACTTTCCTACTCGATGTTCTTTTCCGTCGCGCTGCACGCTTTCCTGTTGTTCGGCCTGGTTCTGGTGTTGCCCGATCCTCCCGGCGCTGCAGACTTCCTGGAACCGCTGCAGGTTGTGCTGGTCAACAGCAAATCGAAATCGAGGCCGATACAGGCAGATGCATTGGCCCAGCACAATCTGGATGGCGGCGGCAACACCGCTGAAGAACGGCGTGCCAAGAGTCCGCTACCCACGATACGCGACGATCCGAAGTTCACTCCTGAGCAACGCACCAAGCGTGTTGCCGAACTGGAGGCGGAAACGAAACAGATGCTTACCAGGCTCAAGAGCAATTACAGCGCTGAACAGCAGGAACTGAAGAAGCAAAAAAGCGTCAATGCCGACAACGGAGATGAGCTGGTACAAAAAGCGCTGGAAATGGCCCGTCTCGAAGCGCAGATCGACAAGAACTGGGACGACTACCAGAAATTGCCGCGCCGCAAATTCATCGGCGCGCGCACGCAGGAATACCGATTCGCGCAATATATCGAAGACTGGCGCGTCAAAGTGGAACGCATCGGCAATTTGAATTACCCCGAGCAGGCGCGTCGCCAGCAAATCTTTGGGAAGCTGCAGCTCAGCGTTTCGATACGAAAAGACGGCAGCGTGGAAAGTGTCGAGGTGAGCAAATCTTCCGGACAACGCATATTGGATGCGGCAGCAATGCGCATCGTCAAACTCGCCGCACCCTATTCTCCGCTGCCGCCGAGCATCACCAAGGATACCGACATCCTGACCATCACGCGAACCTGGACGTTCACCTCGACGGACAGGCTGGAAAGCGAGTAGCCGCCCGAGCAGTGAGCAGGGGCCCCACAAAGTGGGGATGTGAACGTCCGCGAGTGGCGGCTGTCACCGAATACACGTCACACACAGGTCTCGCCATACTCAGTTGAGGCGGCCGCCCGAGCAGTGAGCAGAACGACCGCGCAGGACGGAGCAGGGGCCCCACAAAGTGGGGATGTGACCCCGAAGCGGGATGTTGCGCCCCATTCAATGCCGTCGGCATCCCCTACGCTGGCCGATCCCGCTTCGCAGGACCCTCGTCCAACGCTCCGGGGCGCCACCGCGGGGATGCGAGCGTCCGCGAGTAGGGGCCGTCGCCGAAATATTTTGCACATCGTGCCCACATGTTTGACCGAGACGACTGGTATGTTCGTTGACTACAACGCGATACTTGATTAGAGTGCCCGGCATGTACCGTCCGATATTGACCAGACTGCTGCTGATCTTCGCCCTGCTGTTCGCGCAGATGGGCGGTTTGGCGCACGGCATTTCACACATTCTCGGACAATCGCGTGCCCCTGACCACTCACTGGCGCATGACAAATATTGCGAACAGTGCGCAGCTTACGGGCAAATCGGCAGCGCCATCGGCAGCAGCAGTATCAGCTTCGCCAGCACCGAATATTTTGAAACGCTGCATTTCAACGAACCTGCTTCCTACACCTCCACTACGTTCGTCGCATTTGCGGCGCGCGCCCCTCCTTACTCCTCTTAAGCTATTCAAGCCCCTCGCTCTGCATGCGAGGTTCTGTCATGCCTTTTAGGAGTATCCATGTCCCGAGATATCTATTGGTGCGCGGCTATTGCCGCGCTGCTGGGCAATCCACTCAATGCGCTCGCCACGAGCGGTACTGATACACAAACCGTAAGCGAGCAGATCCAGCAATTGAAGCAAAGCAATGCTGATCTGGAACAGCGCTTGCGGCAAGTTGAAAACATCGATGCCCAAACCTCCGCTCGCAGCAATGCCGCCCCGAGCAGTGCGAACAGCTTTAACCCGGCAGTAGCCTTGATACTGTCCGGCACCTATGAACAATTCCGCCAGGACCCCGCCATTCCAGCGACCGGCTTCGCGATGAACCCCAACGACACAGGTTACATTCATGGCTTTTCGCTACAGGAGTCCGAGCTCAGCCTCTCTGCCGATATCGATCCACTGTTCAGCGGCGTGGGCACCTTTTCACTGGCTCCGGAGGGCGGCATCAGTGTGGAGAATGCCTTTGTGCAGACCGGCGCGCTCGGCTATGGACTCAATCTCAAATTCGGACGGTTCTTCTCCGGCCTCGGCTATCTCAACGAGCAACACTCGCATGTCTGGGATTTCGTCGACCAGCCGCTGGTGTACCGCGTGTTGTGGGGCAACCAGTATACCGACGACGGCATTCAGCTGAAGTGGCTGGCGCCGACCGATATGTTCATCGAGATCGGCGGCGAACTCAGCCGCGGCCTCAATTACCCCGGAACGGACCAGAACAAGAATGGCGCAGGAGCGGGGGTTCTGTTCGCGCACATCGGTGACGACATCGGCATCGAGCAAAGCTGGCGCGCCGGAGTCTCGCTGCTGGAGACCAGACGCGTCGATGCGGTCAGCGATAACGTGCCGGATGTACCCGGCACACCGGGCGGTGTGAGCAACAGCTTTACCGGCGACAGCCGGACTGCGGGACTGGACTTCGTCTGGAAATATTCGCCCAATGGCAATATCCGCGAGCGCTATCTGAAAGTTCAGAGCGAATATTTCCGGCAGTATCAAAATGGCACCCTGACCTATGACATCACAAGCTCGAATATTCCCGGCGCCTACTCCAATACCCAATCCGGCTGGTACCTGCAAAGTGTCTACCAGTTCATGCCTAACTGGCGCACCGGTTTGCGCTATGACCGGCTAGACCCGGGAACGGCCAGCGTGGGCGCGTCCATTTCCGGAGATGTCGTCAGCGATTACGCGTTCAGCCCGTCGCGGCTGACCTGGATGGCGGACTACAACCCGAGCGAATTCTCGCGCATACGCCTGCAACTGGCGCACGACGAATCGCGCCAGGGGCTGACGGACAACCAGGTGTTCGTGCAATACATCATGAGCCTGGGCGCGCACGGCGCGCACCAGTATTAATTCATGAATAACCTGCTGCGCGGCCAATGTGCTGTGTTGCGTACTCACTCGCAGCCTGTGCGTAGCGGTCGCAGCGTCAGCTACGGGAACCGCACGGCCTACCCCTTGCGGGTGCGCCTACCAGTGAGGTATGTCTCGTCGCTCGTTGCGCCGCGCCTTGCACCTTGCCCTGCTCGCAACGGTTCTACATGAATTAAGCAACTATTCAATCAGGAGAAATCTTATGAACAAAATCCTATCAGCTTTTTTGCTGTTACTGCTGAGCAGCAACGTGCACGCCGCACTCAACGTGTTCGCCTGCGAACCGGAATGGGCGGCGCTCACCCAGCAACTTGCCGGCGACAAGGCCGACATCTACACCGCCACCGGCCCGCTGCAGGACCCGCACCAGGTGCAGGCGCGCCCCAGTCTGATCGCCAGGGCGCGCAGGGCAAATCTGGTGGTGTGCACCGGCGCGGAACTGGAGATCGGCTGGATGCCGGTGGTGCTGCGCGAATCGGTCAATGATGCCATCCAGCCGGGCAGCCCGGGTCATTTCGAGGCGGCGAAATATGTCACGATGCTGGAGGTGCCGACGCGGCTGGACCGCGCCGACGGCGATGTGCATGCGGCGGGCAATCCGCACATCCAGACCGACCCGCGCAACTTCCTGCCGATCGCCGACGCCCTGAGCAAGCGCCTGATCCAGCTCGATCCGGCCGACACCGCTTACTATCGGCAGCGGCTCGCCGCGTTCAATGAGCAATGGCACGCTGCGATCGCCAAGTGGGAAAAGCAGGCTGCGCCATTAAGAGGCATAGCCATCATCGCGCATCACAAGGGTTTCCCCTATATGAACGACTGGCTGGGGCTGAAGGAAGTCGCCGAACTTGAACCCAAGCCCGGCATGGAACCCAGCGCCGCGTATCTGGGGCAAGTGCTGAACGAATTGCAGCAGAACCCGGCCAGGATGGTGATACGCGCCGCGTATCAGAGCGAGCGGCCATCGGAATGGATCGCCGAGCGCGCGCATATCCCCGCGGTGGAGTTGCCGTTCACCGTGGGCGGTACGCCGCAGGCGACCGATCTGTTCACGATGTTCGATGACACGATCCAGCGTTTATTGGCAGGACTGAAATGAACGATATCGAACTGAGTATCCTCATCCCCGCGTTCATCGCGGGTCTGCTGGTCCTTGCGACGCACATACCTTTCGGCATGAAGGTGCTGGAGCGCGGGGTGATCTTTGCCGATCTTGCCGTCGCGCAGATCGCCGGCCTCGGCGTCATCCTTGCCGCACTTCTAGACCTGACCGAAAAGCCGCTGGTGGTGCAGCTGATCGCCGCTGCCAGCGCGCTGTGCGGTGCGGCACTGCTTGCCTGGATCGAGAAGCGCATGGCCGAGGTCAAGGAAGCCTGTATCGGGCTGACCTTCGTGCTTGCCGCCAGTGGCGGCATCCTGCTGATGAGCCGCGATGTGCACGCGGGCGAGCATCTCAAGGACCTGCTGGTCGGGCAGATCCTCTGGGTGAGCACCAGCCAGTTGATCGCCACGGCCATATTGACTGCGGCACTTCTCGCGATGTGGCAGTGGAGCAAACTGAAGGCCGGCAACCTGGGTTTCTACGGCATGTTCGCCTTGGCCGTCACCGCCTCGGTGCAACTGGTCGGTGTGTATCTGGTATTCGCCAGCCTGATCGTCCCGGCACTGGCCACTTATCGCATCAGGCGCAGGCGCACGCTCTATGCTTTTGTGATCGGCATCGCCGGTTATGTCGTCGGCTTGTTCCTGTCGGCCTGGTTTGATCTGCCCAGCGGTCCTGCAGTGATATGGGCCATGGCTGCCAGCGGAGTCCTTGCTGCCCGGATCACGAATCCGGGAAAGGCCCGCTGATTTTCTTTACAATGCGCGAAGTTAATTTTCAGCGTAGCCATAATGACCGACCGTTATGCCGTCATCGGCAACCCGATCGCGCACAGCAAGTCGCCGCAGATCCACAAGATGTTCGCGGAACAGACCGGACAGGATATCGGCTATGAGGCCATCCTTGCGCCGCTGGATGGTTTCGCCGCGACCGTCGAGCAATTACGCAAAGACGGTTACAAAGGCTGCAACGTGACCGTGCCATTTAAACAAAACGCCTATCAATTATCGAACCAGAAGCAGTATTTGTCATATGACGTCGTTCACGCCCGCGCAGCAAACACGCTCGAGTTCAAGCGCGATGGTGTTCACCTCCACAATACCGATGGCATCGGACTAACACGTGATATACAAGATAATCTCGGTGTGCCGTTACGCGGCAAGCGAGTGCTACTCATGGGTGCCGGCGGCGCAGCCAGGGGGGTGCTTTCACCATTACGCGATGCTGGCGCAAATATCACGGTTGCCAACCGCACGGTAGACAAAGCAGTTATTCTTGCCGAGCGATTCGTTGTGTCTAGTTGTAGTTACGGAGAGCTTGCGGAAAAACATTTTGATGTCATCATCAACGCAACTTCCACCGGCCTGTCTGATGAAATGCCACCGTTGCCTGCGGGCATTTTCGCTCCCGGCGCATTGGCATATGACATGATGTACGGACGCGAAACGCCTTTTATGAAATTTGCCCGAAAGAATGGCGCCGCAACGGTTTCTGACGGTCTGGGAATGCTGGTCGAACAGGCAGCCGAGTCGTTCTTCATTTGGCGCGGTGTGCGTCCAACGACCGCGACAGTCATCGCTTCGTTGCGGAAACGACAATGAGAAAATCCCGTGGTTGGCTGTTGCGCTTGGCATGGCGCAGCGTGAAGATATTTTTTACCTTGCTGGTCCTGTATCAAGTTTGGCTTTTCGCACACATCTGCTGGTGGGTGAAATACAACCCTTCCACCAGTTCGTTCATGGAAACGCGCCTGGAGATCATGCAGGGCAAGTATCCCGATGCCGCACTTCAGCAGAAGTGGGTACCCTACAAGAAAATCTCAGACAATCTCAAGCGTGCGCTGATCGCCGCCGAGGACGCCAGTTTTGTCGATCACGAGGGCTTCGACTGGGAAGGCATACAAAAGGCTTACGAAAAGAATCTCAGAAAGGGCAGGATCGTGGCGGGCGGATCTACCATCAGCCAGCAACTCGCCAAGAATCTGTTCCTTTCCACCAAGCGCACTCCATGGCGCAAGATGGAAGAGACTGCAATTACCGTGATGCTGGAAGCGGTAATGGACAAGCAGCGAATTTTCGAGATCTATCTGAACATCATCGAATGGGGCAACGGTGTGTTCGGCGCGGAAGCGGCCGCGCAACATTATTTTCAGGTGAGTGCGGCAGAACTCTCCGCAGATCAGGCCGCCAAGCTGGCAGCCATGGTTCCCAACCCGCGTTACTACGACAAACACCGCGAGGCGCCCGGTCTGCTGCTCAAGACCGCTATCATCTTGGAGCGTATGAACGACGTGGAAATTCCCTGAGCGGCTATTCAAGGTTTTCTTTACAATAGCGCGCGATTCGCAGGGAATATTTGATGACTGATACCAATCAGGAGCACCACTACACCGAAAATGTGCAGGAACACCTCAAGCAGGTGGAATCACTGCTGCACAAACAAGCCCTTCTGGAAAATGTCATCCATCGGCAGGAATTGCCTCGTGACGATCGTCATGAATTGCTCGACACCCTGGTGCACAAGCAACACCTTGCGGAACTCAGGCACAAGCTTGATAGCCTGCACCCGGCAGACATCGCCTTCATTCTGGAAGCCTTGCCAATCGAGCAACGTTTGCTGGTATGGGACCTTGTCAAAGCAGAACGTGATGGCGAGATACTGATCGAGGTTTCCGAAGCGGTACGCGAGTCGTTGATCGCAAGCATGAACCGCGAAGAGTTGAGCGCAGCCGCGGGGCAGCTCGATGCCGACGAGATTGCCGATCTTGCCCCGGACCTGCCGCAAAACGTGATGCGCGACGTGTTCCAGTCGCTGTCCATCGAAGAGCGCGAGCAGTTGCGTGCAGCAATCTCTTATGAGAAGGATTCGGTTGGCGCGTTGATGGATTTCAATATGATCCATATTCGCAGCGATATCTCGCTGGAGGTGGTAACGCGCTACTTGCGGCGTTTTGACGAGTTGCCCGACCACACCGACCAATTGTTTGTGGTTGATCGTGATGACCGCTTTCTGGGGGTGTTACCGCTCAACAGGATTGTGGTGAACGAACCTGAAATGATCGTCAGCAATGTGATGGTCACGGATACCATCAAGCTTGATCCCGAAGAAAAGGCGGACCAAGCAGCACAGGCTTTTGAACGCTATGACCTGGTTTCGGCACCGGTGGTGGACGAAGAGGGCAAACTGGTTGGACGGGTGACGGTGAACGTGGTGCTGGACTTCATCCGGGAAGAATCGGAGGAAGATCTGCTGAACCTGGCCGGCTTGCGCGAAGAGGAAGATATCTTCGCCTCGGTGTGGAAAAGCGCGCAAAACCGCTGGACATGGCTGGCACTGAATCTTTGCACCGCATTTTTTGCCTCGCGGGTTATCGGAGCTTTTGAAGGCACCATCGCAAAATTCGTCGCACTGGCAACGCTGATGCCCATCGTTGCGGGTATCGCTGGCAACTCGGCGAATCAGACCACCACCATTATCATCCGCGCGTTGGCATTGGGGCAAATCACAAAGGAAAATGCGCGCAGATTATTGCTTAAAGAGCTGGCCATCAGCAGTCTGAACGGGTTGGTTTGGGGCGGGGTTGCGGGATTTTTCGCTTACTTCCTGTATCGCAGCGTGCCACTGGGTCTCGTCATGACCGGTGCGATGCTGCTTAACCTGATGGTGGGCGCGACAGTCGGTTTGGCCATCCCGCTCCTCATGCACAAACTCGGGCGCGATCCGGCAATTGGCTCGAGCGTGATGCTCACCGCCATTACCGACAGCGGCGGATTCTTCATTTTCCTTGGATTGGCGACGATCTTCCTGATTTGAATATGGTCAAGTTTCGGATGGCTGCCCCGCTCAGCGGTCTGCCAGCCTGTTCTTGATGTCGGTTTTTTGTATCGGCAGTCCGAATATTTGAAAAGCCGGAATGTTCTCAGCAGGACTTTTACAAGGGGAAAGAACAACACACCGTGTTTAAACACGGTTTATCAGAGGAGTTGCTGGAAAAGCTAAAAAGGGCGAGGAAGTTGACCGCGCCCCTCGCGAGGCAACACTACGCGCCCAAAATACCTTTGCCAGCCTTCTTTGCTGCCGGTTTCTTTTTGGCGGCTACCTTCTTTTTGGCAGCTGGCTTTTTTGCAGCTGGTTTCTTTTTTGCTGCCGGTTTCTTTTTGGCGGCTACCTTCTTCTTGGCGGCTGGCTTTTTAGCAGCGGCTTTCTTTGCTGCCGGTTTCTTTTTGGCGGCTACCTTCTTCTTGGCGGCTGGCTTCTTTGCTGCTGTTTTTTTGGCTGCTGGTTTTTTCGTTTTGGATGTTGCCATTTTAATTCTCCATATAATTTAGAATAATTACGACGACTAACTTCACACCCAAACGCCATGCGATTCAGCGTAAGACGCTTGCGGCATCGGTACTGTATCCACGTTTAAAAAAACGTGCAACAAATTTCGTAAAAAAAATTTGTGGAAATTGCAACACTCACGAAACCAGTTTTTCCCCGGCGTACAGTTGCGACAGCGTCTCGCGTTCACGAACCAGATGCACGATCCCGCCATCCACGACCACCTCTGCAGGTCGCGGTCGGGTGTTGTAATTGGAACTCATGCTCATCCCGTATGCGCCAGCAGAAAGCACAGCCAGCAAGGATTGCGGGGCGATCTTGAGATCGCGTGCATGACCGACAAAGTCGCCCGTCTCGCAGATCGGCCCGACCACTTCGTAGCATCGTTCCGCATGGTTTTCACGTTTTACAGGCAATATGCCGTGGTACGCATCGTACAAGGCCGGACGCATCAGGTCGTTCATTGCGGCATCCACGATCGCGAAATTTCTCCCTTCGCCGTGTTTGAGATATTCCACGCGTGTCAGCAAAACACCGGCATTACCCACCAGGACACGCCCCGGTTCGAGGATCAGCTTCTCGCTACGGCCTCGCAGGGCGGCCAATAACGCTGCGACATACTCCCCGATCGCCGGGGGGGTTTCATTGTTATAACGAATCCCCAAGCCCCCGCCCAAGTCGAGATGTTCCAGGCGTATCCCCTCGCTGGACAGCGCGTCCACCAGGACCAATATCTTTTCTGCCGCGTCGATGAACGGGCTGTTTTCGGTTAGTTGCGATCCGATATGGCAGTCCATTCCGGTGATTCGCAGGTTGGGCAAGCTGCGAGCCTTGTTATACAGGGCAAGGGCATCGCTATATGCCACACCGAACTTGTTCTGTTTGAGACCGGTAGAAATATAGGGATGAGTCTTGGCATTCACATCCGGGTTTACCCTCAGGCTGATCGCCGCGACTTTTCCCATCTCCGCCGATACTTCGTTAAGTCGCTCCAGCTCGGCTGCAGACTCGACGTTAAAGCATAAGATGCCGGCATCCAGAGCCATGCGCATTTCTGCAACCGTCTTCCCCACGCCTGAGAACACGACTTTGTGCGCATCGCCACCGGCGGCAAGCACACGCTGCAATTCGCCTCCGGACACGATATCGAATCCCGCTCCCAGACGAGCGAAAATATTCAGGACCGCCAGGTTGGAATTGGCTTTTACCGCGTAACAAATCAGATATTCACGACCCTGCAACGCATTGGTGAATTGGCGAAAGTGATCCGAAAGCGCGGCGCGTGAATACACATAACAGGGGGTGCCAAACCGTGTCGCGATCTCTGCCAGTGACACCTGTTCAGCATACAGAGTGTCATTTTGATAATGAAAATAATCGTCCATGGCTACTTGGATGGCTGAGAGGAGGGCGCCGCCGGAGTTTGTGTGTCAAGTATCTGCGGGCTGGCTGTTTGAGCTTGGGGTGTTTGAGGTTGCGGTGCGGGCAATTTTAGCGGGCCCTTGTGTCCGCATCCTTCCAGCAAAAACAGGATCGCCACGATGCCCCAGGTTTTTTCAGGGATAAAGCCAGAACGCATGATTGCACCCGCTAAATATAATTGGCCGGATTATATGTCATCTGTTGGCAACCGCCTTGAGTTCGCTGCGCAGGTTTGCGTAATCGGGGCAGACGTTTTCCACCAGTTGCCAAAATGCTGCCGAATGATTCAGTTCGCGCAGATGTGCCAGCTCATGCACCACGACATAATCGATCAAGCGCGGCGGCAGCTTGATCAGATGCACATGCAGGCGTATTGAGCCTTGCGCGGTGCAACTTCCCCACTGGGTTCTCGCTTCTGACAGTTTGACGGATTGAGGCATGACATTCAGCAGCGGGGAATAATGTGCAACGCGCAGCAAAAAGAACCGTTCGGCCTCTTGCTGATACCAGTGGGAAACTGCTTTTTCTATGCATGTCGTCTCGCTGCCATAGTCCACGAACACCCATAATTCCTTGCCACGACGATATGCAGGAGTTGCGAACAAACTTTGTGCCACGCGCAATACCAGCAGTTCGCCCAGATAGTCGATCAGTTCACCATCCTGCCAGCTGTTAGCAGCCAGTTGACAGGTTTTCCAGCCATCCAGCTTCTCCACCACCCAGTTGGCCTTGTCCTGCAACACGCTTTGCAGCCATTTCTCCGAGGCGCGCAACGGAACACTGACAATCAGGCCGCGGTCGTCGATGTTCAGGCCGATGCTGCGGCGCTTGCTGCGCCTTAAAGTGTAGGTGATGTGCTTGCCTGCCAAGAGCGCTGAGCGTTGTTCAACTCTGGGTGGTGCCAATTTCCGCAATCGCTCGAGCATCAATGTTCCAGATTCTGGATTTCGTTTTCTATCCATGCTTCGACGCGCTGGATGATTTCTTCCGCCTTGAGCCCCGTGGTCTCGATAGGCGCGCCAATACTCATGGTAATAAGTCCGGGATGTTTGCTGAACGCATTGCGTCCCCATAAGCGTCCGGCGTTGTGTGCCACCGGGACGACCGGCACGCCGCTGCTCGCCGCGAGCATCGCGCCGCCAATCTTGTATTTGCCGCGCTGGCCGTATGGGATGCGCGTCCCTTCGGGGAACACCACCACACAGAAGCCCTGCGCGAGACGCTGCTTGCCCTGCTCCAGCAATTGCCTCATGGCGCCTTTGCCATCACTGCGCTTGATGGCGATGGGACTGGTCAGACCCAGCGCCCAGCCAAAAAACGGTATCCACAACAATTCGCGTTTCAACACCCACACTTGCGGAGGAAATATTTTCTGCAGTGCCAGCGTCTCCCATGCTGACTGGTGCTTGCACATCACCACGCACGGCTGCTTCGGCAAGTTCTCGATGCCCTTTACCTCATGGCGTATGCCGCATACCACACGCAGTATAGGAAGCATCATCTTTGCCCACAGAGAGATGATGCGGTAGCGCGTGAGACGGTTAAGCGGAAAGGTAAACAGGGCCAGTGTCGAATAGACCGGCGTGATAATGATTTGCAGCAGCAGAAAAACCAGTGAGCGTATTACAAGCATATTTTTTTATACCAGATCAGCAGCCACAGCCGCGAGATCAGTGTACACCCGCGTACCTTCCGGCAAGCCCCCCGCTGCCCGGGTTTTAAAACCCTTTCCGGTCAGGACCAGAAAGGGCAGTGCACCCATGGTTGCGGAAGATTGCAAATCGCGCAATGAATCGCCCACTGTCGGTACGCCCGCCAGGCCGATATTGTATCGTTCTGCGATTTCTTCCAGCATGCCGGTATCGGGCTTGCGGCAATGACAATGGCTGTCGGCGGTGTGCGGGCAATAGAACACCGCATCGATGCGCGCACCGGCCAGCGCGCAGGCCTTGTGCATCTTGTCGTGTATCGCATTCAGCATCGGCATGTCGAATAATCCGCGCCCGATGCCGGACTGATTGGTCGCCACCACCACGCGATAATTGGCCTGGTTCAGACGCGCGATCGCTTCCAGGCTGCCGGGGATCGGCTTCCATTCTTCCGGATTCTTGATGAATTGGTCCGAATCGAAATTGATCACACCGTCGCGGTCGAGGATGATGAGTTTCATAATGTAGGCTGGGCACGTTTTATGTGCCCACGCGGATGAACGGCGGGCACATAAAACGTGCCCACCCTACGGTTAATGTATATTTTCGCGCTCATGATGCCAGCTTTGAAATATCGGCTACGCGGTTCATCGCCTGGTGCAACTGCGATAGCAGGGCGAGCCGGTTGGTGCGCAATGTAGCATCTTCGGCATTCACCATCACGTTATCGAAAAAATCATCCACAGGCACGCGCAATGCCGCCAAGGCTTGCAACGATGCCGTGTAATCTCCTGCCGCGAATGCAGCATCCGCTTTCGGTGCGATCTTGCTCAACGCCTGATGCAGCGCCTGTCTCGGCAGGCTCTATCAGCAGTTTGCTATTTACCGCATCCACTTTCGTTCCAATTCCTTCCTTCTTGAGTATGTTGCCCACGCGCTTATTGGCGGCGGCCAGGGCAGCGGCTTCGGGCAACGCGGCAAAAGCAGCGCACGGCGGCAAGACGCTTGGGAATGTCACCGAGGCGCTGCGGACGCAAGCCGACAACGGCGTCGACTTCCTGCGCCGAGTAGCCCTGTTCGCGCAGGCTGTAGGCGAGGCGTTCAAACATGAAGTTAGCCACTTGCTCGGCAATATCCTCACCGAGTCCGCGGACTCCGCAAGCGACAAACAACAATTGATCAAGATGCAGCGGCAAATCACGCTCCATCAGGATACGAATCACGCCGAGAGCGTGACGACGCAGCGCAAACGGATCTTTGTCACCCGTCGGTATCTGTCCGATGCCGAACATGCCGACCAAGGTTTCCAGTTTGTCGGCCAGTGCGACACAGATGCCAACCATGTTGCGCGGCAGCTCGTCGCCGGCGAAACGTGGCTTGTAGTGGTCTTCGATCGCAAAGGCGATATCGTCGCTCAGTCCGTCATGCTGTGCGTAATAACGTCCCATGATGCCTTGCAGTTCGGGGAATTCGCCCACCATGTCGGTAAGCAGGTCGGCCTTCGCCAGCTTTGCTGCCAAGCCGGCTTGTGCTTCCAATTCCTTGTCCGCCAATGGAGGCCGCGATAGTTACAGCGATCATTTCGACCTTGCTGCTACGCTCACCTTGTGTGCCTAGCTTGTTGTGATATACCACTTTGGCCAAACCGAGCACGCGCGAGTCCAGCGGTTGCTTGCGATCTTTATCGAAGAAAAATTTCGCATCGGCAAGGCGCGGCCGCACCACGCGCTCATTGCCGGCTATCACCAGGCTCGGATCAGCCGGACGGATGTTGGACACGATCAAAAATTTGTTGGTGAGCTTGCCTTTTACGTCCAGCAGCGGAAAATATTTCTGGTTCGCCTTCATCGTCAGGATCAGGCATTCCTGCGGCACTTCCAGGAATTCCTTATCGAAAGTCCCGACCAGCACATTGGGTCGCTCGACCAGCGCAGTTACTTCGTCCAATAAATCGTCATCTCCTACCGGCGTGAGTTTTTCATTGGTAGCGGCATCGGTGATCTGTTTGACGATCTCGGCGCGGCGTTTTTCAAAACTCGGAATCACCGCGCCTTCGTTTTCCATCTGTGTTTCATAGCTGTCTGCATCCTTCAGCACCACCTTAGCCACACTGGCTTCGAAGCGGTGGCCTTGTGTTTCACGTCCGGCGGTCAAGCTGAGTGCTGTGACTGGAACAACATCTGTACCATATAACGCCACCAAACTATGTGCTGGACGAACAAAGTGTACTGTTTCAGTAACCCATGAAATGGGATCGCTTGAGTCATTAACCCAACTTATCGCTTCTCCTTTATTATTTGTCCATTGCATTTTATTGGCTGCAGGGTAGCGCTGATAGGTCATCATCTTAGCGATCGGCAGTTTGAACAGCGCAATACCCAATGCTTGTTGTAATGCCACAGCAAGCGGAAGGGGCTGCTCAGTTTTTCTTAGGGCAACGTAAACAACACCCTTTTCATCAACTTCTTCAAGATGCATCGTGTGATCATCACGCAGATAGCCTTCCTTGCTCAAGCGCTTGTTTAGCGCATCTGTCCTCTCACTAGATTCATTGAGTCCCACTTTTTTGGGCATCAGCTTGACGAGAATTTCTTTGGACGGAGACTGTGAAGCCACATTCGTTATATGTGCAGCAAGGCGACGCGGTGAAGCGTAAGCTGTAACGATTGCATCGTTTGCCACCAAACCTTGAGTCCTGAGGCTATCTGCTAGAACTTCGGCGAAACTTTCACCAAATTTCTTCAGCGACTTTGGTGGCAGTTCTTCAACGAACAATTCGACGAGCAGGTTCTTGTTAGTTGTCATTGGCCAGATTCCCTGTCCATCTGCGCGATCGCTTCGTCAGCCCATGCACGCGGCGCCATCGGGAATGGTGGATCAAGCCGCCTGCGACTCTCCTTGTAGCTCTTGGCGACACTGCGCGCCAAGTTGCGGATGCGCCCGATATAGGCCGCACGTTCGGTCACCGAGATCGCGCCGCGTGCGTCCAGCAGATTGAAGGTATGCGCCGCTTTAAGCACTTGCTCGTAGGCGGGCAACGCGAGTTGCTGTTCCATCAGGTGCTTGGCCTGTTTTTCATGGCTGCTGAAAGCGCCGAGCAGGAAATCCACGTCACTGTGCTCGAAGTTGTAGGCGGATTGTTCGACCTCGTTCTGGTGATACACGTCGCGGTAGGAAACGCCTTCGGTCCAGGTCAGGTCGAACACATTCTCCACGCCCTGCAGATACATCGCGAGACGCTCCAGGCCGTAGGTGATCTCGCCGGTGATCGGCTTGCAGTCGATGCCGCCGACCTGCTGGAAATAGGTGAACTGGGTCACTTCCATACCGTTCAGCCACACTTCCCAGCCCAAACCCCATGCTCCCAGCGTTGGATTTTCCCAATCGTCCTCGACAAAGCGCACATCATTTTTCTTGCAGGTCGAAACCAAGTTCTTTCAGCGAACCGAGATACAAATCGAGGATGTTTGCAGGCGCGGGTTTCAGCACCACCTGGAACTGGTAGTAATGCTGCAAGCGATTCGGATTTTCCCCATAGCGGCCATCCTTGGGGCGGCGCGAGGGCTGCACGTAAGCCGCTTTCCACGGCTCCGGGCCGAGCGCGCGCAGGAAGGTCGCGGTATGCGAAGTGCCCGCGCCGACTTCCATGTCGTAGGGTTGCAGCAGCGCGCAGCCCTGCTTGTCCCAGTAATTCTGCAGCGTCAGGATGATTTGCTGAAAACTCAGCCCCTGGCTGAGTTTCGGTGAAGACTCATGCCCGCTTGCGGGCGTGATGTCGGAGCCAAAGGTAAGCATCTGGTGATCCAAGCGATTGCAGAAGTGCGCATTTTACTGGTTTTCGGGTGTCGCCGTCAGCACCACATCTTCGTTACTGCGAAATCGACGCATTATTTTCTGTAGTAATCAATTTCAGTCTCTTGTATATTCTGCTACTCGGCAGCCTTGAAATTATTTGTTGATAAAAGCCGCTGAGCTATAACAAGAAAACATAATTCATTCAGGAGACACAGCCATGAAACTACTTAGCGTAATGATGTTTGTTCTAGCACTTGCAATCAGTAACATTGCTCATGCAGCGGGCGAAATTATCATCAAGTTCAGCCATGTCGTAGCGCCCGATACGCCCAAGGGCCGTGCTGCGGAAAAATTCAAGCAGCTTGCCGAGCAAATGACCAAGGGCAAGGTCAAGGTCGAGATCTACCCCAACAGCCAGCTTTACAAAGACCGCGAAGAGATCGAGGCGCTGCAGAGCGGCGCGGTACAGATGCTCGCGCCTTCGATGGCCAAGTTCGGCCCCATGGGTGCTCGCGAATTCGAATTATTCGACTTGCCTTTCCTGTTCCCCGACCAGGAAGTCTTGCACCGCGTGATGGATGGCGAGGTAGGCAAGAAGCTGTTCGCCAAGCTGGATACCAAGGGCGTGACCGGCCTGGCATATTGGGACAACGGCTTCAAGCAGATGAGCTCGAACAAGCCGATGCACCACGTGGCGGATTTTTCCGGTTTGAAGATGCGCATCCAGTCTTCCAAAGTGCTGACCGCACAGATGAAAGCGCTGGGTGCAAACCCGCAGGTGATGGCGTTCAGCGAGGTCTATACCGCATTGCAACAAGGCGTGGTGGATGGCACCGAGAATCCGGTATCGAATTTCTACACCCAGAAGATGAACGAGGTGCAAAAGCACATGACGATGTCCAACCACGGCTATCTCGGCTACGCGGTCATCGTGAACAAGGCGTTCTGGGATGGATTGCCTGCCGATATACGCAGTGAACTGACCGAGGCGATGAAGGAAGCCACCGCTTATGAACGCAGCATCGCGCAAAGCGACAACGATGATGCGCTGGCCAAGGTGATCGCGGCCAAGACCACCACCGTCTATGAATTGACCCCGGCCGAACGCGAGGAGTGGAAGAAGGCCTTGCTCCCGGTACACAAGGAATTTGAGGATGTGATCGGCAAGGACCTGATCCAGAGCGTATACAACACGGCCGCAGAAGTCGCCAAGGAACACGCTGCCAAGAAAAAATAGCCGGCTCGATTCGATCGCATCGATCAGCGACGTTATCCGGGATCTGCTATCCGGGTAACGCCGCTGCAATCTTCTAAAGCAACGCAGGGGGCGTTATGATCAATCGCTTGCTGAATCACTTCGAGGAATTCCTGATCGCCAGCTTCATGGCGGCGGCCACACTGATCACCTTTGCTGCCGTGGCGATGCGCTACATCAACGGTTCGGGCATAGACTGGGCACAGGAGCTCACCATCTATCTGTTCATCTGGATGGCGAAATTCGGCGCCGCATATGGCGTGCGCACCGGCATCCACATCGGCGTGGATTTTCTGGTCAACTGGGTACGGCCCTCGATACGCCGCAAGATGGTCATGATCGCGCTGTCGCTGGGCATGATCTTCACCGGCTCGATCGCGCTGTTCGGCGCGCGCTGGGTGATCTTCATCCACGGCACAGGGCAGGTATCGCCCGACATGGAGATGCCGATGTGGATCGTCTATCTCGCCATCCCGTTCGGTTCCGGACTGATGTGCTACCGCTTCCTGCAAGTGCTGCTGCACTTCGCCAAAACCGGGACGCTGCCGACCCACAGTTTCGGCGATGAAGAGACACCGGAGGTGGCCGCATGACTGCCTTCATCATCCTGAGCATCCTGCTGGTATTGCTGCTGACCAGCACCCCCATTTCCATCGCGCTCGGCACCACGGTGCTGATTTACATGATTGGATTCTCGTCATTTTCATTTGGCACGATCGATATCATTTCGCAGCGCCTATTCACCGGACTGGAAAGCTTTTCCATCATGGCCGTGCCGTTCTTCGTGCTTTCGGGGCAATTCCTGATCGACGGCAAGATCTCCTCGCGCATCGTGCGCTTCGCTTACAACCTGGTCGGCTGGATGCCCGGCGGCATGGCGATGGCGGCGGTGCTGGCGTGCGCCTTCTTCGCCACGATCTCCGGCTCCAGCCCGGCGACCGTGATGGCGATCGGTTCGGTGATGTTACCCGCGATGGTCAAGGCCGGTTATCCGAAGCGCTTCAGCGTGGGCGTGATCACTTCCTCCGGTTCGCTGGGCATCCTGATCCCGCCGTCCATCGTGATGATCATCTATGCGGTCGCCACCTCCGAGAGCGCCGGCAAGATGTTCATCGCCGGCATCGTGCCCGGCATACTGCTGGCCGCGATCATGATGGCTTTGGTGTTTGTGCAAGCCAAACGAAAGAACTTTCCCACCCTGCCCAAACCCACCAGCAAGGAATTCTGGTACTCGTTCCGCGATGCCTGGGGAGGCATTTTCCTGGTGGTGATCGTGATAGGCGGAATCTACGGAGGAATCTTTACCCCAACCGAAGCGGCTGCCGTGGCTGCCGTGTATGCCTTCATCGCGGCGAAATTCTTCTACCGCGACCTGAAATGGAAGCAAGTCCCGAAGTCGCTGCTGAGTGCCGCCAACACCAGCGCGATGCTACTGTATATCATCACCAACGCGATACTGTTCTCATTCCTGATGACCTCCGAGCAGATCCCGCAAAACATGTCGCAATGGGTGCTGGAGCAGCATCTGCAACCCTGGATGTTTTTGCTGATGGTCAACCTGGCATTGATCGCCGCCGGGCAGTTCATGGAGCCGACGTCCATCGTGCTGATCCTGGCCCCGCTGTTCCTGCCGATCGCCAAGACCATGGGCATAGACCCGATACATCTGGGCATCATCATGGTGGTGAACATGGAGATCGGCATGATCCACCCGCCGGTCGGGCTGAACCTGTTCGTGTCCAGCCACCTGGCGAAAATGGGTCTGACCGAAGTCTCGATCGCGACGCTGCCCTGGGTCGGCGTGATGCTGATCTACCTCGGGCTGATCACCTACGTCCCAATCATTTCCACCTGGCTGCCGCATCTGCTTTATAAATGAACAGGGCGCTGACGGATGGGTCCGTCCAACTGAAAAATTGAATGAGGGAGTTATCTCATTGCCGATTCAATCAATGCCAGTTTTTCCGTACGTAACAGGCTTTTAATTTCCATCTCGCGCTTCAGTGCAGAAGATTTATCGGCACAACTTTCCACAAATACCAATTCAACCGGCCCGCGTGCCCGCGTATATTTCGCGCTGCCCGCGTGATGTGCTGCGAGACGTTTTTCCAGGTTGTTGGTAATTCCCGTATAGAGTGTGCTGTCTGAACAGCATAATATGTAGCATAACCAGATTCCGCTGCGTGGGAAGCCGGCAGACGATTCAATCGGTTGCTGTGAAGTCGATGGATTAATAGGACGCAACTTTTTATTGCAGGAAGTCGTTATGCAGCGCGCTATCATACTTGGCAAGGTTGGCTGGCATTCCTGCTAGCCAAAGCAATTCCACCAGCGGCAGAATGCATCAATGACAACTGGTAGCGCAGTCAGATTTGGCCCAATTCCCGCTCGCCGGGAAGCCGGTTGCAGCAATACCGAGGAGAGCACCACGATAATATGGTCCGTTGTTATAGCCGGTTGGGACGGGCACCATGCCACTGGGAACATAAGTACCCTTGGGAACATTGTCGCCGGTGCATAAAGTGGTGTTCGCGTTACATGAGCTTGAGACGGGAGATATTTCTCCGCCGAGTGCACCAGCCGGACCGAACCCGCCAGTAATCAGGTTCAGTTCGGGTCCCAAATCGTTCAGGTTGACCAAAAATGCCTTGTTTTTCCAGCCATGCGCCGTTCCGGTATGGCACATGGTGCAGCGTAACTGGCCATTTGCCGCCACTGGCCATGTTGAAACAGATAAATCTGGAAGTGTAGTTCCGCCCTGTGTGGTGTAAAAAGCGTGCCTTTGATGGAGGTTGGCGACAGGAACGCCGTAAACATCATTTCCGCTCCCGCCGAAACCGCTACGCAACGCAGGTGGTGATGGGGAGCCGGTAGGGTCGGCGTATTGGCTATATTCATGGCAACGGAAACATAAGGTATCATTCGAAACCGTTGGAACAGTGTCCGTCTTCCATTCGCCCTTCAACAAGAAATTCTCGTTGCTTCCGTGCGGCCCCCACGAATTGCCGTTCTCTCCACCGAATGGCACGACGCCATCCATGAGGTTGGTTTGCGAACCGTGACAGTCACTGCAATACATGGTCTGGGTGCCGACGGCATTGGTGACGATGGCGCTCCCGCCATCGCTATCGGAACCGTTCCACGGAGCGCGCCACAGGTTTGGGCTAACGTTGCCGCGCAAGGCTGCCGTGCGTCCGGTTGAGTTCATCACCGGGTGCCAGGAACGGTAGTTGTTGTTGGAATAGGTGGGAGAAAGCGCACCGGAATCGGTAGTGCTAACCGGGGCACCCTGATGGTTTATTGGTGCCTGAAATTCCATGGCATCGTTGATGTAATTGAGCATGCCGTTGGTGTTCTGGAGCGTGCCACCGCTATAACCCAAAGCCGGCGGACTATAGTCATAGGCGTAATTGGAATGGCACTTGAGGCAGATTTGGTATTCGCGGGTAACGTAGGTGCTTGTAATGAGAGGGGATGCAGAAGTGCCGCCATCCCCGCGCTTTACCGCAAAGCTCGAAGGTTCAACTCCAAATTCGGCCGAGGGATACGATGGTTCCACCCCGGTTATGCCGCGCAACGAACCGGAAATGATGTTGCTGTGGGGTACGGTATCGCCGGCGACGATTTGATGTTTGTGAGTGCCGGCCGGGTCAGGAGGGAGCGAGGAGTCTGCGTTGAACTGGCGATTTTTGGTCGCGCGGTGCGGGTTGTGACAATCGGTGCATTCTGTGTGGCGATTGGTGATAACGCCCCCAGCGCTGGATTTGCCAAGTAAAGCTTCAGATTCCATGAAATCCTTGCCGCACTGATCCACGGCAGTGTTGCAGCGCCCGGTCGTCCCGCTGGCAAGATGGCCTGAGCCGGCAGATGTGCTGTCATCGAAGCTGCCACCAATGTCGTGCGTCTCGGGCTGGTTGGAGATGGGCATATGTATGGCCAGATCAAAATCGCTCTTGATGTCGGGAACATCGTTAGCCGGGGCTATTTGGCTAAGGACACTTATGCCATTGGGACTATGGCACTGGTAGCAGGTTTGTTCTATCGCCGGATTGCCGCCGCTCTTGGGACTGGCGAGACTGTCAGTCCCTTCACGCAACAACCGTCTGGATCCCTGCACGGTGTGGGAGTCATGGCAGTTAAGGCAGGACGCCTGCCACACCGCCGTACCATGGGGAAATTCTCGCGCATCGGCTTCGAGGTCGAGGTAAGCTTCATCCGCAACAGATTGATTAGAGTGAGCCGAATTCGACCAGGTTGTGCCTCCCTTGTCATGACAGGCTATGCACATGATGTCGTTGGAAGCCATGAAGAGTCCGCCCGTTGGCGGTTGCAACTGTTGGAGGCGGTTTCCGCGCAGAAACTTGAGGGAAACTTTGGTGGAGATGTGCGGGTCGTGGCAGGTGATGCACTGTACCTGGTTGCCTTCCAAAGGGAAGGCTGGCTTTTTATCGCTGGCGGTGCGGTTGCCGACGACGGTGGTGGGACCGTCCATGACGGGAGGAGCGCGCAGTTCTCCGTTGGTGCCCCCGACACCGCCGAGGGTGGCGTCATAGTTGAAGGAAATGGGGTGATCGTTGGACAGGTCTATGCCCAGGTTGCGCGTATAGCCGGTGGTTGCCCCCGAGCCTTCCGGCATGACACCGCCCGTGGCTGTGCCAGTCATGGTGATGGTGACGTTGGTTTTACCGTTAAGTACGCCGACAGTCCCGACTGCCAAGGTACCGTCGTGGCAGGACAGACACACTTTGGAGCTTGCTCCGGGCGGACCCGGGAGAGGGTTCGCAGCCAGGGAAAGGGAATAATAAGGTACATAGGTCGCGTCTGACAGAGC
Organism: uncultured beta proteobacterium; assembly: GCA_963725835.1. GTDB lineage: Bacteria > Pseudomonadota > Gammaproteobacteria > Burkholderiales > Gallionellaceae > Gallionella. The sequence continues at coordinate 130,486 of CAVSAB010000012.1, read as the reverse complement.
ATGGTTCCATAACGGTGATCCGGCACTCTGGTTGGCACCGTGCGGTGTATGGCAGAAAATGCAAACCTGTTTCTCGCTGGTCGCCTTGGCGGGACCGGGGCCGCTTGCGGAAAGATTGTGCTTGCTATCAATGACGCTGGCAAAAGCGTTGCAGCTGGCCCCCAGCCACACGGCAAAACATAGAAACGTGACAAGTGGTGGCAAAGTAATGCTTTGCCGTGTGTTCATCAGCAAGTGAGAGGGGCGGTTCATTGCTGCTGTGCTCCTAAAAATTGCAACACCGTGATTCTGCCGTTGTACATGTCGGCAATATATATTTGATCCTTGTTGTCGGTCCAAACCCCGGTCGGCAGATAAAATTCGCCGACCCCCTTTCCGCTGCCACCCAGCCCGAGCAAAATATGGCCCTGGTTGTTGAAAACCAGCAAATTGTCATAGAGAGATTCTATCACGTAAATATCGCCGACACTGTCCACGGCCACCCCTTTGGGGCGCACCAGATCGCCCACATAAAGTCCGAGCTTGCCGAATTTCTCTATCAATTTGCCATCAGCATCGAATACCTGGATACGCGAGTTCAGAGTGTCTGTAACATAAAGTTTGTCTGCAGCAAAGGCGAGGTGAGTCGGGAAATTGAACTCTCCATCACCCTCGCCGCGCCGCCCGATTACTTTCAGCAGTTTGCCGTCATCGTCGAATACTTTTATGTCATGGGCATGGGTATCGGCAACGTAGACACGACCTCGTGCCGCATCGCGCGCAAGACCAGTGGGTCGCTTCAGAATGTCATGACCGAACTCGCCCAAAGGATTGCCCTTTTTGTCCAGACGGAATATGCCTTGAAGATCGGCATCTGCAACCAATATTTCATCCCTTGCTCCCAGCGCGATGCCGATCGGAGACTTGAATTGCGTGATCCCATTCGCCATGTTCCAGACTTCCAGTTGGCCGCCCGGCTTGTCAAAAACAAATACTGCTCCTCGGCCAATATCCGTTACATAGATACGGCCATCTGCGTCCACAGTGCCGCATTGCGGGCGTTGCAGCACGACCGGTTCGGAATTGAGACCGGTCAAGCCCACCAGCCAGTCGAAGACCTTTGAAGCAGTGCTGGGGTTTGCCCAATTATCCGGCCGGAAGTTTTCCTCGCCTGTCAATTCGCCTACATAGCGGTAACGGGGCTGATCCGGAGGTTCAGGCCATACCTTGGGGACAAAACCCTGACCGGTATCGGCGAGATTCATCACCAAATGATTGTCTGCACAACCTGCCAGTAGCAAGGCCAGGCCAAGCGATGTAAACGATAGTGATCTATGTAATTTCATCATGTGTTCCTGAAAATCATGGCGAGGAATATGATTTGTATTATCTGCTCTCGCGAGTTCATGTTGTATGCCATTTACGGTTGGTCATCAGCCGCAACCAAACGGTCAATAACATTGAAACTACCCTTGGTGATTCGATAAATTCCGGCTTGATCCGCAGATTCGAGACTATTTCCTCGTGTACAGGTTACCAAATTGGTTAAATTGTATTCCCAAAATAATCACGAAAGAACACTATATAAAATTGCCCCGCGACGCTTGTGTGTTGGAGGCAATATCGGGTTTTCGGCCAAGATGGGGGTCAAATCGGTCGTACTGAAGCTTTTCAATGCTTGACGTATCAATCACAATTTGCCGGGACCCCCGGTAGTATTTCCTCCGCGTATTCCGCTAGCAAGCCCGGGGAGTCCCGAGTGACACAGATTGCATTTCTCCGGCCCCCAGGCGTTTCTGTTGTTATGGCAGGCGCCGCAGAATTTTCCATCCTTGATATCTGCCATGGATATATCGTCGGCACCCGAGCGCATCTTGAAACCGATTTCAGTGTGACATACATTGCATTTGAAGCGGATGCGATGAAACCAGTGAGGAAAGATAACCGGGCGCACACCGGCTTTTTCTGCCCGCTTGTTGAGTATTACGTCCCCGTATTCGGCACTGGCTGGGGGTGGGGCAAGCAGAGTGAACAAGGCCAGCAAAATCATCCTTTTGGGCAGATAACGGAAAATCTGATGCTGTTTTCTGATATTGCGTAGCATTCAATTTGCCTTTGCAGGTCTTGTGTAAGCTGTGCGCGGCACGTTGTGACACCGCTTGCATTCGGTCAGGGGAAATGCCACTGCGCCGTGGCAACGACCGCAATATTCACCATTCAGAATATTCAACATGCCGAACTTGGTGGCATGAGCCTTGTATTTAAAAATTTCCTCGTGGCAATTGCTGCAAACCAGCCATTCGGTGTGTTGCTTGTGCGGAAATTCCACCTGGTCCATTTCGCCCGTGTTGGGAAACAATATGTTCAAGTCCAGCACCTCAGGCTGGGTGCCTGAACTGAGGCTGATGCGCGGCTTGATATAGTTATTCTCGATAGCCTTGACCCAGTTGACCTGATCGCCGCTTCCATCGCGAGGCAACAAAGCAAGCGCTTTGGCGGGATTTTGCAGCAGATGCAGCGCCAGATTCTGAGGATCGTGCAGATCGTCTTGCGTGAGGGGCAGCCAAAATGAATCATCATTGGAAGCCGGCTCGGCACCGAAAGTGACATGAACAAAGCAGAATATCAAACATACTGCAATAATTTGAATGGCATTACATCGTTTCATTGATATTCAATTTCAATATTATTGTGCACCAATAAATCCCGATAGATATATATCCATTCAAGTTCGATACATGAATGACAGGGAGTCAAGTTGCCTTCTTCCATGAGACTTTTCCGGAACTAAAATCAGAGTGAATGAGGCGGGAATAGCAGAAATTTGATCGCATTTGATTGGGTATTAATTTCACTATCGGTCGTTGTTGGGCGGTGCCTGCTCATTTAGCAGATGATCTTGCCAATAATGCTCGTAAAAATTGCATCTGCCTTCCCGGTGTCCGAATTTGACATGAGTGACAGGAGCCTGCTCTCTTGCAGTGGAGCCATTCTCGAACATGTGCTTCATACTGAATTGGAAACCTTGCATATCCAATTTGCGGTTATGACCAAATCGTCGCATTCGGCCAGTGTAATGGTGCAATCAGGATGTGATTTTGCAGTTTCTGATATACAAATTGCACTGGTGCTTCAACATGCATCAAAATTGGCGATTCACATTCAAATACAGTGAACTTTGTACATCATTGTCAATTACTGCGATTTGAGAATAGAGTTTGATTCTCAATCGGCCGATGAAATATTCGAGTTGGTTGTTCCAGGAGGTTCTTGCCGCGCTGGTGGTAGATAATATCAGCGGGCTCGCATTCTGGGCCGACACGATGGCAGCTGCAGTAATTTGCAGATTTGAGGTGAAGGTCAGGTACCTAACTGCAAATACGCGATCGTTACGATATTCCAAGTTGGCGCTTGGCGAGGTCATAACGCCACTCGAACCTTCTCGGTATCCCGAACGCGTGGTCTGTATAGTCAGATTGCCGCTCATTGTTTGATGATGCAATAGATTCATTTGCCGGGTAGCCTGCAGGTTGATAAGCTGGAAATAACGCTGGAACCCGGTCAGGTCGCGCGAATCGGTGGCACGCAAGGTAAAGACTGTATTCGCCCTGCCTTCCGAACGGTACCATGACGTCGAGGCAGAACTGGTGAGACGCGTAAAAGGAGTATGGTTGGAACCCAGTGACTCCGAAAATCTCTGATTTAGGTTTGTCGTCATATAGCCTCCATCAACATTGGAGCGTTTATCCAATGCGTGTCCGAGATTAATCCCCAAATTCTGCGCGCTGGTGGTATGGGTTTGGGTTGCGCCACCCGCGGGGTTTGACAGGTTGGTGTTCGAAGTGACGGTACCATTTGAAACGCTGGCGGATGCATATCGTGAGTAGTGGAAGCCCCCAAGATTGATCGCTTGTTCTTCGCCAAAACCTTTCGATGCATCCAAGGCTGCGATGGTGGACACGGTTTGTATGCCGTAATTGTCGTCGTAGACATTGACGCTGCCATAGGCGCGAAGCAATGTCGACCATGCATAATTTGCACCAAGATTGAAGTTCGAATAATCACTGCGGGTGGAGCTGGACATATTGCTGTAATCGGATCTGAGCAAGCGCACGCTGCTGGTCATTGTCAGAGCGCTTTGAAGGGGTCGCCAGGATGCGAAGCTGGTCAGCTGACTGGAATTATAAACTGAATGTTGCAACAGATTGGTTCCCGGTTGCAAAGTATAGTCTGACTTCCCCAAGTTGACCATGGTAGCAATTGAGAAGGGGGCCTGTGGCAGGTATTGATGGTTAAGCGTCAGCAAATCTGTAAGGAGACGGTTACCTATTAACGGGTGACTGGAGTCATTGAGGTCTCCGGTCAAATAGAATGTCTGTTCGCGGTGTTTGACGGGCGTTGCAGTTATGATGAAACTAAGCGTATCTAAGACTTCTTCCGTGCCGATGCTTGCCCGTCCGCCACTGTTATGGTTATATTGTGCCAGGCTGTCAAAACTGCCGCGCAAAGAACGATATTTCTGCTTCAGGTCAAATCCCTTATTTATATAGTCTGCGTTGATCCCGCTAGTGGAGCCGCTTGCATGGTTCTCGTTCTTATAGGCGTGTGCCCTGAACGGAAATCGGCTGTATTCCAATATGTCTAGCGCAGCTTCGCCAGTAAGCATCACATTCGCTGACTTGGATGTAGAAGGTGGCGGACCGTAGCTGGAGGTGTCGGCAGTGACATCGAATAGCACACCACCGGAAACTTGTGCGAACCAGGGCTGCCAAAAATAAGATCGGGCGCGGTAATCGCCGAGCACTCTCACGCCTAGGTCCTGCATTGCGACTCTGCTCTTGCGAAAATTGTTACTTAAATACGTGTAGTAAATATTGCCACTGACATTGGAAGAGAACCTGATGGGGGCAAGCTTTAGGTGCCGTTCTTCATCGGGAAACGCTGGTCCTGACCATCCAAGAATCAGCCAAGCCACCATCACAAGGACACTGGATATCCGGCCTGAGCCTTCCGTTCCATTTTTTACCCGCTTTGGTGTAAGCATTTCATTAATTGATGTTAATAATGTAAAAGCGCTTGTGTAACAGCTTTTGAACTCCAGTAGTTTGCAAGATATTTATGCAAGTTTCGTGCAAAGTTTGCTATTGATTCTGCCCTATCGGCAGTATCAATTCTTGAATGCTCAGTTGAACGGTTGCGAAATGCAAGAAATCGCATGTTCTCCTATGATTATAAAAGCTAATCTTCTTTTGTTCAGTATAGCAAAGCCAAGCTATCAACAGTCGCCCAAGCACGGCTTGAAGTTGGCGCAACTTGTGTTGTAAATTGCATCATATTTCGGATTATTGATCGGCTTGCCTTAAAAGCGTTTGGCGATGTCTACCCCCATGGAACTTCCAATTACCAGCTTATTCTGGATTGTGGCTTGGTTTTGACGACTTATTCTGCGGATATGCCAGAGTTGGCTCAATTTCGCAGCAGGTTGCGCGCCTTCGGTATTTCCCAAACAAAATATTGAATGAATCTGGATTCGCTGCGGCCATGATTCTGTCTGGGGAATGCATAATCAGGGTTGAATGACAACCCTGATTTTATGTTCATTTTTTTTTGGTTTCGGGCAAAGCTTCGCCGCCGCCTTTATCTGGTTTTTCAGCAGCGGTGGCGAGCGGCAAGAACCGCGACTCATCGATGCGGATGGGAGTTTGCTTCCTGAGTTTCGCCTTGAGAGTGTTCCATGCAAGATCGCTTTGTTCGCTTAGCCACAACTCTTCGGCGCGGTGCCTGGACGCCTCAAAACTGAGTGGAGGCGGCTGTATCCTGTCAGTCAGGCGAAATATTGCCACACCTTCCATTAGTCTGACAGGGTCTGACGTTTCGCCAGGCTGGAGTTTGCCCACGGTTTGCTCGGGAAGGCCGGGCAGCATGCCGGTATGCAAATAACCCATGTCCCCGCCATCTTCCGCGGTTATATCCCCGGAATAATCATGCGCCATCGTCGCAAAATCTTCACCGGCACGCAGTCGCTTGACCAAACCTTCACCTTCTTCCATGGCCTTGCGCCATTCCTCATCGGTGGAGGACGGATCCACCCTGATCAGGATGATAGAGACCTTGTTCTGCGGGGGAGACGTAAACTTGTCCGGATGTGCTTCAAAATAATCCTTGAGCTGTTTCGTCGTGGGCGGAGGTATATTGCGCACGCGAGTTTCCAGTTGTTTTCGGAGGTTTTCATTCTGCAGCTCCTTGGTAATTTTTGGCAGAACCCGCTTGCGGGCTTCTGCCCATTTTGGATCACCGGCATAGCGTTGATCATACTTCTGCACATCCTCGTTGACGGCCGCGTTGTCCGGCTTCAATTTCCGCCGCCTGGCTTCCTGCACCAGCAGGACGTTGTCGACCATTGTGTTCCCGACTTCCCGCTGGAAGGCGGCAAGCTCATCATTGCTCGGTCTTCCGTGAAAGAACCTGTTCCTTGCCTTGTTGTTTAATTCAATGCGGTATTCCTGCCAAGTGATCACGTCCTTTCCTACGGAAGCAAACACCGGAGCCGCTTTGGTTGCGTTACCTTTGGCGGCCGGGTCGGCGGCAAGCGCATCCGCACAAAGCGGCATCGCCCCGACAAGCAGCGCCAGTGAAAAACAGATTTTTTGGATGGTGCGGATTCTTTCAGCTTTCACTATATTCGCCTCTCGTGTTAGGTGATGCCGTTTCTACATTGGTAGTTCGTTGAGTCAAGCCTATTGAGCAAGGCCGCCGTGTCAGAGCCAGATACATTTCAACCAGGGCTTTTCCCCATTTTTTTCAGAGCATAGTGTGTACTGTTATCTCTGTCAAATGACCACACACGGTTCCAATCCTGTTTTGACTGGCGTTCAAGTCCGGCAGATTTCGGATTCAAGACCGGCAAAAAAAGAGCCGGACGTTGCACCGTCCGGCTCGCCCATTGCTGGGTAATGCTAGCTGCTTCCTATATTACTTGGCGTGGCAAGTCAGACAAACTTGACTGCCGGTGTTGCCGCCAGGTAGCCGCAGGAAGGTTGTTTGTGAGCTGTGCGGGTCATGGCAGGTACCGCATTCCACCATCGGCTCGCCGGGGCTGCCTGGGCCGTTCGCGCCATCGGTACGAGAATAGAGCGGGAAGTCGGTAGCCTGATAACCACTTCCACCGGTATCCACATAGAACATGCTGGCCTTGGTGTTGAAGTTGACTGCGCCGGTTGCGATACCCGTTGGGTTAGTGCTTGGCGGGTTCGTGCTGGTAGCAGGCGCATGGTTAGTCGCTGTAGTGCCATAACCGCCAGTAGAGCCGGTGTACGCAGCGAAGTCAGGATCCCTCGTCGGCCCTGAAGTACCAGTCCCAACTGATACCAAGTAACCACCGCCGCCGTATTGCATGCTGATCGGATGGTCGTTCCGCAAGTCGGTGCCCAAATAGATCAGGTCGCCGGTCAGCGTGCCGTTATCGCTTGGAGCCAAGGCGCTCAGATAGGCAGTGGATGGGTCGGTACCGTCCAGCCAGGTCGCTGTACCCTGATCGGTAGTCACAGTATTGCTGTTAGGACCGGAGCCGGGTCCGTTGATCACAGCGTTACGAGCCTGTGTACCGTCATGGCAGGAAAGGCAGGCGATCGAAACACCGCCAACAGGAGCTTCTTCAGCATCAAATGTGATGCGGCCGAGGCTGCTGAAACGGGTGTAAACGGAAGTGTCTGATACAGAACGGTTCCAGATCGGTGCATTGACTGCTTGGTTACCACCGTGGGGTGTATGGCAGAATATGCAAATCTCGGTCGTGCCATTGGCCCCGGTCATATGGGCGCCTGTTCCGGACACGCTCAAATTGTGAACGGTGTTGGCGACGCTGGCCATAGCTGCGCTGCTTGCTGCCATCAGCGCCAAGCTACCTGCTACTTTGGCGATTGAAGTGAATGATGTTTTCATTTAGTGAGTCCTTATTAAAGTTTAGGAAAAAGAATTTTAATTTCTTTTATTACCTGCCCTATCGCTCATACATGATATTGCGTGTCTAGATGAGCACATAGCGTGCCAATATATTATCCTATTGATTATTAGTGATATATATTTTTGTTGCTAAAGGGATATCCCATAAATAGGAAGATTATCCCGGGGAATTTCTTAAGAATGGGAGATGACGTTAAGCACTGTACATTCCTGCTGGCGGTTGAAACGGACGTGTGTTTGACCTTGGCATTTCGACGATACGACGGATGTACATAGACACAGTGGGGTCAATTGGGTGATGTTTGACAGCGATGGATTGGGTTCTCGCCGGGGAGGCGTGGACTACTTGTTATGGCAGGTCAGGCAAACCTGGCTGCGGGCATTGCCGCCGGGTTGGCGCAGAAATGTAGGGTTGGTGCTATGAGGATCATGGCAGGTTGCACATTCAACATAGGGTTGGTTCAATGTGGATTCGCTGGGTATGGAATCGATCTTGTCAGTGCGCGTGAAAAGATATAAGTCAGTCTTCTGCCGGCCTTTTTTTGAGTTGGCAGTCTCTACCCACCATACTGTGCCGGTGCCGGTGCCGCTATATGTGCTTTTATTGAACCCCCCCTTGCCGCTGTCGGGGTTGTCGAAATAACCCTGGTTGCTGAAATTGCCTACATCAATGCGGGCGTTTATGTCGTTTCTTCTGAAAAGTCCGCGTCTATTATAGAAGGAAAATTTATTGCCATATATCGAGGTGTAGCGGTTGAAGATTTCGAGCTGGGTGTAGGCGGCCACCGGGTCTAGCGGGACGTCGGGTGCGTTCTGGTTCTGTTTGCCGCCACCGTACTGCATGCCGACCGGATGGTGGTTTTTCAAATCGTTGCCGATATAGACGACCTCGTCACTTGGGACATCCAGCTTGTTGTCCGGCGTGTTAATCACGATATTCGGCGCCTGGGTACCATCATGACAGGAGAGACAAGCCATGGATATCGAGCCGGACGCTTCATCTGTGGCGCCACCCATGGTTGAGTATGCCCGATAGGTGCTCAGGGGCGAAATGCTTCTGTTCCACTGTGGTGTAGCAACGCTGGATTCCGATCCCTGCGGAGTATGGCAGAACGCGCAGATCTCGCCGGTATTGGCACCGGTCGGGGTTAGGTTGTGCTTGCCGAACATGGTGGCATCACCCGTGACAGCCCCTTTAACATCTGCAGTCGCGGGAATATGGGCAGCATCGTGGGTGGGGCCGGTGCAAAAGTCACAGAGAAAATAATTCGGTTCGTCATCCCGATTCAGTGCGGCTTTTATATCGGGTGAAGGTGTTGGGATTGCCTCAAGCTGACTGAACACCCCTGCCGGCAAAGCTTTTGGGGGAATAGTAGCGGGAAAGGTGTCGGGAGATACCGCCAAACCAGCCTGGCCGGCGGTGAATACGGCAACACCAGCTTGATTGGCCATGCTGATGTTGCCAGATATTACCTGGATGTAGAGGGTATTATTCAATGTGGCTACCATGAACTCCGCATTACGAAAGTCGATGTTTGCGTTTGGGGTTGAAAGCTGGAATGATTTTTGATTATGTTGGCCGGTTGACCCAGTGATGAAACGCATGCCGCCAGTGAAATTGGAAAAGATGATATTGCTCTTCCCGGCATTCTTTGGGTCATCAGGATTGTCAGTGATATGGAAAGATGTATTTGCTTGCACGATGGCCAATTGGCCATCTTTGAATTTAATGACGGCGTAACTTTTCTCACCCGTATTAACGGTTGAACCGGAAAGAATGGCATCCTTCTTCTGCGTAGCACGGCATGCTTCGTTGCCGTGGGCTATGCACACATCTCCGGCAACATCGTATACATCACCACTCACTGCCCATGCCGAAGTTGTAAAGACCCAGCCAAGTGCCAGTAACGCACGGAAAAACCCTCGCGTTATGATCGTTACCTGTTCTAACTGAGATATCCTGTAGATCACGGATTTCATTAAATTATGGCTGTGAAAGTTATTTATGTTCGGTTTTGGCGAAAATATATCAATCAATTATTGACGCATAAAATATGCCAATATCCCGGTCAATATAACAATATCTATATTTTCCTGTAAATAATTTTAAAATTAAGGTGATTCATCCTCCCATGATTGAGAAATTCCAACCGGGTTTACATATTTACCGTGCATTCCGGTTGGTGACGCTAAGAAGGCGGAATAGAATATGGCGATTTCTATGTCGGATCTAGGGCCGAAACGGCAATCAGTAATATATTTTCCCGTTCTTACCCAATTTACTGCGATACGATGGAATCAAACGCCGTTATGACAACATGATTTCTTTTTAGTTTGATTGGCATCGGATTCGCGCATAAGCGCAGTGTATCTAGTCGCGATTGCATGGCAGGTTACCGACATACCCTCCCATCGAGCAACTTTTGGTGAAGTCATCCCGGGCTGCCGCGAAATTGCCGAGGGCACGGTAAGTCAAGGCGCGCCCATTATAAGAATTGGGATTGTTAGGGTTCAGCGCAATGGCCCGATTATAGTCCCGCAGTGCTTCTTGATACCTCCCCAGGGCATAGTAGGCCGAAGCTCGATTGTCATACATGAAATCAAGCGGATGCGATATGGTAATAGCCTTGTTGAAATCGGCGATGGCCTCGTCATAACGTCTGAGGTGTCCCAACTCGGTCCCGCGGTTGAAATAAATTCGCTCGGTACCGTAAATATAGGGCCTGTTCCTCACCAGTTTTTCGGCATCATCCCATAACAGCAAAGTTGCGGAGAAAGTGTGCAGGCGGTTAAGTGTAAGCGGAAAAAACAGCAGGCAGGCTACCCCCATAATTATGAAGGCCTTTTTGGAAGAAAGCCGGCCGAACATCACCGGAAGTACCGCGAACAATCCCGGCATCCACAAATAACTGCGATAAAGTACGAAGGGTTCCTGAATGCGCACGGTGGACAGTTCGGTCAAGAACATAATCCATGGAAACAGCAGGGCAAACCCCAATAATCCCATTCTTCCCTGTTTGATCAACAGCCAGACTGCAGCGCAGAAATAGACCAGGAATGCGATCAGTCCAAGGGTATGCCAGCCGAAGAGTGACATGGCTAACGGCTCGCGCATATCCACCGACATCCAGGCCGGATTCGGCAGCAGCCACAGCCCGAGGTATTTAAAGAATAGCCAGGATTGGGTAAGGAAGCTCAACAGGTAGATGTTCGGCAAATCCGTCACCCCCTGCATGATCGCATAGGGCTCATATGCCGAGCCCAGCAGCCCTTCGGTGATCACAATGTAAATTACCGTCGCCGCAAGCAACGCCAGCAGAATGACATAAGGCACAATCTGCTTGAGCAATGCCGCCGAGGGTTTGCGAATGAGGAACGTCAGGGCCAGCGCTACTCCCGGAGCCATGATGCTGTGCTCTTTGGAGTACAGGGCGGCAAAATAGAACAGGACTGCGGCAAGCATCCAGTACCAGCCGCCGCGCAGCAGCCCCTCCAGGTAGGCGCGCAGCATCAGCAAGGCGAACAAGGTCGCCATCAAAGTGGAGCGTTGGATTAGGTATGCCACGCCATAGACGGCGACAGGGTGCAAAGCAAAGATCAGCGCGCCAAAAAAAGCGAACCAAGATGGCGATAGCGACGCACCATTTGTGTCATCGCTATTGGCGAGCGTTACTTGAAATAGCCGCTGCAGGAGGAAAAACAAGGCGATGGCATTGGCAGCATGCAACATGAGATTGCCCAGCCGAAGCCAGAAAATATCGAGACCGAACCAGTTGGCCGTCCAGCTGAAGGTCCCATTAGACAACCAGCGCAAATCGAAGCTGAAAAACTTATGGCTGTATTTCGTGATGTTTTCAGGTTCTGAAAAAAAGGCAATATCATCGAAAACAAAAGGTGCATGCAGCGATCCGGCATAAAGCGCGAGGACGGCCAGCAACAACAAGATGATTTGCAGATAGGGTTGGAAAATTTCGCCGCTATGCTTCATCGCAAACCCTTGCGAATTAAATCTTGCACAAGAGGGGGGTGTGGATTGTGAACCGGCAGTGCTAATTTTCCGGAATTTCTAAAGCTTGGAGAACCATTCGTCTCCTTTGCACCCTCCCGGAATTCGACGCTGTACATCCGTTCTTCAGCCGTTCCTGGTGCAGGGTACTAGCAATGCGGTCCGATTGACATATCCAGAAGAGCCAAATACAACAGGCTACTTGCTGGGATCGATCTCTTCATCCCTGCCGGGTTCGGCAGGCGCTTCAGCGTTGCCGGGTTTGGCAGGCGCTTGCTTGCCGGCAGGAGGGGCCTGTTCACCGGCAGTCTTTTGAAATTGATCTATTGCATTCTTACCGATATATCCATCTTCTTCAGCAAGGGCGGCAGGGCGGAATATATCCACTTTACGGAAATATTGGTCTACCACGTAAACACGCCCATCATCGTCCACCGCGATGCTGGAAGGTAGAGAAAACTTGGCCGGCGCGTCGGTATTCGAACGGCCGCCAACGGCCAGAAGTAGTTCCCCCTTGGAATTGAAAATCTGGAAATTGCCGAATGCGGCATCCACTACATAGACATTTCCGTCCTTATCGACCGCAGCTTCCTTGGGGCGGGAGAATTCACCCATTTGACGACCTATGGAACCGAAAGTGCTGATGAACTTGCCGTCAGCGCTAAATTTCTCGACACGGAAGTTGCCGCCGTCCACAACATAAATCGAGCCGTCCGGAGCGACTGTAACATCTCGTGGCAGGTTAAATTCGCCGTTACCGATACCGCGTTTTCCGATATCGAACAGATGCGCGCCGCTCTTTGCATCGTATACCAGCACCTTATGTTGATCGGAACTGCTCCCACCGATATCCACCGCATAAATGCGGGTTCCTTCGGGATTTACGCCAATTCCTGCCGGCTTGACGAAGTCATCGGGGTTCCCGATATAACGCAGGAATTTCCCATCCCGGTCGTATACCAGGATTTGTTTAAGTTTTCCGTCGAACACAAAAAGATTGCCCTGCTTGTCCACATCAATGCCCAGCGGCAATTCCAATTTGCCGTTGCCGTGCTCATCTTCATCTTCGCCAATTTGGAAGAATTTTCGTTCAGGAAAGTCGAATGCTTTTACATCATGATGTACCGTATCCCCCACGAACAAGCGGCCGTGGTTTACCGCGACACTGTAGGGCTTGGTGAGTCCTATCCCGAATACGCGCTCTCCGGTCAAGGCACGCCGGAGTGCGTCGGTGTCGGTAACTGGTTTGACGTCCGAACTGCTGTGTATTGAGCGTTCGAAGTAAAAGCGCGGTTCGTCAGGAGGAGGGGGGAAAGTTAAATTTTCGGGGACCTTGTTCCCGGCCACTTTTGAAGGTCCGGACATCGTACAGCCGACCAACGCTATAACGGCGGCGAGAATATATACCAAGGGTCGTTTTGTCATTTTCATACCTGATTATGAGTGGAGGCAAAATTCGAGAATACACGCAAAATTGAAATTCATGCAAGTTGCAACATACACGGGTTAAACGAACGACCTGTGCATTTGCTATCGAGTTGCGGGCCATGATACCATTTTTCATTCGGCGGATATCCGGTCGCGCGGCAATTTTTCAACCGTTTCCCTGTTTCTCGAATCCATATGAGGACTCAAATATATTATGTATTCCAAACAAACCTTGACTGAAATGAACAAAAAAGCCGGACGGTATTTTTCACTGTGGTTGTTGATATCATTGCTGTTTGGAGGTATTGGCAATGCGATGGCTGGTGAACACCACCACTTTATCCCCGGCGAGACGCGTTCAGGTGAATATATATTTCACAATTACTGTTCTGTCTGTCACGGAGACAAAGGTGACGGCCAAAGTCGTGCAAAAGATGGTTTGGATCCGCCCCCGAGGAACTACACCACGCCTGAGTCCGCCATCGAGTTGACCCGCGAGCGCATGATCCATTCGGTCACGTATGGACGTCCCGGCACTGCCATGATCGCATGGGGCTCTGAGCTCAGCGGGGCGGAAATCGAGAATGTGGTGGACTATGTGCGCAAGACCTTCATGAAGCTAGGCAACAACTCACCCACACACAAGGTTCCCGACAGCAAGCTGCTGGCAAGCCGCGGCGGGGTGTTGTATATGCAGAATTGTGCGATGTGCCACGGCGAGACGGGGACGCGTGATACAACGGGAAGGATGCAACCCCCGCCGCGGGATTTTACCTTGCCCGAGGTGGCTGCCGAGTTGACCCGCGAGCGCATGATTGCCTCCATCACCAATGGACGGCCTGGCACTGCAATGATGGGCTACGGCTCCCAGTTCAACAAAGGCGATATTGAAGCCATGACGGACTTTATTCGCGAGGCTTTCATGTCCGGTTCCGGCTCGAAAAAATAAATCATGAAGAAGGTTGTAATAGCGATATTGTTGGCTGTTTTCGCTGCGGCACTTGTGTTATTTGTTACCAAGAGGGAATCCGCCAAAGTTGTTGCTCAGGCTGCACCTCCCGCACCCGCGATTGGCAAAGCCCATGCGCAGTCTGCAACGGCCATCGCAGACATGTCATTGCCCATGCCATTGGGGCTGAAAGGAGACCCCGAAAAGGGAAGAGTATTCTTCATGGGGAACTGCTTCACTTGCCACGGGGTAAAGGGCGACGGAAACGGCCCGCGAGCATATTTCATCACGCCGCCGCCGCGCGATTTCCTGCTTGAGACTTCACGGCAGAGATTGAATCGGCCCGTCCTGTTCGAGGCCATTACCAATGGCCGGCTCGGCACCAATATGCCGGCTTGGGGCAAGGTATTGAACAACCAGGAAATCGCAGATGTAGCAGAGTTCGTGTTCGAGAATTTCATACATCCAACCCAGGAAAACAAGGGTAATCAACAATAAATGAAAATAATCGTTCTGCTGGCTGCGGCCATGGTCGCGCTGGGGGGATGTTCCAAGCAAGAACCATCTTCAAGCACGAAAGGAGCTCTGTCGAACCAGATCGCGACTGGCAGTGTCAGAACTACGGACGACTTGGAACTGGGCAGGCGTATTTATAACTTCCGCTGTTACTACTGCCATGGTTATTCCGGAAATGCACGCACATTGGCTGCAACCTTCCTTGATCCCAAGCCGGTAGATTTCACGAGTATCTCGCCTGATAGCTTAACCCGGGAGCGCATGATGCAATCCATCCAATCCGGCCGTGCGGGCACAGCCATGATGAGTTTTGCCAGCGTTCTGCAGCCTGACGAGATTGCGGCGGTAACAGATTTTGTGCGGCATGAGTTCATGGTCGAGAAGGCGGAAAACACCCGCTACCATACCGAGGCGAACGGCTGGTTCAACCAACAGCGTTATGCTGCCGCGTTTCCCTTCGCGCTTGGCGAGATTCCACTGGACACGCCTTGGGAAAAACTCACTCCTCAGCAGGCCGAAGGTAAACGGCTGTTCATGACATCCTGCGTGAGCTGCCATGACCGTGCCAAAGAAAACAACGCGGAAATGCGCTGGGAGTCGCGCCCCGTATCCTATCCGCGCAACCAGTATTCTCCGGGGGATCAACAGGACGAAAAAAATAATGGCGTGACGGTAGATGCCATGACTAGCGCCACCCCTTACCATCTGCATGATCAGCCTCCCAAACTGGAAGGATTGACCGAATCCGAACAGCGCGGCGAAACTCTGTTTCAGCTGAACTGCGCCTTTTGTCATGCCGCGGACGGAACGGCGCGCAACTGGATCGGCAGCTTTATGGAGCCGCACCCGCGCGACCTGACCCATTCCGCGGCGATGGACAGCATGACCAGGACGCGATTAAGGACTGTGATACGCGATGGGCTGACCGGCACTTCGATGCCGGCATGGAAATCGGTATTGTCCGAGCAGCAGGTGCAGGACATCATCGCCTATGTGGCGCGCGCCTTCCATCCTCTTCCGCCCTGATCATCATGCTGAAAATCTACAACACATTGGCGCGTGAGAAACAGGAATTCCTGCCCATCGTTCCGGGCAAGGTCGGCATGTACGTGTGCGGCATGACGGTATACGACTATTGCCACATCGGTCATGCGCGCGTGCTGGTGGTGTTCGATATGGTGTACCGCTGGCTCAAGGCGGGCGGTCTAGAAGTGAATTACGTGCGCAACATCACCGATATCGACGACAAGATCATCAAAAGAGCCGCGGAGAACGGTGAGGCCATACGTCAATTGACAGAGCGCTTCATCGGCTTCATGCACGAGGATGCCGACGCGCTGGGTGTGTTGCGTCCCGATCATGAACCGCGTGCAACGAGTTATTTGCCCGAGATGCTGGAGATGATCTCCCAGCTTGTGAAGAACGGACTGGCCTACCGGGCAACAGACGGTGACGTAAATTACGCGGTGCGTAAGTTCCCCGGTTACGGCAAGCTGTCAGGCAAGTCGCTGGAAGATCTGCGCGCCGGCCAACGCGTCGATGTGACCGATACCAAGCATGACCCGCTCGATTTCGTGCTGTGGAAACACGCCAAGGATCAGGAATCCGATGAAGTGAAGTGGGATTCCCCGTGGGGAAGAGGACGACCCGGCTGGCACATCGAGTGTTCGGCGATGGGTTCCAGGCTGCTCGGCAAGCATTTCGACATCCACGGCGGCGGCGCGGACCTGCAGTTCCCGCACCATGAGAACGAGATCGCGCAGAGCGAGGGTGCATATCATTGCACCTTCGTGAACTACTGGATGCACAACGGCTTTGTCAATGTGGACAAGGAGAAAATGTCCAAGAGCCTGGGCAACTTTTTCACAATTCGCGAGGTTTTAAAAAAATACGATGCCGAGGTGGTGCGCTTCTTCATCCTGCGCGCGCATTACCGTAGCCCGCTGAATTATTCCGACCTGCATCTGGATGACGCGAAGCAATCGCTGGATCGTCTCTACACGGCTTTAAAGAGTGCGCCTGCAGAAGCGTCTACGGTCGATTGGAATGAAGGACATGCGCAACGCTTCAAGGCAGCGATGGATGACGATTTCAATTCACCGGAAGCGATGGCAGTATTGTTCGATCTGGCGAATGAGCTGAATCGCACCAAGTCGGTTGATACAGCAACGCAACTCAAGGGATTGGGTGGTGTGCTGGGTTTGCTGCAAGATGACCCAGTGAAGCGCTCGCAACGAGCACGAATAAGTATCACGGAGGATGATGACTCGGTCAATGCTACGGGGACGGCAAGTCACACTTTAACCGTAAATGCCGTGGCACAACCTGCCACCGTATCATTTTCAGTATCGCGCAGCATAGGGCCCGCATCAATCAATCAACTGATCGAAGCGCGCGCCGCCGCCAAGCAAGCCAGGAACTACGCCGAGGCCGATCGCATCCGCAAGGAACTTCTGGCGGCGGGTATCGTGTTGGAGGACACGCCGCAAGGCACCACGTGGCGGCGCGCTTGAATAAAAATTAGGGCAATTTGCCTGCAGCGACCATGCGGTTCATCAGGATGTTGGGCGATATCCAGACCACCAGGTCATCGAATGTCGGGGTGAGGGTGTGGCTTACGTAGTTGTTATCCGCAGTGCCATCCGTGTTTTCCTGTTCATCCGCATTAGCACCGACCGCCACCTGTGTCCCTTGCGGCGTGTAGGCTCCGGCCCCGTTCTTGCCGTGGGAAATGACGACTGCAGGCACGCTGCCAGCGACAGTCGTACCGCCCGTCGCGGCGGACATCACGTTCAGGTTACCGACGGAACATAGTCCAAAAGTAGCCAGAGTGGGTAGCGGACTCGGCGAACAGCCGCCATAAGTGCCGCTGCCGATACCGTCCGCAAAATCTGACGTGACGCGATAGGTATAGCGCCTTCCCCATGCATCAGTTTCGTTCACCCCGAGTGTAGCCCAAGGCACCACACCAGAGGCATTGGTGCAGACCATGGCAGCTCCGCTGCCGGTAGTCAACGCGACTCCGGCATTGGTATTCCCGGTGGCGATGGTAGCCGTGGCGGGACAGGGCAACCGGCCGTTTGCCAGGGCATACCCGATGATGGCCTCCTTGATCTCCGATAAAGCTTTCTGCGTGTCCGAGATGTTGCGCTGATCCATCTGCGCGCTGAGCGGAACCAGCATGCCGCCGAGCAACAGCCCGACGATGATCATCACCACCGCCATTTCGAGCAGGGTAAATCCGTTTTGCGTGGCCGGTTTCATGGTGTGATTGGTCAAGGGCAATTGACGATGGTGAGAGCTTGGTTAATGTAGCACACGACATCGTTTAAGCCGGGGACGTTGGCTTGATACTGGCCGCCGCCGCTGGTGGGATTGTTGAGACGGGTGACATTACTTAGCTCCAGATAAGCGGCAACGACGCTTTTGTCGGTTCTGTCTTGGCTAGGGAGCTTCTTCCCTGCGAATATGACTATGGCGGCGTAACTGCCGGCGCCATTTATGTTAGGACATGTCGGGCAGGCCTGACCCCCGCTGCTGCTAGGCTGGAATGCGGGAGCAAGGCCGTAAAACAGATGATCCTTCCAGTTGTTCCACCAGTTATCAAAGCTTGTTGGCCATCCGCAGGTGCCCGACGTCATAAGATTGCTATACGGGTTGTGGTATGCCCACCACGGCCCGCGTGACGTACCTACGCCGTAAGGAATCCGTCCGGCATAGATATTAGCCGTGTCATTGTAATTTGCGTTACTGTAATAGTCGCTTAACTGATTTGTTCCAAGCGACACCGGCGCAGGCCACGGCAGGCTCAGATTGGGACAAGACCCGCCACAACCGTAGTTGCTATTGCCGTAGAGCGCTAAACATTGCGCCACCTTTACGGTAAGCTGATTTAGGGTATTCTGAAAATCCGAGCGCTTTTGAACGGCGTTCCAGATGTCGTCGCGGGTGATGAACACCATCTGGTCATTGATCCCAGATGCTGTGCCGAGCCGGAATGAACTGGAGGCCAGGGCTGTCGATGATACCGTGGCATTGTTGATGGTGCCGTCACTGTCGAGATAGTTGCTTGCCGTATAATTTCCGCCGCACACTGGGGCAGAAGAGCCGGAGCGATCCTGTCCCGGAAGCGCAGCCCCGGGCGCGAAAATAACCGCCACTACCTGACTGGCAAGCTGCGTGCCGTCAGTAGAATTTACCTGAAATTGACCGTTGGTGTCCCAGTTCATCAGCCCGGTTGGAGGGTTGTACTTGTAGGTTCCGGAAACCGCGTACCACAAACATTCGCCATCGCCATCGCGCAAATCGGACACGTCCAAAGTGGCCCATGGCAGTCGGCCGATGGCACTGACATCCTGGGCGCCACAAGATAGTACGCTAACGCCTTCCCCGTTGCTGCCATTCGTATCCGGGCAGGGCAGAAAACCGGGAACTTGGTTGTTGTGGGTATCGCCGTAAGTAATGGCATATCCGATCAGAGCGGCTTTGGCCTGTGCCAGCGCAGTAGCGGTTCTTTGCTGGCGGACATTTTTCATTCCAGTGGAAGATAGCGAGTTGATCAGGATCACGGCGATGCCGATCATGATGATCGCCAGCAAGATGAGCAGCGCCGCGCCGCGCTGCTTGCCGCGGCCATGACGGGATTTGGCGGTATGATTGGCAGGCATCGTTTATTGCTGGGGAGCGTTTTGACCCGGAGTATCGCTCGGGCTGGCCCCGGGATTCAGCAAGACACGCTGGCCGACTTTCAGTTTGACGGATTTGTTCTGGCCGGGAAGCGGAACCGCGACGCTTTCCGGCGATCTTTCATCGCCGCTTCCGACCGTCTGGGGCACCCCGTTGATCCATACGGTGCGCTTGCCGCCATGCTTTTGCACGATGCCGTTCAGCATCAGCGCGTTGCCGGGATTGCCGGTCGACCCTGCTTGGGAATACATGTAGTCGAGCTGTTTGCGTTGTTCCGGGGTGAAAAATAACCGGCCTAACTGTTCGGCATGGGCGGAAATCGCGACGGTCAGCGCAAAGCCACACAAACCGATTTTGAACGACGACCTCATGGTTGGGTGTTCCGGTTCTTCAGCGTGATCCAGCCGCCGCTGCATTCTGCGTTGATATTCGTCCCGGCAGCAATGGAGGAATCTTCGTTCATGTTCGTGCGTTTCATGGTGCATCCTTCGAGCTGGTACCAGCCGTTGGTTTGGCTGCGCAGCGCATCGAAGAATTTCTTCAGCTGGCCCTCGTGCAGCAGATCGAACTTCAGCTTTGTCTCGCTATAGTGGATGTCGAAATTTCCGCTGGCTATCGCGGGTTGAGGGGAGTAGATTCTTTGCGGGGCTATGGTATAGCTAAAATCGATGACCAGATTCTGATTGCGGAGTTTCTCCAGCTCATCAATCCAGTCCAGCCTGTGGTCGTCGCCGATGATTTTGTCATTTTCCAGCGTGAAATATTCCTGGGAATAATCTGACAGGTTCTCCAGATCCTGGCGAGCCATGGATAAAGCATCGCGTGCATCATTCATTTTATTCTGGGCTGCAAGCAGATTTTTTTTGGCAGAAGCGGCATATTTGTTGCTGCTATACACCATGACACTGCTCAGCAACAGAGATACGCAGATCGCCACTAGGCTCCAGCGCAGCAGGTGAAGGTCAGAATTGGAGAATTTCATCGCGCTATTCTCAAGGTGTCGTGGTGCCTTGTCATGTCGGTGGACGCCACACGAGTTTGATCGAAAAACCGAGCTCATTCTCGCCTGCATTGCGCTGATCGGCAAGGCTGCCGCTCGGGCTGACATCAAGCGGTCTGGTAAGGGCGGTCACTTGAAAGCCGCGCCCGCTCAAATCTGACTGGAAGCGATCCAGATACGCCAGCGCCGATCGGTAATCATTTTCGAATCCTTGCATATCGCCCTTCAGGATAACGACCTGGGCTGGAACGTCTGCACGGGTGTTGCTCGCAAACGGCTCTTTTGCGCTCGCTTGCCAGCCCAGCTCATTCACCTCGATTTGCGGATATCGGTCGAGCGCGGTGCTGATCGGTTTCAGGAAATTTTGCGGTATAGCCTGGTACTCATCAAGCTTGCGCATGATGGACACGGCTGCCTTCATATCGGCGGCAGGTGCATGGGTGATGGGGAAACTCTTCGTGATTTGCTGTGTTTCCCGGAGGTATCTTTGAGACTGTAAATCGAGTGACTCGGCATCGGCCGCGTTCCCGAGATTTTGCCAAATGATGGCCAACGACCAGATAACGCTGGCAATCAATATGACAAGGCTGCTCCAATTGAGCGCGCTGCGCGATTGCCACAGCGTGTAATAGCGGATGTGTTCGGCGTTGGCATAATTGGTGCCGGGACGGCTCGCGATCAACTGGTGCAGGAAGATCTGGCTGGCATCCGAATCGGTGAACCGATAGTCGATCTTTAGCTGCTTGCCTACTTCATCGATATCAGAGATGTCATAACGCACATCTGCGTCTTTGGGCAATTTTTCAAGCAGTTTGCCGCGGTCCTTGGCATGGCACAGGATGCGCACATCGAGTATCTGGCCGGCCGGAAGCAGGCTCAAGCTTTTCAGATATTGGTAGGTGCGCGCGAGTTCATTTACCACGGCATCATAAAAAGCCAGATCGACATGTACCGGCGTAAGCCGTGAAATTTGCAGGCGATGCTGGCTGAAATAGGTTTGTCGCAACCCGGAAAATTTTTCCCAGGAGATCAGCAACAGATGGTTCGAGGGGTGATCCTTGACCAGCGGCGCACTGATTTGCGGCACCGAATAAATTCCCACCAGCGGAGTCTGCTGGGCGAGCATTATGTTCAACCAGGGCATGATGTGCGAGGGATTGGTCAATGCCGAGAACAGCATGTCAACATCGCGTCGCCCGGTTTGTTGTCGCTGCAATTGTGTGGCTTGATGAAACGGCGTGCCGCGATAGAACTGCTCGAACTTGCGTTTCAACAGTGCGGTGCGGGTTCCCCCTCTCAGGAATGGGACGATTTCATGACGGAAGTCCTCTTCGATCAAGTCGGTCAGCAGGTAGGTATGGCATTTTTCCGACTGCAGGAAAGCCGCGAAATTTTCCTGGCTTTCCTGGGTTTCAGAGAAGTCGTGCTGTTGCGTGATTTTTCCGTCCTCCATCAGCTGAGCATGCAGGCGATTGGCACTCAGGAAAAGCAACAGGGCGTGTTTCATCAGAATTTCACCTTGCCGATGAGGTCGTAAATGGGCGATAGCACAGATAACATCACCCAGCCCAATAATGAACCCAGAATGAGGGTCATGGCCGGTTCGATCATGACTTGCACCTTTTTGATGGAACTCTTCACGTCGCGGTCATAAAAGTAGCTGACATTCAGCAGCGCCTTGTCCAGTGAACCGGTGGCTTCGCCGACTTTGAGCATGCGTATTACCAATGGAGGGAACATGCCGGTTTCCTGGAAACTCTGGGTCAGGTTTTTTCCTGACTCGATTTCATGCGTCACATCTTCCAGGCTCTTGGCCACGGCGCGGTTGTTGACCACATCGCGCGTGCTGGCGATGCAATCCAGGATGGTGATGCCTGATCCGTACAGCAGGGCGAACGTGTTGGCGAAGCGGGCCAGAATGATTTTGCGCAGGATCGGACCGATCACCCACAGGTCCAGTTTGAGCCGGTCGAATCTGAAGCGCATCTCGGGGCTGTAGGAGATAACCAGTTTGCCTGCGATCGGCAGTACGATGGGAAGTGCGAGCAAAACATACCAGTAATTCACAAAGAACGTTGAGGTTGCAAGCAGCACACGTGTTTGAACGGGTAGTTCCTGACCCATGCCTTTGATGAAGCTGACCAGTTGGGGTACCAGATAGATCATCAGGAAAAATGTGACGCCCATCACCACAGTGCCGACGATGGCCGGAAGGATCAGGATGGTCTTGGTGTGCGAGGACATTTCGTCCTGCCATTTCAACGATTCGGTGATGTGCTGGAACACTTCCGGCAGTCGTCCGCTGGCTTCGCCGGCCTGGGTCAGGCTGATGAATATCTTGTCGAACGCGTCGGGGTGAAGCGCCATCGCTTCGGAAAGCTTTTTGCCGCCTTCGATGGATTCGATCAGGTTGGCGATGATTTCGCGGAAATGCGGCTCGTTCATGGAGTCGCGCAAATCGGCGAGGCTTTCCAGCAATGGCACGCCGGCACTGCTCAGTTGTTCGAGGTTGAAATAAAAGGTGATCAGATCGGCGCGTTTGATTTTATTGCGCCTCAAACCGGACGTGCCCCTGTCCGCTTTGGCATCGATCAGGTCCAAACCGCTGCGTTTCAGGCGCATTTCCAGGTCAACCTGGTTGGCGGCATCCTGCAATCCTTTGTGCGTCTTGCCCTGATCGTCTATTGCCCGGTAAGAATAGAGAGCCATTGCGCTTCCTCAGCTGAGCCGGTCGGTCAGATCCACCATGCGGCTGACTTCCGCAAGCGAGGTGATACCTTGCAGGATGCGCCGGATCCCGTCCAGCGCCAGCGGCCGGAATCCCTTGGCTAGCGCGGCTTCCCTGATTTGGCGGGCACTGGCTCGATGCGATACCAGATCGTCCAGATCGTAATCCATCTTGAGCAATTCCATGATGGTCATGCGCCCCTTGTAGCCATGATGGTTGCAGTTGTCGCACCCGGCAGCGCGATACAGGGTGATGTCTTGCTGGGGTGCGAGGCCAAGCAGCTTGCGCTCCATTGCGTCCGGCGAGTAAGGATATTTGCATTCCTTGCACAGGATACGCACCAGACGCTGCGCCACGACCCCGATGATGTTGCCGGCCATGATGTCGGGAAGGATGCCGATGTCCAGCAGGCGGGGGATCGCACCGATCGCAGAGTTGGTATGCAGCGTCGAATACACCTGGTGTCCCGTCATGGCGGCGCGGAATGCCATTTCGGCGGTGGGATGGTCGCGGATCTCGCCGACCAGAATGATGTCCGGATCCTGGCGCATCATGGAACGGATACCGTTGGCGAAGTCCATCTTGGCCGATTCGTTCACCGAGGTCTGGCGGATCATCGCCAGAGGATATTCGACCGGATCTTCCAGAGTCATGATATTGACCGACTCGGTGTTGATGTGGCTCAGCACCGAATACAGTGTGGTGGTCTTGCCGCTGCCGGTAGGTCCGGTCACCAGCACGATTCCTTCAGGTTTGGCGATGATCATCTTGAGCATGTTCAACGCGTCTTCATCCAGGCCGAGCTGATCAAGCGGCACGATGCCTTTTTGCCGGTCCAATATGCGCAGCACCAGATTTTCGCCGTGCGTGGTGGGATGAGAGGCTACCCGGAAATCGATCGGCCGGCCGGACAGTCGCAGGGAGATACGCCCGTCCTGGGCTGCCCGGGTCTCGGCGATGTTCATGTTGCTCATCACCTTCAGGCGCACCACCATTGCCGGCCAGAAACTCTTGTGCAGACTGCGCACCTGGCGCAGCACGCCGTCGACGCGATAGCGGATGCGCAAAAAGCTGCTCTCCGGCTCGAAGTGGATGTCCGAGGCACTGCGTTGCACTGCTTCGGTGAGCAGCGCATCGATCAGGCGCACTACCGGCTGGCTGAATTCGCTTACGCCGGTTTGCAGTGCCTGGTATTCCATTTCACCCGGCTCGATCTCATGCAGGATGCCGTCAATGGATAGCTCGAAACCGTAATACTGGTCTATCGCGCGGAGAATGTCTGATTCACTGGCCAGCTGCGTTACCAGCCGATACTCATCCTTGAGCAGGGCGCGAACCTGGTCCAGCGCGATGATGTTGTCAGGGTCGGCGACCGCCAGGGTCAGGACGCGAGTCACCTGTTCCACAGACAGGGGTAATAATTGATAACGGCGCGCGACATCCTTGGGAATCAGCGAGAGCGCGACCGGGTCGATGATGACGGAGGCAAGATCTACGCTTTGCTGGCCAAGGTTTTCCGACAACACGTCGCGAATGGTGGCTTCCGAGAGAAAGCCGAGACGAACCAGCAGGCGACCCAGCGGCTGATGCGTCTTGCCCTGCTCCTGCAGGGCGATGCGCAACTGGTCGTCGCTGATCACGCCTTTGCCGACCAGTATCTGACCCAGTTGTTGTGGTGGGTTGTCCAGCTTCTGATTTTCTTGCATGACTGATTAGCGCGTTAGATCTTTTATGCGTTGTGTGATTTTTGCGTGATCAAATCCCGCATGTTGATTTGGATCGAGCTGCATGGCGCGTTGGTAATACTGTGCTGCCTGCTTGTTTTGCCCGAGACGGTCAAGGCTGACGGCCAGATTGAATGCCGATTCGGCATTGCCGGGCGCCAATTTGTAGGCGTCAAAATAGGCCTGTTGCGCTTCGCCCCAGCGCGATTGCTCCGCGTAGTAATTGCCCAACGCGAGATGCAGTGTAGATGAATCCTGTTGTTCGTTGAGCAGGGTTTTCAGGCGGCTCTCGCGATTGTCGTCGGTGGTCAATGTGGACATACCCGCATTGGCCACGGCATTGCGCGGATCGAGCGCCAATACCTGCGCGTAATAGTGCGCCGCCATCTTGTCCTCACCGCGACGTTGCGCGATGGCAGCCAGCCCGAGCAGCGCATCGCTATTGTTTGTATCGAGATTGAGCGCCCGAATATACAATTGTTGCGCCTGGTCGAGGTTTCCGCTGCGATAGGCAAGGTAGGCATTGTTGAGGATCGGGTAGATGGGTTCGTCCTGATGCTGTTCGATGATCACCGTACTGCCTTGTTGCGCTCGCCGCACTTTGACCGAAGACCTGGCATGCGCCGGCTTGGGGATAACGGCCGGTTTTACCGAACCGGCGGGAGCCACTTCCGGCACCAGAACATGTTGCGGCTGGTTAGCTGCGGTTGCAGGCTTTTCAACTGGTGCGGTGACCGGTTTGACGACGGGCCGCTGGGCGTTGCCCGGGGAGATGGCGTACCAGACATAACCTGCTCCAGCAGCCAGCAGAATGACCACGCCACCCAGAGCGATCAGCCAGTTGCGATTGATGCCGGCGGGAGCAGAGGACCGAACACGGGATTTTGCATTGAACAGGTTTTGCCCCGTTGCGCGCGCGCTGCTGTCGGGTGATGACGCTGGTGACGCTGCAGCGGGCTGGGACGCCGAGCCGGGATGCGGCTCCAGGCTCAGCTCACGCGCCGATTGGCTGGCGTCTCCGGGCTGAGATAAATTGGCTTGCTGGGATTTCTTTTGGGCATCCAGTAACAGGCTCATGTTCCGGGTTTTCCCTCGGCGTTTTCTTTAAAGAAATTTTGATTCGGTAATTGGTTGCGGAACTCGCTGAAGTCGGCATCGACGCTGGCGCTTTTGATGACTACAGGGCGCAGGAATATCACCAGCTCTGTTTTGTTGGTGGTGTCATTGCGGTTCTGGAACAGACCGCC
This sequence comes from uncultured beta proteobacterium, assembly GCA_963725835.1. Lineage (GTDB taxonomy): Bacteria > Pseudomonadota > Gammaproteobacteria > Burkholderiales > Gallionellaceae > Gallionella. The sequence continues at coordinate 104,261 of CAVSAB010000012.1, read as the reverse complement.
GATCAGCGGGATCTTGGCCAGCAATGGCACTTCGTCGGTGAGTTTGCTTGATTGATCCTCCATGAGACCGCCCAGCACCGCGGTCTGGTTGCTCTCGATCTTGAGCATCGATTCCATCTCGCGGGTCGAGGTCTGCGGCACGGTGTTTTGAACGGCCAGCCCGGGTGTGGGGTCGATCGCATCCGAGAGCAGGCGCGTGATCGAAGGGCGTATGTTGATCAAAACGGTGTCGCTGTCATTGATCTCGGGGGTCACGCTCATCGTGAATCCGATCGGCACGGTGCTTACGGTAGTAGTGTAAGCAACGATTGCAGAACAAGGGGCCGGGGAGCAGGGTGTAACGGTGGAATTGACGGTGAAATACACCTTGTTATCGACCACGCGCAGCATCGCCGTCTGGTTGTTCATCACGCTCAGTTTGGGACTGGACAGCACTTTCACATTCCCGAACGACTGCAGCAGGGAAATGCTCGCCGTTATATCGCCGAATTTGGAACCAAGATTGGCATAACCTATGGTCAGCAGGCTGCCGGTGTTGGCAGCGGGCAGTCCGGCTCCGCTCTGCGTAAAACTGAATCCTTTTGTTCCGGTGGCAAGAACGGACCAGTCGATGCCCTGCTGGTAATTATCGCTTAGCCGCACCTCAACGATCGTCGCCTCGATCAGCACCTGGCGCCGGGCACTGGCCATGATCTGGTCGATGAATTGCTGGATCTTTTCATGCTGCTTGCCGGTGGCGCGCACCGTGATGATCCCGGCTTCCGGATTGGCGATCACCGAAGCCGCTTCGCGGAAAGTGCTGCGTTTTGTGATGGTCATGCCGCCTTCCTCGACGTTGACCGGATTTGGGCTGTTTTCGATACCACCTTTGGGCGCAGATTTCTTGCTGCCACCAGGGGGTTGTGCACCGGTGCCGGTACTGCTGGCTGACCTGACTTGCTCCACCGAGGTCTCGCTGGAGCCGGCTGGCAGTATCTTGTCGGTCTCGTGCAGGATGTCCTTGATGTTCTGGGTCAAGGTCTCCCAAAAATGGTTCTTGGAGTTGTTCTTGATGGTGAGTGAAGAGTTGTTGTTGCCGCCGCTGGTTGATGCCCCGGCAGTGCTGCCGGCAGTGGTGGAACCGACCATCGAAGAGTTGGAAATCGAACCGTCGGCATCGCGATCCATGTTCACGTAATCGATCTTGTAGCTATGCAGGTAGGGAGTATCCGGCATTACGGTCAGGGTGCCGTTATTGATCTCGTAGCGCATATCAACCTGTCTGCTGATACGGTCGAGGATCTGCGGCAGGGTCTGGTTGATCGCGTTCACCGTCACCGCTCCCTGAATGCCGGATTGGATGTCGAGGTTGATTTTTGCATCGCGCGCCAGCGCGAACAAGATTTCCTGAGCCGGAACATTGGTGACCACCACGCTATAGGTGGCGACTTTACCAGCCGGTTTTGGGGGCGGCAGAACGACGCTGTCCCGGATCGTTTGCGGGATGCTGCTTTCAGTTTCTGGAGGAGTAGCTGGCTGCTGGATATGCTGACTTGCAGGTTTGATCGGGTTCGTTCCGCAACTGGACAGCATCACCCCGATAGCACAGAGATACACTATGTTGCGTGATAACATGCCTCTTCCCCTGTTGTTTTATGGTTTGTAGCCTAACAGCTTTGTGGTTATTGCTCAATACGTCATATAGGCTATATCAGATCAAAAGATATAGGTGGATGTGGCGAAAGCTTCCTGATAGCGAACGGGCAGATCCTTGTATGCGCTTTTTGCCGCTTGAACCGAGGGGTATGCGCCATAAACAACCCGCAGACCATCCTTGCCGCGAATCTTGGCGGGAAGCAGGTAGATTTCGTTAAGTACACCCAGTGCGTCGGCGCGTTTAAGGAATCCTTCAATACGATCCTGCTTGATTTGCTCGTTGTAGAACAACTGGATGCTGGCAACGGCCTGTTTCTGTTCGAGCAATTGCTTCCCCGCCGCCATCCGCTGTTCGAACAGGCTTGATGGCTGGGCTGCAGGTTTGCTGGCCGCCGTTTCCGGCGGGACCGGCCCAGTCTTGGTAGACACCGCTACAGATGCCGGTGCGGGCGCATTAACCGGTTGCTCCGCCACTGGTTGTGCGGCCACTGCAGCGGCTGGAGCAACAGGGGGTGATGGTTTGCCCAGGGTCGATGCATTGTCCTGCGCCAGCGATTGCTCTTGCGATGGTTGTAGCGGTGTTTGTGATCTGTGCAGCACCCACAGGGCCACCATGCCCAATAAAAGTAAAACGGCAACCGAGCTTGCCAGTACCAGCTTCTTGTCGGACAGCATCGACGCTGTGATCAGTTCGCTATCGCGCATCGCCGCCTGCACATGATGCGCTTCGATGTCATGCGTGTCGTCAACGAAGGCGGCCAACAATGATTTGTCCGCCAGGATATTGACGCGGCGCATCAACCCGTCGGACGAGGAGGCTATCATTTTGATGGCATTCGGCGAGAAGATGTTCGGGCCGTGGTAGCCGGCCGCGCGCATCCGGAACATCAGGTAGCTTTCCAGTATGTTGCGCGACAGCGGCTGCATGTTGAAATGATGCACGATGCGATCCTTGAGCTGGCGCATGTTCGGTTGATCCAGCTTGGCGTTCAGTTCCGGCTGTCCGAACAGGACGATCTGCAGCAGCTTGGCATTGCCGACTTGCAGGTTGTACAGCAGGCGCAATTCCTCCAGTGTGTCCGGAGGCATCGCGTGTGCCTCGTCCACCAGCACGACGATACGCTTGCCTTCGCGCGCTTTTTCCTCGAGCTTGTTCTGGATGTTCTGCATGATGATGCCGACACGCTCGCCTTCGATGTTCAGTCCGAGGCCATCGGCGATCGCGTACAACATCTCTTCGCGAGACAGGCTGGGGTTGGCCAGATAGATGGTCTCGATGTGTTTGGGGAGCTTTTCCAGCAGCATCCGGCACAACATGGTCTTGCCGCTGCCGACTTCGCCGCTGACCTTGATGATGCCCTCGACTTCGGAAATCGAGTAGATCAGCGCATCAAGGATTTCACCGCGATTGGCGCCCGAAAAGAAGAATTCCGTGACGGGCGTGATCCTGAATGGCGGCTCGGCGAGTCCGAAGTGCTCTAGATACATGTCTTGATCCTAAGCATTGGGTTTTTCATGTGCGCCCATGCGGCTGTGCAACGTGGTGCGGTTGATTCCGAGCAGCCGCGCAGCCTCGCTGACGTTTCCTGCGGCAATTTCGAGTGCAGCGGTGATGTATTGACCTTCTTGTTCGTGCAAATGCTGATCCAGGCTGAAGTTACCCTGTTGCAGTTGCCGTTTTATGGACTCCGAGGTGTGCTGCTGGGGGATTGCAGACGTTTCCATCGGGTCGAATTCGTCTTGCAACTGCAACTTGTTGACAGTATTTCCCGGATACTTTGTGGCTAGCCGGATAACGATGTTGCGCAATTCCCTGGTATTGCCGGGAAAACTGTATTGTTCCCAGTACTGCAATGCATCCGGCAGCAATTCGAACGGCTTTTGCTTGATTTGCTGCGCATAGTACGCGCGGAAATGGTTGAGCAGAACCAGCTTGTCCGCACCGAGTTCGCGCAGTGACGGTACTGAAATCGAAAATACATTCAGGCGGTAATATAGGTCGCTGCGAAATGTGCCGGCCCTGACGGCATCGCGCAGGTTCCGATTGGTTGCAGTGATGATGCGGGCGTTGCTTTTGCGCGTTGTGGTCTCGCCGACACGCTGATATTCGCCGTTTTCCAGAACCCGCAATAGCTTGGTTTGGAGTTCCAGCGGCAATTCGCCGATCTCATCAAGAAACAGGGTGCCATCAGTCGCTTCTTCAAAGAAACCGGAATGTGCGGCAGTTGCCCCGGTAAATGCTCCCTTGCTGTAACCGAACAGGGTGGGTTCGATCAAGGTGGGCGGGATCGCGGCACAGTTGAGCACCTTGAACGGGGCATCGGGCTTGCTAGCCAGTTTTTGCAATGCGGAGGCGACCAATTCCTTGCCGCAACCCGACTCTCCCTCGATCAAAACCGGGAAAGGGATGGCTGCGTACATCACGATCTGGCTGCGCAGGGCTTGCATGGGCGGGCTTTGTCCGATCAGGCCGAGCAGGGATTCATCATGGTCTTTGCCGATCGGCTCGCCGTCCGGAACCTTGAGCGCATCGTCAAGGTATTTCTTGATTTTTTCAGGTGCGCAGGGTTTGGCGATGAAGTCTATTGCGCCCAGTGCGCGGGCATGGCGCGCATTGCTTTGGTCGTCCTGTCCTGACAGGACGAAAATCTTGATTGTCGCGGTATGCGCCAGCAGTTCGGCAATCAGGTGAAAGCCTTCCTCAGGCCGGTGAGGGACGGGCGGCAGTCCCAGATCTATAAGTGCCAGTTGCGGGGGACTGGGCAATTTGCGCAGCAAATCGATTGCAGAAACACGTGAGTCGGCTTGATAGATCTTGAAGTGATTGTCGAATGCAACCGCCAATCCTTCGCGAATCAGCGGATCGTCGTCAACGATTATCAGGCTGGGTAGTGTCGGTATGGCGCTCATCTGGTTATCTGATACCTCTCGGATGTGGAGCATAACGGCAAGTGCACTCAAGCTCAATAGCTAAAACGCAAGGATATTGATATTGAGGTCAATTAGTTGGGGATTATTGCTTCTGTGGTTTAGAATGAGCAATCTCGATTTTTTGGGTATCAATTTTGTCCTTACCACCCTTGGTCGAAATCCGCGACCTCAATTTCGCCTACGACAAACGTTCCGTCCTGAAGGGGATCAACATGACTTTCCCCAAAGGAAAGGTGATCACCATCATGGGATTGAGCGGCTGCGGCAAGACCACGCTGCTGCGCCTTACCGGCGGATCACTCAAGCCGGCCAAAGGCTATGTCAAGGTCGATGGCCAGGTGATACACGAGCTGGACCAGCACGCGCTATACCGGATACGCCGCAAGATGGGTATGCTGTTCCAGTTCGGCGCATTGTTTACAGACCTTTCAGTATATGAAAACGTGGCGTTTCAGATGCGGGAACATACCGACCTGCCGGAAGAAATCATTCACGACCTGGTCTTGATGAAGCTGAACGCAGTCGGATTGCGCGGCACGCATGACCTGATGCCTTCCGAACTTTCAGGCGGTATGTCACGGCGCGTGGCATTGGCTCGCGCGGTGGCGCTCGACCCGATGCTGATCATGTATGACGAACCTTTCGCCGGGCTGGATCCGATCTCGCTGACTGTAGTGGGCGATTTGATAAGGCGTCTGAACGACGCGCTGGGCGCAACTTCGATCGTGGTGACGCACGATGTGCAGGAATCCCTGAAGATCGTCGATTATGTATACTTCATGTCCAATGGCGTGATCGTGGCGGAAGGTACGCCCGATGAAATTCGCGCATCGGACGCAACTTATGTACGCCAGTTTGTGCATGGCGAGATAGATGGCCCGGTGCCATTCCATTATCCGGGTGGCGATTACCGCCAGGATTTGAATTTGCGGGCCTGACATCATGATTCCATTCTCAAAGTCGCTCAAGTTGGTTGGGCATCGCACCATCAACGCAGTTTGGCGCATCGGACTGGCGACACGCTTTTTCATGTTGACTTTGATATATTCGGGCAATGGCTTTCGCCGATTTCATCTGATCGTCAAGGAGCTGTTTTCCAGCGGGGTGTTGTCGCTGATCATCATTATCGTAGCAGGGCTGTTCGTCGGGATGGTGCTGGGCCTGCAGGGTTATGAAACGCTGAAACGCTACGGTTCCGAATCGGCACTGGGCAGCATGGTGGCACTGAGTCTGGTGCGAGAACTGGGTCCGGTGATTGCGGCTTTGCTTTTTGCCAGCCGTGCCGGATCTGCAATGACAGCAGAGATCGGCTTGATGAAAGCGACCGAGCAGATCTCCGCGATGGAAATGATGGCGGTGAATCCGATTGCGCGCATCGTTGCGCCGCGTTTCTGGGCGGGCGTGATCTCCATGCCGCTATTGGCCGCTTTGTTCAGCGCGGTGGGCGTGTTCGGCGGTTACTTCGTCGGGGTAGTGCAGATCGGCGTCGACGAAGGTTCGTTCTGGTCGCAAATGCAGTCGGCAGTGGATTTTCGCGATGACATATTGAATGGAGTGATCAAGAGCTTCGTGTTTGGCACGGTGGTGACGATTATCGCGCTGTTCGAAGGCTATGATGCCCCGCCCACCGCGGAAGGCGTCTCCGGCGCGACCACACGCACCGTGGTGACATCATCGCTCGCGATCTTGATGCTGGATTTTGTCTTGACTGCAATCATGTTTAGGGGAACTTGAATTATGGAACGCACGACACTGGATTTGTGGGTGGGAACATTCGTGGTGGCAGGCATCGCGGCTTTGGTGATGCTGGCGATGAAGGTCGGGAACCTGGGTACCTACAATATGTCGGAAACCTATCAACTGCACGCCTATTTTTCCAATATTGGCGGTTTGAAGGTCAAGGCGTCGATCAAGAGCGCGGGGGTGCTGGTGGGGCGCGTAAGTGACATCACCCTGGATACGGACCGCTACGAAGCCAACGTGGTGATGAGCCTGGACAAACGCTATCAATTTCCCAAGGATACGTTCGCCAATATCCTGACTTCGGGTTTGCTGGGCGAGCAGTACATCGGTCTGCTGCCGGGCGGTGACAGCGAGATGCTTAAAAACGGAGACCAGATCAAAAAGACCCAGTCCGCTGTGATCCTGGAAGACTTGATCGGCAAGTTTATTTACAACAAGGCTACGGAACCCGCCAACACGAAATAACCGTATCCGCATAACCAAAGAGTAACGACATGACTGCAATGAAACAACTGATACTGGCGGTCTCGATGTATTGTGCGCTTGGAGTGGCGCATGCCGGGGTGGTCGCGCCCGATGCCCTTATCAAGAACACCGTGGATGAAGTCATCGGGATCATCAAGCAGGATAAGGACATCCAGGCAGGCGACCCGAAAAAGATCAATGCGCTGGTGGATGCCAAGGTGCTGCCGCATTTTGATTTTACGCGCATGACCCAATTGGCCGTCGGAAGATATTGGCGTACCGCGACCCCTGAGCAAAAACAGGCATTGGTTACGGAATTTCGCGATATGCTGGTGCGCACGTATACCAAAGTGTTCACGGTTTACCGTGATCAATCGGTAGAAATGAAACCGTTCCGGATGGCCCCTGATGACACTGAAGTGACCGTCAAGACCGTCATCATCAAGCCGGGCACACAGCCCATCCCTGTGGATTATGAAATGGAGATTTCCCCGGACGGCTGGAAAGTGTTCGACATCTCCATTGAAGGGGTCAGCATGGTGATGAGTTATCGCGGGACGTTCGCATCGGAAATACAGGCAGGCGGCATCGATGGTTTGATCAAGACGCTTTCCAACAAGAACATCAATGCAGATGATGTCGATATGGTCAAGACGGGGGCTAAGTGATCGAGCGCGAGGCCGAATGGATGGTGGTGAGCGGCAACTTGAACATTGAAACCGTCCCCGCATTATTTGAAACCGGATTGCGCCATCTTACCGGCGAAGATCTCAACGTTGATTTTTCTCACGTCACTTCGGTTGATTCCGCTGCGGTCAGCTTGTTGCTGGGCTGGACCAGAGCGGCACAGCGCGTCAAGCAAGTGTTGCGAGTAAGAGGGCTTCCTCAAGACTTGCTGAGCCTGGCGCGCTTGTATGGCGTTACCGAGTTGCTGCCTCGGCAATCCGACTGAGGGAACCGCTAAAATCCACATTTCATCCCAACTGCCGTGTTGCAGAAAAAATTCTTGCTAACATATCGTTCGTATGCGGCGCTACGCGATTTTTTCCGCGCCTTGCATTTGGGCGAACAATGAATTTGAAGTTATCCGGTTTCATTACATGCGCAACGAAACGTACTGCGCGTATCTCACGTCAGTTTTTAGTATCATGCACGACCTTCGATCTGGGGCTGCAAAATGCATTTCTCATGCAATATTTCAATTTTAATCAACAGTGGAATTAACTATGGTTACCCCGGAAAGCATTCAACGTAACATCGCGCAGGGCATGGCGACCGAACATTTAAGCGTGGTGGGCGACGGCACCCATTTCGAGGCGGTTATCGTCAGCCAGGCCTTTTCGGGCAAGAACCGTGTGCAGCGCCACCAGTTGGTCTACCAGACCCTGGGCGACCGGATGCGCGAAGAGATCCATGCTCTGTCGATGAAAACCTACACGCCGCAAGAGTGGCAGTCCCGGAAGTAATCCATGCAAAAGCTCGCGATACAGGGCGGTATTCGCCTCAACGGTGAGGTGCGCATTTCCGGGGCGAAGAACGCGGCGCTGCCCATCATGTGCGCCGGGTTGTTGACAACGGATGAATTGCATCTGGATAACATGCCTGATCTGCACGATGTCGCCACGATGCGAAAATTGCTGGTGCAAATGGGCGTAACCGCGGATGTCGCAACTGGAGCGGTGACGCTGTGCGGCGCAAAGGTGGACAAGCTGGAAGCGCCCTATGACATGGTGAAAACCATGCGCGCCGCGATCCTGGTACTGGGACCGCTGGTGGCGCGCTTCGGCGAAGCGCGCGTTTCTTTGCCCGGCGGGTGCGCCATCGGTTCGCGTCCGGTGGACTTGCACATCAAGGGTCTGCAGGCGATGGGCGCGGAGATTCACATCGAGCACGGTTACATCCATGCCACGTCCAAACGCCTGAAGGGCGCGCGGATATTCTTCGATCTGGTCAGCGTCACCGGTACGGAAAACCTGATGATGGCGGCAGCACTTGCTGACGGCGTGACGGTGCTGGAGAACGCCGCGCGCGAACCGGAAGTCGTGGATCTGGCAAATTGCCTGCGCGCGATGGGCGCTAAGATTTCCGGAGACGGCACCGATACCATCAGCATCACCGGCGTGGATAGACTGCATGGCGCCCGCCATCGAATCATGCCGGACCGCATCGAGAGCGGCACATTCCTGGTGGCTGCGGCAGCGGCGGGCGGCGATATCACGCTGACCGATGCGCGCGCCGACATCCTGGAAAATATTCTGGAAAAGTTGCAGGAAGCCGGCGCGACGATACAAACGGCCGGCAACACGATCAACCTTAAAATGGGCAAACGCCCCAAGGCGGTGAATGTGCGCACTGCGCCTTACCCGGCTTTCCCCACCGATATGCAGGCGCAATTCATGGCGATGAACAGCATCGCGGAAGGCAGCGCGATGGTGATCGAAACGATATTCGAGAACCGCTTCATGCATGTGCAGGAATTGCGCCGCCTGGGCGCGCAGATCGATGTCGAGGGCAATACCGCCGTGATCAAAGGCTGCGCGCAACTGCAAGGCGCGACGATCATGGCGACCGATCTGCGTGCCTCAGCCTGTCTGGTCATCGCCGGGTTGGTTGCGCAGGGCGAGACCATCGTGGATCGTATCTATCATCTGGATCGGGGCTACGAACATATCGAGGCGAAACTGTCTGTACTAGGGGCCCAGATTCGACGTCAGGAATAACGAATACGTAGCAAAGTAATATTTATAACACGCGGTGCCGACGGGGAAGTAAGCTGTTTCCTCTGAGCCTAGTATTCTTAGCTTGGGCCGTTCAGTCATTTTCAAGGCGCACCTGGTAGCGGAATAATTGGGCGATATGCACGATGCTCGTATTTTCAATATCGACTGGCTGGCCAATAAGGAAAGGATTGATCGACAACTACTCAATTAATTATCGCTTTGCCCGATATAGCTTTTCATTCTAGAATTAGCCAGCGTTGTTTGGCCTGATAAATTTATTTGGAGATTACATGTTACATGCCAACCAAAAAATCATCCGAGTCAGTCCCACTTGCCAGATTCCTAACCTGATGCATTTTTATTCGAAATATTTTGCCAATAAAATCGGGTCTTTTGTTGAAGTGGGCGCATTTGATGGAGAAAGTTTTTCAAATACCTCTGTTCTCGCCGATTTAGGCTGGAAAGGATATTACATAGAGCCTGTTTACGAGTTCGCCATTAAATGTCAATCAAGGCACAAGGAAAATAAAAACGTATCCGTTTCCAATATCGCGATTAGCGATCGAGTCGAAATCATTGAAATAGCCGTTGGCGGCTATTTGTCCACCGCTAGTTCAGGCACAAGAGAAGCATACAAAATTATTGATTGGGCTAAAAATGTACCATTCAAAAACAAAAAACGTAAGGTTCAGTCATACACTCTTGATTATTTTTTAAAAGAGCAAAAAATATCACATTCGTTTGATTTACTGGTTGTTGATGTCGAAGGCCACGAAGAGAAGGTCTTTAATGGTTTCTCTTTATCTCGGTGGCGCCCAAGAATGATCATTGTGGAGCTTAATGACTATCACCCGAATTTTAACAATTTCCCAGCCTTGCAAGCCTCAAGCGCAAGAGTTAGAAATTTAATTCTTAATAATGGGTACACTCAAGAATATTGTGACGAAATTAATTCTATATTTGTATTGCCTGATTAAAAGGAATTTATTGATAAATGTGCTCCAGTATGGCAAGAGATATGCTGTACATATGCGTCTCGAAGTTACCGGCAAGCATTTTTTCATCCTGGGCGGCCGCACCATCGGATTGTGCAGTTAAGCTTCAATTTATGGTTACTTATCCATGCAGTGACCATCGTTTCTTCGAGATAGAAAAATAATGACGTAATTTCCCGGATCAAAATTTATTAACCGATACAAAAGGGACTAGGATCGATATATTTCCTGTGGTTTACAATCTGGAACAGAATTCTTTGCACAGTAAAAATCCGTCGGTGTTCCCGTCATCAAGATCAAATCAAACGCAACTTGTTCATCGCAACTTCCTTTCTTATCAGTTTTCCAGGGCAACCGGAGACCAGACGAACTGCCTCATACCAAATCAAGGCAAGTCACATCCTAACCAATTTCAACTAACGCAGGATTTAACGATAGAATGCGTCTCTTTACATAGATATCTGAATCCAAATGACTGGCATTACCATCGCCCTGTCCAAGGGACGCATCTTCGAGGAAACCCTTCCGCTGTTGCAAGCGGCTGGCATCTCTGCGCTTGAAGACCCGGAATCGTCCCGCAAACTGATCCTGGCGACCAACCGCGCCGACGTGCGGCTGATCATCGTGCGGGCCAGCGACGTGCCGACCTATGTGCAATACGGCGCTGCTGACATTGGCGTGGCGGGCAAGGACGTGCTGGACGAACACGGCGGCACCGGCCTGTATCAGCCGCTGGACCTGACCATCGCGCGCTGCCGCATGATGGTGGCGGTGCGCGATGATTTCGATTACGACTCTGCGGTACGCCAGGGCGCGCGTTTGCGCGTGGCGACCAAATACGTGCAGACCGCCAGGGCACACTTCGCTGCAAAAGGCGTGCATGTGGATTTGATCAAGCTGTATGGCTCGATGGAACTGGCCCCGCTGGTCGGGCTGTCGGACGCGATCGTGGATCTGGTGAGCAGCGGCAACACGCTGAAGGCGAACCACCTCAAGGCGGTCGAACACATCGCAGATATCTCGTCGCGTCTGGTGGTGAACCAGGCCGCACTCAAACTCAAGCACGCGGCGATCCAGCCGATACTGGATGCGTTTGCCAAAGCGACAAAGAAATAAAGGCCGCTGCATAATGAAAATCAGACAACTTTCCAGCGGTGCCGCGGGTTTCGAGGCGGAATTAAGCAAGCTGCTGGCCTTCGAGGAGACCGCGGATGAAAAGCTCGAAGCGACCGTGGCCGCGATCCTTGCCGATGTGCGCAAGCGCGGCGACGCTGCGGTGCTCGAATACACGCGCAAGTTCGACCGCCTGCCGTTGGCCAATGTCGCAGCGATGGAATTGTCGCGCGACGAATTACGCGTTGCGTTCGAGGGTTTGCCCGCTGATCAGCGCAGCGCGCTGGAACAGGCTGCGCAGCGCGTCACGGATTATCACAAGAAGCAGGTGCAGGCTTCGTGGAGCTATACCGATGCCGATGGCACGCTGCTCGGCCAGCAAGTGACGCCGCTGGATCGCGTCGGAATGTATGTGCCGGGCGGCAAGGCGGCCTACCCGTCTTCGGTGTTGATGAACGCGCTGCCCGCCAAGGTGGCTGGTGTCGCCGAACTGATCATGGTGGTGCCGACCCCGGACGGCGTCAAGAATCCGCTGGTGCTGGCGGCGGCATATCTGGCCGGCGTGGATCGCGTGTTCACGATCGGCGGTGCGCAAGCGGTGGCGGCTTTGGCTTACGGCACCGCGACCATCCCCAGGGTGGACAAGATCGTCGGCCCCGGCAATGCCTATGTGGCAGCCGCGAAACGCCGCGTGTTCGGCGTGTGCGGCATCGACATGATCGCCGGGCCGTCCGAGATCCTGGTGATCTGCGACGGGCAGACCGACCCGGACTGGATCGCGATGGACCTGTTCTCGCAGGCCGAGCATGACGAACTGGCGCAGGCGATCCTGCTGTCGCCGGATCAGGGTTTCATCGCGGCTGTGTTGCAAAGCGCAGACCGCTTGCTGGAGCAGATGCCGCGCCGCGACATCATCAAGAGCGCATTGGAGAACCGCGGCGCGCTGATCCTTGTCGCCGATCTGGATGAAGCCTGCGTCATCAGCAACCGCATCGCACCCGAACACCTGGAAATGTCGGTGGCAGACCCGCAAGCCTGGCTGCCCAAGCTGAAACACGCCGGTGCAATTTTCATGGGCCGCTACACCTCCGAAGCGCTCGGTGATTATTGTGCCGGACCGAATCACGTGCTGCCCACTTCCGGCACCGCACGCTTCTCGTCGCCGCTGGGCGTGTACGATTTCCAGAAACGCAGCAGCCTGATCCAGGTCTCCGCGCAAGGCGCGCAAAAGCTGGGCGACATTGCCTCCACATTGGCATTCGGCGAAGGTCTGCAAGCGCATGCGCAATCGGCGCTGTTCAGGAAGAATTCCTGATGTTTATCAGGCGCACCTAACCAGTTCGGATAGTTGTAAGGGATCCTCTAAAAATACACAGTTCGCCCAAATGCAAGGCGCGGGAATAATTTCGCAGCGACGCATATGGGTTATATGCAAGCAAGAAATTATTTTCGCAACAAAGCAGTTGGGATGAAATGTGGATTTTGAGAGGTTCCCTGAAGTTGAAAGGAGCAGAGGGTGTCAGGTAACGATTACGAACAGAGCCAGAAATATTTCAAAAAGGGACTCAGCAAACAAAAAGAACGGAATTTTGCCGCCGCGGAAGATTTTTACAAGCGCGCGCTGCGCCATGACCCCATGCATCTTGATGCGAATTACTTGCTGGGCACGCTGTATGCGGAGCAGCGGGACTTGGCCAAAGCTTTGAAATTCTTGAAGCAAGCCGCGGAAATCAATCCGCGCTCGCACATGATCCAGAACAATCTCGGCAACATCTATCAATTGTCCAAGCAGTTCGACAAGGCGATAGACTGTTATCGGCGTGCGCTGGAATTTCAGCCGAACATGCCCGAGGTGCAGAACAACCTGGGCAACATATATAAAAACAATCGGCAGTTCGCCGAGGCTGAGGAATGCTATCGCCGTGCACTTTTGTATCGCCCGGATTTCGTCGAGGGCTACTGCAACCTCGGCATGGTGTTGTCTGGCCAGGATAAATTTCAGGAGGCGATTGAAAATTTCCGCAAGGCGCTCGAACTGTCGCCCTCGTTCAAGGAAGCATACGAAGGGCTGGGCGTCTGCTACTCGGAACTGGGCGACCGTGAACAGGCGATCGCTTGCTTCAACCGCTACCTGGAATTGGATCCCGGCGATGATAGTGAAGTGAAACTGAGGCTGGCCCGATTGAACGCGGGTGAGATACCGAAGCACTACCCGGCAGCGGTGATGCTGACCACTTACGAAAGAAAGGCGCAAAACTGGGATGCAGATATTCAGTTGCCCGGGAAGGAATTCCTTGGCCCGCAACATGTGCGTGAGGTGCTGGAAGAGCTGAAACTGATGCAGACGCGCCAGCTCGATGTTCTGGATATCGGCTGCGGCACAGGCGTATGTGGCGAGTATCTGCGGGGCTACGCCAAGCACCTGGAAGGCGTCGATCTTTCACCGCATATGCTGGCGCAGGCGCAGAAAAAAAGCTATTACGACAAGCTTGAGTGTGCCGATGCCATCGCTTACATGCAAGGTTGCGATCGGACGTTCGACTTGATCATCGCATCCGGTGTGCTGATCTTGTTCGGAGATCTGCTGACGGTCTTTCAGTCTGCCGCGCGACTGTTGAAACCAGGCGGGCTTTTCGTCTTTACGTTATATCGCAGCGAAACCGACGCGGTGATGGTGCGTCATAACCTGCATTTTGCCCACAGTGCGGCCTATGTGCGGGAGATGGCCGAAGCAGCCGGTTTGCAGCTTGTTTTGCTTGAGCAAAAAGTGCATGAGTTCGACCTCGGGGAGCCGCAACCCGGTTGGATCGGAGCTTTGCGCAAAGACTCCTGAGGGGTGTTCTGAACAACAGTCATCGGCAAGAAATGAAATTTAAGCCATATAGCGGCACGTCTTTTGTGTCAATTCGTCAGGGGGTTTCCACTCTCCGATAAAGCCGGTAGCGCTCGTAATTGTCGCCTTTGCGGCTGCCCTCCCAGATTTTTTCCCAATGTGTCTCGTCGAGCAGCGGCTTGGATAATCTGTCGCCCTGGATCAGGCGCAGGTCACAGCGATGTTTGTAGTCGCGCTGAGCGATGATATCGCCGAAATAATACAGCATCGCACGTTGACCATTGCCCAAGTGTTCGCCCGCCATACACTGATAATGCTTTGGCATGGAACGTTTTAACGCGGCAACCATGTTGCGATAGCTTTTACCGCTATCCAGCCAGGGCAGCCATAGCGTCATCGCAAGTATCCAGATCAGCGTGACGCCGGCTGCCCAATTCAAGGTCGCGCGGCGCATAGAACGCCCGACACGCCATACCACCACTATCCACATCACGGTGGCGATGATTGCGATAACGAATGAGGCAGCGTGCAACTCCGGCTCGAAGCCGGGCTGGTAATCCTTCAGCCAGTGCGTGATCTTCGCCTGGTTATCCAGCAACAGGCCCGCCCACCCCCACCACATCAGGATAGCGACCAAGGCGAAAGTCATTATTCCGAACCAGTCCAGCGCATTTGCCGCGCCGCGTTTAAGCATCGATAGCGATGCGGTCGCCAACAGCGTGATCGGCAGCAGCATGGGCAAGGCGAACACCTCCTGTATGTCTGCCGCGAGGCTGAGGGTGATGAGCATCACCGCGAAACCGACCAGCGGCAACTGCAAATCTTCGCGCTGGCTCATGCGCTTTCGCGATTTCCATACTATCCATGCCGCCAAAGGCCAGGCGGGCCACGCCATCCAGGGCAGATTTTCCAGGTAGTACAAGGAATCCTTGCCAGGCCCGTGTTTCGCATAGCTTATCCATTTTCCGAGGTTGTTTGTCCACGCCCAGTCCGCGAATAATTGCGGGGAATGTTGATACAAGAGCAGCGGCCAGATGGTCAGCCATGGCAATGCAAACAGCAAGGCGAAACCGACACTGAGATAATATTGACGTTTGCGCCAATTTTGAAATAGCAGCGGCAAGCTTGCAGCGATCAGCACGAAAAATATCGGCGAAATGAAACCCTTGGACATGAAACCGACACCCATGCCGGTGCCGATCCACAGGCCGGCGCGAAGGGCACGTTCCTGTCCCAATGAAAAACCGTACAGCATCATCGCGCAACCGGCCAGCAGCGCGAGATCGGTGGTCATCTGGTGTGCGCCGATCAGTATGCCCAGGCATCCGATCAGTATGATCGCCGCGGCCCAGCCGCGATTTTCGCCATATAACCTGCGTCCGGCCAAGCCGACGAACAGCAGAGTCAATGCAGTGTAAAGGCCGCTGGCAAGGCGTGCTCCGTCGTGCAACTGCAATAGCGGTGAAAACAGTTTGGCGCACAGCGCGGCGGTCCAGTAGAACAGCGGCGGCTTGTCCATGAATGGTTCGCCGGCAATGGCGGGCGCCAACCAATCACCGTTTTGCAGCATCGAATAGATCACACCGAAACCCGATATCTCATCGGGTTTCCACGGATCGTGACCGACCAATCCTGTACCCAGCCAGATCAGGCAGAGCAATCCGATCAACACTGCTTTAGCGGGGGTAATCGGGTTGGGGTCGGTAGGTTTTATAAAATACATGGGTCAGGGGTTTCCCGGATCCTTTGCAAAATAAACGGAGTGAATGGCGCAGCAAATAAAAAAGGCAGCGAACGCTGCCTTTTGATGGAACCGCTGCGCAAAGTTCCGTAAATCAATTACGCTGCAGGCTTGTTGCCGTATTTCTGGCGGAACTTGTCGATGCGGCCCGCGGTATCCACGATCTTCTGCGTGCCGGTGTAGAACGGATGGCATTCGGAACAAACCTCGACGTGCAGGGTTGGCTTGCCCATCACGGACTTGGTCTTGAAGGTGTTGCCGCAACTGCAAGTCACGGTGATTTCCTGATAATTCGGGTGAATGTCTGCTTTCATTTTCTTTCCTTGCGAGTAGTTGAGTGCGGCGGGTGTACGCACCCGGGGGTTGCATAAGGGCGGGCATTATCCATAAAAAGAACGGGCTACGCAAATTATAATGCTCAGGGGCCGCTGACCCGTTACGAAATGCAGCGCTATAGGGTTGCCAGCTAGTGCAGACGGCTCGCTTCACATACACTCTGCCCACGGATGGTTATAACAGGGAACGAACATATGCCAACGCTGAGTCGCAGTGACTACCGTACGCTGGTACTGGCCGCGCTGGGTGGCGCACTGGAATTTTACGATTTCATCATCTTCGTGTTCTTCGCGGTGGTGATCGGGCAGTTGTTCTTTCCGCCCGACATGCCGGACTGGTTGCGCCAGTTGCAGACTTTCGGCATTTTTGCAGCGGGTTATCTGGCGCGTCCTCTGGGTGGCATCGTGATGGCGCATTTCGGCGATCTGTTCGGGCGCAAGCGCATGTTCATGCTGAGCATCTTTCTGATGTCCGTACCGACGCTGGCGATCGGCTTGCTGCCGACTTATGCCGTGATCGGTATCTGGGCGCCGCTGTCGTTGCTCGCCTTGCGCGTGTTGCAGGGCGCGGCGATCGGTGGTGAGGTGCCGGGCGCGTGGGTATTCGTCTCAGAACATGTTCCGCCGCGCCATGTCGGTTTCGCCTGCGGCACGCTGACCGCCGGGCTGACCGGCGGTATTCTGCTCGGTTCGCTGGTGGCGACTGCGATCAACAAGCTGTATGCACCCGCTGAATTGCTCACGCAAGGCTGGCGCGTGCCGTTCATCATCGGCGGGATGTTCGGATTGCTGTCGGCGTGGCTGCGCCAGTGGCTGCATGAAACGCCGGTGTTCAGGGAAATGCAGGCGCGGCAGGCGTTGGCTGACGAGTTGCCGTTGAAGACTGTGATACGCGAACATCGTCCCGCCGTGATCCTGACCATGCTGATGACCTGGCTGCTGTCTGCCGCGATCGTGGTGATGATATTGATGACCCCGACGCTGGTGCAGAAGCTCTATGCCATTCCCGCCACTACTGCGTTGCAGGCGAACAGTATCGCGACAGTTTTTTTGAGTGTGGGTTGCGTGCTGTTCGGCGCGTTGGCCGACCGTTATGGCGCGGGAAGGGTGT
The DNA here is from genome assembly GCA_963725835.1 of uncultured beta proteobacterium. Classification (GTDB taxonomy): domain Bacteria; phylum Pseudomonadota; class Gammaproteobacteria; order Burkholderiales; family Gallionellaceae; genus Gallionella. Next base: position 86,639 of record CAVSAB010000012.1, on the reverse strand, counting down.
TGCTGGTTGGTTGCGTGATGCTGGGCATCACCTCCGCGCTGTTCTATCAGCAGAGTGTCGGTCGCGCCGCAAAATATCAATGAGCTGTATGCCTTGTGCGGATTCTTTGTCGGCGTGATCGGCGTGGTGCCGAGCGTCGCCGTCAAGGCGTTCCCGCCGGTGGTGCGTTTTTCCGGATTGTCGTTTTCCTACAACGTGGCCTATGCGGTGTTCGGCGGGCTCACGCCGGTTATGGTCAGCATGCTGCTGCCGCTCGATCGCCTGGCGCCGGCGCATTATGTGGAGGCGTTGAGCGTGGTGGGCATGATGATCGGCATATATTTGTGGCGGAAAGACCAGGCAGCGGGGCATGGTTAAAATATTTTATGCGACAATGCGCGCCGCGCCGCGTCCCCACAACTCAGGATAGAAAGTGTTTATAGAAAACCACGCGTTTTTGGAAGACCTCCGGCAATTGCTCGCGGCGGACATGGCTGCAGTGGATCAGGTGATACGCACGCGGCTGCATTCGGATGTGCTGCTGGTCAATCAGGTCGGCGAATATATCGTCAACGGCGGCGGCAAGCGTTTGCGCCCGGCACTGGTGGTGCTGTCTGCCGATGCCTTCGGCTATCAGGGCAAGCAGCATCACGTTCTGGCGGCGGTGGTGGAATTCATCCACACCGCGACGCTGCTGCACGACGACGTCGTGGATGAATCCGAATTGCGCCGAGGACGGGCTACCGCCAGCGCGCTGTTCGGCAATGCGGCCAGCGTGCTGGTCGGGGATTTTTTGTATTCGCGCGCTTTCCAGATGATGGTCGAGGTCGGCGAGATGCGCGTGATGCAGACACTGGCCGATGCCACCAACATCATCGCCGAGGGCGAAGTATTGCAACTGCTCAACTGCCACGATGCCGATGTGGATGCCGACAATTACATGCGCGTGATCCGTTACAAGACCGCCAAACTGTTCGAGGCGGCGATGCGCCTGGGTGCGATTCTGGGCAAGGCAAGCGCCGCGGACGAACAGGCTGTGGCCGAATATGGCATGCATCTCGGTACTGCATTCCAGTTGGTGGACGATGTGCTGGATTATTCCGCTGATGAGCTGCAGACCGGCAAGCATCTCGGTGATGATCTCGCCGAGGGCAAGCCTACGCTGCCGCTGATCTATGCGATGCAGCACGGTTCGACCGAACAGGCCGCCGTAGTGCGCAATGCTATCGAACAGGGCGATGTGGAAAGATTCCCAGAGGTATTGCAGATCATACGCGCGACCGGCGCGCTGGACTTCACCCGCCAGCAGGCCATGCGCGAAGCCGAATCGGCGTGCGCCGCGATCGCATTGCTGACTGATTCAAAATACAAGAAGTGTCTGTTAGAATTGGCGCACTTTGCTGCAACAAGACAGTTCTAGAATCAATCTCTCGCTACCTTCTTTGAGAAGCCAGCGCTGGTGAAGGGTTGTAAATAGCGTCAGAAATCGTAGCGAGCGGCTTTGGGGTGGGGGAGGCCGGAGCGCAGCGCCCGGAGCATACACATAAGTATGTGAGGAGCGCGAGCAACGCCCGACCCCGCCCCAGAGTCGCGCATAACCACTGACTTGGTTGGCGTAGTTTGCCAACTTAGTCAGATGGCTAGTGGTTTCATCAGTAGATTTATGGCGCTATGTAAAACGGGGTGTAGCTCAGCCTGGTAGAGTACTGCGTTCGGGACGCAGGAGTCGGAGGTTCGAATCCTCTCACCCCGACCAGATCAAGTCACAAGTTCAAAGGCAAGTCCGATTTTTTCCGGGGGAAGCCATTTACATCAAAGCCGCAGTGCTTTGAGGAGTTCAATCAACTACAGGAAGGCTACCCGGTTCACATAGGTCTCGGGTTTCATCAGCGTTGTCCGCCTCACTCGTTATCTTTGCGCAGACCCTCGATGAATTCGTATACCGCCATGCCTGCACCGATCAGCGCTACCGCGATCAAAGGTATGTTATGCAGCTTGATCACCGGCACCGCAAGGAAGGCCAGTACTGCCACCAGACCGATCAAACCTGCAATCGTTTTGAATTTCATGACTTCCTCACTTTCCTTGTGTGTTACTTGACCGAGTCGACCAGCCAGCGCGCGGTGCGCAGCAACCGTGCATCGTCACCGACACGTCCTACCAGTTGTACGCCCACCGGCAGGCCGTTACCGGCGTGCAACAGCGGCAGGCTGAGCGCCGGCATGCCGCAGAAGGTCCACAGCGTGCAGAACATCGGGTCGCCCGTCGATTCCAGGCCATGTGGCGCGGCACCCGCAACCGCTGGCGTCAGGATCGCGTCGTAACGTTCAAAGATCTCGTCGAGCGCATCGGTCACCACCGGGATGCGCGCCAGCGACTTGAGGTAATCGACCGCCTTCACGCTGCGGCCGCGCTCAATCTGTTGTTTCAGCGAGGCGGACAGTTTGTCGGCGCCGCGCTCGTACTCAGGCTCGTAGTTGGCTGCGATGTCCGCTTCCATGACTGCCTTGTGCCAATCGAGCACGGTTGCGGCCGTATCGGGCAGAACGAACTCGCCGACCTGGCCGCCAAGATGTTCGACCAGTTCGCCGAAGCCCTCCCGGGTGTCGGCATCCAGTTGCGGCCACCAGGGTGTTTTGATCAAAGCCAGCTTGGGCGGGGATGGAGGTTCCTCTTTGCAGACCCGCAGCATGGGCACGTTCGCGCGAGGGGTCATGCCGGGTTCGTCCGGGTCATAGGCCGATATCACCTCGCCCAGCAGCGCGAGATCCTCGACGCTGCGTGCAAAGCCGCCCGGCTGGTCCAGTCGTTCAGACTGGCGCAGGATGCCCTGGCGCGAGATCAGGCCGCGGCTGGGCTTGAAACCGAACACACCGCAATAGGCGGCGGGCCGGATCAGCGAACCGTTGGTCTGCGTGCCCAGCGCCAGCGGCACCATGCCGGCGGCCACTGCCGCGGCGGAGCCGCTCGAAGAGCCGCCGGGTGTGTGCGCCGGATTGTGCGGGTTGCGTGTCTTGCCCGGCGCGTAGGTGGCCAGTTCGGTGGTCACCGTCTTGCCCATGATGATGGCGCCCGCGCTGCGCAGCAGTTCGACCACCCTGGCATCGTGCCAGGGGTTGCGTCCCGCATGCAGCGGAGTGCCATCCTCGGTCGGCATATCGCCGGTGTCGATGATGTCCTTGATGCCGACCGGCACGCCGTGCAGCGGGCCGAGCGGTTCGCCTGCCGCGCGCGATTCATCGGCGTGTCGCGCCTGCGCCAGCGCGTGCTCAGCGTCGAAATACGCCCAGGCCTGCACATCCGGCTCGCGGGTCTGGATCTGCTGTATGCAGGCCTGAACCAGGTCTTGACACGAGAACAATCCATCACGGATGCCTTGCGCCGCCTGGTTTGCCGTGAGCCAGTTCAATTGCACCATGTCGTCCTCGTGTTGTGGCTCATCAGTAGCCGTAGAGCAAGCCGGACAGATTCTACCGGGTTGTTCGGAGGTGTGCTGTCCATCCGTCATCCGCGCTACCCGGATTTGCCGGTGGTTATTTTCCCCGGCAATGTCGGCGACGAACAGGCTTTGGCAACGGCATATGGCAGATTGGCTGGATATTAATAAAGAGTGTCGCAGGTCGGGCTTTACCTCGAAGATCTTTTATTAAAATTTTAAAACGCACATTTGTAAATTTCATTGACGAGGAGTAGCATTCATCACACGAAAATAATCAGCTTCATATTGTGGTCATTATTGAAGTAGCCGAAGAGCTATTGGTTTAAGTAAGTGGGATATTAATATTATTGATTTAGTATTAATTACTCGTATTTTTCCTTTGCATAAACTTGAGGAGATTCATAATGAGCGAAAAAAACAAGAAGCAAGCCAAAACATCCCCGGCCACCACTTCCCGACGCAAGTTTTTGACCGGCGCAGCTGCCGCGGCAGGTGGCGTAGCGGCGCTGGGTTTCCCGATGATTTCCCGGGCGGCCGAACCCATTACATTGCGGTTCCAGAGCACCTGGCCGGCGAAGGATATCTTCCACGAGTACGCCCAGGACTACGCGCGGCGCGTTAACGAAATGGCCGAAGGGCGCCTTAAGCTGGAACTGCTTCCGGCCGGGGCGGTCGTCGGCGCCTTGCAGATGCAGGATGCCGTCAATAGCGGCGCGCTCGACGGCGGTCACGGTGTATGCGCCTACTGGTACGGCAAGAACAAGGCCTATTCGCTGTTTGGCACGGCGCCGGCTTTTGGCTGGGAAGCGAACGATCTGCTCGCCTGGTTCTACTACGGCGGCGGCGACACACTCTACAAGGAATTGTCCCAAGATATCCTCAAACTCAATGTCGTTGGCTGGCTCACGGGCCCCATGCCGACCCAGCCCTTAGGGTGGTTCAAGAAGCCAATCGAGACAGTCGCCGAGTTTGATAAGCTAAAGTATCGCACTGTCGGCCTGGCGGCGGACCTGATGAAGGAAATGGGCGTGCAGGTGACGATCATGGGGGGTCCGGACATCGTTCCATCGATGGATCGCGGCGTGATCGATGCCGCGGAGTTCAACAACCCGTCATCCGACAGGGCGCTCGGGTTCCAGGATGTGGCCAAGGCGTACATGCTGCAAAGTTTCCATCAGCGCATGGAGTGCTTCGAAATCATCTTCAACAAGAAGAAATACGAAAGCCTGCCGAAAGATTTGCAGGCCATCCTGCGCTACACGGCCGAGGCTGCATCCGCCGACATGTCGTGGAAGTGGGAGAAGCGCTACCCGGACGATCTCGATGAGTTGTACAAAGCCGGCGTCAAGACGTACACCACGCCCAAGCCGATTCTCGAGGCGGAATTGAAAGCCTGGGACAAGGTGATCGACAGGTTGTCTTCAGCCGACCCGTTCTTCAAGAAGGTCATCGACTCGCAGAAGGCCTGGGCTCGCCGGATCGTCGATTTCAAGGCAAAGTATGAAGCCCCGAATGACATGGCTTTCAATCATTTCTTCGGAAAAAAAGCATAGAAATTTTTCAGTCGTGACCGGCCTTCGCTCTTGTGGAGAGAACCCTTCAAGAGCGGAGGCTTTTTTTGATTACTGTGGACCGGTGTGGCGCGGATCAGCGCGGTGTAGTGCCGCACGGTTGAGTTGATCCATTTGGCAGCGGGGGTTAAGAGAAATGCAGCAATACCTGTTGTACATCGACAAGCTGAGCACCTTGGTAGGCAAGACCTTCTCCTGGAGCATCCTGATTTTGACCTTTGTCACGGTATACGACGTGACCGCACGCTACGTTTTCGATTCACCCACGGGTTGGGCCTACGATACCGAATACATCTGTTACGGCACGCTGTTCATGATGGCGGGGGCCTATGCCGTGTCGAGGAACGCGCACGTGCGGGGAGATTTTGTCGCCCGCCGGTTGCCGATTCGTGTTCAGGCCAGCATCGAGTTGGTTCTCTATTTTCTGTTCTTCTTTCCCGGGATGCTGGCGTTGCTTTATTCGGGGTTCGATTTTTTTCACATGTCGTATCTCGCCGACGAGCATAGCGCGTCCAGTCCGAACGGTCCGCCGATCTGGCCGTTCAAGGGCATTATTCCGCTGGCCGCGTTTTTCATGATACTGCAGGGCATCGTCGAGGTGATCCGCAGCGTGATCACCATCAGGGATGGCAAGCCACCGCAACGCCAGCACGACGTAGAGGAACTGGAGAAGGTGATTCTCGAGGATGCCAAGGCGGGTATGACGGGAAAACAGATCCTCGAAGAAATCGAGGGCAAGCCGCATCATGGGGGAGCGCATAAATGACCGATCCGCAAGTTGGCATGCTGATGATGGCGGGGTTCATCCTCATCATTTTTCTTGGTTTTCCCATTGCGTTCACGCTCATCGCGCTCGGCGTGGGATTCGGCTATTACGCGATGGGCGACAATATCTTTCCGCTGCTGGTGCAGCGCGCCTTCGGCGTGATGTCCAACGACGTGCTGATAGCGGTGCCGCTGTTCCTGTTCATGGGCTACATGGTGGAACGTTCCAATCTCCTGGACCGGCTGTTTCACAGCCTGCAGGTCTCCATGAAGCACGTTCCCGGTTCGCTGGCCGTGGCCACGCTGGCAACCTGCGCGCTGTTTGCGACCGCCACCGGCATCGTGGGCGCCGTGGTGACACTGATGGGGCTGCTGGCCCTGCCGGCGATGCTCAAGGCCGGGTACGACACCAAGCTCTCGGCCGGCGTGGTGGCGGCGGGCGGTTGCCTGGGGATCCTCATTCCGCCCAGCATCATGCTGATCCTGTACGGTGCCATGGCCAGCGTGTCCGTGGTGCGGCTTTATGCGGGAGCGTTTTTCCCCGGGTTTCTCCTGGCCAGCCTGTATATGGTGTATGTCATCGGACGGGCCATACTTAACCCCAAGCTCGCGCCCAAGTTGCCCAAAGAGCAAACCGACATTCCGTGGAGGCAAGTCGTCTGGCTGCTGGCGACATCGTTTTTCCCGCTGGCGTTCCTGATTCTCGGCGTGCTTGGGGCGATCCTGTTCGGTCTGGCCACTCCCAACGAGGCGGCGTCGCTCGGCGCCGCGGGATCGATCATCCTCGCGATCGGTTATCGGCAGTTCACCTGGCAGCGCCTGAAAGAAGCGGTGTTCCTGACAGCCCGCACGGCAGCGATGGTGTGTTGGCTGTTCGTGGGATCATGGACGTTCTCTTCGGTGTTCTCCTACCTGGGCGGCCAACAAGTCGTGGAGAACTTCGTGCTGGGGCTCCATTTGACCCCGGTCACGTTCATGCTGCTCACCCAGTTCATCATCTTTTTGCTGGGCTGGCCCCTGGAGTGGACCGAGATCATCATCATTTTCGTGCCCATCTTCCTGCCGTTGCTCCATCACTTCAACATCGATCCGGTGTTTTTCGGTGTTATCGTGGCGCTCAATATCCAGACCTCGTTCCTGACGCCGCCGATGGCCATGTCGTGTTACTACCTCAAAGGCGTGGCGCCGAAGCATGTGACGCTGAACCAGATCTTCGCGGGAGCGTTTCCGTTCCTCATCATGGTGTTTATCTCGATGGCGCTGGTGTACATATTCCCGCAGATCGCCATGTGGTTGCCCGACTATATCTATCGTTAAGGTCGGCGCATTGCGTGCTCCCGCCGGTCGCAGGCCGGCGGTGTGAAAAGTCGCCACCGGGACCGAGCCGTTCTATTGATGCCAATCACCCGGCGCGTGAGGCGGGCCACATATTTGTGGTAAAACGTACAACATGAAACCGAAAGTTCTGGTAACGCGTGAAGTTTTCCAGGAGGTCCTCGATTTTCTTCCCGGCACTTCAAGGTCAGCGCCAACCAGTCGGACCTGCCAATGGATGCCGAAACGCTGGCGCAGGCCCTATGACCGTGCTGTATCACAATACCCACCGCCTGTCGGAGGAAGTTGAGAAAAGCTGTCATGCGGCGTATGTAAGCATGGATGAACTGCTCGCGAGCGTCGACATCCTCACGCTGCACATGGCGTATTCGCCGGCATGATGCCGTTCATGGGGATTCAGGTATTGGCCATGTTTTTGCTGTATATGTACCCATCCATCGACTTGTGGCTGCCGCATCTTGTGCACAAGTAATTGGCAACGCTGTAAAGCGACAAGCTTGCTGGAGCAGAATTGGATGCGACGAAGGTGAACCGAACCTGGATACGGCATTCCCGCAACCCGCTGGCGGGTTGGATCCTTGATCAATGCGGGAACGGAAAGCCATTGGCGGGTGCGCGTGTCTACTCGGAGCAGAATTATCAGACCGGCCTTGGCGTCATGCTGGGCTACGCGATAGTTGGCCTGCCTGGCGCGTTGTTCACCCGCGAGACCAATTGCTGCTACATTACCATTTCAGTGCAGAAATAATTCCAGGACTGCATGAGATCAGTACTTCGGGAGCGCAACATGTCTAACCCAATCTTGGCATTATGGATCAATGGTCAGCACACCGATAGTCGAAGCAAACGTTTCGCAGATGTGACCAATCCGGCTATCGGTGAAGCAATCCGTCAAGTGCCCCTGGCCAGCCGCGAAGATGTTGAAATCGCAGTTGCCGCTGCAAAGGCTGCATTTCCTACCTGGCGTGACACTACCCCGTTGCGCCGCAGCCGCATACTGAACAAGTTCCGCGAACTGCTCGAAAAGCATCGCGCCGAGCTGGCGCATCTGGCCAGCGAAGAGCATGGCAAGACTTTGGAAGATGCTGCCGGCTCGGTGCAGCGCGGCATCGAAGTGGTGGAGTTCGCCGTCGGTGCGCCGCACCTGCTCAAGGGAGAGCATGCCGAAAATGTCGGCAGCGGCGTCGATTGCCACTCCATGTTGCAACCGATAGGCGTGTGTGCCGGCATCACCCCATTCAATTTTCCTGCGATGGTGCCGATGTGGATGTTCCCGATCGCGATCGCCTGCGGCAACACCTTCGTGCTCAAGCCATCCGAGAAAGTACCTTCCTGCAGTTTGCGCATGGCCGAACTGTTCAAGGAAGCGGGGTTGCCCGATGGAGTGTTCAACGTTGTACCGGGCGACAAGGAGGCGGTGGACGCGCTGCTGTCCCATCCTGATGTGCGTTCCATTTCTTTCGTCGGCTCGACGCCGGTCGCGAAATATATCTACGAGACCGCCGCGCATCATGGCAAGCGTGTGCAAGCGCTGGGCGGCGCGAAGAACCATGCCATCGTGCTGCCCGATGCGGTACTGGATTTCACCGCCGATGCGATCATGGGGGCCGCCTACGGCTCCGCCGGAGAGCGCTGCATGGCAATCTCGACCGTGGTCGCAGTGGGCGATATCGCAGACGCGCTGGTGGCCAAACTCAAGGCAAGAGCCGAGAAACTGGTGGTCGGCCCAGGCGACAAGAAAGGCGTAGACATGGGCCCGGTGATCTCGGCGCAGCATCGCGACAAGATCATCGGATATATCGACAGCGGCGTTGCACAAGGCGCCAAGCTGGTAACTGACGGGCGCGGCATCAAGGTGGCCGGACACGAGAAAGGATTCTTCGTCGGACCGACACTGTTCGACAATGTTTCCACCGACATGAAGATATACAAGGAGGAGATCTTCGGTCCGGTGCTGATCGTGCTGCGCGTCGCCAGCTTCGACGAGGCGATCAATCTGGTCAACGCCAACCCTTACGCCAACGGCACCGCGATCTTCACCGCTTCGGGTGCTTCGGCGCGGCGCTTCCAGAACGAGATCGAAGTCGGCATGGTCGGCATCAACGTGCCCATCCCGGTGCCGATGGCGTTCTTCTCGTTCGGCGGCTGGAAATCCTCGCTGTTCGGCGACCTGCACATGCACGGCATGGAAGGGGTATATTTCTACACCCGCACCAAGACAATCACCACCCGCTGGCCGGAAGTGGCTGAGCGCAGCGCGTCCACGCTGACGATGCCGACGCTGGGTTGAGTAAGCTGGTGAAACTGAATAAATCGTTGGGCCACGAGAATCACGAAATCACAGAGAAAAACAAACGTGTGTATATTCACCTGCTGCGTATGCCAGCAAAAGGCGGAGTGGGGCCTGTCACTCTCTGTGTCCTCTGTAATCGCTTGGCTTGAATTCGTGTCTTTCTGGATGAAACGGGTCTCGCATGAATTAACAAGGAGAAAACAATATGTCGATCAATGTTGGATTCATCGGCCCCGGCATCATGGGCGGTCCCATGGCACACAATCTGATGAAAGGCGGGCACAAGCTGTGGGTCTATGCGCGCCGTCCGGAAGCGATGAAGACACTGGTGGCTGCGGGTGCTACCGCCTGCACATCGGCAGCGGAATTGGGCAAGCATGCCGACGTGATCTTTCTCATAGTGTCCGACACGCCGGATGTGGAAAGCGTGATATTCGGCGACGCCGGGATGGCCAAGCATGCGCGCAGCGGAACTGTGATCGTCGACATGAGCACCATCTCGCCGACTGCGACCAAGGTATTCGCCGAACGGCTCGCGAAGCAGGGCGTAGACATGCTGGACGCGCCCGTTTCCGGCGGCGAGACCGGCGCGATCAACGCCACGCTGTCCATCATGGTGGGCGGAAAAGCCAAGGTATTCGAGCGCGTCAAACCGCTGTTCGAATTGATGGGGAAGAACATCGTCCATATCGGCGACAACGGTGCGGGCCAGGTTGCCAAGGCGTGCAACCAGATCGTGGTGGCGGTTACGATAGAGGCGGTGGCCGAAGCGCTGACCTTCGCGCGCAAGAACGGCGCGGATGCGGCCAAAGTTCGCGAGGCCTTGATGGGCGGATTCGCCGGCAGCAAGGTCATGGAAGTCCATGGCAAGCGCATGCTGGACAACGAATTCAAACCCGGCTTCAAGGTCGGCTTGCACCAGAAAGACATGCGCATCGTGATGGAGACCGCGCACCAGTTGGGCGTGGCGCTGCCCGCCGCCGCGCTGGTCACACAGCATCTCAATGCGCTGATGGGCACCGGCGACACCAATCTGGATTCCGCGGCCGTGGTGAAGGTCGTCAAGCGCATGTCGGGCATGGGCGATTGAGATGATGGAAAACATCGTGTTCCTCGACGCCTCGACCTGCATCGCCGATATCCGTCGCCCGAAATTCGATCACCAGTGGCAGGAATATCCGGCCACCGGCGCCGACCAGACCCTGGAGCGGCTCAGGGATGCCACCATCGCGATCACCAACAAGGTGGTGATAAGCAGGGCGATACTGCAGCAATTGCCCAGGCTGAAGATGGTCGCGGTCGCCGCCACCGGTACGGACAACGTGGATATCGAATACTGTCGCGAACGCGGCATCGTCGTATCCAACATACGCAATTACTCGGTGCATACCGTGCCCGAGCATGTGTTCATGCTGATCCTGGCATTGCGCCGCAACCTGCCGGCTTTTCGCGACGACGTGCGCAACGGCGCATGGCAGGCATCGACACAATTCTGTCTGTTCACCCATCCGGTCAATGACTTGTACGGCAGCACGCTGGGCATCGTCGGCCACGGTGCGATCGGCAAAGCGGTGGAGCAGATCGCGCTGGCTTTCGGAATGAAGGTATTGTTTGCAGAACACAAGGGCGTCAGCGATATCAGGCCGGGGTATACTTCCTTCGACACGGTGCTGCGAGACAGCGACGTGATCACCCTGCACTTGCCGCTCAATGCACAGACGCGCCACCTGATCGGTGCGGCAGAGTTCTCGCGCATGCAAAAACACGCATTGCTGATCAATACCGCACGCGGCGGTTTGGTGGATGAATCCGCCTTGCTGGATGCCTTGCGTTCCGGGCGCATAGGCGGTGCGGGTTTCGACGTGCTGGTCAAAGAACCGCCGACCGGGGGAAATCCGCTATTGGAACTTAATCTGCCCAACTTCATTCTGACTCCGCATATCGCCTGGTCGGGGAGAACAGCGATGCAGGCATTGGCCGATCAACTCATAGACAATATCGAAGCCTATGAGGCAGGATCACCCCGGAACCGCGTCGCATAATGTGATCTTATCGAGGGAACGGATATGACATATCCCGCAGGAATAGCCATCAGTGCTTCGGTCACGCCGGAACAGGCGAGCATCCTTGCTCCGGAGGCGCTGGCATTCGTCGCTGAACTGGCGCGCAAGTTCGGACCGGTGCGCCAAACCTTGCTGGAATACCGTGTCAAGCGTCAAACCGAATTGGAATCCGGCAAGTTGTTCGATTTTCTGGACGAAACAGCTTCCGTGCGCAAAGGTGACTGGTCCATCGCTCCGGTGCACGCCGAACTGACGGACCGGCGCGTCGAGATCACCGGGCCTGCAGAACGCAAGATGCTGATCAACGGCCTGAATGCCGGAGCCAGGGTGTACATGGCGGACCTGGAAGATTCCATGACCCCGAACTGGCACAACGTGATCGAAGGGCAGATCAACCTGCGCGATGCGGTCAACCGCACGATCATGCATGTCAACCCGGACGGCAGGACCTACCGGTTGAACAAAAAAACTTCGGTGCTGTTCGTGCGCCCGCGGGGCTGGCACATGGTGGAAAAGCACGTGACCGTGGACGGGAAACCGGTGTCAGCAAGCCTGTTCGATTTCGGCCTGTATTTCTTTCACAATGCAAAGGCCCTGCTGGCCCGCGGCACTGCGCCGTATCTCTACCTGCCCAAGATGGAAAGCCATCTCGAAGCCAGGCTGTGGAACGATGTCTTCATCCATGCCGAGGACAGGATCGGCATCAGGCGCGGCACCATCAAGGCGACGGTGCTGATCGAGACCCTGCCCGCGGCGTTCGAGATGGACGAGATCCTCTACGAGTTGCGCGAGCATTCGGCCGGGCTGAACTGCGGACGCTGGGACTACATCTTCAGCTGCATCAAGAAATTCGGCCGCAACCCGGATTTCATCCTTGCCGACCGCGGCCTGGTGACCATGACTTCCACTTTCATGCATGCCTATTCGCTGCTGCTGATCAAGACCTGCCACCGCCGCAACGCGCACGCGATGGGCGGGATGGCGGCGCAGATCCCGATCAAGGATGACGCCGCGGCAAATCAAGCGGCACTGGACAATGTGCGTATCGACAAGGAACGCGAGGCCAGCGACGGCCACGACGGTACCTGGGTCGCGCACCCCGGCCTGGTGCCGTTGGCAATGGAGGTGTTCGACAGTTTGATGCCTGCTGCGAACCAACTGGACAAGAAACGCGAGGATGTCAAGACCGCGGCTGCCGACCTGCTGAGATTCGAACCGGAAGGCCCGATCACCGAAGCAGGATTGCACTTCAACATCGAGGTGGCGATCGCCTACATCGGCGCCTGGCTGTCCGGCACCGGCTGCGTGCCGATACACCACCTGATGGAGGACGCGGCCACCGCGGAGATATCCCGGTCACAGGTATGGCAGTGGATCCACAGCCCGCGCGGCGTGCTCGATGACGGGCGCAAGGTGACGCTGGAGATGGTGCGCGCGATGATCCCCGCAGCACTCGAGATCGTCACCGCTGGCGTAAAGGAACATCGCTTTATTGAGGGGGATTACCCGCAGGCCGCAGCCGTGTTCGAGCAGTTGATCGCCAAAGAGCCCATGGTCGAATTCCTCACCAACTATTGTTATGAGGTTATGGAATGAGTTTTCGTGACGATGCACTGCTCGACGGGACGCGCCGAGACCCGCCGTTGATGACCGATACCTTGCAGCGCCCGCTGCGCGACCTGCGCATCTCCGTCACCGACCGCTGCAACCTGCGCTGCACCTATTGCATGCCGCGCGAATACTTTGATACCCATCACGCGTTCCTGCCGCGCGCCGAACTGCTCAGCTTCGAGGAGATCGCGCGGCTGGCCGCATCATTCATCGCGCTGGGCGTGCAGAAGATACGGCTGACCGGCGGCGAGCCGCTGTTGCGCCGCAACCTCGAACAACTCGTCGCGATGCTCGCGGCACTGCGCACCCCGGCCGGGAAACCGCTGGAGATCACGCTGACCACCAATGGCGTGCTGCTGTCCCGTCACGCGCAGTCGCTCAGGGATGCGGGTCTGTCGCGGGTATCCGTCAGCCTGGACGGACTGAGCGACGAGACCTTCGGCCGCATGAGCGATTCCAGGGTGCCGGTCGGCACCGTGCTCGACGGCATCGGCGCCGCGCAGCGCGCCGGGTTCGCGCCGGTCAAGGTCAACATGGTGGTCAAGCGCGGCGTCAACGATCACGAGATCGTCCCCATGGCCGCGCACTTTCGCAACTCTGGCATCGTGCTGCGCTTCATCGAATACATGGACGTGGGCAACACCAACGGCTGGCGCATGGACGACGTGGTCACGGCACAGGAGATACTGGAACGGGTCGCCGGCCGTTTCCCGATCCAGCCGGTATCGCCCGATCACATCGGCGAAGTGGCGGAGCGCTGGCGTTATGCGGATGGCGGCGGCGAGATCGGCGTGATCGCCTCGATCACCCGCGCGTTTTGCCGGGACTGCTGCCGCGCCCGCCTCTCGACCGATGGCAAGCTCTATACCTGTCTGTTCGCGACCGACGGCCTGGACTTGCGCACGCCGTTGCGCGAGGGTGCGACCGACGCTGCTTTGACCGCGCTGATCGCAAGGCAATGGCAGCAGCGCAACGACCGTTATTCGGAATTGCGCTCGGCCGCGACCGAAACGCTGGCAGCAGACGCTGGAAGGCCAAAAAAGATCGAGATGTCCTATATCGGGGGATAAATACAGAGGAAAGACCCAAGATGCAAGGATCAAGATGCAAGGATCAAGAGCAAGGACTGAGTTCGGACAGAAGTCCCGGGTTGCATTGTTCATCATACGGGCCTTGTTCTTTATCAGATATTCATTTCAGTTTTATTAATTTTGCAGGGCTTTTTTGGCTTGTTGCAAAAAAACCACATATTCTGCGGTTTCCCTTGCCCTGCCTAGACTGTAGTGGATAATGCGCCCTTGAATTCTCCGCATTTTGGGGGGTTTTCAATGGGTCTCCGGTCACGGTGGCCAATAACCTAAAAACTTATGAGGAGTTTTATAATATGCAAAAGAAAATCATTGCACTGGCAGTTGCTTCTGCGCTGACCGTTCCCGCTATGGCTTTTGCCGAAGCGACATTGACCGGCCAGGTCAACATGTCCTACGACATGTATAAGGATGGTTTGGCTACAGAAACCACCACCAACCGGCTGAACAGCAACAACACGCGCCTGATCTGGAAGGGTGCAGAAGACCTGGGCAGCGGCACATCCGCGATCTGGCAACTGGATGCCCGTTTCAGTGCCGATACCGGCTCCAACACTGCTAACCAGCTTTTCGCCGGCAACAACTACCTCGGCTTGAAGAGCGACAGCATGGGTGCCGTGATGGCCGGCAGGATGGACGCTCCGTACAAGGTCGCAAGGCGCAACCTGGACGTGTTCTTTGACGTCGCCGGCGATAACCGCTCCGGCAACGGCGCTGGCATCGCCGGACTGTTGACTTCTGATCTGCGTCTGAACAACGCGCTCGCTTACATGAGCCCGGACATGGGCGGCTTCTCGGTTGCGATCGCGACCGTGTTCGGCGCTGAATCCGCCAATTCAGCCAACAACACCAAGGGTTCGGCTTATTCGCTGGCCGGTATGTACAATGCAGGCCCGATCTATGCGACCCTGGGTTATCAGGATATCAAGAACGGTAGTCCAGGCAGCGGTGATCTGGCTGGAGCAGCTCTAGCTAACGTTGACGACAAGAACACGGCCATGGATCTGGGCGGCGGCTTCAAGACCGATGCGTTCGTGATCAATGCGCTGGTTGAACAGACCAAGTACACACCGGCTGCGACTGCAACCCCGGAACAGAAGCGGACCAATTACTATATCGGGGGCATTTTCAACGTCACCCCCAATGACGGTATCAGGGCGGCTTACACCAAGCTTGGTTCAACTTCGGGTAATGCCGACGATGCAAACCAGTACGCTCTTGGTTATAACCATGCGATGAGCAAGACCACCTCGGTTTATGCTACTTACGTGAAGACAACCAACAACGCTACAGGTGGAGCAGATCCTTCTGACTTCTCGTTGGGAATGAAGCACTCGTTCTAACCAGCGACTTGGCTATCGTCGTTTGATAGCCTAGTCGAATGGCTATGCAGGGCTAAATACGTATCGCGACCATCCGGTCGCAACAACGTAAGCAACAAACTGACGGGCATCTTCGGATGTCCGTTTTTTTTCGACTATTTTTATCGCCGTATGGCACAAAAGCATTGCCTGGTCTTATGCAATGCCCAATAATCGCTGCTCTCTGTCTCACGCATGAAGGTCTGCGCATGAACGACCAGCAACTGCTGCGCTACAGCCGCCACATCCTGCTGAACGAGATCGGCATCGAGGGGCAGCAGCGCCTGCTGGATGCCAGGGTGCTGATCATCGGGCTGGGCGGGCTGGGTTCGCCCGCCGCGCTGTATCTGGCCGCCAGCGGGGTCGGGCAATTGACCCTGTGCGACCACGACAAGGTCGAACTCGGCAACCTGCAGCGCCAGATCATCCACCGCACGTCCACCGTGAACCAGCCCAAGGTCGTGTCTGCGCAGGCCGCGCTGCACGATGTCAATCCCGAAGTGGAATGCATCGCGCTGCAGATCCGCGCCGACGCGGCGCAATTGCTCGAACTGGTAGGCAAAGCCGACGTGGTGCTGGACTGCAGCGACAATTTCGCGACACGCTACGCGGTCAATCGCGCCTGCCTGAGCCGGCGCAAACCGCTGGTTTCGGGCGCGGCGATCCGCTTCGACGGGCAGGTTTCAGTATTCGATTTTCGCGATGCGGCTTCGCCGTGCTACAACTGCCTGTTCCCGGAAGACAGCCAGGCTGCCGAGTTGCGCTGCGCGACCACTGGCGTGTTCGCGCCATTGGTGGGTATCATCGGCACCTTGCAGGCGGCGGAGGCGCTCAAGTTGCTGGCCGGCATAGAACGCGGTTTGAGCGGCAAGCTGCTGACACTGAACGCGCTGGACATGAGCGTCACGCGCAGCATGTTGGGCAAGGATCCCGTATGCAGTGTTTGCGGCAAGTGATTTTTAGGATTGCAGGCATTATTCGATAGGTGGGCATATGACCGAACTGACTCATTTTTCTGACGCGGGACGCGCGCGCATGGTGGACGTCACAGAAAAACCGCATACCCGGCGCGCTGCGGTCGCCAGCGGCGTGTTGCGCATGCGGCCCGAGACGCTGGCGCGCATCCGCACCGGCAGCATCGCCAAGGGCGACGTGCTGACCGTGGCGGATGTCGGCGCGGTGATGGCGGCGAAGCGCACCGCCGACATCATCCCGATGTGCCACACGCTGGCGCTTGCCGGTGTGGAGGTGGTGTTCAGCGACATCGCGGAACCCGACGCCGGCGGTTGCGTGGGGATCAGGGTGGTCACGACGGCGGGTTGTACCGGGCAGACCGGGGTCGAGATGGAAGCGCTGTGCGCTGCCAGCGTGGCGCTGCTCACCATCTACGACATGTGCAAGGCGATCGACCGCGGGATGCGCATCGAGTACATCCAGCTGGAAGAAAAGCGCGGCGGCAAGAGCGGGGTGTGGACACGGATGAAAGATTCCGCATGATAAAAGTATTATTTTTCGGGCCGGTCGCGGAGCGCGTCGGCAAGAACGCAATGGAAATGGAATTTCGTGCCGGGCTGCGTTTGCAGGATCTGCGCGCGCAATTGCAGGCCAGATATCCGGCGGCGTTCGAGATCGTGTGTTTCGCCGCAGTGAACGGCGCGCATGTGCTGGATATGTCGTTGCCGCTGGCCGATCGCAGCGAGGTGGTGTTCATGTCGAAGTTCTCCGGAGGCTAGCATGAAAGATCCGGTGCGGCTCCAGCAGGAGGATTTTTCCCAGGACGAGGAGGTCCGCGCGCTGCGCGCCGGCTCGAAACGCATGGGCGGCATCGCGACGTTCATCGGTTGCGCGCGCGATTTTTCGGAGGGGCGCGAAGTCACGCGTATCAGTTTCGATGCCTATGGCAGCATGGCATTGGCGGAGATGAACAAGCTGCGCGACGAGGCGATGGCAAAATTTTCCCTCTTGGATGCGCGCATCGTGCACCGCGTCGGCGTGGTCGGCGCGGGCGAGCAGATCGTGTTCATCGCGGCAGGCGCCGAGCACCGCGCGCCAGCATTGCAGGCCTGCCACTGGTTGATCGATGAACTGAAACAGCGCGTGCCGATCTGGAAAAAAGAGGTCACGCCGGAAGGAGATTCATGGGTCACCGCGCATCCCTGAGTATTTTATGATGCCCAAGGCGTTTATCTTCGTTGGCCATTCCGGCTCCGGCAAGACCACGCTGATCGAGAAGCTGTTGCGCGAGCTGACGGACAGAAGGCTGAAGGTGGCCACGATCAAGCACGCGCATCACAAGGTGGTGCTGGATACGCCAGGCAAGGACAGCTGGCGCTACAAGCAGGCGGGCGCATCGATGAGCATGCTGGTCACATCCAATGAGTTGCAGCTGGTCGCCGACGCGGTCGACCGGCGCGAACCGGAACAATTGGCGCAGCGTTTTCTGGGTGAAGCCGACCTGGTGCTGGCAGAGGGTTTCTCCCATGCTGCCGGTGTGAAGATCGAGGTATTGCGCCGCGAGTGCTCTGCAGTTCCGCGCTGCACGGTCGAGGATGGTTTGATCGCGATGGTCAGCGATGTCGACGAGGTTTATCCGCAGTTGCCGCATTTCGCGCTCGACGATATCGGTGGCATCATGCAGTTCATGCTGGAATATTCGCCAAAATGATCCCCGACTGTACCGCGATCATTCTCGCGGGCGGGGACTCGCAGCGTATGGGAAGCGACAAGGCAAATCTGCTGCTGGACGGGCAAACGCTGTTGCAGCGCGTGATCGCGACCATGCAGCAAATGTTCCCATTCGTCATCGTCAGTGTCCGCCATGTGCGTCCGGAAATAGACCTGCCGCAAGTCTGCGACGAGCAGCCCAACGATGGGATGCCGGGGGCCGGGCCGTTGGCAGGGGTGGCCGCCGGCCTGGGCCATATCACCACGCCGTGGGCTTTTGCGGTGGCGTGTGACATGCCGTTCGTCGCGCCGGCATTGATCGAACATCTGGGCAAGTTCCGTTCAGATCATCAGGTGGTCGTGCCGGTCGTGCAGGGACATCCGCAACCGCTGGCGGCATTCTATGCAGCCGGTTGTCTCGCCGCGATGCGCGCGCAGCTGGCTGGGCGGAAAAAAAAGTTTGCGCGCCGTGCTTGAGCAGTTGCAAGTGCGATACGTGGACGAGACCGAACTATTGAAGGCCGATCCTGCGCTGCGCAGCTTCTTCGATCTGGACACGCCGCAGGATGTTGCGACGGCGTTGCAAGGAGTGAAGTGATGGAACATTTGTCTGTGGTGCATGCGCAACAATGCATACTGGAATCCGTCATCAAACTGGATGCCGAAACGGTCAGGCTGGAACAGTCGCTGGGCCGCGTGCTGGCCGGGGACGTGCGCGCCAACCGCGACCTGCCGCCGTATGATGTGTCGGCGATGGACGGTTACGCGCTGCGCAGCGCGGATCTGGCGCGTATTCCCGCGACGCTGGCCATCATCGAGGACATCAAAGCGGGCGACATGCCGGGCAAGACCGTGCAGGCCGGACAGTGCGCGCGCATCATGACCGGCGCGCCGGTGCCCGAGGGCGCGGATGCGGTGATACGCGTGGAAGATACTCAAGTTATTTCGAGCGAAGCCCTCTCTCCTAACTCTCTCCCGAAGATGGGAGAGAGGGACGCTGTCTCGCTACGCGAGTCAATGTTTGATGCAGTGCAGATCAACGTCGCGGTGAAGGCCGGCAATGATATACGCGAACGGGGTGAGGGCATGCGCAACAACGATGTGGTTCTGACAGCGGGCACCGAGATCACGCCCGGCGCGATCGGGGTGTTGGCGACGGTGAAGGCCGCGCAGCTGCAGGTGTACCGCCGCCCGCGGGTGGCGATCCTGTCCACGGGCAACGAACTCGAAGACATGGACGACCCGGTCGATCCGAACAAGATTCCCAACTCCAACAGCTATGCGCTGATGGCGCAGGTTCAGGCGCTGGGCATGGAGCCGGACTTGCTCGGAATCGCGCGCGACGATCCCGCAGAGCTGGCGGAGTATCTGCAGCGCGGTCTGAGATTCGATGTGCTGCTGGTCTCCGGCGGCACTTCGGTTGGCGTGCACGATTACGTGCGTCCCATCATCGAATCGCTGGGCGTGCATATGAAGTTCTGGCGCGTGGCGATGAAGCCGGGTCATCCGGTCGCGTTCGGCATCGCGGCGCACACCCGGTTTTTTGGTTTGCCAGGCAACCCCGTATCGAGCATGGTCTGTTTCGAGCAGTTCGTCGCACCGGCGTTGCGCCGCATGATGGGGCATACACGCCTGTATCGCCGCACGATAGCAGCGCGGCTGACGCATGATCTCAAGCATCAGCCGGGGCGCACCGAATTCGTCCGGGTCACGCTGGCGAAAGAGGCGGGCGGCTATGCGGCGACATCCACCGGCGCGCAGGGCAGCGGCATGTTGCTGTCGATGGCAAGGGCGGACGGACTGATGGTCGTGCCTGCCGGGAGTACCGGACTGGCTGCAGGCGAACAGGTGACCGTGCAGTTGCTGGACGGCACGGAATTTCAAAATGATGCTGGATTCAGGGGATGAATTATGGGTGTCTCTAAAAATTTAGAGTTCGCTCAAATGCAAGGCGTGGAAAAAATTTCGCCGCGCCGCATATGAATAATATGTAAGCAAGAAATTTTTTCCGCAACGCAACAGTTGAGATGAAATCTGGATTTTGAGAGGCACCCATATGAGTGTTGCACGTATCGGAATATTGACGGTCTCCGACCGAGCCAGCCGCGGCGAATACGAAGACAAGGGCGGACCGGCGATCCATGCGTGGTTCACGCGCGTGCTGACCTCGCCGTGGGAAGCGGTTGCCAGAGTGATCCCCGACGAACAGCCGCAGATCGAAGCGGCGCTGCGCGAGTTGAGCGATGTTGAAGGTTGCTGCCTGATCGTCACCACCGGCGGCACCGGCCCGGCGTTGCGCGACGTCACGCCGGAGGCCACCGAAGCGGTATGCAGCAAGATGATGCCGGGCTTCGGCGAGCTGATGCGCAGCGCTTCGCTGAAGTTCGTGGCGACTGCGATATTGTCAAGGCAAACCGCCGGGATACGCGGCAACAGCCTGATCGTCAATCTGCCCGGCAAACCTTCCGCGATCGACGACTGCCTGAATGCGGTGTTTCCGGCGATACCGTATTGCATCGACCTGATCGAGGGCGCGTATCTGGAATCCGATCCGGAACAATGCAAAACGTTTCGCCCGGCGCATGCCAAAGTAAAGTCAACAAAGTGAGCAGGATGCACGCCATCAGACGACTTGCATTTCAGGTGTTGATGATTGCCTTGCTGGTGATGATAGGACAATCTGCCCAAGCGGAAGAAAAGATCACCATTGCCGCGGCTGCCGATCTCAAGTTCGCGCTGGACGAGATCGTCGTGTTGTTCAAGAGCACACATCCTGAGGCACACATAGAAACCATCTATGGTTCGTCCGGCAACTTCAGCACGCAGATACGGCAGGGCGCGCCTTATGATCTTTATTTCTCCGCGGACATCGCGTACCCGCGCACGCTCAAGGCGGAAGGACTTGCCGCATCAGAAGTGCAAACTTATGGAGTCGGGCGCATCGTACTGTGGAGTCCGTCGCGCGATGCAAGCAGGATGACGCTTGCCGATCTTGCCGATCCATCTATTTATAGAATCGCCATCGCGAATCCTCTGCATGCGCCCTATGGCAAGCGCGCGGAGGAGGCGCTCAAGGCGGCAGGGGTGTGGGAGAAAGCAGAATCCAAACTCGTCTACGGAGAAAACATCGCGCAGACCGCGCAATATGTTCAAAGCGGAAATGCGCAAGTCGGCATCATCGCGCTGTCGCTGGCGCTCAGTCCGGAATTGGCCAGGCAGGGCAGTTATGCGCTGATCCCCGGCAAGCTGCACCGGCCATTGGAGCAGGGCTTCATCATCACCAGACGCGCTGCTGACAATTTGCTGGCGCGCGATTTCGCCGCTTTCATCGCGGGCAAGGAAGCGCGGACTATCATGATCCGTTACGGTTTCGTGCAGCCGGGCGCAGTAAAATAGCGCGATGGATTCCGCCTTCTCTGCCGCCGACCTGTCCGCGATCTGGCTCACCATCAAGCTGGCCACGGTGGTGACTGTCATCCTGCTGCTGGTCGGCGTACCCATCGCATGGTGGCTGGCACGCACGCGTGGCTGGTGGAAGGGCGCGGTCGGTGCGGTGGTGGCGCTGCCCATCGTGCTGCCGCCGACCGTGATCGGATTTTATCTGCTGGTGGCGATGGGGCCGCACGGGCCGATCGGCCAGTTCACTCAATCGCTGGGCTTGGGACTGTTGCCGTTCACGTTTTCCGGGCTGGTGATCGCTTCGGTGATCTATTCGCTGCCGTTCGTGGTGCAGCCGCTGCAGAATGCATTCGAAGCCATTCCCGAGCGCGCTCTCGAAACCGCGGCGACACTGCGCGCTTCCGCCGTGGATACTTTCTTCAGCGTGGCATTGCCGCTGGCCCGGCCCGGATTACTCACCGCATCGGTATTGGGCTTTGCGCACACCGTAGGTGAATTCGGCGTGGTGCTGATGATAGGCGGCAACATCCCGGAACAGACCCGCGTGGTGTCGGTGCAGATCTATGATCACGTCGAGGCGATGGAATATGTCCAGGCACACTGGCTGTCGGCTGCGATGGTGGTATTCTCGTTTGCAGTTTTGGTGGTGCTATACACATTCAATCCGAACGGGAAACGGAGATGACTTCCATACATGCGCGCTTCAAACTGGATTACCCGAACTTCGCGCTGGATGTCGATATCGATCTGCAAGGCCGCGGCATCACCGCGCTGTTCGGCCCGTCCGGTTCGGGCAAGACCACGCTGTTGCGCTGCATCGCGGGTTTGGAGCGGGTTGCGGGCGGTCTGCTGCGGGTGCATGAAGAGGTGTGGCAGGACGATACAGAGTTTCTGCCGGTGCACAGGCGCAATCTGGGTTATGTATTTCAGGAAGCCAGCCTGTTTCCGCATCTGTCAGTGCGGCGCAATCTTGAATACGGTTTGCAGCGTGTTCCCCAGGCTGAACGCAAAGTGCAACTGGAACAAGCGGTGGAATGGCTGGGCCTGAACAGATTGATAGACCGCAACGATCCGTCAAGTCTGTCCGGCGGGGAGCGGCAGCGCGTAGCCATCGGACGCGCATTGCTCACCAGCCCGGGTCTGCTGTTGATGGATGAGCCGCTCTCGGCGCTCGACAGCGCAAGCAAGCAGGAAATCTTTCCTTATCTGGAACGGCTGCATGGTGAACTGGACATCCCGGTTTTCTACGTCAGCCACGTGCTGGATGAAGTGTCGAGACTGGCCGACCATCTGGTGTTGCTGGAACAGGGTCGTGTCATCGCCAGCGGAACACTCGGCGAAACCCTGTCGCGCCTGGATTTGCCGACCGCGCATCTGGACGATGCTGGTGTGGTCATCGAGGCAAGGGTGGCGGGACATGACGAGACTTACCACCTCAGCCGGCTGGAATTTTCCGGCGGTTCTCTGTGGGTTGGCAAGGTCCGGAACGCAATCGGTACCATGGTGCGTGCGCGCGTGCTGGCGAGAGATGTAAGTATCGCCATCGTGTCGCCGCAGGGCACCAGCATCACCAATATTATTGCGGCACGCATTGCCGAGATTCAGGGCGACGGCCCGGATCGGGTAAGCTTGCGCCTTGCGGTCGGCGACAGGCAGATGCTGTTGTCGCGCATTACGCGCCGTTCGTGCGATCTGCTGGGATTGGAAGCCGATATGCGGGTGTTCGCTCAAGTGAAGAGCGTTGCGCTGATTGCGTAATATAATGCACTTGGTCTGCCTGCCTGTAGAGTCTGGTCATATGGAGTCAATTTGGAATGAGCCGTTTATTTTTGCTTTTCGCCATCGCTGCAGCGGTTTATCTGCTGTTCAAATCTTATCGCAAGAGTTCCTCTCCACAGGTTCAGTCAGAAGCCGAGGATATGGTGCGTTGCGCGCAATGCGGTGTGCATTTTCCCAAGAGCGAGGGGATCCTGGCCGGCGGTCATTACTTTTGCGGCGTGGAACATCGAGATGCCTATCGCAAATGAAAAGGGTGCAGCGAATGAATGTAATCCTGATTCCCGTTGAGCGTGATGTCTGACAAGACCACTGCAGCTTTTCCATCTGTAGACTTCTGGCGTTCCCTGAACTATTTCAACCTGTACCGGATGACGCTGGCCGGTCTCCTGGTATTTCTCTCCGGCGCATTCGGTTCTTCGCTATCGCAGGGAGCCGACCACTTGCCTCTGTTCTTTGGCACGAGCGTGGCCTATCTGGTGGTGGTGGCGGTGTCCTTCATACCATTGCATTTCCGCTGGCCGCGTTTCAACTGGCAACTGACTGTGCATATTGGCGTGGATATTGCCGCTTTGACCGTGCTTTCTTATGCAAGCGGAGGGATTAAGAGCAATGTCGGCCTATTGCTGCTGGTTTCGCTGGCAGCTGCAGGATTGATCAGCCGCGGTAAAATCACCCTGTTCTTCGCCTCGCTGGCCAGTATTGCCGCACTGTTGGAGCACGCATTCGAGGTGCTCTATGAAGCTGCTGATGTGACTCAGTATGTCCAGGTCGGATTGCTTTGCATGGCCTATTTTGCGGTGGCTTGGCTGGCGAACACGCTGGCGAAATATGCCGTGGACAGCCAGTTGCTTGCGCAGCGGCGTGGCCGCGACCTGGTCAGCCTGGCCGAAGCGAATCGACTGGTGATGCGCGATATGCAGGACGGCGTGCTGGTGGTCGATGGGCAGAGCATGATCATGCAGATGAATCTTCGGGCCGAGCACTTGCTGCACAAAAGTGTCAGTGCGGGCAGTCCTCTGGCGGAAACATTTCCGATCCTGTTCGGGCACTACGCGGTGTGGAAGCAGACCGGCAGAACGAACCGGGACATCTTGCAGCTGGATATGGGATTGCAAGCCCGGCTGCGATTCGTTGCGATCGAGCAGAATGCGGCACGCGGCGCGGTGATCTTTCTTGAAGACATGCAGCGGGTGCAAGCAGAGGCGCAACAGATCAAACTGGCCGCGCTGGGGCGTCTGACAGCGAATATCGCGCACGAGGTGCGCAATCCGTTGTCGGCGATCAGTTATGCGACGGAACTCATGCAGGAAGAGCTGGGCGACGCCAAATATCAGCGCCTGCTGCAGATCGTGCTGGATAACACGCAGCGCATCAATCAGATCGTCCATGACGTGATGCAGTTGAATCGTCGCGATCGCGTCCAGGCCGAGGTGTTCGGGCTGGACCCGGTGCTGCGCACCTTTGTCGAGGAATTTGACCTGGCTGAGCGTGTCGAGCCGGGCGTATTGGTTGTGACAGGGACGCGCGGCGCGGAGGTTTCTTTCGATCGCGGTCACCTGCGGCAAGTGCTGTGGAATGTATGCCGCAATGCGTTGCGCTACGGGAGCAAGTCCCCGGGAAGCGTGACACTGGATATGGGAAATGAAGACGGGCGCGTGGTGCTGGATGTGCAAGACGATGGTCCCGGTATACCCGTCCAGCAACAAAGCAAACTTTTCGAGCCCTTCTTTACCACTGCGCAGGACGGCACCGGTTTGGGTTTGTATATCGCCAAGGAGTTATGCGAGGCGAACGGTGCGCGGCTGGAATATCGTGCGGTTGAAGGGTTGGCAGGTGCGTGTTTTCGTATAACATTCGAACCTATGCGTAGGTATGGCGAAAGGCATGGTCATGACGGATAACAGGGCAAAGAACCCCAATGTGCTGCTGGTGGATGACGAGCCGGACATTCTGGAGTTGCTGGAGCTGGCGCTGCACAAGATGGGTCTGGAAGTGGATACAGCCGGAAATGTGCACGATGCGCTGGAAAAATTGGCTGCGCATGATTATGACTTGTGTCTGACCGACATGCGCTTGCCCGATGGCGATGGTTTGCAGATCGTCCAGAGTATCGCTCAGCACAATCTTGATGTTCCGGTCGCGGTGATCACCGCGCATGGCAATATGGAAAATGCCGTTTCCGCTTTCAAGGCGGGCGCGTTCGATTATCTGAGCAAACCGGTTTCGCTGGACCAGTTGCGTGCTTTGGTGAACTCGGCGCTGAAGCTGCCGCAATCAGCCCTGCCCGGCGACAAGATGCTGCTCGGCCATTCGCCGGCCATGCAGAAGGTGCGCGAGCTCATCAAGCGCGTGGCTCGCAGCGAGGCGCCGGTGCATATCAGCGGAGAATCGGGCAGCGGCAAGGAATTGGCGGCCCGGCTCATCGTGCAGAGCGGTGCACGCCGCGACCAGCCCATGGTTGCGGTGAATTGCGGCGCGATACCGGAAAACCTGATGGAAAGCGAATTTTTCGGTTACAAAAAGGGCGCGTTCACCGGTGCGGACAAAAATCGCGACGGGTTCTTTCAGGCAGCGCATGGCGGGACATTGTTTCTGGATGAGGTTGCTGACCTGCCGGTGACCATGCAGGTGAAATTGTTGCGCGCGATACAGGAAAAACGCGTGCGCAAGGTGGGTGAGACCAGCGAAGAGCCCGTGGACGTGCGTATCATCAGCGCGACACACCACGATCTGGCTGAACGCGTCAGGCAAGGCGTATTCCGTCAGGATCTGTATTACCGTCTCAGTGTGATTCCGATCCAGATGCCTGCCTTGCGCGAGTTGCGTGAAGATATACCGGAAATCGCCAACCGGATTCTGGACCGTTTGAGCGGCGATTCGGGAATGCGTTTTACAGAAGGCGCGTTGAAGTCACTCCAAAGATACAGCTTCCCGGGCAATGTGCGCGAACTGGAAAACATCATCGAACGGGCATTTGCGTTGTGCACTGAAGGGGTGATCGAAGAGCGGGATTTATTGCTTGTACCGGTGGAACATGACCAATCTGATAATGCTGCCCTCAGCAGCAAATACCCGCTGCCGAAATATCTGGATCAGGTTGAGAGGCAGGCTTTGCTTGAGGCTCTGGAACAGACCGGATTCAATCGCACCGCCGCCGCCAAGTTGCTCGGTTTGACCTTCAGAACCATACGCTACCGTATGGAGCGGCTCGGAATCAAAGGACCGCACGGGACGGACGATGTGGAATGACAGCACGTTGAAAATCGATGCGCAAGGATTGATAGCTGGTTGCGAATATGTGCCTTCGCCCAACTGTGACGATCGTCCCGCCGGAGCGATCGAATTGCTGGTGATACACAACATCAGCCTGCCGCCGGGCGACTTTGGCGGCGATGGCGTGCATCGCCTGTTCACCAATACCCTGGATGTGTCGGCGCATCCCTATTACCAGACGATAGCCGGATCAAAAGTGTCCGCACACTTCTTTGTGCGCCGCGACGGACAGGTCGTCCAATTCGTTCCCTGTTTGAAACGGGCGTGGCATGCCGGGGAGTCGTGCTGGCAGAGTGCGACACGCTGCAATGATTTTTCCATCGGCATCGAGCTGGAAGGCAGCGATTCCGTCCCTTTCACCGATGCACAATACCAATCGCTTGGCCGGTTGACCGCTGCGTTGCGCACAGCCTATCCGATACGCGGGATCGCCGGCCACAGCGACATCGCCCCGCAGCGCAAGACCGATCCCGGTCCCTGTTTCGATTGGGCGCGCTATCTCTCCGGGCAGTGTAAAACATAGGATTTTACTGATGTGCTCGTACCAAGGTGCGCGCAGTCATTTTTCGCTTGCAATATTTTTGTTAGCTACTACAATTAGGCCCGCTGCCAGAAAAAAATACTAGATATAGTAGTTGTGGGTTACAGTTAGTACCACAACCAGAATCTAGTACTAGATGTAGTGGTTTGGATTGTTCAGCTAACAGGATTTTCAAGGGAGTAAGTTTATGTTGCATGCCGCTACCGAAAGCGTTCCAGCCTCTCCGAAGCATGACAATAAAGTTACCGACCCCGTTCCATCTTCTCCTGCAACTTCCAGTCCGTACGATCAATACAAGGTTATCCGCCGCAACGGTTCGGTGGTTGTATTCGAGCCGGCCAAGATATCGATCGCGTTGACCAAGGCGTTCATCGCGGTGAACGGCGGCCAGGGCGCGGCATCGGCGCGCGTGCGTGAAATGGTCGAGCAGTTGACCAATGGTGTTGTCTCCGCGCTGATGCGCCGCCAGCCGCACGGCGGAACGATGCACATCGAGGATATCCAGGACCAGGTCGAATTGGGGTTGATGCGTTCCGGCGAGCATGATGTCGCGCGCACCTACGTGTTATACCGCGAAGAGCGGGCGCGTTCGCGCGCCAAATCCAAAAGCAAGGAGCCGGTCCATATCATCAATGTAACCGGCGACGATGGGGTGGCGCGGCCGCTCGACCAGGGCCGCCTGTCCGCGTTGGTGCAGGATGCCTGCGAAGGGCTGGGCGATGTGGTTTCTGCAGAAGCGGTCATCAAGCTGACACTCAAGGACTTGTATGACGGTGTTGCGCTGCACGAGGTGCGCAAGTGCCTGGTGCTTTCCGCTCGTTCTTTGATCGAAAAAGAACCCGCCTATAATTTTGTCACGGCTCGCCTGTTGCTGAATACCATTTGCAGCGAGGCCTTGGGAGAAGAGATCGCTCCGGGGGATATGGCGACACGCTATGCAACCCATTTCCCGAAATTCATCAAGCAGGGCATTGCGGCGGAATTGCTGGACCCGCGCCTGGGGCAGTTCGATCTGAAGCGACTGGCCAAGGAACTGGATGCCCAGCGTGATCTGCAGTTCGGTTATCTCGGCCTGCAAACCCTGTACGACCGCTATTTTTTGCATATCGAAGGCAAGCGCATCGAATTGCCGCAGGCCTTCTTCATGCGCGTCGCGATGGGGCTGGCCATCAACGAGATAGACCGCGAGGCGCGCGCGGTGGAATTCTACCGCCTGCTGTCCAGTTTCGATTTCATGAGTTCGACGCCGACGCTGTTCAATTCCGGTACACAGCGCTCACAACTGTCTTCCTGCTACCTGACCACGGTGGCGGATGATCTGGACGGCATTTATGAAGCCATCAAGGAAAACGCGCTGCTCGCCAAATATGCCGGTGGACTCGGCAACGACTGGACACCGGTGCGTGCATTGGGCGCGCATATCAAGGGAACCAACGGGCAATCGCAGGGCGTGGTGCCGTTCCTGAAGGTGGTGAACGACACCGCTGTGGCGGTGAACCAGGGCGGCAAGCGCAAGGGTGCGGTATGCGCCTATCTGGAAACCTGGCATCTGGACATCGAGGAGTTCCTGGATCTGCGCAAGAATACCGGCGATGATCGCCGCCGCACCCACGACATGAATACCGCGAACTGGATCCCCGATCTGTTCATGAAGCGCGTGATGGAGGGCGGCGACTGGACCCTGTTCTCGCCGTCCAATGTGCCGGACCTGCACGACAAATATGGTGCCGAATTCGAGCGTGCCTATACCGCTTATGAAGCAAAGACCGTCACCGGCGAACTCAAGCTGTTCAAGCGGATGCCGGCGGCCAGCCTGTGGCGCAAGATGCTGACCATGCTGTTCGAGACCGGCCATCCGTGGATCGCGTTCAAGGATCCCTGCAATATCCGCTCGCCGCAGCAGCACGTCGGCGTCGTGCACAGTTCCAACCTGTGCACCGAGATCACACTGAACACCAGCGACAGCGAGATCGCCGTGTGCAATCTCGGTTCGATCAACCTGGCAGCGCACCTGTTTCCCCAATATGACAAGGATGGGGCGCGTCACGAAAAGGCCGGGCAGATCGACCATGACAAGCTGCGCCGCACCGTCAGCACCGCGATGCGCATGCTGGATAACGTGATCGACATCAACTATTACGCGGTGGACAAGGCGCGCAATTCCAACCTCAAGCACCGCCCGGTGGGCTTGGGCATCATGGGTTTTCAGGATTGCCTGCACGAGTTGCGCATTCCTTATTCATCCGCTGCGGCGGTCGAATTTGCCGACCGCTCGATGGAGGCGGTGTGCTACTACGCCTATTGGGCATCCACCGAGTTGGCCGAAGAGCGCGGCCGTTATGCGACCTATCGCGGCAGCCTGTGGGACAGGGGCATCCTGCCGCAGGATTCTTTGGAGTTGCTGCGTCAGGAACGCGGCGGCTATGTCGAAGTGGACATGTCGGCGAGCATGGACTGGGACGCATTGCGCGCCCGCATCAGGCGGCACGGCATGCGCAATTCCAACTGCATCGCGATCGCGCCGACCGCGACCATCTCCAACATCATCGGCGTGTCGGCGTGCATCGAGCCGACCTACCAGAACATCTTCGTGAAGTCGAACCTGTCCGGCGAATTCACCGTCATCAACGAGCATCTGGTTGCCGACCTGAAGAGTCTCGGTTTGTGGGATGAAGTGATGATCTCCGACCTGAAATATTTCGACGGCAGTCTGGCGAAGATAGACCGCATACCCGCGGAGCTGCGCAGCCTTTACTCCACCGCGTTCGAGGTGGAGCCAAACTGGCTGATCGAGGCCGCCTCCCGCCGACAGAAATGGATAGACCAGGCGCAGTCTTTGAATATCTACATGGCGGGCGTGTCGGGCCGCAAGCTCGATGAGACCTACAAACTGGCGTGGTTGCGCGGTTTGAAGACCACCTACTATCTGCGCACCATGGGTGCGACCTCGGCGGAGAAATCAACCGGACGAGCCGGCGCGCTGAACGCGGTTCCGTCCACCGGCGGCGCAGCGGAAGAAGCCAAATTTTGTTCGATTGACAACCCGGAGTGTGAAGCTTGCCAATAGACAAGTTCACGCTCCGGGTTGCGGTGGAGACTAACCTTCAGGTTATGTCGGAACCACAATCCTATTTAAAAGGGCATGTCAGTGACATGCCTCGCATTCAGGATTACGGCGAAAGCTAACTTGCGCAGCAAGTTTAACCCCGAAGGGGTGGCCGAAACCACAGTCCAGAGGAAAAGGAGAATAACAAGATGCTGAAATTTGACGAAGACATCAATACGGGCGGGATGCCATTGGGCATGATTCCCATCTCCTCATTCGATGAGGCGTTGATCATGCGAAAGCTGGCAGAGCAAACGGAAAAGGCGGAGCAGACCGGGTATGCAGTTGAAGCGAAGCCGGCTGGGCGCATCCGCGTAGAAGACAAGCGCATCATAAACTGCAAGGCGGACGTGAATCAGCTGGTGCCGTTCAAATACAAGTGGGCATGGGAAAAATACCTGGCCGCTTGCGCCAATCACTGGATGCCGCAGGAAGTGAATATGACTGCAGACATCGCGCTGTGGAAAAGCGACAGGCTGAGCGAGGACGAACGCCTGCTGGTCAAGCGCAACCTGGGCTTTTTTACCACTGCGGACAGTCTGGCTGCGAACAACATCGTGCTGGGTACCTATCGCCACATCAGCAATCCGGAGTGCCGCCAATACCTGCTGCGCCAGGCCTTTGAAGAAGCGATCCACACCCATGCGTATCAATACATCGTCGAAAGTCTGGGCCTGGATGAAGGCGAGATATTCAACATGTATCACGAGGTGCCCAGCATACGCGCCAAGGATGAATTCCTGCTGCCCTTCATCGACACCCTGACCAATCCGGCGTTTGAGACCGGCACCCCGGAAGCGGACCGTCAGTTGCTGCGCAGCCTGATCGTATTCGCCTGCATCATGGAAGGTTTGTTCTTCTATGTGGGTTTCGTGCAGATACTCGCCTTGGGGCGCCAGAACAAGATGACCGGCGCGGCCGAACAATACCAATACATCCTGCGCGATGAATCCATGCACCTGAACTTCGGCGTGGATGTGATCAACCAGATCAAGATGGAAAACCCGCACCTGTGGACTGCGGAATTTCGCGAAGAGATTCGCGGTTTGATTCAAAAGGGTGTGGAGTTGGAATATGCCTATGCGGAAGACACCATGCCGCGCGGCGTGCTGGGCCTGAACGCGACGATGTTCAAGGAATACTTGCGCTTTATCGCCAACCGCCGCTGCCAGCAAATCGGTGTGGATGTGCTGTTTCAGGGTGCGACCAATCCGTTCCCTTGGATGGCTGAGATGATCGATCTCAAGAAAGAGAAGAATTTCTTTGAAACCCGTGTCACCGAGTATCAAACCGGTGGCGCGTTGTCCTGGGATTAGCGCTGCAAACGCTAACCAGGCTTAAGGTAATGGCTTTAGCCCGCGCTTGAATTCAAGCGCGGGCTGAGGGTGTAGGTGTAGTAATCGTAAGTGTTGTATTTATTAACTTTCATTATTGAAGGAGAATCAAAATGGTAGCAAAGAAGAAAGCAAAACCAGCAGCAAAGAAGGCAGCAGCAAAGAAGCCGGCTGCTAAAAAGAAAGTAGCGGCCAAGAAACCGGCCGCCAAGAAGAAAGCAGCGGCCAAGAAGCCGGCCGCAAAGAAGAAAGCAGCAGCCAAAAAACCGGCAGCCAAGAAGAAGGTAGCGGCTAAGAAGAAACCAGCTGCCAAGAAGAAAGCTGCGGCCAAGAAGCCGGCTGCTAAAAAGAAGGTAGCGGCTAAGAAGAAACCGGCTGCCAAGAAGAAAGCTGCGGCCAAGAAACCGGCTGCCAAGAAGAAAGCAGCAGCCAAAAAACCGGCTGCAAAGAAGAAGCCGGCAGCAAAGAAGAAAGCAGCAGCCAAAAAACCGGCAGCTCCTGCGGCAGCAAGGCCAGCAGCACCGGCCCCTTCCGCTCCGGCACCTGTACGTCCGGCTGCAACATGGCCTTTTCCTACACCAGGGATCGGCAAGCCGAACTAGTCGGTGGTATCGCTGTGGTGTCGGCCCCTGATGTCTAGGTAAATTTCTGGGCAAAAAGGGGCTTACCACAGTAGGCTTGGTTTTTTGGGCGCACTAACTGGTGCGTGCGCCTTTTTATTTCACTAACGCAACGTTGGTGTGTATTGTTGTTCTCATTGCTAACCGGTTGGTTTGCGATTGTTCCTCTGCCCCCTTAATTTTGTGATTGCAATGGTGAGATTGGCATTTTCAAAATTTATCCTGCCTGCGCTGCCATTATTGCTGGTGGCATGTGCGACAACACCTCCGATACAGTTCAAAGATGTCGTTGAACCGCAGGCAGTTCCGATCGAGCATCTGCGATCTGATAAACCTGTCATCGCCCTCGTGTTGGGCAGCGGAGGCAATCGGGGCTTTGCGCATATAGGTGTGATTAAAGCGCTGGAGTCGAATGATATACATATCGATATCGTCGTAGGCACCAGTGCTGGAAGTGTGGTGGGCGCGCTTTATGCGGGCGGTTACTCGGGCAATGAAATCGAGCAAATAGCACTTGGGCTCGATCAGGAACATCTCGATGATTATGATATCTCCAAGCGCGGATACATACGCGGCGAGCGTTTGCAGGACTTCATCGATCGAAAGCTGAACAACCGTTCAATTGAACAGTTGGACAAGCCGTTTGTGGCGGTGTCAACGCAGCTTCGCACGGGGAATGAAATGGACTTCAATCGCGGCAATACCGGAAAGGCAGTACGCGCCTCCAGCAGCATCCCCGGCGTTTATTATCCGGTCCGGATCGGCGACGAGGAATATGTGGATGGGGATCTGAAGAACCCGGTGGCGGCAAGCGTGGCTCGCAAGATAGGCGCGGATATTGTTATCGCTGTTGATATTTCGCAGCAACCGACGGACAATCCTCCGCCGCAAGACATCATCGACATCCTCAAGCAAAGCCTGCGCATCATGCGCCAGACGATCCTGGAACAAGAACTCAAACCGGCGCAGATCGTGATTCGCCCTGCCATTGGTAAATTGCCCGAAATGGATAATGCCGGCAAGCTGAGCATAATCAAGACAGGAGAGGATGCCGCCACAGCAGCGATCCCCCAGATACGCGAATGGGTGCAAAAAATCGCCAACGAGAAGAGGCTGATGAGATATCGCTAGTTTGCACCGGGCATACACACCCACCATGGTATTTCAAGCAAAGTAATAGCAGCGAGACACTTGGGTATCGACGCGCTGTCATTATTGTCCGGAACGGAACCGCAGCTCCAATGATGAGCCTTCTGCCGCATACCCCAACCTGTAGCCGTTGGCGATAGCGATATACTGTCGTGCGGCGCATCGGGAAGCGATGGAAACCGCGGCTATTGCCAAAGATACTCAAGTTTCGGCGGGCAAATCAATTTACTAACGGCGGCGATAGCGTCATGATTGAGTCCGACCTATTGTTGAATCACTGACATCATCCCCGTCAATCGATGAGCTTCTATTCAGTCGAACTGCCATACCGGACCGATGCCGCGCATTACTACGCGGCGCTTGCAGACTTGCCGTGGGCGGTATGGCTGGATAGCGGGGGAATGGATCGTTTTGATATCCTGACTGCCTGCCCCCAGCGCACTCTGGTGCCGGACAAGGAAAATCCGCATAGCGAACCATTCGCAATGTTGCGCGAAGAACTGGCAGAACCGGTTGCGCCCGTAGAGAACGTGCCGTTTGCAGGCGGTGCGCTGGGATACTGGAGCTATGATCTGGTGCGACGGATGCACGCATTGCCGGATCCCGGAAAGGATGCCGGAACACTGCCGGATATGGCGATTGGCATCTACGATTGGGCGCTGGTGCTGGATCACCATCAGCATACAGCTCGTTTGGTCTCGCACCAGCGATTTGCCGAGACAGCACATTCGTTGCAGCGTATCTTGCATCGCCTGAAAAACGGCCGGGCATATCCTGACGGCGATTTTCGTGTACATGGGAAAATCACTTCCAATTTTACGGCAGACACCTATGCCAGCGCTTTCGCTACCGTGAAAAGTTATTTGCATTCTGGCGATTGCTACCAGGTCAACCTTGCGCAACGCTTCAGCGCAGCGGCCACGGGAGATGCCTTGCCCGCTTATCTCACGCTGCGCAGCTTGAGCCCAGCTCCGCATTCCGCCTTCCTCAGCCTGCCGCAGGCCCAGATTCTGTGCGCCTCTCCGGAACGCTTCCTGCGCGTGCAAAACGGCAAGGTGGAAACCAGACCGATCAAGGGCACCCGTCCGCGCAACAGTGATGCCAAACAGGATGGTCGTCTTGCCGACGAGCTGGGTATCCATCCGAAGGACCGTGCGGAAAATCTGATGATCGTGGATCTGATGCGCAGCGATCTGGGCAAGGCGTGCAAGCCCGGTTCTGTGCGCGTGCCGAAACTGTTCGAAGTGGAAAGTTTTGCGCACGTACATCATCTGGTCAGTACGATTGAGGGCGTGCTGGCTGAAGGCCGAGATGCGTTGCATGTGTTGAACGACTGTTTCCCCGGCGGTTCGGTCACCGGCGCGCCCAAACTGCGCGCGATGCAGATCATCGATCAATTGGAGCCCAACTGTAGAAGCATATACTGCGGTTCCATAGGCTATGTCGGATTCGACGGCAACATGGATACCAACATCGTCATCCGCACATTGGTGTATAGCGGCTTTGACAGAGCGAATGGGTCGATGCGAAGCAGCGGGGAACCCGTCGGCCCACCCCTTGCGGGTGCGTTACTGAAAGAACCTCTAGCCAATCGACTAGGCGAGTCAACTACACTCGCCGAGTCGCTGGTTATGGCGAAACCAGCCGATTGCGGGAACAGCCGCTCGCCCGATGCTGTTCAATTAAAAGATCCTTGCGGGATGTTCGGAGGGCGAAAAGGTGAAATATGTTGCTGGGCAGGCGGAGGCATCGTTGCGGATTCCGAGACGACGGCAGAATTTCAGGAAACCATGGACAAGGCGTCGGCGATGATTACGTTATTGCGATATTACGGAGGTGAATATGATAACGCTGCGTAAAGCAGGCGGGCGCGGTTACGCGCATCACGGCTGGCTGGAAAGCTGGCACAGTTTTTCGTTTGCCGATTACCGCGATCCGGCGCATGTCCACTTCGGGCCGCTGCGTGTGATCAACGAGGATATCGTGCAGCCCGGCACCGGATTCGGTACCCATGGCCATCGCGATATGGAGATCCTGACTTATGTATTGAGCGGAACGTTGCGCCATAGCGACAGCACCGGGAGCAGCGGAGATATCCGCTACGGTGAAGTTCAGGTGATGAGTGCGGGTACCGGGGTGCAGCACAGCGAGGTGAATCCTTCGCTGGAAGAGGCCGTTCATCTGCTGCAGATCTGGATCATCCCGGATCAGCAAAATTTGATGCCGGGTTATCAGCAAAAGGAATTTCCGCTGGCAGAAAAACAGGGACGATGGTGTCTGCTGGCTTCGCCCGATGCAGGGAAAGGCTCGCTGTTGATCCATCAGGACGCGCGCGTGTTTGCCGCTCGGCTGGATGGCGCGGAGACGCTGGATTATCCGATAGCCGCTGGACGTAAAATTTATCTGCATGCTGCGCGGGGTGGCCTGCAAGCCAATGGATATGCGCTTGCTGCAGGGGATGCATTGATGTTCAGCGATGAGGCATTGGTTGCGCTGAATGCCGCTGACAATGCCGAGGTGTTGCTGTTTGATTTAACGTGAATTGCAGGAGCGGGCCACGCCCGCGAACACCTTGGTCGCGGGCATGGCCCGCTCCTACAAACTGTTCCCATTTCACCAGCCGCCAGGAGGCATTCCTTTCCTCTTCGTCCTTTACCCTGTTTTACGAAGCGTTCTTCACCCGGATGATCCTCACCACCTCCGGTATCTTGCGCAAGCCGCGCATGATCCTGGCAAGATGCAGCCGGTTATTCACCTCCAGGGTGAAATGCAGGCCGGAATATTCGCCTTCATGGGTAAAGCTGATGTTCTCGATATTGGCTTCCGCTTCGGCAATTGCGGCGGAAACCTTTGCCAGCACGCCGCGCTGGTCGGCTACCAGCAATTTGATGTTGACATCAAATGAGCGGGTGATGTTCTTGTCCCATGCCACTTCAAGCCATTGTTCGCCGCTGCTGCGTCCCCGGCGCAGCGTAGGGCAATCGTGTGTATGCACCAGCAGTCCTTGCCCGCTTTTGATGACGCCGACGATCGGATCGCCCGGAATCGGCCGGCAACACTGGGCGAACTGCACTGCCATTCCCTCCGTGCCTTGTATGGTGATGACCGGGTTGGGCACCGTTTCATTAGGCACCGCTTCACCGATGCTGGCCAGTTGTCGTGCCACAACCATATTGAGACGGCGACCCAGGCCGATGTCGGCAAGGATATCCTGGCGGGATTTTACCCCGGTATCCTTCAGCAGTTTGTTCCAGTGCGCTTCGTCCATGTCCTGCGGTTTGACCCCCAGCGCCTGCAGTGCCTGGTTGAGCAGACGTTCGCCCAGCTGTGCCGATTCACCGGACTGCATGGTCTTGAGGAAGTGGCGGATCTGGCTGCGTGCCTTGCTGGTGGCGACATATCCCAGCCAGGCGGGATTGGGTTTGGCATGCGGAGCGGTGATCACTTCCACGCGATCGCCGTTCCTGAGTTCGGTGCGCAACGGCACCAGCTCATGGTTCACCTTGACTGCGATGCAGCGATTGCCGATGTCGGTGTGCACGCTGTAGGCAAAGTCCACCCCGGTTGCGCCGCGCGGCAGGGAAAGTATCTTGCCCTTGGGGGTAAAGACATACACTTCATCGGGAAACAGGTCCACCTTGAGATGTTCGAGGAATTCGGATGAATCGCTGCTCTGGCTCAGGCTTTCCAGCAGCTCCTGCAGCCACAGGTGGGTCTTTTTGTGCAGGTCATTGATCGATTCGTGGCCGCTCTTGTAAAGCCAGTGCGAAGCGACGCCGGCCTCGGCGATCCGGTGCATCTCATGGGTGCGTATCTGTATCTCTATCGGCGTGCCGAATGGACCGAACAGCGTGGTATGCAGCGATTGATAGCCGTTGACTTTGGGAATGGCGATGTAATCCTTGAACTTTCCGGGTATCGGTTTGTACAGGCCGTGCAGCACGCCGAGCGCCACATAGCAGGAAGCGAAATCGTTCACCAGCACGCGAAAGCCGTAGATATCCAGCACCTCGGCAAAGGCCAGCGATTTGCTCTGCATCTTCTTGTAGATGCTGTAAATGTCCTTTTCCCTGCCCGTGACATCCGCCTCGATGTGATGTTCGGCAAGGCGTTGCCGGATCGCTTCAAGTATCTTGCCGACCACTTCGCGCCGGTTGCCGCGCGCCACCTGCAGGGCCTTGGCCAGAACCGCGTACCGGTTGGGGTGCAGATATTTAAAGCTCAGATCCTGCAATTCATGGTGAAGGTCATTCAGGCCGAGCCGGTTGGCGATCGGCGCATAGATCTCCATGGTCTCGCGCGCGATGCGCTCGCGTTTGTCCGATGACATTGCATCCAGCGTGCGCATGTTGTGCAACCGGTCGGCCAGCTTGATCAGGATCACGCGCACGTCGCGCGCCATCGCCAGCAGCATCTTGCGGAAGTTTTCTGCCTGCGCATCCTCCTGGGTTTCGAACCGGAGACGGTCAAGTTTGCTCAGCCCGTCCACCAATTCCGCGACCGGTTTGCCGAATTTGTCGGCGACCTGCTCGGAAGTGACGGCGGTGTCTTCGACCACATCATGCAATAGCGCCGCGATGATCGCCTGCGCATCGATGTGCAACGGGGTCAGGATGCGCGCTACGGCGATCGGATGGGAAATATACGGGTCGCCGGAATGGCGCATCTGGCCTTGATGCGCCGCCCGGCTGAATTCGATCGCCTCACGGACGTGTTTGACATCCTTCGGTTTAAGATAGGTGGCGAGTTCCTCTACTAACAGATCTGTGTCGGCCATGCATTATTTTAATCTTGGATCGCGTTGGTTAAGCCTGGCCGCGATTCAGGATTTCCTTGCCAACCTTGCCTTCGCTGATCTCGCGCAGCGCAACGACAGTAGGTTTGTCCTTGCTGTTTTCCACCAGATGCGCCGCGCCATTAGCGAGTTGGCGCGCGCGATAGGCGGCGACCAGGGTCAGCTCAAAGCGGTTCGGAACTTGCAAGAGACATTCTTCGACGGTAATACGTGCCATGATTTACTCCATTTTCTGTAACTGGTTGATTAAGGCCTGATAACGAGACAATTGATTGGCGCAACGCAGCCGGGCGGAAAGCACCACCGCATTGAGTTCGCGCAACGCATCGTCCAGGATGTCGTTGATGATAACATAATCGAATTCGGCGACATGCGAGACATCCTCGCATACTGCCGCCATGCGCTTGGAGATTACCACATCATTGTCTTTGCCGCGCCCCTTCAGGCGCTGCTCCAACGCCGCTATGGAAGGGGGCAAAATGAAAATACTGGTGCAATCGGGAAACAATCGCCGTACTTGCGCCGCGCCCTGCCAGTCGATCTCCAGAAGGATATCCCGCCCCTTGGCGATTTCCTGGCTGATCCAGGTTTGCGAGGTCCCGTACAGGTTGCCATAGACTTCCGCACTTTCCAGAAATTCCCCGCGTTTCGCCATCTCGAGGAAAGTCTCGCGGCTGACGAAATGATAGTCCTTGCCGTTCTGTTCTCCGGAGCGCGGATCGCGCGTGGTATAGGATATCGACAGATCGATGTGCGGATTGATGTTGAGAAGTGCATGCACCAGGCTGGTCTTGCCTGCACCGGACGGTGCGCTGATCACAAACAGGTTTCCCGACATCATTAACTCCAGGTAGTTACTCCAGGTTCTGAATTTGCTCGCGCATCTGTTCGATGAGTATCTTCATTTCCATCGCGCTGCGCGACACTTCCGCATCGACCGATTTCGCGCCCAGCGTGTTGGCTTCACGGTTCAGTTCCTGCATCAAGAAGTCCAGGCGCTTGCCCACCGCGCCGCCGTGGGCAAGGATGCGGCGCATTTCGCCGAGGTGGCTGGCCAGTCTCGACAATTCTTCATCCACGTCTATCTTGGTGGCGAACAATGCGAGCTCCTGGCGGATGCGCTCGTCGTCAGTATTTTGCATTGCCTCGCGCAACCGGGCGATGAGCTTTTGC
The DNA here is from genome assembly GCA_963725835.1 of uncultured beta proteobacterium. Lineage (GTDB taxonomy): Bacteria > Pseudomonadota > Gammaproteobacteria > Burkholderiales > Gallionellaceae > Gallionella. The sequence goes on along the minus strand of CAVSAB010000012.1, from coordinate 47,301 downwards.
TCATACGCGGCGATCGCGGCAGGCACATGAGGCATCACGCCGTTGCGCAGCGCTTCGATTTTTTCCAGGCGCTGCAGCAGGAAATCCTTGAGTTTTTCGCCTTCCCGGGCGCGCGCAGAGGAAAATTCCTGCAGCACGGTCTGCAGCAAGTCGGACAGGGTGGCGCGCAATTCGTCCGCGGAGGCGGCAGGTGTCTCGAGAACCCCGTTCCAGCGCAACACGTCGGCCACGTTCAGGCTGCGCGCATCGGGCAGTGCAGATTGTATTTCCCTGCTCCATGCGGCGAGTTGTTTCAGCAGGGTTTTGTTCAGCGAGGCACCGCTTTGCGAGGAACGCGCTGCAAAATTGATGCGGCACTCCACCTTGCCGCGCTGCAATTGCGCAGTGATCGCCTCGCGCAGGCTTCCCTCGAAGCCGCGCAACTCATCCGGCATGCGCAACTGGATGTCCAGATAACGATGATTGACCGCGCGCAACTCAAGTGACAGCGACCCGCTGTCAAGTTCCGCGCTGGCAGCGGCATAGCCGGTCATGCTGAGAATCATGTCAAGAATCTTTCGAATAAAAGGCTGTGCTGGAGCGGCACATTATATTACGATTGCAACTTGTGAAATCTTCGCCTTGTTAAATCTTTTCCGTATTCATGAACTTTTCAATACACCAGGCCAGCCACATCGGCAATCGCAGATTCAACCAGGACCGCGTAGCTTATGCCTACACCAACGATGCGCTGCTATTGGTGCTTGCGGACGGCATGGGCGGGCATCTCCACGGCGAGCTCGCAGCCAGTTTGACCATCGAGACTTTTGTCGAATCGTTTGGGCGCCATGCGCAGCCGCGTATTGCCGAGCCGAACAAATTCATCATGAACACCATGCGTCACGCACACGAGCGCATCATGAAACTTCCGCACGACCAGGACCTGGGCGGTTTTCCCGGTACGACCTGCGTCGCAGCGCTGATACAGGACGACAGGATGTATTGGGGTCACGCGGGAGACTCGCGCCTTTACTTGCTGCGCGACGGCGCGGTATATGCCAGGACGAATGATCACTCGGTGGTGCAGGAATGGGTCGAATCGGGGAAACTCTCCGAGGAACAAGCGCGTGTTCATCCGCAGCGCAACCATATCACCAACTGCCTGGGCGGTATCGAGGACGTATTCTATATGGAAGCAGGAGTACCGATCGCGTTGAAGTCCGCGGACGTCTTGTTGCTGGGCAGCGATGGTTTGTGGGGACCGTTCAATGACCGGGAACTGGTCGAGTCATTTTTCGCGCTACCCGTCAATGAAGTTTTGGATGGGCTGGTCGGGCTCGCATTGGAGCGCGAAGACGGGCATTCCGACAACGTCACCGGTCTGGCTATGCGCTGGGGCATGAGTGAAACCGCCCACGATACCGCAGAGCCGGTCAGTCACGTGCTCGAGATTGTTTAGGTATTCCACCGGTATTATTGTTCGAGAGATTTTGGAGAGAATTCACAATGCGTCCCAGCCAGAGATCATCCAGCCAATTGCGTGACATACGCATCACGCGCAACTACATCAAACACGCCGAAGGATCGGTGTTGATCGAATGCGGCGACACCAAAGTCATATGCACCGCCAGCATCGAAGAAAAAGTGCCGCCGCACAAGAAGGGCAGCGGCGAGGGCTGGATCACGGCCGAATACGGCATGTTGCCGCGTTCCACGGGTGAGCGCATGAGCCGCGAAGCCGCCAAGGGCAAGCAATCCGGGCGCACCCAGGAGATCCAGCGTCTGATCGGGCGCAGCCTGCGTGCAGTCGTGGATTTGAAAAAGATGGGGGAGCGCACCATACAGATCGATTGCGACGTGATCCAGGCCGACGGCGGAACCCGTACCGCCAGCATCACCGGCGCATTCGTCGCGCTTTATGATGCGGTAAGGGAATTGCTCGGCAAGGGGCTGATCAAGGAATCCCCGCTCAAGGATTTCATCGCCGCGATCTCCGTCGGAATTTACCAGGGCATGCCGGTGCTTGATCTGGATTATCTCGAGGATTCCGCATGCGACACCGACATGAACGTGGTGATGCTGGGCAACGGGCACTTCGTCGAAGTTCAGGGTACTGCCGAGGGCCACGCCTTCACCCGCGCCGAGATGGATGAGCTGCTGGAACTGGCGAAAAGCGGCATTGCCGAATTGATCGCGATGCAAAAGTCCGTGCTGGAGAAGGACTAGCTCCAGATAATTTCAACCCAAAAAAGCAGTTGTCCACGAAAGACACCAAAATCACGAAATGTTCGATGTAACACCTTGGATCGTTACCTAATGAGTAAATGATTGTACTGGGCGCCTCATTGATTTGCTTCGTGTCTTTCGTGTTTTTCGTGGACTAATAGTTGTTAATGGGTTCACGATTAATAGACCTCGATATGCAAAAACTCGTCATCGCATCCAACAACCCCGGCAAGCTGCGCGAATTCCAGTTCCTGCTGCAGCCGCTGGGTATCGAAGTCCTGACGCAGGCGCAGCTCGGTATAGCAGAAGCAGATGAACCGCACGTCACTTTCATCGAGAACGCCCTCGCCAAAGCGCGGCATGCCAGCCGTTTGAGCGGATTACCCGCGCTGGCCGACGATTCAGGCATCTGCGTCACCGCGTTGAACGGTGCACCCGGCGTGTTTTCCGCGCGCTATGCCGGTGAGCCAAAATCTGATCGGCGCAACAATGAAAAGCTGCTGCATGAAATGCAGGGCGTGAAGGACCGCAGCGCGCACTACTACTGTGTGCTGGTGCTGCTGCATCATGCCGACGATCCGCAGCCGCTGATCGCGGAAGGCGAATGGCACGGCGAGATCGCGCACGAGGAACGCGGAGACGGCGGCTTCGGCTATGACCCGCTGTTCTGGCTGCCATCCCTTGGCAGGATGAGTGCGGAACTGTCACGCGATGAAAAACACGCCATCAGCCACAGGGGCAAGGCGTTGAAGGTGTTGCTGGAGAAGTTGAAGGTTTTGTAAGGTGCAATAAGCGTAGCGCATTGCACCGGATATTTTGGCGTACCATACGGCGCAATGCCCGTTGGTTATCGCGCTGTATGCTGGCAAAAAGGGGGAAGGATGAAAAGAATCGCATGGGTTATTTTGGGCTGGCTGGTTTCAGTGACAATGGCGCTGCCTGAGGGTTTTGATTGCTACCAGAAAAAGTTCGTAAATTGTGGAGTCGAAATACCTTTAGATGTAAAAAAATCCCTTACAAAAATTTACCCAAACTCTGAAATCTTGAGTGAAGATTTAGACCGCGATGGAATAAATGATTTTGTTGTTTTTACTTCAGAGAAGACCATCGATGGAATAGTTGATAAAGTGGTCGTATTGAAAGGTAAGCCCGACGGCGCTTATGATGAGCTTGCAAAATCAAAAGGTATTGAACATGGCACTGCAACCATGGGAATTAAAAAACAATCCATCTACATCACTGTAATACATAACTCAATCAATGAATCCAATACAGAAATTTATCAATTTAAATATCGAAGTGGCGGCATTATTCTGATCGGTAAAGAGGAAATATCTTATTTGCCTGTTGATGAAAATCATGGGAACGAAGCCAAAACCAGCACCAACTATCTCACAGGCGAAGTAATTGCAATAGAGATGGCCGATGGCAAAACTAAAGAAACAAAATCTCGGCTTGGAAAAAATGAGCGGAAATTGTTAAGGCTGGAAGATTTTAGCCGTTAACGCTATCTTAATATTTAATCCGCATAAGAATCAGTTAGGCGGATGCAACCAACACCTATGTCCAGCCATTTGCTGCACCCAGTCGCCATCAAGTCGCAAGCTGTAAGCTTTAAGGCTTTGCCACCGTTGTCGCTGTACATCCACATTCCGTGGTGCGTGCGCAAATGTCCGTATTGCGATTTCAATTCGCATGAGGCCCGGGGTGCTTTGCCCGAGCAGGAATATGTCGCGGCGTTGATCCGCGATCTGGAACTGGCCTTGCCGCTGGTCTGGGGACGCAAGGTCTATACGGTGTTCTTCGGCGGCGGCACGCCCAGCCTGTTGAGCGGGGTGAGCATAGCGGAAATTTTGCGCAATGTGCGCATGCTGCTGCCACTGGATCTTGGCGCCGAGATCACGCTCGAGGCGAATCCCGGCACGGTCGAGGCGGAACGGTTCGCGGCCTATCGCGAGGCAGGGGTGAATCGTTTGTCGCTGGGCATACAAACCTTCAACGACGCGCATCTGCAGGCGCTGGGGCGCATCCACTCAGCCGATGAGGCCAGGCGTGCGATAGCGATCGCGCAGCGGCATTTCAGCAATATCAACCTCGATCTGATGTACGCGCTGCCCGATCAGACCGTGGATGAAGCGTTGCAGGATGTACAAACCGCACTGTCGTTCGCGCCGCAGCACCTGTCCTGCTATCACCTGACGCTGGAACCGAACACGCTGTTCCATCGCAACCCCCCATCTCTGCCGGACGACGATGCGAGCAGCGACATGCAGCAGCACATCGAGGATCTGCTGGCAGCGCACGGCTACCAGCATTACGAGACTTCCGCATTCGCACAGCCCAAAATGCGGTCGCGACACAATCTCAACTACTGGATGTTCGGCGATTACCTGGGCATAGGCGCGGGCGCACACAGCAAGCTGAGTTTTCCCGGCAGGGTGATACGCCAGATGCGTTACAAGCAGCCGCAGGCATATGTGCAGCAAGTCGCCAAGGACGCTCCGATCCAGACCGAGCATGAAGTCAGCCGCGACGAGATGGGGTTCGAATTCATGATGAATGCGCTGCGACTGAATGAGGGTTTCGACAGCGCACTGTTCCAGGAGCGCACCAGCCTGCCGTTGCTGGGCATACAGCGCGAATTGGCTGAGGCGGAACAGCGCGGGCTATTGATTCGGAATCATCAGCGCATCGCCCCGACGCAGATGGGGCAACGCTTTTTGAACGATCTGCTGGGGATCTTTCTGCACCGGTAGCCTGTCAGAAACTGCGCCCGTCCACCTGCTTGATCTTCAGCGCGGTCAAATCCACGTTTTCCAGGCAGCGCGCATTGATGCTGAACATCTCGATTCCATTGTGCGAGCCGGTGCCCATGGGCGCGCAGCCGCATACCGCGCAGAAATGGTGTTTGATCCGTTTTTTGCCGAACTGGTAGGTGGACAGGTTGCTTTCTGGTGTGACGAACCGAACCTGCGTGCGCGGCACGAACCAGCGCAATGCGCCAAGCCTCCTGCATATCGAGCAATTGCATTCCTTGACGCTGTGCAGGTCCCCTTCGACTTCAAAGGCGATATTGCCGCAGTGACAGCTGCCTTGATATAGCATGATGCATCCTCCTCAAAGTTGGTTGAAAAAATCGGCCGACCTATCCCGGTGACTGACCGATGATTACCGTACGGTCGCGCGCTTTATCCCGGTGATTTGGTCAAGGCACCGTCAAAGCCGCACTGGCGCCATGCTTCGTATACTGTCACTGCCACCGTGTTGGACAGATTCAAGCTGCGGCTGCCGGGAAGCATCGGAAGCCGCACGCGCCGCGAGGTATCGAATCCGGCCAGCACGTCGGCGGGTAAACCGCGACTCTCGGGGCCGAACAAGAACGCGTCACCCTGCCGGTAGTTCGCTTGATGGAAGGCTTGCGGACCCTTGGTGGTCAGCGCGAATATGCGCGCGGTGTCGAATTCCGACAGACAATCCCGCAAAGCCTCATGCAAGCGCAACTGCGCAAATTCATGATAATCCAAACCGGCGCGGAGCAGCTGCTTGTCCTCCAGCGTAAAGCCAAGCGGTTTGATCAAATGCAAACTGCAACCGGTATTGGCGCACAGGCGTATGATGTTGCCTGTATTAGGCGGAATTTCGGGTTGAAATAGAATCACATGGAACATATTAAATCGCCAAGTCCTTGTCAGTTTGGGGAAAAGCGGATAACTTCGCATCTTGGGGATGTTAACTCGAATTAATGCATATTCGGCGGAGGGATTATGGCGGACCCGGAAAAATTTCGCTTAGGCGATATGTTGCTCCAGCAGAATCTCATTACGCAAGAGCAACTCAAGCTCGCGCTTGAGCAACAGATGCGCAGCAGGCTGAAGTTGGGCCGTATCCTGGTGGATATCGGCTTTGTTACCGAAGAAAACATTTCCGAGACCCTGGCCAAACAACTTAATATCCCCTACGTCAATCTCAAGCACTTTCAAATCAAACCCGAGCTGGTAAGGTTGTTGCCGGAAAGTGAGGCGCGGCTGTTTCACGCGATCGTGCTGGAAGACCGCAATGGCATGTTGCTTGTCGGCATGGCTGACCCGACCGACCTGTATGCGGCCGATGAAATTTCACGCATCGTAAAAAGCGGGATCGATGTTGCGGTCGTGACAGAGGGGCAATTGCTGGAATGTCTGGAGCGCGGTTATTTGCGCTCGCAGCAAATTACCAGTCTGGATTAGAAAGTTGGTAAAGGACCTGATGCTCAGCCGAAAGTCCTCGGCACTTCATTTCTATGAATGCGGCAATGTCCTTGCGATCACCCATGCGGCAACATCTCGCGCCCCGCGTTTTTGAGCTGCTTCGGCGAGCGCGTTCAGGCTTGCTCCGGTAGTCAGCACATCATCCACCAGCGCAACCCGCTTTCCGGCCAGATCCATGTCAAAACAAAATGCATTGCGCACGTTCTTCTTGCGTTCCTTCCACGGCAGGGCCGATTGAGGCGGTGTATCGCGCACACGACGGCAAGCGCCTATCGGCAGTTTGAGTTTCAGTTCGCGAGATACTGTCCTGGCGACCAGCAGCGATTGATTGAAGCCGCGTTCGCGCAGCTTGGCGGGATGCAGCGGCATTGCAATGACATAATCCGGCAAATTACTTTTATCGATTCGCTGCAGCAGTTTTTCCGCGAAGGCATGCGCCAATGCCAGCTGCTCCCCATACTTCATGCCTTGTATCATCTTGTCGAGCGGAAAGGTATAGCCGAACACAGCAGTGGTGCGGCTGAACAATGGGGGATGGGACAAGCAATGCCCGCAAATCTCGCCGGCGGGAGTCGGCAAGGCGCAGACCGGGCAATGCTGCTTATCCAGATAGGGCAGGGCTGTGTCGCAGGCTTTGCACCACAGGCCGTAATGGCTCATGCTTCCGCATAGCACGCAAGGTTGCGCAGGCAGCATAAGCTTGATATTTGAGCGCATGTTAAAAAATTGACGGTATAAAATTGACAACTGCTTGGCCTTTCCATGATGATGCGCCATTGCCGTGGATTGCAGATCTTCCGCCATTTGGCGCAAACAGCCTAATACAAAATATGAATGTCCCAAAATGAATACACAGACTATCGAATTTATACCCTCCCCCGTCAAGGAAAATGGCAAGCCATCCGCCGCGCCGCAACGCTGGAGCGTCAAGGAAGTCGAGGCCCTGTTCAAAATGCCGTTTGCCGATTTGTTGTTTCGCGCGCAGCAAGTGCATCGCGAGCATTTCGACCCGAATGCGGTGCAGCTTTCCACGCTGTTGTCGATCAAGACGGGCGGTTGTTCGGAAGACTGCGGATATTGCCCGCAATCGGCGTTCCATTCCACAGGCGTGGAAAACAGGAAGATGCTGGAAGTGGAAGAAGTGGTCAGGGCGGCGAAAGCGGCGCAACAGAGCGGGGCGGGTCGCTTTTGCATGGGCGCGGCGTGGCGCGAACCCAGCGAAGATGACATGGCCAGCGTGGTGGAAATGGTAAAGGCGGTGCGCGAATTGGGCATGGAGACCTGTGCCACTCTGGGCATGCTGAACGAAAAGCAGACAAAACAATTGAGCGACGCCGGTCTGGATTATTACAACCACAATCTGGATACCTCCCCCGAGTTTTACGGCAATATCATCAGCACCCGCGATTACCAGGACAGGCTCGACACGCTGGAGCGGGTGCGCAAAGCCGGCATGCATGTATGCAGCGGCGGCATCGTCGGCATGGGCGAGAACCTCACGCAGCGCGCCGGGCTGATCGCGCAACTGGCCAATCTTGAACCCTACCCCGAAAGCGTGCCGATCAACAATCTGGTCAAGGTCGAAGGCACGCCGCTCGCACAAACCGAAGACCTGGATCCGCTGGATTTCGTGCGCACCATCGCCGTCGCGCGCATCACCATGCCGGCCGCGCGGGTGCGGTTGTCGGCCGGACGCCAGCAGATGTCGGATGCAGTCCAGGCGCTGTGTTTCCTGGCCGGTGCCAACTCGATCTTCTATGGCGAGCAACTGCTGACTACCGGCAACCCTGAGGTGGAACGTGATCGTGCATTGCTGGACAAGCTTGGGATGTACCCTTTTGCCAAAAAAGAATAGCCACATAACCAGCGACTTGGCTGACGATTTTTGGCAGCCTGGTCGAATGGCTAGGAGTTATAACAGAGAGCACAGAGTACACAGAGAAAGACAAAAGCGGAGCGGGTTTCCTCTGTGATCTCTGTGTGCTCTGTGGCAAAAGATGCCTTTCAATGAATTGCAAAAAGAACTGAATGAACGCGCCGCCCTGGGCTTGCTGCGACAGCGGCGCATGCTGCAGAGCCCTCAAGCACCGCACATCACGGTGGACGGGAAATCCTATTTGTCGTTCTGCAGCAATGATTATCTTGGTCTCGCCAATCATCCGCGGCTGATCGCCGCGCTGCAACAGGGCGCGCAGCAACATGGTGTAGGGGCGGGTGCCGCGCATCTGGTGAGCGGGCACGGCGCAATGCATCATCAACTGGAGCACGAACTCGCCGCTTTCGTCGGGAAACCCGCCGCACTGTTGTTTTCCACCGGCTATATGGCGAATCTGGGTGTCGTTCAGGCGCTGGCAGGCAAGGGTGATACGGTGTTTGCCGACAAATTCAATCATGCCTCGCTGAACGATGCGATGCTGTTGTCGCGCGCCACAGTGACGCGCTACCGCCATAACGACATGACCCATTTGGCGCTGTTACTTGAACAGGAAAGGAGTGGGCGCAAACTTGTCATCACCGACGCGGTGTTCAGTATGGACGGCGATCTCGCGCCATTGCCGGAACTGCTTGCGTTGTGCGAACAACATGATGCATGGCTGCTGATCGATGATGCGCACGGTTTCGGCGTGCTGGGCGCTCAGGGACGCGGGTCGCTGGCGCATTTCGGGCTGGATTCTCCGCGCATCATTTACATGGCGACGCTGGGCAAGGCGGCCGGCGTGTTCGGCGCCTTCGTTGCGGCGGAACAGGTGGTAATCGATACGCTCGTCAATCATGCGCGCAGCTACGTATACACCACGGCCACTCCTCCCGCACTGGCATGCGCGCTGCTGGAAAGTCTGCGGCAGATAAAAGAGGGTGAAGGACTTCGCGGGCATCTGCAACTCCTCGCCGCGCACTTGCGCAGCGGACTGCGCGGCCTGCCGTGGTCTCTTATGCCATCTGCAACGGCTATACATCCCTTGCTGGCCGGGAGCAACCAGGCTGCAACGAAGCTGAGCGACCGATTGCGTGAACAGGGCATCTGGGTCGTGGCGATCCGGCCGCCCACCGTGCCGCAGGGTACTGCGCGTTTGCGCATCACCCTGTCAGCCGTGCATCGCACGGAAGATGTGACCCGCCTGATCGAAACACTGCATGAACTTGCACAGGGATGAGAAATTCGCGTAGCGAAACGTTTGCTTCCTCGCCCTCTTGGGATAACCAGCGACTTGGCTGCGGTCGTTTGCAGCCTAGTCGAATGGCTAGTTGTTTCACCCAGAGGATTGCACCCGCAAGGGGTAGGCCGTGGTTGTATAGGGCTAAAGCCCCAACAACACACGCACAGGAGAGGGAAACGTGCATGGCTGCCTCAACTTTTGGAATGCCAAATGGCCGGCTTGCACGTTGAAGTAACGGGGCAAGGCGAGCCACTGGTCATGCTGCACGGATGGGGCATGCACGGCGGCTTGTGGAGCGGGGCCGCGGAACAGTTGTCGCAACACTTCACCGTGATGGCAGTCGATCTGCCGGGGCACGGATACAGCGTCGACAGCCGGTGCAAGGCCCAGGATACAAGGGACAAGGCAGAATGACCCGGCCGTTTCATCCGGGCTGGATGGAATCGTTGACCGATTGTCCGGACAATTCAACGAACCGCTGACGGTATGCGGCTGGTCGCTGGGCGGGCAGATCGCATTGCGCTGGGCGAAGCGCCATCCGGAGCAAATCCGGCGCCTGGTATTGGTGGCGAGCACGCCGTGTTTCGTGAGCAAAGATGATTGGCCGTGCGCGATGCCTGCCGCGACGCTGGCAGAGTTTGGTAATGCTTTGCAACATGACTACAGGCAGACTCTGCGGCGCTTCCTGGCATTGCAGTTGCGCGGCAGCGAGCATGAGCGGGAATTGCTGGCGGCACTCCGCGGTGCCCTGTTCAGTCACGGCGAGCCGGATCCGGGCGCTTTGCAAAGCGGACTGGAAATCTTGCGCGATTGCGATTTGCGCGGCATCCTGAAGGACATCAAGCAGCCTGTGCTGGTGGTTGCCGGTGAGCGTGACATGCTCACGCCGCCGCAAGCCTCGCATTATCTTGCAAGCCATTTGCCTGACGCACGGCTTGAACTGATCAGGGGCGCGGCACATGCGCCATTTCTTTCTCATACGGCAGAATTTGCGGAAAACGTGATGAATTTTTTGAACGGGCAATCGCATGGATGAATTTGCCGTAGACAAAAAACTGATGCGCCTTGCCTTCAACCGCGCCGCGGCAGGCTACGACGCGTCGGCAGTATTGCAGCGTGAGGTATGCACGCGGATGCTGGAGCGGCTGGATTACATCAAGCTGCAACCGGAACGCATACTGGATGCCGGAAGCGGCACCGGGTGGGGAACACGGCGTTTGACACAACGATATCCGGATGCCCAGACAATTGCATTGGATATTGCCGGGAGCATGCTGCAGGCCGCGCGGGGGAGTTCCGGCTGGTGGCAAAAATTGTTCGGAGGGACCAGGCAATTACAAGTCTGTGGCGATATCGAAGAACTGCCGCTGATCGCAAACAGTGTCGGCATGGTGTGGTCCAACCTGACGATACAGTGGTGCAACGACCTGCCGGCGATGTTCGCCGAAGTGCATCGCGTACTCAAAGTGGACGGTCTGCTGATGTTCAGCACCTTCGGCCCGGATACGCTGAAGGAATTGAGGCAGGCGTTCAACGGCGTGGACCGGCACAACCATCTCAACCGGTTCACCGATATGCACGATATCGGCGACATACTGGTACACAGCGGATTTGCCGACCCGGTGATGGATATGGAATACATCACGCTGACCTATGACGATGTTCGGAGCTTGTTGCACGACCTCAAATCGATAGGCGCGCACAATGCCACCGCCGGCCGCGGCCGGGGGTTGATGGGTAAAAATGCCTGGGCACGTCTCGTGGAAAATTATGAGCGCTTGCGCAGCAACGGCAAGTTGCCCGCGACTTTTGAAGTGGTGTACGGCCATGCCTGGAAGCCCCAGCCCAAGCAGACAGCGGACGGGCGCGCCATTATCAGGACTTCCTTCAAGTTGCAATGAAGGTGCCTCCAAGAATTCAGAGTTCGCCTTAAACCATGAAAACCGATTTGGCCCCAGATATCTCAGAACATACAGAGATCACAGAGCACACGGAGAAAACCGCCGCACTTCTCTGTGATCCCGGTGTGCTCTGTGGCCCGAGGGTTTTGTCTTGAGTTATTTCGTCACCGGCACCGACACCGGCGTCGGCAAAACACTGATCAGTTGCGCACTGATGCATGTCCTTGCGTCGCAGGGCAGGCGCGTGGCCGGGATGAAACCGGTGGCTGCGGGCTGCAATGCTGAAGGACAGAACGAAGATGCACGGCAGTTGCTTGCCGAATGCAACGTTGCGGTGAGCTATGACCTGATCAATCCGTATTGTTTGACTCCGGCGATCGCGCCGCACATCGCCGCCCGGCATGACGGGGTCGTGATTCAAATCGAACGCATCGCAGAATCATACAAAAAATTGGCCGCGCTGGCGGACGTGGTGATCGTTGAGGGCGCGGGCGGCCTGCTCGTGCCGCTCAACGAGCAGCAGGATGGCGCCGATCTGGTTGCGGAATTGGGCCTGCCTGTCATCCTGGTGGCGGGCATGCGTCTTGGATGCTTGAATCATGCATTGCTTACGGTGGAGGCGATCGCCGCACGGGGTTTGATCCTGTCGGGCTGGGTGGCGAATGTGATCGATGCAGGCATGGCTTCGGTCGAGGAAAACGTCGCCGCGCTGCAACAGCGGATCGGCGCGCCGCTGTTGGGTGTGGTGCCGTATTTGCCGCGCGCCGATGCGCGCGTTGCAGCCGGGTACCTCAGGCTGGAACGCCCGGGGCCATGATTGCAATGCTTGTTATACTTGCAATAATCCGCCCTGCGGGCTTTGTCTTATGGAAGGGTGAACGATGCTCTATACGAAAATGATGTACCGGTTAGCGGTTCTGCTGCTGATCGGTTTGCTCGCCGCTTGCCAAAAATCCGCTCCGCCCGTCCACTTTCATGCGGGCGATGTGACCGGGAAATACTTGCAGGCCGATTTCCATTTGACCGATCACAACGGCAAGCCGCGCAGCCTGGGCGATTTCAAGGGCAAGATCGTCGCGATATTCTTCGGCTACACCCATTGTCCGGATGTCTGCCCCACCACCCTGGCGAAGATGTCGCAAACCCTGCGTCTGTTGGGCAAGGATGCAGACCGGGTGCAGGTCTTGTTTATCACGATCGACCCGGAAAGGGACACTCGCAAGATATTGGCGCAATTCGTGCCGGCTTTCAATCCGGCATTCCTGGGTCTGTCGGGCGACGCCCGGGAAACCGCGGATGCGGCAAAGAACTTCAGGGTCATCTACCAGAAGGTTCCGGCCAAACACGGTTATTACATGGATCATTCGACGTTCACCTATCTGGTCGATACCCGGGGCAAGCTGCGCCTGATGGCCGGCGACAGGGAGCCTGCCGACTGGATGGCGGAGGATATCCGGCAACTGTTGGCAAGCACGCAATGACCTGCTGCGGTATCATGGGAAAGTGTAATCACTATCAATGGGTGCGGGGTACGACGTCATGATAATTCTGTTGGCAGGCGAGTATTTGCCGATCTGCGGGCAGGGGTGCGATAAACGGATCGCCGGGTACGCGAATGTCTCCGGACAGACGGCCTTGATCGGTGCATTTCATGGCTGAAGCAAGCGGCGATTTTCTGTCCAACAGGCTGCTGCTGTTGTTGCGCGAATCGCGCTGGATATTGCTGGTGGGCTGCGCGATATATTTGACTGTCGCGCTGTATGGCTATAATCCTGCCGACCCGGCCTGGTCGCACAGTGTCAGAGGCGTGCCGACCACCAACCCCGGCGGCGTGCTCGGGGCGTACCTCGCCGATCTGCTGTTCTACCTGTTCGGTTTCTCTGCCTGGTGGTGCGTGCTGTTCATGCTGCAGCGCGTGTGGGCGGGCTACCATAATCTTCGCATCAACAGCATCTTCAGCAAGCGCTCGTGGCTGGTCTCGATCGCAGGTTTTGCGGCACTGTTGCTGGCCAGCAGCGCGCTCGAAGCGATCCGCCTGTATACCCTGAAAGTACCGCTGCCGCTGGCGCCCGGCGGGATGCTGGGCGCGGTGCTGGGGGAATCGCTGGCACGCGTGTTTGGCTTTACCGGCGCGACGCTGTTGCTGCTGACACTGATCGCTGCCGGTTTCAGCGTGTTCAGCGGATTGTCCTGGCTGCGTTTCGTGGACAAGCTGGGTGAACTGATCGAATCCACATTCCTGTGGATACGTCTGGCCTGGCAGACACGCCAGGACAGGCGCATCGGGATGCTGGCGACCAATGAGCGAGTCGCTGTCGTGGAAGAAAAGAAGCGCTTTGAGGAGCACCACGCCATACACATTGAAATGCCGCTGATGGAAGTGACCAAGTCGGCGCGGGCGGTGAAAGAAAAGCAGGTTTCGCTGTTCTCAGACATGCGGGATTCTCCGCTGCCGCCGCTGCATCTGCTGGATCAAGCCACACAACAGGTCGAAGTCGTGTCCACAGACACGCTGGAATATACTTCACGCCTGATCGAGCGCAAATTGAACGATTTTGGCGTGGATGTGAGAGTGGTGGCGGCTTATCCCGGCCCGGTGATCACGCGCTATGAGATCGAGCCGGCCATCGGCGTGAAGGGCAGCCAGATCACCAATCTGGTGAAGGATCTGGCGCGCGCATTGTCGGTGGTGAGCATACGCCTGGTCGAAACGATCCCCGGCAAGGCATACATGGCTTTGGAGTTGCCCAATCCGAGACGCCAGATGGTGCATCTGTCCGAGATACTCAACTCGCAGGTGTATGCCGAAATGAACTCGGCGCTGACCATCGCGATGGGCAAGGATATTTCCGGCAAACCGGTAGTCGCCGATCTGGCCAAGATGCCGCATGTGCTGGTGGCGGGCACCACCGGTTCGGGCAAATCGGTGGCGATCAACGCGATGATCCTGAGCCTGCTGTACAAGGTGACGCCGCAGCATGTGCGCCTGTTGCTGATCGATCCGAAGATGCTCGAATTGTCGATGTATGAAGGCATCCCGCATCTGCTCGCGCCGGTCGTGACGGACATGCGCCAGGCCGCTTCGGCCCTGAACTGGTGCGTGCAGGAAATGGACAGGCGCTACCGCCTGATGTCCACGCTCGGCGTGCGCAACATCGCCGGCTACAACCAGAAAGTGCACGATGCCATCAAGGCGGGCGAGCCGCTCACCAACCCGTTCACGCTGACACCGGAAAATCCCGAGCCGCTCGAAGAGTTGCCGCTGATCGTGGTGTTCATCGACGAACTCGCCGACCTGATGATGGTGGTGGGCAAGAAGGTCGAAGAGCTGATCGCGCGTCTGGCGCAGAAGGCGCGCGCCTCGGGCATCCATCTGGTGCTGGCGACACAGCGCCCTTCGGTGGACGTGATCACCGGATTGATCAAGGCCAATGTGCCGACACGCGTGGCGTTCCAGGTGTCGAGCAAGGTCGATTCGCGCACCATCCTCGACCAGATGGGCGCCGAAGCGTTGCTGGGTCAGGGAGACATGCTGTATCTGCCGCCGGGCAGCGGTTATCCGCAACGCGTGCACGGCGCGTTCGTGTCCGACCAGGAAGTGCACCGTGTTACCGAATATCTCAAGGCGCAAGGCGAGCCGCAATACATCATCGACCTGGATTCTCTGGAGGAATCTTCGGATGAAGGCGGCGCGGGGGGCGATAGTCTGGACGCGGAAGCCGACCCGCTGTACGACCAGGCAGTGGAGATCGTCCTGAAGAATCGCCGCGCTTCGATATCGCTGGTGCAGCGGCATTTGCGTATCGGCTACAACCGCGCCGCGCGACTGGTCGAACAAATGGAAGCCGCAGGGATCGTCACGCCGATGCAAAGCAACGGAAATCGCGAAATCATAGCGCCGGCGAGGCCGCGCTGAGGAACGGGTTCCAGTGCCCGGGGAATTTTGATCGGGCAAAACCCTTGCTTGGTTCCCTTCCGGTTCCCGGCCCCGTAAGGAGAATGATGAAATATATCTTTGCCGTTTTGATGCTGTCCGTTTTGCCATTTACTGCCCACGCCGGAGCCGTTGAAAAACTGAAATCCTTCATCGCTGCGACACATTCCGCGCAGGCGGATTTCACTCAGGATGTCCTGGACCAGAACGGCAAGCGTATTCAGGGAGCCTCCGGCATCATGCAGTTCCAGCGTCCCGGAAAATTCCGCTGGACTTACCAGAAGCCCTACGAGCAACTGATCGTCGGGGACGGCAGCAAATTCTGGCTGTACGACGTGGACCTGAACCAGGTGACGGTAAAGAAACTGGATGCGGCATTGGGCAGCAGTCCCGCTGCCTTGCTTTCCGGCAGCAATGAGATAGAGCGCGGATTCGATCTGGCGGAAAATGGCAGCAGGGACGGGCTGGAGTGGTTGCAAGCCACTCCGAAGGGAAAGGACAGCAGCTTCGAGAAGATACTCATGGGATTCAACCCGCAATCCGAGCTGGTCACGATGGAATTGAACGACATGTTCGGGCACAAGACGGTGCTGCGTTTTACCCATATGAAGCGCAACCCGAAGATACCGGAACAGCAATTCCGCTTCACGCCGCCCAAGGGCGCGGATGTGCTGAGCGAATAACAGGCAGTTAAGAATTGCTTCGATCGACAATTCACCGGTCAGGGTGAATCCAGCCGATTGCGGTTGCTGATGCAGGACCATCACATACTCGCGGCGTTTTTCAACACCCTGTAATATAACGGCATCTATCGGTCTGCCGGGAAATTCAGAATGAGCCGTATCGCATTGGTGTGGGAGCTCGGCACTTCATACGGACACATTTCCGCATTGTTGCCAGTTGCATCGAGACTCAGGAAGCGCGGGAATGAAGTGATGCTGGCGTTGCGCGAACTGCACAACGCCGGCAGCATCATCGCGGAAAAGATTCCGCTGTTCCAGGCGCCGGTTTGGCTGCCGCAATTGACCGGTTTGCCGGATCCGCCGCTGAACTATTCGGAGATCCTGATGCGCTACGGATATTTCAACGCGGATGGACTGGCGGGGTTGGTCGGCGCATGGCGGTCATTGTTTGCGCTGCATGGCAGCGACGCGATCGTCGCGGATCACTCTCCCACGGCACTGCTCGCGGCGCGCAGCATGGGCCTGCCGGCAACGACGCTGGGTTCCGGATTCTATTGCCCGCCGCGCCAGAACCCGATGCCCAATATGCGCGCGTGGCTGAATGTGCCGCAGCAGCGTCTGGAGGATTCCGACGCGCGGGTGCTGGCTGCCATGAATTCGGTGCTGGCCGCTTACAAGGCCAGCCCGCTGGCGAGTGTCAGCGAATTGTTCGGGACCGAAGAAAACTTCCTATGCACCTTTGCCGAACTGGACCATTACACGCAGCGCGAACCGGTCAAATATTGGGGCGCAAGCTGGAATACCAATTCGGGACAGGAAGTCTCGTGGCCGGACGGCGAAGGCAAGCGCGTGTTCATCTATCTGGAGCCGCATCAGCGCGACTTTGGCGGCGTGCTGGAAGCGGCCTCCGCGCTTGGCATGCGCGCCATCGTTTGCGCGCCGGGAATCTCGGATGACATGCGGAGGAAATACGAAAATCCGCGTACCATCATTTCGGCCAACCCGTACCGGCTGGACAGGCTTCTGGCGGAGTGCGACCTTTTCATCGGTTATGCAGGACACGGGATGACGGCAGCCATGCTGATGGCGGGTGTGCCGCTGCTGCTGTTGCCGACCCAGCTTGAGCGCTTCCTGCTGGCGATGCGTGTCGCGGCGACGGGTGCGGGCATCGCGGTGAATCCCGATGTGCCGCCTCCGGAATACACGGCCTTGATACGCATGATGCTGGATGTGCCGGGCTATCGTGAACAGGCGCGGCAATTTGCGAAAAGATACGGTGATTTCGACCAGAACGAACAGCAGGAAAATATCGTGGACAGGATCGAAGCGATTGCCGAAGCAGCCCTTGCCGCGCGAGAACGGGTCAGGGCATGACGCCGATACGCGCGATCTGTTCGCCGAAAAAGCCGCTGCCGCGCCGCTGGCGGAACGCCTGCGCCCCCAGCACATCGATGAAGTGATCGGGCAATCCCATCTGCTGGGCGAAGGCAGGCCGCTAAGCCTGGCGTTCCAGTCCGGCAAGCTGCATTCGATGATCCTGTGGGGGCCGCCCGGCGTCGGCAAGACCACGCTGGCGCGATTGATGGCCTCGGCCTTCGATGCCGAATTCGTGCCGTTGTCGGCGGTGCTGTCGGGCGTGAAAGACATCCGCGAAGCGATCGCGCAGGCGCAACTGATGCTGCAACAGCACGGCCGCCACACCATCCTGTTCGTGGACGAAGTGCATCGCTTCAACAAGTCGCAGCAGGATGCGTTCCTGCCTTTCGTCGAACAGGGTCTGGTGACCTTCATCGGCGCGACCACCGAGAATCCGTCGTTCGAAGTGAACAATGCGCTGCTGTCGCGCGCGCAGGTGTATGTGCTGCATGCGCTGTCAGCAGAGGAACTGCAACAGTTGTTCGAGCGCGCGCGTCAGGTTGCAATGCCCGAACTGGAGTTCGACGAGGCCGCGCAAGAGCGCATCATCGGCTATGCCGACGGCGATGCGCGCAGGTTGCTCAATGCGCTGGAACAAGTGCATACCGCTGCACAGACCAAAACTGTGAACAGGATAGACAGCGCATTTCTCGACAACACGCTGGCGCAGAACCTGCGCCGTTTCGACAAGGGCGGCGAGGCGTTCTACGACCAGATCTCCGCACTGCACAAGTCGGTGCGCGGCTCCAATCCGGATGCCGCGCTGTACTGGCTGGTGCGCATGCTGGACGGCGGCGCCGATCCGCTCTATCTGGCGCGGCGCATCGTGCGCATGGCGTGGGAAGACATCGGCCTGGCCGATCCGCGCGCGATACAACTGACGCAGGATGCCGCGCTGACTTACGAGCGCCTCGGCTCGCCGGAAGGCGAGCTGGCGCTGGCGCAGGCTATCCTGTATCTGGCCTGTGCGCCGAAATCGAATGCCGGGTATGTCGCGTATAATGCCGCGCGCGCATTTGTTGCCCAGGATGGTTCGCGCGAAGTGCCGCTGCATCTGCGCAATGCGCCGACCAAATTGATGAAGCAGCTCGACTACGGCAAGGGTTACCGCTATGCGCACAACGAGGAAGAAGGCTATGCGGCGGGCGAGAGTTATTTTCCCGATGACATGCCGGCGGTGAGTTTTTATCAGCCGACCGATCACGGGCTGGAAGCGAAGATCGCCGAGAAATTGGCACATTTGCGCGAGCTTGATGCAAAAGCAAAAAATAAATAGCCACATAACCAGCGACTTTGCTGGAGTATTTTGCCAGCTTAGTCGATTGGCTAGGAGTTATACCAGAGAACACAGAGCACACAGAGATGTGTGGTGAGAACTTGTGCTGAATGGGAAGATTATTTGGATTTGTAGAAAATGTGTTTGTATGTGGTTTCTTGGAGTTGTTAAGTATGGGATGCGAATTTCTCTGTGACCTCTGTGTTCTCTATGGCTAAATTGGTTTGAATTTAAGGTTCCCATGTTAGATATACAACTATTGCGTAACGATTTGGATGCGGTAGCGGTACGTTTGGCGACGCGCGGTTTTGTGCTGGATACAGCAAAAATTTACGCAACTTGAAACTGAGCGCAAGACTATCCAGACGCGCACGCAGGAATTGCAGGCCAAGCGCAACAGTTCATCCAAACTGATCGGGCAGGCCAAGTCCAAAGGCGAGGATGCATCCGCGATCATGGCCGAGGTGGCCGACTTGGGCGATGAGCTCAAGCAGGCAGAAGCGCAACTGGGTGAAGTGCAGATTGCATTGCAGCAATTGCTGGAAGTGATCCCCAACATGCCGCACAACAGCGTGCCGGTAGGGAAGTCCGAAACGGACAATCTCGAAGTGCGCAAGGTCGGCAACATCCCCAAGTTCGACTTTGCGGTGAAGGATCACGTCGATCTGGGCGAAAAGCTGGGGCTGGATTTCGACACCGCAGCAAAGATTTCCGGCGCGCGCTTCTCGCTGCTGAAAGGACCGCTGGCACGGCTGCATCGCGCGCTCGCGCAGTTCATGCTGGACACGCATACCGATCAGCACGGCTACACCGAGACCTATGTGCCGTATATGGTGAACGCGGATTCGATGCGCGGCACCGGGCAGTTGCCCAAGTTCGAAGAAGACCTGTTCCGTATTCCGCGCAGGATGGTCAATCAGGATGGAGGCGAAGAGTTCGAGAAGAATTTCTACCTTATCCCCACCGCCGAAGTTCCTGTCACCAACATCGTGCGCGACGAGATCGTGCCGCTGGATAAGCTGCCGATGAAGTTCGTCGCGCACACGCCGTGTTTCCGCAGCGAGGCCGGTTCCTACGGCAAGGACACGCGCGGCATGATACGCCAGCACCAGTTCGACAAGGTGGAACTGGTGCAGATCGTGCATCCGGAAAGATCCTACGAAGGTCTGGAAGAGTTGCTCGGCCATGCCGAGACGATATTGAAAAAACTGGGCTTGCCCTATCGTGTGGTGAAACTGTGCACCGGCGACATGGGCTTTTCCGCCGCGCTGACTTACGACATCGAGGTCTGGCTGCCGGCGCAAAACACCTACCGCGAGATTTCCTCGTGCAGCAACTTCGAAGCATTCCAGGCGCGGCGCATGCAGGCGCGCTTCCGCAATGCGCAGGGCAAGCCGGAATTGCTGCATACGCTGAACGGTTCAGGTCTGGCGGTCGGCCGCACCCTCGTGGCGGTGCTGGAAAACTATCAGCAGTCCGATGGCAGCGTGGTGTTACCCGAAGTATTGCGCCCCTACATGGGCGGGATGGAAAGACTCACGCCTTAGGGCAACAAGCGCTGTAACGGGAGTGAAGGCACCAGTTGATATGAAGTTTCCCCGGACGGGGCGGTTTCAATTTGACCGGGTTCGAGCCGCTTGAGCATGTCATAGTAGCTGCGAACGCTCTCCACCAGAATAACCGCCTCGCCGCCGCGCGCATAACCGTGCTTCAGCTTTTTGTAGTATTTCGGCCGGTTCAGCAGCGGCATCCATTTCTTCACGTCCGCCCAGCTGTCCGGGTTCATCCGGTGGCGCTTGGTCAGGATGCGCGCATCTTCCAGATGGCTGTATCCCTGGTTATAGGCGGCCAGTGCCAGCCAGGTGCGATCGGGATCCTTGATGCGTCGCGGCATCTTATCCTTGAGCAGCCGCAGATATTTTGCGCCGGCGAGTATGCTTTCACGCGCATCCAGGCGGTTGCTCACGCCCAACTGGTCGGCGGTATCGCCGGTCAGCATCATCATGCCGCGCACATTGGTCTGTGAAGCGGCCAGCGGATCCCACTGCGATTCCTGGTAAGAAAGCGCCGCAAGCAGGCGCCAGTCAATATCGGTAAGCGCGGCGGCTTCTTCGAAAATGCGGCGATAACGCGGCAGCACAGCATTGGTCCTGGCGATAAAGCCGGCTGCATCCGTCTTGTCCAGCCGGTCGCTGTGACCGTAGTAGCGGTCCAGCAAGCGGTGCAGCGTGCCGTCCTGTTGTATGTTGGCGAAAAAGATCTGCACTTGATTGAGCAGCTCTGAATCGACATTGCCGGGGAATGCCCATGCGAGCTGTGACGGCTGCACGATATCAAATTCGGCGACCAGATTGGGGTGGTAATTGCGCGCATCGGCAAACTGAAGTTCATTGGCGGCCACGCAATCCATATTGCTGTCGCCGACTTCCGCCAGCAGGTCTTGCGTGGTGAGATCGTGATCCGCCTGCCATTTCAACGGCGGAAAATTCCTCTGCGCCTCGCGCAATGCCACCTCGTGGGCCGATCCTGCCGCCACCATCAATCTCCTGCCTTTCAGGTCGGCAAGACTCTTCAAGCGCGGTGTGTCGTTATTGCATACCACCAGCTCGCGCACACTCTGGTAGCTCGGACCGAATTGCAGCGCGGCGGGATTGTTCTCCCTGCGCAGCGGTGCGGCAGCAAGATGTGCCAGATGATTGCGCAACGCGTCGGGGATTTCACCCTGCGGCAACGGCACCAGTTCGAGCGTGGCGTGCAATTGTGCGGCGAACAATTTTGCCAGCTCGCGCTGAAATTCCGACTCCGGCCAAAGCGCGGCTTCCGGGACAATCACAACCAACGTTCCGGATTTCCAGGATGGAACCTGTTGATCGCAGGCAGCCAGCAACAGGCATGAGCTGACAAGCATGATTTGCGCACATCGGTTCGGGTTCCGCATGTGAACATTCTGCACGAAATCGGAGGTTGCTGGTAGAATGCGCGCCGCTGTTGGAGTCTCATTCGGAGAGGTGGCAGAGTGGTCGAATGTACCTGACTCGAAATCAGGCGTAGCGTCTACGCTACCGTGGGTTCGAATCCCACCCTCTCCGCCAAATTAAAATGGCACCCGCATGGGTGCCTTTTTTAATTTGATGGGGGTGTGTGGACGAAACCACTTGGGTTCGACCAGCGAGCACTGCTCGCGCAGGACGCCCACCGGCGGTCACGAGCGCAGCGAGGGACGAGTCTTTCGCGGAGGCAACGCGAAAGATGAGCAATCCCACCCTCTCCGCCAATATTGCTCGTAGTAACAGGCCGCCGTCCGTATCACTGCCTATTTGATCATGGCCTGAATTGATTGCGGATATATGCGCGGTGCGCCGCATCAATTGGTTGTGCCACCCTCGCGATACACCGTGCACTGCATTTGTGCACTAGCTCGGTGCCATTCAAAACCATACCTGCAAATTGCCGGTGATTTGGACTTGGCTTGCTTATTGCTCCTCGGTAAATATCCGAGGGGCCAATTTGAAAAGAATCCTGATCATTGATGATGTAAGAGATCGCGCCGCATGGTTGAAGGCCAGCCTGGAGCTGGCCGGGTTCGATGTCGCCGGGCCGCTGGCCTGGGAGCAGGTGGACGAGCAAGCTATCCAGGCGGCATCGGCCGATGTGATCATCGTGGATGCCAATGCGCCCGGTCGAGACACGCTGGAACAGATCAGCCTGATGTCCACCACGCTGGAAAAACCGGTGGTGGTGCTGGGTGCGCAGAATGACCAGCGCAGCATCGAAGAGGCGATGCGCGCCGGTGTCAGCGCCTATGTGGCGCATACCGTGCAAGGCGAGGACCTGAGCGGCATCATCCATGTGGCCGCCGCCCGTTTTGCCGAGCACAAGAAGCTGCGCGACGAATTGAAGGAAGCGAAGAACCAGCTTGTCCGAGCGCAAGCTGGTGGATCGCGCCAAAGGCATCCTGATGGCGGATCACGGCTACAGCGAACCGGACGCCTACAAGCGCATGCGCAGCATGGCGATGAGCAAGGGCAAACGACTTTCCGAGATCGCCGAGGCCATCATCATGGCCAAGGAACTGAGTTCCTGAATGTTGCATCCGGGTGCACGCTCGCCGGGAAATGCACCAAAGCGTTGCAGGCAACGCGCTTGATCTCCCGGATTCACAAACCGCAATAATCGCCAAAACCCTTGGCTGTCCGGACATTTCAGCCGTCGTCGGAATTTTGGCACAGGACTTGCGAAGCAGTTTGCAGTAACCGGATCAATGGCGATCCGGCATCAAGTTTGAAAGGACAAAGGCGTCCCGCTGCGTATACGCGCAGCCGGACGCCTTTTTTATTTTGAGTTGTTGGTTTGGCAGCAAACTAATCTAAAGGAGAAATCAAAATGGCATCAGGAAAAGTTTCATCAGGATTCTGGCAGGCGGGACACAGGCCGACGTTGTTCGCGGCATTCTTGTATTTCGATCTGAGTTTCATGGTGTGGGTGATACTCGGTCCGCTCGGCGTGCAGATCGCCAACGACCTCGGGCTCAGCCCGGCGCAAAAGGGTTTGATGGTGGCGACGCCGGTATTGTCCGGCGCGCTGCTGCGCATCGTCATGGGCGTAATGGTCGACCACTATAAACCCAAGCTGGCTGGCATGATCGGCCAGGTGATCGTGATCGCGGCACTGGCATTTTCGTGGGGGCTGGGCATCCATAGTTTCGAGCAAGTGCTGGTGTTGGGCGTGTTTCTGGGCATGGCGGGCGCTTCGTTCGCGGTGGCGCTGCCGCTGGCATCGCGCTGGTATCCGCCGGAACATCAGGGCACCGCGCTCGGCATCGCCGGGGCCGGCAACTCGGGCACCGTGCTGGCCGCGTTGTTCGCGCCGTTGCTGGCATCCTATTACGGTTGGCAGAATGTGCTGGGACTGGCCGTGATCCCTTTGGTGATCGTGTGCATCGTTTACTGGTTGCTGGCCAAGGACAGCCCGGAATGTCCGCCGGCAAAATCGCTGGCTGATTACTTGAAGATCCTGAAAGACAAGGACGCCTGGTGGTTCATGTTCTTCTACAGCGTGACCTTCGGCGGCTTCGTCGGACTGGCGGCCTCGCTGACGATCTATTTCAATTCGCAGTACGGGCTGAGCCCGGTGATCGCCGGCTACTTCACCGCAGCCTGCGTGTTCGCCGGCTCGATGGTGCGCCCGATCGGCGGCATGGTGGCAGACCGTGTCGGCGGCATCCGTTCGCTGTCCGTGATGTATCTGCTGGCCGCGTCGTTCCTGGCTCTCGTGAGCGTGGGCTTGCCGCAGGCATGGATGGCATTGGTGGTGTTCGTCGGCGCGATGCTCGCACTCGGCATGGGCAACGGCGCCGTGTTCCAGTTGGTGCCGCAACGCTTCCGCAAGGAGATCGGCGTGATGACCGGCCTGGTCGGCATGGCGGGCGGCGTGGGCGGCTTCTATCTGGCTTCGAGCCTGGGTTATGCCAAGCAACTGACCGGAAACTATCAGATCGGCTTCCTGCTCTTTGCCGGCCTCGCGATACTCGCATTGCTTGGCCTGCTGGGTGTCAAGACCCGCTGGCGCACCACATGGGGTTCATCTGCGCTGACTTTGGCGAAGGTATGAGAATTGCACGTTGTGAATCAGCCACAGGTAATCTATTAACCATAACGTCCCCTCGCCCACTTGTGGGAGATAACCAGTGACTTGGCTGACGTTATTGGGCAGCCTAGTCAAATGGCTAGTAGTTACATCAGGGTTAGGGAGAGGGCGAGGCAATGATGAAATCTTTTTCGCGTACCCTCTCCCCCGGCCGGCTCCGCCCCCTCGCTGTGCTCTCCCCGCAAGCGTGAGAGGGGAGTATTGCAGCATGATGGTTAATTTGGTTTAGATTGAACATATGTCACTCAAGATCACCCTCGGCCAAGCCAGCGAAACCGGACTGCGCGAGCGCAACGAGGATTTCTTCGGCGTGACCACGCCCACCGGCGAGCAGCTCGCCACCAAGGGCGTGCTGCTCGCGGTGGCGGATGGCGTCGGCGGCAATGCCGGCGGGCGCGAAGCCGCGGAGATGACCGTGCGCGGCGTGCTGTCCGATTACTATGCGACGCCGGAAACGCTCGGGGTTGCCACCGCGCTGGACAAGGTGCTGGCGGCGCTCAACCGCTGGGTGATCTCGCAGGCGAGCAGCCATCATGCGATGTCCGGCATGGCCACCACGCTGTCGCTGCTGGTGCTGCGCGGCAGGCATTACACGCTGGCGCATGTCGGCGACACGCGCATCTACCGCCTGCGCAATGGCGAGATGAAACAGCTCACCACCGATCATGTGTGGGATCGCCCGGACATGCGCCATGTGCTCAAGCGCGCCATCGGCCTCGACCAGCAACTGCTGGTGGATTATGCCGAGGGCGAACTGCAGGCCGGCGACGTGTTCGCGCTGATGAGCGACGGCGTGTGGGAACGTCTCGGGCAAAAAGGCATACACGAGACCATTCTGCTCTATCAAACCCCGCAACTCGCCGCGGACGAACCTGGTCAAGCGCGCACTGGCCGAAGGCAGCCAGGACAACGCCACCGCGCTGGTGGTGCGCATCGAGCAGCCCGGCGAAGAAAATCTCGCCGACCTGCTGGAAGAAGCCAGGCGCCTCGGCTTGCCGCCGCGCCTCAAGCCCGGCGAACAGCTCGACGATTTCGAAGTGATCGAGCTGCTGTACGAATCGCGCGCCAGCCTGATCTACCGCGTCAAGAATCTGCTCAACGGCCAGGTGTGCGTGCTCAAGACCCTGCAACCGCTGCTCGTCAACGACGTCGAAAGCTACAACGGGCTGCTCAATGAAGAGTGGCTCGGCAAGCGCGTGGTCGCGCATTATTTTCCGCAAGTGCTGCCCGTCCCGGCAGAGCGGCGCAGTTGTCTGTATTACGTGATGAGCTGGCATCCCGGCGCCACGCTGCAACAAAAGCTCGACAGCGGCCAGCACTTCAGCGTCGCCGAAGTCGCCGGCATCGGCCTGCGCCTGGCGAAAGGCCTGGGCGCATTGCACCGCCTGAACATCGTGCACCGCGACATCAAGCCGGCCAACCTGCACCAGGGCGACGACGGCAAGCTGCGCATCCTCGATCTCGGCGTCGCCACCAGCGCGGTGACCGGTGCGCAGACCACCGGCAATCCCGGCACGCCCAGCTTCATGGCCCCGGAATTGTTTGCCGGTGAAGCCGCCAACACCAAGAGCGACCTCTACGCCGCCGGCGTCACGCTCTATCACCTGCTGACGCGGCGCTATCCCTATGGCGAAGTGGAACCGTTCCAGCGTCCGCGCTTCGGCGACCCGGTGCCGCCGACGCGCTATCGCCCCGACATCCCGCAATGGCTGGAGAACATCGTGCTCAAGGCCGTCGCGCACGACCCCGTGCTGCGCTTCGAGACCGCCGAGGAGATGCTGCACGAACTGGAAGTCGGCGAACGCCGGCCCATCCTGCCGCCGCCCCCCACGCCGCTGCTGGGGCGCGACCCGCTGCTGGTGTGGCGATGGATCGCGATCATTTCCCTGCTGGCCAACCTGGCGTTGCTCTACAAGCTGCTGGCCAAATAACAGCGCCGCAATCACACACTACATAAGACCATCATTGGCGAAATAACACAGGAGCACATCGAAATGGCACAACCCGAAAAACCCAATGCAGCCGGTCATTTCTTATCTGGCAGCGATGCGCCCGAACTCAAGGAGGTCAAGGTCGGCTTCATCCCGCTGACCGATTGCGCATCGGTGGTGATCGCCTCGTTGATGAAGTTCGACGAGAAATACGGCATCAAGATCATCCCCTGCAAGCAGCCCTCGTGGGCGGCGGTGCGCGACAAGGTCGTCAGCGGCGAGCTGCATGCCGCGCAGGCGCTCTATGGTCTGGTGTACGGCGTGCACCTCGGCATCGGCGGGCTCAAGAAAGACATGGCCGTGCTGATGACCATCAACAACAACGGCCAGGGCATCTCGCTCGCCAGCCAGCTCAAGGACAAGGGCGTCACCGACGGCGCGTCGCTGGCCAAGCTGATCAAGTCGCGCGACAGGGAATACATCTTCGCGCATACCTTCCCGACCGGCACCCATGCGATGTGGCTGTATTACTGGCTGGCCAGTTACGGCATCGACCCGATCACCGACATCAAGACCATCACCGTGCCGCCCGCGCAGATGGTGATGAATGCGCGGCTCGGCAGCATGGATGGTTTCTGCGTGGGCGAGCCGTGGAATGCGCGCGGCATCTACGACAAGGTCAGCTTCTCGGTGGCCTCGTCGCAGGACATCTGGCCCGACCATCCCGAAAAAGTATTGGGCGCCACCGCCGAATTCGTCGAGCAACATCCCAACACCGCGCGCGCACTCGTGATGGCCATGCTCGATGCGGCGAAGTTCATCGACACACTGGCCAACCGCGCCAAGGTCGCGGAACTCATCGCCAGCCCCGATTACGTCGATGCGCCCGTCGAAGTCATCGCGGGGCGTTTCCTGGGCAACTATGAAGACGGCCTGGGCAAGACATGGCATGACGCAAACCACATGAAGTTCTTCAACGACGGCAAAGTGCCGTTCCCCTATCTCTCGGACGGCATGTGGTTCCTCACCCAGTTCAGGCGCTGGGGACTGCTCAAGGAAGACCCGGACTATCTCGCCGTCGCCAAACAGATCAACCGCATCGAACTGTATAGCCAGGCTGCAGCGCAGCTCAACGTGGCCGTGCCCGCTGACGCGATGCGCAGTTCAACATTGATGGATGGCACGGTGTGGGATGGCAAAGATGCCAAGAAATACGCGGCCGGATTTGAAGTGTATGAAGGATGCAAAGAATTGGACTCCGTCCCTTAGAAATTCTATGCAATTGGGAAAGTATTGCGATACTGACCCATTAATCGTTTGATGAAGCGATTATATTGATCGGCATCTCAATTATTTTTCAGCCATAATGTCCCGCAGCACATCGTGCAGCACGGAATCAACAGAAGTGGCGAAATGATGCTTACTGACGCGATACAGATGCTTGGAGATGAAGCTCGCCATCTACTTAAGAAGAAAATATGACTACTCCACCTCCACATAAGCATGAGTCTGAAAAGACCGCTCCAACCAAAGCTCATCGTCCTTCGACCTTCCTCTGGCGGTACTGGAATGATCAACCACTAATCGTCTCCATATTTCTTATATGCGCCATCTCTGGCGTGCTAATACTGTTTCCGCACAAGCCCAAGACCCTGCCTGATGGCACTCTGAATAGCCAGCTTATCACCAAGACACCAAAAGAACTCGTAGCCTGGCGTGCATCGATCAGCGACGATGTTGAAGCAATGAAGCAGGCTAAAACTCTGTATATCGGAAAAAAAATTCTTCTCACAGGCAAACCGGAGATAACCATGGTGCAATTGAGCGGCATTTCATTCAGGCTTGATTCTGTTTTTGCGTCAATACCGATATCCGGAATCGATAAGAAGCTCTATCTGGACAAAGACAAGGAATCAGTATTTCTGTGCAAAATTGAAGAAATTACCAATCAAGTCGTGATGGTAGATAATTGCCAGATCCAGCAATGATAGGGTCGTTTGTCAACGGTGAAACGAAATACTTGATGCGATCCTTTAATCGTTAATCGCTAATAATTCGCGTAAGCATCGTCCGGATAACAATACAGCCAGCGTTCGCCGGGTTCGGCCGAAGAGATCACCGGATGCCCGCTCGCCTGCGCGTGCCGGGTGGCATGGCGGTTGGGCGAGTTGTCGCAGCACAGCGTCACGCCGCAGGTCTGGCAGGTGCGCAGATGTACCCAACTGTCGCCGGTCTTCACGCACTCCTCGCATTCATGGCGCCGCTCGTGCTTGACGGTCGTGATCGCAGTGATGTGTTCGCAGGTGGATTTGGGTGCCATGGCTGTTCCTCTATTCGTGAAGCGACTGGTGGACGAATGAAATCGTGATCGAGCCCTCGCCGACGGCGGATGCGACACGCTTGATGCTGCCCGCGCGCACGTCGCCGACCGCGAACACCCCGGGCAGGCTGGTTTCGAGCAGGTGCGGGGGACGCGCCAGCGGCCAGTGTGCCGCAGCCAGTTCATCCGCAGAAAGATCGGTGCCGGTCTTGATGAATCCTTTCGCGTCGCGCACCACGCAGCCGTCCAGCCAACCGGTGTTGGGCACGCCTCCGGTCATGAAGAACACGTGCCGGATGTCGCGGGTCTCGGTTTTTCCGGTCTGGTCGCACCAGCTTACCCGCTCGAGATGGTTGTCGCCTTCCAGGGCGTTGATCTGCGTGCGCGTGCGCAATTCGATCGCGGGATTTTCCTCGATGCGCCTGATCAGGTAGCGCGACATGCTTTCGGCCAGTCCGCCCGAACGCACCAGCATGTGCACGCGACGGGCGCTCTGCGCGAGGAACACGGCGGCCTGGCCGGCCGAGTTGCCGCCGCCCACCACGATCACCTCTTCACCGGCGCACAATTGCGCTTCCATGTAGGTCGCGCCGTAGTAAACACCGGTGCCTTCGAAGCGCGACAGGTTTTCGAGCGGCGGTTTTCGGTATTCGGCGCCGGTCGCGATGATGATGCTGCGCGCAGTGACGCGCTGGCCGTCATCGATCTCGACGGCGTAGGGCTTGCGCTCGCAGGCCAGCTGTTTGGCGCTTTTCGCGATCATGATCTGGGTGCCGAACTTCTGCGCCTGATTGAACGCCCGGGCAGCCAGTGCCTGGCCGGAGATGCCGGTCGGAAAGCCGAGGTAGTTCTCGATCTTGGAACTCGAACCGGCCTGGCCGCCGGGCGCACTGGACTCGATCACCAGCACGTCCAGTCCTTCCGATGCGCCATACACGGCCGCCGCCAGCCCCGCGGGCCCGGCGCCGACGATGACCACGTCGCGCATCTGCGTCTGGTCTATCGCCGCGTTGAAGCCCAGACAATCGGCGATCTGCTGGTTGCTCGGGTTGCGCAGCACCGTCTCGCCGCGGCAGATCAGCACCGGCACGTCGGCCGCGGTGATATGGAAGCGGTCCAGCAATACCTGCACGTCGCTGTCATGGTCCAGGTCTACGTACGTGTAGGGATTGCCGTTGCGCGTCAGGAACTCCTTGACGCGCAGGGTTCCGGCGCAATGGCTGGACCCGATCAGCACGACGTCGCCGTATCCGTGCGCGATCAGTTCCACGCGGCGCAGGATGAATGCGCGCATGATGATCTCGCTCAATTCGCTGTCGGTCTGCACCAGCGCAAGCAGGCGCTCGCGGTCCAGTTCGATCACCGCTCCCGACACGCTGGCGCGCCCCCGGTTGAGCGCGCGCCGCCCCGAGAGCATCTGCACCTCGCCGCTGAATTGTCCCGGCCCGTGCACCGCGACCAGCGTCTCGGTGTCGCCGGATGGCCGGACGATCTCTATTTTGCCTTCCAGGACCAGGAAGAACGGCGTGAACTCGGCACCCGCTTCGAACAGCACCTCGCCTTGCCGGATCGGATGCCGTTTGCCGCGCGCGGCGATGCGCGCGATCTGCGCCGGCGTCAGCGTCGGGAACAGCTGGTCGCTGCGCGAACTCAAGGTTAACGCGGGCAGTGTGGCGGTATCGGTCATGGCGCTGGTCCTTCAGCCATCAGTAGTGAACTCCGGGTTTAAGGTGCCTGCGCGGGACATCTCGCCGCACGAAGCCCAGCCAGATAAAGCCGCAGAACCCATTCCGGGGTTTATGCGGCTGTCCGCGTAGGATAAGACCTTCTCGCCGCCAACGGGTTCAGCAACGGGATCTTTTGGAACGACTGCACGACCAGGGTAAATGTGGGGAAGGACATACCGATTATCATCACGCACCTCCATTCGAATTGAAGAACTTCAACGAAAAGTCAGCCTGCAATCATGAGGGGCAATACAATATCCGAACCGCGGCTTCATGCCAAGTTGGTCACCACACGGGTACTGCACCCACGGAAATTAAAGGGTCAGCAATCACATTGTTTTTTTGAAATGCGATGCTGACCCCGTTAATCTCGATTCCTCAATTAAAGTGGACTCTGATGCGAAGCTCGTCGAAAGATGGCTATAGGCCCACATTTTTGCCGCTTATGAAAGCAGACGCACATCGTGAATATACGCGTTCGATTTCCTCTTGCAAGAATGAGATCAATTCCAGTTTCTCAGGATGTTCGAAAAGATGCTGAACAAAAACAAACTTCTTTGTCCCAAGTGCTGAATCATCTTCTCTCGCCTTATTTAATGTCTGTGCAAAAGTTGTAACACCTTGCTTAACGAGGCTACACAATATTTCTAGATCTCGGATAGCAACAAAGTACATGTGGTCGGCAGGTATTAATGCCATTCCAGAGTAACGCTGTTGGATTTTTGTAAGCTCATCCTCTCCCACCATTTTGAAAAAGTCAGAGCCGTTGCCTAGGAAGGTGTCTTGCATCGTGACAACGAACAGATAGTTCTTGCCAACACCAAGGGGTACGGTGTCTGCGCTAACGGTCCGGAGCGCTGTTAATGTGCTATATGCTTGGTCGATGGCCTTCAGTATTGATGGTTTCGCTCGATCACGAACGATGTCGCTCAGATGCGTAATCATCCCTATTTCTGGAAACTCGATGCCTTTGGCATCTAAAAATATGTTATCGGCACCATCAAAAATAAGGGCGTCGACAACTTTACTGCCGGCGCAAGCGGAGATCAACTGATCCTCATTCAGGTACCGTATGTCGGCGTAGTCAAGGAGGCGGAGCACGTAGCGCTCGAACAGTGGCCCAAACGCCTTCATAAATTCAGCAGCATCGAGGTCTCGCAGAAATCTGTAAACGAAGAGTTCCAATGTCTTAGAGAGTAGTGCTTTCGACAGGGGCACATACTGTAGCTGTGCATTTATCGGTTGCACTCGAAGTAGAGGGTGACTTTGAAACGGAGTACGTTCAAACAATTCCCAATTAATGTCTTTGGTCGGCCTCGATTTGACAAGATTGCGCGCTCCTTGAATGTCCAGCGAAAGCGCGTCAAGAAAAGAATCGACCATACCAGTCTGAAAATATTGAACCGACGCAAACCAATTACGACTTAATACCGGCGGATCATCCGAAAGAATCTTTGGAAGCAGCATTAAGGTCATATCAATAAAATCAGGAATATCCAAACGCAAGTTCTCTCGAAAAACGTTGCGGAAACGATGATTCTCAGGCAACCCACCAAAAATGAAGGATTGACGAGCCAACCCGGTGCTCGATACCCCCTCTTGCAGCCAAAATTGCTGATATGCCATGTTCCGCATAAAAAGTGGCAGGGCGTCGTAATTAGAGGGGAGCCTAGCGGAGTTGATTACCTCGGCAGTAAGATTGATCAGATGATTGAATTCCTCTTCCCCGTGCAATGGGCGAGCTAACCTTTCGTTCCACTCACCATGGAGCAAGGTCCACTTGAGGAGGAGCAGGATTTCCCATGGGCGGTAGTAGATTATCCGTTCCATGCTTTGCGCTGATGGGTGGTTTAGCGTTCGTAGGCATGCGCCAACCACCTCACCGACAGGCAATTTGCTCAGTCGATTGCGAAGTGTCTTGAATGCCTCAAAAGCCGTTGGACGGGAATCCATTCGTTTCGTCACTTACTAGAGGAATACTGGTATCAATTGTAAGCCCACCTTTAAATTAAAGGGTTCAGCATGAAATTAAAAGGGTCAGCATCGGAATATTTCCGACATTCCTGATTATTCATAACATGACACAATGCACCAATCACATGCACCATATTGCATGCATGCACCGCGAACACCCTCTCCTTTGTTGATGTCCCATCCTAACTAGCTGATTCTGCGTAGCTGCGCGCATGGCATAGCTATTGCTAAATCTTACGTACGCAACATAAACGTGAGGTGACCCATGCAAGAATTCAGTTCAGGCCGCTACCCCGGCTTTGTCGAGACCAATGATGCGCTCATCACTGGTGTGCGCGGTGTTGCGCGGCGCTTGAGTTTCTTTGTCGGTAACGGCATTAGCAATCTGCTTGGCCGGATGAGTCCAGCGCATTTCCAGACCCGTTCCGCTTATCTCGCGAACAGACGCGAAGTCGAGATCATGTATGTTGGCCGCACCAGCGAATTTTTGATGATGACTTCCGAGCGCATGATGATCCCCACCGGGCGCTATACGCTCGGGCAGTTGCTGTGCAACTTGTATAAACGCGGCGACCGTTGGGTGGATGAACTCGATGACAGCCACTTGATGTGCACGGTGAATGGGCGGCATGCGAAGTTGTTCGAGACGATCAAACCGGGGGCCGAGATTCGCATCTCCTCGAGAAAATCCGATCTTCGAAGCGTGAACACAGAAATGATGAACAACGAAATCATCCACACAGCAATCTGGGCGGGCCGCATGTTTGTAGTGGCGGTTATCGTTCTCCGCGTCCGCTTTCGACAGTTTGTAACCTTCACTCACGCACCAAAGTTAATACCACAGCGCCCCGTTGCGCACCAAATAGATGCGATTGATGGGCCCGTGCCACGCGGAAACCCAGTAAACACGTAGTGGCACAGGACTTGCGAAGCTAACACTGAGTAACTCTTCTGACCCAACGGCGGGTGGAAGAGTACACATAAATACCGACAAAGGCGTCGCTCCGGCACCCTCTCCTCAATCCTCTCCCGCACGCGGGAGAGGAGGCAATCGAAACTCCCCCACGGGGGAGCAGGTTGAGATGAGGTGGTGCAGGACGACGCCTTTTTAATTGCGAGGACGATATGAAGACGAACGTAAAGACCAGACTGGTGGTGATCGGCAACGGCATGGCCGGGATGCGCACCATCGAGGAATTGCTCAAGATGTCGCCGGACGAATTCGAGATCACGGTGTTCGGCGCCGAGCCGCAGCCCAACTACAACCGCATCCTGCTGTCGCCGGTGCTGTCCGGCGAGATGAAGTTCCAGGACACCGTGCTCAACGACTGGAGCTGGTACGAGGAACACAACATCACGCTGCATGCCGGCAAGCTGGTCACCAAGATCGACCGCGAAGCATTGCGTCGTGTATCGCCGACGGCGACCTGGCGATCCCCTATGACCGGCTGCTGATCGCGACCGGTTCCAACCCGATCATGCTGCCGATCCCCGGCATCGACCTGCCCGGCGTGCTGGCGTATCGCAGCATAGACGATGTCGAGAAGATGCTGGCTGTCGCCCAGGATAAAACCAAACCCGGCAAGCGCGCGGTGGTGATCGGCGGCGGGCTGCTCGGGCTGGAAGCGGCGAACGGTTTGTCGTTGCAGGGCATGGAAGTGTCGGTGGTGCACCTGTGCGACTGGCCGATGGAGCGCCAGCTCGACCAGGTGGGCGGCGGCCTGCTGAAGAACGAGCTGGAAAAACGCGGGCTGAAATTCTATCTGTCGCGCCAGACCGAGGCGATACTCGGAGACGATGACAAGGTGACCGGCCTGCGCTTCAAGGACGGCGAAGAGATTCCCGCCGACCTGGTGATCATGGCGGCGGGCATACGGCCCAACATCGCGTTGGCCAAGTCGGCCATGATCCACTGCGAGCGCGGCATCGTGGTGAACGACACGATGCAGACCTACGACCCGAAGATCTATGCGGTGGGCGAATGCGTGCAGCATCGCGGGCAATGCTACGGGCTGGTCGCGCCGCTGTTCGAGCAGGCCAAGGTGGCGGCGAACCATCTGGCCGAATACGGGCGCATGCGCTACGAGGGCTCGGCGGTTTCCACCAAGCTCAAGGTGACCGGCATCGACCTGTTCTCGGCGGGCGACTTCAACCTCAAGCCGGGCGACGAAGAGCTGCTGCTGCAGGATTCGGCGCGCGGCGTGTACAAGAAGCTGGTGCTGCGCGACAACAAGCTGCGCGGCGCGGTGATGTACGGCGACACGCTGGACGGCCCGTGGTATTTCCAGATGATGCGCGACGAGACCGACGTGTCGGAGATGCGCGAGCACATCCTGTTCGGCCAGATGCATATCGGCGACGCGGGCCGCGGCGGCGCGTCGAACGTCGCGGCCATGGCGGACTCGGCGGAGATCTGCGGCTGCAACGGCGTGAGCAAGGGCACCATCGTCAAGACCATCCTCGACAAGAAGCTGTTCACGCTGGAAGAGGTGCGCGCGCATACCAAGGCGTCCAGCTCGTGCGGATCGTGCACCGGTCTGTGCGAGGCGTTGCTGGCGAACACGCTGGGCGATTATTCGGCCAAGCCGAGCAAGAAGGCGCTGTGCGCCTGCACCGAGCACGCGCACCAGGACGTGCAGCAGGCGATCAACGAGCTCGAACTGAAAACCATCCCCGAGCTGATGCAGGCATTGAACTGGAAGACGCCGGACGGCTGCCATGTGTGCCGCCCCGCGCTGAACTATTACCTGATGGCGGCGTGGCCGGGCGTATACCGGGACGACAGCCGCTCGCGCTTCATCAACGAGCGCGTGCACGCCAACATCCAGAAGGACGGCACCTATTCGGTGATCCCGCGCATCTGGGGCGGCGTCACCTCGCCATCCGAACTGCGCGCGATCGCCGAGATCGCCGAGCGCCACGAGGTGCGCACCGTGCACATCACCGGCGGGCAGCGCATCGCCTTGTACGGCATCACCAAGGAACAACTGCCGAAGATGTGGGGCGAGCTGGTCGAGGCGGGATTCGTCTCCGGCCATGCCTACGGCAAGGCGCTGCGCACCGTGAAGACCTGCGTCGGTTCGGAGTGGTGCCGCTTCGGCACGCAGGATTCCACCGCGATGGGCATCAAGGTCGAGAAGATGACCTGGGGTTCGTGGACGCCGCACAAGTTCAAGATCGCGGTGTCCGGCTGCCCGCGCAATTGCGCCGAGGCGACGATCAAGGATTTCGGCGTGGTGTGCGTGGACTCGGGCTACGAGATCCACGTCGGCGGCAACGGCGGCATCAAGGTGCGCGTCACCGATTTCCTGTGCAAGGTCGCGACCGAGGAAGAGGTGCTGGAATACTGCGGCGCCTACATGCAGCTGTACCGCGAGGGTGCGCACTACATGGAACGCACCGCGCCGTGGATAGAGCGCGTCGGGCTGGCGTACGTGAAGCAGCATGTGGTCGAGGATGCGGCGAGCCGCGCTGCGCTGTACGCGCGCTTCCTCGAATCGCAACAGTATTCGCAGGACGACCCGTGGAAGGAGCGCGCGCAGGGCAAGGATGCGCATGAGTACAAGGCGCTGGCGACCATCGCGTAGGGTGGGCACGTTTTTGTGCCCACGCGGTGGTTTGAGATTCATGAAGTAAGGGATGCTCGACGTTGTAATGAAATGGCTCAGCGTGGGCACAGAAATCGTGCCCACCCTACAAAATAATTGAGGTGGATTATGGAATGGCAGCAAATCGGACACTCTGAAGACATCCCGCGACAAGGTTCGCGGGTGGTGCAAACACCATCGGGCGAGATCGCGCTGTTCCGCAGCGTGGACGACCAGGTGTTCGCGCTGAACAACAAGTGCCCGCACAAGGGCGGGCCGTTGTCGCAGGGCATCGTGCACGGCAAGCGCGTCACCTGCCCGCTGCACAACTGGGTGATCGACCTGGAAACCGGCGTCGCGGTCGCGCCCGATGTAGGCTGCGCGCATCGCCACGAGGTGCGCGTCGCGCATGGCGTGGTGTTCCTCGAAGTCGAAGGCTCGGAGCATGCAAAGCGGCGAGCTGCTAGTCGCATACCAGCCAGGTTGTCGGCACCACCTGCCCGTATTGCGGTGTCGGCTGCGGCGTGGAGGCGAAGGTTGCGGACGGAGTTGTGACTATCTCCGGCGATAAACAGCATCCGGCCAATTTCGGGCGGCTGTGTTCCAAGGGAACGGCGCTGGACCAGACACTGGATAACGAAGGCCGCCTGCTTTACCCCATCATCGACGGACAGCGCGCGACTTGGGACGAGGCGCTGGATCGTGTCGCCGGTGGATTCAAAAAAATCATCGCCGAGCACGGACCGGATGCGGTGGCGTTCTATGTCTCGGGGCAACTGCTGACCGAGGATTATTACGTCGCGAACAAGCTGATGAAGGGCTTCATCGGCAGCGCGAACATCGATACCAATTCGCGGCTGTGCATGTCGTCGGCGGTGGCCGCGCACAAGCGCGCGTTCGGCGCGGATGCGGTGCCGGTGTGTTACGAAGATGTCGAGCTGGCCGACCTCGTCGTGCTGGTCGGTTCCAACTATGCCTGGGCGCATCCGGTGCTGTACCAGCGCCTCGCGGCGGCGAAGAAGGCGCGCCCCGAAATGCAGGTGGTGGTGATCGATCCGCGGCGCACCGCGACCTGCGACATCGCCGATCTGCATCTGGCGATCGCGCCGGGAGCGGATGCGTTCCTGTTCAACGGCCTGCTGCATCATTTGCGCCGCGAGGACGCGATCGACCTTGAATTTCGTCGAGGCGCATGTGGAAGGATTCGCCGCTGCGTTCGAGGCGGCGAAGTCGGTCAGCTCGATCCCGAAGGTCGCGCAGGTGTGCGGCTTGGTTGAATCGGATGTCAGCGAATTCTTCCGCCTGTTCGCCAAAACCGAGCGCACCGTGACGGTGTTCTCGCAGGGCATCAACCAGTCTTCCAGCGGCGTGGACAAGGGCAACGCGATCATCAACGTGCATCTGGCGACCGGACGGATCGGCAAGCCCGGCATGGGGCCGTTCTCGGTGACCGGCCAGCCGAACGCGATGGGCGGGCGCGAGGTCGGCGGGCTGGCCAACCAACTCGCGGCGCACATGGATTTTTCCGATGCGGCGAGCGTGGATCGCGTGAAGCGTTTCTGGAACTCAACAAATATCGCGCAAGCACCGGGGCTTAAAGCCGTGGACATGTTCCAGGCCATCGCGTCGGGCAAGATCAAGGCAGTGTGGATCATGGGCACCAATCCGGCGGTGAGCATGCCGGACGCGGACAAGGTGCGCGCCGCGTTGATGGCGTGCGAGCTGGTGGTGGTGTCCGATTGCGTGCAGCACACCGACACCACGGCCTGCGCCGATATTCTGTTACCCGCCTGCAGGCTGGGGCGAGAAGGACGGCACGGTGACCAACTCCGAACGGCGCATCTCGCGGCAGCGCGCGTTTTTGACTACAGCGGGCGAATCAAAACCGGACTGGTGGATCATCACCCAGGTGGCGCAGCGCATGGGCTTTGCCGAGGCGTTTCCCTATGACAAACCTGCGCAGATATTTCGCGAGCATGCGCGGCTGTCCGGCTTTGAGAATTCAACGGTGCAGCGTGCCTTCGACATCAGCGCTTTCCCGAGACTCGACGACCCGCTACGACGCGCTGCAGCGGGCAGAGGCAGTGCAGCGCGAATCACCGCTGGTCCCTGAATGCCCCCGAACCTCCCTTTTACAAGGCCGAGCTCGACGATGCAATACGACGCCGTTGCAACCGGTGCAATGGCCGGTAATCATCAAAGCCCATCCGGCACGCAGCGCCTGTTCGCCGACGGAAAGTTTTATACGCCCAGCGGCAAGGCGCGCATGATCGCCGTTGCGGCGCAACTGCCTGCCGTAGCGACGGATGTCGAATTTCCGCTGGTGCTGAACACCGGGCGCACTGCGCGACCAGTGGCACACGATGACGCGCACCGGCAAAAGTGCCGCGCCTGAATGCGCATTCGTATGAGCCTTATGTGCAGATGCATGGTCGCGATGCGCAAAGATTCCGGTTGCAGGACGGCGGGCTGGCGCGTCTCAACAGCCGCCACGGCAACATGCTGGCGCGCGTGCAGGTCAGCGACGAGCAGCGCGTCGGTTCGGTGTTCGTGCCGATGCACTGGAACGACGCGTATGCAAGATCGGCCCGCGTCGATGCGCTGGCCGCGGCTATCACCGACCCGATCTCCGGCCAGCCGGAACTGAAGCACACGCCGGTGTATGCCGAACCGTATCGTCCGGCCTGGCAGGGATTCGTGCTGAGCCGCGAGCGGCTTGCGTTGCCGGAAGCGAGCTATTGCGCATGCACGCAGGGTGCCGGTTACTGGCGGCACGAGATCGCCGGCGAAGTGGTGCCGGAGAACTGGCACGACTGGGTGCAAGCAGCGCTGGGTTGTTCAGGGGATCTTGATCGAATACCGCGATGCCGCGATGGGCCGTTACCGCGCGGCCTGCATTCAAGATGGCCGGCTCGAAGCCGTGTTCTTCATCGCGCCCGACCAGCGCCTGCCGGAACGCGAATGGCTCGCCAGCCTGTTCAAGCAGGACTCGATCGATTCGGCAGACCTGGCCGGACTGCTGTCTGCGCGTCCGCCCAAGGGCGCGGCAGCCAATACCGGACGCACCGTGTGCGCGTGTTTCAGCGTCGGCGAGAAGACCATCATGAATGCAATACGGGAACAGAAACTGGATAGCGTCGAGGCGGTTGGAGTCTGCCTGAAAGCTGGCACGGGATGCGGCTCGTGCGTGCCGGAAATACGCCGCATGCTTCTGCATTTTTGAAGTAGCTTTTCCCGTACTCCATAACTGGGACAAAACCCTTCGGACAGATTGCAGAAGTTTGTAAGCCACGGCCGAAACTTGCGGCAGATTTCACTATCCAAAAAATCTTGCGGATAGATTTAAAACGCCTATAGTTGCAACCATGGATCGCCTTTCCATCATGCGCACTTTGTTGTCCGGCCTGTTGCTGCTTGCCGGGATCGGGCTTGCTGCAGCTTCCGAACCTGTGGTGGTGCTCAACGTCGACGGGGCGATCAGTCCCGGCACGGCGGACTATGTGGTGCGCGGCCTGAAAGCTGCCGCCGATGAACAGGCCCGATTGGTCGTGCTGAAGATGGACACGCCGGGCGGCCTGGATACGGCGATGCGGCAGATCATCAAGCAGATCATTGCGTCGCCGGTTCCGGTTGCCGCTTTCGTTGCGCCCGAAGGCGCGCGCGCCGCAAGCGCGGGCACCTATATCCTTTATGCCAGCCATATCGCGGCGATGGCCCCGGCCACCAATCTCGGTGCGGCCACGCCGATCAATATCGGCATCGGCGGCATCGGCGGTCAGCCCGGGCCGGGCGATCAACCCAAACAAGGCGAGAAGGACAAGAAGGACGGCGGCCAGGGGAAAGGCAAGGACGCGGGCAGTGAACAAGCTCCTTCCGGCTCGGCATTGGAACACAAGCAGATCAATGATGCCGCCGCATATATCCGCAGTCTGGCGCAGATGCGCGGCCGCAATGTCGCATGGGCCGAGCAGGCGGTGCGCCAGGCGGTGAGCCTGTCGGCGGACGAAGCGCTGAAGATCAATGTCATCGATGTGATCGCCCGCGACGTTCCCGAGCTGCTCCAGAAACTCGACGGGCGCGCGGTGAACGTGCTGGGCGTGGAGCGCAAGCTGGAAACAAAAGATGCTCGCATCGTGACTGTGGAAGCGGATTGGCGCAGCCGGATGCTGGCCGTGATCGCCGACCCGAGCATCGCATACCTGCTGATGCTGGGAGGCATGTTCGGGCTGTTCTTCGAATTTTCCAATCCCGGATTCGTGTTGCCGGGCGTGGTCGGCGCGATCTCGCTGCTGCTCGCGCTGTTCGCGTTCCAGATGTTGCCGGTGAACTATGCCGGACTGGGCCTGATCATACTGGGACTCGCTTTCATGACCGCCGAGGTGTTCATTCCCAGCTTCGGGGTGCTCGGCATCGGCGGTGTGATCGCCTTCGTGATCGGTTCCGTGATGCTGATCGATACCGATGTTCTGGGCTACGGTATCCCATGGAGCGTCATCGTGCCGGTTGCGCTCGTCTGCGTCCTGTTCATCTTCTTCGTCGGCGGAATGGCACTGAAATCACACAGGAGACCTGTGGTGAGCGGCAGCGAGGAATTGATCGGCAGCAGCGGCGAGGTGCTGGAGGATTTCGATGGCAAGGATGGCTGGGCGCACGTGCATGGCGAAACCTGGCGCATCAGGAGCAAGCAGCCGCTGGCCCGGGGACAGAAGATCAAAGTCGTGCGCATGGACGGGCTGATCTTCGATGTGGAGCCGGTTAGCGCACGCCGCGAATAAATCTGTGTCCGCAGACAATAACGATCAAGGAGAACGACATGTATTTTAATTTCAGTATTGGCACTTTTTTGCTCGCGCTCGTCATTCTGGCGTTCGCCAGTATACGCATACTGCGCGAGTACGACCGCGGCGTGGTGTTCACGCTCGGGCGGTTCTGGAGGGTGAAAGGCCCCGGGCTGGTGCTGATCATTCCCGGCATACAGCAGATGGTCAAGGTCGGCCTGCGCACGGTGGTCATGGATGTGCCGAGCCAGGACGTGATCTCGCGCGACAACGTTTCGGTCAAGGTCAACGCGGTGGTGTATTTCCGCGTGGTCGATCCGGAGAAGGCGATCATACAGGTGGAGAACTTCCTGAACGCGACCAGCCAGCTGGCGCAGACCACGCTGCGTTCTGTGCTGGGCAAGCACGAACTGGACGAGATGCTCGCCGAGCGCGAACGGCTCAACATCGATATCCAGAAGGCGCTCGATACCCAGACGGATGCCTGGGGGATCAAGGTCTCCATGGTGGAGATCAAGCACGTGGATATCGACGAGACCATGGTGCGTGCCATCGCGCGCCAGGCCGAGGCGGAGCGGGAACGGCGCGCCAAGGTGATCCATGCCGAGGGCGAACTGCAGGCATCGGAAAAGCTGCTGCAGGCCGCCCAGGTGCTGGCGCAGGAGCCGCAAGCGATACAGCTGCGTTATCTGGAAACGCTGACGGTGATCGGCGCGAACAACAACTCGACCATCGTGTTTCCGGTGCCGATAGACCTGGTCAAGATATTTACCGAAAGGGCTTTAGGCAAGTTGTCAAAGGCCGAGTAGCCCGGGTTCCGCGGCTTGCACCGTGAAGGCCGCAGCTTGATGACATGGGCGTGCAGTAAATTTTTTTATCGGATGATTCCGCTTCAAGATGCCGCTAATAACCAAGCAAAACAGTCGTGTGTTTTGGCATATTCCCCTTGCAATTTTCTTGTGAATGAGCATAAGATACATCTAATATACATCTATTAATCGATATTCAGATTTAAGGGAGCGACTGACATGAGTGAAAACGTAATGGTGAGTCAGGCTTACAACTTAAAGATCGTCAAATGGTTCGCATTCTGTGCTGTGCTTTATCTTGTGGTCGGTGCCCTGGTCGGCGATTTCATCGCGTGGGAGCTGGCATTTCCCTCCCTCAATATCGATCCCCACCTCAGCTTCGGGCGCCTGCGTCCGCTGCATACCAATGATGTGATATTTGCCTTCGGGGGCTGCACCTTGATGGCAACGGCCTATTACATCGTGCAGCGCACCTGCGAAGTACCGCTGTGGAGCAACAAGCTGGCCTGGTTCACCTTCTGGGGGTGGAATGCGATCATCGTCGGCGCGGTGGTGTCGTTCCCGATGGGCTGGACCCAGGGCAAGGAATATGCCGAACTGGAGTGGCCGCTCGACATCGCGATCGCGGTGGTATGGCTGTCCTACATGGGCAATTTCATCATGACCATCGCCAACCGGAAAACCTCGCACATCTACGTGGCGAACTGGTTCTTCCTCGGCATGATGATCATGATCACCTACCTGCATGTGGTGAATTCGCTGGCGGTGCCGGTGACCCTGACCAAGTCCTACTCGATCTTCTCCGGCGTGCAGGACGCGATGATCCAGTGGTGGTGGGGGCATAACGCGGTGGGTTTCTTCCTGACCGCGGGTTTCCTCGGCATCATGTATTACTTCATACCCAAGCAGGCCAACCTGCCGATCTATTCTTATCGTTTGTCCGTGCTGCACTTCTGGGCGCTGATGTTCGGCTACGTCTGGCTGGGTGCACACCATCTGCAATATACCGCGCTGCCGGACTGGGCCGGCTCGCTGGGAGCGGCAGTGTCCATCGCGATGATCATCCCGTCCTGGGGCGGTGCCATCAACGGGCTGATGACGCTGTCCGGCGCCTGGAACAAGCTGCGCGACGATTACGTGCTGCGCTTCCTCATCGTGTCGCTGGCGTTCTATGCGATGTCCACCTTCGAAGGGCCGGTGATGTCGATCAAGACGGTCAACGCCCTGTCGCACTACACCGACTGGACCATCGGCCACGTGCATTCAGGCGCGCTGGGCTGGGTGGCGATGGTGTCGATCGGCGCCATCTATCATCTGCTGACCCGTTTGTGGAACACCAAGATCTATTCCGAGAGCATGGTGAACACCCATTTCTGGATCCATACCATAGGCACCGTGTTCTATGTCTGCGCGATGTGGGTGTCCGGAATCATGCAAGGCCTGATGTGGAGAGCGACTGACGAATACGGCAACCTGACCTATACCTTCGCCGAAAGCGTGGCGGCGATGCATCCCTATTA
This sequence comes from uncultured beta proteobacterium, assembly GCA_963725835.1. GTDB lineage: Bacteria > Pseudomonadota > Gammaproteobacteria > Burkholderiales > Gallionellaceae > Gallionella. Next base: position 4,189 of record CAVSAB010000012.1, on the reverse strand, counting down.
TGTGCTGCGTTCTGTCGGCGGATTGATGGTGCTGGTGGGGGCGCTGATCATGCTGTACAACGTTGTGATGACGATACGCGGTGCCGGCGTAACCAAAGCTGCTGCCGCTCCGGCTCGAGCATAAGGGGATAGACATGTCATTCCAGGAAAAACTTGAAAAGAACATCTGGGGCTTGGTCGTCATGGTCGCGATCGTGGTGTCGATCGGCGGCATCGTCGAGATCGTGCCGCTGTTCTATCTCGACAATACCTTTGAGAAGCTGACCAAGGATGAGGACACCATCCGTCCCTACACCGCGTTGCAACTGGAGGGGCGCGACGTCTATATCCGCGAGGGTTGTTACCTGTGCCATTCGCAGATGATCCGCCCGTTCCGCGACGAGAAGGAGCGCTACGGTCATTACTCCCTGGCGGTCGAATCGAAATACGATCATCCGTTCCAGTGGGGATCCAAGCGCACCGGCCCGGACCTGGCGCGTGTGGGCGGCAAGTATTCGGATGAGTGGCAAGTCCAGCATCTGAAGGCGCCGCGTTCGGTGGTGCCGGAATCGGTGATGCCGAATTACGCTTTTCTGGCCGATGCGGTGGTCGATGATTCCTTGACCGTGCGCAAGATGCGCGCGCTCAAATCGGTCGGTGTTCCCTATAGCGATGAGGATTTCAAGACGGCAGCTTCAGCCGTGCATGGCAAGACCGAAATGGATGCGCTGGTGGCATACCTGCAAGTGCTCGGTACGATGGTGAAGTTCCAGGAAGGGAAGGACTATCGTGAGTGAGATGCTGCGGGGGTATTTCCAGACCGACTGGGAGGCGATGACACGTGCCGACTGGGCGGGCCTGGTGATCGTCTCGCTGCTGTCTGCGGTGATGATCGGTCTCTATTTCTGGATCTTCAAGCCCGGCAACAAAGACAAGTTTGAACAATATCGTGATTTCGTAAATAAAGATGACGAAGCGAGCGGGGAGACCGGACATGGACAAGCACAATAAACCGCAACAGGCTGCGGATACAGGGCATGAGTGGGATGGCATCCGTGAATTGACCAACCCGCCGCCGCGCTGGTGGATGCTTGCGCTGCACGCCAGCTGGATCTGGTGCGTGATCTATTTCATCCTGTATCCGTCCATTCCGCTGATTCATGACTCCACCAAGGGTATTCTCGGCTGGACCATGATCAAGGAATACAAGGAAGCCGTTGCGGAAAACGACGCGGTCAAGGCTCCGTATCTGAAAAAGGTTGCCGCGATGAGCGGCCAGGAGATCCTGGCCGACCCGGGCATGCGCAACTTCGCCGAATCTGCGGCCAAGGCGATCTTTGGCGACAACTGCGCGGCCTGTCATGGGGCGGGCGGACAAGGGGCCCCAGGCTTGTTCCCGGTATTGGCCGATGACGACTGGCTGTATGGCGGGGACTTCGACACGATCGTCGAGACCATCACCAACGGCCGGCAGGGCATCATGCCCGCGCATGAGGGCATGCTCGACGAAGCGACCATCGACAAGCTGGCGGATTTTGTCATCGATGCTTCCCAGGGCAAGGCGACGCCGGAGCAGTTCGCCTTGTTCAATGCTTCCGGTTGCGGGGGATGTCATGGCGAGAATGCCAAGGGCGGCGCCATCAACAAACTGGGTACCGGCGCAGCCAACCTTACCGATGCCATCTGGCGCTTCGGGGGTAGCCGCAAAGAGGTGTTGCGCACCATCCGTTATGGCGTGAACCAGGACGGACCCAATACCCGTGTAGCCATCATGCCGGCATTCGGGGGCAAATTGGATCCGGAAACCATCAAGATGCTGGCGGTGAAAGTGCATGAATTCGGCGGCGGTCAATAGGCAATCAAGTGATCGAGGCAGGTGCCTGAGATAAATTTCGCCGGCTTGATCTGGGAGAGGAAGATGGACTCAGTCGTTATCGGTGTGATCATCGCGCTGGCAGGTACGTTGCTGGTGATCGGCTACTTGGCCTACCGTTTTTTCAGGATTATCATGAGCAGCGATAACGGAGAAAAATAACGGCAAACGCAAGTTGATTCAAGGGGGGCTGCAGGCCTCCCTTTTTGTTTTGAATGGCACGGCGGCGAAAAATGTGGTTCCGGGTTTCAAGTGAAATTTTTTTGAAAGGTTCCTGATGGCCGAGCAAGAGCAAACGCTATCCAGTATCGAAGAGCTTTATGCCGATGCGGCACATTGGCATGTCAATACCGGCGGCGAGACTATCCATGCCAAGCGGGTGCCGGGTTTCTTCCGCAACCTGAAGTGGTATGCGTCGGCAACGTGGCTGATCTACCTGACCATGCCTTATGTGCGCTGGGAGGGCCAGCAGGCCATCCTGTTCGATGTGCCGCATCGCCAGTTCCATCTGTTCGAACTGACCATCTGGCCGCAGGACATCTGGATGTTGTCGCTGGTGTTGATCCTTCTGGCGATCACGCTGTTCGGCGTCACCGCCGTGGCGGGCCGCGTGTGGTGCGGCTATTTCTGTTTCCAGACGGTGTGGACCGACGTGTTCACCTGGATCGAGGACAAGATCGAGGGCAATCCGATCCAGCGGCGCAAACTCGATGCCGCCCCCTGGGACGCCAGGAAGATCCGCCTCAAGCTGTTCAAGCATACACTGTGGCTGGTGATCGCGATCATCACCGGGGCGACCTTCGCCGGTTACTTCACGGATATCTACCAGCTTTGGCATGATTACGTGACGCTGCAGGTGCCCATGATAGGCTGGGTGGTGATGGCGGCGTTCGTGTTCGGCACCTATGTGTTTGCCGGTTTGATGCGCGAACAGGTGTGCTTCTGGTTGTGCCCCTATGCGCGCATCCAGTCGGTGATGGTGGACAAGAACACCATCGTGCCGACCTATGATGTCCACCGCGGCGAGCCGCGCGGGCGGGAGCGCGGCAAGAGCGGCGGCAGTCCGCGCGGTGACTGTGTGGACTGCCATCTGTGCGTCGGCGTCTGTCCCACCGGGGTGGATATACGCGAGGGCTTGCAGGAGGGTTGCATCACCTGCGGCATGTGCATCGATGCCTGCAACGGCGTCATGGACAAGGTGGGCAAACCGCGCGGTTTGATCCGCTATATGTCCGCCAGGGAAATGCACGGAGAGGTGTTGCCTTCCTTGTTCAAGCGCACACGCGTGATCGTGTACAGCAGCATCATCTTGCTGTCTGCAGCGGGGATATTGTATGGACTGACTCATATCAACCCGCTGCAACTGACCGTGCTGCATGAGCGCCAGCCTTTGTTCATCCGCATGAGCGACGGCAGCATAGAAAACAAATACACCATCAAGGCAGTGAACAAGACCGGGACAGCTATCCCGGTCAAGCTCAAGGTCGAAGGAATCAAAGTGTTGTCCGTGCTGGTCAACGACGGCAATCCGGTGGTGTTATCCCCGGCAAATGTGATCCCGTTTCAGGTGCTGGTGCGTGCCACGCCGGAATCGTTGCAGCATGAAAATACGCCCATCCATTTTGAACTGGAGGCGGAGGGTGATGACAAGATCGAGCTGGAATATGAGTCGGTATTCATCAGGCCGCATGAAGAAGAATACGAAGACAAAGAAAGAGATTGATGGGCATCCGCACACAGTTGAAGAACGATTTGAAGAGTCCCTGGTTGCGGGGAATACTCGGAGTAGTCGGGGTGACGGTCGGCGTGAATCTGGCCTTTATCATTTACGCGTTCTGGACTCCGCCTGAGCTGGTCGCCAAGGATTACTACCAAAGGGGGCAGAACTATTTCCATGAGGAGATCAAGCGCGAGCAGGATGCCGGTGATGCATGGCGGCTGCAGCTGTTGGTGCCTGACAAGCCGAAAATGAATCTCGAGCAGGAATACCGGTTTTATGTGATGGATCATCAGGGGCGTGCGGTGAATTCGGGACAGGCAGTGCTGTTCGCCTATCGGCCCGATGCTTCCGAAAGCGATTTCAGGCAGGAATTGCGTTATGTCGACACGGGTACGTTTGCCGCGACGCTGCGCTTTCCCTTGCCGGGTAAATGGGACCTGATCGCCCAGATACGCTCCGGCGAGCAGAAGTTCGATGTGGCACAACGCATCAATGTCGAAAAATAGTTCGCCTCCGCTATCCTCCTCTGTTGCTTGTTACCACTGTGGCCTTCCCGCTACCGGCGCCGCGGCTTGCGATGGCGATGTCGCCGGCAAGCTGCGGCATTTTTGCTGTTC
>CAVSAB010000011.1:0-332553 GCA_963725835.1 uncultured beta proteobacterium | reverse complement strand
AGCATGGGTGCGGAGATCAATCCGCCCATCTATGTGTATGACTGCTCCGGTCCTTATACCGACCCGGCGGTGAAGATCGACATCCGCTCCGGCCTGGCCGCGCTGCGCGAAGGCTGGATCGCCGAGCGCGGCGACACCGAAACGCTGGGCGAGCTCACCTCCGAATATGGACAGCAACGCCTGAACGATCCCGAGCTGGCGGAGATGCGCTTCGACCTCAAGCGCGCGCCGCGCCGCGCCAAGGCTGGCAGGAACGTCTCGCAGATGCACTACGCGCGCGCCGGCATCATCACGCCGGAGATGGAATATCATCGCGATACGGGAGAACCAACGCCGCGAGGGGCTCTCCGAGATGATGCTGAAGCAGCATCCCGGCGAAAATTTCGGCGCGCACATGCCCGACGGGCATGCCCGTCCCCTCTCCCAACTCTCTCCCGCAAGCGGGCGAGAGGGACGCAGTCTCGCTGCGCGAGTCTCTGTTTAACCAGATCACGCCGGAATTCGTGCGCAGCGAAGTGGCCGCCGGACGCGCGATCATCCCGGCGAACATCAACCATCCCGAAGCCGAGCCGATGATCATAGGCCGCAACTTCCTGGTGAAGATCAACGCCAACATCGGCAACTCCGCATTGGGATCGAGCATACAGGAAGAAGTGGAGAAGATGACCTGGGCGATCCGCTGGGGCGGCGACACGGTGATGGACCTGTCCACCGGCAAGAACATCCACGAGACGCGCGAATGGATCATCCGCAATTCGCCGGTGCCGATCGGCACGGTGCCGATCTATCAGGCGCTGGAAAAAGTGAACGGCAAGGCCGAAGACCTGACCTGGGAGATCTTCCGCGACACCTTGATCGAACAGGCCGAGCAGGGCGTGGACTATTTCACGATCCATGCGGGCGTGCTGTTGCGCTATGTGCCGCTGACCGCAAAACGCATGACCGGCATCGTGTCGCGCGGCGGCTCGATCATGGCGAAGTGGTGCCTGGCGCACCACAAGGAAAGTTTCCTCTACACCCACTTCGAGGACATCTGCGAGATCATGAAGGCCTACGACGTGAGCTTCAGCCTCGGCGACGGCCTGCGCCCCGGCTCGATCTACGATGCCAACGACGAGGCGCAACTCGGTGAATTGAAAACGCTGGGCGAACTCACCCAGGTCGCGTGGAAACACGACGTGCAGGTGATGATCGAAGGTCCCGGCCATGTGCCCATGCACCTGATCAAGGAGAACATGGACCTGCAGCTGAAGTGGTGCCACGAGGCGCCGTTCTACACGCTGGGTCCGCTGACGATGGACATCGCGCCCGGCTACGACCACATCACCAGCGCGATCGGCGCGGCGATGATAGGCTGGTTCGGCACCGCGATGCTGTGCTACGTCACGCCCAAGGAACACCTCGGCCTGCCCGACAAGGACGACGTGAAGGAGGGCATCATCACCTACAAGATCGCCGCGCACGCCGCCGATCTGGCCAAGGGACATCCCGGCGCGCAGATCCGCGACAACGCGCTGTCCAAGGCGCGCTTCGAATTCCGCTGGGATGACCAGTTCAACCTCGGCCTCGACCCGGACAAGGCGCGCGAATTCCACGACGAGACCCTGCCCAAGGAATCCGCCAAGGTCGCGCATTTCTGCTCGATGTGCGGCCCGCATTTCTGCTCGATGAAGATCTCCCAGGACGTGCGCGAATTCGCGGCGAAGGAAGGAGTTTCCGAACAGGAAGCGCTGGAAAAGGGCATGGAAGTAAAATCTGTCGAGTTCGTCAAGCAGGGCGCGGAGATTTACAGCAAGGCGTAACTGACAACACTGCATCACCTTATCAACCACTGATGTTCATCATAAAAAAGGAGAAAGTCATGGCAAAAGACAGCGTTTATCGCATCACCGAACTGGTCGGAACCAGCAAGAAGTCCTGGGAGGATGCCGCCGCGAACGCGGTCAACACCGCCTCAAAAACCTTGCGTGACCTGAGGGTCGCTGAAGTGATCAAACTGGACATGGTGGTCGAAGATGGCACAGTAGCCGCTTACCGGGCGAGAGTCGCCTTGTCCTTCAAGTACGATCCCAAAAAATAATCAATCCGGGAAATAAGGAATCCGGTTTGCAAGTGTCGTTCCCTCGAATCGAGCGGAGGGAAATTTTCTTCGGGTTTTCACCTAGCCCTGTTCAGAGTATCATTCGCCCATGATCCATCAAACTGAAAAGCGAGTTCCTGTTTTCGATAATCCTGCATACCCCGTAAGTGAGGTTGCGCGCATCCTTAATCTGCCCGTTGCAACCGTAAAAGCCTGGTGCTTCGGTCAAGCCTATCATTTGGCTTCTGGTTCGCCGAAGAGATTCAAGTCTGTGATACATCCAGCCGACGCAAACGCGCGGCTGCTTTCCTTTGCCAATTTGTGTGAACTGCATGTCCTATCGGCCATTCGCCGGCGTCACAAAATTTCCCTCTCCAAAGTCCGCGACAGCATCAGCTATTTGCGAACACAACTCGGTACTGACAGGCCATTGATAGACCAGCAATTCAAAACCAATGGTGTTGACCTATTTGTTGAACACGCCTCGCATTTGCTGAATGTTTCAAAACAGGGACAAGAAGCTCTGAGGGGTGACTTCGCAGTCGCTCTCGCCCGTATCGAAAGGGATCGCAACGGTATGCCTGTCCGGTTGTTCCCCTTTAGTCGCAGTACTGCGCCGGACGCAAAACAACCGAAGTCCATTGTCATTGATCCCCGGCTTTCCTTTGGGCGCCCGGTGCTCTCCGATGTAGCCGTACCCACAGAAGTAATCGTTGGTCGCTTCAGGGCTGGCGATACACTGGTCGAAATGGCAAAGGACTACGGCGTTGACGAAAAAGAAATCGAAGAAGCACTCCGCTTCGAACAACGCCGCGCCGCCTGATACCCCGGTATTGTTCATTGACCGGTGCGCATGGAGCCACAAGCTCGGTGAAGCACTGACCAAGATTGGCGCACCTTTCATCCCACACCATGAAAAATTCAAGCCAGCTTGCGCGGATGAAGAATGGCTTGAGGCGGCAGGCAAGCAAGGCTGGATCGTGCTGACACGAGATAAGAATATCCGGCGCAAGCCCAATGAACTCCGCGCGTTCCAGGAATACGGCGTGATCGGATTCGTGTTCACCTCGGGTGACGCTTCCGCTGCCGACACTGCTGCGCTCATCACCGCCGTTTATCCGAAACTGATTCGGAAAGCCAAAGGGACAAAGCCACCTGCCATGTTTTCGATAACTCTCGCAGGCGCGATCAACCCTATCAAGCTTTAGCGCGTCCCAGATACGATGAACCCGACTTACTAACTCACATGAAGGATAGTTAATGGATCTGATCTACTGGAAGGCCCTGATACTGGGCATCGTCGAAGGCTTGACCGAATTCCTCCCGATTTCCTCCACCGGACATCTGATCCTGGTCGGCGACTTGCTCGACTTCAACGACGAGCGCGGCAAGGTGTTCGAGATCGTGATCCAGTTTGCCGCGATCCTGGCGGTGTGCTGGGAATATCGCGCCAAGCTTGGCTCGGTAGTCAGCGGACTGGTGAAAAAACAGCAAGCAGCGCAGCGCTTCACGGCCAATCTGTTCATTGCTTTCCTGCCAGCCGCCGTGCTGGGATTGTTGTTCGCCAAGGCGATCAAGGCGCATCTGTTCGCGCCGGTACCGGTAGCGCTGGCCTTTATCATCGGCGGCCTGTTCATATTGTGGGCGGAAAAGCGCCGGCACATCGTGCGCATCGAAAACGTCGATGACATGCGCTGGCGGGACGCGCTGATCATCGGTCTGGCGCAATCGCTGGCACTGATACCGGGCACCTCGCGTTCCGGCGCAACCATCATCGGCGGATTGTTCTTCGGCCTGTCGCGCAAAGCGGCCACCGAGTTCTCGTTCTTTCTCGCGATACCGACGCTGAGTGCCGCCACACTTTATGAAGTGGTGAAATACCGTTCCATGTTCCATGCCCACGACTGGTGGCTGTTCGCGGTTGGCGCAGCGGCCTCGTTCGTCAGCGCTTTCCTGTGCGTGCGCTGGCTGCTGCGTTACATCAGCCGGCATGACTTCAGCGCATTCGCCTGGTATCGTATCGTGTTCGGACTCGTCGTGCTGGGCACCGCTTACAGCGGTATCGTGAATTGGTCTGCTGCATCGTAAACATGGGATATCTGCGCAATATTTTCACCGAAATGTCATAATACAAAGTCAATATGATCGGTTGGAGATAAGCATGGCAAGAATGGTCAATTGCGTAAAACTGGGGCGCGAAGCCGAAGGGCTTGATCGTCCGCCTTACCCCGGCCCCCTCGGTCAGCGCATCTTTGAAAATGTTTCCAAAGAAGCCTGGCAAGGCTGGCTCAAATTCCAGACCATGCAGGTGAACGAGAACCGCCTCAATCTCGCCGATGCGGCGGCGCGCAAATTTCTCGCCACGATGATGGAAAAATATTTCTTCGGCGAGGGCGTGCAAATGCCGGAGGGATATGTGCCCCCGAAAAATTAAAGGGTTGCGGCTTGGCTAAAAAATTCGCTCCGCAGCAATTCCTGAACCGCGAGCTCGGCCAGCTCGAGTTCAACCGCCGCGTGCTGGCACAGGCTGAAGACACCACCATTCCGTTGCTGGAGCGGTTGAAATATCTGTGCATCGTCAGCAGCAATCTCGACGAATTTTTCGAGATCCGCGTGGCCGGACTGAAGGAGCAGATCAAGCTGGCGGCGTCACCATCACCAGTGCGGATGGCTTGACTGCCCAGCAAACCCTGCAGCTGGTGCGCGAACAGGCGCATCAATTGATCGAGCGGCAGTATCAGATATTCGACACGAACATCATTCCTGCTCTCGCCGGGCAGGGCATCAAGTTTCTGCGCCGCACCCAATGGAACGATGCACAGAAGGCCTGGGTCAGGGATTTTTTCTTTCGCGAGGTGATGCCGGTATTGACCCCCATCGGTCTTGATCCGGCGCACCCGTTCCCGCGCGTGCTCAACAAGAGCCTGAACTTTGCCGTGGAACTGCAGGGCAAGGATGCGTTCGGGCGCAACTCGGCCCGCGCCATCGTGCAAGCGCCGCGCGTGGTGCCGCGCACCATCCTGATGCCGTCCGAGATCAGCGGCTGCGAATACGGTTTCGTGTTTCTTTCGTCGATACTGCACGCGCATGTCAGCGAACTGTTCAGCGGCATGGAAGTGCTCGGCTGTTTCCAGTTCCGCGTGACGCGCAACAGCGATCTGTTCGTCGACGAGGAGGAAGTCAAGAATCTGCGCCTCAGCCTGCAGGGCGAATTGCCGCAACGGCATTTCGGCGATGCGGTGCGCCTGGAGATCGCCGACAACTGTTCGCCGGCGATCGCCGAATTGCTGCTCAGGGAATTCAACCTCGCGCCCGAGGATCTTTACCGTGTGCACGGTCCGGTGAATCTGGTGCGCCTGATGGGCATTCCCGACCGGGTGGCGCGCGATGATCTGAAGTTTCCCGAATTCGTGCCCAGCGTACCCAACGTGCTGCAGAAGAAGGGCTCGGACATGTTCAAGGTGATGCGCAAGAGCGATGTGCTGCTGCACCATCCGTTCCAGTCCTTCAAGCCGGTGATCGATTTCATCCAGCAGGCAGCCAGCGATCCCAACGTGGTCGCCATCAAGCAGACCGTGTATCGCACCGGGGTCGATTCGTCGCTGATGGAAGCTTTGATCGCCGCCGCCCAGCGCGGCAAGGAAGTGACGGTGGTCGTGGAACTGCTGGCGCGATTCGACGAAGAGGCCAACATCAATTGGGCGACCCGCCTGGAACATGTCGGCGCCCATGTGGTGTACGGCGTGGTCGGGCACAAGACCCACGCCAAGATGCTGATGGTGGTGCGCCGCGAGGACGGCAAGATGCGCCGTTATGTGCATCTCGGCACCGGCAATTACCATCCGCGCACCGCGCGGTTCTATACCGATTTTGGCTTGTTCAGCTGCAATGAGAAATTGTGCGCGGACGTGAACGAGGTATTCGGCCAGCTTACCAGCCTCGGCAAGGCACGCGCGCTGAATTATCTGTGGCAGTCGCCATTCTCGCTGCACAGCGAGGTCCTGCGCGCGATACAGAACGAGACCCAGCTCGCCAAGGCGGGCAAAAGCGCCCGCATCATCGCCAAGATGAACGCGCTGCTGGAGCCGGAAACCATCAATGCGCTTTACGAGGCTTCGCAAGCCGGTGTGAAGATCGATCTGATCGTTCGCGGTGTGTGCGCGCTGCGTCCCGGGGTGAAGGGATTGTCGGAGAACATCAAGGTGCGATCGGTGATCGGACGGTTCCTGGAACACTCGCGCATCTTCTATTTCCGCAATGATCTGAAGCATGATGTGTATCTCTCCAGCGCCGACTGGATGGACAGGAATTTTTTCCGCCGCATCGAGGTGTGTTTTCCGGTGCTGGACAAAAAGCTCAAGAAGCGCGTGATCGACGAGGGCCTGAAGATCTATCTGCAGGACAATACGCAGGCATGGGACATGGACAGCGAGGGGCATTACCGGCACAAACATGCGCGCCGCGCGGAAAAAAAGTGCGCCCAATGCGGTCTGCTCGAGCAATTCACCCGCACTCAGGCCAAGGCGACATCCTGATTGTTTTCGTACTTTCGGAACTGTTTGCCCCGTCCGGTTCGCGGGAGAAACGCTTTTAATATCGCAAAAAATGAAAACTGCAACTTCTTTGTATGCTGGCACAATATCAGTTCTCGAAAATCAATCCGGCCCGGTAACCATGAACCTGAAACGCACATTATTCCTCGCGCTGACCCTTTGCTGTGCCGCATGCGGACAATTCGGAAATGACAATCAGGCTGTATTTCAGGTACCGGTACCCGAGACGGACACTGGCGCCTTGCCGATCGTCATCGATACCAGGAATCAGCATGAGCTGAACGAGCTGACCGCGCAGATAGGCGGCAAGCGCGCGGTATTCATCGGAGAGATCCACGATCACCTTGAACATCATCAGAACCAGCTGCGCATCATCAAAAGCCTTTATGCGCAAGATCCCGATCTTGCGATAGGCGTCGAATATTTTCAGCAGCCTTTCCAGCAGTATCTTGACGATTACATCGCCGGCCGTATCGACGAACGGCAGATGTTGATCAAGACCGAATACTTCAAGCGCTGGCAGCTGGATTACCGCATGCTGCAGCCGATCTTCGAGTTCGCCAGGGAAAAGCACATCCCGGTGCTGGCGCTGAATATCTCGGACGAGATCCATAACAAGGTCTTCAGGGGCGGAATGAAAAGTCTGAGTCCGGCGGAGCTTGCGGAAACTCCGGCACATATCGAACCGGCAAGCAAGCATTACCAGCAGCGATTGAAAGCGATCTTCGATACCCATCCGCGGGGCGATGACTTCGATACATTTGTCGAGGGCGTCCTGCTGTGGGACTCATCGATGGCCGATACCGCCGCGCGCTATCTGAACAGCCATCCGAAATCGCGCATGGTGATTCTGGCGGGACTGGTGCACGTCATGTACGGGGATGGCATCCCGGAGCGCGTCAATCTCCGGCTGGGCAGCGATCAAAGTGAGATTCTGATCAACGGCAACGACTTCGGCAGGTTTCCGGGCATAGCTGATTATCAATTGGTGACCGAAGGCAACGTGGCATTGCCGAAAGTCGGCAAGCTGGGCGTGGCGATCCTGGACGGAGCGGATAGCGTGTATATCTCCGAAATAATCCCCGGCAGCGCATCTCAGGCGGCCGGTATCGAGGTGGGCGACCACATCATCGCGCTGAACGATGTGAAGGTGGCGAACATGGACGAACTCAGATCGATGATGTACGACAAATCGCCCGGCGATCTCGTTCAGGTGGATATTTTGCGCAATAGCATGATGGGTGCGAAGAAGGAGATGCGCTTTGCAGTGACGTTGCGCTGAAGTACACCCCTCAAAATCCAGATTTGCGCCTTCCATTTGGGCGGACTCTGAATTTTTAAATGCTGTCTCAACAAGATAGAAACGTCAATGTGCCAAACTCTCCCGTGTCGCAAGTTTTGCGCGCGGCACCTCCACGGTGCTGCCGTCCTGCTGCATGACCGGCTATTCCCAGCGGCGAACCGGTCACCGGCCACACGCCTTTGATCAGATTGGCCGACTCCGGTCCGTTGAAAGCAGCGTAGCTGAATTTTGAATAATGCGGCAATTTCCTTGCGAGTATCGGCAACACCGAAGCATCGGGCACCGTCAGCCAGGCAACCGGCGTTGATCCGACGTGCGTGGTCAATACCAGACCGTCGCGGGAACGATCGTATTCCTTGGCCAGCCAGACTCCGCCTTCCGACATCATTTCCCCGCTCTGGATGAGCGCCTGCTGAAAATCGCCGCGAAATCGATTCTCTTCGCCGAACAACCACACCGACCCCTCTCCCGGCAGGCTTCCGACCTCATCGTCCCATTTGATGACGGTCTCGCGCGACGGCTGTCGTTGCCAGCCTTGCGCGATCGCCATGAACTGCGCGCGCATGTCTTCAGGCGCTTTGCGCGGCAACACGATCAGTAATTTTTCCGCACCGAAAACTTGCGACAGGGCAGGGGGGATTTCGCCGCGATCCAGGCGGCGGAACAGATCGAACTCGGGATCCACGTCCACACGCAACGGTTGTGCGGCCAGCGTGAGGCGCAATTCAGCCTTGTTTGTCTTTCATCCCGACCACAGTCGAATATGCGGCTTCCTGTCCGGACAGCGTGACCGCGATCGGCAGGTCGAGATCATAGGCCGGGCCGGGCTGGGTTTGTTCGACCTTGATGCTGAGCTCATAGCCCGCCTTGTCTTGATGGGCTCGGGCCGATACCAGGCTCAATTGCGGCGCGCCGGATCGCTGCACCCATTGCGCGAAGAATGTCTTCAAGTCGTTTTCAGACCTTGTTCCAGCCGTTTGCGAAAATTCCCGTTCCAGATCGGTGAAACTTGCGCGCTTGAACTTATAGTCGCGATAGAAGTTTTGCAGCGCGCGCGTGAACGCATCGTCACCCAGTTTCCTGCGCAGCATGTGAAACATCATCATCGCCTTGCCGTAGCCCACCGCTTCGGTCTGCGCGCTGTGGCGCGAAGTGAATTGCGTGAGCGGAAAATCCCGGCCGGCGGAAACGAAATCGGCATATTTCTGCAATGTGCTGCGGCGGAATTCCGCGCCGCTGCCCTTTTGTTCCTGCAGCAGGTGATCGGCCAGGTAGGCAGTGAGGCCTTCCGACCAGTTGCCGCCGGCGTAGTCCACATACACGCCGTTTCCCCACCAGTTGTGCAGGATCTCATGCGGATAGGAAGTGTCGATGATGAACGGCAGGCGGATCACCTGGCTGCCCAGCAGGGTGAACGACGGCATGCCGTATCCGGTTTCCCAGAAATTTTCCACCAGCGCGAACTTGGCATAGGGATAAGGGCCGATGAGCCGCCGGTACATGGCGATGTAGCGCGCGGTGGCATCCTGATAACGCTGGGCGAGAGCCGCATCGTCGGTGCGCAGATAGACCAGCGACTCGATTCCATCGTCATTGCGCGCATATTCGGTGAACGGTGCGGCGATCAGGTATATCTCGTCCTGCGGATTTTTTTCTTCCCAATGGGCATGGGCCTGCGAGCCTGCAACCGGGGCGCTTTCATCGCCGCGTCTCCCCTGGCTGATCGCGCGCCAACCCCGGGGAAGATCGATATCCAGAGAGAACGTCAGCATGCCGTCTCCAAAGCCCGGATACCAGCCGCTATCGCCGGTGAGCACGGTTCCTTCCGCGGCTATGATACCCGGCGTGCTTTCGAAGCTTCTTGCCTCGCGAACATCCTGCCGCGGCGGGTAAAATATTTCCCCGCTATAAGTCAGCGTGAAGCTGTCTCTGCCGTGCGGCAAGGTGACGCGAAATCTCTGCGTAAAATTTTCCGGCATCTCCCCGGCGATTTGTATTTCGGCATCGGGCGACGCCGGATGCAGGTTTCGATGCAATGAAAAATAAAATGTGCGCGGTGTATCCGGCGGCAGGATGATACGGTCTTCGGCTTCCAGGCTATGCCGTTCCGGATGAAGCACGACATGCAGATGGTGTTCCGGCATCGATTGCGCATATCCCGGGACGGCGAAGAGCGCGAATATAACGGCGGCAAATAACTGCATCGGGTTCAAATCCCTGCTGTGGAACTGATGGCTGACGGATCGCTGCCGTTTTGTATCAACACGTCCGGCAATCTGTCGCAAGCGAAAAATAAGCGGGCGCTGAACATCCATGCGATCGGATGAAGTGCTGTCGCATGCAGTCAGTGCTTATGCGGACGGCCGGTCTTTATCTTTTCCAGACTTCCCAATGTTTGCTTCAGTTGCGCGGCGTTCAGTTTGGCCAGCACGATCAGTCCGGCACGCAACACTTCGCTTTTCTTGACGTGCATCTTCGACTTCAGGCAGAACGCCTTGATCTCGGCTATCTTTGCATATTCGTTTTGCGGCATGGTAAAGCTGTCACGCACGACTTTCTTCTTGTGTTCCTTTTTCGGTTTTTTTGCGGCTTGCCGGGCCGTGGCTTTCACGCCCGACTTGCCCCGTGCCTTGTTGATCAGCTTGGCCAGGACAGCAGACTTCTTCGCCGGCATTTTTTTTGCAGGAGCCTTGGCTTTTGATACGGCAGTCTTTTTGGTTGTCATATCTATTCCTAAGTATTAAAGTTGAGCAAATAGTGTATACGGTAGATGTCGATAAATAAAATGAAATTTTGGGGAAACTGATGGATCTCATCCTCTGGCGGCATGCAGAAGCGGAAGACGGCACCCCCGACCATGCGCGCGAGCTCACCGCAAAAGGGATCAAGCAGGCCGCGAAAGTCGCCGCATTCCTGCACCAGCATCTGCCCGAGCATCACCGCATCCTGGTCAGTCCCGCAACCCGCGCCCAGCAGACCGCCTCCGCCCTTTCCGGCCATTTTACGCTGGCTCCCACCATTTCACCCGGCGCTTCCGCCGAGGCAGTGTTGCATGCGGCGCGCTGGCCGGATGCCGGAGACACGGTACTGGTGGTTGGCCATCAGCCGACACTGGGTGAGGTCGCGGCACAATTGCTCGGTTATGCGGACGCAACATTGAGCATCAAGAAGGGCGCGATCTGGTGGTTCAGCCAGCGGGATGGGTCCGAACAGGTCACCCTGCGGCTGGTCATCTCGCCGGATTTTTTGTAGCAAGCAGCCATGTTTGAATCCGCGGAACTCGGCCACAAGATAGACAAAGCCGGTTTACGACGCCGAAGTGCCGAAGCTGCGCGAAGATCTGCTGAATGCGCAGTTCGATCTGGCGCAGAACGCCGGTTTTCCGGTCATCATCCTGGTCGGCGGCGTGGACGGCGCGGGCAAGGGCGAGACCGTCAACCTGCTCAATGCATGGATGGACCCGCGCCATATCCAGGTGCATGCGATGGGCGAACAATCCGACGAGGAACGCGAGCGCCCGCCGATGTGGCGTTTCTGGCGCGCGCTGCCGCCCAAGGGCAAGATCGGCGTGTTCTTCGGTTCATGGTATACCGCGCCCATCGTGGAGCGCGTGATGGGCAAAACCAGGGCTTCCGAATTGAACCAGAGCATAGACGAGATCAACCGTTTCGAGACCATGCTCACCAACGAAGGCGCGCTGATCATCAAGTTCTGGTTCCATCTTTCCAAGGAGGTCCAGCGCAAGCGCCTCAAGAGCCTGGAGAAGGATCCCAAGACGCGCTGGCGCGTCACCGCTCTGGACTGGAAACGCTTCAAGCTTTACGACAAATTCCGCAAGGTGTCCGAGCATGCGCTGCGCGCCACCAGCACCGCGGAAGCGCCGTGGATCGTGGTCGAGGGCACGGACGCCGCGCTACCGCAATCTGACCACCGGCAAGACTTTGCTGGAAGCGCTGCGCAAACGCCTGAAGCATCCCGGCCGATCCGCGACAGCCAGTGTACCGCCGCTGCAAGCGCCCATCGACAGCCTGAACGTGTTCGACAAACTGGACATGTCGCAGAAGCTCGCCAAGAAGAAATTCGATGCAGAACTGGAAAAATACCAGGGCAAGCTCAACCTGCTCACGCGTGACGAGCGCTTCCGCAACCTGTCGGTGATCGCGCTGTTCGAGGGCTCGGACGCGGCGGGCAAGGGCGGCGCGATACGCCGCATCACCGGCGCGCTGGATGCGCGCCACTACCGCATCATCCCGGTTGCCGCACCCACCGAGGAAGAACGCGCCCAGCCTTATCTGTGGCGTTTCTGGCGGCACATCCCGCGCACCGGACGCGTGACGATCTTCGACCGCTCATGGTACGGGCGCGTGCTGGTCGAACGCGTCGAGAAATTCTGTTCCGAGGCTGACTGGATGCGCGCCTACAGCGAGATCAACGATTTCGAGGAACAACTGGTCAGGCACAACACCGTGCTGGTGAAATTCTGGCTGACCATCACCAGGGACGAACAACTGCGCCGCTTCAAGGAGCGCGAGAAGACCGGCTTCAAGCGCTTCAAGATCACCGAGGAGGACTGGCGCAACCGCGAGAAATGGGACGCATACGAAACCGCCGTGTGCGACATGGTAGACCGCACCAGCACCGAGATCGCGCCGTGGACACTGGTCGAGGCCAACGACAAGAACTTCGCGCGCATCAAGATACTGAAAACGCTATGCCGGCAGATCGAGGCGGCGATGAAGGAATTCAAATAGCGCTGTTGCGAAAATCAGCGATGGCCGCGATTGGAATATTCGCGGCTATCTATCGCCAATTCCCGGCTGCCAAATAACTTGAACGGTTGTGATGCCGGAACGGACGATTTGGAATTGACTGACTCAAAAGTAGAAGTTGGCAGCCACGTTGAATGTCGTTGTACCCAACGAAGTGGCTTTCGTCGACGGTCCTCCGGAAACAAGTTGGGACTCAGACGATGAATAGCCAAAGCCAACCGAGCCTTCGAGGCTGAATTGTTTTGCAAGGAAATATTCCGCGCCTGCTTCGGCTTCCAGGGTAAAGTCGGTCACATCGGTGGCGCCAGTACCAGTGCCTTGTTGAGTCGACAGATATTGAAACCTGGCGCCCACGAACGGGGCCAGATCTTCCGTCTTGAGATATTTCCTTGCGCCGGCCATGAAACCGACATCGGTACTCTTGGAATTCGCCGCAGCACCGCTGTCATTGATCGACAGTCCAACACCAGCCATAACAGCCATATCCTTGGCGACAAAATACCGGCCGTTGATCATGAATGCTGCCGGCGTGTTGCTTCCGCTCATGGCTGTCGCGTTTGTAAATCCGACATTCAGCCCCACGGTTCCGGCGTTCATGCTGTTCGCTGCAAGCGCGTTTCCTGCAATCGATGCCAATACCAGTGTTGCACCCGCCAAAGAAATATGTTTCATCTTGTCCCCCGTCATTTATACATAAAATCAGATCATCCCCTAGCTGCCGGGTACACCCGCCGCTCATTTCCGGTTCCCGGTTGACGGGAGGAAAAACAGAGCGAATCCAGTATCGCCGAATCGTATTCGAAGTGCAACGCGATACTGCTGCGATCAAATCAATGCCGCTACCTTCTTAAACTCAGAATCAGCACCCCCGCACTGACCAGCAATATCCCGAACCACTCCCGATGCTGGGGCGCTCGTTCAGGAAGATGACCGCAAAGATCGCGACCAGCACCAGGCTGAACTTGTCCACCGGCGCGACTTTGGAGGCTTCACCGGACTGCAGCGCGCGAAAGTAGCAGACCCAGGACGCACCCGTGGCCAGTCCCGACAGCGACAGGAACAGCCAGGTCTTCGGATTGAGCGCGAACGGGTCGCTCCATTTTCCGGTGGAATAAACGAAGCCGGCCAGCACCAGTATGATCACAAAGGTGCGGATCAGCGTGGCGTAATCGGAATCCACCCCTTCCAGTCCGATCTTGGCGAAGATCGCCGTCATCGCGGCGAATATCGCGGAAAGCACTGCCCAGTAGAACCAGCCGTGTGCGGAAATCATCAGGTCAGTCCCCCATTTTCCAAGACACATTGTCCCCGGCGCGCAACGGCACCAGACGATTTTCACCGAAGGCGATGCTATCCGGCACTTGCCAGTTTTCCTTGTGCAGCGTGATCTTGCCGGTGTTGCGCGGCAAGCGGTAAAAATCCGCTCCGTAAAAACTGGCGAACCCTTCCAGCTTGTCCAGCGCGTTCAATTGTTCGAACACTTCGGCATACAGTTCCAGGGCGGCATGCGCGGTGTAGATGCCGGCGCAACCGCAGGCGGATTCTTTCAGGTGCTGCTCATGCGGCGCGCTGTCGGTGCCGAGAAAGAATTTCGGGCTGCCGCTGACCGCCGCCTTGCCCAATGCCTCGCGATGCTCCTCGCGTTTCAGCACCGGCAGGCAGTAATAATGCGGGCGCAATCCGCCGCTGAACATCGCGTTGCGGTTGTACAGCAGATGATGCACGGTGATGGTCGCGGCGATGTGGTCAGGCGCGCTCTTCACGAACTGCACCGCGTCATTCGTGGTGATGTGTTCGAACACCACGCGCAGTTCCGGCAGATCCTTCATCAAAGGGATCAAAACCCGGTCGATGAACACCGATTCGCGGTCGAACACATCCACGCTATCCCCCGTCGCCTCGCCATGCACCAGCAGCGGCATGCCGCAGCGCTGCATCTCTTCCAGCGCGGGCCAGGCCTTGCGGATGTCGGTCACCCCCGCATCGGAATTGGTGGTCGCTCCCGCAGGATAAAGCTTGACCGCATGGATGATGCCGCTGGTTTTTGCGATGCGTATCTCTTCCGCGCTGGTGTTGTCGGTGAGGTACAGCGTCATCAGCGGCTCGAACCTTGTGCCTGCAGGCAAGGCGGCAAGTATTCTTTGGCGGTAGGCTCGCGCCTGTTCAGTGGTGGTGACCGGCGGCCTGAGGTTGGGCATCACGATGGCGCGCGCAAACTGCCGCGCGGTGTCCCGCACGACCGACTGCATCAGCGCGCCGTCGCGCAAATGCAGATGCCAGTCATCGGGGCGGGTAAGGGTGAGTTGTTGCACGATCAGTTCCGGACGGAGAATGGACGAGATTGTAATTCAAAGTGCCGTCCGATGCGCTGGCACAGAACTACACCGCACCATGGGTGCCTCTAAAAAGCGAAATTTCTGGTGAAGCTACCAGCCATTCCACTAGGCCGCCAAAATACGGCAGCCAAGTGGCTGGTTATAAGTCCCATGTAGGGTGCAATAAGCCCGTCCTGAGCACTGTCGAAGGGCGTAGCGCATTGCACCGGATGTTAGCGATACATACGGCGCAATGCCCGTTGGTTATTGCGCCCTACCTAATGTGCCTCATCCCAATTCTTCCCCTCCCCCAGACCAACTTCCAGAGGCACTTTCAGTTCGGCTACCCGGCACATTATGTCACGCAGTATTTCCTTCACGTGATGCAACTCGGCCTGCGGCACTTCCAGCACCAGTTCGTCATGCACCTGCATGATGAGGCGCGTCTGCAACTTTTCATTTTCCAGCCAGTTTTGCACTGCGATCATCGCGAGCTTGATCAGGTCCGCGGCGGTGCCCTGCATCGGCGCGTTGATCGCGGCGCGTTCCGCGCCCTGGCGGCGCATGCCGTTGCTGCTGTTGATCTCGGGCAGCCACAGGCGGCGCCCGAACACGGTCTCGACATAACCCTGCTGTTTGGCCTGTACCCTTGTGCTGTCCATGTAGTTCTTCACGCCGGGATAGCGCGTGAAGTAGCGCTCGATGTAGGCGGTTGCCGCACTGCGTTCCACGCCGAGCTGCTTGGCCAGACCGAATGCAGACATGCCGTAGATCAGGCCGAAATTGATCACCTTGGCATAGCGGCGCTGCTCGCTTGACACGTCTGCGGGCGAGACCATGAATATCTCTGCTGCGGTGGCGCGATGAATGTCCTCGTTGTTGGCGAACGCCTTGAGCAAGCCCGCATCGCCGGACAGGTGTGCCATGATGCGCAATTCGATCTGCGAATAATCCGCCGACACGATGCGAGAACCTTGCGGCGCGATGAAGGCTTCGCGGATGCGCCGGCCCTCGGCGCTGCGTATCGGGATGTTCTGCAGGTTGGGATCGTTCGAGGCCAGACGACCGGTGACGGCCACGGCTTGCGAATAACTGGTATGCACGCGGCCCGTCGCGGGATCGACCGACAGCGGGAGCTTGTCGGTGTAGGTGGATTTGAGTTTCGCCATGCCGCGATATTCCAGCAGCAGTTTGGGCAGCGGGTAATCGAGCGCGAGTTCCTGCAGCACTTCCTCGTCGGTGGAGGGCGTGCCGCTCGGCGTCTTCTTCACCACCGGCAATCCCAGTTTGTCGAACAGGATCTCCTGTATCTGCTTGGGTGAATTCAGGTTGAACGGCTGCCCGGCGGCCTCGTGCGCCCTGGCCTCCAGCGCGATGAGTTTTTCGCCCAGCTCGCGGCTCTGGATCTGCAGCAGCGCGCTGTCGAGCAGCACGCCGTTGCGCTCCATCGTGTACAGCACGTGCATGGTCGGCATCTCGATGTCTCGGTACACATGCTGCAGGCCGCTTTGGGCCGCTATCTGCGGATACAGATTCCGGTGCAGTTGCAATGTGATGTCGGCATCTTCGGCGGCATAGCGCGTGGCTGTCGCGATATCCACCTGGTCGAAGCCGATCTGTTTCGCGCCCTTGCCCGCCACGTCGGCGAAGCTGATGGTCTTCACATTGAGATGCCGCAGCGCGAGGTTGTCCATGTCGTGCGGTTTGTGGCTCTCCAGCACGTAGGATTGCAGCAGTGTGTCGTCGTGTATGCCCGAAAGCTGAATGCCGTGATTGGCAAAGATGTGCATGTCGAATTTGAGGTTCTGACCCACCTTGTTATGCGCTGGACTTTCCAGCCAGTGCTTGAGTTTGCCCAGCGCATGCGCCCGATCGAGCTGATCAGGCGCGCCGGGATAGACATGCGCCAACGGCAGGTAGGCGGCATGGTGCGGCGTGATCGCGAACGACATGCCGACCAGTTGCGCATTCATCATATCCAGCCCTGTGGTTTCGGTATCCACGCAGGCCAGGCCGGCGGCGAGGATCTTTTGCAGCCAGGCGTCCAGCTGCGCCTCGGTCAGGATCGTCTCGTAATGCGCGCTGCCGGTCGTTGCGGGGGGATCGACGGACAAACCCTGCTGTGCGTCACCACCCCCTCGCCCTTGCAGGGAGAGGGCTGGGGAGAGGGTGGACTCTGTACGCGTTCTACCCCCTCCCACACCCTGCAAGGGCGAGGGAGCGGCTTCGCCGTTGACCTCGCGCAGCCAGGATTTGAACTCGAAGTGCTCGTACAAGCTGCGCAGCCGCTCCTTGTCTGCTGCCGGCGGGATCAGCCCGCTATACGGCTGCGGCAGTTCCACATCGCACTTCACCGTGATCAATTGTCGCGCCCGGGGAAGCCATTCCAGCGCCTTGCGCAGATTCTCGCCGACCACGCCGCCGATCTCATCGGCATGCCGCACCAGGTTGTCCAGTGTGCCGTACTGGGTGAGCCACTTCACCGCGGTCTTCGGGCCGACCTTCTCGACGCCCGGCACGTTGTCCACCGGGTCTCCCACCAGCGTCAAATAATCGATGATGCGCTCCGGCGGCACGCCGAATTTGGCATTCACCCCGGAGATATCCAGCGTCTCGTTGCTCATCGTGTTTATCAGCGTCACGCGCTCGTTCACCAGTTGCGCGAGATCCTTGTCGCCGGTTGCGATCACGCAGCGTATGCCGTCCCGGGCCTGCTGTGCCAGTGTGCCGATCACGTCGTCTGCCTCGACACCGTCCAGCATCAGGATGTTCCAGCCGGACGCGGCGATGGCCTGATGCAGCGGTTCGATCTGCTGCGCGAGGTCGACTGGCATAGGGGGGCGATGCGCCTTGTAATCGGGATACAGTTCATCGCGGAAGGTTTTGCCTTTTGCATCGAATACGCACGCGCTATAATCCGCCGGGTAATCCTTGCGCAAGCGGCGCAGCATGTTGAGCACGCCGTAGATCGCCCCGGTCGGCTCCCCGTGGCGATTGCGCAGATCGGGCATCGCGTGGAACGCCCGGTACAGGAATGATGAGCCGTCAACCAACAATAGTGTCTTATCGAAATCCACTGGTCCGCTTTCATTATTTATTAAATCGTTTGCCTAACTATTGCCCGGGAGAAACTGCATGAGCATACCGTCCAAACTGCCCAAATCCGTGGTGCCGGAAGGTTGGAATTCAAAAGAAGCCTGGCGCGTGTTCGGTATTATGTCAGAGTTTGTTTCTGCCACCGACCGGCTTAACCAGATCCACCCCGCCGTGAGCATCTTCGGCAGCGCGCGCACACAACCCGGCCAACCCTATTATCAGCTCACCGAACAGATCGCACGCCTGCTTTCCGATGCCGGATTTTCGGTCATCTCCGGCGGCGGTCCCGGCATCATGGAGGCCGCCAACAAGGGCGCGTTCTACGGCAAATCGCCCAGCGTCGGGCTGAACATCCAGTTGCCGCACGAACAGGTCGGCAACCACTACCAGAACATCAGCCAGACCTTCCAGCATTTTTTCGCGCGCAAAGTCATGTTCGTGAAATTCGCCAGCGCTTATGTTGTGATGCCGGGCGGCTTCGGCACGCTGGACGAACTGATGGAAGCGCTGACGCTGGTGCAGACCGGCAAGACGCGCAAGATGCCGATCATCCTGGTGGGAAGCCAATTCTGGGGCGGGATGCTCGACTGGTTCCGCACCACGCTGCTGGATGAAAAAGTCATCAGCCCCGAGGACATGGATCTGATCCACCTCATCGACGAACCCGAAGATGTGATCAGCGCGATCTTCAAGCATTACGAGACACGCGGTTTCGAGCCTACCGAGGCAGAGCGCGAGAAGCAGCTTTATTTGTAATGACACACGGGTCTGCCATGTTTGTTTTTGTGAGGTGAAAAATGGGGGAAGTTCCGAAAATGCCGGACACTGACGAAGAAGGCTATCTGATCGAGCCCCAAGACTGGAACGAAGAGGTGGCCAGGCAACTCGCCCTCCAGGAAAATATCCAGCTCACTGAAGACCACTGGGATGCGATCCGTTTCATGCGCGAGTATTATGCCGATCATCAGATCGCGCCTGATGTCCGCCATGTGACGAAGCATCTCTCGAAACGCCTCGGTCCCGATTCGCGCAACGCAGTGTTCGAGATGTTTCCCTACGGTTATGTGAAGCAGGCCTGCAAGATCGCCGGCATGAAACGCCCCCGGGGATGGAGTACCGGCTGAACCGGGCAGGGATGTGCGCATCGGTATGGACTTCTGTCAGCAACACGCGCAGACTCTGCGCGCATCGGCTAAAATGCAACCGTTCCCAACTCCTCCTTCCCACTCCATGTCAATAACTGCGCTGCGATTCTTACTCTTGCTGCTATTGAGCGCCGTCTCCGCCGGCGCTTACGCGGACAACGACAAGAAGGCCCCCGGCAAACTCGAACCGCTGCCTCCGCCCCCGGCAATGGATAATGCCGCTAACAATGCTGACAATGAGCCGGAAGTGACCATCACCAAAGAGACCGGGCAAACCATAGAAGAATATCGCGTCGGCGGCAGGCTTTACATGATCAAGGTCACGCCCAAGATCGGAAAACCCTATTACCTGATAGATGACAGGGGTGACGGAAAATTTGCGCGGCAGGACAGTCTGGATTCGGGTTTCCGTCCGCCGAGCTGGGTCATACACCGCTTTTAGTCATGGCGGTATTTACCAAAGTTTCCAAGGCGGAACTTGTTGCTTGGCTGGGTAATTATTCCCTGGGCCAATTGCTGGAATTGCAGGGCATCGCATCCGGAATCGAGAACACCAACTATTTCGTCACGACCAGCAATGGACGGTTCGTGCTTACGTTGTTCGAGATACTCGGCGACGATGAGTTGCCGTTCTACCTGAATCTGATGGCGCACCTGGCACGCCACGGTATTCCGTGCCCCAATCCGGTGGCGAACCGTTCGAATGATTTTTTGGGCACGCTCAACGGCAAGCCCGCCTGCATCGTCAGCCGCCTGAGCGGCAAGTCCACCATCGCGCCAAGCGGCGCACAGTGCGCCGCCATCGGTGCAATGCTGGGGCAAATGCATATCGCCGGACAAAGTTTTTCGCAGGTCATGCCGAATCCGCGCGGCGCGGCTTGGCGCGCGGCAACGGCTCCGCAGGTACAGCCGTTTCTGGATGCGCGGCAGGCGGCCTTGCTGGAAAGCGAAGTGGCGTTGCAGGCACAGCAGGATTGGGCATCCCTGCCGCAGGGCGTGATCCATGCCGACCTGTTCCGCGACAATGTGCTGCTGGAAGAGAATCGCGTCAGCGGCCTGATCGACTTTTATTTCGCCTGCAGCGATGCGTTGATTTATGATGTGGCGATCACCGTGAACGATTGGTGCACGCATGCCGACGGCACGCTGGATGCGCAAAAAGCCCAGGCAATGCTGCGCGCATACCATACGGTGCGCCCGCTGGTGAATGGCGAAAGCAGCGCCTGGCCATTGGTGTTGCGTGCCGCCGCGCTGCGTTTCTGGCTGTCGCGCCTGTTCGACAAGTATCTGCCGCGCGACGGGGAACTGATCAATGCGCATGACCCGCGCCGCTTTGAGCTTGTTTTGAAAAATCACATCGCATCGCCACAAACCGTTTGGATTTAGAGCCTGTTAGGGAGAAGATGATGGAACCGCGACGCTTACGAAGCAGGCAAGGCTGGGAATGGATCAAACAGGGCTATGCGCTGTTTGTCAAAGCGCCCCTGTTATGGATCGTGTTGTTGTTCATCTGCATGGTCGCGGCGATCGGAATTTCCAGCGTGCCCGTGGTCGGCGAACCGCTGGTCAGTCTGCTGACCCCGGCGGTATTGGTCGGCCTGATGGTAGGCTGCCGCGCGCTCAGCCAGGGCGGAGAGTTGGAACTGGCGCATTTGTTGAGCGGATTCAAACAACATACCTCGCAATTGGTCACCCTGGGCGGCATCTCGCTGGTAGTGCAATTCCTGATACTCGGTCTGATGATGGTGGCGGGCGGCGCCACATTGGTCGGTATCCTGATGAGCGGACAACCGCAGACCGATCCGGAAGTGATGTTGCAGGCTCTCACGGGAGCAAGCTTTGCGGTATTGATCGGCGTCGTGCTGTTCAGTTTGCTGATGATGGCGATGCAGTTTGCGCCGCTGCTGGTGTTCTTCCGCAACGTCCCGCCGCTGCAGGCGATGAAGCTCAGCTTGCGCGCCTTTCTTTACAATATCGGACCGATGCTGGTGTATGGCTTCACGTTCCTGTTCTTGGCGATGCTCGCCAGCCTGCCGATGTTTCTCGGCTGGGTGGTGTTGCTGCCTATTGTGTTCACTTCGCAGTATGCCAGCTACAGCGAAATCTTCCCGCCGGTGATAGAAGCCGGCACTGCCGCGACGGGATCCGATACCGGCATGCAAAACGATCAATCGTACTTCTAACGCTAGTCATGCTCCAAAGCGGGGTGCGCATCCGGTTCCCGCGCTGTCACATGGCTGTCAGTTTGGCGTATTCCAGCGCCAGCCATTTCACCCCGGCATTGCGGAAATTCACCTGTACACGCGCATCCGCGCCGCTGCCCTCGAGATTGACGATCATCCCCTCGCCGAATTTGGTATGAAACACCGTCTGGCCGCTGCGCCAGCCAGAAGTTGCGATGGGACGCTGCGCCGGGACATTAACCGGCGCATCCCTCTGCAACATGAATGCCGGAGCAAACGCAGCGCGCTGTGCCATCCTCGGCGTGAGCCAGTGCAACAGATTTTCCGGCAGCTCGCGCAGAAAGCTCGATGCCATGCTGTAATTCACCTGGCCGTGCAGCATGCGGCTTTGCGCAAAACTGAGATACAGCCTGCGCCGCGCGCGCGTGATCGCCACATACATCAGGCGGCGTTCTTCATCCAGCCCGCCATCCGTATCGATGCTGTTCTGGTGCGGAAACAGGCCCTGTTCCAGGCCGGTGATGAATACCGTGTGGAACTCCAGTCCCTTGGAGGCGTGCACCGTCATCAGGTGCAGCGCATCATCCTGTTCGCCCGCCTGGTGTTCGCCCGCCTCCAGCGACGCGTGGGCGAGGAAAGCGGTCAGGCTGTCGTCCTCGTTCTCGTGCACGAACAGCGCAGCCGCGTTGACCAGTTCGTTGAGGTTCTCCAGCCGTTCCTCGGCCTCGCGCTTTTTGGCGCCGGTCTCGTTGCGGTAATGCGCAAGCAGGCCGCTGTGTTCCAGCACGTGATCGATGATCTCGGGGAGCGGGAGGGTGGAGCCGGAGGCTCCGGGCACCCCCCGGCCTACCCCTTGCGGGTGCAAAGGCAATTCGCGCGTCGCATCGCGCATCGAATCGATCAACGCGACGAACGCCAAGACCTTGCCTCCGGCACGCGCCGCAGCGTCCCACAGCGGCGTCGAATTCATCTTCGCCGCTTCCTGCAACTGCTCGATGCCGCGCGCACCGATGCCGCGCGTAGGGAAATTGATGATGCGCAGCAGCGCATTGTCGTCATCCGGATTTTCAAGCATGCGCAGATAGGCCAGCGCATGCTTGATCTCCTGCCGCTCGAAGAAGCGCAGCCCGCCATACACGCGATACGACAATCCGGCTGAGACCAGCGCATGTTCCAGCACGCGCGACTGCGCGTTGGAACGATACAACAGCGCGATCTCGGAAAGTTTTATGCCCTCGCGCTGCAACTGCCGGATCTCCTCGACGATGAAGGCCGCCTCGTCCACATCGGTCGGCGCCTCATACACGCGCAACAGCTCGCCGCCGCCTTCCGCCGTCCACAGATTCTTGCCGAGGCGGTTGCGGTTAAGACTGATCAGCGCATTCGCGGCATCGAGGATGTTGGCGTGCGAGCGGTAGTTCTGCTCGAGCTTGATGACGTTCTCGACATGGAAATCGCGCAGCAGCTCCTGCATATTGCCGACATTCGCGCCGCGGAACGCATAGATCGACTGGTCATCGTCGCCCACCGCGAACAGCGCAGAGGTTGAAGATTGCCTTTCTCGTTCGCTTCCTCGCCCGCTGGCGGGAGAGGATTGAGGAGAGGGTACCCCCGCCAGCAGCTTCAGCCAGCGGTACTGCAGCGGATTGGTGTCCTGAAACTCGTCCACCAGGATGTGTTTGAAGCGTTCCTGGTAATGCTCGCGGATAGCGGCGTTGCGCGACAATAATTCATGGCTGCGCAGCAGCAATTCGGCAAAATCCACCACACCTTCGCGCTGGCATTGCGCATCGTATTCGGCAAAGATCTCCACCTTGCGCCGCGTGTACGGATCGTAGGCTTCCACCTCCTGCGCGCGCAATCCCTGCTCCTTGCTGCCGCTGATGAAATTCTGCACTTCGCGCGGCGGATATTTCTCATCGTCCACGTTCATCGCCTTCATCAGCCGCTTGATCGCGGAGAGCTGGTCGCCGCTGTCGAGTATCTGGAAGTTTTGCGGCAGGTTCGCCTCGCGATGATGCGCGCGCAGCATGCGGTTGCACAGCCCGTGGAACGTGCCTATCCACATGCCGCGCGTGTTGATCGGCAGCATCGCCGACAGGCGCGTGAGCATCTCCCTGGCCGCCTTGTTGGTGAACGTCACCGCGAGGATGGAATGCGGACTGGCCTGCCCGGTGCTGATCAGCCAGGCGATGCGCGTGGTCAGCACGCGCGTCTTGCCGCTGCCCGCGCCGGCGAGGATCAGCGCGGACTGGTGCGGCAGCGTGACGGCTAATCGTTGTTCGGGATTGAGGCCGGAAAGCAGGGCGGAATTCATGGCCTGATTATGCCACAGCGTTTGCTCGATACATTTCCTCGATACTTTTCAAAGGGAACGGCAGCAAGAATCCGCTATCGTCGCTCTGAAAAGCAACAGGGGCAGATAAAGATCTGCCCCCGTACGGATATTACCTGGCCTTTTATTTTTTCTTGTTCTCGATCATCTCGTGCATGATAGGCGCAAGAATGATCTCCATCGCGTGGCTCATCTTGCCTCCCGGCACCACCAGAGTGTTGGCGCGCGACATGAAGGAGTTCGGGATCATCGTGAGCATGTACGGAAAATTCACGCCCCTGGGGTCGCGGAAGCGCACCACCACAAAACTCTCATCGGGTGTCGGAATGTCGCGCGCGATAAAAGGATTGGAGGTATCCACAGTCGCCACGCGCTGGAAATTGATGTGCGTGCGTGAGAACTGCGGGGTGATGTATTTGATGTAATCCGGCATGCGACGCATGATGGTATCCACCGTTGCTTCGGCGGAATAGCCGCGCTCGGCCGCATCGCGGTGGATCTTCTGTATCCATTCCAGATTCACCACCGGCACCACGCCGATGCCGAGGTCCACATATCTAGCCGCGTCGATCTTGCTATTATCAGTCGCCAGACCGTGCAACCCTTCGTAGAACAGCAGGTCGGAATCCTTTTCGATGTCTTCCCAGGGTGTGAAGGTTCCCGGCTTGAGGTCGGTCATGCCGAAATGCTTGTTGTGTTCAGCCGCTTCGGCATCGCTATGCACATAGTAGCGGCGCTTGCACGTGCCGGTTTCGCCGTAAGTCTTGAACATAGCTTCGATCTTGTCGAAGTGGTTGGCTTCCGGGCCGAAGTGACTGAAGGTGTTGTTGCCGGCCTTGGCTGCTTTCGCCGCAGCCTCGCGAAATGCCACGCGGTCCAGACTGTGCAGGCTGTCCCCTTCGATGACCGCAGCGGTGATCTTTTCGCGGCGGAAGATGTTTTCAAAAGCTCGTTTTACCGTAGTGGTGCCAGCGCCGGACGAACCGGTCACGGCAATCACGGGATGTTTGCGGGACATGGTGAACTCTCCTGAGGGATTTATGAATATTATAGTTGGCGATTCTAGCAGAATGCCCTGCTAGCAGCTAACGTCCTGCTGCAGGCGCGGTGATGCCATATTTGCCGGTCAGTTTTTGCGCCAGCGCTTCCGCTTCGGCACGGCCGGGCAGATGCGTGATGCGCAGCTGGTATCGCCCGTCTGGCAATTGCCGCATGCGCGCGTCGTAACCCGCCGAGCGCACTGCGTCGAATACCGCCATCGCATCATGCTTGCTATGTGCGGTGAGCAGTTGCACTTTCCATTTGCCGCCGATACGCGTTGCGCCCTGATCCGGTGCGATCTCGGTTTCACGCGCCCACTTGGCCAATTGTTCGGTCGCCAGACCGGCAACCGGAAACGGGGCTGCGTCCTTGCGCATCACATAGAACGTTTGCGGCTGATCCATCACGAACGGCGTTTCGCTGCCGTGCGCGACATTGATCTTGCCCTCGATCAGGCACACCACGTCGAAATCCATCTTCGCCTCTTTATCCGCATCGGGCAGGCTCTTGCCCATCGCCTTTTCCATCGCGGCTATGCTCATCTTGCCGCCCACCTTGCCCCACACGTCGGTACCGCGTATTCCCACCGTCGCCCCCGCGACCCGGACGGTCACATCACGCGGCCTGAGCTTTGCGGCGATGCCAGTGGTGAAACGGAACGCGCCTTTGGCGACATCCAGCAGCGCGCTGAACAATCCATTTTTCTCGTGTTTTTGCGCAAGGTTGGACACGGTCAAGCTGGCGTTTTCGCCGAGCTTGATCGCGCTGCCATCGGCTGTCTGCAACAGGATGCGTGCATCCGCTCCGGTGATGAGCTTGTCGCCGTCTTTCAGTTCCATACCTATCGACAGCGGCCGGGTGATCGTCCCGCGTTGCAACCACGCCGGCATCTGTATGCCCTGCACGACGATATTCGGTGCGGCATATATGGGTGCTGCGATCAGCAGCAAAAACACGGCAGCGATTTTTTTCATGTTCGGCTCCCGGTGGCTTTCGGCATTTGTTTGGTTTCGCGGCGGCCTGGCGATGACGCTATAATGCCACATTGATAAATCACGCAATAGAATCCCATCGCATGCAAGCCGATTACCATCCCGAGAGCATCGAAAAACTGGCGCGACAGCACTGGGATAACAACCAGTCATTTCTTGCCAAAAAGGCGGCCGACAAGCCCAAGTATTACTGCCTGTCGATGTTCCCCTACCCGTCCGGCAAGTTGCATATGGGGCATGTGCGCAACTACACCATAGGCGACGTGTTGTCACGCTACCACCGCATGAAAGGTTACAACGTGCTGCAGCCGATGGGCTGGGATGCGTTCGGCCTGCCTGCGGAGAACGCCGCGATACAGAACAAGGTCCCGCCCGCCAAGTGGACTTACGACAACATCGCCTACATGAAGCAGCAGCTCAAGTCTCTGGGCTTCGCGATCGACTGGTCGCGCGAGCTGGCGACCTGCCAGCCGGGCTACTACAAGTGGAACCAGTGGCTGTTCCTGCGCATGCTGGAGCGCGGCATCGCCTACAAGAAGACCCAGGTGGTGAACTGGGACCCGGTCGATCAGACCGTGCTCGCCAATGAACAGGTTATAGAGGGACGCGGCTGGCGCACCGGCGCCATTGTCGAGAAGCGCGAGATACCCGGCTACTACCTGGGTATCACCCGATATGCCGAAGAGTTGTTGGCCGATCTTGACAAGTTGCCGGGCTGGCCGGAGCGCGTGAAGACCATGCAGGCCAACTGGATAGGCAAGAGCTACGGCGTGCGCTTCGCTTTCACCCATGATATCCGCGATGCGACGGGCGAACTGATCGATGACGGAAAGATGTGGGTGTTCACCACGCGCGCCGACACCATCATGGGCGTGACCTTCTGCGCAGTGGCCGCCGAACATCCGCTGGCCGAGCATGCCGCGCAAAACAATCCTGTGCTGGCCTCCTTTATTGAAAAATGCAAGCACGGCTCCGTGATGGAAGCCGACATGGCGACGATGGAAAAGGAAGGCATGGACACCGGCCTCAACGTGATGCATCCGCTGACCGGTGAGCAGGTGCCGGTATGGGTCGGCAACTATGTGCTGATGGGTTACGGCGAAGGCGCGGTGATGGCGGTGCCCGCGCATGACGAGCGCGATTTCGGTTTCGCCAGGAAATACAAGCTACCGATCAAACAATCCATAGCCGTGAATAACCAGAGCTTCAACGAAGTCGCCTGGCAGGAGTGGTATGCAGAGAAGAACAACGACTTTCTGCGTCAACTCCGGCAAATACGACGGCCTCAACTACGAACAGGCAGTAGATGCCATCGCCGCCGACCTCGCCGCCAAAGGTCTGGGCGCGAAGAAAGTGCAATGGCGTTTGCGCGACTGGGGCATATCGCGCCAGCGTTACTGGGGCTGCCCGATACCCATCATTCACTGCGACAAGTGTGGCTCGGTGCCGGTTCCCGACGATCAGTTGCCGGTGGTGTTACCGGAAGATTGCGTGCCGGACGGCTCCGGCAATCCGTTGCACAAGCGTACCGACTTTTTGAATTGCACCTGTCCGAAATGCGGCACGCCCGCGCAGCGCGAGACCGACACCATGGACACCTTCGTCGATTCGAGCTGGTATTACGCGCGCTACGCGAGCCACTTCAAGTGCTGACGCGATGGTGGACGAAGAGACCAGCTACTGGATGCCGGTTGACCAGTACATCGGCGGCATCGAACACGCCATCCTGCATCTGCTCTACTCGCGCTTCTGGACCAAGGTGATGCGCGACCTTGGCCTGGTCAAATACGATGAGCCCTTTGCTAATCTGCTGACGCAGGGCATGGTGCTTAACCACATCTTCTCGCGCCACACGACAAGGGCGGCATCGAATACTTCTGCATCCGAAGAGATCGAACTAAATAAGGATCGGACGGCAAGGAACGGGTGAAGACTCTTAAGGACGGCCAGCCGGTAGATTTTGAAGGCATGGGCACGATGTCCAAATCCAAGCGCAACGGCGTCGATCCTCAATCTATCATCGACCAGTACGGAGCAGACACCGCGCGCTTGTTCATGATGTTCGCCAGCCCGCCAGAGCAGACCTTAGAATGGAAGGATTCCAGCGTGGAGGGTGCGCACCGCTTCCTGAAGCGCGTGTGGGCATTTGCACACGATTATCAGCCCATAATTCAGGAAACCATAAAATTGCAATTGCACAAAGATAACTCGCTGTTTTCACATAACTGGAAACCGGCCTCCTCCGAACATGCAGCATTCAGACGTGAAATACATATACTCCTTAAACAGGCGAACTTCGATCTCGCAAAATTCCAATTCAACACTGTCACCGCGGCGACAATGAAGATGCTGAATGCAATCACACAATTCCGCGCGAGCCAGCCGCCGGAAGATAGCAGATTGGGCGACTATCAATTGCTTCTTTCAGAAGCGACGAGCATTCTGTTGCGCTTGTTGTCGCCAATCTGTCCACACATCACTCATGCCTTGTGGCGCGAGCTTGATTACGGCGACGACATCCTGCACGCTCCCTGGCCGGAACCCCTGGCAGCGGCTCTGGAACAGGATGAGATCGAAATCGTCCTGCAGGTCAACGGAAAGCTTCGGGGCAACCTGACGGTTGCCAAGACCGCCAGCAAGTCCATGCTTGAACAGCTGGCCCTTGCCCACCCTTCAGTACAGAAACACCTGGCAGGCGGAGCGGCCAAAAAGATCGTGGTCGTGGCGGGCCGTTTGATCAACGTTGTCATATAGGAGTAGTCTTGCGCGCGCTGCTTAAGTTGTTAGCCATGTTGTTCACCGCCATGATGATTGCTGCCTGCAGTTTTCATCTGCGCGGCCAGGAAGGCATGCCGTTCGACACCATATATCTGGATGCGTCCAATCCAAACACGGAATTGATCAAGGAATTGCGGCGCAGCCTGGAAGTGAACAAGGTGAAATTGGCGGATAACGCCCAGCAGGCCGATGTGGTTCTCAATATCGTTTCCGAAAACCCCGACAAACAGATTCTTACTCTGGACAACAGCGGGCGCGTGAATGAATTTGAATTGTTTTATCGTGTTTCCTTGCGCGCATACGACCTCAAGAAACAAGAATGGATCCCGGCCGAGGTGTTCGTGTTGCGCCGCGACTTCCCCTACGATGACAACAATGTTCTTGCGATGGAGGCCGCAGAAGACCTGCTGAACCAGAGCATGCGTACAGAAATGGTGCAGCAAATCATGCGCCGCCTGAGCCGTTCCAAACCGCAAACTCAACCCTATTGAACAATGGCTGCGACGATCAACAGCGATGAACTTCCGCGTCACCTTGCTTCCGGCCTGAAGCCGTTGTATGTGGTGTCTGGTGACGCGCTGTTGCTTGCCATCGAGGCAGCGGACAGTATCCGCGCGGCGGCTCGCGCAGCCGGATACGCCGAACGGGAAACATTCGTCGCCGAGCAGCATTTCAAATGGAACCAGTTGCGCAATAGTGCGCAGAACATGTCCCTGTTTGCTTCCCGCAAAGTGATCGATTTGCGTATTCCCTCCGGCAAACCCGGCGTGGAGGGTGGACAGGCGTTGCAGTCCTATTGTGCTGACCTGAACCCGGATGTTCTGACGCTGGTCTCGCTGCCGAAACTGGACTGGGCCGCCCAAAAGAGCCAGTGGTTCGGCGCGCTGCAGCAGTATGGCGTTATGATCCATGCCGATGATATTCCCCGCGGCGCATTGCCGCGATGGATCGCCGAACGTCTTAAACGGCAGGAACAAATGGCGGATAATGCCACTTTGGAATTTCTTGCGGATCGTTGCGAGGGAAATCTGCTCGCCGCCTTTCAGGAGATCCGGAAACTCGCTTTGCTGTTTCCGGCAGGGGGGCTGACTTTCGATCAGGTAAAGGAGTCGGTAATGGATGTAGCGCGTTATGATATTTTCAAACTCTCGGAGGCCATGCTGAATGGCAACACTGCGCGCTACGCGCACATCCTCGACGGTCTTCGCGCGGAAGGGACCTCCACCGTGCTGGTGCTGTGGGCGATCTGTGAGGATATCCGCACGCTGGGAAAAGTGCTTCAATCCATGCAGCACAACGGCAATCTCGGCAGCGCCCTGCGTGACGCGAGGGTGCGCAAAGACAAGCAGGGGCCGGTCGAAAGCGCGGCGCGGCGGTTGAAGTTTCCGAGCATCGAGCGCGCCATGCTGCAAGCGGCGAAACTGGACAAAACCATCAAAGGGCTGCGCCAGGGCGATGTTTGGGATGAATTGCTGCAACTCGGATTGCGTTTTGCCAAATGAACGATATTTTACTTGTCTTCACCAATCTGCCCGACGATGCATCGGCGGAGAAACTTTCGCGCCAACTCGTAGAGGCTCGCGCCGCCGCCTGTGTGAACCGGCTCGCTGCCTGCATCTCGACTTACCGCTGGAACAACGATATCGAGACCGCCGCAGAAGTGCCGCTACTGATAAAAACCACCCGGGCAGCCTACCCCCGCGTTGAAAAACTGATACGCGAATCCCACCCTTACGAACTTCCCGAAATCATCGCTGTCCCTGTAACAGCGGGTTTCCCGGCCTATCTCGATTGGGTAAACGGGGAAACCACCACATCCTGAGGAATAAACATGCGTTTTGCATTATTGCTGCTGCTTTGTCTTGTTGGTCCGGTTTCACATGCGGACGGGTTTCTGGACCGTATTTCCAGCTTGACCGGCAGCAAACAACCCGACTTCCTGCCCCCGGACGAAGCTTTCAAACTGGATGTGATCGCGCGCGATGCGCATACTTTGCAGGCCAGCTTCAGCGTGACGCCCAGCTATTATTTATATCGCGACAAAATCACCTTTACTTCCAAGGACAATGGGGTCAAGGTCGTAGCGGTGAATCTGCCCAGAGGTGAAATAAAGCACGACCCCAATTTCGGCGACACCGAAGTATTCCATCAATCGTTTCAGACATTAGTCACGCTGGACCGCATCGACAATGCGGCAAACAACGTCACTCTGACTGCCGTCTACCAGGGTTGCAGCGAAGAAGGGCTATGCTACCCTCCCATCACCAAAACCTTGCTTGTCAACCTCCCGAACGCGAATACCGGGCAGCTTGCACCACCGGTAATCACAGAGTCCCCGCCGCCATCATCGCAAGCCCCCTTGTCAGAAGGTTCGCAAATCGCCCGGCTGTTCAAGGGCGGCAATTTCTGGCTGATCATTTCCTTCTTCTTTGGCGCGGGGTTGTTGCTGGCATTGACGCCATGTGTGTTCCCGATGATCCCGATCCTGTCGGGCATCATCGTCGGACGCGGCCACAAAATAACCCATATGCACGCCTTCATCTTGTCGCTGGCGTATGTGCTGGGCATGGCGATCACCTACGCCATTGCCGGCGTGGCGGCAGGGTATTCCGGCAACCTGATTTCCAATGCACTGCAAACTCCCTGGGTGCTGGGCAGCTTCGCCGCAGTGTTCGTGCTGCTGGCGCTGGCCATGTTCGGTTTATACGAGTTGCAGCTCCCGACTGCTTTGCAAAGCAAATTGAGCGAAACCAGCAACCGATTGCACGGGGGCCATCTCGGCGGCGTGTTCGTGATGGGCGCGCTGTCCGCCATCATCATGGGGCCCTGCGTAGCCGCTCCGCTCGCCGGAGCGTTGCTGTATATCGGCCAGACGCACGATGCCGTGCTGGGGGGTGTGGCATTGTTCGTGATGGCCTTGGGCATGGGCGCGCCGCTGTTGGTTATCGGCACATCGGCGGGAGTGTTGCTGCCCAAGGCCGGCGCATGGATGGAGTCGGTCAAACATTTCTTTGGCGTGATGTTGCTCGCTCTGGCGATATGGATCATTCAGCCGCTGCTTCCCGTCAGTATGCAGATGCTGCTGTGGGCGGCTTTGCTGATCTTCTCTGCTATTTACCTGCGGGCCCTGGATGCGCTGCCGCATAACTCCAGCGGCTGGCACAAGTTGCTCAAAGGCATCGGCCTGTTCGCCCTGTTAGTGGGAGCGGCCTATTTGATCGGCGGACTGTCCGGCGCCCGCGACATGCTCCGCCCGCTTGGAAGTATCGGGCGTGCTGAAGCCCAAACACCCTCCACACTGCAATTTTCCCGCGTCAAGGATATTGCAACCCTCGACCAACGCATTGCCCAGGCTCGCGGCGAGGCCCATGGACAGGGGCAACTAATCATGTTTGATTTTTACGCCGACTGGTGCATCTCATGCAAGGAAATGGAGCGCTTCACTTTCTCCGACGACGCCGTAAAAGCCAAACTGAAACCGGTTTTGCTGCTGCAAGCCGATGTGACGGCCAACAGTGAAGCCGATCAGGCCCTGCTCAAGCGATATGGTCTGTTTGGTCCTCCCGGTATCTTGTTCTTTGATGCCCGCGGCAACGAATTGAGTGATTTTCGTGTTACCGGTTATCAGGATGCGTCTCGATTTCTGAAAACATTGCAAGGCATTGGTCTTTAATATATTTTGGCTATCTTCGGCAAATTCCTGGACAAATTCTCCTAATTTACGGCAAAATGCGCGCATGAAAAACATCCTCGTGTTGCATGGCCCTAACCTGAATCTGCTTGGCAGTCGAGAGCCTGAAGTGTATGGCCATACCACATTGGACGAAATTAACGAACGTTTGATGAAATTGGCACAAAAAAGCGGTGCCAACTTATCTTGTTTTCAGAGCAACGCTGAGGCGGGATTGGTGGACCGGGTGCAACAGGCCCGGGCTGATGGTACAGAGTTCATCATCATCAATCCGGCTGCGTATACCCATACCAGCGTGGCATTGCGCGATGCGCTGGCGGCAGTGGCCATTCCGTTCATCGAAGTACATCTTTCCAATGTGTTCGCGCGCGAATCGTTTCGCAAAGAATCGTTCTTTTCCGATCTCGCCATCGGCGTGATCAGCGGTTTGGGCGCGGCCGGCTATGAATTCGCGGTGCAATTCGCACTGGTCCATAAAAATCAAGCTTAAGGAGGACACCATGGATTTACGCAAGCTTAAGACATTGATCGAGTTGGTCGAGAGTTCCGGCATCGCGGAACTCGAAATCAGCGAGGGTGAAGAAAGAGTGCGCATCACCCGCACCGCTGCGTCCACTCAACAGGCGTATGCCCACGCCCCGGTACCGATTCCCCAACCCGTCGTTTCCGCTGCATTTCCCCATGCAGCGGCCCCGGCCGCCGAACCCGCCAAGCCCGCTGTAGCGGAGGGCCATGTGGTGAAGTCGCCGATGGTTGGCACGTTCTACCGCTCGGCATCTCCAGGTTCCAAGGCGTTCGTGGATGTGGGGCAAACCGTAAATAGCGGCGACACTTTGTGCATCATCGAGGCAATGAAATTGCTGAATGAAATAGAGTCCGATCAGAGCGGTGTCATCAAAGCCATCCTGGTAGAAAACGGCCAGCCTGTCGAGTTCGGCCAACCTCTGTTCGTCATCGGCTAATGGTAAGTACCCGATTTCGTGCGATGCCCAAGTTAGGAACCAGCGCCATGTTCGAGAAAATCCTGATCGCCAATCGCGGCGAGATCGCTCTTCGTATTCAGCGCGCCTGCCGCGAAATGGGCATAAAAACCGTTGTGGTGCATTCCGAAGCGGATGCCGATGCCAAGTATGTGAAGCTGGCCGACGAGTCGGTTTGTATCGGCCCCGCTTCATCCACTCACAGCTATCTGAGCATCCCGGCCATCATCAGCGCAGCGGAGGTAACCGATGCCCAGGCCATCCATCCCGGTTATGGCTTCCTTTCCGAAAACGCGGATTTTTCGGAACGAGTCGAGAAATGCGGGTTCGTGTTCATCGGCCCGCGCGCCGAAACCATACGGTTGATGGGAGACAAGGTCAGCGCCAAGATCGCCATGAAGAAGGCCGGTGTTCCCTGTGTGCCGGGGGTCGAAGGCGCATTGCCGGACAAGCCGGCAGAGATCATCAAGATCGCGCGCAGCATCGGTTACCCGGTCATCATCAAGGCTTCGGGCGGCGGCGGCGGACGCGGCATGCGTGTGGTGCACACCGAGGCGGCTTTGCTGAATGCGGTGACGATGACCCGCACCGAGGCACAAGCGGCCTTCAACAATCCCATGGTATACATGGAAAAGTTCCTGGAGAATCCGCGCCACATTGAAATCCAGGTGCTGGCCGACCAGCATGGCAATGCGGTGTTCCTGGGCGAACGCGATTGCTCGATGCAGCGCCGCCACCAAAAGATCCTGGAGGAGGCACCTGCGCCGTTGCTCGATGTAAAAATGCGCAACAAGGTGGGGGAGCGTTGCGCCGAAGCCTGCCGCAAGATCGGCTATCGCGGCGCGGGAACCTTCGAATTCCTGTATGAAAAAGGCGAGTTCTATTTCATCGAAATGAACACGCGCGTGCAAGTGGAACATCCGGTGACGGAAATGATCACCGGCATCGACATCGTCCAGCAACAGATACGCATCGCCGCCAATGAAAAACTCCCGTTCAAACAGCGCGACATCCATTTCCGCGGGCATGCCATCGAATGCCGCATCAACGCCGAACATCCGTACAAGTTCACGCCTTCTCCGGGGCGCATCACCACCTGGCATCCGCCCGGCGGTCCCGGCATCCGCGTGGATTCGCATGTGTACGCGAATTACCTGGTGCCTCCGCATTATGACTCGATGATAGGCAAGATCATCGCCTACGGCGACACCCGCGAACAAGCCATGGCGCGGATGCGCACCGCCCTGTCGGAGATGGCCGTGGAAGGCATCGAGACCAACATCGCACTGCATCGCGAATTGCTGCAGGATGCGGCTTTCATGCGCGGCGGCACCAATATTCATTATCTGGAAGAGCGTCTGGCCGAGCGTACTAAAGGTAAATAATGCCTTGGCTAAGCCTGGTCGTTGACAGCGACGCCGAGCACGCCGAGGCCCTGAGCGAAGCGTTGCTTGAACTTGGCGCGCTGTCGGTGGATTTGCTGGATGCCGATGCCGGCACGCCGGATGAGCAGGCGATCTTCGGTGAGCCCGGTGAATCACCGCCGGGTGTGTGGCGGCATAACCGCGTCAGCGCGTTATTCGAAGGCAACAAGGACGTAGTCGCGATTCTGCGCAAGGCGTCAGCGGACATCGGACTCGAACAATCCCCGAAACATCGCATCGAGACCCTGGACGACATGGACTGGGTGCGTGTAACACAATCCCAATTCGAGCCTATCCCGATCTCGCCACGTTTATGGATCGTCCCGACCTGGCACACTCCCTCAGACCCCAACGCCATCAACATCGTACTCGACCCCGGTCTGGCATTCGGCACGGGCAGCCACCCGACCACACGCCTGTGTTTGCGCTGGCTGGATAATAATCTGCAGGGCGGCGAAAGCATGCTGGATTATGGCTGCGGTTCGGGTATCCTCGCTATTGCCGCGATCAAGCTCGGGGCTGCCCACGCCACCGGCGTTGATGTAGACTTGCAGGCCGTGATCGCAAGCCGTGACAATGCCGCCGCCAACGAGGTCGAGAACGTGCGGTTTTATTTGAGCGAAGATGCGCCACAATCAAGTTATGATCTGGTTGTGGCGAACATCCTGACCAACCCGTTGCGTATGCTTGCACCACTGTTGTCAAATTCAACTCGGACAGGAGGACAAATCGTGCTTTCCGGCATACTTGAGGAACAGGCGCGAGAAGTGATGAAAATCTATCAACAATGGTTCGACCTGAACGCCCCGATATTCGAGGATGGCTGGTCGTGCCTGTCGGGGCGCAAGCGTTAAGATGCGCGGAACGACCGTCTGTCCCCACTGCAACACCCGCTTCAAGATCACCAAAGCCCAGCTGGAAGCACATCATGGCATGGTGCGCTGCGGACATTGTCTGCAGGCTTTCGATACCAGTCCCAACTTCACCCCGGATCAACTCGACCTGCAGCTCGAGCTGCCAATATTGGACAAGCCCCTCGCCACTCGCGATTCCAAAATGGCCGTGCTTCAGCCCATGACACTGGCCGAGCAAGTCGCCTTCGTAAAGGATGATGACGACGAATACCACTATAAGCGCCGGACGTGGCCATGGGCCATCGCATCGATACTGTTGCTGCTGGCATTGGTTGCGCAGTCCGCGTACATTTTCCGGGCCGAGCTCGCCGCAAGGGTGCCCGGCTTGAAAACGGCGCTTGTCGACTATTGCCGGATACTGAAATGTACCGTGCCGCTACCGCAACATACTGATCTGATCAGCATCGAATCATCCGAACTTGAGGCCGACTCCGCCAATGCAAGCCAGATCAGCCTGAATGCCCTGTTGCGCAACCGCGCCACATTCGCGCAAGCCTTCCCCAATCTGGAACTTACGCTCAACGACATCCAGGACAAACCGCTCGCTCGTCGCACATTCACACCGGCAAATTATTTGCCGCAGACCGAAAGCGAAACGACAGGCCTGCTGCCCAACCGCGAAATCAGCGTCAAACTGCATCTCAACACCGGCAATCTCAAACCGTCCGGTTACCGCCTGGTACTGCTAAATTCAAACGGCTGACAATATCGCCATTGTTCGGCCTGACTGGTGGCGCCCGCCGGGTCTTAGAGTGAGTTGCACAATGGCCAAGTAAGGTGTTATATGCTAGCTTCGGCAATATGAATTATTCTTCTTTGCAAGCACCCAGGCTGCAAAACTTATGCCATGGTTCAACCCGAGGTAAGGTGCGTACTATAAAAATCTTTGCTATGGATGTCATCGAGTTTATCAACCCTGTGTGTACGGCAAGTTTGACACCGGGGGAGCGCGGGTCTTGCCATGCATAATCCGGGAGATTTGCAGGCGAAACTGACTGCCTTGAGCGATGCCTACGCCGCGCAATTACCTGAAAGACTAAACATTCTCCAACAGTCTCTGTCTGAACTGTCCCATACGGAGTGGAACGATCGCTCCTTCGAAACGTTCGTGCGCCTGGTACACGGGTTGATCGGATCGTCACGGACCTTTGGCTTTGAAACGCTCGGCGACATCGCGCGCAACCTGGAGGAATACCTCAGGCCGCTGGCGCAGTCGAAGGTCGTATTAGGCAAGGACCAACGCGCTCACATATTGGAAACTATAGATGATATGCATCAGGCGATGCAGCTTAAAACCGATTCCCTGACCGATCAGTCCGGATTGATTGCAATCTCGCAGCCTGGCCAGGATGCTGCGTCGCCGCGCCGCATATTTGTGGTCGAGGACGAACACGAACTTGCACAGGAACTGAAAGTCCAACTGGGGTATTTTGGCTATGACGTGAGTGTTTTCAATACGCTGGAAGAATTCCGGCTCGCGTTGCGGCAAACCCCTGATGATATTGTCGTGCTGATGGATATCACTTTTCCCGAAGACCGCCTGGGAGGTGCCAAGCTCATGATTGAAATCCAAAGTGGAAGGAATGTTCCGGTCCCCGTCGTTTTCCTCTCAGCGCACGATGAATTCGAATCCCGGCTGGAGGCGGCACGGGCTGGCAGCATTGCCTATCTATGCAAGCCGGTTAATATCGGAAATCTCATCGACAAGCTCGATACGTTGACTTCAAACAAGCCGCTGGAACCGTATCGCGTCATGATCGTTGATGACTCGGTGGCGCTCACAGCCTATCATACCGTTGTGCTCGAGCAAGCCGGTATGGTTGTGAAAGCCGTCAATAACCCGTTCAATGTGATTGATGCATTGCTCGAGTTCACCCCGGATCTGATCCTGATCGATCTTTATATGCCCGAATGCAATGGCACGGATCTGGCCAAGGTCATTCGCCAGCTGGATGCCTTCGTCAGCATTCCCATCGTGTTCCTCTCAGCCGAAAGCAATCTCGACAAACAGCTTTTCGCGATGGATTTGGGCGCGGACGATTTCCTAACCAAACCGATACAACCCCAGCACCTGATCTCTTCGGTGTCCAGCCGCATCCGGAGATCACTGATGCTGCGATCCTTCATGGTGCGCGACAGCCTGACCGGCCTGCTCAACCACACTGCGATCAAGGATCTGCTGTACGGCGAAGTGGCGGGGGCCGTACGGCAGAAAAAACCCCTGTCCTTCGCAATGATCGACATCGACCACTTCAAGCAGATCAATGACAACTACGGACATCCTGTCGGGGATCGGGTCATAAAAAGCCTGTCCCGTCTGCTCAAGCAGCGGCTGCGCTCCAGCGACCTGGTGGGCCGCTATGGCGGCGAGGAATTCGCGGTGGTCCTGATCGATGCCGACAGGACGACAGCCATGAAAGTGCTGGATACCATACGCGAAGATTTTTCCCAATTGCGGCATCTGGCGGATGAAAATGACTTCACGGTCACGTTTAGCTGCGGGATCGCCGATGTTTCACAGTTTCCAGATACCACCAGGTTAAGCGATGCGGCAGACAAGGCGCTTTACAAGGCCAAGCACGCCGGGCGCAATCGCGTGATGCTGGCTGACGTCCAGCGCGCCAATAGCGGCAAGGTCAAATAATGTATCGGGATCATCAGGTACAACTCCGGGGCTTATTTGTCATCACAGGTTCTTTCGGGTATATTCCTCCCCGCTGATCAGACCAATGGGAGAGAGTGTCAGCCGGTATTAATGCAAAAGTTCGTGTCTGCT
Organism: uncultured beta proteobacterium; assembly: GCA_963725835.1. Classification (GTDB taxonomy): domain Bacteria; phylum Pseudomonadota; class Gammaproteobacteria; order Burkholderiales; family Gallionellaceae; genus Gallionella. Next base: position 294,178 of record CAVSAB010000011.1, on the reverse strand, counting down.
TTGCATGAACCATGACACCGCCGAAGGCGCAACACCCGCAATCGCTCAGGCTCAGGAACCATTGGCACAGGCAAATCTGGAGAGCGTTGGAACAACCAACCACCGAAGGGGCACGCAACGCAAGTTGTAAACTCTCAGGTAACAAGGACAGATGGGGCGCAGCACCAGGGAATTCCAGATAACCTGCTGCGCGGTCGACCTGCTTCGTTGCTCGCTCGCCACTCGGCTATCTCACAGATATGTCCCGTGTCTCGCTGTGCGGCCCTTCGCATCTCGAACCGCTCGTTACGGTTATCGGAAATCCCCCATATTTGACAAGCGGGGTAGCGATGAGTCTAAAACAAACAGCTTTAAATGCCGCGCATCGGGCGATGGGCGCAAAGATGGTCGATTTCGGCGGATGGGATATGCCGGTGAATTACGGTTCGCAGATCGACGAACACCATCAGGTGCGCAACGATAGCGGGATGTTCGACGTTTCGCACATGCGCGTGGTGGACATCAAGGGTGATGGCGCGCGCGGTTTTTTGCGTTTCCTGCTGGCCAACAACGTGGAAAAACTCACCACACCGGGCAAGGCTTTGTACTCCTGCATGCTGCTGGACAACGGCGGAGTCATCGACGACCTGATCGTTTATTTCATGAACGAAGCGTGGTTCCGTATCGTCGTGAACGCAGGCACGGCAGACAAGGATATCGCCTGGATGAAACGGCAGGCACTCAAGCATGCCCCCCGATTGCTTATCGCCGACCATCCGGAATTGGCGATGATCGCCGTGCAGGGTCCGAATGCGCGCGCAAAGGTCTGGGATGCGCTGCCGGGCAGCCGGGAATTGACCGAAAACCTGGCCCCATTCAACGCAGTGGAGATGGGCACGATGTTCATCGCACGGACCGGTTACACCGGCGAGGACGGTTTCGAGATCATGATCCCGGCCAAAGCCGCTCCGTACTTCTGGGCGACACTGGCAGACAAGGGCGTGAAACCGATAGGCTTGGGCGCACGCGACACGTTGCGTCTGGAAGCGGGCATGAATCTGTACGGACAGGACATGGATGAAACCATCAACCCACTCGAAGCCGGGCTGGCCTGGACCGTGGACCTGAAAAGCGATCGCGACTTCATCGGCAAAGCCGCCCTGTTGCATCAGCCGCCTGCTCGCAAACTGGTCGGCCTGGTGCTGCTTGATCGCGGCGTGTTGCGCGGACACCAGAAAGTTCATACCCCTCACGGAGAAGGTGAAATAACCAGCGGCAGTTTTTCCCCGACTCTGGAAAAATCCATCGCATTCGCCAGAGTGCCCAAAGAAGTACAGATCAGCGACAGCGTGCAGGTCGCGATTCGCGATAAAATGCTCGATGCAAAAGTAGTGAAGTATCCCTTCGTCCGTAACGGCAAAGCTTTAATATAATTTTTGAGGAAGATCATGAATAACCCTGGCAACCTGAAATACACCGCTTCTCACGAATGGGTAAAATCCGAAGCAGACGGCACCATCAGCGTCGGCATCACGCAGCACGCGCAGGAACTGCTGGGCGACATGGTGTTCGTCGAAACTCCGGCTGTTGGCCGCCGGCTCAAGGCAAAGGAAGAGTGCGCGGTGGTGGAATCCGTGAAGGCAGCGGCGGATATCTACGCGCCGGTAAGCGGTATTGTGTCGGCGGTGAACAGCGAACTGGACAGCGCGCCGGAGGCCATCAATTCCGAACCCTACGGCGCATGGATATTCAAGATGAAACCCGATAATCCGGCCGAAGTGAACGCTCTGATGGATGCCAAGTCATACCAGACCTTCGTGGACAGCGAATCACATTAAAACCTGCTGCGTGGTCGGATTGCTGTGTCGCGCGGTGCTCGCTCCCTCGCCTATCCGCAAGATATGTCTCTGTCGCTGTGCTCCGTGCGCCTTGCACTCCAGCCACTCGCGACGGTTATTGTTTCCTTTACGTTCTGCCAAACTCTTTTCGATTATTAATTGCTGAAATCAAACATGATCAAAACCGACAAATTCGTAAACCGTCACAACGGCCCGCGTGCAAACGATATAGCAGCCATGCTGGAAAAGATCGGCGCACGTTCCCTCGATGAGTTAATCGAACAAACCGTTCCAGCCGCGATCCGCCTGAAAGCACCCTTGAATTTGCCGGAAGGGATGAGCGAATACCAATACCACAAACATCTGCGCGGTATCGCCGCAAAGAACAAACTGTTCAAGACGTATATCGGCCTGGGCTATTACAACACCATCGTCCCGGCGGTGATACAGCGCAACATCCTGGAAAATCCGGGCTGGTACACTGCTTACACGCCCTACCAGGCGGAGATCGCCCAGGGCCGTTTGGAAGCGTTGCTGAATTTCCAGACCATGATCATGGATCTGACCGGGATGGAGATCGCCAACGCATCGCTGCTGGACGAGGCGACTGCGGCCGCGGAAGCGATGGCGATGCTGTTCCACCATCGCTCGCGCGAAGCCGTTGAAAGCGGTTCGAACAAGTTCTTTGTTTCCGGCGAATGCTTCCCGCAAACCATCGATCTGCTGAAGACGCGTTCTGCGCCCATGGGTATCGAATTGGTCATCGGCGATTTCAAGACCACTGCATTGGACAGCGGCGTGTTCGGCGCGCTTCTCCAATATCCTTCCGCTGACGGAAAGGTGCATGATTATGCGGACTTCGTAAAGAAAGCAAAAGCGAACGGGACTGCGATTGCGGTTGCCGCCGATGTATTGAGTCTGGCACTGCTGGCTCCTCCGGGTGAATGGGGCGCCGATGTCGTCGTCGGCAGTACCCAGCGATTCGGTATACCGATGGGTTACGGCGGGCCGCACGCCGCTTATTTTGCCTGCCGCGAAATCTATAAGCGTGCCATGCCAGGACGCATCATCGGAGTTTCGGTCGATGCCCAGGGCGGCCCGGCGTTGCGCATGGCATTGCAGACACGCGAGCAGCACATCCGCCGCGACAAGGCCACTTCGAACATCTGCACTGCGCAGGCGCTTCTGGCGATAATGGCCGGCATGTACGCGGTGTATCACGGTCCGGATGGTCTGAAAGCCATCGCGCTGCAAGTGCATCTTGCGGCGGTCATGCTGGCCGGCGAACTGAAGAAGCTGGGCTATGCGCTCGACGGTGGCGTTTATTTCGACACGCTGAAGATCAACGGCACAGACAATGCAAGGATTAAGAGCCTGGCTGAAGCGGCGCAGATCAATTTCCGTTACACCAATGATGCGATCACTATTTCTGTAGACCAGACCACCGATACCGAAGATTTGAATGCGATCATCGCGGTGTTTGCAAAGGCCGCCGGCAAGACCGCCCCGCAGGCAACCGAGGCACAGGTGCTGTCTCAACAACCGCTGATCAAATTGCGCGGCTCGCCTATCCTGCAACACCCGGTATTCAACACCTATCATTCCGAATCGGAGATGATGCGTTACATCAAGCGCCTGGAAAACAAGGATCTGTCCCTGACGCATTCGATGATCTCGCTGGGTTCATGCACGATGAAGCTGAACGCCGCTGCAGAATTGATCCCGCTGACCTGGCCGGGTTTCGCCGACATCCACCCCTTCGTGCCTATCGATCAGGCGGCGGGATACCAGGAGGTCATCGCCGGATTGGATAGCGCTTTGAGCGAGATCACCGGCTTCGCCAGGATGAGTTTCCAGCCGAACAGCGGCGCGCAGGGCGAGTATGCCGGTTTGCTGGTGATCCAGGCCTATCATCATTCGCGCGGCGATACGCACCGCAACGTCGCGCTGATCCCCACCTCGGCGCACGGGACCAATCCGGCCAGCGCCGCGATGTGCGGTATGAGGATCGTACTGGTCAATTGCGACAAGAATGGCAATATCGACGTGGCGGATCTGCGTGAAAAGGCCGAACAACACAAGGATGACCTGTCCTGTCTGATGGTCACCTATCCGAGCACCCATGGCGTTTACGAAGAAGGTATCAAAGACATCACCGGCATCGTGCATGCCAATGGCGGCCAGGTCTACATGGACGGGGCCAACATGAATGCCCAGGTCGGGCTGACCAGCCCCGGAAACATCGGCGCGGATGTGTGTCATTTGAATCTGCACAAGACCTTTGCGATTCCGCACGGCGGCGGCGGCCCCGGCATGGGACCGATCGGTGTCGCGCGACACCTCGTGCCGTTTTTGCCAGGCCATACACTTGTCAGAACCGGCGGCGCGCAGGGAATAGGCGCCGTATCCGCAGCACCCTACGGCAGCGCGTCGATCCTGCTCATTTCATACGGCTATGTCATGATGCTGGGCGGAGCTGGCATGACGGAGGCCACGCGTATCGCGATCCTGAACGCAAACTACATCAAGGAATCATTGAAGGATCACTACCCGACTTTGTACAGCGGCAAGAATGGCCGTTGTGCGCATGAAATGATTTTGGCCTGCGCTTCATTCAAGCGCGATGCCGGAGTGGAGGTCGGCGATATCGCAAAGCGCCTGATGGATTACGGCTATCATGCGCCCACCGTATCATTCCCCGTGGCCGATACCCTGATGGTCGAACCGACCGAAAGCGAATCCAGGGAAGAGCTGGACAGGTTTTGCACCGCGATGATCTCGATACGCAAAGAGATAGACATGATCATCTCCGGCAAGACCGGCAAAGAGGACAACCTGCTTAAAAATTCGCCGCATACAGCCGGAATGGTCACCGCGGACGACTGGCGGCACGGCTATACGCGTCAACAGGCTGCGTTCCCGCTGAGGTGGGTGAGGGATAACAAATTCTGGCCCAGTGTCGGCCGTATCGATAATGTGCGAGGGGATAAGAATCTGATCTGCTCATGCCCGCCGATCGAATCCTACGCCGAATCCTGAAGCAGGATAAATCGTTTGGATAACCCCAACAAACATCCCCCCGGTTTGACTCATGCCTGGCGGGCCACCGGAATTGCGCTGCAGGGTTTGCATGCCGCGTGGCAGCATGAGGATGCATTTCGCCAGGAAGTGCTGATCGCAGCAATTGCGATTCCGGCAGCATTGCTATTGCCTGCAGGCCGGATCGGCAAAGCAATGATGATCGCAAGCATACTGCTGGTATTGATCATCGAACTGCTCAACTCCGCTCTGGAAACAGCGGTGGATCACACTTCGCTGGAACAGCACCCGCTCGCCAAACGCGCCAAGGATATCGCCAGCGCGGCAGTGTTGGTAAGTATCGTTAATGCCTTGGTGGTGTGGGTGATGGTCACTTACCCCTTGCTGTTTTAATTTGCGTCACGTACCGATTGCGGATACATGATGCGACCGGTGTCATAAAGCAGATATGTCAGTAGACAGAGTCGGAACTGGGAGCGGTATGTGTAACGGTGCCGGCCTTCGTTGGGGCTGACGGCACCTGACCAAGTTGAGCGGCAGAAGGAGTCAATATACCGACAACGAGCCCGACGACAATCGCCACGGGCGCCACGAAAGGCGCAAGCACCAAAGCTGCCGTAGTTCCGGTAACCATGGTGTCGGCCGGAGAAATAGGTTCTGATGGCGCAGCTTGTGTTGGCGACATTGCTGTGGTTGGAAATGTTTTTAATGCGGGTAAGGATGAAGGTTCGGTAATCACGGCCAAAGCGTCTTTTGAAGCAGCGACAGGCGCCGGTTCATGCGTATTTTCAGGAGCGGCGGCCGGCGCCGGTCCCGGAACATCACCCGCAGCATCCTTGGAAGCAACGGCAGGAGCGGCCACCACCGCAGGTTCGGATATTGTTGTCCCGGTGGATGCAGCAGCCGGGACAACTGCTTCCTTTGCAACAGCAGCCGGTTCCGGCTGAATGGCCGCAGCAACGGCCGGGACCGGGGCAGGCTTAGCCGCAGGTGCGGATTTTGCAGCGTGTGGGATTTTTGCCCTGGTCTGAGCAGGCACAGTATAACTCCATGATGGAGCGGGGGCGGGTGTCGCAACCAGTGCGGATGCCGGAGAGTAGGTAGCCGGAACAGGATTTGGCGCGCGCGAAAGAGCAAAGATAAAGGCCAGTATCAAAACTGATACCAGTCCCATCATCGCTGCGCGTTTCGTCTGGCCGAGCTTCGCTATCATCTGAGTCCCCGTCATATATTCCCCGCAGATTCTGAAAGCCGGAATCTGCTTACCTTATACCGCTTTTACCTTGCGTCCACGCTTTGACCGCAGTCCTCGGATTACCATCAGAGAGATCTTGCGAGCCATATTCATGAGCATTGTACGCATTCAGATTGCCACCGGCAAAATGCCGCCCTTGCCAATTTGTGCGGACAGAACAATCCTTCATCTTCGAGGCATTCTAGATCAATGGCGGGATAATTGATAGGGCCTGCTGCACGCAAATCAGGTAAGCGCGGCTTGGAGAACCTTGGAGCACAAGGCCTATGGTCCAAAATTTGAACTATCAGCGCGAATTATTTCGCTGCGGTTTATACATTGTTCTCACACCTCGGATTGAGACTGCTGACAGCGCATAGATGGACACAAACGGATCGAGCAGATAATCCCAGACATTTCCGGATTCATACCAGCCTGCTGCCCAGGCGAGCGTTGCCAAGGCGATACACACGGCGATCAGATAGGATTTCCGGAACCAGCCAGCAAGTGCAATCAACAGCATCACAACAACGAACTGCGGATTGCTGTATCCCAGACGATAGGGATCATATTCACCGATGCCTAACGCCATCGGATACAACGCGAGTCCGAATAGCGCGATCATGATCAACAGCGCAACTCGATGTTCGGGCGCAACCGCAACGCAGCCAAACCGGGAATTCAACATCGCGCACCACAATAGTACCAGCGTAGTGATGCTCAAATCTCCAGTCAAACCGCGCACATAAGCAGCGGCCGGCAAACCGCCGAAAGGGATCAGCATCAACACAATAACCGCGGCAAGCAGTATAGCCAGCCGCGGATTGCTCAATCGCGCGGTGCCGGGCAGCAACAGCACGCCGGCCGCGGCCGCGCTGGCGATCCCCGCCAGTCCGGTGACATCAGTGAGGTGCGGCATCGGCATTTTCATCCATACGCTGGTCCAGCCACGCCTGCGTGAACCGGACATGCTTGATGAAACTTCTGTTCCAGGTGTAGGCGAGATGGAAATCACCGTTGCGTGCCCGGATCAGATAAGGGTAGGAGAACTCGAAGGCGCAATATTGATCTTCGCACTTGTTACGCTGTGCGGATTTCGCGTACGCTGCGGTATCGGTGATGCTTGTATCGGTGGCCTTGGCCAATTTAGCTGCGACTTGCAGATAGCTCGCCGGATCCGCGGGTTGGCCGCGTTGATCTTCCAGCTGGTAAACCGTCCTCCAGGTATTGCCGCCATCTGATGATGCCGCCAGCGACAACGCATCCCGGCCGTCTTCAATGTCGTTCAGCACCGCCAGAATCCGCCCGTCCGGCAACACCACGCCGGAAATCGCCGCATCCGGATTGGCCAGTGCAGTCGCCGATGGTTCGCTCCAATGTTGTCCGGCATCCTCCGTCGTGGTTGCGATCACCCTCTTGGGGCTTGAGCCGGTCCGGCGCATCAGAGCCAAAGCCTGTTGCGGATCTTTGATCAGCACCACCGGCTGCAGCGCGGACTTGCCGGAGCTCAGCCGTTGCTTGTCGATGATATCGCCGTTGCCATTGATGCGCAGCAGTTCGGCGAATTTGCCGATGAACTCGTGATACACCGGCAGTCCCATCGTGCCATCGCTATACAAGAACGGGGGGCCCTTGACCAATGTGCTGATATTGGTGAATGGCGAAGTGATCAGCCGCCGCGCCGGACTCCAGGTCGTGCCGTTGTCGCTGGATGTGATCGCGGTGATCGAACTGCCCGCCCATCCGCCCACCGAAACGGTCACGTAGAACAACCACAACTTTCCATCCGGCGCGCGCAGCGCGACCGGGTTGCCCAGTTTCTTCACATAGCGCAACAGCGAGTGCTGCGTGTCTGCGCGATTGGCGATGCTGTGTTCGGCACCCCATGAATCTTTCACCGGATCGTAGACTGCGCTGCGTATCTCCACATCTTGCGCACCTTCGCGGCTGCCGGCGAACCAGAAGGCGCGGATGCGGCCATCATCCAACTCAACCAGCGAAGCCGCGTGGGTAGAAATATTCTGTTCCCTGGACACAAAATGGGTCCGAATACCGGGTGCGGCGTTGCGAATATTCGAAGCGTCTGATATTTGCACCATGGCAGGCGCTTTAAATGATGCCGGCGGTGAACGATGGGCGATCCTGTAATACCCTGCGCCGGATGCGATAAACAACATACACAATACCAGCACTTGGCGCATGGCTGGCTTGCAAATGCCGGGGGCCATCATCGGCACACCTGTGCCGGGGTCTGTTCCGGCAGGATTTTGTTTCCCGCGGGTGATTCCACCAATACTTCCCTGACGAACAGATGCTCGAACACTTTGCCATGCAGGATCATTTCCTTTAATTCTGCCGAACTTTGGCGCCCGCGGATATCCAGGCGCTGCCCGATGATCCTGCATTCTGCGCAGACAGCATTTTGATTGCCGGCATTCAACGCCAACTGCACCGCGAACAAGGGATAGCGCGCTGCAAGATCGCCCGCGGAAAGGTTCTGATCCTCGTTATAGCCGTGTATCTTTGCGCCCGGCAGCATGAAGCGATAGCCTTCGTCCATCGCCCTGAAGTTGCACGGCACGCCAACCTCCCTGCCGGCGGCATAAAGCTGCGCCTCCGCACTGTAATTGCCCAGTGCGCCATCGAACGGTCTCAGGAAAGCGGTGAAACACAGCAACACCGATAATGCGGCAACGTTGACCGCATGCCGGGTGAAGGAGGGTAGTACGATAGCGAGCAGCATCAACAAGCCCGCGCCTGCGATCAACAGCCAGAACGTTGGCGGATACAACTGCGCTTCAGGCATTTCATCCTGAAGCCGCACGGCAAGATAAGCGATTCCGGAAATGAGCGCTGCTGCCAACACCAGGCTGGCGATGAATGCCTTGCGGCTGATCTGCTGCCAGTTGAGTGCACACAGCAGCGCCACCGCGGGCATCGCCGCCAACAGGTAACGCCCCGAGCGCTGGCTGGGCAGTGCAAAACTCAGGAACATCGCGGCGATCCAGATCCACAGCAACTTCTCTTCGTTGCTCGACTGGTTGCGCTTTTTATAAGCGACATAAAACAGCGCCACCACCGGAAAGGTCAGCAGCCCCGGATTGGTCAGAAATGCCAGTGCATAACTCCAGATGCTGGAACCGCCCCATAACAGTTTCGAAAAATAACCGGGGCCGTGAGGATCGAACTTGCCGACGTTCTCGCCGACGACGAATTCCTTCCACACTGCGTGCGGATCGGGATCGATCACGAACCACATCGCGAACAGCGCCACCGCGACCGTGATGGTGATCGCTACTTTAAGTGCGTCCTGTTTCAGAAACGCTGCGATACGGAACTGCCGCTGGTGCAAATACCACCCGGTCAAACCGAGCGCGACGGGCATGCCTAGTGCAAAAGATTTATACAGAAAACCGATGCCGATGCAGACCCCGAGCAGCAGCGGGATCAGCCAGCGCGACGCAATCGCATTGCGCCAATACAGCAGCACAAAGAATGGCAGGAAGACCCAGAACACCTCGGGCGGATTGGTCAGGAACGGTCGGCCGAAGCGATAAGTGGTAAAGAACGCCAGAAAAGTCAGCGCCGCGATGAAACCTGTCTCAAGTTTCCCCGCCAGCTTCCGGCCAAGCATGAACAACAGTGTTGCTGTCAGCAGCGTGTAGATCACGCTCGGGTAGCGCAGATTCCACAAGGTCCAATTCTTGCCCCAAGCGGTGGACGCGATGCCCTGCCAGAACAGCAGCGGCGGTTTGGTGTTGCGCATGTGGTCCAGTTGCGATTGCAGCGGCAATAGTTTGCCGCTGTCGGCGGTCAGCCGCGTGATGTGTTCATACGGATATTCATCGCCATTCTTCGGGATGTGCTGGCTGTCGAGCCCGTAAAAATAGACGAACACCGCCAGCAGGCAAGCCAACAAGTACCAAGCCGTGCGCAAGCGCGATTCACCCGGCTTCATTTGCTGCCGGTATCCTGTTCAACATCCGGGTCGGGATCGGGAATGATCGGCAGCGCGATCTCTTCCACGGGTTTGTGGCTGCGGAATGTCCAGAAGTTGTTCACCAGAAAATTGAACACACTGGCGATCAGGATTGCCGAGGCATTGGCAATCAGATAGTGCATATACACCACGAACAAGTTGGTCAGCAAGAACTGCAAACCGGTGCCGACCCAGCAAGCCAGAGCATACTGCCCAAAGTGCAGGATCAGGTGCTTGTCCGGACGATGGTGGCGGTCGCTCCAGGTCCAGTGCCGGTTCCAGTAAAAGTTGTTTACTGTCGCGCAGAAAATCGCCACAGCCAGCGAAGCGTTGAGACGGATAGCGGGTGTTTCGATGGCAGCAAAGACATATTCCTGGCAAACATAAAGTACCGCCAGATTCACCACGACACCGGACAAACCGACAGTACCGAATTTAATGAAACGCTTTTTGAATACCCAGACCGTCAACGGGTGCTGTGCGAATCGTTTCATGCGATTTGCCGATCCTGTGCCGCAACATCTTTCGTCGCCGGCCAGCATCTCATGTGCCTTTGCCAGCGCCTGTTCGACTGTGATCTGCTTCAGACACTGGTTGTCGCCATCGCATGGCGAGGTGCGGTGGTTATAGGCGGTCAGGCACGGAGAACAAGGCAGCCGGCGGTAAAAACAATAGGCATTGTCACCCAATGATTTGTATAGCACCGGGGTTTCCGGCCCGAAGAAAATGATCGCGGGAAGTTGCGGTGTGAGCGCGGCGAATTGTCCCGGCCCGCCGTCGTTGGTGATCAGCAGCGAGGCGCGATGAAACACCGCCAGCAGATGACGCACCGACTTCGTATATCCCGCCAGATTGACACAGGCCGGGCTGTTGCAGTGATCCACCACGGTCTGCGCGATCTCCCGGTCGCCTTTCATGCCGATCACACCGACCGCATAACCTTCGTCGACCAGGGTCTTGCTCAACTGCAAATAACTCTTCAACGGCCAGGCGCGTATCGGCAGGATCCCGCCGCTCGGGTAGATCAGCACCAATTGTTTGTCCTTGATGGCAGGAAAGAAATTGTGCAGATCCGCGTGTATCGGTTCCAATTCACCGCGTGGAAATTCCAATACCGGCGTCTTGCCGGTATAGGGCGCGGGAAACAATTTGGCGACCGGGTCGGTGATGGATTCGATTGCCGAGGCCAATGTCAGGAATTGCTGTGTCAAATGCCGGTACGGGTTGTACAACACCGGGCGGTTGATGAACGAACCGCGATACAAACCTTCCTGGGTATGTCGATGAAAACCCACCCTGATCGATGCACCGGACAGATAGGAGAAGATGCTGCTGATGCGCGCAAACAATTCGCAGTCGATCACCGCATCGATCTTGGACTTGCGCATCGATCGTATCGCCTTGAGGCTGTCGACTATCAATCCTTTCAGGGACCCGTCATCCAGTGTCAGTACATTCTCGCGTGGAACCACGTTGAGCAGATCGAGCACTTCGCGATTCTTCGCGAACATCAGAACGTGAATCGAGGCCTCCGGGTATTGCTGTTTCAGGCGCATGAACATCGGATGCGCCAGCACCAGGCTGCCCATTTCGGACAGCAGGATGACCAGGATATTGCGCGGCGATGCGACGTCAGTTTCATTGCGCAGGACACGATCCACCAGCGAAAGCAAAGCGCAGATCGGCACACCCGCATACCGGTCCACCGCGCGCTGGAACTTTATATTCATCTTGGGATGTTCATCTGGATAATGTCGCCGATGACCGTGTTTATTGTTTGTGCCGAAACCGAAATGGACCTGCCCTGAAGAATTGTTTGGCGAACTGCGCCAACATCCGGAGGATTATCAGGGATTTCATAGCGGCAGGCAACCTGCGGGAATCTGTCGCAGCCGCTTAAGCCGGACTTGTCTGATGCTACAATCCAGTCTTATCCAACATGTTCGGGAAATACGAATGCACACCCTGATTTGCGGATCGATGGCTTATGACACCATCATGGTGTTCAAGGACCAATTCAAAAAGCACATACTTCCCGAACAGATACACATCCTCAACGTCGCGTTCCTGGTTCCGGAAATGCGCCGCGAATATGGCGGCTGCGCCGGCAACATCGCGTATAACCTGAAGATGCTGGGCGGAAGCCCGCTGATCATGGCCACTGTCGGGGACGATTTCGCGCCATACGCATCACGCCTGGAAAGACTCGGCCTGCCGCAGACACATATCCGGCAGATAGCGGGCCAGTTCAGCGGTCAGGCATTCATCACCACCGACCTGGACGACAACCAGATCACCGCCTTCCATCCGGGCGCGATGAATCAATCTCACCTGAACAGTGTCTCCGCGGCAAAAGAAGTCACACTGGGCATTGTTTCTCCCGACGGCCGCGAGGGTATGCTGCAACACGCGGTGGAATTCGCCGATCTCGGCATCCCGTTTGTATTTGATCCGGGCCAGGGCATACCGATGTTCTCCGGTGCCGAGCTGCTGACTTTCATCGAACAGGCGACCTACGTCACCGTGAACGATTACGAAGCCAGGATGTTGCAGGACAAGACCGGCAAGACGCTGGACGATATCGCGCGGCGCGTGAAGGCGCTGATCGTCACGCTGGGGGCAGACGGCTCGCTCATCTATGCAGACGGGAAGGAAATCGCCATCCCCACACCCAAACCGAGAGCCATCGTCGACCCCACCGGATGCGGCGATGCCTATCGCGCCGGTTTGTTGTACGGCATCCAGAAATCCTGGGACTGGGAAGCCACCGGGCGGCTCGCATCGCTGATGGGGTCGCTGAAGATCGCCAACCGCGGCGGACAGAATCACAGCTATTCACGCGCAGAAATCGCCGGCTTGTATGAACAGCACTTCGGCCATTCCATAATCCTCTAGTCCGTCAGTCTTTAGATCCATGAATGTCCGGGGCATCGTCGCAACTGCCATCAGCGATGCGATGCATCGCCCGTTCGAGGTCCGCAAATCGACTGCGGTCGGCGGCGGCAGCATCAACGAGGCATACCGGCTGGAAGGAACGGACGGCACATGCTATTTCCTCAAGCTCAACCATACCCGGCATCTGCCGATGTTCGTTGCCGAAGCGGCAGGCTTGGAAGCGATCGCCGCAACCGACACGATACGGGTGCCGCGACCCATCGCGCACGGCAGCGCGGATGGGCAAAGCTATCTGGTGCTGGAACATCTGGAATTGGGTACGCATGGCAACGCAAGGATGCTCGGCGAGCAGCTGGCCGCATTGCATCGTTGTTGTTCCTCACAATATGGCTTCGCGCAAGACAACTTCATCGGCACCACACCACAGGCAAATACCTGGAACGATGACTGGATAGATTTCTGGCGCGAGCGGCGCCTGGGATTCCAATTGAGCCTCGCGGCGCAAAACGGTTTCGGCGGCCAGTTGCAGAGGCTGGGAGAAAAATTGATGGATGCGCTGCCCGCGTTCTTCGCCGACTACTCGCCGCAACCCTCGCTGCTGCATGGTGACTTGTGGAGTGGAAATCATGCTTTCCTTGCCGACGGCTCACCGGCGATCTTCGATCCCGCTGCCTATTACGGCGACCGCGAATGCGATCTCGCGATGTCGGAATTGTTCGGGGGGTACAGTGCGGATTTCTACGCCGCCTATCGCACCGCATTTCCGCTGGATGCCGGCTATGCCACGCGCCGCGATCTGTACAACCTGTACCATATCCTCAATCACGCCAACCTGTTCGGCGGTGGATACGCACGGCAGGCGGAACAGATGATGCAACGGCTCCTCGCGGATATTCGATGATCACCAGTGCTTCGCCACCGGATTGTTGCAGCTCACCTGGAATAGCTTCCGGTCTTCGAGCCGGATCGCGCTCATCGGGCCGCCCCACAGACAGCCGGTGTCGAGCGCGATGACGTCTTTCCTGAGCAGCAGTCCGAGCGCCGACCAGTGGCCGACGATGACAGTGGCGTCGCGGCTGGCGCGCTTGGGCACATCGAACCACGGCAGATAACCGGGCGGTATGTTCTCCGTTTCACCCTTGAATCTGAATTCCATCTCGCCGTCCTTCGTGCAGATGCGCATGCGAGTGAATGCATTGACGATCACGCGCAGGCGTTTGTATCCGGAGAGTCCGTCGTCCCAGCGGTGCGGTGCATTGCCATACATGCGCTCGAGGAAGGTGGCGTAACCATCGCCCCGCAACGCTTCCTCGACTTCACGCGCCAAACTAGCCGCCTGCTTCACGCTCCATTGCGGAAGCAGCCCGGCATGTACCAGCACGAAGCCGTCCTGCGCATGCAAAAGGCGCTGATTGCGCAACCAGTGTCAACAGCTCATCGCGATCCGATGCATCGAGGATCTCGTCCAGCGTATCGTTGCGGTTCAGTTCCGCCATGCCTTCCGCAACGGCAAGCAGATGCAGGTCGTGGTTGCCGAGCACGGTGATCGCGCTGTCGCCCAGCGATTTGACCAGCCGCAATACTTGCAGCGAACCCGGTCCGCGGTTCACCAGGTCGCCGACCAGCCAGAGCCTGTCCACCGCCTGATCGAATGCAACTGATCGAGCAACTGCACCAGTTCGGCATGGCAGCCCTGAATGTCGCCCACCGCATAAATCGCCATCGCGTCATCCTGCCGTGTTTATCTGTAAAATAGCGTAACAGATTTCCGTGCAGCTTCGATGAATTCTATTGATTCCTTGCTTGCTGCTATTGCACTGCCTTACGCTGACAAGGTACACCCATGAACGAAGGCAACAAACAGGTTTGGCTGGTGCTGTCTCACGGCTTCAATATGGACGGGCGCGCGGCAAGCCAGACCATCACGGACAAGATCCCGCATTTGCTCAAGCTGGGCGTGGAACCCGTAGTGGTCAGCGCGATCACCGGCAAGAAGGACAAGGTGGTCGAGCACCATCAGGTCTTGCCTGCAGGCCCGGTCGCGTTGCGGTTTGATTTGCGCCATTACCTGAAGCAGCGCATCTCTTCGCGATACCTCTACCGGATCGCAATGACTACGGCTTCATTGCTGCTGCTGCCTTTCTACCTGATCGAAAAGCTTTTCACGCGCATTGAAACCCATTGGTCTTGGGCGATCACGGCATATTTCACCGGCGCGCGCATCATCCGCAGGCGCACACCAGAACTTATTTATTCGACCGGCGGAGCCTATTCGGCCCACATGGCGGGCTATTGGCTGGCGCGCAGATACGGGCTGCCGTGGATAGCCGAGATCCACGACCCGATGATACTCGATACCCAACCGAAAACTTCGCGCGTGCGTTTTTCCGAACGGCTGGAAGAAATAATCTGCACACATGCCGATGTGGTGTGGTGGTTCACCGAAGAAGCACTGGCGCGTGCACGGGCACGGCATCCGGAACTTGGCGAGCGCGGACACTGCATCATTCCCGGCTCTAACCCGCCGGATTTTGTTCGCGCGCCTTACCGGCGCGGCGAACAGCTGGTGATAGGGCATTTCGGTTCGCTGGCGGATACGCGCAATCTGGAATTCTTTTTGCTGGGCATGCGCCGCGTGCTGGAGAAGAATCCGTTATGGGCGGATCATTTCCGCGTGCAAATTTACGGCGGCAGTATCGATGCCGTTTCTGCGCGCGCTCTGCGCGACTTTCCCTACCCTTTAGTAGTCGAGCAGTTTGGCCGTCTCGAAACCGACCCGATAACCGGGGAGAGCGGGAGGGAACAGGTGCTGAAGCGCATGAATGCCGTGGATTGTCTGTTATTGCTGCACGGCACTATTCCGGTCTGCGAAGAATACATTCCCTCTAAGCTGTATGAATATCTCTGGACACAGCGCCCGATCCTGGCGCTGATCTGGCACAATCCGCAACTGGAACAGATGCTGCACGAGCTGGGACACTGGGCAGTAAAGGCAGATGACGCGGATTCGATCGCAGCTGCGCTCGAAGAGTTGCACGCTCGCTGGCTACAAGATGGCCTGGCGGACTCGGCCGCACCATCGCCTTATACTTCAGAAGCTGCGACTCGCCAGATCGTCGCGTTGGCGAATGAAAGTATAACGCGCAGATCATTGCACGCCTGACATGCACAACTTTCCATATACCAGATGAAAGACATCGTTCTTTATTGCAAGTCGTATCATCGCGACGTGCAGCGCTCAAAGAGGCTTGCCGTTTTTTCTTTCCTGCTTGTCTGCTGATTTACCATTGTTCGAGAACATTGTTGGCAGTAAACGTTGATAGAATGAACACACTTTCTTGAACACGATAGCCCAATTGGAATCGCCAAATTCATGATAACTAGACATTTCAAGATCGGGAGATAGCATGGAACCTATAGTTCTTTACTGTAAGAGCTATCAGGGTGACGTCATGCGTGCTCAGAGGCTTGCCCAATCAATTCAGAAATTTAACGGTGACGAAATACCATTCTATGTGTCCGTTCCGGAAGCAGACATGCCATTGTTCCGGGAGCATTTGGCAGGGCTGAAAGTCATTTTTATTTGTGATGAAGAGATAATCTCTGCCAATCCAAAACATAACTTGGAGCGAATCCGCTTGATGCCCGGCACCCTCAGCCAACAGGTAGTTAAATCGGAATTTTGGCGGTTAGGGTTGAGTGAAAATTATGTTTGTCTGGATTCGGATAATGAGTTTATTCGAAAATTTTATAAAACCGATTTTCTTGCGCCGGACGGACACCCATATACAGTGATCACCGAAGGAAAGGAATTTCTTGAGTTCAGCGTCAGATATCACCTGCCTAAGGTACCAGCCAATTTTCAAAAGGATTCAAAGCAAGTTCAGGAATTATTTGGAAGAGAAGGAAAGATCTATTCATTCGGCATTCCCCCTTTGGTTTGGTCCAGGAAGGTCTGGATATCTCTAGAGGAGGGTGTACTTAACCCACGTGATCAGTCGTTTGCAGATCTAATAATTCAATATCCTCATGAATTGCGTTTATATGGTGAGGCATTATTAAAATATCGCCCTATACCGTTATGGCCCTGCGAAGATATATTTAAAAATTATTTGTACCAAAGCCAATATTTTTATGACAAAAAACGCGGCATAACCGTCGATATGCTCTCGAAAAATTATCTTGGTATTGTTCGTCAATCAAATTGGGAAGGCGAACATTTCGGCACACCAAAAAAATCCCTTGCATCAAGAATTAACAAACAATTGAAAAGATTCATACGTTGGTTATCTGTGTAAGAAAATTTATGAATCCAGAAGACCTTTAACTCTACTTGTATATTTGTTCATAAGTAAGCAAATATGACCGCACAGCGAAAAATAATTTCAATTATTGCTCCGATTTATAACGAAAGCGATGGCATCACTTATTTTCGAGAAGCTCTTTGCGACATATTCAGCCAGGTTCCAGATATTGATTTTGAGGTCGTTTGTATTGATGACGGAAGTCGTGACGACACATTAATGAAATTGATTTCAATCGCAGAGCATGATCCTCGCTTCCAAGTTATAGAGCTCTCCCGCAACTTCGGAAAGGAAGCCGCTTTGACTGCCGGCATTGATGCAGCAATTGGGGATGCCGTTATCCCAATAGACGCGGACTTGCAGGATCCCCCAGTTCTAATACTTGAGATGATAAAGGAATGGTTGAAAGGCGCTGAGGTCGTATTGGCGCGCAGATTGGATAGAAGCTCGGATTCGTTTATCAAACGCAAATCAGCAGAAATGTTCTATCAATTTCACAACCGCCTTTCGACTATAAAGATTCCTGAAAATGTCGGTGATTTCCGTTTGATGGATAGAATCGTTGTTGAAGCTCTAAAGCAAATTCCTGAACAGCAAAGATTTATGAAGGGATTATTCGCGTGGGTGGGATTCAAAACAGTCACCTTGGATTATGTGCGCAATCCTCGCAGGACAGGAACCACCAAATTCTCCGGCTGGAAGCTTTGGAATTTTGCGCTTGAGGGTATCACCAGCTTCAGCGCGGTCCCTCTCAGGTTTTGGACCTACGTCGGGGTAGTAGGGGCATTATCAACATTTATTTACGCGGTATTCATCATCTCAAGAACGTTGATACTCGGTATTGACGTTCCAGGCTATGCATCTTTGCTGGTCGCGGTTCTGTTTTTTGGCAGCCTGCAGCTAATCAGTGTAGGTATCCTGGGTGAGTATATCGGCCGGATATATATGGAGTCCAAACATCGGCCACTTTATCTGATCAGGAAGCGTTATGGTGCCAAACAATGAATCCAGAGGCGTATCTCGAAATGGCGGAAACCGAATCCAGACATTGGTGGTTTATGGGTCGGAGAGCCATTCTTTCTTCAATAATTAGTAATCTGGGCCTGCCACTGAACTCCCGGATTCTCGAAGTGGGGTGTGGCACCGGCGGGAACCTCGAAATGCTTAACAAGTTTGGGAGTGTAAGCGCGCTCGAGATGGATGCAACCGCGCGTGCAATCGCGTCAGAAAAAGCAGCCAACTACTGTGATATCAGGGAAGGCCATTGCCCGGACAATATTCCCTTTAAGGATCAGCACTTCGACTTGATATGCATGTTCGATGTATTGGAGCATATTGAACAAGATACTGAAACGCTGATTGCTATAAAGCAATTGCTCAAAAAGGACGGCCGCGTATTGATCACTGTACCTGCGTATCAGTGGCTATTCAGCCCGCATGATGAATTTCTTCATCATAAAAGGCGCTATTCGGCGAATCGGTTGCGTAAGATTTTTAGAGCCGCTGGACTTCAACCCGCGAAGATATCCTACTTTAATGCGATTTTATTTCCTTTGGCCGTCGTTGTTCGCATCAAGGACAAATTGCTTGGCAATTCCTCAGCAACCGGAACCAGTGTTCCCCTGAGCCCCATCAACAATTTCCTTAGTGCCTTGTTTGGCGCAGAACGGTTTTTGCTAAGGCACTTCAATCTTCCTTTTGGCGTCTCCTTGCTTTGCGTACTTGAAGCCGCTGATGAGCGTTAAGACATTGTCCCCTGTTCTCACAAGACAAGCATTTCGCTTTGCCCTTTCTGGGTTGTTGGCAACAGGCCTGCACGTACTTATTGCGACTGCTTTCATTCAACTCATATTGCCCGCGCCTCCTCTTGCTAACGGTGTGGCCTTTATCGTAGCTACCATATTTTCATACTTGATGAATACCATTTGGAGCTTCTCGAAACCTTTGCATGGAAGAAACCTGTTCCGATTTTGCTGTGTTTCACTATTTGGACTTTTTCTTGCCATGATCGTTTCTGGCGCTGCCCAATATTTCGGGCTGCATTATTTGTATGGCATTGGCCTTGTTGTTTGTGTCGTTCCACCATTGACATTTCTGCTGCATAATTTTTGGACTTATCGGTGAAGTCTTCATTCAACAGCATGCAATTGTTTGCTCAGCGTTAGCGCCAGAAATTCATGAATTCCAAACATCAATCAATATTTGCCTTTATATCATGCATATTTTATGTGCTGATTCTTTGTTGGTTCGCATATGAATACAAAAATGGCGCGGTTGATCCTGACCTATTTTATAATTCTGACGCGCTTTTTTTTCCGTCATTCTTCAAGAACATATTTTTAGAAGGTAAGCATTTTGCGGACTGGGTGCTTCCTCCATCATCGTATCTATTCCCCGACGCATTACTCTATTCGATTGCTTATATATTAAGCAAAAATGCTTTTACCCAGATACTTATCTTTGCAATCCTGCAGTCGATATTATTTTTCTACCTTATCAGTGAGTTACTAAGTACTTTTATTCGCCGTTCTGAAGCGATTTCATACTCGGCGCTTATTTGTTCGAACGTAATTCTATTGGGCCTCTATTCTGCCGATCCTTTTGGACTTTCATTTATAGACGTCTTCCATTTTGGTAGTCTGCTTTCTTTCTTATTATTATCAATCCTATTGTTGAAATTTTGTTTTGTTACTTCAATCAGGTATAAATATTATGCAGGGGCTTTGACTTTAATACTGGCAACATTCTCAGTCCTATCGGATCGGCTTATTTTGATCCAGTTCATCGGGCCAGTTGTGTTGATTGGGATGCATTATTCTTACTCAGGTTCAAAGAGCAGAGAGATTCTGAAATTCGGGATACTTCTAATAGTTGGCTACCTGTGCGCGCTCTTAATCGGAAAAATCTTTCTGCCAGAAACTGGAAGCCTAAATTATGGGATGGGTCTGGGTTCGATATCAGATAAATCTATGGTACTTGCCAATTGGTTTGTCAGTAAGCCCTGGCTGGTTCAGCTTTCCCTCATGTCATTACCGGTTACATTTTTCGTAGCAATATCATTCTTGCGCAAGAATAGGAATGATACAAATCAGCGCGTTGCGCAACAGCGGCTCTTTGCTTTTCTAATTTTACTTTCAGTCGCTCTAACGCTATTGGTTACCGGGCTTAGCGATCGTGATTTCACTCCAAGATACTTGCTTCCATTGTTATTCCTTCCCACCGTTTTTCTATTTATTCTTTTTAGTGAGTACAAGTCCAGGATATTGGCCTTTTTTCTCTTCTGTTCTTCTTGTTTGGCCATATCTGCTACCTATCATAAGGAAAATGCACCTGTCCCACACTATACTTTCTATCCTGAATTTGTACGATGTGTCGATGCGCTTGCACAAAAACATCATGTTTCGAGAGGCATTGCACAATATTGGGACGCGATCCCGCTTTATGTATTTAGTAATGCCGGCCTGAATGTTGTGCCAGTCATAGACGACGGATCCCCGATGAGATTTGCATTTAATACTAGTGAATTTGCAGGCCATTTTTCATTTGCTGTAATAGACAATAAGGCCACGGGCATTTATAGAATATCCAGAACAGCTATAGAGCGTCGTCTTGCGAAAAAGCCGTTTGAATACCAGTGCTACGATAAGACAGTCATAATATTCAATGATGAATCAATCACTCTTCCAGAACAGTCGGCTCTTTCCGGTATAAGAAGTAGCGCGTTAGAATCATTCATTAAAAACCCACGAGCTTTGTTAATCATGGCCCAAGAGGAGTCTAAAAAGGGCAATACCGAGGAAGCGGCGCGACTTCTCTCTGAAGCAATAGCTTTGCTAAGGCAATCCGGAGCAAGTGATGAGACGATTGGATATTACGAATCCATTCAAGACAGAATGTCATCAAAAGCAAACGACATAACTCAATAAGGAGATTAACTTGAAAGAACTTTCAGGGATAGGTGTATTTTTTGCCAAGTCGATTATCGTTGCAATTGTTTCCTTTTCGGTAATAGCTATGCTTTTACCTGACATCAAAAGTATCCGGGAAGAAGTGAAGATATATTTATCCCAGCGGGAGAATCAGGCGATTGTACTAAGCTTTGTTCAAAACCCGGTTGCACTTACTATTGCGGGGCAAAGAGACCTTGAGCGAAAACAATATGCCGATGCCGCGTTGAAGTTCGAATTGGCTCTTGGATTACTAGAAATGCACGGCGCATCATCAGCAACTATCCAACCCTATCAGGCAAGGTTTTTGGAAGCGAGGAAATTGGCCGAGCAGTCAGCTACAGAGTAAATCAATTGTGGTTTGGCTCGGTATTTTGGTAACGTCAATGTCGAGCAAATCCGGACGAATTCCCACAATAACTGACACAGCACACTATATTTTGACTACAGCTTCTTTGTAAATTCCACGTAGTCTGCCTCAAGCTTTTCCACTGGATCGTTCAGGTCGGGGCGGCGCGGTGAAACAAACAACGTAACAGAATGGTCTGAAGAGGTATGTGGCTTGTAACCATATTTAATCGTGATTTCATCCCAAACGGTTGAGCAATTGAACTTTAGGTCATGTGGCGCAGGACAGGGCAAATTAGTAATTATATCCGGCTTGAGCCCGCCGATAGAATGTTCATGGTTCCATCTGTCATGGCCCGGTTTGAAAGATAGCATCGGATGGGAACGAGAAACAACGGGATCGATCTTACCGAGCCCATCAATCGATCGCCCCTGATTGATGGACGCATAATACGACGGTTGACCATACCAATAATGCATAGTAACTGCTCTATCCACAAACATTTCCCCTAATCGATACCCTATGTAAGAAAATTTTTTGTCATTAAAGGAACCAAGACCGATCGTTTTTATTGAGTAAACAGTATTCAAAAAAATGAAACCAATAGCAATCGCAATGGCCGTTGTCCTGATTTGCTGGTTTGAAGAACTCAGAATTTTCTCCGCTGATATGCAAAATATTGGTACGCAAACCACAATAAAGCGGTTTAACAAAGGTAACTCCTCCCAGGAATCCCCACCAACCCAAATCCAACTCAAGGTAATTGTGATAACAATCAATATAAGAATTGCATAAGGCGAGGCTTTAAAGAAATCGCTGAGCAATTGTAAAGATTTTGACAGATTCGGGATACGCTGCTTCAACGTTACTACTAATGAAGAAATATTATTATTCGACTTCTTTGCCATTATCATAATAATCGCAAAAAACAACACAATGTAAAGCGAGTTGTGGATCAGCTGAATCTGAATACTCCAAATACCACGCATAAGCTTGTTTAGTTCCGATACACCCACAATTTTCAGAAAATATGAATTTGTGAAATATTGGTTAAAGGCCGCCTTATTCAAAATCATATAAATCAAAAATCCGGTTCCTAGCAGTACAACTGCCGATATCGATGCAAGGTTTCTCTTTTGGAGTAAAAGGTATAACGCGCAAACCAATACAACAGCGGATAATTCAGGCCGTATAAATGGAACCATCAGGGATATGCTCAAGAATGTAAATAAATCCGCTTTGCCAGGTTTTTCGTTTCTTGAAATCGCCACTACTGAATTCGCGATCAGCGAAACTGTAAGCATCGACAGGGGGACTTCCATTCCACGCAAAGTCCAATAAAGGATAGAGGGTGTAGTTAAGACAAGGGCCCAATAGGCCCAGCCGACAGGTTTTCCGCTCAGCGCGGTTGATAAGCGACTAAACAGCCACAAAGAAAGAACTAGTATTCCCGTGTTCAGAAATGGCACCAGTAAGGGCAGATGAAATTCAGAAACTGGAATAAAGGAAAGAACAGATAAAATCAGTAACCATGCCCAGGATGTGAACCCTGCAGTCCATTGGCTATCCCCCCCAACAGTCAAGGTCCCATGTCTTGCAAAATCCTTCGCATATTCAAGGGTGATCATGCCATCGTCAAATAATGGGTACGTCAGTTCCTTGAAATGAACCATATACGAACCTATAAAAGCCAAGAAATATACGCAGAAAACTAAGGCCAGCCCTATTTTATATTTGGTACTGAAAGTCGCCTCCGGATAACTTGAGAATGGATTCATTGGATTCCTAACAAAAACAATTTTTGAGACTATATTTTGGTTAAATTTGCTAATGGTGTTTATGGCCGTCTGAAAATAGCATTGATGAAATGTAAAACACCGTAGCGGTATAAGCGTTGCCCCTCCGCACACTTATCGGCTGGGTTTAAAAGTAAACCTTGAATGGCTAATATACGAAATGATCACAGTTGCCACAACAACCAACCCTTGTGCAATCCAGAACGGAATCTTCAGTCCGTCCACCATGATCCACAACATGCCGATGCCCAGCAAAGCCATCCCGCCATATACGATGTAACTGCGAAAATATTCGCGCAGCCAATTCCCCTGCGTTTGAAACACAAACAATTTGTACGTTAAATACGCCATCGTTATGGAGAGAATATTGGCCAGAAGCGCAATTATCGTTATATGGAGATAGCTTGAGAATGCATAATACAAACCCACTCCGGTACCATAACCGAACAACGTATTCCATCCTCCTGCCAATAGGTAGCGTATTTTTCGTGTATCCAGATTTTTTCTGACGGTCGAGATCATCTATTCGGCGATAATCGTTCTATTAGCAGCTGATGAATCTCATGGTAAAGCATTAAAGCTTTTTTCATTTTTTGTTCCGCTTTCCTCATAGCCGAAGCGCAGATATCTGTTATAAGTCGTATTGTCTTTAAATACGACTTGGACATACATCGTTACCGGGTCTCCATCGTCAAAACGATAATCGTTTCCATCGTTAAAACGATCATCGGGGATCGCCAGGTATAAATCTTCGTTTGCAGTTACAACCCCGGCATAGTGACGAACTTTAGACCATGCAATTCGGGGACATACACCAAATTCTGGTTTGGTTACCAATAGAGGCCGGTTTTTTTCCGACTGGGCAAGAGTTGTTGCAAATCTGGGGTTATACAATTTTCCTCGAGACAGGAAGAATTTGGCCAAATACAGCCAATCCGTTTCGGTTAATGTAGCCTTCAGGCCGTATTTTCCATTACTTTCTTGAATATAAAATTGGTCAGGTCCGATCTCTCTGTCAAAATTGGCCATCGCGGGAATCATAAATTGTTTATATTCCAGACCCGTTAGTTGCTTTGAAAAATCGGAATCACCTATTATCGAGACATGCAATTGGCTGATATTCGCCAGTGCTGATTCGGGTAGTCTGCCATATGGAATCAATATCTCGCTATGGAAATCCCCAGCTTCGCATGCAAGATTCAATCCCTGCGGTCCGTCCGTTTCGTTTTTGCGATGCCACACTAATACTTCATTCAATTTTATTATTTTGTTAATTGTAGTTACCGGAGGGTCTTTGATTTCGATATCGGCAGATGGCTTATAAAGTGTATGGAACATGCCAAATGGGGATGGCATCTCCAGTAGCGATGACGGGATATATCCCGGTATCGCTAATATTGAGTCGCCATAGATTGGCGAGCGGCGCTCATGTATCAATTTGGATCTACGTTGGTTAAATCCCGGTTCAATGAGTTCATTGGGCCATGTCCAGTCAACACCCATTCGAAACGTCTTATCCGTTGAATTCAACCCTGGGAAAATGGCTCTTATAGGATCCTGAGACATTGGTATAGCCGGCAAGTCTTCCCCCGATGGCTGCGCGGTCTTTGCCACCTTGGCAAACCGTTCAAAAGAGGTCGCATATTCCGGTAGCAATTTCAGCCCTTTTGCGGGCATCTCATGTTCGATTATCATCCCAGGCCGGGCTATTTTTTCGCGCAACCCTCCCAAGTGTACGAACACCTCACGTACGATTATCACCGCCATTAGAAGCAAAAATGGCGTAACCATTCGGCGCCAACTCCTATCGGTTGCCTCCTTCTGATCATTATTCTGTCCCAAGGCAATCAAACTAAATACCGGGGCCAGCAATAGTTGTGTATGGAATGCATGCGACAGTGGAAAATATTCGAGCCAACCGGCGAATCCCAGCATCAGGAGCAATGACGCGTTACGGCTCCACTCATCCGCGCGGAAAGGCAGCGGTATTCCCTTATTCTTCCCGCCCAGAAACATGACCCCGATAAATAACGGCAGAATGACCCACATGTAAGTGGTATAACCCAAGTCCCGCTGAACAGGAAACATATTTTGAAGAAAATCCTTCAGGCTTGCACTCGAGCCACCGGTCAATGCGAAATATTTGTTAAATACAAATGCAGAACGCCACCAATCAACTAACGAATCATTCAGGAACAAATATCCAAAGAAGGGAATCGCCGAAATCAGTCCGCCCAATACGAAACCTCGCAACATCATACGGAGTTTTTTTGCTAAACCTTCGCCAACCTGGGAGTATCTCGTATTCAGCAATATCCATACAACTACTATCAAAATCTGCAACCCTGCAATCTGTTTGAACCAAAAGGCCAAATTGAAACACAAGCCTGCGAAACCTGAGTAGATCCCGGTTCTCTTCCGAAGCGCCATTAATAGAAACAATGATCCAGCCATTACGCTAGCCATCATGTACACAGTCGACCATGCGTGATATCCATTCATAGTCGGCAAATAGAACGGACTTAACGTGCTCCATACCAAAGCCATACCGAAGCCCTGCCATGGTCTGTTCAGGACGGCTGCGCACATGTATATCAAAAATGCGATCAGAGCATAAACAATGCTAGTGGCAATTTTCAGAGAGGCAACATAGGTTCCAAATGCTTTCAGAGCCAACATATGGAAGAAAACCGTACCCAAATTGTATTGATAGAAGAAATCCCTGAACGGCACTTCCCCGTCAAGAAGCCTTTTCGCTGCATCGAACATAAATGAATCGTGATGCAGGTCCAGACCAAGCAATGCAACTGATCGCTGCATTGCAAATGCAATCATAAATATTATTATCGGGCGCAGCCAATGGGCAATTGCAGAGTTCACGATGTCTTTCATCCGCTGCTGTAGTGGAACATGTAGAATGAAATTCATATTGAAATTGACCCAGGTATTTACTCAGGGCAAAGCAATTTTTCAATCGAAATTGATACGTTCTCGTTCTATGACCAGCGGCCTGTTTCTCACGTAATCAAAGATTATTCCGATATACTCGCCCAGCATGCCGAGACAAAAGATTTGTATAGCGGCCAAAAATAAGGTCGAGATCAAAACCGGTGCCATCCCCAACGAAAAGGAATCCCAGTACAGCAATTTAATTACGAAGTAGGTCAACCCAAGAACAAAACTGAACATTGAAACCATGAGGCCTACTATTGACATAATCCTCAGGGGAACTTTACTGCAACTGACCACGCCAAGGATTGCATAATCGAACAAGATCGATCAAACTCTGCCGCGATTTACCATGTTTGCGTGGTGGTTGTACATACTCAACAAACGCCTTTTTGAATCCAATCTCGGAAATTATTACCCTGAAGTAAGGTGTTGGGTCATTCAGTCGTCTCATTGCATTGACCACTGCCCTATCGAAGAGGCCGTACCCGATAAATCCCTGATAGTGTTCAAGATGAGCCAGCTTCAGCATAATTTTATAGTAGATGCTTCTTGCAAAACGAAGCCAGGCTGCTTCGGACATTCCCACACGGATGCCCAGTACCATGTCATACCCTTCTTCCCAGCGACGAACGAAGTCTGCAATTAAACTCACCGGGGTTTGCAGGTCGGCAACTACTGGAATAACTGCATCACCAGTCGATTCCAGAATTGCATAGTATGGCGAACGATGCGGCCCAAAGTTTCTTGAGTTAATGATCAATTTTACATTGTTATCTTCGGACGCTATGGCGCGCAGTATGTCGGTTGTATGATCTAGCGAACCGTTATCTATGAACAAATGTTCATAGTTATACTCAGACAATTGTTCATTAAAGTACGTCTTTACCACAAGGTAGCATTCCCTGATGCCATCCTCCTCGTTGTAACAAGGAGTCATAATAGTTATTTTTTTCTTCATTTTGACCCCGCCCTTATTCCTTACTTGACTTAGATAGCATAAATAACACTTTCAAGCCCGGTTTCTGAATAATGCCGCAAATAAAATGTATAAGCCGGGTTTATCTCTCGGACCACATCTACCAAGTGCCACAGATCCTTGGCAAAATGATAAGCAGCGATGGCAAGTTTAGGACGCATCGTTCTCAGAAGATTTGTTGCTCCACGTAAAGCCTCTGTTTCCGAGCCCTCGATGTCCATTTTGATTAGCGTTGGCCTTTCAACAACAACGCTATCGATCTTCCGTACTGGAATCACCAACTCTCCATTGTTTGAAAAGGATCCATTCGTACGCCCAGAGGCTGCAAACCGCAATTCACCGTCCGTTGAATATGCTCCCGCGTGGATGTACTCGATGTTTATATCATCCCTGAGCCGTACGGTGGCTGCTTGAAGCAGGTTACTATCTGGCTCAAACATATAGATTTTGCGATATTTCCCTTCGCTATATTGAATAAATTTTTCCACCGTATCTCCGTCATACCCGCCAAGGTCAACGAACACATCTTCTCCGCTGAATTTGATTAACTCAGCATCAAAATACTGGCGTTGATATTCATCTGCGATTTCGACTGCCTTTCGGGTGTCATAGTCCAGCCGGTAATTTAATAATCCATCGAGAACCCGACGAGATTTGTCATCGGCCAGGCAAAGAAAGAGGCCGACATATTCAGCGATATTGTGAGCAAAATCCCCTTGTATGCCTACATAGGGAATTTCATCAGGGTACAGAACTGGATCAACCAGAGACATCACCGAATAGGGCAGTATATATTTGAAGCCCTGTTCTTCGAGTTGGCGGGCAATGCTGTTCGAGTACTTGGTGGTTGCAATTACCACCGGCAGTTCCTTGTCAGCTATCTGGGATAATGCTTGGACTGGAATGCTGTCCAATGATGTTCCCTGCTTCTTGAGGTCGTTGTCGATAAAAGCTTGTATCCATATGCCTTGTCGTCGCAAGCTTTCCAATACCAATTGGCCCAGTCGCTGGGCGCCAAAGACGGCTGCAGTGCCACCATACCGCAAGCGCTCGATCCCCGCAGCATAATGTTTTAGGACAGCCTCGCGAAAATCCTCGGCTTGCCAATTCCTTTGGCTCAGCAGACGAGTCATACCGGTATAGCTAGTTAGCGATAACAAATGTTCCAGTTGTCCAAATTGATCCAACTTTACCGTGGTAAGGTCGCACCTTTCCTCTTTCTCGCCTCGTTCAACAACCCGAAATATCTTCCGGTTGATAATTTCAGGAGCGATGCATTCATCAGCTGGGGCCACGATAAATATTTTGTCATCGGACGAAGGAAGATCTTCGAGGCTTGTAATCCTAGGTGCGGTGGAAGGGATCGGGCAGTCCTTTTTTGCCAGCCATAACAAAGATTCAGCCTTAGTAAAAGCATCGATAGTATTCGCAAGTGACGGCGTATCGGCCATCGATGCTGAAATTACCAGTTTTACAACTGTCTCCTTATGCATTTTCAAATCCAAAACGCACAAAAGAGCGATTTATCATTTGTCTGATTGCCTTATCATCCAGTGAAATGGGACTCTCCTTGTTAATCCAGACTTTGTCTGAAAAGACACGCTTAAAGACATGTTCCCTTACGTGATCTACCGGGTATGCGCAAGCACTTATTCCGTCGCGAATCTTTTTATCCAGCCCTAACTTGCGAAATATTGCTTCCCACCATTCTATGATGTCATCAATGGTGTGAAATCCTTCAAATTCCTTTATCAGACAAAGGTGCGAAATTAGTTGTTTTTCGCGATTCGTGATGGCATGTTTGTACTGCTCAACGACATCACGGAAGAAGACAAACAACGTCTCTGGGTGACTCAGATCAGTCAATTCGAGTAGCGCTCCTGCCGCCTCATGCATATTCCCTGTACGGACATTTGAAATCGCCATGCCTCCTATAGTTGCAGACTGCATCAGCCATGCATGAACTTCATCGTTTCTCTCTCCGTAATAAATGGCGCGGCCCAAGGCGTCCATGATGTGTGATATACCATTAAGTGAGAGCATGTCGCCGATCCACGAACTTTCATACCGACATACCAGTGTTTCGAACAGGTGAACGAATGCATCGAACGCACACAACACCAGAATGTCTTCCGGCATCGACTCCAAAAAGCATGGGTCCAGCATTATCCAATCAGCAATCAGATCCCAGCTTTTACCGAACATCTTATGATGGTCGTACCTGTCATACGTAACAAAATACCGGCTAGCCTCCGCGCCTGAACCTGCGGTAGTTGGAACACTTACTAACAACGGCTTGTGAGCCTGAACATCGTGCACCCGCCCGCCCAAGCCAATACCGTCAATCGAGCCAAACCTGAAATGCGAGACTATTGCCTTGGCAAAATCGGTAACACTCCCGCCTCCAATTGCCAGTATTGCAGTGGGGGGTGCGCCTAATTCACTCACAAACTCCAATACGTCTTGCGCTATGGGTGCTCCCTCTATAACCTTGATGCCAGCCAATTTGCTTTTCAAGGTGGTCAGTGCATTATGGACCTCCAGTTTATCAACAAATATCTTATCCGCGACAACTACCACCGCTCCGTTTATTTCGTTGCATAGGGTTATAGCTTGTTTAAATACGCCTCGGCCTATAAAAATCTTACCGGGGAAATAAAACCTTTTGATTTCTGCTGTATTAAACCATTTTTCAATTTGCATTATTCACGTCCTTGTTGTCATACGTCTGCGGCAGGGCGTAAATGATGCTGTCATCCATCGTTTGGGAATAATGCCTGATGCTGAAACGATACTCTCCACCCAATGATTCAATCAGTGTTGGAATATCCCATAAATCTCCCGCTTTGTGATAAGCGGCTATCGCTAGCTTCGGGCGATCCTGCCTAATATGATTTTGTCCACCCAGCAAAGCTGCTTCTTCGGCGCCTTCGACATCCAGTTTTATGTGAGTGATCGGCACATCAATAAAATCATCTAGCGCAACTACCTGTATTGACTCTCCACCGTTTTCACTAATCGCCCCATCCATCCCGCCTGTACTCGAGAAACTCAACTCACCTGTTTTCGAATAAAGCCCTGCATTACAGCAGACAACACGAATATCATTACCAACTGTCGATGTAATTCTTTTGAAAATCGCCGCATCCGGCTCAAAAAGGTACGCCCTTGTGA
The DNA here is from genome assembly GCA_963725835.1 of uncultured beta proteobacterium. Taxonomy (GTDB): domain Bacteria; phylum Pseudomonadota; class Gammaproteobacteria; order Burkholderiales; family Gallionellaceae; genus Gallionella. The sequence continues at coordinate 263,716 of CAVSAB010000011.1, read as the reverse complement.
AATCCCCTGCCATCCTGGAAAAGCGCAGGAATGAATCTCCGTCATATGCTCCACCGTCTACAAAAACTTCATCCCTAGAAAACTTCAGCGAGTCCTTTGCAAAAAACTCCTCATTGTAAGGAGATGCAATCAGGCCAACGATTTTAGACTCAAGTGTTAACCTGAAATGCACCAAACCGTCCATCACTGTTCGTGACAATTCATCTTCAAGCATCAAATAAAGACTTACAATTTTCAGCCGATTACGCGCCACCTCACTGATATAGTCTCTAAATCCCTTTTGTGCTTGAAATGGCAAATCAAACAGGAATAGAAATTCCATCAGGTTCATGTTATTTGAATAACCCGCAGAATCCATCTGATTTTCTATCTCTACGCAATAGCGCCCGGACACGTTCACAATTACCGAATTCTTATCGATTTGCTCCAGCGGGAGGATTTCTTTGTTGAAAAGCATCTGGCCTTGTTTCTTGGTATCGTTATCAATAAACCCCGATACGCCGATCCCCAAGGATTTACAGTAATTCACACACTTGACTGCATTCCTATGCGCAGCAAATATATACACCGTATTGTCTACTAATAGCTTTTCCCTTATGTTGCGCAACCTGGCTTCCAGGGCGGAAATTATTTCATCGGCTTCAAACTCACCGAGCAATTTGGCTATCCCGCCCTCAGACCGGATCGAAGTGAATTTTTTAATGTCTGTCACGTTACGCACATATATTGTTTCCCCGTTTGACTGCAACGGGAAATTCACATGACGCACCCGAATCTCTCCCTTCCCTTGTATCCATGGTAGCGTACATTCAACGTACCCATCCCGACTTATTCCCGTCCGACCGCCCTCCACAAGCTCAGAAACTTCACTGGCGGTGACCCCGGGGATTTCGATTTTTAACTTGATATTCGACATGGTTGCTTATTTTCTGATGGCCTAATCAGTAGCATTATGATGGAATGAAGTGCCGGCAAACCATTTTCATGCAGTATATTATCTTGTTCCACTTTGAAACTGCCTTTGCCTGACTATATGCCGCAGTTGTTGATTCAACTCAATGTTCAGCCCTTTTCAGGATAGATTTTGTTAGCCATCAGAATGCCGGGAAGCCAAACCCTCAAGTTCCCCAAGAGAAATCAGCCGGTCATCAACATAAAAATCGGCGGCGGGTTTGCCAAAGCGAAGCTCGTGGTATTTAACTCCCCACTCCTTCATCTGCGCAGCGGTAATTTCGTTCCAGTCAATCCCGGTGGCATAACCCCGAGCAGTAAAAAGAATAATGCGATGCCCCTGATCATATAGAGAATTGACGATTTCTATCGTGTGTTGCAGCGGGGTGGCAACTGAGTAATCGTTATCCAGCGTTAAGGCTGCAATTACACCGTCGATGTCAACAACGAAGGTATATTCCTTTTTATCTTTGCTCCTCCCCTCTTGATGCACAGCTTCTGCCACTGAAACAATCGGAGTAGTTTTACAGTACGCAGAGTGCCACTCAGCAGTTCGCTCAATCGTCTTGTTTATGTCCGTCCAGACATCCAAGCCAATGTTCCTTGCCTTATTAATTTCCGGAATATATTTTGAACGAAATCCTCCGTTATCCTTTCCACGAATTTCTACCTTGGCTCGCGGATTGATTTCTTTGGCAACTTTGCCCGCAATTTCGGCCAGCGTATAAGCCTGGTCGGAGCCGACATTGTATGCCTCTCCGGCTTGTCCGGATTCAAGCAGACGAATCAGCCATGCAGCCGCATCTGCTGCATACATATATGAGCGGCTTGGCCGTCCGTCACCTTTGACTATAATGCCTTCGCCTTCGACAGCGTCACGAATGAAATTTCCGATTGCAAAATGCGCATTCAATGCCATTCCTGGGCCAGCGAAGGCGAAACAGCGTGCAATTTTTGTTTCAATGCCAAATTCATGGTGATAGATGGTCATCAATTGCTCTGCCAAGCGTTTCCCTTGTCCATAAACCGAGCGCCGGTCTGTTGTTGAGCAAGCACCGTCATACTTTTCTGGAATTTTCTCCAGATCAGCGGGCTGGGGACCATATATCGCGCCGGAGCTGGTAAATAAGACTTTCTGGATACCCGCCATGTGAGCAAATTTTAGGACCCGCTTGGTCCCTTCCACAATACTATCCAACAACACCAGCGGATTTTTGTCCGCTGCCATGCTTGTATCTGTGGCAGCATGAATCAAATGAGTAAATCTTCCTTTGGGAAATTCAAACGATCGAACATCTCCATTCAATATTGTCACGATCGGAGATGCGGCCAACTCCGGGCATTTCGCTGCAAAATCTCTTGGGGAGCGCGTCAGCGCCGAGATATTCAGATTTAGGCCAATCTCCCTATCAGCCTCGATCAATACCGCCAATATCCATTGCCCAAGGAAGCCTGTTGCGCCTGTCATGAATATGTTGGAATTCTGGAAATCCGACCAAGACGAGCCCACATGCTCAATAGCCAGCCTGATATCGTCGAGCCTGAACTCATTAAAACTTCTGACTTCCATCTTGTTAGCGCTTTATCTGCCCAGGGCTCACTGCCTCGGAGGCGGGCAATAATGGTATGAGCATATTTGCGCGCAACTCCTCACGCGAAAGCAATGGGCTCATGTCTTCCAGTGGCATCGACAACATGGATCCATCCGCTTGCGGCAATGCCGCTACCTTTGGAGCAAGCACTTCATTGGATACAAGACAAACATCAATCAAGCGCGGCCCTGTTTGCGATAGTGCAAGTTTAAGTGTCTCTACAAGCTGGCTCATGTCACTTATCCGGCAATATGGAATCTCATAAGCCTTTGCTATATTCTCCAAATTTGGCAACCACAGCCCCCCCTCTGGTCCAGTACCCACATATCGACCCTTGAAGTAGTTCTTCTGCGTATTACGAATCGAGGCATAACCTCCGTTATTCATAACGATAATGGATATCGGAAGATTAGACGCTCTGACAGTTGCAAACTCCTGAATATTGAGTTGCAGGCTACCGTCGCTTTCCACGGCCACCATTGGTCGGCATTCGTTTGCAAAACATGCCCCGATCGCTGCTGGTAAGCCATATCCCATAGCACCCAGACCGGAAGTCAAGAATACTCGTTGCCCTGGTTTGTTGCGAAATGCCGTATAGAAGGCTTCCACCGCCAGTCCGGAGCTCCCGGTTGAGATAACCGTATTTTCCGGCACCGCTTCTGAGATAGCTTCGACCAATGCAAAGTGGCTGATGGGCCCCTGTTCTGGAAAAGGTTTCCCTTCTACCGGATAGCGGTTTTTCCAATCTGAACACCGAGCGCGCCACGCGTTCCAGTCAGGACAAACTAACTCCTTGGTTGCAGATTCCAACTGTTCCAAGAAATCTCGGGCTCCAGCGCAGATAGCCATGTCAATGTTCATATCTAGCTTATCGAGCTCATTCTGGTCTACATCGACCACAACCTTCTTTGCGCCACGCGCAAAGCCCTGCGGGTTGTAAGCAGTTATAATGTTGTCCAAGCGACTGCCTATGCTTATGAGCAAATCACAATTTTGAACTGCAAAGTTTGGAGCTCGAAGCGCCACCACTCCCGGCCTGCCAACCAGCAAGGCGTGGTCATAAGGCAACAAATCCAAGGCATTCCATGTGGTCACTACAGGTATATTCAAATGTTCGACCAGTCTGCGGAAAATAGCCGCGCCTCCCGCCAATCGAACTCCGTGTCCAACCAGTATGAGCGGGCGTTTAGCTCGGCTCAGGAGTTGATGAAGCATTTCTATATCCTTTGATGCAAGTTGTTGCTTCGGCTCATCTTCGCGCCTTGCCCAACCAATTAGTTTTGACGGGTCGATCGGGGTTCCCTGTACATCCAGTGGAACATCAATCCAAACTGGTCCGGCACGCCCACTCCGAGCAAGATATGCAGCCTGTTCCATAGTGGCTCGAATGTCTTCAGGATTTTCCACTATCACGGCATATTTAGTAATTCCCTTGACCATGTTTACTATGTCGACTTCTTGCACTCCCTTTTGGCGCAAGGGTGCGCCTCGCAACATGTCTGCTCGTTTCACCTGGCCTGAAATTATCATCAATGGAACCGACTCGATCCATGCACCAGCGACAGCAGTCACTGCGTTTGTAGCCCCAGGTCCCGTAGTAACGATAGCCACGCCGATATTTTCGTTAATTCGGGCATAGGCCTCTGCAGAGATTGTCGCCGCTTGCTCATGCAAACAAGCAACCGCCTTCAGCCTTTTGCACTTCCCCGCAGCATCCACGAGATGCATGGCTCCGCCACCGGGCAACAGGAAAATATGCTTGACCCCCAGATCGGCTACAAAGTCTGCAATAAAGTCAGCAACACGGTATGGCTCGCTCATAGTGGTTACTATCAGCTCATCCAGTAGGTTAGATATGTTTTTCGATTTGCATTCTTGGAAATCTCGGGATCAGTATAGTAAGAGTCATCTTTGATATGCGTAGATGAAATCTCCTCAATTACCGCTCCAGTCTCGCTTCGAAATGCATGACGGACCCCTGGTAACACTGTAACCACATCGCCCATGCGACAAATTTGCGGCTTCCCATCCAGCTCCAGATGAATCTCGCCGAAGAGTACGAGGAACGTTTCCTCTTTTTGTTTATGGTATTGCTCCGGATGAAACTGTCCGGGTAGCGTAACCAATAATTTTTTGCAGTAATCGCGGTTGACTACAGTGATCAACGTTAGCCCAACTTCGTCAAATTTTTCAATTCCATAGTGATGCGAGATCTCCAGACCCACCCCACCCGGCACAGTGATATGACTATCCTCTAACAGCTTTTTAACTCTCTGCGCAATATTCAAAACCTTTTCACGCGTATCTATTTGTCGAGAATTGTTAATTGACACGGCGGCATCTGGCTCAATATCGGCAGTAGCCCGGTACTGAACATATTTCGACCAATCATTAGCAGTTACCTGCCCATCAGCGGGAGGAAAAGCAAAATAGATATCTTGGGGCAGTATGATTTCCCCTGTTTTGATCAGACGTTGGGCAAATACACCCCTTCTCAATGAGCGCAAACTATCAATTTCATTCTTGTTAGCAGGTAAACGCGCGTTGCCCACTCCGCAAAGAGCTTGAGCATACGCAGCTGCGTTAAACCACGCATCTACCTGTTCCGGTGACGCAGAGTACGCGTTAAGAGTATATTTATCTGTAGGCAAGCCCACATGCTTTTCGAAAATGCTTGCGCCCTTCGCAACAGCAAGCTTGATCATATCAGTATTGCCGGGGGTTTCGTGTGTAGAAAAACCGATTCGAACCCCAGGGTATCGGACCTTCAAAAAGTCAATCTGGGAAAGATGCATATGCTCATCCGGTGTCGGGTATTCTCCAACACAGTGAAGGATCGCAAATTCTTTTTCACGATGCTGAAAAAAACTGATCACACGATCCATATCATCCAGGCTAGCGCCCGCCGTTGAAGCGATAATCGGACATTTTGTCTTTGCCACCCTTTCAAGCAACGGCCAATCACCAAATGAACAACTGGCAATTTTGATTACATCCACTCCCTGAGATTCGACCAAATCGACTGAATGCTCATCAAAAGGAGTCACCATAGTCATAAAGCCTTCTTTGCGAATCTCTGAGAGCAGTAGATCAAAGTTGTGGCGCGAGAGGCGGGTTTCCGAAAATCGCTTAATATATTTGATATCATCTCTTCCCTGGTATGCGGGATGAATAAATGTATCCAGGTCACGATACTGTAATTTGAAGGCAACCTTAAAGGGATATTTCCTACAAACTGCACCGAATGCTCTCACCACTTCAAGTCCGTGTTCTATATCGCCCATGTGATTGTTTGCCATTTCCAACACGAATAAATTTTCCGGTATCCGGTACATATTGCTTTCCTATTAAAATCAAAGTAAAGAGTTAACTATCTGTGCTTACCAAGATCAACAATTGATTATTCTAGACCACACCAAACACCACTTCTATCTTCTTGTCAGGGCCTGGATACACACCTCTCCAAAGGTTTTCGTTCATCGCCTAGTTGTCTTGCCAATCCCATCGACACCATCCAATAATGCCACTGAATTAGCAAATCGCGATTGATGACAAATTGAATGTTTTGGAAAGGCTCGAATCATATCATTCCAGTGATTGGCATGTTGAAAAATTAGCCTTAAATCAACCGGATTGCCATCAAAGATTATCAGGGAATGTATTTATCTTTTGTATCCGGCTGCGCCAAATGGCTGGCTTCATAAAACAGGGTCACCATCAAAATGAAGTTCAGAATGGGCCTGAGAACGCTCCCCATTCCCAAAGTCCAATGGACTTCAACTATCGAATTCGTCAGATATGAATACTGTTCTCCAATTGTCTCCTTGGCCAAGGGGACAAAATCAATCGGACTGATTAGGAGAGTTAGAATGATCAAATAAATATTCTTGAATCTCATGGTGAGAAATACAGGCAGCAGCGTAATATAAAAAATCAGGGTATATCCACCAACCCAAACTCCCAAATTGGAAATGGCAACTAGCAAAATAGCGAAGATTTGGGTATCACTGAATCGATTGTTCTTCTTGTATAAGGCTCCTAATCCCCACACAAGAACAATCCACTTGAAAGCTGAAATAAGACTGGCAATTGCATGTAGGTTAAAAAAGTGACTGTACTTTGTTGCTTGACGAATTGCTTCCTTGTCGAACACGTAAGAAAACGCAGAAATGCTTGATGGCATTGCCATTATTTCTTTGACGGAAAGAATCGTATTATTTGCGACCAGTTGAAAATGTTACCAAGTAGCAATAAAAAGTTGTTGGTCCAAGTAGAATGCCAGTAATCACAAACAGCAAGCCTGATAACAAGGTGCATACCCAAAACTATTTCCAATTGCGCCTAACCAGGTAATAACAAGAGCAGTAAGGCTAAATATGGCTTTAGATTGATCAGCACTGCAATGCTGATAGTCCGAACCAAACCTGAATGGCTTAATACAAGCGCGAGGAAAGATTAGCGTGTAGATGATGAGATTTCCACGCTCAAGTGCGAAAAGCATCGGAGTGCTCAAAATAATAATAAAGTAGAGCAAGATCTTTCTGTTCCCGTGAAGCAATTCCACAGATTGGTTCTTAGAACGAGAATCGGTGCAATGAGATAACTAAACAGAATAAACAGGACCACTGAGAACGCCGACTCACGTATTGCAAACCCATCGGAAAAAGTGGCGCTACCAACAAAGATCAGCTTAACTAGTTTGAGAAAGATATAATTCAGAGGCGGATAAATTGATCCCGCAATGTATCGATTATCGTTATCAGACCAATATAACGGACTAAAGAAGTCCATAAAGGAATCGAATTTATTCTGTGTGAATGGTTGGTAAATAGCCGTGTTGAGTTAGAAACCATAAATAATAGGAGAAGCCTAGAATCTGAATACCTAAAATTGGCGCTAACGCGGTTATTGGGGGACGATTCACAAAATTTTCAGTATTATTTTCAATAGCGTTAGCGATATGCTTCAATAGATATTATTTATTCCTTCCAACGCTTCACTTGCTTCCCATTAAAAGTGCCTGTAGCGGAAACAGGGCCAGGAGGGTGATCGATAGCGGTATTTAATTGTGAATTCAAGTGATCCAATCTGGTTGTGTAACGCTTTATTAGAACTTGGCTCGCGTTGTGCATCTCCAGCAATCCAATCGCCATTTGCATTTCCATTGCGGCGTCATTTAGTTTTCCGGCCTTCTCGTCAATTTCCGATGCGCGATATAGTGCTTCAGGATTTTGAATAAAGCTCATCAAAGCTAAACGCGTCTTTTCGTGTTTGGCTTCCTTCTTGATCGAATATGACAAGGCTGAAAAATCAGGCATAAGTATTACAGCTGCGAGAATTGCCAATATAAAAATTATCGCGGCCTTGATTGAAAAGATGACAAGTTGTGAAATGAAAGTAGCTGAATTAGGCTGCATTTGAGTTGACCCTTATTTGATATAAGCAGATTGACGATGTAGATAGCTTGAAAAAGTGCGGGTTTAGATGGGTGATTAGCCAAATCGCTTCATTTGAGATAGTACATCACGTCCCGTTGAATATGATCCGGCAAGTCCGGAGACATCCGGTGCAGCGGGTTGGATTCCATGGTGCCGTCTTCGGTTACCCGACTCATGATTTTTGGAAAGTAGGTTTGTTCAGGATCGATAGAAACCAGAAATGCAGCTGGGCCCTTGGCATCGAAGAGTGCGTCAAATTCCTTTTTACCTGCAAAATCTTTGCCGATACGCATCACGGGCATCCGGTACGCCTTAAACAGCAGTTCCCAATCGGGCAAACCCAGCCCGGTTTTCACATCACAGCCGATGTAATTGCCACCGAAGTAGTTTCTCTGCGTCATGCGTATCGATGCGTAACCATTGTCGTTAAATATGAAAATCTTCAGATTAAGATGATTGATTGCGGCCGTGCCGATTTCCTGCAGGTTCTGCGCGAAGCCGCCATCGCCTTCCACTAAAATGACACGAGATTCGGGGTTGGCAAATGCTGCTCCAATCGCGCCCGAAAGGCCATATCCCATGGAGGCGAGACCTTTGTTGGTGATGATCTTCTGGCCGCGCTTTTGCCCATATACCTGCATCATCACGGTAAATGCACCGCCGCTGCTGCATGGAATAATAACATCGCTATTGGTACATAGGAGCGACAGTTGTTCCACAAACTTATAAGGGGAAATATAATCTTCTGCAGTAGTATTCTTCTCGACCAGTGGAACGGCCGACTTTACTTTGCGACAATAGTTGAGCCATTCACCATGCTTGCCCAGATTCTTCTGTGACAAGGCAGTCAAAAGTTGGTTGGCATCCGCCTGAATTGGCCACGCCACAACTGGATGGCCTTTGCTCAACTCGGACTGATCTAAATCAATCTGCACGACTTCGCCGCCTGGCACGAACTGTTGCCAGTTAAATCCGGTCTGTTGCATACCAAGCCGTGTACCAAGAGCAATCAGCAGATCGCTTTGTTGCAACAGGAGATTGGCGTAGCGTTGCCCCCAGGTATTCGGCCTGCCGAAATAGTTTGGGTGATCCGCTTCCAGCCTATCAGCGCCGTTCCATGTAGTCATCACCGGTAATCCCATGGTGATGAACTTGTCGTGCATCAGGACCGCCGTTGCTCGGGAGACTCCACCCCCGATCAGCAGCATAGGTCGTTTTCCCTTGCGTACTCGTAGCGCAAGTTGTTCGATAACCTCGTCGTTAGCGAACGGTATAGCCGCTACTGAAGATGGCGCTGCCGTTTCCAATTCTTCGCGCACCACCGTCCTGCCTTGAATGTCCAGTGGGATTTCCAAAAATACCGGCCCCTTGCGACCACTGCCACCTGTATTGGTGAATTGACGGAAGCGACTCAGGGTGATTGGTTCATCGATCAGCCCGGCCACGGAGCATATCGGCTTGGCAATACTGACACCATCAATCTCCTGGATGCCGCGCTGACGCAGCTTACCGCGGCTAAGATCAGCAGTCTTGACCTGTCCGCCAATGACAAGTAGCTCGCGACTTTCCAGAAATGCACCCGCAAGTGCGGTGACCAGATTAGTCATGCCCGGACCAGCCGTGACCAGCGCGAACGCCTTCGCATCGGCGTTGGATTCATTGAAATATTCGGTGGCGATTCCGGCGGCGACTTCATGGATCACGCTCACCATGCGGAAATGTTTGTTGCAGCTCGCCAACAAGTGCATGATGTTGCCGCCGGCCACATAGAAGCAATGTGTGTACCCCATTTCTTTTAGCCACTCGGCGAGAAGGTCGCTGTATTTCATCTTTTCAATTAGCAAAGGTGTAATTTTGATCAGTAATTTGAGACGTGATTACGTTGTAAATGCTAGCGCATGGTACTTTCTATGTATAGGCTGGTTGCTTTGATTTGCTCGTCAAGCGGCATCGGATGGATACCCAAATACTTCTCAAGTTCTTCGATTCGTTCCCGGTTACCGACGTAGCGGTCTTCCACTTCATCTTCAATCATCGGCAAACGCTGAATTGGGTCAGGCACCTTACCCGAGAGCACTGTAGCAACGCGATGTGCTAGTTCACCCAGTTCGACTATTTCATCACCTGCAACGTCGAAACACTCGGTTGCGGCAGCAGTTTGTTTGAACAGAAGTTGCAGGCACAATTCAATCAGGTCGCCAATGAAATAATATGACCGAGTAACCGGGCGGCGCGCGCGGATTGTGATTGGCTGTGTGCTGAGAATTTGAAATATAAAGGATGCCAGTGCGTAGCTGTCGAATTTGTTGATGTAAGGTCCGGACAGGTTAAAGATCCGGGGCACGATTAAACCTGTTGAGGTTTTTTCACAGGCGGTGCTAAAAGCGACTTCATCGTTGTATTTGAGTTGGCCATAGAGAAATGCCGCCGGATCACGTGATTTCGCGTGCAAATGGTCATACACCGCCCCTGATGATGGCATTATCACGCCACGGACATTTCCCGCTTCGACCCAACCACGGACCACGCTACTGATGGTTTCATTGCGAGCGACGTATTCCTCTGTGCTAATCCCACCAACCTTTTCCTTCGTCAAAAAAGCGTAATGAAAGACTATGGCTGGCTGTCCGAGTGGAAGCTGCCATTCCAGCAGTGCATGGACAGAATAAGTCTGACCGTCGGAAAAGATGATCTGGCCGTTACGAGATCCGAGAGCGATCACACGATTGGTAAAATCGGTGCCCAAGGCATTTCGTAGCATCTCGAGCGTAGCCTTCCCCAGCCAGCCGCTGGCACCGGTTACCACGAATTTAAATGCTGAAGCACGTATTACCTCAGTAAGGGCGGGAGAAAAGGATAGTTGGGGCACAATGCGATCAGACTGTCACACTGGTGATTTGGCAAACCTTGCGAAGTGAAGTGAAGATCAGTTCGCGGTTCGCCATATTTTTTTCCAGCTCCAGACGAATCAGATGACCCGTTGCATCGGGCACAATCACAACATAATGGGTGCTGGTGTGCTTCTTGTCAGCATTGAATCGATCCATCAAGTCATCAACGATAATCTGTCTGGTCAATAATGGGAGTTTCGCGATCTTAGCCAATAACATCGTGGTGTAACTCTCAAGCACCCTCACTCTTTTCGGCGTATTCGAGTATATACCAATCAGCCGCGCACACTCGATGGCGGCTAGCATCCCTATGCCGACGGCGATGCCATGAGGGATCATATAATTGGATGCGCTTTCGATGGCGTGGCCAAATGTGTGGCCGAAGTTGAGTAGCTGTCTTTCCTTATGGTCATGCTCGTCAATCTCGATAAACCAGCGCTTGGTGAGCAAAGACAAATTGATCAGCTGCTGGAAGATTTCGGTAGAGCTTGTTGTGTGCGGATTCAACGCAATACAACGATCAAAAGCGTCGCCAGTGTGCGCAAAGCAGATCTTTACAGCTTCACACAATCCGGCAGCCTTTTGTTCATTGTTAAGCGTATCAATAAATTGCAAATCGATAAAAACATTTTCAGGCGGATAAAAATTACCGATCAGGTTTTTATACTTGCCAACATTGATCGATGACTTGCCACCGATGCACGAGTCGACCATTCCAAGCAGTGTAGTCGGAAAATAATCCCATTTGATACCGCGCATGTAGATTGAACAAGCGAAGGTAGCAATATCCTGTATTACACCGCCACCGATGGCAAGGACGGTTGAATTCCGGTTTGTGCCCAGATTACGCAGTGCCACGATAATCTGGCTCATCCCTTCTAGGCTTTTCGAGGTTTCAACCGCTTCAATGCCAATTACCGTATGACCAAGAGCCTGATAGGTATTTGCGAAGAACTGGTCGCACACGATAATCTGTTGCTCTGGATTGCCAATCTTTGATTTGAGCAAACCGCTTCCGATTTGCACACCGTATTCTCCGGTGCTGGCAACGACTTTAAAGTAATCTGACATGACTGAAGCCCAGATCTGCCGCTATGAATTGGCCGGTAATGCCAGTGTTTTGGTTTGAGCAAAGGAAATAAGCAAGATTAGCCACGTCATCAAGAGCGGGTAACCTATTGAAATAGGTCGCTGACGATATTCTTTGCAACTGTTCCTCCGTCATATTTCGGTGGGTCATTGGTGTATCAAGCGCCCCCGGCAATATGGCATTGATCAGAATGCCATCTTTCGCCAGATCAGCGCTGGCCGACAGAACCAAACCTTGCAAGGCAGCCTTGCTCATACAATATGAAAGCTTTTCTTGCCTTGCCAGGTTTTGCCAAATGGAGCTGATGATACATAACCGTGCGCTCGGTGCGAGCAGATGTTCCTCCAGTAAGATTTTCAGGGTAGCGAGAATGTAGAGGCAATTTGCCTCATATACAGCCAGGTTTTCTTCTAGATTTACTTTATACACATTGTCATTGGCATTGAGCCCCTGCGCCCAGCACACCGCTGTATAAGGCGCTCCTGTATCCAATAATTTTGCAGCTTCAGAATTTGCAGACAATGGATCACAAACAATCTGTGAGAGACCTGATGAGATACCTCTAATGCCGGTGCGTGAAACGGCTACCACTTCCCACTGTTTCTTCATAAAATGATTGGAAATGGACGTCCCGATCGCCCCGGATGCGCCAAATATCACTATGCGTTGCTTTTCACTCATTGATTAAGATTCTGAACCTGAAAGTATCAAGCTGATTATTCAAAATTGAAATGTTGCGCTTACATATTTAGTACTTTCCAGCGCGATTCCAACATGTCAATACGCTTTGCATCTTCGCGCTCTATAACTCCGTAGTAATCACGTTTGTTTTGCAACCAAAGCAATTCGAAATGCACCGCATTCAGCAAGCCTTTATCCATGTTTGGCTGGTTTGCAAAAGCGCCATCAAAAAGTACCTTGCGAGTTTCGAAACGAGTTAGGTGGACTTCAGCCATGCGTCGCAGAGCTGGCAGAGAGTCCATTGATACACCTCCGCCAACCACCATATCAAGGTTGTGCTGTTTGCACACTTTTGCAGTTTTGAGTATGTAGTCAGTAATTTGGTCGGAATTGATGTCTTCTCGACTCAACCCATGGGACAATGAAAAATCAACGCGCCCAAAGACAATTCCTTGAATTCCGTTTGGCGCGGCCGCTGTCGTAGCCAATGCATCCAAATAACCGAATGTGTTCACGGTTTCCAAATTGAACAAAAAACTAGTATCTTTCTGTTCCTCTTCTGAATACACTTTGTTTTTTGCGTCGATGAATTTTGACAAGGCATACACGCTCTCTACCATCGGAGCTATGATGTAATCGACACCGATCTGGCGGCTTTCCAGCAAATCGCGCACTGCTTCACAGCCGCCGATTTTTAAAGCAAACTTCAAATCGGCGCGGCGCGCTATATCAAGCAAACGAAGCAATTCGTCTACCCGAGTGCCCTCTGCCTCAAATTCGGCCTTTACCCCAACGTAGCCAAATTCATTCCTGCCGCGCTTTAGAATATCAAGCATTTTGTGTTCACGATTATTCATTTTTGCTCCTATCAGATGGCATGATTGCCAATGTCACTTAGAATTCATTTTATTCGCTAGATTCTCAGCTTGAATTGATGTGTGGTATCGTGATGGAGGTGTTTTGATTTCGGGCTGCTTGTTTATAGCAGTCAATAATCAAATATTCACACCAAATATTGCCTCGATCTTCTCGACCACAAAACTCAGCATCTCTTCGCTCAATCCGGGGTAAACGCCAATCCAGAAGGTGTTGTTCATTATCATGTCGGTGCTGGTGAGTTCACCGCTTATACGATATTGTCTGCCTTCAAAGTAGGGCTGTCGCGTGAGGTTACCTGCAAATAACAATCGCGTCCCGATCTTGTATTGATCCAGATATTTCAACAACTCAACCCGCGCGATGTTTGCCGACTCGCGCAGTGTGATCGGGAAGCCGAACCATGACGGATCGCTGCCTGCGGTAGGCTCCGGCAGTATCAGGAATTCTTCGCATGACTTCAGACGCTCTTTGAGATAAGCGAAGTTGCGTTTGCGCGCTGCTATAAATGCCGGCAGGCGATCCATCTGTGCTAATGCACAAGCGGCCTGCATGTCGGTAATCTTGAGGTTATAGCCGAGATGGGAATAAGTATATTTGTGGTCATAGCCAAAGGGTAATGAGCCGAGTTGCCAGCCGAAGCGTTTCCCGCAGGTGTTATCCTTGCCGGGGGCGCAATAGCAATCGCGGCCCCAGTCGCGGAAGGACTCGATGATGGTGCGTAAATCTTTATCCTTGGTGAAGATCATGCCGCCTTCGCCCATGGTAATGTGGTGTGCAGGATAGAAGCTGCATGTAGCAATGTGGCCAAATGTACCGACATGTTGGCCCTTATAGCTGGAACCCAGAGCATCGCAGCAATCTTCAATGACCCAGAGATTATGCTTGCGTGCTATCGTCATGACTGCATCCAGATCAAACGGATTGCCCAGCGTATGAGCTACCATGATCGCGCGAGTTCGATCGGTTATAGCTGCTTCGACCTTGTTTGCGTCGATGTTATAAGTTGGAATGTCCACATCTACGAACACCGGCACTATGCCGTTTTGCAAAGCGGGATTCACGGTAGTTGGAAAACCGGCGGCCACTGTGATTACTTCATCACCGGGCTTGAGCGCACGATTGCCCAGTTTGTGTGAGGTCAACGCAGTAAACGCCAGCAGGTTGGCCGAAGAGCCAGAAGTGGTAGTAAGAGCATAAGGCACGCCAACAAACTCGGCGAACCGCTTCTCAAAAGCTTCATTATAACGTCCAGTGGTAAGCCAACCATCCAGTGAAGCATCCACCATATTTATCAATTCGCTTGAGCCAAGGACCTTGCCGGAAGGAGGAATGACGCTGGCCCCCTGCTGAAATGGCTTTTCAGCAAAATGCAAAGCGCTATATTGTTCAACCAGATCGAATATCTGCTGTTTAATTTCTTCTTTTTCCACTAAAACCTCTAGTTATTAGTCGGTATACATAGCGATTTGTTGTCGGGTCTTCTCGAGCATATCTTTTCCCGCTTGGTGAGCACGATGCCAATCGATGATTGCATTGAGCGTTTCCTCAAGATGCCATCGCGGTTGCCATTCCAAACATGATTTTGCTTTGGAACAGTCAAGTTTTAAATAATTTGCCTCGTGAGGATGTTCACCACTATCCACTACCCATCTCGCCCCTTTTCCCCATTCATTAGTCAGACGGTCTACTATCCAGGACACGGGCCTTGTATCCTCATCATTCGGGCCGAAATTCCATGCTTCGCTGTATGCAGCACCATCTTCCCAGAGCTTTTTCGCCAGCATCAAATAGCCGGACAGCGGCTCCAATACATGCTGCCAAGGTCGAATGGAATGCGGGTTACGTATATGCACGGGTTTGCCTTGAATAATGGCTCTCATGATATCCGGGATGAGCCTGTCCTTCGCCCAATCACCACCGCCAATCACATTGCCAGCCCTTGCTGATGCCAATGCAACTTGGTGTTCAGCAAAATTGTCGGAGTTGAAATAGGAGTTTCGATAGGCCGCTGTGGCCAATTCAGCGCAGCCTTTGCTATTACTGTAGGGATCGTGGCCCCCCATCGCTTCGTTTTCCCTGTAGCCCCAAACCCACTCGCGATTTTCATAGCATTTGTCACTGGTCACATTAATTATCGCACGCACATTGCCGACCTGTCTTGCTGCCTCCAGCACATGCACAGTCCCCATCACGTTGGTTGAATAGGTTTCTAAGGGGTTAGTATAGGAATACCTCACCAAAGACTGCGCTGCCATATGAATGACTATTTCTGGTTGATATGTATTGAATGCTTTCGAAAGTGAAGAAAAATCTCGTATATCTCCTTCGATACTGGTCATGCCATCAGCCACATTCGCTACAACGAACAGACTCGGGTTGGTAGGGGGCGGAAGAGAGTAACCGATCAAGTTAGTCCCCATTGACTGCAACCATAAAGATAGCCAGCTGCCTTTGAAGCCTGTATGGCCAGTCAGCAATACAACTTTTCCTTTCCAGAATGACTTGTCTACCATGTTTTCCATGGCGCCTTTCCGCTTGACCATAACTCTTCCAGATGCACTTTGTCGCGTAGTGTGTCCATCGGCTGCCAAAATCCTGTATGGAAATACGCTTCGATCTGTCCTTCTTGCGCTAACCGATCCATCGGCTCCCGCTCCCAAATCGTTTGGTCGTCCTTTATATAATCGAGTACCTTGGCTGACAACACGAAAAAGCCGCCATTGATCCAGCCTCCATCACCCTGGGGTTTTTCCTGAAAGCTGATGATGTCATTTCCCGACAATTTCAGCGCGCCGAAGCGGCCCGGTGGCTGCGTAGCCGTCAAGGTGGCAAGCTTGCCATGCTGCATGTGAAATTCAATCAGGGAGGTAATATCAACATCACCAATACCATCGCCATAAGTACAGCAGAAATCCTCATGCCCCACATAGTCAGCAACACGCTTGATACGGCCACCAGTCATGGTTTCTTCCCCGGTATCCACCAGCGTTACCCGCCAAGGTTCTGCACCCTGTTGATGCACTTTCATTTTATTGTTCTGCATGTCAAATGTCACATCGGACATATGCAGGAAGTAGTTGGCGAAATACTCCTTGATTAGATAGCCTTTGTAGCCGCAGCAAATAATGAAATCACGGATGCCATGAGTTGAGTAGATCTTCATGATGTGCCATAGAATGGGCCTGCCACCAATCTCAACCATCGGCTTAGGCCGTACAGAAGTTTCTTCACTAATACGAGTTCCCAATCCGCCCGCTAAAATAACTGCTTTCATTTTTACCCCAAAAAATATTCACTTGATTCCATGCAATTTGAATTCAGTTCCCTCTCAGCTTCGGACAAAACATGGCTGTTGTATTATTCATTTCCATTGAAAACCCGAGAAAACTGTATTATTTGTAAATGCTTCAACAATTCCATTTCCAATCGAATATTCATCTATGTCTCGTCAATTCAATTACAGCATGCACGATATCGAGCGCAGAATTACTAGATCGGACTTTTGTATACCTCTGAACATACGTTTTATATCTGATCAGTTTTGATTTCAATATATAAATATCCATCAAAATTCAATATGAAGATTTTCTGCTAAAGTGCGCGCCATGAATCTTACCAGTACTCAGCTCTATTTGCGCTTGCTTGGTTACGTCAAACCTTATTGGCGCACCTTTGCAGTATCCATCCTTGGAATGGCGATTACGGCTGCTACCGAACCGTTGTTGCCGGCCTTGCTGAAGCCCATGCTGGATGGCACTTTCATTCACAAGGATGAAACTGTCATCAAACTAGCGCCACTGCTCATTTTAGTGATTTTTTTCGTGCGCGGTGTTGCCTCATTCGTTGGTACTTACGCCATCGGTTGGGTCGGCAACAAGGTTGTGATGGATCTGCGCGAGTTGATGTTCTCCAAACTGCTGACTCTTCCCACGCGTTTTTATGACGATCATGCCACAGGTAACCTGATTTCCAAGCTGACATTTGATGTCACCCAGGTGACCAATGCAGCAACAAACGTGGTGACAGTTTCTATCCGCGACTCCATCATTATTGTCGGACTGCTAGGCTGGTTATTTTATCTCAACTGGAAGCTTACCCTGCTCAGTTTGGTGATGTTGCCTATCATTGCGATCACCCTGAAAATCATCAATCGTCGCCTGCGTAACGCCAGCCGCGATGCGCAACAAGCGATGGGAGATATCACCCAGGTGATCGAGGAAAGCGTTGCCGCACACAAGGTGGTCAAACTGTTTGGCGGCCAGCAATATGAACGCGGCCGATTTTCCGAACAGGCCAACTGGGTGCGGCGCTATGCAATGAAGCAAGCGATGGCATCAGCAGCAAATGTTCCCATAGTGCAGATGATAGCCGCCTTGGCACTCTCAGTTATCATCTATCTCGTCACTATACAGGCGCGCAGCGATGAAACAACCATCGGCGGATTTCTTTCATTTGTCGCGGCCATGCTTATGCTAACAGCTCCTATCAAACGTATTACAGGAGTAAGTGAACATTTACAGCGTGGTTTGGCGGCATCAGAAAGTGTATTTGAATTGCTTGATACTCCCAGTGAAATCAATACTGGAACAGTTAGTATGGGACGGGCTAACGGAAGAATAGCATTCGAACACGTTAGCCTGTCCTACCAGCAGGATGAACGGTATGCACTGCGAGACATCAACCTGGAAATACCAGCGGGCCAAGCGGTCGCATTGGTGGGCGCATCCGGTAGCGGCAAAAGCACATTGGCAAATCTGGTTCCGCGCTTCTATCATCCTAGTAGCGGGCGCATCACACTGGACGGCCATGATGTTGCCGATCTGACATTGACCAGCTTGCGCGCAAACATCGCTCTGGTGAGCCAGGAAGTCGTATTGTTCAACGACACGGTTGCCGCCAATATTGCCTATGGTCAGATGCGTGCGGTGCCGGAAGCAGAGCTCATCGCTGCTACACAAGCCGCACATGCAATCGAATTTATCCGCGAAATGCCGCAAGGATTGAACACGATAGTCGGCGAGCGTGGGGTGAAACTCTCCGGTGGCCAACGCCAGCGCATCGCCATAGCACGCGCCATTCTTAAAAACGCTCCCATCCTTATCCTCGACGAAGCCACCTCCGCGCTGGACAGCGAATCAGAGCGGCATGTCCAGGCCGCGCTGGAAACATTGATGCAGGGTCGCACCTCGCTGGTCATTGCTCACCGCCTGTCAACAATCGAAAAGGCGGATCGCATCGTTGTCCTGCAAAAGGGCAAAATTGTCGAGATCGGCACTCATCGCGATCTTATGGTAAAGGATGGTGTATATGCGCGACTGCATCGGATTCAGTTTGCTATGTCCGGCAGCGTATATGCTGAATAATCCCGATTCGCTACGGATATTAGAATCATGACTGTTTTTGGAAGCTCTTCGACAACATTAACAATATTCATTCTGTGCCACAATAGACCTGCTTATGCAAAACTTGCGATCGAATCTGCACTGAGCCAAACAAACCAGAGTTTTAGACTGGTCATATCGGATAATTCAAGCAATGATGAGTTGTATCGTTTGATAATCGCTGAATATCCCAACACTGAGATCCGTCGACGATTACCTTCATTACCCTCAACTGAACACTTTAATAAATGCATATCGGAAGTGGATACAGATTATTTTTGTTTGTTTCATGATGATGACTTGATGGAGCCCCGTTATGTTGAAGCCATGTTGAAAACGATCAAACTTCATCCAAATGCAGTTGCGTATTCATGCAACGCAGAAATATTTTACGATGCAGCCGAACTTAGACATGCTTCCTTTGAATCTAAAGAAGAGCACGTAATCATTGCAAATTCTCGCGCTCTGGCCGAAAGGTATTTTTCAAGATTCCCGAATGGAATTGCTCCCTTTCCTGCCTATATTTACCGGTCAGATATCGTGAAAAAGATCCCCATAAACCCGCAAACTGGCGGTAAGTATTCCGATTTCACATGGCTTTTGGAAATTTCAAAGCAAGGTTCTATCATCTGGAATTCCGAGAAATTGATACGCTATCGTATGCATGCAGAGAGTGACGGTGGTTTTGAGTCTACAAGAGACCGGTTAAGGCTGCTCAGATATTTGAAGGCGAATGTTTCGTTTGTCGGGCAGGCTATCATTGATGATTACCGCTTCCTAATATACAAAAAGTTTAGTAAACCCGGGCTGGCTGGTCGAAAATTCCCAGACAAATATACCAAGATCTTTAATCGATATTTGCTGATGTACAGATTAAGACGCATTTTTAAATCAAAAACTTATGCTTATCTCCGTTATAAGTTGATAAAGCACTTCGATTAGAAAAGTAACGCCGCAGAATTATTTTGCATCATATTTGAAGTCTCACGTATTCAAGTTCATTTGAATAATTATTTTGAAATGCCAGAATGATATACGGAAACATTTTTTGCGAAGATTTTTCTGCAAATGAATTGTTCGACTATTCAAATCCAAGAAATAGTGACGGTCTATTTACTTGCCTTATTGTACTCAGAGAAAAGCTTTTGCAATTTGGTATTGAGGTAAACACTCCAGATGTGAATGTCAACAGGAAGGTATCTATGGAGATACATATCGACGGCAGGCCCCTTGAAAATAACAACCTGCCCAAGTATTTGATAGCCGGCGAAAGTCCTTTAATTAATACACTCAATGCTGACATACAATATCTGGATAATTTTCGTCTGGTTTTTTCGTGGAATCAAATCGCTCTAAAGCATCCCAGGGCGGTCAAGATATTAATTCCTAATAATCTTATAGTTTCGGATTTTCGTGGATTTGCTGATCGAACTATTTTTTCTTGCTTGATAAGTAGTAACAAGGTTATGCCATGGGGAGGCCTCAATGATCTCTATACCGAGAGAATCAAAGTGATACGTTGGTATGAGAGTAATGCCCCAGAGCTATTCCAATTATACGGCAGGGGATGGGGGAAACCCAGTCAAGCATATACACGAAGAGATAAATTCTTCCGGCGTATTGACAGATTAAGGACTCAGTTGTTCGGGTATAGGCCGTTTCCCAGTTGGCGTGGGGAAATCAAGTTCAAATCGGCCATTTTGGTTAATGCAAAATTTTCTTACTGCTACGAAAACGTCAAAGATCTGCCGAACTACATAACTGAAAAACTTTTCGATAGCTTTTTATCCGGGTGCGTTCCCATTTATTGGGGCGCTGACAATGTGAAGGAATATATCCCGGCCGATTGCTTTGTGGATCGAAGGCGATTTAAGGACACGGCCGAGGTACATCGTTACTTGATGGGCATTACTCCGAATAAGTATGCGCAGTTTCAAAACAATATTTCAGATTTTCTGCGAAGTGAACAGGCCGACATATTCAGTGTTGGAAGCTTTGCAGCAACGGTTGCCGGTAATATTGCCAGAGATATAGCTCAAAATCCCAATATTGCATCGGCATTTCATAGTGCCAGCTAGTCCCATGCGCGTCGAACTCAAACAACAACGCAGTGTCGTTATATCGGCAAATTCAATAATTCGCGCAATGCATCTATCGCTTTTGACGCCTGCAGATTCTGGAGGCAATCACTCAGGCTTGTGATATGACGCTCGCATCCTTCTTCCATGCACGGCACGCAATCCCCCTCTCCTTGAAGCAACACCACGTTGTTGACGCGCTGCGTGCCGTGCATCTTGTAGGGGTTGCGGTCTTCGCAGTAGCCCTTGGGCCACGGCCCCCATTTCACCGGGTTTGACGGCCCGAACAATGCGACAGTAGGCGTTCCCGACGCGGCAGCAAGATGTGTAACCACGGTATCCGGACCGACGTAGGCGCGCGCCTTGTTCAACAAATACGCCACTCCACCAAGGTTCATCTTTCCTGCAGCATCGACCGTATCGGGCGGCTAACAGACTCATCAAGCCGCGAACATAGGCAACCTCGTCCGCGCTATTGCCCCCGGTTAACACCACGCGCATGCCTTGATTATTCAGCCAGTCGGCCAGCTCAACCCACGCCCCGCGCTTCCAGGCTTTGTAGGCATACATCGGATATAAGTGCAGCACCGCATAAGCTTGCGACTCAGGATCGAATGGCAGAACTTTGCGCACCGCCGCCTCGTCTTGCATATTCCAAGCAGCCACAACTTCATGACTGCGCGGAATTCCAAGCAAGTCAGCAAGCTTGAGGTTCATCAACACGGTATGGGTGTCGAGATTGTCGAAATTTACCGATTGCGACAGCAGCCATTTTTTCCACAGATGTTTGCCACCTTGCAAGATCAATCCGACACGATGTTTGCCAGCCATGAAGGCGTAAAACGTGGGCCGGTCGCTTGGCTGCATCGAAAGTGCAAGATCGTAGTTGCGCCATATTTCCAGCAATAACCGCAGATGCTGACGAAATGTTGGCCGTTGCTGGACAGTGATTATCCGGTCAAGGTCGGGATTGCTTGCAAGCACGCCTTCGGTACCTTCGAATACCAGCGCGTCGATCCTGGCTTCGGGCCATGCGAGTCGCAATGAACGGATCATCGGTGTGGTCAACAGCACATCCCCGATCCTCCGGGTAACCACAACCAGGATGTTTGACGGTGTTGGAATCGATTTGATGCGTTTCATTTCATACCCGTGAACGACAGGAATATATTTGGGTAACGCCGTGCGGTCAAAATCACGGCTATTCCATCAGGGTGTTAAACAGATAATCCGCGCTGTTTTCCTGTTGCAGCACCAAGCCGGCGGAGTATGCATTCTTGCTGTAGCGCGGATAATCGGCAATTATTTCCTGAATCGCAGACAGTGTGGTCTCAGGGCCGGTGCGATCAATTATTTTCCCAGCATTAAATCTTTGCACCATCCGCGCAGTCCATGTTCCCGCTGTGGCTACGATTGGGCTCCCCGCAGAAAGCGCGTCCAATGTCACGCCGCTGATACGGTCGGCGAACAGATCCTTGTTGTATAACTGAATGCAGATCGCGCCAGCAAAAAGTGCGGCATATTCCTCCTGCTTGAGTGTTTCAGGAAAGAGCTGAAGATACGGGTAGTGAATATTTTCCAGGCGCTGGATCTCCGCTTTGGTAATCTCATCATACTTTCCTCGATGATCCGGTGAGTTTTGCAGCCTGAAAGGAATCTGCAGCCCGAGTTTGTTCATGTGTTCAACCAAATCGACCACATTCGAGATCCCTTTGTCCTGCCGCGCCGCGCCCGCATACAATAATCCCGCAAAATTGTTGTGTTCCGTTTTGCCATGCTGAATTTGCGGGGAAATAGGGTAGGGCACGATGCGGGCATTTTCGAAACCTGCGTTCTGAAATGTCTTTATGACCGAGGGCGTTGGCCCGAGTATCGCCAGGTTCGGCTGTTTTTGCGCAATATTTTTTATGCGGTCGATCTTTTTCTCGTTGGTGTTGAACCAATGAAAATAGAGATATACCTTGCCTTTCGAAATCTGCCCTGACGATGCCCAGTCCAGAAGAATCAGATCGGTGAGACCAGCCGTTGAAATGAATAATTTTCCGCCGGCTGCCAGCAGCTTTTTATACAATCCATAGCATTGAAACCGGCGAATCTTGCTGTAGAAGTATCTCCTGACCTGTATGTTTTCACCTGTGAATGCAACGCGTGCATTGCGATTGATCCACAGGGATATAGGCGTTTTGTCGCTGACTTGGCAGAGGCTGGTCAAAAAACTGTAGCAATGGCCGGTCTCGGTCATCAATGTCGGTTCTATGATATTGATCATATCCCGCATGTGAAGATCATTGTTTGGACAGAAGCAGCAGCTTCGCGTAGCGGTAATAGGTGCTTTCCGCCGTCGAAACCGCCAGCATGAACCCTTCACGGCCGTCCAGAAATCCCGCGCGTATAATGTAAGTACGAAAGAATGCCCAAGCGGCATGTCCGACGGCTTGTTTCAATGAAGTTTTTTTATTCTTCTCGCTCAGCATGAGTGCACCCGCAGTCGAATAATGGTTTATTTTTGTCAATAACTCTTCCAGATCGTTAAAGGTTTCATGCAACAACGGCTGGTGCAAATCACCAACGGATCCGTTCACAATCACACTTTCATGCACCAGATCATCGGAAAATCTTGCCATGCCGCGATGGAAAAGGCGCGTGACATAATCCGGATACCACCCGGAATGGCGCATATACCTCCCGCAAAAACTCGACAATCTCGGTATTCGAAATGCGTCATGGTGGGGATCCTTTACTGCAAATTCAATCTCGGTACGCAGCCCGGGCGTTACACGCTCATCTGCATCAATTGAGAATACCCATTCGTACGTCGCATGAGACAACGCGCGATTCTTCTGAATGCCGAATCCGGGCCAGTCTGGAGTTGTATGCACCTTGGCTCCCAGCGCTTTGCATATGCTCACCGTGTCGTCGCTGCTGCCGGAATCCACCACGATAATCTCGTCGGCCCATTTGACCGATTCAAGGCAAGCGCGGATATTGTCAGCTTCGTTTTTGGTGATAATGATGACGGAGAGTTTGCCCATATTTTTTATCCCATCCCATGTCCTGCAACCTGCATTGGATTCATGATTGGATGTATCCACCCATGCTGACGGACATCGACGACAAATTATCGTGATGCGCAAACTTATGCGCTGATGACGGTCTGCCCTTCAGGAATCTACGCATGATGGTTAGGCCGATATTCCGGCACCCATCGGGTGAGGGATTCCCGTACCGCATCATCCGCCATGACCGTCGCAGAAACCCATGTCATCAATTGTTCCAGCCATGCGGTATCGATTTGTCTAGCCTGCGCGATGCGCAGCTTGGGGTGCGGTGTGGGCAGGGTATGCTCATAGTCCGCCAATAATTCTTCATAGAGTTTTTCGCCCGGGCGCAATCCGGTGAACTCGATCCCGATCTCATCTTCTGTGAAACCGGACAGGCGTATCATATCTTTCGCCAGATCAACTATCCTTACCGGCTCACCCATTTCCAAAACGAATATTTCTCCACCTTGCCCCATCAATCCGGCTTGCAACACCAGTTGAGCTGCTTCCGGTATGGACATGAAGTAGCGCGTAATCTCGGGATGAGTCACAGTGATCGGCCCACCCCGCGCAATTTGTGCACGGAATGTGGGAACCACACTGCCGGTGCTTCCCAACACATTTCCGAAACGCACCATAACAAAGCGCGTATCACCTTCCGGTTGCAATGCCTGGCAAACCATTTCGGCCAGGCGCTTGCTTGCCCCCATCACATTGGTCGGATTGATCGCCTTGTCTGTGGAAATCATCACGAACTTGCCGACACCATGTTGCTGGGCAGCGCGTGCCACCGTCAGGGTACCAAGCACATTGTTGCGTATAGCCTGCCACGCATTGTTCTGCTCCATCAGTGGTACGTGTTTGTAGGCGGCTGCATGAAACAGCATGCTAGGACGGTTATGTTGCATGATTTCGTCGATGCGTGCAGCATCGCGAACATCGCCCATCAGACAAACGATATTCAGCGACGGGAAAGACTGTTTCAATTCCTGTTCAATGGTATACAAAGCAAATTCACCAGCTTCAAACAGCATAAGCTTTGAGGGTGAATAACGCGCGATCTGGCGGCACATTTCAGAACCAATCGAGCCACCGGCGCCGGTCACCATGATCACCTTGTTTGTTAGCAGGCCTTGCAAACCCGCGTCGTCCAGCACGACCGGGTCTCTTCCCAGCAAGTCATCCAGTTCAATTGCGCGCAATTGCGACACGGCTACTTTCCCGCTCATCAAGTCGTTGAACGATGGTACTGTCAACACTTTTACTTGTGCGGCACTGCACAACTCAATCGCCCTTTTGCGCAACTGATGCGAACTGGAGGGCATGGCAATGATCACTTGCTTTACACCGAGCCGCTTGACCTGTTCGGGCAAACTTTCCAATTCACCCAGCACGCGTATTCCATTCAACATGCGCCCATGTTTGCCGCTATCATCATCGAGAAAACCCATAGGACGCCAGTCGTCGCTTGTGATCAGTTCCTTGGCGAGACTTGCCGCAGCATCTCCGGCACCCAAAACGAGCACGGGCTCGCCACGCAGCTTGAAATTGCCATATAGCCCCTTCTCTTTCCATAGCCTGTACACGAAGCGGCTGCCCCCCATAATCAGGATCAGCAGCAGCGGATTGATGATCAGCACCGAGCGTGGAATCACCAATTCCCGGCTCAGCATCAGGAAGAACAGCGGAATGACCGCCGCTGTCAACAAGACTGCCAAAACGATGCGGCGCAAGTCGGCGGTGCTGGCGTATCGCCAAATGCCGCGATACAAATTGAATCGCCAGAAGACGAACAATTCCAATGGCACTACCCAATACAATGTCTGCTGCAGTTCGGCTGCAAAGTTTTGCGGCAATTCGAAGTTGAAACGCAACAGATAGGCCAGGTTCCATGCCAACACGGCTGCAATCCCGTCATGCAGTATCGCCAGTAGTGTACGGATATCGACTTTAGACATCGGCGACACTTTTTTTCATCGCCTCATGTTGCCGCCAGCATTTATCGATCCATATTGCCAATCCCAGATAGACTGCGCACCACCACACCAGCAGATTCGCCTGACCCGGCGTATCAAAACCGATTCCCCATAATGCGGAAGCTCCGGCCAGCAGCATCATCGCGTATTCGGCTATCGCTGTATTGCGATGCCCCCAACCCATTTGAACCAGATGCTGGTAATAATGATCGCGATGCGCTTGCGCGAGATTTTCCCCGCGTGTCGCACGTTTGAGCAGCGTCACGGTTGCGTCTATCACGAATGGCGAAAACACCAGGATCGGATACCAGAACGGCCAATAGCCAAGTTGCCAGCCCCATACCCCGAATGCCGCAGCAAGAAAACCGAGTGGTATCGAACCTGCGTCACCCATGAACACCTTGGCTGGATGGAAGTTATGGTAAAGGAAACCCAATGCCGCGGCTCCAATGGAAAAATTCATCATCGCAAAAGCTGCGTTGTCATGCATCAAGCCGGCGACCCCGTAGAAGCTGAAACCGAACAGCGCCATGCCTGCTGCCAGTCCATCCGATCCATCCATGAAGTTATACAGGTTGGTCATCCACACGATGAACAGCAACACCGGCAGCAGCCATAGCCACCCGACCCCCACACCCTGCACCACGATGATCGCCGCGGCGATGTGACCAAGCAACCGCATTTTGGCGGAAAGTCTGCGCACATCGTCTACCAACGACAGGATGAACAAACCCAGCACAGGAAGCACGATCCACCATGCCCAATATTGAAATAACAGCATCCAACCTGACATAACACCCGCCATGATAGCGACACCGCCAATCCGTGGTATAGGTTTTGTATGCAATGAACGTTCGTTGGGTATATCTTTTATCGTTCCATCCTTGTTGAGCATGAGAATCAGGGTCAACATCATCGTGACAAATGCAGAAACTATGGGTGGGTAATGAGTCATGCTGGTCGCCTAGATTGGGGTGGCGCATTTTAGCAGCTTATGTAACAGAATCTTCAGCGGTTGAAACTAGCAACGCTAGGCACTCCCGATATACTTGCTGTGGCCGGAGCTCTTGCTGGCAGGGAGGCACTTCCTGTGCAGTCTGTATTCTGGGACAATCTCGCCTGAAACAAGGTGAGCAATAAATTCCACTGGTGACGTGCCGGCATGCTTTGCCCAAAATACCGCTATAGCCCGGGTCGGTCGGTCCATGCAGCATGACTCCGGGAACATCAAGCACCGCAGCCAGATGCCCTATCCCGGTTTCCACGCTGACGAAGCCGCGAGCATGCAGCAGCACATCCGTCAGTTCGGCCAGCGTCAGCTTTGGCAATACCTGCGCATGTTCACCTCCAGCAGCATTGAGTCTTCGGGCTCGTAGATGCTCCTCTTCGTTACCCCACGGCAACAGGCAATGCCAGCCTTGTTGCACCAGCAATCGGATCAACTCCTCCCAGTATGCTTCCGGCCAGTATTTGCTATTCCATGTGGTGCCATGCAACAGCACGATGTATGGGTGCTTGGTAATCTCATTAAGTGCGTCTGAAAATTCTGCCCGCAATTGGTGGCAACGAAATTCATCCAATCCGAAATCGGCCGGTGGTGATATATCTGCAGCAAAGATTGTTGCCACAAGTAGCCGGTTTTTTTCGATGACATGCAGGCCGTTCGGAACCTTGGCTTTCTTTTGGTATAACCAGGATGCCAGCGTTTCCCGGGCGCTGCCTGCGGCAAAACCAAATACTGCGCTCCCTGCGAGCCGCGCCAGTACGGCACTTTTGAGCAACCCCTGCGCATCCAGCACTGCATCGTATTTTTCTGCCCGCAGTTGTTTCCACAGCGTGCTTAGCAGCACTGGAATCTTCCACCAAATTTTTTTATATGCGCGCAAAGGTACTATAACCACCTTGTCAACCGCAGAGTGCCAACCCGCCAGTTCCGCGAAGGCGGGTTCGATCAGCCAGTGTATCTCTGCGTCAGGGAAATGGCGGCGCAAATCACTGACTGCCGGAAACAGATGAATGATGTCTCCTAATGATGATAACCTTACAATGAGAATTTTCATTTTGGATATTTGAAGAATTTGCCAGCTGTTTTGAGCAGAATGGCTACAGCAGACCGGGGTCATTCTAGTGGGCGCAAGAAATTACAACAAATGTTTTTCTTGAGTAGCGTGCGCAACGACACTACTATGCACAACATAATTTTCCCAAAGAGTGCCTCACTGGATGATCTTTCTTTACACTTTCGTATTATGGCTGCTGTTCCCTTATGTATTTTTGCGCTTGATCTGGCGGGCAAGAAAACAGCCCGAATATTTACGCCATATTGGTGAACGTTTCGGTTTTTATTCCATCCGGAACGATAAACCGGTCATCTGGCTGCACTCCGTTTCGGTTGGCGAGACGCGCGCCATATATAGCCTCGTGATCAGATTGCTCGCACATTATCCTCTTCATCAGATTCTGCTCACCCATACCACGCCTACCGGTCGCGCAGCTAGCGAACAACTTTACGGCGACAGTGTATTGCGCGTGTATCTTCCCTACGATTATCCGTTTGCGGTCCATAGATTCTTGCTCCACTTCCGCCCGCAACTTGGCATCCTGATGGAAACCGAGATCTGGTTCAATTTGATACGCGCCTGTCAAATGACGCGTACACCACTATTGCTTCTGAACGCGCGCATGTCGGAAAAGTCGGCGCAAGGTTACACACGATTCGCACGTCTTACCCGCGACGCACTGGGCAAACTCACTGCAGTTGCTGCTCAAACAACTGCTGATGCCGCACGCCTGATCAAGTTGGGTGCCATGAATGTTTCCGTGATGGGAAACCTCAAGTTCGATATCGAACCTCCACACGCCATGTTGGAATTGGGCAATCAACTGCGTAAGCAATTCGGCGATACGCGTAAGATTATTTTGGCTGCCAGCACACGCGAAGGCGAAGAAGAATTGCTTCTTGATGCGCTGCAAAACTTGAATATCGCCGATTTATTGCTGGTGATCGTACCGCGCCATCCGCAGCGATTTACGGCGGTCGCGAACATGCTCGAGCAGCGTCATATCTCATTTTGCCGCAGGAGCGAGATGATACATGTGGGCAAATCTATTAGCGACGGTTTGAAGCGCCAAGCGGTTCCTTCGGAAATACTGGTGGTGCTGGGCGACAGCATGGGTGAGATGTTTGCATACTACACTGCGGCTGATCTAGCTTTCATTGGAGGCAGCCTGTTGCCTTATGGCGGTCAGAATTTGATTGAGGCCTGCGCGGTAGGGACGCCAGTGCTGGTCGGACCGCATATGTATAATTTTGACGAAGCGACCCGGCTGGCCATTCAGGCCGGGGCCGCAATCCAGGTTTCCAATGTCGCCGGCCTTATAAACGAGGCGCGACGTTTGTTGCTCGACAGCGTTAAGCTGAATGGCATGCGGCATCAGTGTATCGAGTTTGTTGAATCTAACCGCGGCGCAACAGAAAAGTCGCTGCAGCTTGTCAATCAAAACCTTGCAAAGGTTACACGTCCAGATTCTTCACACCCAGCGCATTCTTCTCGATAAAGGCCCGGCGCGGCTCAACCACATCGCCCATCAGGGTGGTGAATATCTCGTCGGCGGAGATTGCGTCCTCGATTCGCACTCGGAGCAGAATGCGGTTCTTCACATCCATGGTGGTCTCCCATAGTTGCGAAGGATTCATCTCTCCCAGGCCTTTATAACGCTGGATGCTGACGCTGCGCTTTGCTTCGTCCAGCAGCCATTCGATGGCCTGTTTGAAGCTGGAAATTGCGCGTTTTTGTTCGCCTCTGGCGATATAGGCGGTCGGCTTGATGAGGCCGTTCAGGATTTCAGCCGCCTGGCGGATCTGCGCGTAATCGCTCCCTTTCAAGAAATCTTTATCCATGTAACTGACGGAGTAGTTGCCGTGATACAACTTTTCCAGACGCAAACTATGTTCACCTGCCTCGTCGGTTTCCACCGCGACTTTTATGCCGCCTCCGCAGGCGGCCTCGAGCTGCTTCGCGCTGCTTTGCGCCTGCTTCAAATCATCCAGCGATAATTCCGGCAAAATCAGCAGGGCATGGCTGGCTTCGGGCGCGGTAAAATGCGACAAGCGATCAATCACGGCTTCAGCAAGAAAATATTGTTTTGCCAGCTGTTCTAGCGCATCGGATTGAATCGGTGACGCGTCGGCTGCTGGGTATAGCACCGCGTTATTGAGTGCGGATTTCAGCATGAAGATTTTCATCTCCTGATCATCCTTGAGATAACGCTCCTCCTTGCCCTGCTTGATTTTGTACAATGGCGGTTGCGCGATATATATGTGGCCGCGCTCGACCAGCTCGGGCATTTGCCGATAGAAGAATGTGAGCAGCAGAGTGCGGATATGCGAACCATCCACGTCTGCGTCGGTCATGATGATGATGCGGTGGTAACGCAGCTTGTCAGGGTTGTACTCGTCTTTGCCGATACCCGTACCCAATACGGTAATCAAGGTGGCGATTTCTTGCGATGCGATCAGTTTTTCAAATCGCGCTTTTTCAACGTTTAGAATTTTGCCCTTTAATGGCAGGATCGCTTGAAACTTGCGGTCACGGCCCTGCTTGGCAGAGCCTCCGGCGGAGTCCCCCTCGACCAAGTAAAGCTCCGACAAGGCCGGATCTTTTTCCTGACAATCAGCCAGCTTGCCGGGCAATCCCATGCCATCCAATATCCCCTTACGGCGGGTAAGGTCGCGCGCTTTGCGTGCCGCTTCGCGCGCTCGGGCTGCATCGATTATCTTATTGACGATGATTTTCGCGTCATTGGGTTTTTCCAGCAGGAACGAACTCATTTGTTGGGCGATCAGATCTTCGATGACCGGACGCACTTCCGAAGAAACCAGTTTGTCCTTGGTCTGTGAAGAGAATTTCGGGTCGGGTAATTTTACCGATAGTACCGCAGTCAATCCTTCGCGCATGTCATCGCCGGTCGTGTCCACCTTGGCTTTTTTTGCCATCTGCTCGGCTTCAATATACTGGTTAAGCGTGCGGGTCATTGCGGTCCGCAAAGCGGTTAAATGTGTACCTCCGTCACGCTGCGGAATGTTATTGGTAAAACATTGTACTGTTTCCTGGTAAGAGTCATTCCACTGCATGGCGATCTCGGCCGTTATACCGTCCTTTTCCCCGATTGCATAAAATACGGTAGGGTGAAGTGGCGATTTATTGCGGTTCATATATTCGACAAACCCCTTGATGCCGCCACTAAACGCGAAATTTTCTTCCTTGCCGTTCCGGTGGTCTATCAGTGCAATTTTTACGCCATTATTCAGAAACGAGAGTTCGCGCAGTCGCTTCGCAAGAATATCAAAATGAAATTCAACCAGACCAAAAGTTTCCTTGGCAGGAAGAAAATGGACAACAGTTCCCCTTTTGTTCGACTCACCAACAACTTTCAACGAAGCTACGGGTTCGCCATGACGAAATTCCATAAAGTGTTCTTTTCCGTCGCGATAAATAGTCAGTTTCAGCCATTCTGACAAGGCGTTTACGACCGATACACCGACGCCATGCAAACCACCTGATACCTTATAGGAATTGTTGTCAAATTTTCCGCCGGCATGAAGGACCGTCATGATTACTTCTGCAGCGGAACGATTTTCTTCTTTATGAATATCCGTCGGGATACCGCGCCCGTTATCGCTGACGCTGATCGAATTATCAGCATGAATGGTGATGTTAATTTCGTTACAATATCCTGCCAATGCTTCATCTATGGCATTATCCACCGCTTCGAATACCATATGGTGCAAACCCGTGCCATCATTGGTATCTCCGATATACATACCGGGGCGCTTACGAACGGCTTCCAATCCTTTTAGTACTTTGATACTACTGGATGTATATTCACTCATCTGGTTCTTTCTAGACGTTAATCAATATTGGCAGGCTTCATATACAGCAATGATTCACTACTATATGCGCATTGGCATAACCACGTAACGGAATTCCTGGTTTTCCGGAGTCGTTATTAAAATGCTGCTGTTTGGATCTCCAAAGGAAATTATGGCTGTTTCACCGCTGATGTTATTCAAACCATCCATCAGATAATTCACGTTGAAACCGATATCTATTGCATCTCCGTGGTAGTCAGTTTCGATCTCCTCTTGTGCTTCCTCGTGTTCGCTGTTACTGCTGATAATGCTGAGATTTTTTTCGGTTAATACGAAGCGTACCCCCCTGAATTTTTCATTGGATAAGACCGCTGCGCGTTGTAAGGCTTGTTGAACCAGGACCCGATTCATTTTGAGGTGGTTGCTGTATTTGGGGATGACTCGCTCATAGTCCGGGAATTTTCCATCGATAACTTTGGAGATTAAATTGATACCCGAAAATGAAGCCTTTATTTGTTGTGTCGAAAACTCAATTTCAACAATTTCATTTGTATCACTTAGCAATTTGCACAGTTCGGTGACGGCTTTTCGAGGGATAATGATTTCCTGTTTTTCATGATTGCCGTTAATTACTCCCGAATTGAAGGCCAATCGATGGCCATCTGTAGCTACCACTTTTAGGTTGTTTCCTTCAATAACCAGCAAGACACCGTTTAGGTAGTAACGTACATCTTGTTGCGCCATCGCATACTGCACTGAAAGCAATAATGATTTCAATTGAGATTGTTGCAGAACGATTTTCTTTGCTTCAACGATCGAACTATTTAGCTTCGGAAAATCCTGTGCTGGGAGTGTTTGCAGGCTGAATTTGCTTTTGTTCGCTTTTATTAGCGCTTTGTTTTCTTTTGTTTCAATAGAAATCTTGCATTGATCGGGAAGGACTCGAAGTATTTCCTGGAGTTTTTTTCCTCCGACCGTGATACTAGAAACCTCCTTGCCGCCAGATTTCAATTCAATCGTGGTAGTAATCTGGATTTCCAGATCAGTTGAAGTAAAACGAATTTTTCCCGGTTCCCGTTCTATCAATACATTAGATAATATTGGAAGAGTCTGCTTGCGCTCTACAATACCAATTATGATCTGCAGTGGTTTAAGTAATGTTTCTTTTTCTGTTTTATCTATAAACATAATATCAATTCCTAATAAGACTAATAATGATTTGTTTTTGTGTTGGTTATTGTTAAATCATACTTAAATCAACGATATATTTATTATCTAGTTTCTTGGCATATTGTTGAACGAAGCGTGGATGAATGTGGATAACATTGCATATTATTTTATCGAGATATTTATATACACTTTGTCAACAAACAAACTTTAGGACTATCCTCTTAATGTTTGTAATAGGATCTTATAGTCTGCATCAATTGACGTATCGGCATTTCGCAAGCTTGAAATTGTCTTGCAAGCATGAATTACGGTCGAATGATCTTTGCCGCCAAACGAATTGCCGATTTCAGGCAGGCTCATAGTAGTCAGTTCTCTAGCTAAAGACATCGCTATTTGCCTGGGGCGTGTAAGGTTTCTGGTGCGCTTTTTGGAAAGCAATTCGGCCATTTTGATCCTGTAATAGTCAGCTACCGTTTTTTGGATATTATCTATAGAAACAAGGCGGCTTTGCGCCACCAGGATATCTTTTAAAGCCTCTCTTGCAGTTTCGACTGAAATATTGAGCTTGTGAAATTTTGTATAGGCTTCAACCCGCTTTAGTGCTCCTTCAAGTTCACGGACATTCGAATTGACGTGCTTTGCAACAAAAAAGGCAACTTCATCATTAAGAGAGTAGCCGCTTAAAGCGGCCTTTTTCAAAAGAATGGCCACACGCATTTCCAATTCTGGCGACTCAATGGCAACCGTCAAACCCCAACCAAAACGCGATACCAAACGGCTTTCTAAACCTGTTATCTCCTTGGGAAAAGTATCGCTGGTTAGGATTACTTGTTTATGTGTGTCAACCAATGTATTGAA
The DNA here is from genome assembly GCA_963725835.1 of uncultured beta proteobacterium. Lineage (GTDB taxonomy): Bacteria > Pseudomonadota > Gammaproteobacteria > Burkholderiales > Gallionellaceae > Gallionella. The sequence continues at coordinate 229,818 of CAVSAB010000011.1, read as the reverse complement.
TGCGTAAAAAAATTCTTCCTGAGTTTTAGCCTTGCCTGCAAAAAATTGTATGTCATCAATCAACAACACATCCAGTGAATGGTAAAACTGTTTGAATTCTTCAAATTTGTTTGTTTGATAAGCTCGTACAACATCTGCAACATATCTTTCGGCATGCATATAGCATATTTTAATTTGAGGATTATTAAGCCGAATCTGATTACCGATTGCTTGCAGTAAATGTGTTTTGCCAAGCCCGACACCGCCGTAGATAAACAAAGGGTTATATGATGTTCCTGGTTGACCGGCGACTTGTGTGGCTGCAGCAAAAGCCAATTGATTGGCTTTCCCGATAACGAAATTATCGAACGTAAGACTGGGATTTAGTTTTCCATAACCCCTGAATGAAGTTTCGATTTTAGGTTTGTTTTCAATCGTAGCGATTGCTTTCTGGGCTTGAGGCAAATTGGAAGTATTGATTGCCTGAGAATTATCGAGAATACGAAATTCAAATGGTGGAACTTGAAGATAAGCTAACCTTGCTTGCCGACTAATCTCAGGAAAAAAGCGCTCCTGAACGAGTTTCAAAGTAAAACTGTTCGGAGCGGTAAGAACCAGAGTCCCATTCTCGCTCTTAAGAAGCAACGGCTTGATCCACGAATTATACTGTTGCGGTGGCAGGCTCTTTTCAAACGAGCTGAGGCATGAATCCCAAAATGAAAGATCCTGCATAGCGGGTTGAGGTGAGAGAGATTTTGGCATGAGTGGACTTTTTCGTATTCTACATGTCACGCTCAAACTTATCCACAGGCAAAAAAGTAAATTAAACTTGACACATATGTTTTAAGGCTTTGTAATAGCGCGCTTTACGATTTAGCCAAGGAAAAAATCATGAAACGTACTTACCAACCATCTGTAGTGAAAAGAAAGCGTACCCATGGCTTTCTGGTGCGCATGAAGACTCGAGGTGGTCGCGCGGTCATCCGGGCACGCCGAGCAAGGGGCCGTGCAAGACTCGCCGTCTGATATATCGTCTAAATTTACTGTCGCGTACAGATTATTGCGCGCAGATGGATTTGACCATGTCATCCGTGCCGATAATGTCGCGGATAAATATTTTAAAATATTTTTTATTCGTAATTTCAAGAACAATTCCCGGATCGGGATAATCGCAAGCAAAAAATCGCTACCCAAGTCAGCAGATCGAAATCGTGTTAAGAGATTCATTCGGGAAGCCTTTCGCAAACATACAATCAAGCAATTAAAGCTGGACTTGGTTGTGAAGGTGGGTGGAGTTAAGGCCCGGAAGGACGATTTGCAAATTGATAATTTGAATCAGTTGTTTAGCCAAGTAGAACGCAGATGCGCAAAATAGTTATCACGCTTATACGCGGCTATCAATATCTAATTAGCCCGCTATTCTCTCCTACGTGCAGATTTACCCCGAGCTGCTCACATTATGCCTGCGAAGCGCTGGCGAAACATGGCATAGCAAAAGGGGGGTGGATCAGCATTAAACGAATACTGCGTTGCAACCCTTGGAATCCCGGCGGATACGACCCCACGCCCTAATTATTAGGCTTGATCATGGATTTACAAAGAATATTTTTGTTTTTGATTTTCGCTTTCTCGCTGATGTTGGTCTGGGATGGATGGCAACGCCATCAACATCCTGAACAGCAAGTTCAGCAGCGTGCAACGGCAAATACTGAATTGCAGAAATCACAATCAGCACTCCCTGCTGTTGTGGCGCCGTCATCGTCTTCTGGAACAGAACCCACAAACACTGCCTCTTTGCCGATACAAAAAGCGGGCGGAAAATCAATAACCGTAAAAACCGACTTTCTTGAAGCGGAAATTAGTACCATAGGCGGGGATATCAGTCGCTTAGCGCTACTCAAACATCCGGACAGTTTGGATAAGAGCGAGCCGCTGGTACTTTTCAGTCGCGGAAAAGGCACTCACAATTATTATGCGCAAAGCGGGTTGATTGGTAAGGGACTTCCTAACCACAACAGTCTTTTTGTTTCTGAACAAGATCAGTATGAGCTTGCGGGAAATGCTGATCAAGTGCAGGTAATATTGAAACCCGCAGATGAAACCAAACTAAAAGTTACCAAGATAATAACTTTCCACCGAAGCAGTTATTTGATTGACATCACTTACCAGTTAGAAAATGTTGGTAAACAAGCAGTAGAGACAAGTAGTTACTTTCAATTGATTCGGGATAGTGTCGCGCCGGAGGGCAGCTTGCGCTTTTTGCCGACTTTTACCGGCGCTGCAGTTTATACCGAAAAGGAAAAGCTAAAAAAGGTGCAGTTTTCGGATATTGACAAGGGGAAGCTTGAATATCCCAGTCAATCCGATAATGGCTGGATAGGCATATTGCAACATTATTTTGTAGCGGCATGGCTGCCCAAGGAAAAATCCGCTCGCGAGTATTTCACGCATAAACTGGATGGCGGCCTGTATTCTGTCGGTGTGGTATTACCAAATCTGGTTATTGATCCGGGACAGAAGGTACAAGTGGGATCTACACTGTACGCGGGACCTACCGAGGCAAACCTGGATAAAATCGCTCCCGGCCTGGGGCTTACGGTGGATTACGGATGGCTTACCATCATAGCTGTCCCGCTGTTCTGGGTAATGTCGCTATTCCATGATTGGACACATAATTGGGGTGTTTCCATCATATTGCTCACCTTCCTGATCAAACTGCTGTTTTTTCCTCTTTCTGCAGCAAGTTATCGTTCCATGGCAAAAATGCGCTTGGTTGCGCCCAAGCTGGAGAAAATCAAGCAGCAATATGCTGATGATCGTGAACAATTGAATCGCGCCATGATGGAATTGTATAAGACAGAAAAGATTAATCCGCTGGGCGGGTGCTTGCCCGTGATTATCCAAATACCGGTCTTTATCGCGCTGTATTGGTCCATTTTGTCCAGCGTTGAGATGCGCAATGCCCCGTTTTTTGGCTGGATAACTGATTTGTCAGCAGCAGATCCGTACTATATTCTGCCGTTGATCATGGGGACGAGCATGATTATTCAGACGCGCCTTAACCCAAAGCCGCCTGATCCCATGCAGGCCAAGGTAATGCAAATCATGCCGATCGTATTCAGCGTGATGTTCTTCTTTTTCCCCGCCGGGTTGGTTTTGTATTCGATCGTGAACAACCTACTTTCCATCGCTCAGCAATGGTACATTACCCGAACCGCTGAGAAGGAGAGCAAAGGTGTCGCCAAACGTTGATACCATCGCCGCTATCGCTACGGGGCAGGGTAAAGGTGGTGTTGGGGTAATACGGATTTCAGGAATTGGAATCGAGGCACTTGCCATCGGGATCCTGGGTAAGCTTCCCGCTGCTCGTCATGCTACATATTGCGATTTCCTGGATAAAAATGGGGATGCGCTTGACCAGGGAATTGCTTTATATTTTCCCTCCCCCCATTCCTATACTGGCGATGATGTGCTGGAACTTCAAGGACACGGCGGTCCCGCCGTGTTACAGCTTATTTTGCAACGATGTCTTGATCTGGGCGCGCGTTTGGCGCAACCGGGAGAATTCACCCGCCGGGCTTTTCTGAACGACAAGCTGGATTTGGCCCAGGCAGAAAGCGTCGCTGACCTGATCGAAGCCAATACCTCAGAGGCCGCACGTAGCGCGATACGTTCCATGCGCGGTGAGTTTTCCGCCGCGATAAATAGTCTTGTTGACGAACTGATACACCTGCGCATGCTGGTTGAGGCGATGCTGGATTTTCCAGAAGAAGAGGTGGATTCCATTGACACGAAGCAACGAGTCGCGTTGTTGAAAAGTATCCAGTCGAACCTGCGCCTCATACTGGACAGTGCGAAACAGGGCAGTCTATTGCGCGAAGGTGCGCATGTTGTCATTGCAGGTCAGCCAAACGTAGGCAAGTCCAGCCTGTTGAATCGCTTGGCTGGCGATGACGTAGCGTTGGTCAGCGATATCCCGGGCACGACGCGTGATGTAATCCGCCAAGCTATCCAGATTCGTGGCGTGCCTCTGCACATCATGGATACAGCCGGCTTGCATGAAACCCAAGAGGTTGTTGAAAGCATGGGAATAGCGCGAACCCATCAAACGTTACACCGAGCCGATTTGATCCTTTTACTGCTTGATGCCAGCCAAGGCCTGACCCCGCAGAACGAAGCAATTCTTGCAGAGTTGCCGGTAGATATCCCTCGACTGTTGGTTTACAACAAAGTTGATCTGTTGATAGGCAAGTATCCCGGGAATGTTGAAGCGCTCGGTCCGTTTGCGTATGTTTCAGCCAAAACCGGGGAGGGCGTGGAAGAATTGCTCAACAAGATATTGGAGACGGTGGGTTGGCGAGCTCAGGAAAGCGGGGCTTTCATGGCACGCGAGCGCCATTTACGTGCTTTGCAGCAAGCACAACTCCATTTGCGCCAAGCCCAAGAGGTGTTATCCGGTGCCGAACTATTTGCCGAAGAGTTGCGTTTGGCACAACGTGCATTGAGCGAAATTACTGGCGGGTATACCTCTGAGGACTTGCTGGGCGAGATTTTCAGCCGGTTCTGCATCGGGAAATAGCGGCAATTGTTTCACGTGAAACATAGCGTATTTGCCAACATATCCGATCCGGATTGTTTCACGTGAAACAAGAAGTTTGGGATTGATGCTTGGCTGTTGTATGATGCGCGTCCTTTTCCTTGCAGCAATGAAATGAGATTTCCCGATATTTTTGATGTAATAGTGGTAGGCGGAGGTCATGCAGGCACCGAGGCGGCCCTGGCCAGCGCGCGCGCCGGCTGCAACACCTTGTTACTTAGCCACAATATCGAAACGCTCGGACAAATGTCATGCAACCCTTCAATAGGCGGAATCGGCAAGGGACATTTAGTCAAGGAAGTAGATGCTCTGGGTGGCGCGATGGCTGTTGCAGCCGACGAGGGAGGAATACAATTCCGCATCCTGAACTCCAGCAAAGGGCCCGCTGTTCGGGCTACCCGTGCTCAGGCAGACCGGCTGCTCTATAGACAGGCGATTCGTTCACGGCTTGAAAACCAGCCAAATCTCTGGTTGTTCCAGCAGGCTGTAGACGACTTGGAGGTTGAACAAGACCGTGTAAACGGGGTGGTCACACAACTGGGTTTGCGCTTTAGTGCGAAAACAGTGGTGCTTACCACAGGTACGTTCCTGTCAGGTCTGATTCATGTGGGCCAATCAAATTATCAGGCTGGCCGTGCCGGTGATCCGCCATCCGTCAGCCTTTCACATCGTCTGCGCGAATTGAATCTGCCAGTCGGCCGGCTTAAGACCGGCACCCCGCCACGTATTGATGGAAGGACCATCAATTATTCAGTCATGCAGGAGCAACCGGGAGATGATCCCGTGCCGGTGTTTTCGTTCATTGGCAGTGCTGCGCAGCATCCAAGACAATTGCCCTGCTGGATCACCGAGACCAATCAGCATACACACGATATCATTCGCAACGGGCTGGATCGCTCACCATTGTTTACTGGCGTAATCGAGGGGGTGGGGCCGCGCTACTGCCCGTCCATCGAGGACAAAATCACTCGTTTTGCCGACAAAACCTCCCATCAAATCTTTCTGGAGCCGGAAGGGTTGACCACTCACGAGGTATACCCGAACGGAATCTCCACCAGTTTGCCTTTCGATGTTCAACTGGATTTGGTTCGCTCGATCAAGGGCTTGGAACGCGCGCACATATTGCGTCCAGGCTATGCGATCGAATATGACTATTTTGATCCGCGCGGTTTGAAGAGTTCGCTGGAAACCAAGGCAATCCGGGGCCTGTTTTTCGCCGGTCAAATCAACGGCACGACCGGTTACGAAGAGGCCGCAGCGCAGGGGTTGCTGGCCGGATTGAATGCAGCACTGCAAGTGCGCGAACTGGATCCCTGGTGCCCGCGCCGTGACGAAGCTTATCTGGGTGTGCTAGTCGATGATCTAATCACCCGTGGTATTACAGAGCCGTATCGAATGTTCACGAGTCGTGCGGAATATCGCCTGCAATTACGCGAAGACAACGCGGATTTGAGATTAACGGAGATTGGACGCAGGCTAGGTATCGTAAACGATATACGGTGGAAGGCTTTTGAACAAAAGCGTGAAGCTATTGCGCAAGAGCAGGAGCGTCTGCGCAATACATGGGTTAATCCACACAATCTGACTCCCGAGGACGCCATCCGCGTACTGGGCAAACCTATCGAACGTGAGTACACGCTGCTTGAATTGTTGCGCCGTCCGGATGTGAACTATGCCAACCTGCATACATTGCCCGGGGCTGGCAGGGGTGTAGATGATGAAAAAGTTGCCGAACAGGTGGAAACCCAAGCGAAATATCATGGATATATTGAAAGGCAACGTGACGAGATTGGGCGCAACGAACGATATGATACTTTGGGTCTGCCGGACGAGTTGGATTATCGCGAAGTGCGCGGGCTGTCTATCGAGGTACAGCAAAAGCTCAACCAGCATAAGCCCGAAAACATGGCGCAGGCGGCGCGCATATCCGGAGTTACCCCTGCGGCAATTTCCTTGTTGTTGGTGCATCTGAAACGTGGTTTCCGTGATATGAAGCCGGGGCAAAAGCGCGCGTGAATCCTGCAGAAGAGTTAAAGCGCGGCTGTGAACAATTGGGCATTACATTGAGCACGGAAGCACAAAATAAACTGCTGTATTATTTGGCATTGCTGCACAAGTGGAACAAATTCTATAACTTGACAGCAATCCGTAATCCACTACAAATGGTGAGCCATCACTTACTTGATAGCCTTGCTGTAATGCCACATTTGTGGGCTGGGCGGTGGTTGGATGTAGGGTGTGGGGCTGGCTTGCCTGGTTTGGTCTTGGCAATCTTAAAACCGGACTGGCAGTTCTGTCTGCTGGATAGCAACAGCAAAAAAACCAGTTTTGTGCAGCAGGCAATCATTGAATTAGGGCTGCAAAATGCGACCGTTCGCTGCGTGCGGGTGGAAGACTGGCGGCCGGCAGATCTTTTCGACGGAATCATTTCACGCGCTTTCACCGAATTGGGCGATTTCCTGCGCATCACCCGGCATCTTGCTGCACCGCACTGCCGATGGGCGGCGATGAAGGGAGTCCCGGAACGTGAGTTGGCGGGCTTGCCAAGCGGTTGCAGGATAGAGAGTGTCATACCGTTAGAAGTACCTGGGCTACAGGCTACTCGTAGCCTGGTAATTGCTACATGCGAGGAGATAGAAGCAACATGACGAAGATCTTAGCTGTAACCAACCAGAAAGGCGGTGTGGGGAAAACGACCACCACCGTAAATCTGGCGGCCAGCCTTGCTGTAGCCAATCAGCGCGTTTTGCTGATTGACCTTGACCCTCAAGGCAACGCTACGATGGGCAGCGGCATCGACAAGCGTGATTTGCAAGCCAGTGTATATGAGGTGCTGCTCGGCAGTAAAACAATAGCCGAAGCACGGATATATGCCAAAGCCGGAAAATACGACCTGCTGCCCGCCAACCGCGATTTGGCTGGAGCAGAAGTGGAATTGGTGGACATGCCGCACCGCGAAACGCGGCTGCGGGATGCAGTGAAGCTGGTTGCTGATGATTATGATTTTGTACTGATAGACTGTCCTCCTGCGCTGAATTTGCTGACCCTGAATGGCTTATGTGCAGCCAAGTCAGTGATGATTCCGATGCAATGTGAATACTATGCATTGGAGGGGTTGAGCGATCTGGTCAATACCATCCGTAAGGTACGCGCCAACTTGAACCCGGTTCTGGAAATAGAGGGATTGCTGCGCACCATGTTTGATCCGCGTAACACTCTTGCACAGCAGGTTTCAGATCAATTGCAGGAACATTTTGGTGACAAAGTTTATCGCACCGTCATTCCGCGCAATGTGCGTCTGGCAGAAGCGCCGAGTTATGGCGTACCGGTTTTATATCACGACAAGCTATCAAAAGGGACACAGGCATATCAGGCTTTGGCCGAAGAATTATTGAATATCGCAGTGCAAACAACAGCAACGGTATAAGGGATATAACTATGGCGAAGTTACAAAAGGGGCTGGGGCGTGGACTGGATGCATTATTGTCGGGTGGCAAAAGTGAAAAAGACGAAGTGATGCGTGACTTGAATGTTACTTTGCTTAAGCCGGGCAAGTATCAGCCCCGCACGCGCATGGACGAGGCATCATTGAACGAGCTAGCGACGTCGATTAAAGCACAGGGAATCATGCAGCCGATTCTGGTGCGACAGCTGGCCGATAGCAGCTACGAGATCATTGCCGGTGAAAGACGATGGCGCGCTGCAAAATTGGCGGGCTTGAGCCATGTCCCGGTATTGGTGCGTAGCGTACCGGACAACGCTGCGCTGGCGATGGCGCTGATTGAGAACATTCAGCGTGAAAATCTGAATCCGCTAGAGGAAGCAGTGGGCATACAAAGATTGATTGACGAATTTAAAATGACACATCAAATAGCCGCTGATGCAGTGGGCCGTTCGCGCAGCGCTGCCAGCAACTTGTTACGCCTGCTAAAACTTCCCAAGGCCGTACAGAATATGCTGATGGAAAACAAGCTGGATATGGGCCACGCTCGCGCATTGTTGCCCCTGGAAGGGGCGCAGCAAATATTAATTGCCAACAAGGTCGTATTGGATCAGCTTTCTGTTCGAGATACGGAAAAACTGGTGCAGAAGAAAACCCAGGAACCGGAAGAAAAAAGAAAGACAAAGAAGGTAACCAAGCTAAGCCGAGACACGCTGCGATTACAGGAAGAAATGAGCACTTACCTTGGAACACGGGTAGAAATCAGACCGGGCAACAAAAGCGGCGGCAAACTGGTCATCGAATACGCGGATCATGAGCAACTTGATGAATTCCTGAATAGGCTGAAAAAGGGCAAATAACTTGAGCAAGATGGTAGGTGATGTGCATCAACATTGTTTGACACCCCCTGAAAACGCCGCTATCATCGCCGCGCTTTTAGATGTTGAAGCCAAAGAAAAAATAATAGCACGCCAAGTGATCCTGCTGCAGATTGTGGCCACGTTGATCGGCGCAAGCATTGCATACGGCATTAAAGGCACGCCGCAATTTGCGATAGCGGTGTTCAGCGGCGGCGCAATATCAGTTGTCAACGCAGCATTGTTGGCATGGAGAATGGCCAGAACCGCTTTGCATCCCGCCCATGAAGCACATCATCAATTACGGCTCCTGTATTTTTACGCCGCCGAAAGGTTCTTGGTGGTCGTAGCGCTACTTAGCTTGTGCTTAGCACTGAAATTATCTCCGCTGGCGTTGGTGGGCGGTTTTGTGATCGGTCAAGCGCTATTGCTGGCGGGCCGATCGTTTTTGAGTAGACTCAAGATAGTGAATAAAAATGTCTAGTGAAGCACATACATCAGCAGAATACATCAAGCATCACCTGCAGAATTTGACTTATGGCCATTTGCCAGACGGTACCTGGGGGTTTGCGCACACCCCAGAGCAAGCCAAGGCGATGGGATTTTGGGCCATCAATCTGGATACCTTTCTAATGTCCTTGTTGCTGGGTATTATTTTGATGACCATGTTCCGCATTGTCGCCAAAAGGGTCACTGCAGGGATACCCGGCGGATTACAAAATTTTTGTGAGTGGTCGGTCGAGTTTGTCGAAAACAGCGTACGCGGATCGTTTTCCGGCAGGAACGCTATGATAGCGCCCCTCGCGCTGACCATCTTCTTTTGGGTTTTTTTGATGAACCTGATGGACTTGTTGCCGATAGACTATGTTCCCTTTTTGATGAAGGAACTCGGCGTCCCATTCTTTAAGGTTGTACCCTCGACTGATCCGAATGCGACATTTGGCATGTCGATCGGGGTGTTTTTGCTTATCCTGTACTACAGTGTAAAGATCAAGGGCGTGGGCGGATTCCTGGGTGAATTGACATTGCAACCGTTCGGCAAGTGGGGCTTGCCGGTCAATCTGTTGCTTGAAGGAGTCAACCTGATCGCCAAACCGATATCCCTTGCACTGCGTCTGTTCGGCAACATGTACGCCGGAGAAATGATCTTTATTCTAATTGCGCTAATGGGCGGTGCCTGGGTGGGGCTGTCTCCGGGAGGCGTTGTCCTTTATGGATCGCAGATACTGCTGTCGTTGGGTTGGGCAATATTTCATATTCTGATCGTTACTCTGCAGGCGTTCATCTTTATGACTTTGACTGTGGTCTATATGGATATGGCACATCAGGAACATCATTAAATCGGTTTTTCAACTTAATTTTATTCACAGGAGAAATAAAAAATGGAAATGGCAAATGCACTGCTGTACATCGCTGGAGCGCTGATGATGGGGCTAGGCGCACTCGGCGCGGCCGTTGGTATCGGTATTCTGGGCGGCCGCTTCCTGGAGGGTGCTGCTCGCCAGCCGGAACTTATCCCTATGTTGCGCACCCAGTTCTTCATAGTGATGGGCTTGGTTGATGCGGTTCCGATGATTGCTGTTGGTATCGCCCTATATGTCCTGTTTGCGGTGGTGAAATAGCGCGCTATAGGCGATAAAGCATAATTCAAGAAAGGTAGCTTGCATGAATATCAATGCGACTCTTTTAGCTCAGACGATCATGTTCGCGCTGTTTGTGTGGTTCTGCATGAAGTTCATATGGACACCTATCATGGCAGCACTGGAACAACGAAAAAAACAAATCGCTGATGGTTTGGCGGATGCTGAACGGGCTAAGCATGATTTGGAACTGTCCGCCAAACGCTCTGCGGAAATCTTGCGCGAGGCCAAGGAAAAGGTCGGCGAAATCGTAAGCAATGGCGAAAAGCGCGCCAGCGAAATCATCGAGGCAGCCAAGACGCAGGCCAAGGTCGAAGGTGATCGGATTATCGCAGGCGCAAAGGCAGAGATCGATCAGGAAGTGTTTCGCGCCAAGGAACAATTGCGCACGCAGGTATCAGCAATCGCGCTGGAAGGCGCAAGCAAAATCCTTGGCCGTGAAATAGATGCCAAGGCACACAGCGATCTGCTTGATAAACTCGTTGCAGAAATAAAATAGCCATGGCCGAAGCCCTTACGACTGCACGGCCCTATGCACAGGCGGCATTTGAAGAAGCGCAAATACTGGCTGAATTGAAAGGCTGGTCTGAGATGCTTGTGACCCTTGCGGATGCAATCTGCCATCCGGAAGTTCGCGCAGTGGTCACCAGCCCGCGTGTTGCCAAACCAGAAATCGAAAGCTTGATCGAGGGCTTGTTCGGCGGAAAGGCCAATGTCCAGCAGCGCAATTTTATTCGCGTGCTGGTGGAGAATCAGCGCTTGCTACTGCTTCCGGAAATTGCCGCAATATTTGAAACGCTTCGCGCTGAAGCTGAAAAGACCGTGAATGTGGTGGTTGATTCCGCGTTTGAATTGTCCGCGGCACAACAGGAAAAAATCATTACCTCGCTCAAAGCGAGAATGGGCCGCGAGATCAAACTGGTCTGTAAAGTAAATAAAGCATTGCTGGGCGGTGTGGTCATTCGGGCCGGCGACAAGGTGATCGATGGTTCTGCTCGCACCCGACTCGGCGAAATGGCAAACGCGCTGGCTTGATAAAAGATATATCACTGAGGAAATACAGATGAAGCTCAATCCTTCTGAAATAAGCAATTTGATTCGCAGTCGTATCGAAAACTTCGAGGCACTGACACAAGCACGTACCGAGGGTACGGTGGTCAGCGTCACCGACGGTATCGTTCGTGTACATGGACTTTCCGATGTGATGCAGGGCGAAATGCTGGAATTCCCCGGCAACACATACGGTCTGGCACTGAATCTCGAGCGTGATTCCGTGGGCACGGTGGTGCTCGGTGAATATGAGCACATCACCGAAGGCGACACCGTCAAATGTACCGGACGCATCCTGGAAGTACCGGTTGGGCCTGAATTGTGCGGGCGTGTGGTGAACGCGCTGGGTCAGCCTATTGACGGCAAGGGGCCTGTCAATGCAAAGATGACAGACAAGATCGAAAAAGTAGCGCCGGGCGTTATTGCACGCAAGTCGGTTGATCAACCGGTTCAAACCGGACTGAAATCGATCGACTCCATGGTTCCGATCGGTCGCGGCCAGCGTGAACTGATCATTGGCGATCGCCAAACCGGCAAGACAGCCGTGGCGGTAGATACCATCATCAACCAGAAGGGTCAGAACATGACCTGTATCTACGTAGCGGTAGGTCAGAAGGCATCGACCGTCGCCAACGTGGTACGCAAACTGGAAGAGCACGGCGCTCTTGGCTATACCATTGTGGTCGCAGCGACAGCTTCGGACTCTGCTGCGATGCAATTCCTTGCGCCTTATGCAGGCTGCACGATGGGCGAATATTTCCGCGATCGCGGCCAGGATGCGCTGATCGTTTATGACGATCTGACCAAGCAGGCATGGGCATACCGCCAGATATCACTGTTGTTGCGCCGTCCTCCCGGCCGCGAAGCTTATCCCGGTGACGTATTCTACCTGCACTCCCGTTTGCTGGAACGCGCAGCACGCGTGAACGCAGACTATGTCGAAGCTTTCACAAATGGCGAGGTTAAAGGCAAAACTGGTTCATTGACCGCATTGCCAATCATTGAAACCCAGGCAGGCGACGTGTCCGCCTTCGTACCGACCAACGTGATCTCCATCACAGACGGACAGATCTTCTTGGAAACAGACCTGTTCAACGCCGGTATACGTCCCGCGATCAACGCTGGTATTTCGGTGTCGCGCGTGGGGGGTGCCGCACAAACCAAGGTGATCAAGAAACTTGGCGGCGGCGTGCGTTTGGCATTGGCGCAGTATCGCGAATTGGCCGCCTTTGCGCAGTTCGCATCCGATCTGGACGAAGCGACACGAAAGCAGCTGGAACGGGGCCGTCTGGTGACCGAACTGATGAAGCAACTGCAATACGCGCCGCTTTCCATAGCATTGATGTCGGTCACGCTGTTCGCGGTCAACAAGGGTTATTTTGACGACGTGTCGGTGAACAAGGCACTGGCGTTCGAGGCGGCGTTGCATACTTACTTGAAATCCAATAACCAAAGCCTGTTGGACGCGATCGAGTCCAGCAAGGACCTGAATGCCGACAACGAAAAACTGTTGGCCGCAGCGATCGAGAATTTCAAATCCACGGCTGTTTATTAAGGCGGGGTGAGAAATGGCCGGCAGTAAAGAGATCCGCGCAAAGATCAAGAGTGTAGAAAATACACGCAAGATCACGCGCGCCATGGAAATGGTCGCCGCAGCCAAAATGCGCAAAGCACAGGAGCGCATGCGCGCTGCCCGGCCCTATGCAGAAAAGATCCGCGCGGTTGCCGCACACTTGTCGCGCGCCAATCCGGAATACAAACATCCATTTCTGGTGAAACGCGATCAAAACAGGAACATCGGCTTGATCGTCGTGACTTCGGACAAGGGTCTGTGCGGCGGACTGAACACCAATGTCCTGCGGCTCGCGGTAAACCGCATGAAGGAGTGGGACGGTGAAGGCAAAGGCATTATGGTGTGTCCAATAGGCAACAAGGGGCTGGGCTTCATGTCGCGCATCGGCGCGAAGGTCAAGTCCAATCTGACAGGACTGGGTGACACGCCGCACATCGACAAACTGATCGGCGCGGTGAAACTGATGCTGGATGCCTACACCGCAGGCGAGATCGACGCGATACACATCAGCTACAATCATTTCATCAACACGATGAAGCAGGAACCTTGCGTGGAGCAATTGTTGCCATTAAGCGGCGAACAAATGGGAACCGCCGAGGGCAACTGGGACTATATTTACGAGCCAGATTCCAAAGAAGTCATAGATGAACTGCTGGTACGCTATATCGAATCGCTGGTCTATCAGGCTGTGGTTGAAAACATGGCTTCCGAGCAAAGCGCGCGCATGGTGGCGATGAAAGCTGCCTCCGATAACGCGAAGAATGTCATCGGCGAGCTCAAACTGGTATACAACAAGGCGCGCCAAGCGGCGATCACCCGCGAGATCTCGGAGATCGTGAGCGGTGCCGCAGCGGTTGGTTAATACGCAACTGCGAAATACAAAATTAATGTAGACGGGGAACAAAAAAATGAATCAAGGAAAGATTGTTCAGTGTATCGGTGCGGTGGTCGACATCGAATTTCCGCGCGATCAGATGCCCAAGGTGTATGAGGCGCTGAAGCTGGCTGATGCCGGAACTTCTACCGCAGAAGCGGGGTTGACGTTTGAGGTGGAACAACAACTCGGCGACGGCGTTGTGCGTACCATCGCGATGGGATCCTCCGATGGCTTGCGCCGCGGAATGACAGTGGATTCCACAGGCGGCGGGATCAAAGTGCCGGTCGGAGCCGGGACTCTGGGACGCATCATGGACGTGCTGGGCCGCCCGATCGACGATGCCGGCGAGATCAAATGCGAAGAAAAGCGGGAGATACACCAGAAAGCGCCGAAGTTCGATGAATTGTCTCCTTCCGTCGATTTGCTGGAAACCGGCATCAAGGTGATCGATCTGGTTTGCCCGTTCGCCAAGGGAGGAAAGGTTGGCCTCTTCGGCGGCGCGGGTGTGGGCAAGACCGTGAACATGATGGAGCTGATCAACAACATCGCCAAGCAGCACAGCGGCTTGTCAGTGTTCGCCGGCGTCGGCGAGCGTACCCGTGAAGGAAATGACTTCTACCACGAAATGAAAGAATCCAACGTTTTGGATAAAGTGTCGATGGTATTTGGCCAGATGAACGAGCCGCCCGGAAACCGTTTACGCGTGGCATTGACCGGATTGACGATGGCGGAAAAATTCCGCGACGAAGGCCGCGACATCCTGTTCTTCGTCGACAACATCTACCGCTATACTCTGGCCGGTACCGAAGTGTCGGCACTGCTGGGCCGGATGCCTTCCGCGGTGGGTTACCAACCGACATTGGCGGAAGAAATGGGCCGCCTGCAAGAACGTATCACCTCCACCAAGGTCGGATCGATCACTTCCATCCAGGCCGTATACGTGCCTGCCGACGACTTGACTGACCCGTCGCCTGCAACCACCTTCCTGCACCTGGATTCCACCGTCGTATTGAGCCGCGATATTGCCTCGCTCGGAATTTACCCCGCGGTCGATCCGCTCGATTCCACCTCGCGCCAGCTCGACCCGCTGGTGGTGGGTGAGGAGCATTACAACGTTGCGCGCAAAGTCCAGTCTACCCTGCAACGTTACAAGGAGTTGCGTGACATCATCGCGATTCTGGGCATGGATGAACTGTCTCCGGAAGACAAATTGGCGGTGGCGCGCGCGCGAAAAATCCAGCGATTCCTTTCGCAACCTTTCCATGTGGCTGAAGTGTTTACCGGTAGTCCCGGAAAATATGTCACGCTGAAAGAAACCATCAAGGGTTTCAAGGGCATCGTCGAGGGACAATATGACCACCTGCCTGAGCAGGCGTTCTACATGGTGGGCGGCATCGAAGAAGCGGTTGAAAAAGCCAAGACCTTGCAGTAGGAAATGGGGACAACCATGGCAATGACCGTACATGTGGACGTAGTTAGCGCGGAAGCGTCGATCTTTTCGGGACTCGCGGAAATGGTGGTGGTTCCCGGAGAAATGGGCGAACTGGGTATCTATCCGGGCCACACCGCGTTGATGACACGCATCAAACCCGGTTCGGTCAGGATCAAACGCCCGGATCAGGAGGAACAAGAACTCATCTATGTGTCCGGAGGCATGCTCGAGGTGCAGCCCGGGGTCGTGACCGTCCTGGCCGATACCGCGATTCGCAGCGGGGATCTGGATGAAGTCCGGGCATTGCAATCCAAGCAGGATGCCGAGGAAGCAATGAAGAATCGCAGCTCCGATATCGACTATGCCCAAGCCCAGGCAGAATTGGCTGAAGCGATTGCACAGCTGGCGGCCATCAAGCACCTGCGCAAGCGTAGCGGACCTTAGAAAATAAAGGTAGGCTATGCAAAAGGGCAGCTTCGGCTGCTTTTTGCTTGATTGCCTGAACAAAAACTTCCGTATGTTGATTATCGACGCTAATATTGAACGGATATATTTTCGTTAGCCAGCCAAACCAGGATTCGGTTGTTCGAAGGCATTTCGATATCGCGCAGCAACTCCAGGCCGTGAGAGGCTGCCAGCTGGTTTACCGCTTCAAAATCTCTTACGCCGCTGTTCGGGTCGCGCGACTTGAGCCAGGCATCGAAGCGGGCATTGCTTGCGGAAGTAAATTTTCCACTATAATTGTAAGGGCCATAGAAGCATACATATCCTCCAGGCGCGATGACACGGGCTATATGCGCGAAGAGCCGCCGGACCTCTGGCCATGAAATGATATGCACGGTATTGGCGTTGAATATCGCATCCACACATGTAATAGGCCAGTGTTCATCGTTCACGTCGATCGCCAGCGGCGCGAGCACGTTTGTTAGATGTGCTTCGTCCAGCCAGGCCCGGATACCGGGAAGGTTGTGCGCCAACTCCGAAGGCTGCCAAATCAGATGGTGCAACTCGCGCCCAAAGTGCATTGCATGCTGGCCGGTACCGCTGGCGATCTCCAGGACACGCTTGCGATCGGAAAAAATTTCCTTCAGAACGGCAAGTATCGGCTCCTTGTTTTTTTCGCAGGATTCGGCGTAGGGTTTCATGAATATATTCTTGGCATGATCGCGGCTCATTGTAACAAGCAGGTAGAATAAACCGGTACAGGTTAAGGCCGCATGAATGAATTTACCCTGAAGATCATCGAGGACATGGCGGACATTCCCGCTGCGGAATGGGACGCGCTCACGCGGAAAGATCCGTTTATTTCCCATGCTTATCTGTATGCATTGCAGGAAAGCGGCTGCGCAACGGCGCAGTTCGGCTGGCAAGCACAATATATTACCTTGTGGAGAGACGATCGATTGCTCGGTGCGATGCCGCTATACCTAAAGATGAATTCCTATGGCGAGCATGTATTCGATTTTGCCTGGGCAGATGCTTATTATCGCAATGGCTTGCGCTACTACCCCAAGCTGGTGTGCACCGTCCCGTTTGCGCCGGTGACCGGGACGCGCCTGCTGGTGGCAACAGGCCCGGAGTCAAACGGTGTTCGCGCGCAGCTACTGGGTTCCGCGCTGAAATATGCAAAGGATACGGGCGTATCCTCGCTGCATTGCCTGTTCCTGAATGAGGCAGATGCGCGGGAAGCGCAGGCCCAGGGGATGTTGTTGCGCCAGGATGTGCAGTTCCATTGGCAAAATCCGGGTTATCGCAATTTTGACGATTTCCTAGCGGCACTGAGCCGCGACAAACGCAAGCGCATCAAACAGGAACGGCGCAAGGTGAAGGAAGCGGGTATCCAATTGCAATGCGTGACCGGGGAAAACGCCACTGCGGATCAGTGGGCCTTTTTTGCCTCCTGTTATGCACACACCCGGGAACAGCACCATTCGCCTCCCGCACTGAATGCGGATTTTTTCCGGCGCATCGGCGCCGCGTTGCCGCACAACACCTTGTTGGTGATAGCTACGCTAGACGAACGGCCAGTTGCAAGCGCACTGAATATCGTTACCGATGAGGTATTGTACGGCCGCTCATGGGGTACGTTTGAATTTCACTCAGGACTGCATTTTGAAACCTGTTACTACCAGGCGATCGAGTTTTGCATCGCCCGCGGAATCAAAGTCTTTGAGGGCGGCGCCCAGGGCGAGCATAAATTGGCGCGCGGCTTTCTCCCTGCGACCACCCGCTCAGCACACTGGCTGGCGCAACCGCAGTTTGCGCGTGTGATTGAGGATTACCTGCAGAGAGAAAGCGATGCGATTTCGGAATATGTGGATGAACTAAATGGAAGGAGTCCGTTCAAGCATCGAACATGATTGAATCGGGCTAGCGATATGATTATCGGACCGATGGCAAACCCAGGCCGGCAATGCTGATATTCCTATTACCGATTCATTTTGCAAGCAGTATCCTTAGAAGGCGATCGATCAGTGTCCATACTGCTAGGAACGCCAACCAGACAGCAAAGCCGACAACAAGCGCAAACACGACGCTTTCAGAAGTGATATTAAACGAGGGTGAATAGATTTCCCAGGTCGCGCGAGCTATAAGAGGGTCCGCCTTGGTAAGCAGATAAAGCATTTGATGATACAAATCTGTATTTAGTGCTTGAAGGATCTGCTTTAATTGTTCCGCAGTATCGGCCATGATTTGTATGGCTTTTCCCTCGTTGTGAAAGGTCGAGTCAGCGCTGGATAGATGATATTGGATGAGTTCCTGAATACTGCCATGATGGAACTGATTGGCTATCGCCTGAAACGGAGCAAGATCCTGCATCACTTGATTGAGCTGACCGCCAACGCGCTGCCGATACTGCGCGATGAAGCTCGGGATGCAACCGGCTGCGACGACACCTATCACCAGGATGATACGGTCCAAAACATTTCGGATAAAATCCATAATTGCCTAAACAAACATAAGATAAGTGATGCGCATTCTTGCATCGTGCCGTGAACCAGATGAAATATCAAGGCCGGGCAACAAGCCAGGATAGAAAAAAAGATGCAAAGCGATTGCGATACGTCAATACCAACCGTCAACTATGCGGAACGGAAGCAAGACGATACATACTAACGATCACGGTCAGGGCGTCCCGAGCAGGCTTTTCAAACATGTCAGATCACGCATGATCAATTTCGCGTGTGTTCAAATTGGGTTGCTGACGATTTCATTTGCACCCTCTGCGATGACCTTGAAAGTGATCCTGTTCTTTCCTGTGCCCTTAGCCTGATACATCAAAGAGTCTGCAGCATGGACAGTCTCTGCCAACTGTGGTGCTATACCCTCGAAAGTGATCACCCCGATGCTGCATGTCAGATGCGGAGCAACGTTTTGAAACGAATGCCGCAGATTAATCATCAGCTTTTCAACTACTTCCTCCGCTCCGTGATGCTCGGTATCGGGGAAAATCACTGCAAACTCGTCTCCGCCGAGGCGGGCCACGGTATCTTCGCGGCGCGTAGCGGCCTGCAATACTTGCGCGGTCACGCGCAATGCCTGATCACCGACAATGTGACCATGGACATCGTTGAGGGCCTTGAAGTTATCCAGATCGATGAAAGCGACAGTCAGCGGAATTCGTTTTCTTCGCGCTAGATCGAGATCATGCTCAAGGCGTTCCTCAAACGCGCGGCGACCAAACACGCCTGTCAATGCATCAGTTCGGGCAAGCTCACTTTGGTGGGAAAGGCTGTTATGAAGTTCAACCAGTAACAGCCCGTTGGCCAGGAAGAAGCCGAGTCGTACCAGTGCGTTCCAGACGGGAATTATCATATAAGTGTAAGGATGCCCCGTGGCCATATCAGCGGAAAACCAACCGCTGCATGAAAACAATGCAATGAGTACACATGCCCGGCGTCCTGCATACCAGGAAGCCACCGCCACCGGTACCAGGTAAAGAACAGATACTGATACTTCATATCCTGTAAAAAAATCCAATGCGGCAATAATCAAGACCCCGAAGGATGAAATGACCAGAATCTGTGCATCCGACAGGCGTGAAAGCAACCGATCCAGCGATATGAGGTTAGACCGCATCGACACACAAACATACTTGACATGGATTTGAAGGGGGAATAAACCACTCGAATGTGGAAAAGCTGAATACTGGCATTACCGACCTCACCCTCAATTGCTTCACGGCGGTTGTCACCAATGCATTAAAGTATGATTTATTGCGGATATCAACTATTTCATGATGCGGCTGCGCGAACACAGTTTGACACAATCGCAAAATATCGCGGCTCACGAAATCACAATGGCAATGTGTACTATAAATGGCAGCGCTGTCAAGCGTGAATCAAAGGTGCAAAGGATAAGCATGCCTGGAAGGCCGCATCTAACGGATCACACACACCGGAACGGTGCATGGATAATCGACTAATTCTTTAGTCGTATGGCCGCTTTACCTTATAATCGGCACGTTAACGAAAGAATGACATGGCCCAGTTAAACATCATTATCCTTGCTGCCGGCAAAGGCACGCGCATGTATTCGGAAGTACCCAAGGTGCTGCACGTGCTGGCGGGCAAGCCGCTGGTGCAGCATGTGCTGGATTGCGCCATTTCGCTCAATCCGCTGCAGACATGCGTGGTGTACGGGCATGGCGGTGAAACTGTGCCGCAGGCGATGCAACAATATCCAGCGAAATTCGTGATTCAGGAGCCGCAGCTTGGCACCGGGCACGCGGTGCAGCAGGCGATGCCGCATCTCGGCGATGACGGCAACACGCTGGTGCTGTATGGCGACGTGCCGCTGATCCAGCAAAGCACACTGCACCAGATGCAGCAGGCCGGCGACGGCCTGGTATTGCTGACCGTGAATCTGCCGAATCCTGCCGGCTACGGACGCATCGTGCGCGATGCACAGGGCGATGTGCTCAGCATCATCGAAGAAAAAGACGCTACCATCGAGCAGCGCGAGATCAATGAAGTGAATACCGGCATCCTGCTTGCACCGACTAACTTGTTGCGTGTCTGGTTGGCGAAATTGCAGAACAACAATTCTCAGGGTGAGTATTACCTCACCGATGTCGTCAGCATGGCTGTTCAGCAAGGAGTTGCGGTGCATACCGTGCAACCGGCCCACGAGTGGGAGATACACGGGATAAACAGCAAGTCGCAATTGATGGTGCTGGAACGCACCTGGCAATTGGTCGAAGCTTCGCGTTTGCTGGTTCAGGGAGTGACACTGGCCGACGCGTCACGCATCGACATACGCGGAAAGTTAAACTGCGGGCGCGATGTCGAAATCGATGTCGGCTGTGTTTTTGAGGGTGATGTAAGCTTGGGTGACAACGTAAAGGTGGGCGCTTACAGCGTGATCAGAAATTCCAGTATCGCCGCGAATACGGTCATCTCGCCTTACAGCCACATCGACAGCAGTGTAGTGGGAGCTGACTGCCATATCGGTCCTTATGCGCGGTTGCGCCCCGGCACCAGGCTGCAAAACGGGGTGCATATCGGCAATTTTGTCGAGGTCAAAAACAGCGAGATCGCGGACAACAGCAAGGCCAATCATCTCAGCTACATCGGCGACAGCACGATAGGCAGCCGGGTGAACATCGGCGCGGGGACGATCACCTGCAACTACGATGGCGCGAACAAGCATCGCACCGTCATCGGGGATGATGTGTTCATCGGTTCGGATACCCAACTGGTCGCGCCGGTCACGGTGGGCAGGGGCGCCACGATAGCCGCAGGCACCACGGTATGGAAAGATGCACCTTCCGGCGAGTTGACGATGAATGAAAAAACACAATCGATCAAACCGGGCTGGAAGCGTCCCCAGAAAGCTAAAAAATAATGAAAGTGAAGAAATAACATGTGCGGCATCGTGGGTGCAGTGGCGCAGCGCAATGTCGTGCCTATCCTGCTGGAAGGCCTGCAACGTCTGGAATATCGCGGCTATGACTCGGCCGGTCTGGTGGTGGTGCGTGACGCGCAACTGGAACGTGTGCGCAGCACCGGGCGTGTTGCCGAACTTACAGAAAAATGCGCGGCTACCCGGGGTCTGATCGGCATCGCACATACTCGCTGGGCGACGCATGGCGTGCCCAGCGAGCGCAACGCGCATCCGCACATCAGCAAGAATCACATCGCGGTGGTGCATAACGGCATCATCGAAAACTACGAGACATTGCGTATCCGCCTGACCGCCGAGGGCTATGAGTTCACCTCGGACACCGACACCGAAGTCATCGCCCACCTGATCCACAGTCACTATGCTCGCGGCAATTCCTTGCTGGCGGCTACCCAGGCTGCACTTGCCGAGTTGGTGGGGGCTTACGCAATAGGCGTGATTGCGGCAGATGATCCGGATCAGCTTGTTTGCGCGCGGCGCGGCAGTCCGTTGCTGCTGGGGATCGGCATCAAGGAATTATTCATTGCGTCGGACATTTCCGCTCTATTACCGGTGACACGCCAAGTCGTCTATCTGGAAGAGGGCGACGTGGTCGAATTGGGGCGGAGCGGCTATCGGATCTTTGATGCCGACGGAAAACAGGCGGAACGTTCCGTGCATACCAGTGAACTGAGCAACGAAAGCGTGCAACTTGGCGAGTACCGCCATTACATGCAGAAGGAGATCCACGAACAACCCCAGGCTTTGGCTGACACGCTCGAATCCGTATGCAACAGCCATTCGCTGGTGCCGGGCATATTTGGGGCGGAAGCGGCGGCGACATTTGCCGATATCGACAGCATCCTGATCCTTGCATGCGGGACCAGCTATCACGCGGGGCTGGTTGCGCGCAACTGGCTGGAAGAGATCGCCGGGATCCGCTGCAGCGTGGAAGTCGCCAGCGAGTACCGCTACCGCACCAGCGTGCCGAATGCACATTCATTGGTGGTGGTGATCTCGCAATCCGGCGAAACAGCCGACACCCAGGCCGCGCTGAACCACGCCAAGACGCAGGGTCACATCCATACGCTGGCTATCTGCAATGTTCCGGAAAGCGCGCTGGTACGGCTGTGCAAATTGCGCATGTTGACACGAGCCGGTCCGGAGATCGGTGTGGCTTCGACCAAGGCGTTTACCACACAGCTCGCCGCGCTGTTCCTGCTGACTCTGGTGCTCGCCAAACAGTTCGGGCGATTGACTGCGGATAAGGAACAAAAATATCTGCGCGAGTTGCGCCACTTGCCCAGCGCGGTGCAAAAAGTCCTCGAAATGGAACCGCAGATCGCCAAGCTTGCTGAAAAGTTTGCCAGCAAGCATCACGCGCTGTTTCTGGGGCGTGGCCTGCATTATCCTATCGCGCTGGAAGGCGCGCTCAAACTCAAGGAGATCTCCTACATCCATGCAGAAGCGTATCCTGCCGGCGAACTGAAACACGGCCCGCTGGCGCTGGTCGACAAATACATGCCGGTGATCTCGGTTGCGCCGAACGATGCGCTGCTGGAAAAACTCAAATCCAATCTTCAGGAAGTGCGCGCGCGCGGTGGCGAATTGTATGTATTCGCCGACGCACATACGCATATCCGCGAGGCCGACAGCATCCATATCATGCAGATGCCCGAGCATGCAGGATACCTAAGTCCTATCCTGCACACTATTCCACTGCAATTGCTTGCTTATTATGTTGCGCTGCAGAAGGGTACCGATGTGGACAAGCCGCGCAATCTTGCCAAGTCGGTCACGGTTGAGTGAACGAATTGGCGCGCGGGTTGCGGCGCAGGCTAACTTGCGCAGCAAGTTAAGCCCAAAGGGCGGCAGGAGTCACAAACCAAGGAATCTCGCAAAATCCGTAACAGTTGAATAATGCTACATTTTATATTTGCGGGAACGCTGGAGGCTAACTTGCAAAACAAGTTAGGCGCGAAGTGCGGCCATAGCCACAAACTCAAAATTTCAGCCAAGCCGGTCACGGTCGAGTGACTGAAAAAACAAACCCGCCGGGAGGCGGGTTAGCGATAAGTGACGGCAAACAAATATTTAAAAGCCATATATGCCGGGATGTGCTCCGGCCGCCATGAAAAACAGCAACGGGATCGAAAGCATGGTATTGGTGCGCGAAGCCAGGAATGCGATGCGGCGCGCTTTGACCTTCTCTTCATCCGTAGCCGGCTTCATGCCAAGGATCTTTTTCTGATTCGGCCAGATCAAACCCCAGACATTGAGCAACATGATCGTGCCCAGCCAGGCGCCGATACCGATGGGGACATGACCGGATTGCAATGTGAACGCAGCACCAATCGACGATCCGAGCAAAGCAGCGCCTGCAAGCCAGGTTACAACAGCGGCCCAGCGGAAGTAGAACAGTGCGCGCGGTGCAACATGCTTGGTGATGCCTGCAGCCGTGCTGTCTGCGGCTGCGGCCTTCAGCGCCGCAACCTGGACGAAGTTGAAATAATAAAGCAGGCCTATCCACATGACGCCCGCCATGAAATGCAGCCAGCGCATGATTGCAGGTACGTAGTCCATTTATATTCTCCTTAAATGCAAAAAGTATCCGAAATATCCGAGCGATGAAATTATTTGGTTAGCGCGTGAGCGATAATATACAGCGCGATGGTTAGTATGAGTCCGGAAATTACGGTGCCCCACAACGAGTCCAGCGGATTTTTCATGATTTATTGTTCCCTTTGACAATGAAAGATGGTGAAAATTGACAAATACCATACTGCAGTACTAGGGTATAACTGTATAGTAATTTCATACCCTCAGCAATAGACATGATGATCTCGAGCAATGTGTCAAAATGACGGGAACGAAGCAATTATGCCATGTAATATCCAAATAACTCCCAGGCAATCAGGCCTAGCAGCATCAGTATGACCAACGTAAGCAAAGTGTTGAAACGTTGTTGCTGCTCAAGGATTTTTTGCAGCAATTCGTTGTTGTGATCGGCAGGGTCTTTGGATAAATAGCGGTGCAACAGCCGGGGCAGTTGGGGCAATACAATGGCGTAGTTTGGCGCTTCGGCGCGCAATGACTTGAGAAAGCCGCGCCAGCCTACCTGCTCGCTTATCCAGCGTTCCAGCCAAGGCTTGGCAGTTTTCCATAAATCCAGTTCCGGATCAAGTTGCAGGCCCAGTCCTTCGATATTGAGCAGCGTTTTTTGAAGCAATACCAATTGCGGTTGGACTTCGATGCCGAAGCGGCGTGAAGTCTGGAACAGACGCAACAGCACGCGCCCGAATGAAACTTCGCGCAGTGGTTTATCGAATATCGGTTCGCAAACCGCACGTATGGCTGCTTCCAATTCATCCACGCGGGTCGCTATGGGCGCCCAGCCGGATTCTATATGCACCTCGGCAACGCGCTTGTAATCACGCCGGAAAAACGCGATGAAGTTTTGCGCAAGATAATGCTTGTCAGTGTCGGTTAGCGTGCCCATGATGCCGAAATCCAGCGCGATATATTGGCCGTTTGCAGCAACCTGGACATTACCGGGGTGCATGTCTGCATGGAAAAATCCATCGCGGAAAACCTGCGTATAAAAGATCTCCACCCCGTTCCTGGCCAGTTTTGGGATATCCACTCCGGCGCTTCGCAATTCATCAACCTGACTGATCGGAATACCATACATGCGCTCCATCACCATCACCTCTTTGCTGCAATAATCCCAGTACATTTCGGGAACCAACAGCAGGGTGGAGTTTGCAAAGTTGCGCCTGAGCAGGCTGGCGTTAGCAGCCTCGCGCATCAAGTCAAGCTCGTCTTCCAGGTGCCTTTCAAATTCGGCAATCACCTGCTTTGGTTTGAGACGGCGTCCGTCTGCCCACAATAATTCGATCAGATCAGCGGCCACTTTCAACAGCGCAACGTCATGCGCGATGATATTGCCGATTCCCGGGCGCAGGATCTTGACGGCAACTTTACGGCCATCCGGCAGTACGGCAAAATGAACCTGCGCGACGGATGCACTGGCGACAGGTATATCTTCAAAACTCAGAAATACTTCCTCCAGCGGTTTGTGATAAACAGCCTTCAATATCTCGACAGCTTGCACGGAAGGGAAAGGCGGAACCTGATCCTGCAACTTGGCAAGCTCATCAGCGATGTCGGCAGGAATCAAGTCACGGCGCGTGGAAAGCATTTGTCCGAATTTCACAAAGATCGGGCCGAGTTGCTCCAGTGCCAAGCGCAACCGAACTGCGCGTGGTGTTGATGTGTTACGCAGGAATAGCAACATGCCAAGCGGCACGCGCATCCAGCGCAGCCGCTCATGTTTAAGCAAAAACTCGTCCAGCCCGAAGCGCAGTACCACGAAAATGATTACGATCAAACGGAATATGCGCATGCCTAGCTCTTGTCGGCAGCAAACAAGCGGGCGATGCGCAGTTCCAGTCGCGCCGCATCGTCGCGTAGCATATCCACATCCCGCATGAATGCGGATATCTGTTGTGGCTTGGCAAGCATTGGGCGTTCCTCCGTCAGATACTCCGTCGCAGCCTTCGACAGGTTCAATGCCGATTCGAGCAATAGTTGCCGTGCGGTCAGTGCGGTTTGCACGATGCGCTCCGCCGCGATGTCGCCGGTTAAGCCGCTCAGGTCTTCGGCGGCATCCCAGCGCAGATTGCGTGACAGGAAAAAGATTTCTGTCAGCAAGCCCTCATTTCCCTCGCTATGGATTTCCTTATGCGCACTTTCATCATGCAGGGCAAGCCGCGGCAGAAGTGACGGTGCGATCACGCACCGCGCATCGGTTTTAGAGGCGTCGTCGGCAGCGCGCAACGAACCATCCTCCAAAATGGTGTAGGAATACGAAAACGGAACGATGTCAAACCGCGCTGTCATGCCCGCGAAAGGCGCGAGCCGATGCAAAGCCCAACTGTTTTGCCTGAGCAGGTGGTTCAACGCCATGACAGAAGGACGGGCGAACATGCGGAGTTAATGCAAAGCGAACTGATGTATCCTTGATGGCAGCCACGCAATCATCAGGACCAACAGATTATTTTGCGCTTGCAAGTTTATTTGCGCTGTTCCCGGATAGTCGCTTCCCTGTATATGCGCCTTCAACATTATCAACAATTGAGTCATGTACTTCACTTGGTATGGATAAAGCAAACGTGACGAAGTATAGCACTGGCACATGCAAGTGTAATTGCGGCAGATGGTTACGGCATCGCGAAAATGTGTAATCAGGCATGTCCGGAAACAGAAAAATCATTTCTTCTTTGAAGGCAGCCTTATCGTCTCGCCTTCAACCGCAAACACGCCCATCCCCTGATGATGAATCGTCTGCGGGTGCTTTCGCACCGGGTCTATCCATGCCTTGAGAACTTAAAGGACAAAAAAATTGTATTTAACCACCGATATTGTGTCGACGACCCTGCATTCAAGGTTGGCAAAGCATTCGCCGATCAGCGGTGCCCTGACAGTTGACGCTGCTACGGAGGTAAGACAGAATTTCCTGAACTTGTCGACCTTGTGTCCGGAACAATTCCCGACGCCAACCACCACTTTCGCCAGCTCCACTGTTGGAATGATGATCACGCATTCTTTACCTCCGATGGTTGGCAAATAGCAACAATATCCATCCCTGTGCCGAGTTGTCAAAACGGCGGCTCGCATGTAACGGTCAGGCGCTCCCCGCTGATGGGATGCATGAAGCCAAGCAAACGGGAGTGCAGCAGCAACTGATCCGCGTTACCACCGGCTTCTTCCCCATACAATTTGTCACCGATTATCGGATGGCCGATGGCCGACATGTGCACGCGTAACTGGTGAGTGCGGCCGGTTACCGGTTCCAGTTCGACGCGGCTGGTATTCATGACCGCGTCATGCGCCAGCACGCGATAGCGTGTCAGCGAACATTTGCCCCCGCAAAAATCAATTTTTTGCTTGGGCCGGTTCGGCCAGTCCGGGCTGAGCGGCAGATCCACCTCGCCCATGCTGGGTTCGACTTGTCCGGCCAACATCGCGATATAGCATTTTTTTACCCTGCGTTCGCGGAACAGAAGGGAAAGACGACGGTGCATATCTGCACCGCGGGCAAACACCAGCAGACCGGAGGTGCCCATGTCCAGGCGGTGCACACTGAAAGCATCCGGAAACAAACACTGCACCCTGGAAGCCAGGCTATCTGCCTTATTGGCTCCCCGACCCGGAACCGAAAGAAGTCCGGCAGGTTTGTTCACCATTAAAAGCGCATCGTCACCGTAGACCAGGTCGAGTCCGGCGTCATGCGGAGGGTCGTTGGTTAATCGAGGCACAATGAAATTGTTAGCTGTATGGATTGAAAATGCAGAGCCGCATCGGCAATCGTCTTGATGACCATCATTACGGATTCGAAAATGACGCGATACCGGCTAGAGCTACTTCATCTCGCCATGTTGGCCGCGTACAGATGAGATCGAAAACTCGACAACTTCGGATGGGTGTTCGGAAAATGATTGCCCTAGGCTGATGGAACCGTTTCCCTTGAGGGAAATTTCCTCGCGCGTAATGTGCACCACGCTGCCGTCACTGAAACGAATATAGGTTCCGTTGGTGCTCTGATCGGCGATGATGAATTTTCCGAAACGCAGTTCGATGTTGATATGCAGCCGCGAAGCAAGGTCGCTTTTCACGACCAGATCGCAGGTTTCATCACGTCCCAGCACCGCACTCTTGTGCTCCTTGTTGATCCTGAAGGTCTGGCCGCGATATCGCAATAACATCTCTTCGTCGCTGTCAGGAGGCTTGCGGTATGCGGGTATGCCGAAACGGGTGCTCAGCGTGTCTTCCTGTTCACAGATCACCTGGTATACCTCGTGATATTCCTGCTTGCCTTTGAATTCGGCACGCAGGATTTTGCGCATCCGGCTTCTCAACCCGGAAGGCAAGGCAGCATATACCCCATGGGTTGCCATGATTTGACCCGCCCTGGTAATCGAGGCGACGCGCGCGGCGACATTGACCGTGTTGCCGAATACATCACCGGATTCCTGGATCACTTCGCCGTAATTGAAGCCGACACGGATGTGTATGGTGAAATCGTCCAATGGCTGATCGTTTCCTACGGCCAGATGCATTGCGCATGCTGCATGGAAAGCGGCTTCAGCACTCGGGAAAGTGACCATGATCTCATCTCCTATGGTCTTGACCAGCCTGCCTTGATAGGCAGGGATTTTGCCGGTCATTGTGTCGATACAGCGCGATATGATCTTGCGCGCCGAATCGTCGCCAAGCTTTTCATAGAGTGCCGTGCTGCCGCAAATATCAGCAAACAGGATCGCGAGCTTTTCCAATGTCTGGGCCATATTGATGGTTCAGGGAGCTATGATGACACGGTGAATATACTTGCTATTGTGTATTTGCATCAGACAAAACTAAAATTTGTAGCCGCGATGCACCGCAACCACTCCGCCAGTCATGTTGAAATATTCGACCTTTTCCAGTCCTGCGTCCTCCATCATTCTCTTCAGTTCTGCCTGACCCGGATGCATGCGGATGGATTCGGCAAGATAACGATAACTCTCGGCATCGTTGGCGATGAAGTGGCCGATCTTTGGCAGCAGCTTGAACGAGTAGGCATCGTAAATTTTTTCCAGCGGTTTGGCCACCTTGGAGAATTCCAGCACGACCAGGCACCCGCCCGGTCTGAGCACGCGCTGCATTTCGCGCAGTGCGGTATCCTTGCGTGTGACATTGCGCAGGCCGAACGCGATGCTGACACAGTCAAAATAATTATCCGGAAACGGCAGTTGTTCGGCATCACATTGTGTGACCGGGGTAGCGTAACCTTCGTCGAGCAAACGGTCGCGTCCGACGCGTAGCATGGCGTTGTTGATGTCGGTGAGCACAACCTGCCCGCTTATGCCGACACTTTTGAGGAACAATCTCGACAGGTCAGCAGATCCGCCCGCCACATCCAGCACACGCTGGCCCGTTCGCACGCCGCTGATATCGACCGCAAAGCGCTTCCAGATGCGGTGCAGTCCAGCTGACATCAGGTCGTTCATCAGGTCGTATTTTCCGGCAACCGAGGTGAACACCCCGGCGACGCGTTTAGCCTTCTCTTCTTCCGAAACGGTCTCGAAACCAAAGTGTGTATCAGCCATTCTCTATGTCCCTGTTGGTCAAACGTGCAGAAGTGTCGAAGATTCTACCGCGTTGGCGCGCGCGAAGCACCCGCTACTTCAATCCTCCGAAAATATTCCTGCCAGAGCTCGTCTTGGTTCCTGCCCAGATGCCGGAGATATTCCCATGTGTAGAGGCCGCTGTCATGTCAGTCATCGAATATGATCTTGATGGCATAGCTGCCTATCGGGTCAATGCCGAGCACGTTCACGTCTTGCTTGCCGACATGCAACACTTCCTGCCCCGGGCCATGGCCGCGCACTTCTGCTGAAAACGAATGCGTGCGCAAAAACTCATAGCGCAAACGATAACGCGGGCCGTCAGCAAAAGCGATTCCAAGTCCGCGCGATTGCTGGTGTAGTATGATTTCATCAGGTCGTTCTATCATGGTTCACAGCGAACGTATCTTTCTTATCAGCGCGGTTGTCGAACGCTGGTGCAAAAAAGGGATGCTGTGAACCGCCCCGCCCCATCCTTGCACCTCCTTGGCACCGACAATTTTGTCAATCTGCCAGTCGCCACCCTTTGCCAATACGTCGGGACGGCAGGCAAGGATCAAGTTAAGCGGCGTGTCTTCGTCGAACTTTACCACCAGGCTGGCCGATTCCAGCGCGGCGAGCACCATCATGCGGTCTTGCTCGCTGTTGATCGGGCGATCATTTCCCTTGCCCTGCCTCTTCACCGAGGCATCGCTGTTCACGCCTATGATGAGCGCAGCGCCAAGTGCGCGGGCCTGGGCAAGGTAGGTCACATGGCCGAGATGCAGCACGTCGAAACAGCCGTTGGTGAACACGATAGGCCGCGGCAAAGCCGCTGTCCGCGCGGCAAGATTGTCAGCCAGGCAGATTTTGTGTTCGAAAGCGGGTGCGGGATACATTCAGTCCAGATATTCAAAAAGTCTGACTACGCGCTGCACGCCTTGAGTGGTGCTGGTGACATCGGATGCGGCATCTGCCTCTTCATGTTTGACCAGGCCCATTAAATATACCGTGCCATTTTCGGTAACGACTTTGATGTGATCGGCATTGAAGCGATCGTCGTCAACAAATCTCAATTTTACGTTTGAGGTGACCAGCGCATCGTTGCTGCGCGACACCAGCGAGCTGGCGCCGGAAACCGCCAGTTCATTGTACACAACATGCACCTTATCGATGGAGGCAACGATATCTTCAATCTCCGTTTTGGTTTTAGCGTCAGGCACTTCTCCGCTGATCAGCACATTGTGATTGTAGCTTGTCACGTTGACATGCATCACGCCTTTCAGTTGTTCATCTATGCGTTCAGCTGCCATTGTTTCGATCGTCTGATCGTCAAAAATTGCGTCCTTGGTGCGGCGATCCTGTGCCAGCATCACACCCGCGCCTACACCTGTCGCCACGACGGGAAAGCAGCCTTGCAGCGAACCGGATACCAGCACGAACAACAGCAACGCAATGACGCGCAAGTTCATTCGCCCAATAGAAGATAATCAATGATGTCGCACAGACAATGCAGGGTAAGCAGATGCACTTCTTGAATGCGCGCGGTGCTTTGTGCATCCACGCAAATCAACACGTCATCGGGACGCAGCGAGCGGGCCATTTCACCGCCGTCGCGCCCGGTCAGCGCGATCACGCGCATGTCGCGCTCGTGAGCCGCATGAATCGAGGCCACCACATTCGGCGAATTGCCGCTTGTGGAAATTGCCAGCAGGCAGTCACCGGGCAAGCCCAGCGCGCGCACCTGCTTGGAAAATACCTGGTTATAGTCGTAATCGTTGGCGATCGAAGTCAGCACCGAACTGTCGGTAGTCAATGCGATACATGCTAGGCCGGGACGCTCCTTTTCAAAGCGGTTGATCAGTTCTGCGGCGAAATGCTGGGCGTCGGCCGCCGAGCCGCCATTTCCACAGCACAGAATCTTGTGGTCGTTGGTTACACAGTCGAAGAAGATCTGCGCGCTGTTGGCGATCGGCTGTGCCAGCCCATCCTTTACTTTCAGCTTGAGCTCCGCGCTGTCTTTGAAATGTTTGATGATGCGCTTATTGATGTCCATGTCTATGCCTCCAAAAATCCATTTTCGTTTGCGACAATTAACATGTTGCCAACGCGATTGCAGATATTAACCGAATCAAGCATCGAACGCATTTTTGATCCACTGCATATCGCACCCTTGAGCATCGTCGAGCAGCACAGCGTCAAATCGGCATGTTGGAACTCGCGCAAGACCGGCAAGATATTGCTGTGCGGTACTGATGATGCGTTTCTGCTTGCGCGCATCGATACTTGCCGCCGCTCCGCCGAAGCTGGCATTGCGCCGCAGGCGTACCTCGATGAATACTACTGTTTCCCCATCCTGCATGATCAAGTCTATCTCCCCGAAGCGGCTGCGATAGTTTTTCACGACCAGCTTCAAGCCCTGCCGCTGTAGATGCTGTGCGGCGAGTTGCTCAGCCTGCGCGCCACGGGCGGTCATGGAGTGTTGATCGCCTGGTTGGGGAATATTTGCGAGGTGGGTGCGGCAGGCGTGTCACCCGGCTGGGCATGACCTTGGGCAAACACTGCCTGAATCTCCGTGTGCTGAAAATTGTGGCCATTGAGTTGGATCTTGCCGGTCACGCCGTCAAGCGGCAGTGCAGAATTGATTTTGTCTGAAAGCATCAATTGGATCAGCCGGAAGGAATCTATTCCCAGCGCGTAAAGGCGCTCGCTTTGCGCTGAAAGCGGCGGGTTGGCGCGCGGATAGACCATCACGGCTGGATGGTCGGGCTGCAACAGCCATGGCATGTCGACAAAATGGATCCCGTTCAGGTCATAATTGGTCAGGGTGTTATCGTTTCCGACGAATATCTGCGAGGTCGCGTATACCGGCAATTTGTTCGGAAGATAAGGGCGGATCAAACGCGCTTTCCCGGCGTCGACCGCAAGAAATACCATCGTGTCGCTTATGTTGGCGATATCCGCAAAAACTGATGTATCGTCGCTGTATTCGATCTCGCGCAGAATACCCCTGTCCTGACCGGCCCATTCCTCCTCAAAAGCCGATTGCAGACGCTGGGACAGTGGCGTGTGCGTGGTGATGATGATGGCCTGGTGCAGACTCTGCTGTATGGCCAGTTGTGCGACTTGCCGTGCCTCTGATTCTACTGCCATGCCAAAAAAATACAATTTCGGAGCAAATTGGCCGTCCACGGTGTTCAAAGCCAATGTCGGTACCGGGATATCAGATTGCGCCGCCAGCGCAGCCACGCCGTTGCGTGTCAGCGGCCCCACCACGGCTCGCGCGCCGTTGGCGATGGCCTGGCGATAAGCGGTAACGACACTATTGTTCTCGTCAAAATCACTGTATACGCGTATCGGCAATATCAGTCTTTTGGGATTGATCGCCGCCATGAAGCCTTGCTGTACAGCATCGGCTGAGGAGCCGAATATCGGCGAATGCAACGGCAGCAACAGTGCGATATGCGCGAACGGGGTTACAGTTTGGAAGCACGGGTGGCGCAGGTATGACCTCGCTTGGCATAATGGCTGCGGGCGCTTCGCCGGGCGGCACCGGTGGCAGAGGCGCTTCACCGCCAACCGGAGGGGCTGCGGGCTGTACAACCCCTTCTGCTGCAGGGACGGGTTTCTCGACTTCAGGTTTATGCGGTACGGTGCAAGCGTATAGTGCGAACAAAGTCAGGAGTCAAGGGGATTACACGTTGCATAGCGAACATCCGCAAAAGTTGGAAGCTGCATTATATGTAGTTGCCACCCCGATAGGAAATCTGCGTGATATCACCCTGCGCGCGCTGGAAGTTCTGGCGGACCGCAGATGTGGTTGCGGCCGAGGATACGCGCAACACCGTCCATTTGTTGTCGCACCACGGCATCAGCACGAATAAGCTGATCGCGGTGCATCAGCACAACGAACGAGGAGCGGCCGAAAAGATCATTGCGCGGTTGCAAGCCGGTCAAAGCGTGGCTTTCGTCAGCGATGCGGGAACACCCGCTGTCAGCGACCCCGGCGCGTTGCTGGTGCAAGCGGTACGGGCGGCCGGCTTGCGGGTCATTCCTATCCCCGGGGCGAATGCGGCGCTGGCGGCTTTGTCAGCGGCGGGCTTGAGCGAACCGCACTTCTTGTTCTACGGTTTTTTGCCCAACAAATCCGCCGCCCGGCGCGCAGCGCTGCAATCGTTGATCAGCTACCCCTGCACGCTGGTATTTTACGAAGCACCGCATCGCATCGTCGAATGCGTTGCAGATCTGTGCGCAGTGTTGGGCGGTGAGAGGCAGATCGTGCTGGCGCGCGAGATCACCAAGCTGTTCGAGACGATACATGTCTGTGCACTGCGCGATGCCGAAGCATGGCTGCAATCCGACAGCAACCAGCAACGCGGTGAATTTGTCGTGCTGGTTTCCGGTGCGGTACCGCAGCCGGGATTGTCCATGGAGGCACTCAGCACGCTGTCCCAGTTGCTTGAAGAATTGCCGCTCAAGCAGGCGGTGCGTCTCGCCGCAAAGATCACCGGGGCCAGCCGTAACGAACTGTACCAACGGGCGTTGCAAATCAAAAACCCTGCATGAGCTAAGGATATCGACACATCCTGTTTTACTTTCAAACAATCGTTTGATACAGTAGTTCGGCGATTCAGGATTCTCATCATTCCGGGATGACAAGAACGCCGCTCACGTTTGGCAAGCGTGTCGCGAAAGCTAGCTGAACGTTCACGCTTCGAAATTGTGCGAGTGATGTTACCGTTGCCTGAGGTGACAAACACTTTGCATAGCGATTTGGCCAAGTCACCAACAGAACGTCATAACGCTGGTTTGCGCCATCACATTGCTTGCCGCGCCCTGAGGATGAATTGCTTCAACAAAATCATATAGAGATTCCCAACATGACAACTCCAATCAAGCCCATCATTGCTATTTTATTGATAACTGCTGCGCTATCTGGCTGCGGCGGCGGTGACAAGCCGGCGGCAGGCCCCGGTCCGGGTCCATGCCGCCGCCCGAGGTGGATGTGATGACCGTTGTTCCGGGCAAGGCAACGCTTACCCAGGATTTGCCCGGGCGATTGCAGGCCTATCGCACTGCGGAAGTGCGCGCGCGCGTCGAAGGAGTAGTTGAAAAAAGATTATTTCAGGAAGGCAGCGATGTCCATGCAGGCGACTCCCTGTTTCAGATCGATGCGCGTACCTATAAGGCCGCAGCGGCATCGGCAAAGGCAGACCTGGCGATCGCGCGCCAGAACGTAGAACGATACAAACCATTGCTGGAGCTCAAGGCGGTCAGCCAGCAGGAATTCGATCTGGCCGAAGCCAAAGTCAAGCAGGCAGAAGATACTTCGACTCGCGCGGCGCAAGATCTGGCATACACCACCGTTCCTGCCGCCATTTCCGGTCGGATCGGTCGAGCGCTGGTCACGGAGGGGGCATTGGTCGGCAAGGGAGAGGCCACGTTATTGGCCACCATCGAACAGATCGATCCCATCTATGTAAACTTCACGGAATCCGGTGCCGATCTGTTGCGCCTCAGACAGGCAGTCAAGGCCGGCAAACTAAAACGCGCCGTATCCACCAAGGTGGAATTGCTGCTGGAAGACGGCAACGTTTACCCGCTGCCCGGCAGAATCTTTTTCACCGACATGGCCGTTGATCCGGGCACGGGCGCGGTGTCGCTGCGAGCAGAATTTCCCAATCCCAGGCGCGAATTGCTGCCCGGCATGTTTGTGCGCATCCGCTTTCCTGAAGCGCTTGCCGAAAACGTCATACGTATACCGCAGCGCGCAGTGCAAGTAGGCACGCAAGGCCAGTTTGTAATGGCGGTCGGCGCGGAGGATAAGGTAGTCACTATTCCGGTAAAGGTGGGCGACATGGCAGGAGAAGATTTCATCATTGCCGAAGGCCTCAAAGGAGGTGAGCGAGTGATCGTGAATGGTTTGCAGAAGGCGCGCCCCGGTGCGGCAGTCAAGCCAGTGCCGTTGTCAGAGGGCAAATCGTCATCGCCATCTGCCAACGGCAAACCGTAAGGATCACACATGTTCGCAAAATTCTTTATCGACCGTCCGATTTTCGCGTGGGTAATCGCGTTCATCATCCTGCTGGGCGGAATATTGGCATTGAAAAACCTGCCGGTTTCTCAATACCCGTCTGTTGCGCCTCCCGCATTATCTATTACTGTCAACTACCCGGGCGCATCGGCGCAGGTCGTCGAAGAAACAGCGGTGGCATTGATAGAGCAGGAAATGAACGGCATCGAACATCTGCTCTACATGGAATCCTCCTCCGAGCTGGGAACCGGCAGCATCACGCTGACGTTCGAGGCGGGATCGAATCTTGACCTGGCGTCGGTCGAAGCGCAGAACCGCATCAAGCGCGCAGAGGCGCGCCTGCCCGATCAGGTCCGTCGCCTGGGCATCACCGTGACCAAAACGGCGCGCAACTATGTGATGTTCGTTGCGCTGTTCTCGCCGGACAAGAGCCTCAACGATGTCGCGCTGGGCAGCTTTGCCACCGCCAATGTGCTCGACAGTATCCAGCGTGTGCCGGGCGTGGGCGAGGCATTGCTGTTCGGTACCGAATACTCGATGCGTTTGTGGCTGAAGATGGAAAAGCTGCAAATCTATAATCTTTCTCCCGCAGATGTGGCCAATGCAGTGCGCGCACAAAATTCCGAGCTTGCAACCGGCGAACTGGGGCAATTGCCTTCTGCGCCCGGACAGCAGCTCAATGCGGTCATCGTCACCAAAAGCAGGCTTTCCACACCCGAGGAGTTCGGCAACATCATCGTGCGCACCAATCCGGATGGCTCCACGCTGCGCGTAAAAGACGTGGCGCGCGTGGAGCTTGGCGCACAAGACTACAACAGGGCTGCACGCATCGACGGACAACCGACTGCCGCGATCGCCATTCGCTTGACACCCGGAGCAAATGCGCTGGATACCGTTAAAAGGGTCAAGGCAAAGATGACCGAGTTGTCCAGGTTTTTCCCCAAGGGCATCAGCTGGGTCGTGCCTTACGACACTTCCAAATTCATCGATATTTCCATCCGGGAGATTTTGAAGAGCCTGACCGAGGCATTGTTGCTGGTGGTTCTGGTGATGTACCTGTTCCTTGGGAACTGGCGTGCGACACTGATTCCCGCCATCGTGATCCCGATTGCGTTGGTCGGCGCATTGGTCGGATTGTATTTGCTCGGCTTTTCCATCAATGTGCTGACCTTGTTCGCCATGGTATTGGCGATCGGTATCGTGGTAGACGATGCTATCGTGGTGGTGGAAAACGTCGAACGCATCATGACTACGGAAGGGCTGTCCCCGCGCGACGCGACGCGCAAGGCGATGGATCAGCTCGTTGCTGCGATCATCGCCATCTCCCTGGTACTCATGGCCGTTTTCATTCCGATGGCGTTCTTCCCGGGATCCACAGGGGCGATTTACCGCCAATTCGCCGTCACCCTGGTGTTGACCATGATGTTCTCGGCGTT
The DNA here is from genome assembly GCA_963725835.1 of uncultured beta proteobacterium. GTDB lineage: Bacteria > Pseudomonadota > Gammaproteobacteria > Burkholderiales > Gallionellaceae > Gallionella. Next base: position 192,871 of record CAVSAB010000011.1, on the reverse strand, counting down.
GATGGCGTTTACGTTGACGCCGGCACTATGCGCGACTTTGCTCAAACATACACCCGGCAAAGACCTGTTGCCGACACGTGGCCCGCTCGGCTGGTTCAACCGCTTCTTTGCGCGCACCACGACAAACTACACATCCAGCGTTGGCAAGATCGTAAAAAAGACTACACGATATTTGCTGGTCTATCTGGTGATTTTTATCGCGATGGGATGGTTGTTCAGCAGGCTGCCCGGCAGTTTTTTGCCGGCAGAGGACCAGGGCTATTTCATCAACGTTGTCCAGCTTCCTCCGGGAGCTACGCAAGAACGCACTCTCGACGTGCTGTCGAAAGTGGAGAAGTTTTATCTCGATCAAAAAGAAGTCGAACACGTGATCGGCGTGGCGGGTTTTTCATTCGTCGGGCGCGGCCAGAATGTCGGGATCGTATTTGTGACTCTCAAGCCCTGGGATGAACGAAAAGCGGAGGGCAGTTCGTCGGTTGCGCTGGTGCGCAAAGCCAACATGGCGCTATTTCAGATCAAACGGGCGATGATCTTCGCTGTCAATCCACCGCCCATCCCGGAATTGGCGGCATTGGGCGGCTTTGATTTCCGCTTGCAGGATCGTGGCGGAGTCGGACGGGAAAAATTACTGGAAGCACGCAATATGGCATTGGGCATGGCCTCGCAAAATCCGGTATTGGCCGGGGTGCGCCCCGAAGGTCAGGAAGCGGGACCGCAACTGTTACTCGATATCGACCGGTTAAAGGCAGAGACCCTGGGCGTGTCCATCGCGGATCTCAATGACACTTTGCAATCAACGTTGGGTGTCGCCTATATCAACGATTTCACTCGCCAGGGACGCACCCTGCGGGTGCAAATGCAGGCTGAGAAAGATATGCGTCGCACACCCAGAGACATTCTGCGTGTGCCGGTACGCAACTTCAAAGGTGATATGGTTCCGCTATCGGAACTTGCCATAGCACGATGGACCGCGGGTTCGCCCAAACTGGACCGATACAACGGCCTGGCCGCGATGAAGATTGCGGGCGGCCCTGCACCGGGGCGCAGCAGCGGCGAGGCCGTTGCTGCGATGGAACAGATCGCGCAAAAACTGCCGCCGGGTATAGGCTTCGAGTGGTCGGGTACTTCATTTGAGGAGCGGCAATCCGGTACACAAGCTCCGTTATTGTTCGCTGTCTCGCTGATTGTCGTGTTCCTGTGCCTCGCCGCGTTGTACGAAAGCTGGTCGATCCCGTTCGCGGTGCTGCTGGTCGTGCCGCTGGGCGTATTCGGCTCGGTATTGGCCGTCACCTTGCGCGGCTTGCCCGACGACGTGTATTTCAAGGTGGGTTTGATCGCTATCATAGGACTCTCATCCAAGAACGCCATCCTGATCATCGAATTCGCACGCAGACTGCAAGACGGCGGCATGAGCGCGATCGAGGCCACCCTGGAAGCATGTCGTCTGCGTTTCCGGCCGATATTGATGACATCGATCGCATTTATTGCCGGGGTATCCCCGCTGGCATTCTCGGTCGGAGCGGGAGCGCAAAGTCGCCATGCGATCGGCACCGGTGTGATGGGCGGCATGCTGGCCGTGACCGTGCTGGCGGTGTTTTTGGTGCCGGTGTTTTTCGTGGTGGTACGGCGGATATTTCCGGGACATGCGCGAACAGCCGCGGTACGCGGGGAGAGCCAACATGATTAGCCTACATAAAAAATCAACTTTGATTATTGTGGCAGCGGTGTTGGGTGGCTGTTCCCAGATGCCGGCCTATGAACGTCCAAAGGCGCCCGTTCCCTCAGCGTGGCCTGACAGCGTGCAGCTGAAAGCCACCGCTGGCGTTGTGCCCGCCGACTGGCAATATTATTTTACCGACCCGCGCTTGCAGGCATTGATTGCCACTGCGCTCAAGAACAACCGGGATCTGCGCATCGCCACCGCGCGCATCGCCGAAGCGAACGCACAATACGGCGTACAGTCGGCCGACCGCTTACCTCATGTCAATCTGGTGGGTTCACACACTGCCGGGAAGACACCGGCCAGCGCCTTGGGCTCCACGAGCGACCTTCATACTCAGCGTTATGACGTGAACCTGGGCCTGGTGTCGTATGAGCTGGATTTCTGGGGTCGTGTCAGCAGTCTGAGTGCGTCCGCCAAGGCCAGTTATTTCGCCACAGCATCTGCGCAAGAGGCGTTTCGCTTATCGCTGATCGCTGATGTGGCAAACGCCTACTTGTCATTGCTGGAAATACAGGAGCGAACCCAGCTTGCCGACGCGACCGTCAAGGCGCGCGCCGAGAGCAGGGAACTGGTAACGCGCCGCCGCGATGCCGGCGTGTCCAGCGAAACGGATTTTTTGCAGGAGGAAGGTTCATATCAATCCGCAGTGGCCGAACTGGCAAGTCTGCAACAACAACAGGCCGCCGCCGAAAATTTCCTCAACCTGCTGCTGGGGCAATCGATGGCGGAAATGAAAGATTTGCCTGCCGGACGCAGCCTCGCCGAGCAGGACATCAACTCGGATCTGTTCGCAGGATTACCCTCGGATGTGTTGTTGCAGCGTCCAGACGTACTGGCCGCCGAACAACAGTTGATTGCGGCAAATGCCAATATCGGCGCGGCACGCGCTGCATTTTTCCCGAACATCTCGTTGACCGGCAGTGTGGGCACCGCCAGCGGCAGCTTGTCCGGGTTGTTCAAATCTGGCAATGGCGCGTGGAGCTTTCAGCCTTCCATCGTATTGCCGCTGTTCGATGCGGGACGCAATTCTGCCAACCTGGATATTGCCAATGCACGCAAGGTGATCGCAGTTGCCGAATATGAAAAGACCATACAGCAGGCGTTCCGCGAAGTGGCGGATCTGCTGAGTGCACGTGACAAACTCGCAGGGCAGCTTGCCGCACAACAAGCCAATGCAAAAGCGCAGAAACAACTGCTGCGCCTGGTCGAGGCGCGCTATCAAGCAGGAATCGTCAGCCATCTTGAGGTGCTGGATGCACAGCGCCAATCCTTTGCCGCCGAGCAGGGGGAGATACAGGTGCGGCGTGCCTGGTTGAGCGCAGAGACGCAACTCTACAAGGCATTGGCGGGCGAAAGCAATGATGCGGCAGGCAGCGCAACGCAGGAAATCGCCAGCAAACAAGAACCTCTTGATGGAACCACTAGCCATTCCACTAGGCCGTCAAAAGACGACAGCCAAGTGGATGGTTATGTCCGGGCACCCGAATGATGACCGAAGTGGAAATCAAAACCGCCAGTGAACAAACCCGCCAGCGATTGCTGGATGCGGCGCGCGAAGTGTTTTCGCAACACAGTTTTCAGGGCGCGACGGTACGCGAGATCTGCCGTCTCGCCGATGCAAACGTTGCAGCGGTGAATTATCATTTCGGCAGCAAGGATGGCCTGCTTGCCGAAGCGCTGAATTTTGCTCCGCTCGCGGCATTGCAGAAAGCCAATGCCAAGGCATCCGAATGCCCCAAGGTACGCTTGCGCCTGTTCCTCCATGATTTCATGCTGATGCTGCTGGATGAAAAGAATGCCTCCGCCCAATGCCGGATCATGGCCCGCGAATTGGCCGACCCCACGCCTGCGCTGGACCAGATCGTGCGTGAGGCCATCGCTCCGCTGCATGAGTTCCTGGGTAAACTGCTGCGTGAGATCGCGGGTAATAAGGTCACCGAAACCGAGCTGCGCCGCTGCGTGCACAGCATCATCGGGCCAGTGCTTGTTCTACCGTCATTCACATCCGGTGCTGCAACGCCTGCACCCCAAGTTGCGCTATGACCGCAAGGAAATCGAGGCGATCGGTGAACATATCGCGGAATTTTCGCTGGCAGGGATCAAATATCTCGACAAAGCCGGTCGAAGCTGAATAAATTTCCAAGATTTGATTCGGACCATGCTTCCGGTTTCGCTGCATTCAAATACTCTGATTCAGGATGGATTGTCATGAGCACATCACTTGCGGCGTCCCTGCGCGAACAGTCATCAGGTGAAGAAATCGCGAACAGTATCAGCCACGGTATCGGGTTGATTGCGGCAATTGTGGCAACCCCGTTTCTGATCATGGAAGCGATAAGGCGCGGCAACCCGGGATTCGTTGCCGGAGTGAGTGTTTTCGCCGCTTCCATGGTGCTGCTCTATCTTTCCTCCACGCTTTATCATGCGCTACCGGCGGGCAAAGCCAAGCGCATATTTCGCATCATGGAACACTCAGCGATCTTTCTCCTCATCGCGGGGACATACACGCCGTTCACGCTTGGTGTGCTTCGCGGCGCGTGGGGATGGACGCTGCTCGGGCTGGTCTGGGGACTTGCCCTGACAGGCGTGGCTCTGAAGGTGTTTAAAAAAATGTTTCATCCCGTCATTTCCACCGGACTCTACTTGTTCATGGGCTGGCTCATTTTGATCGCCGCCTATCCGATGTTCGAACGCGTACCGGTCTCCGGCCTGCTATGGTTGGTCGCGGGAGGGGTAGCTTACACGGCAGGCGTGGCATTTTTCGTGGCGGATAGACGCCTGAAGTATGGACACTTTATATGGCATCTGTTTGTGATGGCAGGCACCGTATGTCATTATTTCGCAGTGCTCTGGTATGCAGCCTGACAAATCGGGCAATTCGGATATTGCAACGTTGGACAGGGATGGTTTTAGCAGAGACGGTAAACGAGATTATTGTGCAGACCGGTATCAGATTGAGTCAGTGCACCACCAAGATTAAAAATCCGGGTAAAATCAAACCATGAAAGCCAATCGACTCGCACAAGTGGCACTGCTCCTCTGGGTCGTCACTATCGCCGTATTTATATGGTTCTTCGTGCGCGGGAACACTACTGCAGGCACCGATGACAGAACCGTGATTGTGCTTCACCCCGAAGAGCGTGAATTGGTGTTGTCCGAAATGCGCGGGCTGTTAGCCGCGACGCAAGGTATTTTGGAGGGAGCCAATCAAAATGACATGCCGCGTATCATCGAGGCAGCCCGCGCAGCCGGAATGGCAGGTACGGTAGATGTCAATCCGGCGTTGATGGCTAAACTGCCACTCGAATTCAAAGCGCTGGGCATGGGTATACATCACGACATGGATAAGATCGCCAAAGCTGCGCAGGATGGGAAGTCGGCAGCAGATCTGTTGAAAATGACATCGAGCACATTAACCAAATGTGTTGCCTGCCACGCAGTATGGCAGATCAAATCGGATAGTTGACTCTGGTAATGTTAGAGAGTTTTGCCCTTTGAGGCAGATTTGCTCTTGACCGTTTTCTTGGTTGCAGCAACCTTCTTTTTGGCGGGCTTCAATTCCTTGATAGAGGCTTTGGTCTTGGTGGCCGCGGTCTTAGGCTTGGCTGCCTTTGGTGCTGTACCGGCCTTGGAAGTTTTTGCCGCAGGCTTCCTCTTGGTATTTCCTGCATTCCCGGCGCCTTTGCCTCCTTTGGCTGCCTTGGCCGCGATCAATTCCAATGCCTCTTCCAGCGTGATGTCATCCGGCGAAACGCCCTTGGGCAACGTGGCGTTGATCTTGCCGTGGCGTACATATGGGCCGTAGCGGCCGCTGCAGATTTCCACGCTGGCCTTGTCGTCCGGGTGATCACCCAGCACGCGCAACACGGCGTTGCCTTCGCGGGCCTGGGCCAGCAATTCCACCGCGCGTTCCAGGCTGATGTCGAAGATGCTGTCGCTGCGCGGGATGGATTTGAACTTGCCGTCGTGGCCAATGTAGGGACCGAAGCGGCCGATGTTGACGATGACTTTCTTGCCGGTTTCGGGATGTGCGCCGAGTTCGCGCGGCAGCGACAGCAGCTTCAGTGCGCTGGCCAGATCGGCCTGATCGAGCGGCATTTCCTTGGGCCAGGAGACGCGTTTCGGCTTGACCTTTTCTTCCTTCGACAGCTTCACCCAATTGCACGTAGTGGCCATACGGGCCGCGCAGCAACAGCACGGGCTGCTTGGTGTCCGGATGCACGCCCAGTTCAACTCTTGCCGAGGCATCATCCTGCGATTCGCCGCTGATGCTGCGTTTGTATTTGCACTCCGGATAGTTGGTGCAGCTGATGAAGCTGCCGTAGCGGCTGAGCTTTTTGGCGAGCGGTTTGCCGCATTCCGGGCAAGCTTCGTCTATCAATTCGACCGGACGGTCGATGTCGGCTTTTTCCTTGATCAGTTTGGAAAAGCCTTTCCAGAACTCATCCATCACACCTATCCAGTCGCGTTTGCCTTCGGACACTTCGTCCAGCTCGTCTTCGAGGTGGGCGGTGAAACCGTAATCCACATAGCGGGTGAAATGGTCGGTGAGGAAGCGCGTGACGACACGGCCGACATCGGTGGGGATGAAGCGCTTCTTGTCCAGCACGGCATATTCGCGGGCCTGCAGCGTGGAGATGATGGTCGCGTAAGTGGATGGGCGGCCGATGCCGTGTTCTTCCAGCGCCTTGACCAGGCTGGCTTCGGAGTAGCGCGGCGGCGGCTGGGTGAAGTGCTGTTCGCCGTACAGCTTGTCGATCGGCAATACATCGCCCTCGGCCAGCGGCGGCAATTTGCCGCCCTCCTCTTCGGTCGCATCGTCCACGTCTTCCATGTACACGCCGATGAAGCCGGGGAACACCAGCACCTGACCGTTGGCGCGGAACAGCGTGGTGTCGCCGCCCAGGCGGATATCCACGCTGACCGTGTCGAAACGCGCCGGTGCCATCTGGCAGGCCAGCGTGCGCTTCCAGATCATCTCGTAAAGGCGCGCCTGGTCGGCAGTCAGGTGGTCGCGCATGCTGTCCGGCGTGCGCAGGATCGAGGTCGGGCGTATCGCTTCGTGCGATTCCTGCGCGTTCTTGGTTTTGCTCTTGTAGGTCGGCTGGGTGCTGGGCAGATATTCCGACGAGAAATTATCCTTGATGTAGTCGCGGATCTCCTGCACGGCTTCTTTCGCCAGCGACACCGAGTCGGTACGCATGTAGGAGATCAAACCGACGGTCTGTCCCGCCGCCGATGTCCACGCCTTCATACAGCGACTGCGCGGTGCGCATCGTGCGGTCGGCGGTCATGCCCAGTTTGCGCACGGCTTCCTGCTGCAACGTGGACGTGGTGAACGGTGCGGCGGCATAACGCTGCTTGGCCTTTTTCTCGACGCGCACCACCTTGGGCGGCAGCTTGGCATCCTGAAGTTTGGCGTGGATCGCATCGTATTCGGCTTGGCTGGCGATGCTGAGCTGTTCCAGCTTTTTGCCCTGGTACTGGAACAGCTTGGCGGTGAACGGCTGGTGATCTTTGTTCGTATCGAGATGCACGGTCCAGTATTCCTGGCTCTTGAACGCCTCGATCTCCAGTTCGCGTTCGACGATCATGCGCAACGCGGGACTTTGCACTCGTCCTGCAGAGAGGCCGGGGCGTATCTTGCGCCACAGCAGCGGCGACAGATTGAAGCCGACCAGATAATCCAGCGCACGGCGCGCCTGCTGCGCATTGACCAGCGGCTGCGAGATCTCACGCGGATGAGCGACCGCTTCGCGCACTGCCGATTGGGTGATCTCGTAGAACACCACGCGCTGCAGATTCTTGTCCTTCATGCCGCGCTTGGCTTTGAGCAATTCGGAGATGTGCCAGGCGATGGCCTCTCCCTCGCGGTCCGGGTCGGGTGCCAGATAGATGTTGTCCGCTGTGGCGGCCGCTTTGGCGATCGCGTCCATGTGTTTGCTGTTGCGCGCGATGGTCTCGTACTTCATCGCAAAATCGTTGTCGGGATCGACCGCGCCGGTCTTGGGAACCAGGTCGCGCACATGTCCATACGAGGCGAGTATCTGGAAATCCTTGCCCAGGTATTTTTGCAGCGTTTTGGCTTTGGCCGGAGATTCGACGATCAGTAAATTGGTTGCCATGCGTGTGTTCTTGGTTTAAATCCGGGATTCAATGCAGTTGTGCGGAATGCAGCGGTGTGAGCAATTCTTCGATCAACAGCGGATCAAGATCCTGATGGCGATTCCATAACACCATCAGCATGATCAGCTTGAGTTTGTCCAGCGCAAGATTTTCCTGTTTCAGCGCAACGGAGCGATCGATGATCATCTCGCGTTCGATCGCGGAAATCAAGCGTTGTTGTTCGGCAAACAGCAGAAATTGGCGAGCTTCGTCGCCGATAAACTGCAATTCCAATTCGGCAAAATGTCGCTGTCCCGCATGCTCAAGACTTTCGGGATAGCTGTCGGGATTTTGCTCATGCAACGCCGACAACCAGGTTAGCGCTTCGCTGATCTCATCGCCTTCGAATCCGGCGGCGGAAAGCTTGCGCGATAGCTTGTCTGGTTCCGGATAACTGCCTGCGTCAAAATAACTTTCAAACAAGTACATCAGAATTTCAAACATGGTTTGCGCAGTGAGTTAATGGATTCGTTGATATAAACCGCCGGGTAGCACACAAATGTGACCGCTCAGTTCCAGTGTCAACAGCATGGCGGATAGCTCGGCTATCGTCAAGCCGCAGCGCAAACTGAGCGTGTCCACATCCACCGGGTCGAAGCCGAGATGCTCAAGCAGCGCATGCCCGGCGTCTTCAGGAACCGATGCCGGGGCGGGTATTTCGATCACACCGCCCAGTTCTTCCAGAATATCCTGCGCGGTCTCGACCAGTTTCGCACCCTGCTTGAGCAACGCGTGGCAGCCCTTGCTTTGCGGCGCATGTATCGAACCCGGGATGGCGAACACATCCCTGCCCTGTTCCAGTGCCAGCCGTGCGGTGATCAGCGATCCGCTTTGCAGCGATGCTTCCACCACCAGGCAACCGAGACTCATGCCGCTGATAAGTCGGTTTCGGCGCGGGAAATTGGCAGCCAGAGGCGGTGTTGCTAGCGGGAATTCCGAGACCAGCGTGCCTTGCTGTGCGAGCGCGTGGGCGAGCTCGCGATTGGCGGCGGGATAGACGATATCCAGCCCGGTGCCGACGATGGCGACGCTGCCGCCCTGTCCGCGCAACGCGCCGCGATGCGCCGCGGCATCAATGCCGTGAGCCAGGCCGCTGATGATGCACAGCCCGGCATCGCTCAGCGATTTGGCAAATGCCTCGGCATTATTGATACCTTGCGGCGTGGCACTGCGACTGCCGACAACTGCCAGTGCGGATCGATTGAGCAAGTCCAGCCGCCCTTTCACATACAGCAACAGCGGAGGATCGGGAATGTTCAGCAACGCTTGCGGGTAATCTATATCGGCGAGGGTGACGATATGGTTGTTGCCGTCCTCCAGCCATACCAGGGCCGGTCCAACCGCATCCTCGTCGATACCCCTGCTGATCTCCGCTGCGACATCAGTGTTCACGACGGACTTGAGCGAACTGATGGACGCGGTAAAAACCGCATCGGGAGAACCGAATTCCTTTAACAGACGACGCGCATTTTCGCCACCCAATCCGCGCGTCAGGCTGAGTGCCAGCCACGCCTTGAGCGATGCTTCAGGGGCCATTAACTTAAGGAGTGTTGGCGTGATCCAACAACTGCACCGGTATGCGGGTCTGCATCACCAGCGCATACGAAACCTTGTTGAAAACCCGGAACACGAACGCCAGGCCATAACGCTCGTCGGGCAAGGTGTATTTGTCGCCTTGAAATTTAACGTCTTCGCCCTTGTGGTACAAAGCGAGTACATGACCCATCTCGAGGCCGTCGCGTGCGCCTTTGTTGAGCGTGACGACGGAGTCTTGCCCGCCCTGGGACACGCCGCCATAAATCGAAATCACGCTCGCGGAAATTTTGGTTTCGGGCGCGCGGGGAAGATAGGCGTTGACTGCTTCTGAGGCTGGCAGGACCATGCGGTCGCCCGCGTAAATTTCCTGTACGGAGCGCGTGATCGCTACGGTGCTGATGTCTGCAAAATGTGTCACTTCAGCGTCACCCAGATAGATTGCTTCGATTCCCAGTTTTTCACCGGTATCCGGGTCGATAAACGTTTTGCCCGGGCGGTAGATCTGCCAATGAATACCTTTATCGGAAGGCAGCGCTTTGACAAAAGCGGTGTCATCGTTGCCCAGTACCACGCGACCTTCCCGTGCGCCGATCAGTGCCGGCGCATCCTCTAATGCGTCCTGCTCAATGACCAGCGGTTGCGCTAAAAAGGGCGCTATGACACTGGCGGGAATGCTCGGAATGGCATCATGCGGGCTTCGTGTTTCTATCACTTTTGGATGAAGTCTTTCAACATTACCGGTTTCTCCCGCCCCGGCTTCTCCCGTTCCGGTTTCGCCCACCCCGCTGGCGGCCATTCCGCCGCCTTCCGCGCCAGGTTGACCGAGGCGCAAGGTGCCGCTGTTGCGATCGAGAAAGATAACATCGCCCGGATAGATCCAGTGCGGATCTTTGATGGTGTCCTTGTTAAATCCCCATATTTGCGGCCATTTCCACGGGTCCTTGAAAAACTTGCCGGAGATGTCCCACAGCGTGTCACCCTTTACGACGATATGCCGATCCGGAGCATCGTTGCGAATATTCATCTGAATGTCCGATGGCTTCTCGGACTCGGCGGCAAGGACCAGCATAGGCAATAAAAGACAAATCAGCGATATAATCTTGCGCATGGAAACTCCGGCAGAGTCAAATAAGGGTTACGCAAAGTTGCTGCGCTACGTTAAATTCTGCATCTAGTCTGCTAAATTAGCAAGCATTTATGGGCCACGCATGGCAATTCTGAAAATTTTGCAGTATCCGGATGAACGTCTGCACAAAGTCGCAAAGAAAGTTGCACAGGTTGATGAGACTACGCGCAAACTGGTGCGGGATATGTCCGAGACCATGTACGCCGCGCCTGGGGTGGGGTTGGCGGCGACGCAGGTGAATGTGCATGAACGTATCATCGTGATAGATATTTCCGAGACGCGCGATCATTTGAAAGTTTTCATCAATCCTGAAATCATCGCCAGCAGCGGCGTAAGCGATTGCGAAGAAGGTTGCCTGTCGGTGCCGGGCATTTATGAGAAGGTCAGCCGTGCGGAAAAGGTCACCGTACGCGCTCTTGATGAAAATGGCGATACGTTCACGATGGATGCCGAAGGCTTGCTGGCGGTGTGCATCCAGCATGAAATGGATCATTTGATCGGCAAGGTGTTTGTCGAATATCTGTCGCAGCTCAAGCAAACCCGGATTCGAGCAAAGCTCAAAAAACATTTTCGCGAAACGATGTAATTCTTCTTTGCCGGCTTGACTGAGCAGAGCTACCACCGGGATCAAATTGTCATGAAAATCATTTTTGCCGGTACGCCGCAATTTGCGGTCAGTTCACTTGCTGCGCTGCTCGAGGAACATCAAGTTATCGCGGTGCTGACCCAGCCTGACCGACCCGCCGGACGCGGTATGCAGCTGACACCCGGCCCGGTGAAACAGTTTGCACTTAAGCATGAATTAGCAGTAATTCAACCCGCTTCATTAAAGTCTGAAGAAGTGCAACGATCGATCGCCGAACTGAACGCTGACGTGATGGTCGTGGCCGCTTATGGATTGATCCTGCCGAAAGCGGTGCTGCAGCTTCCGCTCTACGGCTGTTTGAACATCCATGCCTCACTATTGCCGCGCTGGCGCGGCGCCGCGCCGATACAGCGCGCGATACTCGCCGGCGACACAGAGACCGGGATCACCATCATGCAAATGGATGAAGGAATGGATACCGGCGATATGCTGTTGCGCCACGCTTGCCCGATCGAGGCAAATGATACGGCCCAGACCCTGCATGACAAATTGGCCGAGATGGGTGCCAACTGTATTCTCGAGGCCTTGCGTTTGCTGCAAGAAAAACGTCTTACACCGACAAGGCAGGACAATGGCGCCGCAAGTTATGCCGCCAAACTGACCAAGACTGAAGCGCAGATAGACTGGCGGAAGGATGCTCGGCAGATCGAACGCGAAGTCCGGGCATACAACCCCTTCCCGGTTTCCCTGGCACGATTTAACGGTGTGTCGATAAAAGTCTGGCAGGCTGCGTGTTGTCCGGGGAAGCGCGGCAACCCGGGCAGAGTGATAGGCGTGGACAAACGCGGCATTACGGTCGCGTGCGGCAAGGACGCGTTGCGCCTGGATATACTGCAGCGCCCGGGCGGCAAGGCACAACCTGCAGAGCAATTCTTGCAGGCCATGCCGATTGAAGCCGGCGATGATTTCGATGCGGGCTGAGACGCAACACATACAACTCGCCGCCAGCATCGTCGTGCAACAAGTGTTGGCGAGCGGGCGGAATCTCAATCAGGCGCTGGATGAATCGCTGCATGACAAAGCCGGGTGGATGCCGGCCCAACGCGCCGCACTGCAGGATCTAAGCTATGGAACATTGCGCTATTACGGGCGATTGCGGGCAATACTGGACATGCTATTGCACAAGCCACTGTCGGATGAACGTGTGCGCTTCCTGTTGCTGGTTGCGCTATACCAGTTGCAGTATGGCAAATCGGCGCAGCATGCCGTGGTCGATCATGCGGTGCGAGCCGCACAGGCGTTGAGTCCGCGGGTGAGCGGGCTGGCGAACGCTATCCTTAGAAATTTTTTGCGCAACCAGAAGGTGCTGCTCGAACAAACCGGACAAAACGCGGAGGGAAAATACAGCTATCCGCAATGGTGGGTAGATGAAATTTGCGCACAATATGGCGAACGCGGCGAGGAGATACTCGAAGCAGGTAATCAACGGCCCCCGATGACGCTGCGCGTCAACCGGCGCCTGAACTCGACGGCTGAATATCTTGATTTGCTGGAACGGGACGGGTTATCCGCTGCGTTGATAGAGCCGGACGCGTTGCAACTCGATAAACCCGTGGCAGTGGACAAACTGCCGGGATTTATTGCGGGGCTGGTATCGGTGCAGGATGCCGGGGCGCAATACGCCGCACAATTATTGGACGTTCATGACGGGATGCGCGTGCTGGATGCCTGTGCCGCACCGGGAGGCAAGACCGCACATATACTGGAGAGAGCGGATGCAGAGATGGTGGCAGTGGACAGGGACGCAAAACGATTGCAACTGGTCGGGGATAATATGCGTCGGCTGGGATTGGCCGCACAGCTTGTAGCCGGGGATGCCGCCAAGCCGGAGGAGTGGTGGGATGGCAAACCCTTTCAGCGCATCCTTGCGGATGTTCCCTGCTCGGCTTCGGGTGTGGTGCGCCGCCATCCCGACATCAAATGGCTGCGGCGCAGCCAGGATATCCCCGGTTTTGCCGCACAACAGCTCGGCATCTTGCGCGTGTTGTGGCGACTGCTGGCGCAAGATGGTAAATTGCTCTACGCCACCTGTTCGGTCTTCCAGCAAGAGAATGAACAGGTCGTCGCGGCGTTTATGGAACATCAGCCGGACGCGCGGCGTTTACCAATAAAGTTGCCAGATGCTATGGATGGACAGATGCTGCCCAATGACCGTCATGACGGATTCTTTTATGCCCTGCTGCAAAAAATTGTTTAGCATAATGATGCGCGCCGTTATGGCGGCCTGGCTGTTTTGTGCATCTGCGCACGCTGAAGGCATTTCCGTCAATGGGGCGGAAATCCGTTCAAGCGAAGGGGGTTACCAGCTTTTTGCCAGTTATGACATCAATCTGAACTTTGTGGTGAAACAGGCTTTGTCACGCGGTATCCCGATTTATTTTGTAGGCGAGTTTTCATTGACGCATGCTCGCTGGTCCTGGCTGGATTCCACTCAAAAGGCATTGTCGCACTTGTTTTCCGGGGATTCGCCGCCGACTCGCTGGTCCTGGCTGGACAAGGAAATCTATAGCGGCGAACAGACCGTCAAACTTTCCTACAGCATACTGACTGGACGATACCGCATTTCGCGCGGCGCATTGTTCCAGAATTTTGCAAGTCTCGAGGATGCGCTGGACATATTGGCCAGGCAAAGCTCGGCAATGATTCCCGCGGAACTGATGAAAAAGGGGGGCAACTACGTGGCGTCCGCGCGTCTGCGCCTGGACATTGCCCAGCTGCCCAAGCCGTTGCAGGTGAACGCGCTGACAGATAGTGACTGGACGCTGGATTCCGGATGGCATCGCTGGGTGATCGATCCGTCGGCAATCGCCGCAGACAGCGTCAAAACGGAGTGATGGCGCGATGACTTATCTGATCTTCGTCAGCATTGCCGTAAGCGGTGCGTTGCTGTATTTGTTATCCAGCAACAGCTCAAACACCGAAGGTTTTTCCATTGATTATTACAGCTTGCTTGGATTGACCGGTTTGCTCGCATCGGGTCTGTTGGGGTTGGCCGGCTACCAGTTGTGGCGGCTGCGCAACAAACTCAAGAACAAGGTGTTCGGCGCCAAGCTGACTTTGCGTCTGGTTATGTATTTCACCCTGATAGGGGTCCTGCCGGGTATTTTGATCTATGCGGTGTCGGTGCAATTTTTGGACAAGAGCATCGAGTCGTGGTTTGACGTGCGCGTTGAAAAAGCCCTGGAAGGAGGCTTGAACCTGGGCAGAAGCGGACTTGACAACAGCTTGAAGGAACTTGCAAAAAAGGCGCAATTCACTGCGTCGTTATTGGGCGAAAAAAAATCCGGCCAATACCAGCTGGCACTGGATCAGTTGGTCGATAAACAGGAGGCACAGGAAGCTGCGCTGTTCTCCGTCAAGGGAAAGCTGATTGTGTCTTCACCTGCCGGCAACACAAGACCGCCGGACAAGCCCGACGATGATCTGTTGCGTCTCGCGCTGGACAAGGGCGAATATGCGGTGATAGATACCATGCCCAACAGGGGCTTGACGCTGCTAGCGCTGGGGGTAGTGAATTCGAAGCAGCTGGCCGGCAAACGATATGTGCTGCAATTTACCCAGCCGGTTCCCAAGCAGATAGAAGCGGATGCCGACACGGTGCAAGCGGTGTATCGCGATTATCAGGAATTGTCGCTTTCACGTCTCGGGCTGAAACGGCTGTACGCCGTCACTTTGACGCTGTCTTTGCTGGTGGTGTTGTTGACGGCGGTATCCGCCGCGTTCTTTCTCAGCGATCGGTTCGGATCGTCGCTGGAGGCGTTGGCGGAAGGGACGCGCGCGGTGGCGCAAGGCGATTTTACCGAACAATACCCTATTCGCAGCAGCGATGAGCTTGGCGCGTTGACCGGTTTGTTCAATCAGATGACTCGCCAGTTGTTCGAGGCGAAGAAAGCCAGCGAAAACCAGCAACGCATAGTGGAAAGCGCCAAGGTGCATCTGGAAAGCGTGTTGACCCACTTGTCTTCAGGCGTCCTGGCACTGGATCATGAACTGCGTTTGCGTTCGGTGAATCCCAGCGCAGCACATATTCTCGCCGCGCCTTTGCAAGAGATGCAGCGCATGTCGTTGATCCAGATCGCAGAAAAATACAACCTGCTGAGTTCTTTCTGCCACACTATCATTGATGCTTTCGGTGATACCGAGGGTGGGGAATGGCAACGGCAGATAGAGCGGTTGAGCAGAAACGGCAACCAGATACTGCTGATGCGCGGAACACGTCTTCCGAAAGGCGGCGAAGCCGGCTTTGTTGTGGTATTCGATGACATCAGTCACTTGCTGCAGGCAGAAAGGCAGGCGGCATGGGGCGAGGTGGCGCGACGGCTCGCGCACGAAATCAAGAATCCGCTCACACCGATACAACTCTCGGCGGAACGCTTGCAGCACAAGCTCAGCGACAAGCTTGTCGAAGCTGACGCACAACTTTTGTTGCGCGCCACGCAAACCATCGTCAGCCAGGTCGCCGCGATGAAAAACATGGTAAGCGATTTTGCCAATTATGCTCGCGGTCCGGCATTGAAATTGATGCACCTGGATGTGCACCAGTTGATCAAGGAAGTGCTGGGCTTGTATGAGACAAGTGCCATACTCATCGTATTGAAGCTGGACGCGCCACTGAGCGTAGTCAACGGAGATGCGACGCGCTTGCGGCAGGTCTTCCACAACTTGCTCCAGAATTCTCAAGACGCTTTGCAGGGGGTCGCACAACCGCAAATAAGATTGCACACTGAAACGCGAAACGGTGAAATCCATCTTTGGGTCGAGGACAATGGCGTTGGATTTCCGGAAAGCGTGCTGTCACGCGCCTTTGAGCCTTACATGACGACCAAGGCCAAAGGCACCGGATTGGGACTGGCGATCGTGAAAAAGATCGTGGAAGAACATGGTGGCCACATCACCATAGAAAATATCGTGAGCGGCGGCGCACGAGTCAGCATCACTCTGCCGCTGGTTGAGGAGGCATAATGGAAAGCAAGCAAATATTGGTGGTGGATGACGAGATCGGCATCCGCGAGCTGCTGTCGGAAATCCTGTTTGATGAGGGTTATCAGGTTTATCTTGCCGAAAACGCCGAACAGGCGCGCGCGTTCAGGAAAGAACGCGAACCGGATCTGGTGTTGCTCGATATATGGATGCCTGAAACTGACGGCATAGCCTTGCTCAAGGAGTGGGTCGATCAGGAATTGCTGACCATGCCGGTCGTGATGATGTCGGGTCACGGCACGATAGAAACAGCGGTAGAAGCGACACGCATCGGCGCGGTCGATTTTCTGGAAAAACCCATCGCGCTGCAAAAACTGCTGAGCGCCATTGCCAAAGCGATCAGGGATGATGCGCCAAAACTGAACAATCATGTAGCCGAGGAGCAGAACCAGCAGATCACGCTGAGCATCGATGGCAAGGCGCTGCATACTTCTTTGCCGCTCGATTTGCCATTGCGCGAAGCGCGCGACCATTTTGACGCGCTGTACTTTGATTACCATCTGCGCAAGGAAGTCGGAAATGTCTCAAGGGTGGCAGACAAAGTCGGACTGGAACGCACGCACCTTTACCGCAAACTCAAGCAATTGGGCATCAAATTCTCGAAAAAAGGCGGCGCGAACGATACCCAGTAGTCATCCAAACCAGTCAACAATAGCATGGCGGTTGCCCTAATCGGGGGGGTGCGGCATAATTGCCGGCCCAACACGATACAGCGCATTCCCGCGATCCTCATGCCGGTGGTGCTCTTCATATAACCAATCCCTCAGGGATGATTTAAGAGGTAACAGTAAATGGCTGCAACGCGTAGCATCACCCCGCCGAAATTCAATGACATCACCGGCGCGATCCGCGCCCTTGCAATGGATGCCGTGCAGAAAGCAAATTCCGGTCACCCCGGCGCGCCGATGGGCATGGCGGAGATCGCCGACGTGTTGTGGAACCGCCATCTGCGCCATAATCCGGCCAATCCCAAATGGCCGGACCGTGACCGCTTCATTATGTCCAACGGCCACGGCTCGATGCTGGTCTATGCGTTGTTGCATCTGTCCGGCTACGATCTGCCGATGGAAGAGTTGAAGCGTTTCCGCCAATTGCATTCCAAGACGCCCGGCCATCCGGAGTATGGCTATACCCCCGGCGTGGAAACCACCACCGGTCCGCTGGGCCAGGGCATCACCAATGCGGTGGGCATGGCGATGGCGGAGAAACTGCTGGCCAACGAATTCAACAGGCCGGGCCACGAGATCGTCAATCACCACACCTATGTATTCATGGGTGACGGCTGCATGATGGAAGGGATATCCCACGAGTCTTGCGCGCTGGCCGGTACCTGGGGCCTGGGCAAACTGATCGCGTTCTGGGATGACAACGACATCTCGATCGACGGCCATGTCGGCCCCTGGTTCACCGACAATACACCCAAACGTTTCGAGGCTTACGGCTGGCACGTGATCGCCAATGTGCAGGGCCATGACCCGGTTGCGCTGGACGCCGCCATCGAAGCGGCCAAGAAGGTCACCGACAAGCCCACACTGATCTGCTGCAAGACCATCATCGGTGCCGGTTCGCCGAACAAGGAAGGCACGCATGACGTGCATGGTGCCGCTCTTGGCGACGCGGAGATTGCCGCGACGCGGGCGCACATCGGCTGGAACTACCCGCCGTTCGAGATCCCCAGGCATGTCTACGAAGCATGGGATGCGCGCACCAAGGGCGCCGGACTGGAAAATCTGTGGAACAACAAATTCGCCGAATACAAAAAGGCGTTCCCGAAGGAAGCGGCCGAATTCCAGCGCCGCATGAAGGGCGACTTGCCGGCCGGCTGGGCAGACTCATGCTGCCGAGGCGATCGCGAAGATCAACGAAAAGGGCGAGACCATCGCCACGCGCAAGGCATCGCAGAACGCGATCAATGCACTGGTTCCGGCGTTGCCCGAATTCCTCGGCGGCTCTGCCGACCTGACCGGCTCGAACCTGACCAACTGGACCGGCGCGCATCATGTGAATGCCGCCAAGCCGGGCAATTACATCAGTTATGGCGTGCGCGAATTCGGCATGTCCGCGATCATGAACGGCATGGCCTTGCATGGCGGACTGTTGCCATTCGGCGGCACCTTTCTGATGTTCTCCGAATACGCGCGCAATGCGCTGCGCATGGCGGCACTGATGAAAATACGCGTACTGTTCGTGTACACCCACGATTCCATCGGTCTGGGTGAGGATGGTCCGACACATCAGGCGGTCGAGCAAACCGCAACGCTGCGTTATATCCCGAATATGGAAGTATGGCGTCCGTGCGACACGGTTGAATCCGCGGTGTCCTGGGTCATGGCTATCGAGCGCAAGGATGGCCCGAGCAGTTTGATTTTCACCCGCCAGAATCTGGCGTTCCAGAAGCGCGATGCGACGCAGATCGCCAACATTCGCAAGGGCGCATATATATTGTCGGAAGCGGCCGGCGGAAAGCCTAAGGCAGTGATCATCGCAACCGGTTCCGAAGTTGATCTGGCCATCAAGGCGCAAGCCGCCTTGGCCGCAGCAGGCATCAGCGTGCGCGTGGTATCGATGCCGTCCACGAATGTGTTCGACAAACAGGACCAGGCCTACAAGGACACAGTGTTGCCCAAGGGTGTCAAGCGCGTCGCGGTCGAAGCGGGTGTGACCGGAGGCTGGTACAAATATGTCGGTCTGGACGGTGCCGTGGTCGGCATGGATTGTTACGGCGAGTCCGCGCCTGCACCGGAACTGTTCAAGCATTTTGGCTTCACCGTTGACAATGTCGTCAAAGCCGTAAAGAGTGTTTTGTAACGATAATTCGACGACATTATTTGATGCGCGGGGTGATGTTTGCCGACGGCCAACGTTATGCCGGAACTTCAATGTAGTCGCGACAACGAAGAAAAGATCAGCGCTTGATTTGTGACTGCGTCGCGGCTCATGCCGGCACGAGCCTGGCTCAATTGATCCGGCCAGGGCAAATCGCATTGAGGCGCAAGCAGTCCAACGCTACGGGTAAATTTTTAGATAATCAAAGGGAGAAATTAAAATGTCGATTCGCGTGGGTATCAACGGATTTGGCCGTATCGGACGCATGGTGTTCCGTGCTGCGATAAAGGATTTTCCGGAAATTGAAGTTGTTGCGATCAACGACCTGCTGGAGCCCGCCTACCTGGCCTATTTGCTCAAGCACGACTCCGTGCATGGCCGCTTCAAGGGCGATGTTTCGGTGGAAGGCAACACGCTTGTTGTCAATGGCAAGAAGATCCGCCTGACAGCGATCAAGAATCCGGCCGAATTGAAATGGAATGAAGCCAAGGCCGATATCGTGGTTGAAAGCACCGGCTTCTTTTTGACCAAGGAAACCTGCCAGGCCCATATCGATGCGGGCGCCAAGAAAGTCGTCCAGTCCGCTCCCTGCAAGGATGACACGCCGATGTTCGTGTACGGGGTGAACCATGGAAAATACGCCGGCGAAAAGATCGTTTCGGCAGCGTCATGCACAACCAATGCGCTGGCACCGGTCGCCAAGGTATTGAATGACACCTTCGGCATCAAGCGCGGACTGATGACCACGGTGCATGCCGCGACTGCGACGCAGAAAACCGTCGATGGACCGTCCAGCAAGGATTGGCGCGGTGGCCGCGGCATCCTGGAAAACATCATCCCGTCCTCCACGGGTGCTGCCAAGGCCGTTGGCGTGGTGATCCCCGAGTTGAACAAGAAACTGACCGGCATGGCCTTCCGTGTGCCGACTTCCGATGTGTCGGTGGTCGACCTGACCTGTGAATTGAACAAGGAAGCCACGTATGACCAGATATGCGCCGCGATGAAAGCGGCTTCAGAGAACGGCCCATTGAAAGGCGTGCTCGGCTATACCACCGACAGCGTCGTTTCAACGGATTTCCGCGGCGAGACTTGCCCGTCGGTATTCGACGCCGGTGCGGGCATCGCGCTGGACCCGACCTTCGTCAAGGTCGTGGCCTGGTACGACAACGAGTACGGCTATACCTGCAATCTGATGCGCCTGGTGACTCATATCGCAAAGTGACCGTTCATGGTGAGGGGCAGGTGAACGCCGGTCCTTTTGCCCTGCAATCTGTTCAAAGGAAAAATCATGTCAGTCATCAAAATGACCGATCTGGATCTCAAGGGCAAACGCGTCCTGATCCGTTCGGATCTCAATGTCCCCGTCAAGGACGGCAAAGTCACTTCCGATGCGCGCATCACCGCCTCGATGGCGACCATCGATTTTGCGATGAAGGCCGGCGCCCGCGTGATGGTGACTTCCCATCTGGGCCGTCCCGAAGAAGGCGTCTATTCCGAGGAAAATTCGCTCAAGCCGGTGGCCAACGTCATCGCCAACAAGCTGGGCAAACCGGTACGTCTGATCAAGGATTGGATAAATGGCGGATTCAATGTCGCCGAAGGTGAATTGGTGTTGCTGGAAAATTGCCGCTTCAACAAGGGCGAAAAGAAAAGCACGGAAGAAACGGCGAGAAAATATGCCGCTTTGTGTGACGTGTTCGTGATGGATGCGTTCGGCACCGCACATCGCGCCGAAGCCTCGACGCATGGAGTAGCCAAATATGCCCCGATCGCCGCTGCCGGTATCCTGCTGACGGAAGAGCTGGATGCATTGACCAAGGCATTGCTCGATCCGGCGCGCCCGATGGTGGCGATCGTTGGCGGTTCCAAGGTTTCCACCAAGCTGACGGTTCTGGAAAGCCTGTCGGAAAAAGTGGATCAGCTGGTGGTCGGCGGCGGTATCGCCAACACCTTTCTCAAGGCGACCGGCCACCCGGTCGGCAAGTCCCTGTGCGAAAACGATCTGGTTCCAACCGCCCAGGCATTGCTGGAAAAAATGTCTGCACGTGGTGCGAGCATCCCGATCGCAACCGATGTCGTGGTGGGCAAAGAGGCGCCATTTGTGGCGGGCAACGAAAACACCCCGGCGACCCTCAAGTCGGCGAATGATGTAGCCGATGACGAGATGATTTTCGACATTGGCCCGCAGTCGGCGCAAGCGATAGCGGACATCATCATGAAGGCCGGCACCGTGGTGTGGAACGGCCCGGTCGGCGTATTCGAGTTCGACCAGTTCGGCGAAGGCACCAGAAAGATCGCGATGGCGATCGCCGAAACCAGGGCGTTCACGCTGGCGGGCGGGGGCGATACGATAGCCGCGATCCAGAAATACAACATTTACGACAAGGTATCCTACATCTCCACGGCGGGCGGCGCATTCCTGGAATTCCTCGAAGGCAAGAAACTGCCCGCCGTGGAGATCCTCGAACAACGTGCAAACCAACAATAATAATAATCGGAAAATTCACAGACACATGCTGCGCAGAACCAAGATAGTCGCAACGCTGGGGCCGGCGTCCAACGACCCGAAAGTACTGAAGCAGATGATACGGGCTGGGGTCGATCTGGTACGGATGAATTTCTCGCACGGTTCGGCGCAGGACCACATGAAGCGCGCCGAGACCGTGCGCGAAGTGGCGAAGGCCTGCGGGCGCACTGTCGGCATCCTTGCGGATCTGCAGGGACCCAAGATACGCGTGCGCAAATTCGAAAACGACAAGATTGAGCTGAATGACGGCGACACCTTCACCCTGGATGCCTCGCTGGACGGGCCGGGCAACCAGCAACATGTCGGGCTCGATTACAAGGAACTGCCCAACGATGTCAGCGCAGGAACAATACTGCTGCTCAACGATGGCATGCTGGAATTCCAGGTCACCAGGGTTGACGGTCCTAAAGTCGTATGCAAGGTGGTGCGCGGCGGTGTGTTGTCCAACAACAAGGGGATCAACCGCAAGGGCGGAGGATTGACCGCACCCGCGCTGACCGAGAAGGACAAGGAAGACATCAAGACCGCCGCGCTGATCAAGGCGGATTATCTGGCGGTGTCATTCCCGCGCAGCGGGAATGACATGCGTCTGGCGCGCGAACTGATGCATGCTGCCGGCGGCAAGAGCCTGTTGATGGCGAAGATCGAGCGCGCCGAGGCGATCCCGGCACTGGCCGACATCATCGATGCTTCGGATGCCATCATGGTGGCGCGCGGTGATCTGAGCGTGGAAGTCGGCGATGCTGCCGTGCCCGGTTTGCAAAAGCGCATGATCAAGATGGCGCGGATGAAAAACCGCCTGGTGATCACCGCCACGCAAATGATGGAGTCGATGATCACCAATCCGATCCCGACCCGCGCGGAAGTCTCGGACGTGGCGAATGCGGTATTGGACGGGACCGACGCGGTGATGCTGTCGGCTGAAACCGCGGTGGGCGAGTATCCGGTGGAAACCATCGAAGCGATGGCGCGCATTTGCATCAAGGCCGAGCGCGAAGTGGAAGAAGGGGTATTCGATCGCCGTACCGGTGCGCAGAGATTCTCGCGCATCGACCAGTCGATCGCGATGTCGGCGCTGTTCGCCGCATCGCATTTCAAGGTGAAGGCGATCGTCGCATTGACGCAATCCGGTTCGACGCCGCTGTGGATGTCGCGCATGAATGCCGGTGTTCCGATTTTCGCGCTGACGCCTGTGGCGGAGACATTGGGCAAAGTGACACTGTTCAGCGGGGTGCATCCGATCGCATTCCACTCCGAAGCCAAGGACCAGACACAGGAGCTGCGCAATGCCGAGCAAACCTTGTTCGAACTGGGCATGGTGCATGAAGGCGATATGGTTGTGATGACCCTCGGCGAAGCGGTCGGTAAATCGGGACACACCAACACCATGAAGATCGTCAAGATTGGCGATCACGAGTAAACTTCAAAGATTGAACAATACGGCATATTTAAATCATCCAGCAGCACGCGGTTTTGAATTTTTAATCAGGAGGAAAAAATGGCTTTAGTATCTATGCGTCAACTACTCGATCATGCTGCGGAAAACGGCTACGGCCTCCCCGCATTCAACGTGAACAACCTGGAACAGGTCAAGGCCATCATGGAGGCCGCGGATGAAACCAACAGTCCGGTGATCATGCAGGGCTCCGCGGGCGCGCGCAAATATGCCGGCGAAGCATTCCTGCGCCATCTGATTTCTGCGGCGGTGGAAAGCTACCCGCATATCCCCGTCGTGATGCACCAGGACCACGGCGCGTCGCCGGCGGTGTGCGTCAACGCGATCCGCAGCGGCTTCTCCAGCGTGATGATGGACGGCTCCTTGAAGGAAGACGCCAAGACCCCGGCTTCATTCGAATACAACGTGGATGTCACCCGCCGCGTGGTGGAGATGTCGCACGCGGTGGGCGTTTCGGTGGAAGGCGAGCTGGGCTGCCTGGGTTCGCTGGAAAGCGGCATGGGCGAAAAGGAAGACGGCCACGGTGCGGAAGGCGTGCTGAGCCACGACCAGTTGCTGACCGATCCCGAGGAAGCCGCGCAGTTCGTGCGCGAAACCGGCGTGGATGCATTGGCCATCGCGATCGGCACTTCGCACGGCGCGTACAAGTTCACCCGCCCGCCGACCGGCGACATCCTGGCCATCGGCCGCATCAAGGAGATCCATGCGCGCATCCCCAACACGCATCTGGTGATGCACGGTTCTTCGTCGGTACCGCAGGATTGGCTGGACGTGATCAACAAATTCGGCGGCGCCATGGGCCAGACCTACGGCGTGCCGGTCAAGGAGATCGTCGAAGGCATCAAGCACGGCGTGCGCAAGGTCAACATCGACACCGATCTGCGCATGGCATCGACCGGCGCGGTGCGCCGCTATCTGGCGGAAAATCCCAAGGACTTCGACCCGCGCAAATTCCTGGCCGTTTCCACCAAGGCGATGAAGGAGATCTGCAAGGCGCGTTATGAAGCATTCGGTTGCGCGGGACAGGCCGCGAAGATCAAGCCGATCTCGCTGGAAGCGATGGCAACCCGTTATGCCAAGGGCGAACTGAAAGCGATCGTCAAGTAGATCGAAAAACACGGCAAAAAATATAAAAGCGACCTTCGGGTCGCTTTTATATTTGTCGGGCTTCAATCATAAGCCGATGCAGCATATGCGTTACGGATAGCCTTGCGATAGATCCCGATCTTGTATCCGGTCCTCATTTCTGGCTGCAAACCAAACCCCCGGCATTGTGTGCCGGGGGAAATATTACTTGGCTGCAGAAGAATGCCAGCCTTTGCCTATTGCGGGTTCAACTCGCGCCACAGCACACGTTTTGCGTTGAATCCCGATGCAGAGCCTTTGACCAACACGTCGGGATTGATGGTCGGTGTCGGGTCATTGGAGGTGACTGCCTCGATGACAGGCGACCCGTTTATATACAACACGTTGATACCGACGATCGTGTTGTTGTAACTCGCCGAAACGATACCGGTGGTATCGATCGAACTGCCACTCGTGTAATCGAAGAAGTTCAGCCAGCCATAACCTCCGGGCGAACAGACGGTATTGGAAGGAACGATCGTGGCGACCAGCAGCGTGCCCTGCACCAGCTTGCTCTCGATGTTAGAGCGTTCTCCTGTGTCAGGGAAGTCGACGTACCAACCCTTGCCGGTTGTCCAATCCACCGGATTGTTGGAGGCAGTCCGGACGCCATTCCCTGCAGTCATTGTCTGCTGCACCAGCGTCGTGCTGTTCCTCGGGCTGCCTGCCGGATTGGTCAATGTCGTTGTCGAATTATTATCCTTGATCGCATACTCGGTTTGTACCTGATGATCGTTCAGGTCCGAGGTCTCCAGGTATTTTCCGGTGCCCACGAATATGACGCGCATGCCCGAGATCTTTCCAAGTACCGGAGAGGTGGTGACGGGTTGCGGATTGCCGGAAGGATCCATCAGGGTCGCCAATTTGAAAACCGTGGCCGTGTTGATGTCGAAACGCCAGAGGTTTCCGAGCAGGTCGCCGCCGTAGACAAACGTCGCCCGGTTGCTGGAGGGCGTATCGTTCCACGCCGCGATCTTGGACAGTCCGCCCGGCGTGGTGCTGCTGCCGGCCCCGGTGCCGATCTTGCTGAGGATCGCACCGGTATATGCGTTCAACACATACAAATATTCGAGGCCGGAACCGGGGCTGGTATTGTTGTAGCCGGACGTCAGCAACACCACCCAGGTACCGTCGGCTTTGGCGGTGATCACGGGGTTCCCGTAACTGTAGCCGACGTCGCTGTCCGTGGCGGTCGTGAATTCCCATAACAGCGTGGGTGAGTTGGGGTTGGTGATGTCCAGCGCATAGTAGCCGCGTCCGCCGGCATTCAGCCCGCCCACCAGTATCGTTTTCCAAACCGGGGTCCCGCTTGTTCCGTCGCAATATGCCGTGCATATATCCGAGATGATCGGGCTGCCGTTGACGAAGTTGGTGTGCATGTTGGCATAGTCGAAGTCCGCCAGCCGCCACATATTGGGGATCACCATGCTGGGTACATAAGCCCAGCGTTCCGAGCCGGCCGGCACGCTGCCTTCGGCAAGCGCGGTAAAGGCATGCAGCATGCCGTCGTTGACGCCCACGTATACCGTGCCGACACGGGCGGCATTTGCGGTGACAAAGTCGCTGTAGCCCGGATCGGCGTAATTGAATACCGGTTTGCCGATGTAGTTTGGCTGGGATTCCAGCGCATCTCCCAACGTGACTTCGCGATAGCGGAACAGCCTGTTGTCGTCAGGGCCGACCAGATTGACGTCGCGGTTTTCAAAACCGGTCTGGCCGCGCAGGTAACCGAGCAGGTTGGCACTGTTTGCCGCTGTTTGCTGCGTGGGGGTCAATAACGGCCACTGGCTGAGCGAGCTGATATTCCCGGCAAGTATTGCCGAATTGGCGGCCGCATACGCGGCATTGTCTGCCGGAACGGTACCGGAACCGAAGCTGACCAGCGCGGTACCGGTGCTATTTGCAGTATAAATGGTCCTGGTGTCGCAGTTGACCTTGTTGTAACAAGGATCGGTGGATACTGCGCTCGGTCCTATTTTGGCGGGCATGGTGCCCTGGCAACTGGCCGCCATCGGAACACTGCAATTGTTCGTGGAAGAATCGAACACACCGGGCGACGTGCAGGTAGTCGATGTAGAGCCCGCAGTGACACAGCTATAGGTGGTGCTGCCTCCGCTGTTGTCGGCAACGATGGTAGCCGGTGCCGCGCATACACCGGCCACAATGGGTTCGACACACCAGGAGGCAGTCTGGCTGATCACGCCGGTGTTGACGTTGATGGTTCTTGCCTCCAGGTTGCCCTGCCATTTCACCGTGGTGTAACTGGCGACATAAGCGTAGTTGTTGCCGGCCACGGGGTTAAGCGTACTGGTGGCGGCAGCGGCTGCAGCGCCTTTGCGGGATGCGATCGCCGCCAGAGCGCCGGACAGGCCGGAGGCAAGCGAAGAAGGATCGGTGGCGCTGAAATAGGTGCCGCCGCCATCGACCGCCGCATGCCACAAGTCGTCGATATTGTTCAATGAGCCGCTGGCGGGAACAGGCCAGTTGCAGGTCGTGCCGTTGGACTGCCAGGAGCAGATCGGAGGACTTGCGCTGGAATCCGCGCTAATGCCCTTCCATACCGAATAATAATCCCCGTTACCGTCGGTCATATAGCTGGGCGAATAGATCATGTTGCCGCTCGCGCCGAGCCCCAGCGTGAAAGTGGTCATATGCTGCGCCGTATTGCTGTCGGTGGAGGTTTTGAACACATTGTTGTCGCATACATTGATCCCGGTAGACGCGGTAGTGCCCAAGACACCGTCGCAGTTGCTCAGCGCAGGGGTGCGCAAGTCGGTTTGGAAATAATACATCGCCGTGTCGGCCAGGGTATCGCTGGTGCCGCCCGTGGTGCCCGAGGTGGTCGTCTGGGACACGATCGTCGGCGTGCTCGGGTTGGGGCTCTGCAACGTCGTGATCGTGCAAGCAGTGGTGGTTGCGGTTCCGTTTGTCCAGCCGGGGCAACTCTCCGGCGCGGCAACGCCGTTGGTGATGGTCGTGGTGCACGTTCTGGTTTGCGGCGTGGTGGTGACCTTGAATTGGCTGCCGCTGCATCCCCAGGATGATGTGCTTTGTTGCGTGCGGGAATATTTTGTTGTTATGATCGTTTGCCCGGTCGCGCCGTCATACTGCGGCCGTGCAGCCTGGCCGTCCTGATTGCCGATTGCTGTGTTGCCATCTACCTGGTATCCGGCGTTGCCGTTCCAGTATCCGTCGGTGGACAGGATGAGGAAGTTCTGCTGGCAGGAATACTGTATCGGATCCTTGGGTGTGATGCCGTTCAGGTTGGCGGTCTGCGTGGTGCCGGTGAACGCCGTGGGGGTGAACGTCATGCCGCCGCCATCGTCGGTCACCGCGGGCACGCTGTTCAAATCGGCGCTCGAGCCGGTGATCGTGACCGTGCTGCCGCTTGCCACTGCGGTGTAGCTGCTCGGATCGATGAAATTCCCGGCGATGTTTTTAGCAACGGTACTGGTTTTGCTGCTCCCGGTGGTCGGGCCGGTCAGCAATTCGACACCGTTCACCTTGATGCTGCTCACCGAAGTACTGCCGGCGCCGCTGGGCTTGCTGACCGTGATGGTGGAAGTGTAGACGGTAACAGCGCCGTATTTATGCGCATACAGGCGTCCCACCTTGGAAAGCACTTCGCGCAACGGCGTCGAGTTGCCGGGGTTGGAAACGTAAAGCTTGCTATACCATTTATCCTTCTGGCAGGTGCCGGAACCGACCGCGCAACCGCCGGCAAATGTATCGATATCGACAATATCCGGGCTTACGTTGTTGTTCATGGTCATGAACCCGACACGATACTGGTCGTTGATCGGTGAGAACGCCTGCCCCACACCGGTCTTCATCATCAGCATGCGGGTGCTGTAGTAGCTATACCAGTTGGCGAAGTTCTGCAATTTGGCGGGCGTGCTTTCCGGGAACGCGACCGAGCTGACCGCCAGGCTGCCGTTCGAGGGAGTCGTGGTGATGACCGGCTTGTAGTTCGATGCAGAAGTCGGACCGGTGACCGTGACGACGGTACCCGATACGGTGGCCGAGTAACCGGTCGCGTTGATCGCGGCCTGGATATAGCCGGCCAGTGTTGTGGGGCTTTGCGTGGTCGCAGTGGCGCCGGACAACATCAGTTGCGTGCCATTCACCGTGATGCCGCTCACCGCCGTGGCGACGATGGTCGGGAACGCAGAAGTCGCGGCCACCGTCAGGTTACCCGATTTGGTAACGGCCGGCGTCAAGCCGCCCGCCGTGCCGTCGCCAAATACCGTCACGGTGCCGTCCGTGCAGGAAGGATAGCCGGCGCAGGTCGCACTGAAACCGCTCACCTGGCAATTCCCGGATATGGCCGCCGTACAGGCGTTGATCCCGTTCACGATGTTCGTTGCAACGGTAGTGATGGTCTTTGAGCTGTTGGTGGTGGCTGTCAGGATTTCCTTGCTGTTCACCTTGATGCTGCTCACACTAGTAGACGGGTTGCCGTAAGAGCCGCTGACGGTGATGGTGGCGCCGCCTGTGCTGTTGGTCACGACAAGGGTGGTGGTCGGCGTGGTGGCCAGGCGGGTCCGCGTGAACACCGTATTCACCGGATGAGTGCCGTCAACCGCGGTGGTCGAGCCGATGGCGCTGTTGCATTCCTGATAGTAGATGCTGCCGGTCTTGTGTATGGTCATCTGCGTCGCAGATGTCTGCGTGCCGGAATAGGTAAAGTAAAAAGCCGGGCCGGTATAGGCGGCGGCTCCGCTGGCGCCGGTGCCGCTGCCGCCGGGGAATTGTGTGTTCAGATTGACGGTTCCTTCAGCGGCGGTCGCGTAGCCATTGTTCCATGCATTGCTGAATGTGGAGTTCGGGAAGCTCGTGCCGTCGGATTTCACCGGCGGTGTGTAGGTGAAGTTGGGGTTGTAGTAAACACCATTGCAATGGGTGCTGTTGAAACCGTACTTGCCGGCGAAATTTTTCGAATCGTCAGGCATGTAGTCCCAGTCCATGCTGCCGGAGTCGTCCAGCATGAACATCAGGTTGGGCAATACCGTCGAGGTGGTGGAAGTGGCCAGCGGCGCAGTCGCTAATGCGACCGAGCCAGCCTGCGAGACCAGCGGCAGTGCGAGGCAGGCCGCCAGCGCCATAGAAGACACGAGGCGAACCGCGGGTAAGGTATAAAGATGGTCTTTCATGGTAGTCTCCTAATAGACAAAAGCCTGGACGTAACTGACCGTGTTACCTGGTCCGGCTGTTCTGCTGGTGATGCGGTATTCAGGGGATTGCCCGGCTGCGGGGCAACCCGCTCCCTGGCATATATCCGAAGGAAGAGGAACTTGCTGCCCGTTGTTGTCAACCGCGGGCGCGCTGAACAGGCAGGCTGTTTTAGGCGGTACGTCACCCGGTTCCTCGAATTTATACGGGAGCGCATTGTCGCTGCGGCACATGCGCTCGATGATGTAGCGAACTTCATTGCCGCTGACATCGGTTCCGACGAGCACGCTGCTGGCATTGACCCAGTTGGCGGGGTCGGTCAGATCCAGAGCGGGATTGGTATAGGAATAATATCCGCTTGCCGCATTGGTGTTGTTGAAAGTATTGGCCGGATCCGACAATACGTTACTGTTGGCGGTCTTCATCGCTGCCTGATATCCATTCAGCGCAGTGATCGCAGCTTCGATTCCGCCGTCGCCGGAGGTGGTGGCGGACTGCCTGAACGCCAGGTTACCCGCGATCAAGGTGCTGGTGTCCACCGAGCGTATCAATGCGACTGCGGCGAGGCACATCACCACCAGCGCGATCAGCGCAAAGAACAACACCACGCCGCGCTGCCTGGACGCAGAACCGGAATGAAGCCCTTTCCTGTCTGGCAGTGATTTCATAATGAGTCCTTGGCCCAGATCATGTTGCGCAACGGGATGATGGTTTCGAATACCCGGTAGCGGTATCGCTGCCAATTCGGGTCGTTGCTCAGGTCGATGGCCGGTGCGGCGTCGAAATTGCTGTCGTCCCAGGCGCAAGGGCCGTTGTTGACGGTGCCCTTGACCGTGGTACAGGGGCCGGTCACGTTGCCCTTTTCCAATAATCCGTTGCGGGCCACGACAGCGATATGGATGGCCTTGATGCGGTTGCGGTCGGGAACCGAAGGCGCAGCCCACGTGGCGCCGGCGGCATCGACCCAGTTGGTGACTTGGTTAGAGCTGGCAACGGCCGAGATCCCGTATTGCGCCTGTATGTTGACGATGTCAGACACGCTGGGATCGCCGCTCCTCTCCAGGTAGGCTTGAGAATTGATGGCTGCGCTTGCAGGGTCGTAGTTGGGGTTCACGCGGAATACAGTCGTGACCCAGGAACCCAGGCAGGAAACATTGGCACCGACGATGGCATTGGCCGTGCTCGCCAGCGTTACCGAAGTAATATTGGGAGGAGTAGAGGCAACCGGTACAACGGCGATATCGGTTGGGCCGTTCACGTTCGTCATAGTGCATACGTTGCCGTTGATGATCAGCGCGACATCTCCGACGTGACAGGCCATATTGTCGTTGATCGTAACATCGTTCGCGCCAAGCAAGCCTACCGCTGTTATCGGGGATGAGCCCCCTCCCGAATCCGAACTCCCGTAGTGTATCGTGATGGTGTCGCTGGCACCCGCGCCCGCGCCGCCATCGGTGATGACGACAGGCGAGAGGTCGGCTGGTGTGCCAGTGGTCAAAGTCGAGCAATTCAGCGGTGAATTGGTAGCGGGAAGCAATCCGTATCCGGCCATTTTCAGCTCGCGGTCTATCGTGTAGAGTGCGATGCTGCCATTGGTCTGTGCATCGGCCGATCCCGTGGTGGTGCGCTTCTGCCCCTCGAATACAGAGAATACCTGCATGATCACCAGCGTCGCGAGCAGGCCGATCACCAGCCCGACCAGGATTTCTGCCAGGCTGAATCCGGTTTGATGATGAGTTGAGTGTTGTTTCGATCCCATGACGCTAGCCTCCCGTGATGGTGGCTATGGTGGTGTAGCTATGCTGGGATTGGCCCGGCTGCGTCCACGTGATTGTGACCTGATACTGGTCCGGGGCCGGCTGCGATACTGTTCTGGTACCGTTGGGCAACAACGACGAAATATCAGTGTTGGTCTCCAGGAAAGTCACCGCATTGACAGGATCAGACCAGATCAAGCCTATCCTCTGCTGCGCGATGAAGCTGGCATCAGCGCGGTACTTCGAGTCAGAGGTGTTCTTGACCATCGCCGCCTGCAGGCCGACCAACGCCAATACCCCCATCGAAAAGATCAGCACCGCAACCAGCGCTTCCAGCAATACGACGCCCTGTTGCGCGAATTTTCCTTTGCGCGAAATGTTTGCAGACGGGATCTTTTGCCTGTTCATGATGGGTTCTCTGTTCAATAACATCTGCGCGGATCTGTAGTAGCGGTGCCCAGATTCGGATCGCATACCCGGGCATTGCCGCCCCGTCCGATAGCAACCCTTAATGTCCTCAAGTCTGACGCAGCGACGGAGGAAGTCAGATCAATCTGTGCCAGGGCGGTGGCAGGGTCCGCTACTGTGCCGAGGTTGCTGAACGTGATGGTCGTCGCATTATTGCCATCTTTATCAACGGCGCTGACAGTGACGTTCTTCGAGCCTTCACCGCTGGACCTCGATTCAACTGTGGAGCCGGCGGCAGCGCTTCCGCACGCGGCCACATGCGTGACATTCCAGGAAGAAGCCGCACCCATGGTAAAAGCGACATTGGCGTTGCATTTCACCGCTTCAGCCCGCGCCCGCTGTACCCCGTTCTGGATGGATTCGGCCGCATTGCGGATCTGGGTGTTCTGCACCCAGGTCCGGTAGCTTGATACGCCGAGCGACAAACTGATGGCGAAGATGGCGATCGCGATCATCATCTCGATCAGCGTGAAGCCGGCAGATTTGGGAATTTCAGTTAGCACGAGTCGCCTTTTTTCATCAGCCAGCAAGCCGCTGTCGAAGCCAGCCCGGCAAACTTGGTCGTTGCTTTGGCATTGGACTCGTTGATCGTGTAGGTGTAGTCGCCCGCGGCCCCGAGACCCGTATTGGCATTGCTCGCGGCTGTCAGTGTGTAAGTCGTAGCTGTGCGGGCCGGGGTCTCGCAGTCAAAAGTGAAGTATTTGGTCGCAGCAGGACAGGGTCCGCCCACATAAGTACGGTTGTCCTGAAAAAACTGTTCCTGCTTGATCCGGCCATCGGCCAGCTGCGCGGTGGCATCCACCAGCTTGCCGCGTATCACATAATCGCCATAGGCGGGTATGGCGATGCTGGCCAGGATGCCGATGATTGCAACCACGATCATCAGTTCGATGAGTGTGAATCCCTTTGCGTATTTCATTGCTAGTCCCTTCCATTAGAGTTGATGAGGATGATAGGGCGCGGCAACCGGCTTTGCCACCGGCAACTGACCGGAGGAATGGTAAACCGGACAAGCGGCTATAACTGCCGGGCCAACGCGTGATGCAAGTCTAGCCTGCTTGAAAATTTCTTGCGCACCCGCAAACGACCAGACCCCGTTTCCGGGGTCTGGTGATGCTGCCAATTCATTGGGCAGACTATCGCGAAGTGGCGATTCCGTAGGGGTTGGTTCCCGCCTGAAAATTGGCAACGCCATTGGAAGTATGGCAAAAGACACCGAGGTGGCAGGGGACAAGTACCGGAGTCAGGCCGCCAGCTGTGGTGAACGTGTCGTAGACCGAGATGTCACCGGAACCGGAGTTCGCTACATAGACGTACTGGCCGGTGCTGTCGATGCTGATCGAAAGCGGAGCGATTCCCGTGTGCCACTTGCGTCGTGGAGATTGTCACATGGGACAACTGCCCCGAGACGTTCATGCGTATACACCCAGATGCTGTTCGAACTGGTATTCGCCACATAAACGTAAGTGCCATACGGATTGACGGCAACGGCATGGGGACCGTTACCCGTGGTCGGGGTTCCATTTACCAGCAAAGAACCGTCGGGATTGATCTTGATAGGCCGAGACGCCGACAGTTGCCGTTGTGGAACCGGCATTCGCCGCATACAGGTAGGTGCCGCTGGGATCAATGCTGAGCGAATATGGTGACGCTCCCGCTGCTATGTACGTGACGCCGCTCCCCAAGTTCGAGTTATCGGCCGGGATTGCGGTAAGAGCGCCGCTGGTTGCGTCGATGCTGTAGGCGGAGATGTTATTCGAGGCTGCGTTGGCCACATAGGCGTATTGACCATCGGGAGTGATCGCGATCGAGATCGGGCCGCTCCTCGTCGCCATGCTGGTCTGGGTGCCGGCCGTAGCGCCATCGGCGTCTATGCTGGCGAGCGCGCCGGTGGCGGGATCGATGCTGTAGGCCGAGACACTGTTGGAACTGTAATTCGCCACATAGACGAAATTGCCCGAGGGATGTATCGCGATAGCCAATGGATGCGAGCCGGTCGCGATGCTGGTCTGATTACCGACCGTTCCGGCATTCACATCGGTGAGCGCGGTGAGCGCCCCGCCGCGTGATGCTGAAACCCGAGATGCTGTTGGCGGTGTAATTCGTCACATAGGCATACTTGCCGCCGGCAACGGCGATCGCGGAAGGTCCGCTTCCTGCGGTAGCCGCTGTCTGGGTGGTGAGCACTCCGCTGGCGGAAGTGAAGACCGACACGTTGGCAGTAGATGAGCCGTAGTTCGCCGCATAGACATAAGGGTCGGGCGACGGCAGGCTTAAGTAGATACAGTTGAGACGGTAACGCTGGTTACATCGATTGCGGCAACAGTGCCAGTGGAGCTACCGATCGAGCAAGTCTGGCCGATGCGGCTGGGTGAGAACTGTAACTGAATAGCTGGCCCCATTGACCAGCGGTGTATCTGAAAGTAAAGCTTGAGTCAGCTGGGGAAATCAGCAGATTGTCCCTGCCATTGTTTTGCAATACCAGTCCGGTGCCGGCAAGGCCGGCGATGCTGAGTTGCCACCTATCGTGTAAGCAGTGACGCAACTCACGTCCGCGTTGGTAACATTGTTGTTTGGCATGATGCCCGATGCATTGGCGACCGAGCAGAATTGGGTAGGCGAGCTGGGTTGGGTCAGCACGGTGACATTGTAAGGCGTGCCGGCAACTACTGAAGTGGCAAAGACATAACTCGCGGCGGCAGAACTGACGGGCAGGTTATCGCCGCCATTGTTGCGCAACACGAGACCGGTACCAGCTGACAGCTGTGATGCGCGCCGCCCAGGGTGTACGCGGCTGCGGGTGTCCCGGAAGAGCCGCCGCCACCGCCTCCGCCGCCGCATGCGGCCAGCGCGAGTACCAGTATCGGTGTTGAGCACAGCAGGCCTTGCAGCAGTTTGGTCGGGCTGAATCGCATTCGGGTCACCTCGTTGTCATCTATGTTCGCGGATTGATTTCAAGCGCTACAAGCAGGGTATCACCCGGCATGGCGCAATTGCGGCGGCAGGATACCGCAACTTTGGCGCGGGGTTCAAATATTTTCGCGAGCGGTTATCTTTGCGCGACAGGCGGTCACGGCGCAGGAAGGCGCATAGCACATCCGTGCCCGTGTGTCAGTACGCCCTGCCCGGCAAAAAACATCAAATAGCCGTGGAGGGCGATGCCGAAAAGCGGTAAAATCGCCCGCTCAAAAATTCATAATAGCTAGGGAAAAAGCATGAGCAAGAGTCTGGTCCAATTCATCATCGAAGAACAGCGCGCGATCCCGGGAAAGGCGAGCGGCGATTTCACCGGCCTGATCAGCGATGTGATCATGGCCTGCAAGCAGATCGCGCACGACGTCAACAAGGGCGCGCTGATCGGCGTGCTGGGCAGCGCGGGCAGCGAGAACGTGCAGGGCGAGACGCAGAAGAAGCTGGACATCATCACCAACGAGGTGTTCATCAAATCCACCGAATGGGGCGGCCATCTGGCGGCGATGGCTTCCGAGGAGATGGACGATGTCTATCCGATCCCGGCCAGATATCCCAAGGGCAAATATCTGCTGGTGTTCGATCCGCTGGACGGCTCCTCCAATATCGACGTGAACATTTCCGTCGGGACGATATTCTCGATCCTGCGCGCGCCCAAAGGCGTGGAGAATCCCGACCGCGGCAGACTTTCTGCAAGCCGGCACCACGCAGGTCTGCGCCGGCTACGCGCTGTACGGCCCGGCGACCATGCTGGTGATCACCACCGGCCACGGCGTGAACGGCTTCACGCTGGACAGCGACATCGGCGAATTCATGCTGACCCATCCGAACATGAAGGTACCTGCGGACACGGTGGAATTCGCGATCAATGCATCCAACGAGCGCCACTGGGAAAAGCCGGTGCAGCGCTATGTCGACGAATGCATCGCCGGCAAGCCCGGCCCGCGCGGGAAGAATTTCAACATGCGCTGGATCGCCTCGATGGTGGCCGAAGTGCACCGCATCCTGGTGCGCGGCGGCGTGTTCATGTACCCCAGGGACGACCGGGACCCGGGCAAGGCCGGCAAGCTGCGTCTGCTGTACGAAGCCAATCCGATGTCCTTCATCGTCGAACAGGCGGGCGGCGTGTCTTCGACCGGATACGAGCGCATCCTGGACATCAAACCCACCGGCCTGCACCAGCGCGTGCCGGTGATCCTCGGCTCGAAGAACGAAGTCGAGCGCATCGTCAGATATCACAAGGAGGCATAAGGATTGAATACGTCAGTCAACAAACCGCTGGTTTCCATTCTGATGGGCAGCGCCAGCGACTGGGATGTGATGCAGCAGGCCGCGAAGCAATTGCAGGATTTCGGCGTGGCCTATGATGCCCGCGTGATTTCCGCGCATCGTTCGCCCGATCTGTTGTTCGAATACATCAAGGAAGTCAGCGCGCAAGGCGTGCGCTGCTTCATCGCCGGAGCCGGCGGCGCGGCGCATCTGGCCGGCGTGATCGCCGGCAAGACCACGCTGCCGGTGCTGGGCGTGCCGATGCCGTCGAAATATCTGCAGGGACTCGATTCGCTGTTGTCCATCGTGCAAATGCCCAAGGGCATACCGGTGGCGACCTTTGCGATCGGCGAAGCGGGCGCCGCCAATGCGGGTTTGTTCGCGGTGGCCATGCTGTCGCTGAATGACGCGGACCTTGCGCAGCGCTTGCAGGCATTCCGGAAAAAACAGGCGGACGCGGTCAAGGCGACCACTTTGCCGGCTTTGTAATCACTATGTTGGGGAGGAGATATGAATCAAGTGGAACAACATCCGGAGACCAGGTCGGGCGCACGGAAGATCAAATGGGTCGTGGCCCTGCTGGCGTTGTTGGTGATCGCGACCGTGGTGATGAATCTGCCGCGCGGATTCAGCGACGACCTGACACGCATCGGCAAAGGCAAGGCCGCTGTGGTGCTGGTGCGCGACAAGAACGCCGTGCAAAGTTTCGACCTGATGGAAGTGTTGAACGGCATACGCGATCAATATGTCGGATAAGGTCGAGTTTCTGCTGACCGATTTCAACACCCCGGAAGGGCGCGCATTCATGACTGCCAATGGCGCGGCGAAGGTGACCGTGGTGGTATTCGATGCGCACGGGAACAAGATGAACACTCTATATCCGCCGCAAACTGCCGAAAGCATGCAGCAGGCGATCGATGCCGCGCTCCAGATCGCACGATGAGTTCAGCACTGCTGCAGTCGGATATCAAAAGCCTGCCGTTCCTGCATCGCGGCAAGGTGCGCGACATTTATGCGGTGGGCGATGACAAGCTGCTGGTGGTGCAGACGGATCGTTTGTCCGCGTTCGACGTGATCCTGCCCGACCCGATCCCGGGCAAGGGCGAAGTGCTTACCTCGCTGTCGAATTTCTGGTTGAACAAGCTGCAGCACATCATTCCCAATCATCTTACCGGCATCGCGCCGGAATCGGTGGTCAAGACCGACGCGGATCGTGCGCAGGTCCGCGACCGCGCCTTCGTCGCAAAGAGGCTCAAGCCGTTGCCGATCGAGGCGATCGTGCGCGGCTATCTGGTCGGTTCCGGATGGAAGGATTACCAGAAGACCGGCAAGGTATGCGGCATCGAATTGCCCGCCGGACTGCGCGAGGCCGAAAAGCTGCCGGAACCGCTGTTCACGCCGTCCACCAAGGCCGCGGTGGGAGAACACGACGAGAACATTTCGTTTGCCCAGGCGGTCGAACTGCTCGGCGAGGCGCGCGCAAAGCAAGTGCGCGATGCCACGCTGGCGCTGTATGTCGAAGCGGCGAATTATGCGGCGACCAAAGGCATCATCATCGCCGATACCAAGTTTGAATTCGGTGTCGACGAAGCAGGCAAGCTTTATCTGATCGACGAGGCGCTCACGCCGGATTCCTCGCGTTTCTGGCCGGCCGATCAGTACCGCGTGGGCAGCAATCCCCCCAGTTTCGACAAACAGTTCGTGCGCGACTGGCTGGAAACATCCGGCTGGAACAAGAAGGCTCCCGCGCCGCGCATCCCCCGGGACGTATTGCAAAAAACCGCCGACAAGTACCGCGAGGCGCTGGTCAGGCTGACAGGCGCATGAATTCACCGCAGCAACTCATCGCTGGATTCCAGCGCTTCCGCGAACGTACCCTCACCGACGGCAATGCGCAGTTTCGCGAGCTGGTCGAGTTCGGTCAGGCGCCCTCCACGCTCGTGGTGGGGTGTTGCGATTCGCGCGTCGATCCGGCTTTGATTCTGGATTGCGCACCGGGCGACCTGTTCGTGATACGCAACGTTGCGAATCTGGTGCCCCCCTCGGAAAACCAGGGCCATTATCACGGCACCAGCGCTGCGCTCGAATTCGGCGTGCGCAATCTGGCGGTGCAGCACATCATCGTGCTGGGACATGCACAGTGCGGCGGAATTCATGCGCTGCTGGAAGGCGGCGTGGCCGGGGATGATTCTTTCATTGCCGAATGGATGAGCATCGCCGCGGTTGCGCGCGAGCGGATCGAGCAGGAACTTGAAGGCGCCGGCAGCAAGGAACGCCACCGTGCCTGCGAGCAACAGGCGATCCTGGTTTCCCTGGGCAATCTGATGACGTTCTCATGGATACGCGAGCGTGTCGAACAAGGGAGCCTCGCTTTGCACGGCTGGTATTTTGATATCGAACGCGGCGAGTTGCTGGGATATGACGCGTCTACCGGCCGGTTTGAAAAGCTGTAGGCAAACTCATCAGCCCGATCGGCTTTGCGGACAACATCAATCTGGTAACCGGCAAAAAAGGTTTTGAAGGATTTTGCGGCGCGCATAGCCAGTACCATGATGAAACGGCTGGAACCGTGTTGGCATCCGGTCTGGCGCCGGCATTCATTTTTTTCCGGTCAGTTCTATGTAACGCGCCCGGTCGGCCGCAAAGCGCGCTTCAAGCGCCGCCTTGTCAGCTCTGGGTTTTTCCAGATCCTGTTGCAGACTGGCCAGGCGTTTCTGGGCGTCCTTCATATCTTCCTGCAATGAATCAGGGATATTCTTGTTCGCCTCGGAGTATCTATCCGCCTCATTTTGCAATGAAAGAGCATTATCATTGGCTGACTTGACATAGGTTTCAAGCATATTGATGCGCGCATTGACCTGTTGCAGGCTGCGGGTGCGTGCCAGATCGATCTCGTGGACGTTGCTGTAAGTGTTGAGCAGCGTCCTGTCACGGCGTTGTTGTTCAGCGGCGGCATCGGCATCTTCACGTTTCTTTTTATCTTCCAGTTCCTTGGCGCGGCGTCTTTCGGGAGTCATCACCTCTTCGCTTTTTATCACTTGGCCTTGCGTGTTCAGCTCTACACGATCCTTGTCCGCATATTCCGGAGGTATGGTTTCGCCATAATGTGTGATCCCATTATTGTCCACCCATTTGTAAAGCTTCGCCGCAACAGGAAAACTCAGGGTAAGGCCGGCGACGAGCGCGATGAACAATTTAAGCTTGTAACCCGCTGCCCAGCTGTCGTTTTTTGAAAACCTGGTGGGGTGGCCACGAGCAATTGCTTGTCCCGCGTCTATTGCCGGGTTATAGCCAGCCACTTTGCCACCGTACTGTGGCGGCTTGGAGGATAGGCCGGTTGTTTCATCAGTCAGATGGCTAGCAGTCTCATCAGCAGTTTTATCATTCATAAGTTACTCCGTAACGCTCCCGATACGATTGAACCGCGGCAAGATTTTGCACCATATCGCTATCGGCCCGCAAATAGCCCAGCAAATCATCCAGTGTGGCGATGGATATTACCGGAATATCAAAGTTGCGTTGAACTTCTTGCGCGGCGGAAAGTTCTCCCTGGCCCCGCTCCATACGGTCCAGCGCGATCACCACTCCGCACGGCCGCGCTCCGGCAGAGCGTATCAATTCGATGGATTCGCGCACCGAAGTGCCGGCAGAGATCACGTCATCGATGATCAAAACCCGTCCCTGCAGTACGGCGCCCACCGTTGTCCCTCCTTCTCCGTGGTCCTTGGCTTCCTTGCGATTGTAGCAATAAGGCACGTTGCGTGCCCTGCTCGGCGAGTGCGATCGCGGTTCCGGCAACCAGCGGGATGCCCTTGTAGGCAGGGCCGAACAGCATATCGAATGGAACTTCAGAAGCCAGGATCGCCTGGGCATAGAATTGCGACAGATTCCTCAAAGCAGCGCCGTCGTCGAACAGGCCGGCATTGAAAAAATACGGCGACAGCCGGCCGGCCTTGGTTTGAAATTCGCCGAAACACAACACGTTCTGCTGGATCGCGAAGCGGAT
Organism: uncultured beta proteobacterium; assembly: GCA_963725835.1. Taxonomy (GTDB): domain Bacteria; phylum Pseudomonadota; class Gammaproteobacteria; order Burkholderiales; family Gallionellaceae; genus Gallionella. Next base: position 153,119 of record CAVSAB010000011.1, on the reverse strand, counting down.
GAAATCCTGTCTGAAATTGGACATGCCGATTGCTGTAGGTTGAGAAGATGGCCGTCATTATAATGGCACTCCCGATTACTCCCGTGAATTTTCATGCGCATCATTTCAGTGAACTTGAACGGCATTCGTTCTGCCGCCGGCAAAGGATTTTACGAGTGGCTTGAGCAACAGGATGCCGATGTCGTGTGCCTGCAGGAACTCAAGTGCCAGGCACAAGACATGACCGGGCAGATGCTTATGCCGAAGGGATATCACGGCTATTTTCATTATGCGGACAGGAAGGGCTATAGCGGCGTGGGGATATATTGTCGCGAACAACCGCAGCAGATCGTGGCTGGCCTGGGGATCGCCGAGTTTGATGCAGAGGGACGCTATCTGTGCGCGGACTTTGCCGGCTTCAGCGTGGTTTCGGTGTATCTGCCTTCAGGTTCCAGCGGTGAGGAGCGCCAGGCGGTGAAATTCAAATTCATGGAGGCTTTTATGCCGCACTTGAGAGAAATAAGGGCCAGCGGGCGCGAGGTGGTGATATGCGGGGACTGGAACATCGCGCACAAGGAGATCGATCTGAAGAACTGGCGCGGGAATAAAAAGAATTCCGGATTCCTGCCGGAAGAACGCGCCTGGCTGACGAAGCTGTTCGATGAGGTCGGTTTCGTCGATGTATTCCGCCGCTTGCATCCTGAGTTGGAAGCCTATACCTGGTGGTCGAATCGCGGCCAGGCCTGGGCCAAGGATGTCGGTTGGCGCATCGACTACCAGATCGCCACACCGGGGATTGCCGCCAGAGCCCGATCGGCGAGCATCTACAAGGCGCAACGATTTTCCGATCATGCGCCGCTGATCATCGATTACCAGAGCGATTCTTGAATTGTCCCTGCAGAACGGGGAAACAAGGGAGCCTTTAAAAATTCAGAGTTCGCCCAAATGCATGGCGCAAGAAAAATTTTAGTTCCGGCCAACCTGAAGGTTACCCTACACTGAAACTTTGTTTTGCCGCGCCGTGCTCGCAAATGTGGATTTTTAGAGGCTCCCTTAGCTCTGTTCCCAAGGGAGTCCTGCAGCACGCCAACCGCCGATTGTGTTTCGGTGTTTGCTTGGATCCGCATCACCTTCGAAACCTTCCAGCATGTTGTAACAGTCGCTGTAGCCGGCTCTTGTGGCCGCCGCCGCCGCGTGGTGCGATCGCACACCGCTACGGCAGAAGAAGATCACCAGGCCTTCCCTGTCGATTTGTTGTTCCAGTTGAGCGATGAAATTCGGGTTGGTTTTCATGCCCGGGTAGCTTGCCCATTCAATGACTGCGGCACCGGGTATGCCTCCTACCCAATCCAATTCTGCACGACTGCGCACATCCACCAATCTGGCTCCGGGAGCGGACTGCTGGATTTCATAAGCTTCGGCAGGATACAGAGCGCCTTCATAGGGCAGATTCAGATCTTTGGCGCGTTGTTGAGCAGCTTGCAGGATTTCGCTGATCCTTCCCATGACGGTCTTTCTTCCATCGTAAAGTTAAACGTGGTTGGTACAAATTATATGCTATATAGTATTAAAGCATGACAGTGCGACCGATATGAAAAATCACAGCAAAACTCATCAGCCCCGGACCGCTATCGGGGCATTCGAGCCGGTACATCCGGAACGTTTTGCAGCAGCACAGAAAAGCACCTGGGTAAGTATCGGTATCAATGTGCTGCTGACGTCCCTGCAGATGGTTGGAGGTTTTTTTGCCCACTCACAGGCATTGATGGCAGATGGATTGCACTCCCTGTCCGATCTGCTTTCCGATGTGCTGGTGCTGTATGCGAACCGGCACGGCAACCGGCATGCCGATGCGGAACATCCTTACGGCCACGCGCGGATAGAAACTGCGGCGACGCTTATTCTCGGGACGTTCCTCGCAGCGCTCGGCGTGGTGTTGCTGGTAGCGGCTGCCATACGCTTGCAGCATCCTGAGGCGGTACGGGCAGTCAGTCCGCCGGCACTCGCTATCGCGATCCTTGCCCTGGTAGCCAAGGAAGGATTGTTCCGTTACATGCTGGCGGTGGCCAGGAAGGTACGCTCGCAGATGCTGGTAGCCAACGCGTGGCATGCGCGTTCAGACGCGGCATCCTCGTTGGTGGTTATCGTCGGAGTGGCCGGCAATCTGCTGGGCTATACCTTCCTTGATCTGGTTGCAGCCGCGGTAGTGGGTGTGATGATCGCGCACATGGGGGGCAAGCTGGCGCTGGAAGCGATGGCTGAACTCGTCGATACCGGACTTGATGCGGAGGAAGTCGAGGCGATCCGGCAGACGCTGCTGAATATCCACGGAGTGCGCGGGCTCCACGAACTGCGCACACGCAAGATGGCGGACAATGCACTGGTCGATGCGCACATCATGGTCGATCCCAAGATCAGCGTTTCGGAGGGGCACTACATCGCGGAATCGGCACGGCATGCCGTGCTCAAGCAACATCACGTGCTGGATGTCATGGTGCACATTGATCCGGAAGACGATATGCAAGCCAAGCCCAATGCGCATCTGCCCAACCGCCCCAGTCTGCTGGCGCATCTTGCGAAGCGATTGGGAACCGCGGATTTGCGGGATAAGCGCGTGGTATTCCACTACCTGGATGGCAAGGTCGATGCCGAGATTTATCTGGCCAGCCTGCAGTCCGCCGAGGGTGCCGGTACCTTGCAGGCGCGCTGCGATGAACTGGTGCGCGATGATGAGATATTCCGTACCATACATGTCCATCACAGCGGCGCACAGAAATAGTGCATAAGCAGGCATAGCGTGCCCGTTTTGAGTGCAAATTATTGATGCGTTAAATATCAGGCTTATGGCACAATGGCAGTCTGCTATGTGGACAGGTTTGGCACGCTTTCTGCATTCAAGAAATCCGGGTTGTTTTTTTAATTAACTATTAATTTGATGTTTGGGAGAAAGTTATGTCGATGTCGGCAAATGACGTTTTAAAAATGGTTAAGGACCGCGAAGTCAAGTTCGTGGATTTCCGTTTTACGGATACACGCGGCAAAGAGCAACATGTGGGCGTGCCGGTCAAGGCTTTCGGCATGGAAAAGTTTGAAGAAGGCCATGCATTCGACGGTTCTTCGATCGCCGGTTGGAAAGGCATTCAAGCTTCTGACATGTTGTTGATGCCGGATCCCGAGACGGCCTTCATCGATCCTTTCATGGATGAAAATACCCTGGTGATAACCTGCGACGTGGTCGAGCCCACCGATGGCAAGGGCTATGACCGTGATCCGCGGTCCATCGCGAAGCGTGCCGAGGCGTATTTGAAATCCAGCGGGATAGGCGATACGGCTTACTTCGGCCCGGAACCCGAATTCTTCGTTTTTGATTCGGTGAACTGGCAAGTCGATATGTCCGGTTGCTTCTGCAAGGTGAATTCCGAAGAAGCCGCCTGGTCTTCAGCAGAAAAATTCGATAGCGGAAACACCGGCCATCGCCCGACCGTCAAGGGCGGTTACTTCCCGGTTCCGCCTGTCGACAGTCTTAACGACATTCGCGCCGCGATGTGTCTGGCATTGGAGGAAGTCGGTGTCGAAGTCGAGGTGCACCATCACGAAGTCGCGACTGCCGGTCAATGCGAGATCGGCACCAAGTTCAACTCGCTGGTGCGCCGTGCCGACTGGACACAAGTGTTGAAATATGTGGTCCACAATGTCGCGCACCAGTATGGCAAGACGGCGACTTTCATGCCCAAGCCTATCGTGGGTGACAATGGATCCGGTATGCACGTCCACCAGTCCCTCTGGAAGGGCGGCAAGAATTTGTTCGCAGGTAACGGATATGCCGGTTTGTCCGAACTGGCGCTGTATTATATCGGCGGCATCATCAAGCATGCGCGCTCTTTGAACGCAATCACAAATCCTCTGACGAATTCATACAAGCGCCTGGTGCCGGGCTTTGAGGCGCCGGTGAAACTGGCCTACTCGGCCCGCAACCGTTCCGCCTCCATCCGCGTGCCATACGTCCAGTCTGACAAGGCGCGCCGTATCGAGGTGCGTTTCCCTGATCCTGGAACAAATCCTTACCTGGGTTTCACTGCGATGATGATGGCCGGCCTGGATGGCATCCAAAACAAGATCCACCCAGGTGATCCGGCCGACAAGAACCTGTATGATTTGCCGCCGGAAGAAGATGCGAAGATCCCGACCGTGTGTTCCAGCCTGGACCAGGCGCTGGATTACCTGGACAAGGATCGCGAGTTTCTGACCCGTGGCGGCGTGCTTTCCAACGACTTCATCGACGCGTACATCGCGTTGAAGATGGATGAAGTCACGCGCTTCCGTATGACTACGCACCCGGTCGAATACGATATGTATTACAGTATCTAAGACGAGATCGGGCGCAGCAATGCAAAACGGGGCTTCATGCCCCGTTTTGTTTTGTACCGGAATAGTTTGTCTGAGTCTGACGCTTGTCCTATACTGGTCGCGTTATTTTCGGGAATGCGAAGATGAAGCTGGGACTCCTGTTTGCCGTGTTGTGTGCTTGTCCTATGTTGGTGCACGCCGACATCTATAAAGGTGTCGACGAGAACGGGCATGTCACCTATTCCAGTTCGCCTATCGCGGGGGGCAAGAAGCTGAATTTGGAGCCTCTGCCGACCATGGTGCCGCCTGCCAATGTGCAGTCTCCGGAAGGTTTTCCCAGGGTGGATAGCGAAACGCAAAAGGGGCGGGACGATACCCGGCGCAAGATATTGCAGGATGAGCTGAACGCCGAGCAGAAGCTGCTCGATGAGGCCACTCAGAACCTGAAAGATGGAGAAGCGAACCCCGAAATATACAAGGGAGCTGATGGGAAAACATTCCGCAATGTCGCGAAGTATGACGAGAAGATCAAGGCACTACAGGAACAGGTCGACCAGCACAAGAACAATGTTGATGCGCTGAAGATAGAGCTATCCAAGCTGTCAGATTAATCTTTGTCATGTCTGGCATGCTTTCTGCTCCATAGCCTGTATGCATGACATTCCATTTCTATCACTCGAGCATCTGGCAACAGCCGTTATCCTGCTGGACGATGAGTCGCGTATAGTCTATATCAATCCTGCCGCAGAGCATCTGTTCGATCTGAACGACAATATCCTGCATGGGCTTCCGCTGCAGCAGGTGTTCACCCATACCGAACAACTGGCCAACGCGATGCAGCAAGCGGTGCATAACAATGCCACTTATATCGAGCATGATTTGATGCTGGGAACGAATGGTCACGGCAAGTTGCATTTGCATTGTGCGGCCTCACCGCTGCAATTGGCCAGACGATATCTGTTGCTTGAATTTCATGCCATGGACAGGCCGCTCAAGCTGGCTCGGGAAGAACAGATGCTGGATCAGACGCAGGCCAGCCGCCTGCTGCTGCGCAATCTCGCCCATGAGATCAAGAACCCGCTGGGCGGAATCCGCGGTGCAGCGCAATTGCTCGAACAGGAACTGGAAAAGCCGGCATTGCGCGAATACACCCAGGTGATTGTGCAGGAGGCGGATCGATTGCGTTCCCTGATGGAGAAATTGCTTGCCCCGCAAAACGCCTCGCATTACAACGCGCTCAACATCCACGAAGTACTGGAACGTGTTCGCAGTGTGGTGCTGGCGGAAATGCCTGAAGGGCTGAAGATAAGACGCGACTACGATATCAGCCTGCCCGCGCTGGTCGGCGATAAAGAGCAGTTGATACAGGTCATGCTCAATATCGTGCGCAACGCTGCTCAGGCAATGAAGGGGCAGGGACTTATCGTGTTGCGCACCCGCATCGCGCGCCAGGTGACGCTGATCAAACTCCGCCATCGCCTGGCGGTTATGGTGCAAATCATCGATAATGGACCCGGGATCCCGCAGGAATTAAAGGACAAGATTTTCTATCCTCTGGTTTCGGGACGTGCCGACGGGCATGGGTTGGGGCTGACCATCGCGCAGGATTTCGTCAGCCAGCATCACGGTTCGATAGAATTTGACAGCGAACCCGGACACACCTGCTTTACGGTGCTGCTTCCCGTTCCATCTCCCGATAATTAGGCGACCGTCATGATGAAACCTGTCTGGATTATTGACGATGACCGTTCGATACGCTGGGTGCTCGAGAAGTCTCTGACACGGGAAGATATCGAGTTCAAGAGCTTCGCCACGGCCGATGACGCAATGCGAGCATTGAACAATGACGTGCCCCAGGTGGTCGTCAGCGATATTCGAATGCCCGGCAGTTCGGGGCTGGACTTTTTGCAGACGTTGCATCAACAATATCCTTACGTGCCGGTCATCATCATGACCGCTTATTCCGACCTGGAAAGCGCTGTTTCGGCCTTCCAGGGCGGCGCGTTTGAATACCTGCCCAAACCCTTCGACATCAACCATGCAGTGGAACTGATACGGCGTGCGCTGGAGCAAAGCCGGCACAAGTCCGAGGAAACGGAGCCGGTTGAAGTGGCTGCCGATATCCTCGGTCAGGCTCCCGCGATGCAGGAAGTCTTTCGTGCCATCGGCAGACTGTCACAATCCCATGCCACCGTGCTGATCAATGGCGAATCGGGCACCGGCAAAGAGCTGGTCGCGAGGGCGCTGCACCGGCATAGCCCGCGTTCCGACAAACCATTCATCGCCATCAACACCGCCGCGATCCCCAAGGACTTGCTCGAGTCGGAACTGTTCGGACATGAACGCGGCGCGTTCACCGGCGCGGCCGCGAGCCGGCGCGGCCGCTTTGAACAGGCGGAAGGCGGCACGCTGTTCCTCGACGAGATCGGTGATATGCCGGCTGATTTGCAAACCCGGCTGCTGCGGGTATTGTCTGACGGGAATTTCTACCGTGTCGGCGGACACCAGCCGATCAAGGCCAACGTGCGCATCATCACCGCCACGCATCAAAATCTGGATGAACGAGTCAAACAGGGTTTGTTCCGCGAGGACCTGTTCCATCGTTTGAACGTGATCAGGCTGCGTCTGCCGCCGTTGCGCGAACGGCGCGAAGACATCCCGCTGCTGGCAAAATACTTTCTGCAAAAAAGCGCGCGCGATCTGGCTGTCGATCAGAAGCAGTTCAGCGATGCGACGCTGCAGCATCTCAGCGCCCAGGATTTCCCCGGCAACGTGCGGCAATTGGAAAATCTTTGCCATTGGCTGACCGTGATGACGCCCTCGCAGATAGTCGAGATCGCCGATCTGCCGCCGGAGTGGCGCGGCGGATCTGCCGAAAGCGGGACTGGCGGGAGCGATTGGAGCGCGGCATTGGCACAGCAGGCTGCGCTGGCCCTGCAGCGCGGCGACGAGCGCATCATGGACAAACTTACGGCACAGTTCGAGCGCACCCTGATCTCGCAAGCATTGCAGCACACCAACGGGCGGCGCATCGAAGCGGCCACCCTGCTCGGGATCGGCCGCAACACCCTGACGCGCAAGATCCAGGAGTTGGGCCTCGACAATACCCCCGAATAATTTATTTGTGCAATTGTTTGAGCAGCTTCTCGTGTATTCCACCGAAGCCGCCGTTGCTCATCACGAGGATGTGGTCACCGGGCCGGGCGGCGACGGCGATCTTGACTATCAACGCGCCGAGATCTTCCTCGACGACAGCCTTGCTGCCCAACGGATTCAATGCGCTGCGCGCATCCCAGTCCAGGTTGCCGGCATAACAGAACACCAGATCGGCATCTTTCAGGCTGCCGGGTAATGCGTCCTTCATCACGCCGAGCTTCATCGTGTTGGAGCGCGGTTCCAGTACTGCCAGAATTCGCGCACCGTTGATCTTGTGGCGCAGCCCTTCGACAGTCGTTGCAATGGCGGTGGGGTGATGTGCGAAGTCATCATAAACGGTTATCCCGTTTGTCACGCCTCGCACTTCCATGCGCCGCTTCACGTTCCTGAATTCGCCAAGCGCTGCCAGGCCCTGAGCGACCGGAACACCGGCATGGCGTGCGGCGGCCAGCGCGGCGAGCGCGTTCTGGCGGTTGTGTTCGCCGAGCAGTTCCCACACGAGCGTGCCTTGCGATTCACCCCGCAGAGATATGCGATTGCCTGCATCGATCTGCCACCCGTCTTCGGTGCCAAAGCGTTCCACCGGAGTCCAGCAGCCGCGCTGCAATACCCGGTCCAGCGTGGCCTCGCGGCCGTTGCTGACGATCAGGCCGTTGCCGGGTATGGTGCGCACCAGATGATGAAACTGGGTTTCTATCGCGGCGAGGTCGTCAAAGATATCGGCATGATCGAATTCGAGATTGTTGAGTATCGCGGTGCGCGGATGGTAATGCACGAATTTGGAACGCTTGTCAAAAAATGCGGTGTCGTATTCGTCCGCTTCGATGACGAAGAAGGGCGATTCGGTCAGGCGTGCGGATATGCCGAAGTTCTGCGGCACTCCGCCGATCAGGAAGCCCGGATCAAGCCCGCCGTATTCCAGTATCCAGGCCAGCATCGCGCTGGTGGTGGTTTTGCCGTGTGTGCCTGCCACCCCCAACACCCACTTGTCGCGCAAGATGGTTTGCGCAAGCCACTGCGGACCGGAGATGTACGGCAGGTTGCGGTTGAGGATCTCCTCCATCAACGGATTGCCGCGTGACACCACGTTGCCGATCACGAACATGTCAGGTTGCAGATCGAGCTGCTCGGTGCCATAACCTTCGATCAGTTCTATGCCCTGCGATTCCAGTTGCGTGCTCATCGGCGGATAAACGTTGGCATCGCAACCGGTGACGCGATATCCCGCCTGCTTGGCAAGTGCGGCGATGCCGCCCATGAATGTGCCGCAGATACCCAGAATGTGTATCGCCGGTAATTTTTCCGCATTCATAAGGTTCAGTCTTCCCGGCGTGTCCATTCGGAATGCAAGGTGGATCTGGAATACCACAACAATCCAGCCGCAACGAAGCTACCGATGATAAGCGTCAGCCAGGGATACTCACTCAAGTCATAACCGATGAAAGGCAGGAACAGCAGCGGAATCCACATCATGATCCATATGATCGCGATCACCATGCCAACCCAGCCGACGAACACACCTACGGTAGTGCGCCGGTTTATCTTGGAGGCCCCGCATTTTTCACAAACAACGGCCTCGGGTTTGAGTTCAGAAGCACAAAAAGGACAATGCATGATTTCTTTCTGTAATTGAGAAGCGAAAAATATTTCCTAGGCACCGCGAAAGATAAAATACACCGCGCCGGTGATGCACAACGCCGCATAAAGGTAGTCCCATTTCAGCGGCTGGTTCATGTAGAGCACCGCAAACGGGACGAACACCGACAAGGTGATGACTTCCTGCAATATTTTCAACTGCCCGAGGCTGAGCTCGGTGTAGCCGATGCGGTTGGCGGGAACCTGAAACAGATATTCGAACAGCGCGATGCCCCAGCTGACCAGCGCGGCGACATACCAGGGCGATGACGACAGATTCTTCAGGTGCCCGTACCACGCGAACGTCATGAAAAGGTTGGATACGGCGAGCATCAATGCCGTAACCAGCAACGGATGCGAGATAAGATTCATCCTTGTTTCATTTCATCGAGCGGTGGAACAGGGTGCCGCATGACGCAGCAGGGACTGCAATTCTACATTATTGGACACCCAGCAACTCCACATCGAACACCAGCGTCGCATTCGGCGGGATCACTCCGCCCGCGCCGCGTGCACCGTAACCAAGATTTGCCGGAATGACCAACGTGCGTTGCCCGCCCACTTTCATTCCCGCCACGCCCTGATCCCAGCCGGCGATGACACGGCCTGCACCAAGGGGAAATTCGAAAGGCTCATTGCGGTCGCGGGAACTGTCGAATTTCTTGCCGTGATGATCGGGAGCCGCAGCATCGTACAGCCAGCCGGTATATTGAACCGTTACGTTTTTTCCGGGTATTGCCAAATCCCCCTGCCCCAGCTTTACATCGGTCTTGATCAGTTCAGTCATGTTGCCAGTCTCCTTTTTTGGCGCGGTCTGCTCAGAGCACGCGGTGGTTGAAAAAATGCCGGTGGCCAGCAGCAATGCCAGCGAAAAATATATCGTGCGTTTCATCTTCTATCCCCGTTCAATTAATAACCCAATATTGGTGCCAGCCACCGTTCGGCCTTATCCAGCATCCAACCCTTGCGCTTTGCATAGTCCTCGACCTGGTCCTTGTCCACCTTGCCGGTGGCGAAATACCGCGATTGGGGGTGCGAAAGGTAGAAGCCGCTCACCGCGGCGGTGGGTAGCATCGCATAGCTTTCTGTCAGAGTGATGCCAGCATTGATCGGTGCCTGCAGCAATTCGAACAGCGGGCCCTTTTCGGTGTGCTCCGGGCAGGCGGGATAACCGGGCGCGGGGCGTATGCCGCGATATTTTTCGGCGATCAGCGCGTCATTGTCCAGCGCTTCATCGGACGCGTAGCCCCAGAACTCGCGGCGTACCCTCAGGTGCAGGTGTTCCGCAAAAGCTTCGGCGAGGCGATCGGCCAGCGCCTTGAGCAGGATCGCATTGTAGTCGTCGTTATGTTTTTCGAATTCCGCGACGCGCGCGTCGATACCGATACCGGCGGTGACCGCGAACGCGCCGATGTAATCCCCGGCTTTCGATGCCCTGGGTGCGACGAAATCGGCCAGGCAAAAATTCGGGATGTCAGCCGGTTTTTTCGTTTGCTGGCGCAGGTTATGCCAGGTCATCGCCACTTTGCTGCGCGACTCGTCGGTGTAGATCTCGATGTCGTCGTTATTGACGCTATTGGCCGGGAACAGGCCGAACACAGCGTTCGCCGTGAGCCATTTTTCGCTGATGATCCTTTTCAACATCGCCTGCGCGTCGGCAAACAGCTTGCGCGCTTCCTCGCCCACAACGTCATCCTGCAATATCTTCGGGTAACGCCCGGCCAGTTCCCAGGCGTGGAAGAACGGTGACCAGTCGATGAAATCGACGAGTATGTCGAGCGGGTAGTTTTCCAGCTTGTGCACGCCAAGCAACCTGGGTTTGGGCGGCGTATATTTTTTCCAGTCGGTCTTGACGCCATGCGCGCGCGCATCGGCCAGCGTGACGTAGCTGGCCTTGCCCTTCCTGCCCTCATGCTGTTCACGCGCTTTTGCATAGTCTGTCTTGATGCCTGCGACATATTCATCGCGCAGCGTGTTGCTGAGCAGGTTGCTGCATACCCCCACCGCGCGCGAGGCATCATTGACGTATATGGTGGGGCCGCTGGGATAGTTCGGTTCTATCTTTACCGCGGTGTGCATGCGCGATGTGGTCGCGCCGCCGATCAGCAGCGGAATATCGAAGCCCTGGCGCTCCATCTCCTTCGCTACATGAGCCATCTCTTCCAGCGAGGGCGTGATCAGGCCGGACAGGCCGATGATGTCGGCGTTGTGCTCGCGCGCAGTGTCGAGGATCTGCTGGCACGGAACCATCACGCCCATGTTGACCACCTCGAAGTTGTTGCATTGCAGCACCACCGTGACGATGTTCTTGCCGATGTCGTGCACGTCGCCCTTCACCGTTGCCATCACGATCTTGCCCTTGGGCTTGCTGTCGCCGGAGCGCACCTTCTCTGCTTCGATGTAGGGCACCAGATGCGCCACCGCCTGCTTCATCACGCGCGCGGACTTCACGACTTGCGGCAAAAACATCTTGCCGGCGCCGAACAGGTCGCCGACCACGTTCATGCCGGTCATCAGAGGCCCTTCGATCACTTCGACCGGGAACTTTGCCTGTAGCCTGGCTTCCTCGGTGTCTTCGACGATAAAGTCGGTGATGCCGCGCACCAGCGCGTGAGTCAGGCGTTCCTGCACCGTACCCTTGCGCCATTCCAGATCTGCAACCTGTGCCTTGGCACCGGTCTTCACCGATTCCGCCAGCTGGACCAGCTTTTCGCCCGGGCTTTCTGCTTGCCCCGGGGAACTGCGGTTCAGCACCACATCCTCAACTGCATCGCGCAGGTCTTTCGGGATCTCCTCATATACACCGAGCTGTCCGGCGTTGACGATGCCCATCGTCATGCCGGCCTTGATCGCGTGGTACAGGAACACCGTGTGGATCGCTTCGCGCACCGCATCGTTGCCACGGAACGAGAACGAAACATTGGACACGCCGCCGCTGACCTTTGCGTAAGGCAGGTGTTTCCTTATCCAGGCCGTGGCCTCGATGAAGTCCACTGCGTAGTTGTTGTGCTCCTCGATGCCGGTCGCGATCGCAAAGATGTTCGGATCGAAGATGATGTCTTCCGGCAGGAAGCCGGCTTGTTTCACCAAAATGTCATAGCTGCGCTTGCAGATCTCGGTCTTGCGTTTGAAGGTGTCCGCCTGACCCTGCTCGTCGAACGCCATCACCACCGCGGCCGCTCCATAGCGTCTGACCAGCCGGGCATATTTGATAAAGGCCGCTTCGCCTTCCTTGAGGCTGATGGAATTGACGATCGCTTTCCCCTGCACGCATTTCAGTCCGGCCTCGATCACTTCCCATTTGGACGAGTCTATCATCAGCGGCACGCGCGAGATGTCCGGCTCGGAGGCGAGCAGATTCACGAATCGGGTCATCGCCGCCTGTGAATCGAGCATCGCTTCGTCCATGTTGATGTCGATGACCTGCGCGCCGTTCTCGACTTGCTGGCGCGCCACGCTGACCGCCTCGGCGTAGTTGCCGCCCAGGACCAGCCGCGCGAACATCTTCGAGCCGGTGACGTTGGTGCGCTCGCCGACGTTGACGAACAGCGTATCGTCGCCGATGTTGAACGGCTCCAGTCCGGACAGGCGCAGCCGGTGTTCAATGTTCGGTATACGGCGCGGCGGCACACCTTTGAGCGCCTCGGCGATCGCCTTGATGTGCGCGGGTGTGGTGCCGCAGCAGCCGCCGGCTATATTGAGAAAACCGCTGGTGGCGAATTCCTTCAGCAACCGGGCGGTCTTGTCGGGCAGCTCGTCGTAGCCGGTTTCAGACAATGGGTTGGGCAAGCCGGCGTTGGGGTGCGCGCTGACATAACACGAAGCCACGCGCGACAATTCTTCCACATAGGGCCGCATCAATTCGGCGCCCAGCGCGCAGTTCAGGCCGATGGACAACGGCCTGGCGTGGCTTAGCGAATTCCAGAAGGCCTCGGTGGTCTGTCCTGAGAGTGTTCTTCCGGATGCATCCGTTATCGTTCCAGAAATCATGATCGGAACGTTTACTGCGTGTTGTACAAAATACTGCTCGATCGCGAACAGCGCGGCCTTCGCGTTGAGGGTGTCGAAGATGGTCTCGATCATCAGCAGGTCCGCGCCCCCGTCCAGCAGGCCGCGTGTCGCTTCAGTGTAGCTTTCCACCAGTTGGTCGAATGTGATGTTGCGCGCTCCCGGGTCGTTCACGTCCGGAGAGATCGACGCGGTGTGTGTGGTCGGTCCCAGCACGCCCGCGACGAAACGCGGCTTGTCGGGCGTGGAAAATTCATCGCACAGGCTGCGCGCCAGTTTCGCGCCGGCGACGTTCAGTTCATACACAAGATGCTGCATCCCGTAATCCGCCATCGAGACGGAGTTGGAGTTGAAGGTGCATGTCTCGACGATATCAGCGCCCGCCTCCAGATACTGGCGGTGTATGCCGGCGACCACCTGCGGCTGCGTCAGCAGCAGCAGGTCATTGTTGCCTTTGACATCGACCGGGTGATCGGCGAACGTCTTGCGCGGTCCGTGGTAATTGCCAAACGACTCGACACCGCGATAGTGCGCTTCCGTCAACTTGTAGCGCTGGATCATGGTTCCCATCGCGCCATCCAGGATCAGGATGCGCTGCCGGATCAGGCGTTCGATCGGGTGTGGAGTGATGGTCATGGCGCGCTGCGAAAAAAATGAGCGCGGATTTTACCATGTGCGCGTTCAGCCGACGGGCGAGTTTGCGGCTCAAAGATTCAGCCTCCGGTATTGCACCGCCTCGGCAATATGTCTGGTGGTGATGTTGGTTTCACCTTCCAGATCGGCGATGGTGCGCGCCACCTTGAGCACTCGGTGATAGGCGCGTGCCGACAGGTTGAGGCGGCTGATGGCCTGTTGCAGCAGCGCGATGCCCTGTTCGTCCGGCGCGCATAGTTCATCGATCTCAGTCACCGAAAGCTGCGCGTTGGCCTTGCTCTGGCGGGCAATCTGGCGCTGCCGCGCGATCTCTACACGCGCTTGCAATACGGAGCTGGCTTCTCCCTCTGCCTTGTTCAGCAAGTCGTCCTGCGGCACTGCAGGCACTTCGATCCGGATGTCGATTCGATCCAGCAACGGACCGGAGATCTTGCTGCGGTAGCGCGAGATCTGGTCGGGCGTGCAGCGGCATTTGCCGTTGTAATGGCCGAGATAGCCGCACGGGCACGGATTCATTGCCGCGATCAGCTGGAACCGGGCGGGAAAATCTGCGCGTCGCGCCGCGCGGGAAATGGTGATGCGTCCTGATTCCATCGGCTCGCGCAAAACTTCCAGAACACTGCGATCGAATTCCGGCAACTCGTCGAGAAACAGTACGCCGTGTAATGCCATTGAGATCTCCCCGGGGCGCGGATTCCCTCCGCCGCCAACCAGTGCCACACCCGATGCGGTGTGGTGCGGCGCCCGATAGGGTCGCGTCTTCCACTTCGCCACGTTGAAGCTGCCGTCCAGCGATTGCACCGCGGCGCTTTCCAATGCTTCGGTTTCCGACATTTGCGGAAGGATGCCGGGAAAACGCGCGGCCAGCATGGACTTTCCGGTGCCCGGAGGTCCCATCATCAAAACGCTATGCCCGCCCGCGGCAGCGATCTCGAGCGCGCGTTTGGCTTGTGTCTGCCCCTTCACTTCGCGCATATCCGGATAGTGCGGCCTGACGGTTTGCGGGTTGCTTGCATAAGGTCCGATCGGTTCACGTCCGGTGAGGTGCGCCGCCACTTGCAGCAGCGATTGCGCACCATATACAGTCGCGTCTTCGACCAGCGCGGCTTCGGCTGCATTTTCCTGCGGCAGGATGAAGGCGCGTCCGCTGCCCGCGGCGCGATAAGTCATTGCCAGCGCGCCGCGTATCCTGCGCAGTTCTCCTGTCAGTGCCAACTCACCGGCATATTCGTAATCGGCAAGTTTGTCGGAGGGAATTTGTCCGGTGGCTGCGAGGATGCCGAGCGCGATGGGCAGATCGAAGCGCCCGCTTTCCTTGGGAAGATCGGCGGGCGCGAGATTGACCGTGATGCGCCGGGAAGGGAAATCAAACCCGCAGTTTTGCAGTGCGGCGCGCACGCGGTCCTTGCTTTCTTTGACTTCGGTTTCGGGCAGGCCCACGATCGTGAAGTTGGGCAGTCCGTTGGCGATATGGACCTCGACCGTGACCAGAGCCGCTTCCATGCCTGAAAGCGCGCGGCTGTAGAGCACAGCCAAACTCATATTATTTTGCCGCCGAGTTGCGCTGCGCTTCCAGTTCCGCGACGAGCTTTTCAAGTGCGGCCAGTTTTTCCCGCGTGCGTGCCAACACCTGGGTTTGCACGTCGAATTCTTCGCGCGTCACCAGATCGAGTTTGGCAAAACCCTGCGCGAGCAACGCACGCATGTTCCTTTCGACATCCTTGGCCGGGACGCTATTGGCCACCGCGCTTAACTTGCTTGAAATGTCCTCGATGATCTTTGCATTCAGCATGGCGATCCTCCTGAAGATTTAATGCCTGTATTTGTGATACCGGCCAGTGTAGCAAAATTCATTCTGCCCAGAAGCCTCAATGCGGTTACGACGTCCCGCACACTAGCGGTGCGCAATCCTGCTTACATGCATGCAATTGGTGCGCAGACAATCTGTTATAGACGTGAACTATAGCTAATAGTTTGTTTAATAAAACAAACTATCTTTGGCACGCATTCTGCTGTTAGTTGCGTGCGGAAATATTCATCCCCGCTTATTAACTTAACCATAAAGGAAATCATCATGATGAAAAGCAAACTGTTGAACTCGTTGATCCTGGCAGCTTTGGCAGTACCCGGCGTGGCGATGGCGGCGGATGCAGCTCCCGCGCCTCTCTTTACCGCAAACGTCGCATTGGTTAGCGATTATCTGTATCGCGGCATTTCGCAAACCGGCGGCGAGCCGGCCATCCAGGGTGGTTTCGATTATGTGAACTCCAGCGGCTTCTACGCCGGTGTGTGGGGTTCGAGCATCAGCTGGATCAGTGATTCAGCCACTGGCAGCAATGCAGGCCTCGAACTGGATACCTACTTCGGATTCAAGAACAGTTTCGCCACAGATTTCAGCTATGACGTCGGTTTCCTGCGCTACAACTATCCTGGCAAATATGGGACGTTGACGGCTCCTTATGCCAAGGCTGATACCAACGAGATCTACGGCTTGATCGGCTGGAAATGGATCACGCTCAAATATTCCTATAGCCTGGGCGACACCTTTGGCGTTTCCGACGCCAGCGGCACCAGCTATATCGATCTGAGCGCAAGCTACACCCTGGAAGGCTCTGGAGTCACATTAGGTGCGCACTATGGCAAGCAGATCTATAAAGGAACTTCGCCGATACTCTAAAAGCTGGCGTGTCAGCGACGGGCGTCAGCACTGATCCAACCTATTCAGACTACAACGTGAGCGTGTCCAAAGACTTTGGTGGCTACGTGTGGGGATTGAAATACAGCGATACAGACGCTAGAGCAGGGTGGATATTATTCCTGGCTATCTGCTGATGGATCCACTACCGATTGGGGCAAGAGCACCGTCGTATTGTCGGTACTTCACTCGTTTTAATTTAACCCGGGCGGGATTCGTCCCGCCACAACATTGGAGAATGCTATGAAGATGGTCGTCGCTATCATCAAGCCGTTCAAGCTCGACGAGGTGCGTGAAGCTCTTTCCGCCATAGGCGTGCAAGGCATCACCGTCACCGAGGTCAAGGGCTTTGGCCGGCAAAAGGGACACACCGAACTGTATCGCGGTGCGGAATATGTGGTGGATTTTCTGCCCAAAGTGAAACTGGAAGCCGCAATTAAAAGCGACATGCTCGATCGGGTGATCGAAACGATCGAGAAGGCGGCGAATACCGGCAAGATCGGCGACGGCAAGATTTTCGTCTCCGACCTCGAACAAGTCATACGCATCCGCACCGGTGAATCCGGCGCGGAAGCACTATAAGGATCCATGCCATGAAAAAATTAATAGCATCTTTCGCGCTGCTGGCCATGCTGTTCGGTTTGGCAGCTCCAGCATTTGCTGATGAAGCGGCAGCACCCGCACCCGCTGCCGCAGCTCCAGCGGCTGCACCGGCGGCAGCTGCACCGGCTGCGGATGCGCCGGCCGCCGCACCGAAATGCGGCGACAAGGGTTTTGACTGCAACAAGGGCGACGTCGCATGGATGATGACCTCGACCGCGTTCGTGCTGTTCATGACCGTGCCCGGCCTGGCCTTGTTCTATGCAGGCATGGTTCGCAGGAAAAATGCGCTGTCTACCGTCATGCAAAGCTTCGCGATCTTCTGCGTCGTTGCAGTGCTCTGGGTGATCTACGGTTACAGCATGGCATTCACGGCAGGTACCGAGGGCAGTGCTCTTGCACCGTTCATCGGGTCGCTCAGCAAGTTGTTCATGGCTGGCGACGACCCGACCACCGCGGTGGCTGCGACGTTCAGCAAGGGTCAATACCTGCCGGACTTTGTATATGCCATGTTTCAGCTGACCTTTGCCGCGATCACGGTCGCGCTGATCTCCGGCGGATTTGCGGAACGTTTCAAGTTCTCGTCTATGATCATCTTCAGCATCCTCTGGTTCACCTTCGCCTACCTGCCGATCTCGCACATGGTTTGGTACTGGGACGGCCCCGATGCCTACTCTTCTGCCAAGGCTGCTGACGTAGCCAACAGCCACGCCGGCTTCATCTTTGCCAAAGGCGCGCTCGACTTCGCCGGTGGTACCGTGGTGCATATCAATTCCGGTATCGCGGCGCTGGTTGCGGCTCTGATGCTGGGTCCGCGCAAGGGTTACGGTAAAGTGGCTATGCCGCCGCACAGCCTGATGATGACCGCGATCGGTACCGGCATGTTGTGGATGGGCTGGTTCGGTTTCAATGCGGGTTCCGCGCTGGAAGCCTCTGGTTCGGCCGGCCTGGCATTCTTCAACACCTTGTTTGGTGTGGCTGTTGCCGGAGTAACCTGGACGATCGTCGAGTGGGTAGTAAAAGGCAAGCCCAGCCTGCTGGGCATCTGTTCCGGCATCGTTGCGGGCCTGGTGGCAATCACCCCGGCAGCAGGGTTTGTCGGTCCGATGGGCGCGCTGGTTACCTGCGCTGTAGCTGCTGTAATTTGTTTCTTCGCGGTCACCGTGCTGAAGGCCTGGCTGAAATATGACGATTCGCTGGATACATTCGGCGTGCACTGCGTCGGCGGCATCATCGGTTCTCTCGGCACCGGCATATTCGTCAATCCGGCGCTCGGCGGTACCGGCGTCTGGGATTACGTCGCAGGCAAGGTTGGCGATTTCGACGCGATGGCACAGATCGTCTCTCAACTGTGGGATATCGGCATCACGCTGGTCTGGTCTGGTTTGGTTGCCTTCGTGATCCTGCTCATCCTTAAGCATACGATCGGTATCCGCGCCAGCGACGAAGCACAGGAAACTGGCCTCGATCTGGCTGATCACGGCGAAAACGCCTACAACCTCTAAGATTAATCTCCTCGAAGCGCAACGCTTCATTCAGGGCACCGCAAGGTGCCCTCTTTTTTTGCAATGAATCCGGTCATTGCATACTCAATCGCAAGGGATCGACGCGGTTAACTTAAACAGGCGGCTTGAGCAATGAATCACATACTTTCAATGCAATTCACAAGCGAATCAATCCTGGTGATGAGAGCCGCGTAAAAGGATCGTTCAGGGTATTGCATTGCATGCATTCAAGCCTTCGCATGGTCAATATATATCGCCTTGGGGGCGGCATCTCGAAAGCGATATAACCCGGTACCAGGCAATAACATAACGCGAAAATCAGGAAACGGTTTTGGAAAGCCGGCCAGCAGCTGCGCACATGGCTGGGGAATGCAACAGTTTAATTTCCGCCTTCGTTCAGCATGGCTTTCAGAGTCGCGCCAGCCTTGAAAGCGGGGACCTTGGCTGCTTTGATTTTGAGTGTTTCCCCTGTTCTGGGATTGCGGCCGATGCGTGCAGCACGATCGCGTACCTCGAAGATACCAAAACCATTCAAATTGATCTTGCCGCCCTCTTCCAGGGTATTGCTGATGATCTCAATCAACGCCAAAACGTTGCGATCCGCATCTGCTTTGGTGTTGCCGGTTTTGGCGGCCAACGCGGCGATCAGTTCTTTTCTGTTCATGTTTGACCTCAAGTGAATGATTGCGATTGCGGCGTTAAAGCTAAATTTCCGGGTTTTAGATCTTCAAGCGTGAAGTGGTGAAATGCCTGTAACGGGCTATGCTTCTATTGCAGGGTCGTCAATAACGCCCGTTCATGCGAAAAAAATAGTTGGTCAGCTGTTCCTTCTCGGCGTCCTTGCGCCGTGCCACACCGTGCACATGCCTGACCAGATTGCGCATCACGCAATACACAATTGAAGGATGAGACTTCAGCAGGGATTCCAGCTTGGTGCGTTGCAATAACAGGACAGCACTATTCTTTTTGACTTTAATGGAGGCACTGACATTCATCAGGTTGCCACCCACAAAACTGATGACTCTGGCCAGATCTCCCGGGGTTTCAAGATTCAATAGAACCGGTTCATTGTTTACCACGGCGCTTACTTCGATTTCACCATCGACCAGGATCATCAACGCTTCTTTCAATTGATGATCGTACAGTTCGACAGCAAACTCCTTAACCTCAAAGTATTGAACGGTGATGAGTTCAGCCAATACACTGATTTCGGACCCACGTAAATTTTCCACCAGTCCGCTGTTGTACAGCGCTTTCATGATCCGTTCATCGGGAATCATCAGATCGCCCATCATGTGCATGGGCGATGCAAGGTTCCCGTGTTGCGTGTCAGTCAATTTCATTACCGTATGGGCTATAAACAATCTTTGCCGTGTGTGGGTGCAAATCAGATTATTTTTCACTCATCCTTATGAATTCACCACAATGTCAATCAGCAAATTTCATGCCCAGTCAAATTTCGCTCTTCCCCAGTTGGTTTTGTCGCATATTACCCGTCCGAATGTTGTATAAAACTGCGGTTAATTGTCAGTTTGCTGGCGGGTCGCGGGTGTGTACCAAAATTTCCGTTCTGCTTGGCGTGATTGCGAAACTGGCAGCGCCGCTGACCCGTACGCACCAAATACATGCGTAGCGCACTGTCTATGTGCACCAGCTGCGTCAGTTGCGGGAAGGCACATATTTACCTTCGTTCCGATGAGCAGCCGTATACGATACGCTCCTCAGGGAGGACACATGAGTATGCATGTCTCAGGCTCAGGGGCGGCAATGCCGGTTGTCGCATCCAGTCTCGGGGAAAATCGGACTCGCTGCGCGAGTTGCATCCTTGCCTGTGTGAATGCGATCGTGTTGTTCCCGCGTTCTAATACGCGAACTACCGCGTGGTAGCGCAAACCGCGCGACAAGGTTTACAACGCCATTCCCTGGTCGCGCAGATACTCTTCATAGTTGCCATGGTAGTCAGTGACTCCCTTTGATGAGATCTCGAAGATGCGTGTTGCAAGGGAACTCACGAATTCGCGGTCATGGCTGACGAATATCAGCGTGCCTTTGTATTCCAGCAGAGCGGTGTTGAGCGACTCGATGGATTCCATGTCCATGTGGTTGGTCGGTTCATCCATCAGCAATACGTTGGGGCGTTGCAGCATCAGCTTGCCGAATATCATGCGCCCCTTTTCGCCGCCTGACAGCACCTTCACGCGTTTCTTGGCATCGTCCCCGGAGAACAGCAGGCGTCCCAGCGTGCCGCGCACCGCCTGGTCATCATCGTTCGGTCCGCGCCAATATGCCATCCAGTCCATCATCGGTTTGTCTTCGGCGAACTCGTGCGCGTGGTCCTGCGCGTAGTAGCCGAGCTTGGCCTTGTCCGTCCACTTGATGGTGCCGGTGTCGGGTTGCAGATCGCCGGCCAGGCAGCGCAGCAGCGTGGTCTTGCCAATGCCGTTCGGGCCGATGATGGCGACCTTCTCGCCGGCATCGATGCGAAAGTTCACATTGGTGAACAGCACCTTGTCGAAACCCTTGGCCATCTTCTGCACTTCCACAGCGGTGCGGTGGAGCTTTTCGCGCTCGTCGAATTCGAAACGGATGAACGGATACTGCCGGCTGGACGGCTTGATGTCCTCGATCTTGATCTTGTCGATCTGGCGCGCGCGGGAGGTGGCCTGCCTGGCCTTGGATGCATTGGCCGAGAAGCGCGCCACGAAGGCCTTCAGCTCGGCGACCTTTTCCTTTGCCTTGGCGTTGTCTGCCGCTTGCTGCGCGCGCGCCTGCGTGGAAGCCAGCATGTAATCGTCGTAGTTGCCGGGGTAAACGGTGATCTTGCCGTAGTCGAGATCGGCCATGTGGGTGCACACGCTGTTCAGGAAATGGCGGTCGTGTGAGATGATCACCATGGTCGATTTGCGCGCATTCAGTATCTCTTCCAGCCAGCGGATGGTATTGATATCCAGGTTGTTGGTGGGTTCATCGAGCAACAGAATGTCCGGATCGGAAAACAGCGCCTGCGCCAGCAAGACGCGCAGCTTGAAACCGGGTGCGACCACACTCATCGGGCCGTTGTGCAATTCGATGGCGATGCCCACACCGAGCAGCAATTCACCTGCTCGCGGTTCTGCGGTGTAACCATCGTATTCGGCAAACTCAGCTTCCAGGTCTGCGGCGCGCATGTAGTCTTCCTCGCTCGCATCGGGGTTGGCATAGATCGCATCGCGTTCCGCCATCGCCGCCCACATCTCGGTGTGGCCCATCATCACCACATCCAGCACGCGCATGTCTTCGAAGGCGAACTGGTCCTGGCGC
Source organism: uncultured beta proteobacterium (assembly GCA_963725835.1). Lineage (GTDB taxonomy): Bacteria > Pseudomonadota > Gammaproteobacteria > Burkholderiales > Gallionellaceae > Gallionella. The sequence goes on along the minus strand of CAVSAB010000011.1, from coordinate 131,240 downwards.
AACTTGCCGAGCCGCTCATCCTTGTCCAGCATCACCTCGCCGGAACTCTGGTCCAGGTCGCCGCCCAGGATCTTCATGAATGTGGTCTTGCCGCAGCCATTTGCGCCGATCAGGCCGTAGCGGTTGCCATCGCCGAATTTTACCGAGACGTTCTCAAACAGGGGTTTGGCCCCGAACTGCATGGTGATGTTGGCGGTGGAAAGCATGTAGAATCGGCAATGGAAAAAATTGGAGCGCGATTTTAACACCGCCCGGCGATCTTTCACGGTATATTGGCGGTTATAAGATTGATAATCTGAGCGGGGAGGATATTTTGCCGAGATCGGGTTTAAACCAACCATGAAGTCGAGTGTCAAAAAAGCCAAGAACAAGGTCACGCTTGGTTATTATCCAGGTCACACTCAACAAATTTATGCCAAAGGCGAATAGTCAGTGTTAATGCAAATATACGAATTTGTCGAACGGCAAAGAAATATGGACATGAGAACCGGGCATGACCGCCGCAAAGCAAATCCGTTTGGGGCGAACGGGCCATGGCTGACCATGGGGAAGATGGGCGGACTGATTCTTACCGAACGCAGAAAGACTCCGGACCGGCGAACGGTCGGCAAACAACAAGGTTAAGCCCGTTATTTTGGGACCGCTTGGCTGCAGGCATTTTCCATCAGTTGCTACGTAGGGGCATCTTGAACCTGAGACAAAAAATTGCATTGGGGTTGGGGGCATTCAATCTGTCGGTGCTGTGGCTGTTCCCACCATTCGATTCCTTTTCATCTACCGATACCAAAGCACTCATATTCGCCGGTTTTCATTTCAGATTTGCCCGCGCAGTCAATGAAGTGATCAACGGCAATATGTTGTTTCTCGAAATCGTGGTTTTGCTGGCGAATGTCGGGATTGCCTGGCTGCTGTTGCGCGATGATAAGAACTCCATCGGGACCAGGGAAAGGTTCAATTACCAGAACACTATTCTATTGGTGATGGCGGCTAATCTGACAATCATCATTCTGTTTCCCCCATTCCAGTTTTTCTATGCTGTCACCAGCGCGCTGTTGCCCACTTTCGAGGGGTTCTATTTTATTTTCCTGGCGGGACCCATGCTCACCATTGTCACGCCGATACTCTATCTTGAGGTGGTTTTTGTGCTGTTCAACGGCTCGATACTGTGGTTGCTGTTTAACCGGGTCAATGAACAGGATCTTACTCCGCATGAAGAAATGGAATTGATGCGCAAGATCAGTGGCAAGCGCGCGGAATAAAATTCGGGGATATTCAAAAGGCGTAATCGAACCCGGTTGAATGAATCCATGCAACATCAAATGCTGGTTTCCGAAAAAAATCGCCAGACAAGAAGCCGCACAGCATTCAAATGCCTGCCTCCCCCTTTCGGGTCATTGTTATCGCAGAATGAGAGGTATAGAATTCAAAAAAGCGGGATCATTCGATATTGGATTTATCCCTTAGCTTCGGCTTGTAGCGTAACTCGACACATTATGGAGAAATCATGAAATCTTTTATTGTAAGCATGGCAGCAGCAGGATTGATGGTTGCGGGCAGCGCAATGGCAACCGATATGCCGGATTTGGCAAAAAAGCTCGGATGTGCCGCTTGTCATTCGATTGACAAGAAGATAGTCGGTCCGGCATGGATGGACGTTTCAAAAAAATACAAGGGCGATCCGAAAGCCGAAGCGATGCTGATTTCCAAAGTATCCAAAGGGGGCGGCGGTGTGTGGGGTAAAGTGCCTATGCCTGCCATCGATGCAGCAGGCAAGAAGCAGAACGACATCAAGCAATTGGTTCAATTCATTCTGGCGTTGGACAAGTAGACACCCTGCTGACTTTGCAAAAGCCGGCGCAAGCCGGCTTTTTTGCGCACTTGAAATACGCCTCGGAATCAGAGGCTGTCATCCGCTTTCCGGAAAGGCCGACAAGATGTTGCAAGTGAATTCGTTGCGCCGCTAGATATTGTTCGATGCCGCGCGTTTGAGTGACAACTTTCTTGCAGTAGATGTCCAGATACATAGGCAACGAGTCGCGGACTTTTACGGAGTTGGCGGCTATCGGCTAGAATGTGCCGAGTCGATTCTTTTCAGGGCAATTATGGTTCCCCATCTAACTACCGCAATGACCGGCCCGCTGCATGAACTGGAAAGGCGGTTTCTTGATGCAATGCCGACCATTGAGCATTGGTTTCGCTCACAATGGCTCGAACATGCCGTGCCATTTTACGCTTCAGTGGATTTGCGCAACAGCGGATTCAAGCTGGCCCCGGTGGACACCAATCTGTTTCCCGGGGGCTTCAATAATCTCAACCCTGATTTTCTCCCGCTGTGCGTACTGGCCATGCAGAGCGCGGTGGAGAAGATCTGCCCGGAAGCACGCGGCGTATTGCTGATACCGGAGAACCACACACGCAATATGTATTATCTGCAGAACGTGGCGCAGATCGTGTTGATTCTCAAACAGGCGGGTATGCGCGTACGCATCGGCAGTCTGTTGCCGGAGGTCACCGCAGCCACGGAGATTCAATTGCCCAATGGCGGCTCGCTGACACTGGAACCGTTGGTGCGTACCGGCAACCGGCTGGGCCTGGCGGATTTCGATCCATGCGTGGTGCTGCTCAATAATGATTTGTCGGCAGGTGCGCCGGACATACTGAAAAATCTTGAACAGTCGGTATTTCCGCCGCTTTCGGTCGGCTGGTATGCACGGCGGAAGTCGCAGCATTTCACGGCATATGACCGCGTGGCGAATGAATTTTCCGGGTTGATCGGCATCGACCCGTGGCTGATCGACCCGTATTTTGCCAAATGCGACCAGGTCAATTTTCAGGAACGTGTCGGTGAGGAATGTCTGGCCGCGCAAGTGGATGTCGTGCTGCAGAAAGTGCGAGCCAAATATGCCGAATATGGCGTGAATAATGATCCATTTGTCATCGTCAAGGCCGATGCGGGAACCTACGGCATGGGCATCATGACGGTGAAGGATGCCAGCGAGATCATCGGCCTGAACCGCAAGCAACGCAACAAGATGGCGGTGGTGAAGGAGGGCCTGGCAGTCTCTGATGTGCTGATACAGGAGGGTGTGTATACCTTTGAACAGATCAACGAGGCGGTTGCCGAGCCGGTGATATACATGATCGATCACTACGTGGTCGGCGGATTCTACCGCGTGCATACCACCCGAGGCGTGGACGAAAACCTGAACGCTCCGGGAATGCATTTCATGCCGCTCGCCTTCGAGACCCATTGTTCGCTGCCCAATCCGGAGCGCGGACCGGACGACACGCCCAACCGATTCTATGCTTACGGCGTGGTGGCGCGCCTGGCATTGCTGGCTGCTGCGCTGGAGATCGAGGCTGCCGAAAATCCGTAATAGCCCATGGCGACCCGTCTTATTGCAATCATTGCGATTTTGTTGCTGGCATCATGCGAAGGCAAGGAACCGCTGTATCAGGAACAGGGTTATGTGTTCGGTACGCTGGTAGAGGTGAGCGTATATGGCGAACCCGAACCGCGCGCCAAGCGGGCGGTGAGCGATGTGATGCAGGAATTTCAGCGCTTGCACGACATGTTGCATGCGTGGAAGCCAAGCGAACTCAGCGGCATGAACAAGGCATTCGCAAAAGGGGAAAGCGATGCCGTCTCTCCAGAACTGGTTGCGATCCTGCAAGATGCCACGCAGCTTTCACTACGGTCCCAAGGCTTGTTCAATCCGGCTATCGGCGGATTGGTGCAGTTATGGGGATTCCATGCAGACGAATTCAAGCCCGTGCTGCCGGACGGGAAGTCAGTCGCAAAATGGGTTGCAGCCAATCCGCAAATGAGCGACATCGCTATCGTGCGCGGCAGAGCGGAGAGCAAAAACAGATTCGTTCAGGTGGATCTGGGCGGTTATGCCAAAGGTTATGCACTGGATCGTGCCGCCGAGTTGCTGCGCAACCGGGGCATCCACAACGCGCTGATCAACATCGGCGGAAATATCCTGGCGTTGGGCCGGCATGGCGATCGTCCGTGGCGCGTCGGTATCCAGCATCCGCGCAAGTCCGGAGCATTGGCGACTCTGGATCTGAACGACGGTGAGGCTATCGGCACGTCGGGCGATTATCAGCGTTACTTCATGCTGGGCAAGGTGCGCTACTGTCACCTGATCGACCCGCGCAGCGGTTATCCGGTGCAAGGGGTACAGGCGGTGACCGTGCTGACCAGTGGCACTCGGGCGGGGGTGTTGTCGGATGCTGATTCCAAGCCGTTGTTCATCGCGGGAGCGCGGGGCTGGCGTGCTGCTGCCGCACAGATGGGTGTGTCCGATGCGATGCTGGTGGATGGGCAGGGCAAAATCCATATTACAGCCGAACTGCAGAAGCGGATAGAATTCACCGACAAGAGCATGCGCGCTGAGGTCGAACCGTGAATATCGCTGGACAGGAATTTGTGAAATATCGTGCGCGCCGCGTGGCGGGTGCATGTCATAGGTTAAATATGAAGAGGGGTGATTTGTGACCGGAATATTATTGGTGACTCACAACGGGTTGGGCGAAAGTTTTGTCGATTGCGTCAAACATGTTCTGGGCAAAGTCCCGCCCAATCTTGAAGTGTTGTCGGTGCTGGCGGGCGATGATCCGCAACAGAAATTGGCCGAAGGAAAGGCGCTCATCAAACAGCTCGATGCAGGGAGCGGAGGCGTACTGATCCTGGCCGATGTGTTTGGTGCCACGCCCAGCAATATCGGCCGCCAATTGTGCCAGGCCGAACATGTGTTGGGCGTGGCGGGCTTGAATCTGCCGATGCTGTTGCGCGTGGTTTGCAGCACTGAAAAATCTTTGCCGGAACTGGCGAAGATCGCCGTCGAAGGCGGGCGTGAATGTATCGTTCAAATGGCAGGCTGAGGTGTTGCATCAGGATGTGCTGATCATCAACAAACTCGGCCTGCATGCGCGCGCCTCGGCCAAGCTTACCCAGCTTGCGTCCCGTTTCAAATGCGACGTGATGATGTCGCGCAACAATCGCCGGGTGAATGCCAAAAGCATCATGGGTGTGATGATGCTTGCTGCCGCAAAGGGAATGACCATAACCATAGAGACCAATGGCGTGGATGAGGCCGAGGCGATGCAGGCGCTGGTGAAATTGATAAACGATTATTTCGGAGAAGGCGAATGATTTTCCCCGGTAACTTACTGCACGGTTCCTTGCATCCTGGATTGCACGCAATGTGTCTTTGGAGAGCTCAATGAGCTTCACTTTGCACGGCATCGCAGTCTCCAGCGGCATCGCCATCGGCCATGCGCACCTGATCTCGCATACCTCATTGGAAGTGGTGCATTATGTACTGCCCAAACAATTCCTCGACGAGGAGATTGCCCGCTTCGATTCCGCTTTTCAGGCCACTCGCAATGAATTAGCCAATCTGCGCAGCAACAGACCCACGCACGCTGCCGCCGAGTTCGATGCGTTCCTCGAATTGCACCAGATGATACTGGACGACCCGTTGCTGAGCGTTGCGCCGCGCGAAATGATCGCCAATGAATATTGCAATGCCGAGTGGGCCATCAAAACGCAGACTGAAACCCTGGTTGCGCAATTCGACGAATTCGAGGATGCGTATCTGCGCGAGCGGCAGTCCGATGTGACCCAGGTGGCAGAACGTTTGCTCAAGCAGTTGCTCGGTCAACCCGGACACCAGCCGTCTCCGGCGCGCCAGGATGTGGAGACGATACTGGTGGCGCATGACTTGAGTCCCGCCGATCTGATCCAGTTCAAACCTCATCAGTATGCCGCCTTCATCACCGATGTGGGCGGCGCCACATCTCACACCGCGATCGTCGCGCGCGGCCTGAACACGCCATGCGTGGTGGGTTTGCACCATGCGCGAGACCTTATCCGCGAGGATGATCTGCTGATCCTGGACGGCGAGCAGGGCGTGCTGATCGTCAATCCCGACAAGCTGATACTTGCCGAATACAAGCTGCGCCAAAGCGCATGGGAACTGGAGCGCAAGAAACTCAAGCGTCTGCGCACCGCGCGCGCCAACACCCTGGACGGCACGGCCATCGAACTGCATGCCAATATCGAAAAGCCCGAGGATATTGCCGAGGTGAAGGAAAATGGCGCGACAGGCATCGGTTTGTTCCGCAGCGAATTCCTGTTTCTCAACCGCGAAAACCTGCCGGATGAGGAAGAACAGTTCGCAGCGTACCGCGCGGCCGCTGCAGGCATGGATGGTCAGCCCGTCATCATCCGCACTTTCGACCTGGGCGGAGACAAGCAACTGAACGGGACCAAGCGCGTCGCCAACAATCCGGCTTTGGGGCTGCGCGCGATCCGTTTTTGCCTGGCCGAGCCGCAATTGTTCCGCATCCAGATGCGCGCATTGCTGCGCGCCACGCATTATGGCAACGTCAAGATATTGATCCCGATGCTGTCCGGTGTTTCCGAACTCAACCAGACTCTGCAGTTCATCGCCGCGACCAAGCAAACTCTGGACGATGAAGGCATTCCCGTAGACCGCGAGGTGAAGATCGGCGGGATGATCGAGATACCCGCCGCGGCTTTGGCACTCAATGTGTTCGCCAGGAAGCTGGATTTTCTGTCCATCGGCACCAATGACCTGATCCAGTACACCCTTGCGATAGACCGCACCGATGAGGAGGTCGCGCATCTCTATGATCCGCTGCATCCCGCCGTGCTGCATTTGCTGTCGCACATCATCGCCACATGCAACAAACTTGGCGTGCCGATTTCGGTATGCGGAGAAATGGCCGGTGAACTGGCGTATACGCGCCTGTTGCTGGGCTTTGGTCTGCGCCAGTTCTCGATGTTCTCGGCGCAAGTGCCGAGCATCAAGCAGCGCGTGCTGACGACCAACCTGCCGGAGATCGCTCAGCTGACACAGAAGATCCTGCGTGCCGACGATCCGATGAAGATACGCGAGTTGCTGGACCGGCTCAACGCCTAAAATTCGTACTCGACCTGCATCCTGAAGGTGTTGTCAGGTGCGGCGTTGCCTGTCCCGAACAGCCATGCGGCGTTGTACCTGATGGCCTGCCGTTCGCCGAGCGCGAACTTGCCGAACACAGCGGGGCCGATGCGGTGGCTCTGATTGTCCTTGCTGTCCCAGTCGTCCCATTTTCCCATGTCGCCGAAGCCCTGCACGCCGAATTCCAGAACGGGCTGCCAGCGGTATTTGGCCTGCCACTGGTAACTGAAGTTGGTACTGTAGGGCTCGCCGCTTTCATCCGTCATTCCGAACGCGCGCTCAAACAGCAGGTTGCCGTTCAGCTGGAGCTTGCCGAAGTCGGTCTGGAACAACGGTCCGAGCTTGAATTCCCACGGCGTGTCTGGCGCTCAGCGGCGCTTCCAGTTCGGTAATGAGTCCGACATCGACCGGATACTCGCCGGTGTCAGTGAGCTGGAATTTGTTTTCCCATTCGGCGATGTTGGCTATGCCGCCTCCTTCGCGTTCTTGTTTCAAGTAGACCTCGGTGAACCAGTATTCCGTTGCGCCGTAGCCGTAACCGATGCTGGCGGCTTGCGAACGATTCCCGTCGACAGGCGATGTAGCGCCGGCCTTGAAATCAATTTCGCGCTCGCCATATTCGACAGCGGGGGTATAGACATAATCCGCAGCTCCGGCAAATGCATCTGGAACTCCATAGATTTCAATGAACAGGGTACCCAGAACAATCAACAGCGACTTATTCATTGGCGGATTCTTTTCAGAAGGTCATTTTCTAACGGCGTTCGGGCGAGGACGGCCAACCAGTTTCATGCCGATGAAAATGGCGATCAGCGCGGTGAGATAGAAAACGATCTGCATCCCTGCCGGACGCGAGTCATAGCCGATCAGACTATGCAGCAGCATGCCGGGCAGTCCACTTTCAGGGAGCACCGAAGAAGTGTCCCAAAGCGGCGCAGCCAGACTGGGCAGCAGATCGGCCTGGATCAGGAAACGCGCGGCTTGGGAAGCCATGCCGGCCGCCAACAGCAACACCAGAATCCCGGTCGCGGTGAAGAACCAGCGCAACGGTATGCGCAGCAGTCCCGCATAAAGCATATATCCGACCGCGATGCCTGCCAGCATGCCGATTATTCCGCCGAACAGCATCGATGCCTGTCCGCCGTCGTTCGAGGCGGCGATGCCATAAAGGAACAGCACGGTTTCCGATCCTTCCCTGAGCACCGCGATGCCGACGATGACCAGAAGTATCGAGCATTCGCTGGTTCCATCGCTGATGCTCTTCCCTGCAGTCTTTGCGCTTTTGGCCAGCGCAGCGCCGTGCGATGACATCCAGATGTTGTGCCAAGCCAGCATCAGCACCGCGATGCCGAGCACGATGGCATTGAAGATTTCCTGGCCCACGCCGCTGGCCAGCGATCCGATCACATCGGTAAAGGCGGCGACCAGGCCGGAACCGAACAGCCCGGCCAACACCCCGGCTCCCAGCCAGCGTCTGCTATTGGGTATGCCGCGCGTCGCGGCAGCGAGGATCCCGATGATGAGGGATGCTTCCAGTACTTCCCGAAAAACGATGATGGCAGTTCCGAACATGGCAATCTCCTGATTTTCGTATTGGCCTATCGGGCGACGATGACGCCCTGGGCGGTGGTTGCGTGAAATTCTCCGGTGAACGTATAACTTCCGGGGCCAAGCGGGCCGATATAGATCGTGGCGGTGCCGTGTCCCGTGATCACCTTTTCCCGGTTAAGCGAATAACTGTCGAATTCCTCGGGGGTGGCATCCTGGTTTTCGACTGTGAGTTTGATCTTTGTTCCAGAAGGGATGATGATCTCGGCAGGCTGGAATCGATGGTCTTTGATCACCAGCTTGTAGTCGGTTGATTGTTGGCCGTCTTCTGCAGCTTTCGCGGCAGGCGGAAACAGCAGGCCAAGGATCAACAAGCCAGCCGCAAATGCGGAAAGCGGAAGCAGCAGGGTAAGAATCAATAGTCGTTTCACGGCAAATCCTCAGCGATTTTTACGAATGATAATCGTTCTCATTTGCAATTGCAAGCGATTTCTGAGATGATGTTTCAAAGATCTGAAAGGTATTCATATGGACCAGCCTGAACACCTCAAAAGCGCCGGCCTCAAATCCACTGTGCCACGGCTCAAGGTGCTGGATCTGTTTGAAAACAGCGAAGAGCGCCATTTGAGCGCGGAAGACGTCTACAAGCAGCTGCTCAACAGCGGAGAAGATGTCGGTTTGGCGACCGTGTACCGGGTGCTGACCCAGTTCGAAAAGGCCGGATTGCTGGTGCGCCACCATTTCGAAGGCGGCAAATCGGTGTTTGAGCTGAACAAGGGTGATCATCACGACCACATCGTTTGCCTGCAATGCGGCCATGTCGAGGAATTCTACGATGCGGCCATCGAGACGCGCCAGGAAAAGGTCGCTACCGGACTCGGCTTCGCGATTCGCGAGCATTCTCTTCATATCTACGCGGATTGCACCAAGAAGAAATGCCCGCATAAACGCTGAACAGTTCAGTCCGGAACACATTGACAGCATTTCACAAAACACGGAAACTGCGCATCAGTGCCGATTTGACATCAGCTTGCGGGGCACTTTAATCATTCCAGCTAAAGCGAATCAACCCGATCCGCGCAAGTTGGTCGGGTTTTATTTTTTGGACGGTTATATTGAAAGAATCAACAAGCGTAGGCATCGTCAGCGCGCAACGCGCGGCATTTGAAACCCCGCTGGTATTCCGCAGCGGCGCGGTGCTGCCGCGCTACGAACTGGTTTACGAGACTTATGGCACGCTGAATTCGGACAAATCGAATGCCATCCTCGTGTGCCATGCGTTGTCCGGCCACCATCATGTTGCAGGCCATTATGCCGACGACCCCAGGAACACCGGCTGGTGGGACAACATGATCGGACCGGGCAAGCCGGTCGATACCGGCAGATTCTTCGTCATCGGGGTGAACAATCTGGGCGGCTGCAACGGATCCACCGGACCCTCCAGCATCGCTCCTCAAACCGGCAAGCCTTATGGTTCGAGCTTTCCGGTGGTAACGGTGGAGGACTGGGTGGAGTCCCAGTCACGACTCGCAGATCACCTTGGCATCAAGCAATTCGCCGGCGTGATGGGCGGCAGCCTGGGCGGGATGCAGGCCATGCAGTGGACATTGTCGTTTCCCGAACGCGTCCGCCACGCACTGGTGATCGCAGCTGCCCCGCACCTCACGGCCGAGAATATCGCCTTCAACGATGTGGCGCGCAACGCGATCCTGACCGACCCGGATTATCATGGCGGAAACTTTTATGAGCATGGTGTCGTGCCCAAGCGTGGTCTGCGCCTGGCGCGCATGCTGGGGCACATCACCTACCTTTCCGACGATGCGATGGCGGACAAGTTCGGACGCAGCCTGCGTGCAGGCAAATTGGGCTACAACTACGATATCGAATTCGAGATCGAGTCCTACCTGCGTTATCAGGGCGACAAGTTCGCTTCGTTTTTCGACGCAAACACCTATCTGTTGATGACCAAGGCGCTGGATTATTTCGACCCGGCACGCGCGTATGGGGGAAATCTGGACAAGGCGTTTTCGGCGGCGCGCGCGGATTATCTGGTGGTGTCGTTCACGACAGACTGGCGTTTTGCGCCCGAACGCTCGCGCGAGATCGTCAATGCGCTGTTGCACAACCGCCGCAACGTCAGCTACGCAGAGATCGCCTCGACCCACGGTCACGACTCTTTCCTGATGAAGCACGAGCAATACCACGAAGTGATGCATGCTTATCTTGACAGGATAGCGGGAGAATTTTCAGCATGAGCGCGCACGATCCATTGGAACTTGCCGCCGCCCGCCCGGACTTCGCCGCGATCGCGGCATGGATACCTCAGGGCGCGTCGGTGCTCGATCTCGGCTGCGGCGACGGCAGCCTGTTGCGCTACCTGAAGGACACCCGCAAGATTCGCGGCTACGGAATCGAGATCAGCGATGTGAACATCGTGGCGTGCATACGCAACGGCGTGAATGTCATCCAGGGCGATCTGGAATCCGGGCTGTCGGGCTTTGAGAGCAACGCCTTTGATTTTGTATTGCTGTCGCAGACGTTGCAGGCTACGCGCCATACCGAGCCTCTGGTTGAGGAGATGTTGCGCGTCGGGCGCGAGGGCATCGTCAGCTTTCCGAACTTCGGTTATTGGCGCAATCGCCTCAACGTATTGCGCGGCAATATGCCGGTTTCAAAAGAACTGCCGTACCAGTGGTACGACACACCGAACGTGCATTTGTGCACCTTGCATGACTTCGAGGGCTTCTGCCACGACCTTGATGTGACCGTGCTCGAACGCCGCGTGATGACGGGCAACAGCGAAGTGAAGGTGTTGCCGAATCTGCTGGGTAGCACCGCGGTGTATCGTTTTCAGCGTGGGATATAGATCTGCAAGCACCCCGTCCCCAACCCTCCCCCGCGTGCGGGGGAGGGAGCCAATCCTTCCCCTCGCCCACTTGTGGGATAGGGGTCGCGGAGAGGGCAGTCATGACGATCTGGCAACAACTCTTCACCCGGCGCATGCTGATCTGCGTGTTCACCGGTTTCGCTTCCGGCCTGCCGCTGTACCTGCTGCTCAATCTGGTTCCCGCCTGGCTGCGCACCGAGCATATCGATCTCAAGGTGATCGGCGCGTTTGCGCTGATCCAGTTTCCGTACACCTGGAAATTCCTCTGGTCGCCGCTGCTGGACCGCTATGTGGTGCCGGTATTGGGGCGGCGGCGCGGATGGATGCTCATCACGCAAGCAGCGTTGCTGGTGGTGATCGTGATGCTGGGCGGGCTTTCGCCGCAGAATGACTTGCGCATGATCGTGCTGCTTACCACGCTGCTGGCATTTTTGAGCGCCACGCTGGATATCGCGCTGGATGCCTATCGCCGGGAATTGCTGTTCGACAACGAGCTTGGCCTGGGCAACGCGGTGCATGTCAATGCCTACCGTATTTCCGGATTGATCCCCGGTTCTCTGGCGTTGATCCTCGCGGACCATCTGCCATGGGACATGGTGTTCATGATCACCGCGCTGTTCATCATTCCCGGCATGGTAATGACCTTGATGGTGCAGGAGCCGCACCGCGCCGAGCCGCCCAGGACATTGCGCGACGCGGTGGTCGAACCGTTCCATGAATTCATCACCCGCCGCGGCTGGCAAAGCGCACTGCTGATCCTCGCTTTCCTGTTCTTCTACAAGCTTGGCGACAGCCTGTGCACCGCGCTGGCCACGCCGTTCTATCTCGACATGGGATTCTCCAAATCGGAGATCGGCCTGATCGCGAAGAACGCCGGGCTGTGGCCGGCGGTGATCGGCGCGCTGCTCGGCGGCATCTGGATGCTGAAGATCGGCATCAACCGCGCGCTGTGGCTGTTCGGCGCGGTGCAGGTGGTGAGCATCTTCGGCTTCTACTGGCTGGCGCTGCAGGGAGCGCAGGCCGAAGTGACCGCGCTGCACCTCACCCAACTCGCGTTCGTGATCGGTCTGGAAGCATTCGGTGTCGGGTTGGGCACTGCGGCCTTTGTCGCCTACATCGCGCATACCACCCATCCCGCCTACACAGCGACCCAGTTCGCGCTGTTCACCAGCCTCGCCGCGGTACCGCGCACCTTCGTCAACGCCACGGCCGGCTGGCTGGTAGATCAGCTGGGCTGGAGCAGTTTCTTCCTGCTGTGCGCGGCGCTGGCCGTGCCCGGGATGCTGTTGCTGCTTAAGGTTGCGCCGTGGGGTGAAACACAAGCTGTTCAGTAGATCCCGCCCACGTGAGATCGTTGCAGCGATTGGAATAAGCGATGAAGCGTTTCCTGATGTGCGAGCCGAAGTTCTTCGACGTGTGCTACGTGATCAATCCCTGGATGGAAGGCAACCTGGGGAAAGTGAACAAGGCGTTGGCGCGGCAGCAGTGGCAAAACCTGCATGGCATCGTCACGAAACTGGCATCGGTCTGCCTGATCGAACCGGTCGTGGGACTGCCCGACATGGTGTTCACCGCGAACGCGGGACTGGTTCACAAAAATGAAGTCATCGTTTCGTCGTTCCTGCATGTTGAAAGACAGCCTGAAGCAAAGCACTTCGAGCGGTTCTTTTCCTCGCATGGCTACAGCGTGCATCACCTACAGCAAGGAACGATATTCGAAGGTGCGGGCGATGCGCTGTTCGATACGCAGGGCAGGCTGTGGGTCGGCTCGGGCATCCGCAGCGATGCGCATGCGCTGGACGAGATCAAAGCCGCGCTAGATTTTGATGGCTGTGGGGTCGAAGTCAGGGGGCTCGAACTGGTTGATCCGCACTGGTATCACCTCGACACGGCGTTCTGCCCGCTGCCGCAAGGCCAGGCCATCGCCTACGCAAAGGCGTTCTCGCGAAAGAGCGTGGCAGCGCTGAACGATGCATTCGGCGCAAACATCATCTGGGTTTCGGAAGCGGATGCGAGAAATTTCGCCTGCAATGCGGTTGCTATCGGTCAGACCATCATCATGCACAAGGCATCGGCACAACTGAAAGCCGCGCTTGCGCAACGCGGCTTTGAAGTCATTGAGACGGATGTGTCGGAGTTTCTCAAGTCAGGGGGATCATGCAAATGCCTGACGCTGGAGATTTGAGATGCGCGGATTATCAGGTAGGGCGTAATAACCAACGGGCATTGCGCCGCATGTGACGTAACATCCGGTGCAATGCGCTACGCTTATTGCACCCTACGCGAGCTACCACCGGCTATTGCCGAGGCTGAAAACATTGTTCTCGGTTGGTCCTACTAACCACACTGCGCCAAAATCAAAGTTTGCTGATGGATCACCATAAAGTTTTAGGTATTGCGTGCCGAGAACAGAGCCTGCTAGCACACCCATATTCACGACATCCACGGCAAGGAGCATGGACGACTTATCTTCCTTTGGGTACAACATCGCCTTCTCAGCGATCGCGGTGTGAATCCAGTCTACTGCCTCAGTCAATTCGACCTGAACTTCGGCACTACCCTTTGCGACATGACCCCAAAACGCTGTACTGGGTGTTGCGGTAACGATTTGAACGGTGACTCGATTATCAAGAATTTGAAGAACACCATCTTCGCCTACCTGATCGGTGGCCGGCAAAGTGATTGACATCTTTCCCGTCTTGACGAGGTAGGCCACAACACAGGACATAACTCGTTGCTCGCCTTTTTTACCAACCTCTATGGGGGGCTTGACTTGGATAGACAATTGGTTGTTTACCAAGGAGGCATAGGATTGTGAACCGGTTGGAGAACTGTAACTGATTTGTTGGCCTCCTTGAGGCGTGAGACTGTCAGCAACTGTGCCGACTTGTCCCACGCTGCATTTTGCCTGAACTCCAGTGAGCGGGACCGACATTTCTAGTGTACCGCCACATTTCGCGCAGGGACCGACTGCTTCGAGAAATGTGGCACCACAACGCTGGCATTGGATTTTTGCTAGCATTGTGGCGAGCTAACGCAAAGGAGATGACGAAAATATCGTATAAAGCATCAGATCTTCCTGACGAACACCTTCGACTTGCGCTGGTAGTTGTAAAGAGACTTCTTCTGCGCAGGCAGCGCGGAGACATCGCTTTCGGCGAAGCCGCGTTCGATGAACCAGTGCGCGGTGCGCGTGGTGAGCACGAACAATTTCTTGATGCCCTGCGACTTGGCGACGGAGATCATGTGGTTGAGGATGGCTTCGCCGTAACCGCGGTCTCGGTTCTGCTTTTCCACCGCGAGCGCGGCGAGTTCGGCCGCGGCTTCGTCGGGGAACGGGTACAGCGCGGCGCAGCCGACGATGCGGTGGTCGTGTTCCAGCACCACGAAGCGGTCGATCTCCTGTTCCAGCAATTCGCGGTTGCGCCGCACCAGGATGCCCTCCTGTTCCAGCGGGCGCAGCAATTTCAATATCCCGCCGACTTCCTTGATCGTGGCATCGCGCAGGATATTCAGCGTGCTCTCGACCACCATCGTGCCGATGCCTTCGTCGCTGAACAATTCCTTCAGCACCGCGCCGTCGGTGTGGCGGCTGATCAGGTGGGTGCGCGCGACGCCGGCCTCGCAGGCACGTATCGCGCAGGGCAGGAACAGCGACACGTCGTCCGACATCTTTTGTTTACTGCCGAGGATTTTCTGTGCGCCGGCGACGGTGAGTTCCTTGAGCAATTCGCCATTTTTGTCAAGTACGCCGTCGGTGTCCATCAGGAACACCAGCTTGTCGGCATCCAGCGCGATCGCGGTGGCGGTGGCGACATCTTCCAGCGTGACGTTGAACACTTCGCCGGTGGGCGAATAGCCGAGCGGCGAGAGCAGCACGACCTCGCCGAATTCCATGCGGTCGTTCAGCGCGGCGACATCCACCTTGCGCACGCTGCCGGTGTGCTGCATGTCCACGCCGTTGATGATGCCGATCGGCTGCGCGGTGATGAAGTTGCCGCCCGCGATGCGGATGTCGGCATTCGCCATCGGCGAATTCGGCAGACCCATCGACAACAGCGCCTCGATCTCGACGCGCACCCGTCCGACCGCTTCCTTGACGCACTGCATGGTCTCGGCATCGGTGAGGCGGATGCCATGATGATAGGTGCCTTCGAGATTGTTCTTCGCCAGATGCTGCTCGATCTGCGGACGCGCGCCGTGCACCAGCACCAGCCGGATGCCCAGGCTGGCGAGCAGGTTGAAGTCGTGCGTCAGCTCGACGAACTTGCCGTCCGCGACCACTTCGCCGCCGAACGCGATCACGAAAGTGCGGCCGCGGAACGCGTTGATGTAAGGCGCGACGGAACGGAACCAGGCGACGAATTCGGCGGAGGTGGTGATCGGCATTTAAATCTCCCTGTTGGAATATGCGGATAATGCCGTGCTAAGACTCATCCAGCAACTGCCCGGCGATGGCCCAGTTCTCGTCGGGCAATTCGTTGAAAGCGAAATATGTAGCGGCTGCGACACGGTGGGGCGCAGCCCGCTGGTGCGGGAACAGCCGCGTATACCATTACTCTTCATCGAGCAGCTTCCCGGCGATTGCCCAGTTTTCATCCGGCAGTTCGTCGAACGCTACATATGTATAGCTTTTGGGCTTGAGCGCGATGCGTTCCAGCGTGTCGGTGATCTCGGCGGCGATCCTGGCCTTCTGTTCGCGGCTCAGGGTTCCGGCGATGCGGACGTTGACGTAAGGCATATCAGGCTCCGGATAAAATGGTTGCGAATTCTGTAAAGTATATAGACATTCCTGCCTGTTGCCATTATAAGCCGGGCGCTATCCCCTTTTCATTTGCGAGACGTTCTTGACCGTCAAAACTGTGTTGCCAGCGAGTGCCTTGCGCCGCAAAGCGCGGCTTGATTCCCTTGCCGCGATAGAATTTCCGGCCGATCTGCCGGTGGTGCAAAAGCGCGAGGATCTGGCGCGCGCGATTGCGGACAACCAGGTGGTGATCGTGTGCGGCGAGACCGGCTCGGGCAAGACCACGCAGTTGCCGAAGATCTGCCTGACGCTGGGGCGCGGTGTGCTGGGCTGCATCGGCCATACCCAGCCGCGCCGCGTGGCGGCGCGCACCGTCGCGTCGCGCATCGCGTTCGAATTGAAGACCGAACTGGGCGGCGCGGTCGGCTACAAGGTGCGCTTCCACGACAAGGTCTCGCCGGACACCAGCGTCAAGCTGATGACCGACGGCATCCTGCTCGCCGAGATACACAGCGACCCGCTGCTGAAGAATTACGACACGCTGATCATCGACGAGGCGCACGAGCGCAGCCTGAACATCGATTTTCTGCTCGGCTACCTCAAGCAATTGTTGCCGCGCCGCCCCGATCTCAAGCTCATCATCACCTCGGCGACGCTGGATGCGGACCGTTTCGCCAGGCATTTCGGCGCGCAGGTGGTGGAGGTGTCCGGGCGCAGCTACCCGGTCGAGACACGCTACCGTCCGTTGCAGGAAGACGAGGAAGGCAAGGCAGAGGATGTACCCAAGGCGGTGAGTTCCGCGCTGGATGAACTGGCGGCGGGCGGCTTGCGCGGCGATGTGCTGGTGTTCCTGCCCGGCGAGCGCGAGATACGCGACACGGCGGAAGCGCTGCGCAAGCATCATCCTAAAGGGATCGAGATATTGCCGCTGTTTTCGCGGCTGTCGGCGGCGGAGCAGGACAAGGTGTTCAAGACCGGCGGACAGCGGCGCGTGGTGCTGGCGACCAATGTCGCGGAAACCTCGCTGACCGTGCCCAACATCGGCTACGTGATCGACTGCGGCCTGGCGCGGGTGAACCGCTACAGCATCCGCCAGAAGGTCGAGCAGCTGCACATCGAGAAGATCTCGCGCGCCGCCGCGAACCAGCGCGCCGGGCGTTGCGGGCGCGTGATGAGCGGCGTGTGCATACGTTTGTACGACGAAGCGGATTTTTTGCAGCGCGTGGAATATCACCGACCCGGAAATCTTCCGCGTGTCGCTGGCGACCGTGATCCTGCGCATGAGCGCGCTGGAACTTGGGCGAAGTTGCAGAATTCCCGTTCATCGAGCCGCCCACGCCGCGCATGATCGCGGACGGCTACCAGTTGCTCGCCGAACTGGGCGCGATAGACGAAGCGCGGCAACTCACCCAGCTGGGCCACGAACTGGCCAAGCTGCCGCTCGACCCGAAGATCGCGCGCCTGTTGCTGGCGGGACGGCAATACCACTGCCTGACCGAGATCCTGGTCATCGCCAGCGCGCTGTCGGTGCAGGACCCGCGCGAACGTCCGCTGGACCGGCAGGAGGCGGCGGACGCGGCGCACAAGCGTTTTGCCGACGAGCGTTCCGATTTTCTCGCCTACCTGAAGATATGGGCGTGGTTCGAGCAGGCGCTGGCGGAGAAGAAATCCAACCGCCTGCTGGCGGAAGAATGCCGCAAGAATTTCCTGTCGCCGCTGCGGCTGCGCGAGTGGCGCGAGCTGCACCAGCAGTTGCACGCGCAGGTTGCCGAGATGGGGATGCGCGAAAACGAACAACCCGCCACCTACGAACAGATCCACAAGGCCCTGCTGTGCGGCCTGCTCGGCAACATCGGCATGAAGAGCCTGGAGAGCAACGAATACCTGGGCGCGCGCGGCATCAAGTTCTTCATCGCGCCGAATTCGGTGCTGGCGAAAAAAGGCACCAAGTGGGTGATGGCGGGCGAGCTGGTCGAGACGCACCGCCTGTATGCGCGCTGCGTGGCGCGCATCGAGCCGGAGTGGCTGGAGGAAACCGGCGCGCACCTGATCAAGCGGCATTATTACGATCCGCACTGGGAGAAGAAGGCCGCGCAAGTCGTGGCCTGGGAGCGCAGCACGCTGCACGGGCTGATCCTCAACCCGAAGAAGCGCGTGCATTACGGGCCGATGAATGCGGCGGAATCGCGCGAGGTGTTCATCCGCCAGGCGCTGGTCGGCGGCGAGTTCGACACGCGCGCGCCGTTCTTCGCGCACAACCAGAAACTGATCGCCGACATCGAGGCGCTGGAACACAAGGCGCGCCGCCCCGATGTGCTGGTGGACGACGAGCTGATCTTCGCGTTCTACGACAGCCGCATCCCGCATCAATTCTCCGGGCATGACATCCACAACGGCGCAACTTTCGAAGCGTGGCGCAAGGAGGCGGAGCGCGCCGATGCGAAACTGCTGTACCTGAAAAAAGACGACCTGATGCGCCACGAGGCGGCGGGCATCACCACCGACCAGTTTCCGCCGCAACTGAAGATAGACAATGTCAGCTTTGCGCTGAGCTACAACTTCTCGCCGGGCAGGAACGATGACGGCATCACGCTCACCGTGCCGCTGGCGCTGATCAACCAGGTAGCCGCGGCGCGCTGCGAATGGCTGATCCCGGGCATCCTGGCGGAGAAGGTCGCGCAACTGATCAAGACGCTGCCGCAGAAATTACGCCGCCATCTGGTGCCGGTGCCGGAATTCGCCGCGGCGTTCTGCCGCGAAGTGCCCGCCGTCGAACACGCCGTTGTTGCAGGCGCTGGCGCGCTACATCCGCGAGCAGAAGCAGCTCGACGTGCCGCTGGATGCGTTCCGCCTCGAACAGCTGCCGCCGCACCTGCTGATGAATTTCCGCATTGTGGACGAGCATGGCCGGCAGCTCGGCATGTCGCGCAACTTTGCCCATTGCATGCCGAACTTGCGCCGCGCGTCGCGCCTGTTGTTGTTGCGAGCAGATGCGACAAGTGAAAAAGGCGAGGCCATTTCCGAACAGCGCTACACCTCGTGGAGCTTCGGCGATTTTGCCGAGACCAGAGTGGTGAAGCGCGCCGGACAGGATGTCACGCTGTTCAACGCGCTGGTGGACGAAGGCGACGCGGTGGTGCTGCGCGCGTTCGATACCCGCGATGCCGCACATGCCGCGCATCGCGGCGGCTTGCGCCGCCTGTTCATGCTGCTGCTGAAAGAGCAGGTGAAGTATCTGGAAAAGAACCTGCCCGATGCGCAACGGCTGGGCATGTTGTTCATGATGCCCAATTCCCCTTTTGGCGGCACGCAGCAGGAAATGCAGCAACAGATACTGGCGACGACCTTCGAGCGCTGCTGCCTGAACGATCCGCTGCCGGCGAACGAAGCGGAATTCGCCGCGCGCGGCAAGGAAGCGAAGAACCGCCTGCTGCTGATCGCGCAGGAAATCGCGCGGCTGGTCGGCAATGTGCTCGCCGAATATCAGGCGGTGCAAAAAAATCTGCCGCAGCTCAAAGCAAACTTGCAGGTGAATCAGGATGTGCGCGCCCAGCTGGAATGGCTGCTGCACAAGCGCTTCATCGCCGATACGCCTTATGAACGCTTGCAGCATCTGCCGCGCTATCTCAGGGCGATCAACCTGCGCATCGAAAAACTGCGCAGCAACCCGGCGCGCGATGCGCAATGCATGGCGCAGATGCAGCCGCTCACCCAGGCATGGCAGAAGCTGCGCCAGGCGCACCAGGGCAACAGCGATCCGCGCGTGGACGAATTCGCCTGGCTGATGCAGGAATTGCGCGTGTCGCTGTTCGCGCAGGAACTGAAAACGCCGGTGATCGTGTCGGTGAAGCGGCTGGAGAAGATGCTGGCGGGGATCAGGAGTTAGCATAGTGTTTCACGCAGCCTGGCAGGCTGCCAAGCATGTGTATCGAAGATGCGACTCGGTCATGCAACTTGGCTGTAAAGATCGGCATGTATAATCCGTTCTCATCAAATTGCGGGAAGCAAAAATGTCCACGACTATTTTGATCATCGGCCTGATGGTGTTCTTTGCGCACTTTCTGTCGTTGCAATTTCGCAGGACCAGTATCCCGGATGTGCTGGTGCTGATGCTGGTCGGCATCGTGATCGGCCCCGTGCTGGGCATAGTCACACCGGAGGATTTCGGCAGGATCGGTTCGCTGATCGCCACCATCGCGCTGGTGGTGATCCTGTTCGAAGGCGGCACTTCGCTCGATCTGAACGTGCTGGGCAAGTCACTGGGCACGACCGGTCTATTGGCCGTCGCCTGTTTCGTGTTGACCGCTGTCATCATTGCATCGATCGGCTTTTTTACGCTGGGATTGTCGCCGCTAGCCGCAATCATCCTTGGCGTCACCCTGGGGAATACCTCTTCAGCGGTAGTCATCCCGTTGGTGGGTTCGCTGCGACTGTCGGAAAAGCCCGCCACCGTACTGGTGCTTGAATCGGCGATGACCGATGTGCTGAGCATCGTCGGCGTATTCGCGTTGCTGCAGATTCTTACGCAAGGCGATGTCGAGCCGGGCAGACTGGTGGGCACCGTGCTGGCCTCGCTGATCTTCGCGGCGGCGATCGGTGTGCTGGGAGGCATAGGCTGGCTGCTGGTGCTGGGCAAGGTGCGCGATTTCCCCAACACCATTTCCTCCACCCTTGCCTATGTATTCATCGTCTACGGCGTGACCCAGATATTGGGCTTTTCAGGCGCGATCGCGGCCCTGGCTTTGGGTGTTTCGCTGACCAATTTCCAGAAGTTCAATCTGTACCGCATTCCGAATGTAGACAAGAACATCGTGCCATTGAATGAAACCGATCTGGCGTTCTACAGCGAGGCGGTGTTTTTGCTGAAGACCTACTTCTTCGTCTATCTGGGCATCTCCATCCATTTCACCGATGCGATTCTGGCGGTCAGCGCAATATCCATGGTGTTGATGATTTATGCGATGCGCCTGGGACTGACGCGTTTCATTTTCCGCGATCCCGGTTACAGTCTGCGCGATGCCGCCTTCACCTCGATGATGGCACCGAAAGGATTGGCGGCTGCAGTGCTGGCCACCCTGCCGCTGGAAAACGGGGTTGCGGGCGGCGAGATGATCCGCGATGTAACCTATATGGTGGTGCTGGTCAGCATCACCTTCACTGCCCTGCTGGTGATGATCTATCCCAATCGTTTCGCGCAACGGCTTTATGCACGGACGTTGAACAAACCGTTACCGGCGCCCGGGGCCGCAGATTCATCGCAAGCATCGGCATCAACACATTCTTTCCACGACTGAAATGCTGATCGCGCTGCGGTTATTTTCAGAATCGAACGCAACGCGGCAAATTTCGTTCAGCACACAGTGCATACAAGGTTTGCCCATGTATATGCGCGGGCTGTCTGGTTGCCTACGGTATAATCCGCGCAATCATGTCTGGCAACGAAAGTAGAAAATAATGGACGAGCAATTGCGCGAAGCCGCGCTGCAATACCACCGGCAAGCCCCGGCAGGCAAGATCACCGTTACCCCGAGCAAACCGATGATCACCCAGCGCGATCTTGCGCTGGCCTATACACCGGGCGTGGCGGCGGCCTGCGAGGCGATCGTGGATAGTCCGGCCGAGGCGCGCAATCTGACCTCACGCGGCAATCTGGTCGCGGTGATCACCAATGGCACGGCGGTGCTGGGATTGGGCGCGATCGGTCCGCTGGCCGCCAAACCTGTGATGGAAGGCAAGGCCATGCTGTTCAAGAAATTCGCCGGCATCGACGTGTTCGATCTGGAAATTGAAGAGCGCGACCCGGACAGATTGGTGGGCATCATCGCCGCGCTGGAGCCGACTTTCGGCGGCATCAATCTGGAAGACATCAAGGCGCCGGAATGTTTCTACATCGAGCGCAAGCTGCGCGAGCGGATGAAGATCCCGGTGTTCCACGACGACCAGCACGGCACGGCGATCATCGTCGGCGCTGCGTTGCTGAACGGCCTCAAGGTGGTCGGCAAGGACATCGCAAAGATCAAACTGGTGGTGTCCGGCGCAGGCGCAGCGGCTTTGGCCTGTCTGGATATGCTGGTCAGCCTCGGCGTGCGCATGGAGAACATCATCGTCACCGATATCAAGGGCGTGGTCTACAAAGGACGCTCCGAGGAGATGGACGACAACAAGGCGCGCTATGCGGTGCAGACCACCGCGCGCACCCTGGCCGAAGTGATCGCCGGGGCGGATGTGTTCCTCGGGCTGTCCGCAGGCGGCGTGTTGAAGCCGGAAATGGTGAAGCAAATGAGTGCAAGCCCGCTGATCTTTGCGCTGGCCAATCCGACCCCTGAGATTCTGCCTGATGCGGCCAAGACGGCGCGTCCCGATGCGATCCTGGCGACCGGGCGTTCCGATTATCCGAATCAGGTCAATAACGCATTGTGCTTCCCGTACATTTTCCGCGGCGCGCTGGATGTGGGTGCTTCCACGATCAACGAGGCGATGAAGCGCGCTGCGGTACATGCGATCGCCGAGTTGGCGCAAGCCGAGCAATCGGATGAAGTGGAAGAAGTGTATGGCAACGAAAATCTGAATTTCGGCGCGGATCACCTGATCCCCAAGCCGTTCGATCCGCGCCTGATCACGCGCATCGCGCCTGCCGTGGCGCAGGCCGCGATGGACAGCGGGGTGGCGGAGCGGCCGATCGCCGATATGGCTGCGTACCGCGAGCATCTGGAAAGCTTTGTATATCACTCCAGCCTGCTGATGAAACCGGTGTTCGATGCGGCCAAACGCGCACCGCAGCGTGTGGCATACGCGGAAGGCGAAGAATCGCGCGTGCTGCACGCGGTGCAGACCGTGGTGGACGAGGGTATCGCCTATCCGATCCTGGTCGGCCGCCCGGCGGTGATCGAACAGCGCATCGCGAAGCTCGGATTGCGCATTCGCGCCGGCGAGCATTTCGAGCTGGTCAATCCGGAGAGCGATCCGCGCTATCGCGAATACTGGAGCGAATATCATCGCCTGATGCAGCGCCACGGCGTCACGCCGGATTCGGCCAAGCGCAACATGCGCAGGCACAATACCCTGATCGCCGCGATGCTGGTGCGCATGGGGGCGGCGGATGCGATGCTGTGCGGGACTGTTTCCCTGCCGCTCAGGCATTTGCGCTACATCGATGAGGTGATCGGTCATCGTCCCGGCGTGAATGTCTATGCAGCAATGAACATTCTGATGTTGCCCAGGCACACGCTGTTCATTTGCGATACCCACGTCAATCTTGATCCCACTGCCGAGCAGGTGGCCGAGATGACCCTGCTGGCCGCCGAGGAGATGCGCCGGTTCGGCTTGACGCCGAAAGTCGCGCTGTTGTCGCATTCAAACTTTGGCAGCCATGACGATGCCTCGGCGCGCAAAATGGGCCGCGCACGCGAATTGCTTGAAAGGATCGCGCCGGAGCTGGAGGTGGATGGCGAGATGCATGGCGACGCCGCGCTGTCGGAAAGCTTGCGCACGGCGACCATGCCGAACGCTCGCCTGAAGGGTGTGGCGAACCTGCTCATCATGCCGAATCTGGACGCGGCCAATATCGCCTATAACCTGTTGAAGATGACGGGAGGGGACGGGGTTACCATAGGTTCGATTCTGTTGGGCGCAAACAAGTCGGTGCATATATTGACCACGACTGCCACGGTCCGGCGCATCGTGAATATGAGCGCGCTGGCAGTGGCCGGCGTGAAGACACGCTAGGGAGAGACGATATGTCAATGAACAATCAGGAAGTCGCGATGCTGCGCGAGGAACTCGAGATGCTGATACAGGAGCGTGCCAGGCTGCTCAAAGTGGTGGGCGCGGCTGCGGTGCTGGTGGCCAACACCGATCCGGAATCCTTGCGCGATGAGGCGATGGATGCCGCGGAGATGCTGTCGGAAACGCTGAATGCCTTGCCGGAAGAAACGTTGAAGGACGCGCTGGAATCGGTGCAAGCCGAGGTCGAGTAGAGAGCTGATGGAAAAACGCGTCGCATTGATACTTACCGGAGGCGGCGCGCGCGCCGCATATCAGGTAGGCGTACTCAAGGCGATCGCGGAATTCATACCGCGCCGTTCGCACTGTCCTTTTCCGATAATCTGCGGCACATCAGCAGGATCGCTTAATGCAGCAACGCTCGCAATCAATGCAAAAAGTTTCAGCATGGGTGTGCAGTATCTGGTCAATACCTGGAAGAATTTTCATCCCAATCAGATCTATCGCACCGATGTCATCGGGGTGTTCAACAATTCGGTGAAGTGGTTCGCAGGGGTGCTGCTGGGCGCGATCGGGATCAGGATCAAATCACTCAGCCAGGTTTCACTGCTCGACAATTCTCCTTTGATCGAATTTCTCGAGCAGATTCTGCCCTGCGAGAAGATCCAGGAAAGCATCGATACGGGCTTTCTGCGCGCGTTGAGTATCACTGCATCCGGCTATGGTTCGGGTCAATCGGTGACCTTTTATCAGGGAACGAAAGACCTGGTTCCATGGCGTCGTACGGGACGTGTGGGTGTGCCGGCACAAATAGACATAAGCCACCTGCTGGCATCGGCATCTCTCCCGTTTATATTCAAGCCGACCTTGATCAATCGTGAATATTTTGGCGACGGTTCGATGCGCCAGATCGCGCCGATCGGATCCGCGTTGCACCTGGGGGCGACACGCGTACTGGTGATCGGCGTTACCGCCAGCGAATATGCCAATAATGCACTGCGCAACGGTTTGCATGAATATCCCACCCTGGCGCAGATCGCCGGGCATGCGCTGGACAGCATCTTCCTCGATAATATGGATGTGGATCTCGAGAGGTTGAAAAAGATCAACGATCTGGTGGCGGTCATGCCCACCGAGATGCTAGCAAGCACCACTCTGAGGCATGTGGATGTCATGGTGATTTCGCCCAGCCAGCCGATCGACAAGATCGCTGAACGATACGTCAAGGAAATGCCCTGGACAATACGGCTGTTGTTGCGCCTGATCGGTGTCAGGCAGCACCGTGGCGTGACGCTGGTGAGTTACCTACTGTCCGGGAAGCATTTCTGCCGCGCGTTGATCGATCTGGGTTACGAGGATGCAATGAGCAAACGCGACGAAATTCTGGCCTTGCTGGATATGAAACCGCGCCGGGATGCTGACATGCCGCAATGACAACGGGGATGGTAAACGCGCGCACCTGGCAACTGCTGGATTTGTTGGCGGATGGCGAATTTCATTCCGGAGAGGCTCTGGCAAGACGACTGGGCGTGACGCGGGCAACCGTATTCAATACGCTGGCCGAAGTTGCGGACTTTGGCGTGATGTTGCAGCGGATACGCGGCCGCGGCTATCGGCTGGCGCGACCGTGGCAACGGTTGGAACGGGAAGAAATACTGCGCTGGATGGGCATGGATGCCGGGCAGTTTGATATCGAGATAATGCCGCAGGCAGCTTCCAGCAATACCGTTTTGCTGCAGCGGGCCGGGACAGCTGTTGCCAACGGGGGCGCGCCCAGTGGCAGCGTGCTGGCGGTCGAGTTGCAGACGGCCGGACGCGGGCGCATGGGGCGGGTTTGGCATTCCGGTTTGGGCACGGCGCTGACATTTTCGCTGTTATGGCGCTTTGATTGCGGGTTGAATGGTTTGTCCGGATTGAGTCTGGCTGTGGCCGTGGCAATCGTGCGCGCACTGGACAAAGCGGGAGCGCAGGGCGTGAAGCTGAAGTGGCCGAACGACATCCTGACCGATCAGGGCAAATTGGCCGGTGTGCTGGTCGAGGCTCAAGGGGATATGCTCGGGCCCAGCACGGTGGTGATCGGCATCGGTTTGAATTGCACTTTGCCCGCCGGTCTGTTGTCCCGGATCGGCCAGTCTGCATGTGCTTTGGAAAATATATGTGTAGCATTGCCCATACGCAATCAGCTGCTGGCCTTATTGCTCAAGGAACTGGCAAGCGTGCTGCGTCAGTTCACGAAAAGCGGGTTTGCCGCATTCCATGAGGAGTGGGAGCGATATCACTTCCACCAGAACAAGCAGGTCCGTTTGCAATTGGGGAATGGGCAGACAGTTGACGGTATCGCCCGAGGGGTCGGCGATCACGGAGAACTGTGCCTGGAAACCGCACAGGGGATGCGGTGTTTCAATTCGGGAGAAGTGGGAGTGCAAAGTGATGAACCGTGAAAAAGCATGCCGCATCAAGCGCGGGATCGAAATCGGAGGTATTCCCGGTGTTCTGAGTTCACTGTGTCCGGGCCTGAGGTGATTCGTGATGAAGCTGTTGATCGATGCAGGAAATACACGTATCAAGTGGGCCCTGGTGGACGGGGAGGACTGGTTATGCAGAGGCGATTTGCCCACCGGTGAGGCGGACAAGTTATCTCGTAATATTGACGAACAGCTTGTGCATCGAAATTCAAGCGCAAATTTGCATGACATCAAACAGATCTGGGCGAGCAATGTTGCCGGGGAAAAGGTCTCGAGGAACATCGGCAACATCGGTGCAAGCATATCCACTCGGCCGCATTTTGCTGAAGCGCGGGTGGAGCAGTGCGGTGTGCGCAATGGCTATGCCAGCGCTTCACAGCTTGGCAGCGACCGGTGGGCGGCATTGATCGCCGCATGGCATATCGTGAAAGAAAAATGCCTGGTGGTGAACAGCGGCACGGCGACAACGATAGACACCTTGTCCGGACAGGGCGAATTTGCCGGGGGTCTGATATTGCCGGGAGTGGAATTGATGCAGCGCAGTCTTGCTGAAGCAACTGATCAGTTGAAATCGACACAAGGAGTATATGTTCCGTTCCCGCTGAACACCGCCGACGCCATTTACAGCGGCGCGATTCAGGCTATTTGTGGCGCAACCGAGCGGCAATATATTCTGCTTGACGATGATGATACTCAGATAGTATTGAGCGGCGGGGATGCTACGCTGTTGCAGCCATACTTCAATCGGAAACTTTTCAAGGTGCAGCCGCGTATCGTGGACAATCTCGTGCTGCGGGGGTTGCTGGTGATGGCTCAGGAAGAGAACTGCAGTTGATGATTCAGGAATTGAACGGGCAATGAGAAAATTATTCTGGGTTTTATTGCTGGCAAACGCGGTTTTATTCGCGGCTATGCAGCGCGGCGATAGTGACTGGTTTGGCTGGGGCGGGCAAGGGGTGCAGCCGCAGCCGGAACTGAATAGTGACATGATCCGTTTGTTGCCGACGCAGCATGATTCCCCTGTAAAAACTTTGCCAGCCGCACCCGCACATGTTGCGGCTCCGACCCCGGCCCCTGCGCCAGTTCAGGCGCCTGCGAGCGTAACGGCAGCCCAGGTTGCAGTTCCACCTGCGCCGGTCCCATCTCCGTCGTCCTCCCCGCTTGCGCAGAAAATGGCCGTGCCGGAGAAAGCCAAGCGGGGCAGGTTGATTTGTCTCGAATGGGGTGATTTTTCTGGTTCGGATTTGACACGCGCAACAGCCGCTTTGTCCGCCTTGCAGCTGGACGATAAAGTAAGCCAGCGCCAGATAGAGCGTGATATTGGCTATTGGGTGTACATCCCTCCGCTCAAGAACAAAGCTGCGGTCAATCGCAAGATCGGCGAACTCAGGGCGCTGGGGGTAAAGGAATTCTATGTGGTGCAAAATCAAGGGAATTGGCTGAATGCCATTTCCCTGGGTGTGTTCAAGACGCCCGAAGCGGCAGAGAATTTTCTCCACGTCCTGAATGCCAAAGGCGTTCGATCCGCTAAAGTCGGCGAGCGCGCCAGCAAACTCAAAACCACCCTGTTCATACTCGACAAAATCGATGCCGGGGCTGAGTCAAAATTACAAGCTATACAAAAGGATTTTCCCGGAAGCGAGTTGAACAAGGTTCCCTGCGGATTGACAAGATAGGCCTAAATCCGGAGAATGCCGCGCTCTTCGCGGTGATATAGCTCAGGTGGTTAGAGCGCAGCACTCATAACGCTGAGGTCGGTGGTTCAAATCCACCTATCACCACCAAATGGTGCAACAGCGTCCTCTCAAAGTAGCGTGCCAGGAAAATTCCATATCAAAACTTTTGGCTGCCAGATGAACGAGTATGACTCGGACAGGATGGCGGACCTGTTGCGCGCCTGTCTGGGCATGGAGGCGACCGACGAACCGGGTGAAGCCGACATCATATTGTTCAATACCTGCTCGATACGAGATAAGGCTGAAGAAAAGGTGTTTTCGGATCTCGGGCGGGTCCGCCCGTTCAAACTGGCCAATCCCGAACTGTTGGTAGCCGTGGGCGGCTGCGTGGCCAGCCAGGAAGGCGCTGCGATATTGCAGCGTGCGCCTTACGTGGATGTTGTATTCGGTCCGCAGACCTTGCATCGCCTGCCGCAATTATTGCGGGCGCGACGCGCAACCGGCCGTGCCCAGGTGGACATCAGTTTCCCCGAGATCGAAAAATTCGATCATCTGCCGATGCCAATAACCGCCTCCGGCTCGGCCTATGTGTCGATCATGGAAGGATGCAGCAAATACTGCACGTTCTGCGTCGTGCCGTACACGCGCGGGGAAGAGGTGTCGCGCCCGTTGCTCGACCTGTTAGATGAGATACGGCAGCTGGTCGGGCAGGGGGTGAAAGAAGTGACGCTGCTCGGGCAGAATGTGAATGCCTATCGCGGGGTAAGCGACGATGGCGATACGGTGGACTTCGCATTTCTGCTGCAAGCTATTGCCGCTCTCGACGGCGTGGAACGTATTCGCTATACGACTTCGCACCCCAAGGAGATGACGCAGCGGCTGATCGACGTGTACGCGACCACACCCAAGCTGGTCAGCCATCTGCATCTGCCGGTGCAATCCGGTTCGGATCGCATCCTGGCCGCGATGAAGCGCGGCCACACGGTGCTGGAATATAAATCCATCATCCGCCGGGTGCGCGCCGCACGCCAGGATATCTGCATCACCTCAGATTTCATCGTCGGCTTTCCCGGCGAGACCGAGCAGGAGTTCGAGGAGACCATGAGGCTGATCGACGAGATCGGGTTCGATGTCAGCTTCAGTTATCTGTACAGTCCGCGCCCCGGCACGCCCGCTGCCGAGATGCGTGATGACACGCCGCAAGAAGTGAAGGCGGCGCGTTTGCAGCGTTTGCAGGAGCGCATTACTGAACAGGAGAATGCAGTAGCTTTGGCGATGTTGGGCACGAAGCAGCGCGCCCTGGTCGAAGGGGTGTCAAAGAAAAACGTTCAGGAATTGGCGGCGCGCACCGACAACAACCGCGTGGTGAATTTCAGCGGCGCGGCCGATCTGATCGGCTCTTTCGTCGAGGTGAATATCACCCGGGTGGTACGCCACACGCTGAGAGGTGAGCTGGTATCGACATCAAGATGAATCACAAGCTTTCCCTTGCTGTGCAATACGCCAGCGCAGCGCCAGGGTTGCCGAACAGGGGTCAATTCAGGCGCTGGATAAAGGCCGCACTGCGGCGCGACGCACGGATCACTTTGCGCATCGTCGATGAGCAAGAAGGCCGCATAATTAACCACAGGTATCGCGGCAAGGATTACGCAACCAACGTGCTGGCTTTTACATACGATGATGTCCAGCCAAGCGCTCCCGCCGTACCATTGTCGGGCGACATCGTGATTTGCGCTCCGGTTGTGGAGCGTGAAGCGGCGGCGCAGCGCAAGGAGTTGCCGGCCCATTACGCGCATCTCGCCATCCACGCCGTGCTGCATTTGCATGGCCATGAGCACGAAAAGGATGCCGATGCGCTGGAGATGGAAGCATTGGAAACCGCACTGATGCTAAAATTAGGCTATCCTGATCCGTATGGGACGAAATAGACCACATAATGGACTCCACTGAAGGCAACAAACCCAGTCTGTTAGAGCGTCTTTCCACGATGTTGCTGCGCGAGCCGGAAGACCGCGACCAGCTCGTCGATTTGTTGCATTCCGCCTACGAACGCAACCTGCTGGATGCAGATGCGCTGTCCATGATGGAAGGCGTGATGCAGGTTTCCGAGCGTCAGGTGCGTGAAATCATGATCCCCCGTGCGCAAATGGATGTCATCGACATCAGTCAGCCGCCTGAAAAATTCATTCCCTTTATCATCGAAACAGCCCACTCGCGCTTTCCTGTTGTGGAAGGCGACAAAGACAACATCATCGGCATACTGCTGGCGAAAGACTTGCTGCGTTATTACGCCGGGGAAGAATTCAATGTCCGCGACATGCTGCGCCCGGCCGTCTTTGTGCCGGAAGCCAAACGCCTGAATGTGCTGCTGCGCGACTTCCGCAGCAACCGCAATCATATCGCGCTGGTGGTGGACGAATACGGCGGTGTGTCGGGCATGGTGACCATCGAGGATGTACTGGAACAAATCGTGGGCGATATCGAGGACGAATACGATTTTGACGAAGAGGAAGACAATATCATCGTCGATGCCGTGGGACATTATCGCGTCAAGGCTGACACCGAGATCGCCGATTTCAATGCCGCGCTCGGTACCGATTTCAGCGACGAGGAATGTGACACCATAGGCGGCCTGGTGCTGAAAGCCGCCGGACAGTTGCCCAAGCGCGGCGATCATATCCATATCGGTGATCTGATGTTTACCGTGCTGCGCGCGGATAGCCGCAGGTTGTATTCAATGCTGGTGGAAAGCAAAAATCCTGCAAAAAAAAACCAAACAACAACATCTTCATAAATTTTTGCACCAGAGCGGCCGGTATAACGGCCGTCCAGATTCACAGCCCCGGTTGCGGTGGCCACATTCGATTTATTGGTATATTGTCCTTTCTTCAAGCCTCCGGTATCGGTTCAGTTCGATGATCGGGGGATTGCTTTGCCGCAATCCGTACTGGCTATACCAGTCTCAGGGAACAAAGAGGGCGCAGGGAGCCAATGATGCTGTTTGATGAATTCGAACGCGAGGTGTTTGACGGAGGCCAGCAGATTTTCAAAGCTGGAGACGCCGGCGATTGCGCCTATCTTATCGAAGAGGGTGTGGTGGAGATTCTGGTTCTGAAACAGGGGGAGGAGCATCGAATCCGGTTGATAGGCAAGGGCGAGCTGTTTGGCGAAGTGTCCCTGATCGACTACCAGCCGCGGACTGCATCCGTAAGGGCGGTCGAAAGGACCGTGCTGGTGCCCATTCCGCGCAAATTGATGGAAGGGTTGCTGGAAAGATGCGATCCGGTGTTGCGCCATTTGTTGCAGGTGATATTGGAGCGCTTCAGGAACAGAAACGAAGATTCGGCGCCGTCAGTCGCCAACCTAGAACCCGCGCAACTGGAACGCCGTAGTGTCGTGAAGAAAGAAGCAACCCAAAAGTTGTCCCTCGCCCACGGGATCAAGCGTGCCATAAGCCATGAAGAGCTGCAGCTTTACTATCAGCCGATCTGCAATCTTTCTGACGGCCATGTCGCCGGATTCGAAGCTTTGATTCGATGGCATCATCCTGTCGATGGTCCGATACAACCGAAGGATTTTCTGTGGATAGCAGAGCAAACCGGTTTGATACATGAAATCGGACTTTGGACGATCAATCGCGCCTGCAGAGACTGGAACATGCTAAGACAATTCACCTCCTATAAAGCGCCGTTCGTGAGCGTCAATCTGTCAGCGGTCCAATTGAGCAACACGTTGCTCGCGGATGAGGTGAGGGCCATCACGATTGATCAAAATATGAATCCCGCGGAATTGCAGCTGGAATTGACCGAGACGATTATGGTGGAACGTCCCGAATCTGCATTGGAAATGATGCAAAAGCTCATCAAATTGGGATGCACCCTGGCACTTGATGACTATGGCGCGGGCCATTCCGGATTGAGGCATTTGCAGCGTTACCCACTCGACACGCTCAAGATCGACGGCGCTTTTGTCGAGCCCATCCTGTCTAGTGCGCAAAGCCTTGAAATCGTGCGCTCCTCGGTTGCGTTGGCGCATTCGCTGAGTATGCGCGTGGTTGCCGAGGGGGTCGAAACCGAGGGTGTGAGGGCAAAACTTCTCGAGATGAAATGCGACTTCGGCCAGGGCTGGTACTTTGGCAGGCCGGCCACACTGCAGGAGCTGGTGGTGCGATATGCATGACGCGGCGGCGATTCAGAACTGCTCTTTCTCGCCCAGATAACGCCACTGGCCAACCGGCAAGTCCCCCAATTTCACCTTCCCGATACGGATGCGCTTGAGTCCGCTGACTTTCAAACCGACCAGTTCGCACATGCGGCGGATCTGGCGCTTTTTCCCCTCATTCAGCACAAAGCGCAACTGGTCTTCGTTCTGCCAGTTCACCTTGGCAGGCTTGAGGTATTCGCCATCCAGTTTCAAGCCCTGGTTGAGCAAGGCCAGTCCGCTGTCTTCCAGTTTGCCCTGCACGCGCACCAGATATTCCTTCTCCACTTTGGAGTCTTCACCGATCAGCTGTCTGGCGATGCGTCCATCCTGGGTAAGCACCAGCAGGCCCTGCGAATCGATATCCAGACGACCCGCCGGTGCAAGGCCCAGCAACTGGCTGCGATGGAATCGCAGCGGCGATCGATCCTCGATCCAACGGGTCTTCTCATCCAGCAAAGTGACGGCAGGCTTGTAATTGTGTTCGGCTTGCCCGGAGACGTAGCCGACCGGTTTGTTGAGCAGGATGGTCACGCGCTGCTGCTGGGTATTTCGCGCGGCAGTTCGCAACGTCACCTTCTGGTCGGGGTAGACCTTGCTGCCCAACTCACTGACGATCTCGCCGTCGACCTCTACCCAGCCTTTTTCGATGTAACTATCCGCTTCGCGGCGTGAACACAGGCCGAGCTCTGACATGCGTTTGGACAGGCGGATCTTTTCCATGGGGATTTGCGGGACATTTATGCCGGGCTCGATTAAAGCACAAACCAGAACGCGGAGAGAAATAAACGTGATTGGCTGCCGCGGTACCATGTCGCAACAACAGGGCTAATCAGCCCGCAGCGGAGGTTTGGCCAGTTTGCGTTGCAATGTGCGCCGGTGCATGTTGAGAGCGCGTGCAGTGGCCGAAATGTTGCCGTCGTGCTCGAGCAGCACGCGCTGTATATGCTCCCATTCAAGACGCTCTATTTGAGCGGGCTGCGTCCTGAGCGGCGCACTGCCACCGGCAGAATGGCTGAAGGCCGCGACGATCTCGTCGGCGTTGGCCGGTTTGGCAAGATACTGTGTCGCACCCAGTTTGATCGCCTCGATAGCGGTGGCGATGCTGGCATATCCGGTCAGCATCACGATGCGCGTATTCGGGTCGAGTTCGTGCAACACCTTGACCAGGGCAAGTCCCGGCGCGCCGCCCATTTTCAGGTCGACCACGGCGTATTCCGGCGGGTTGCTTTCGGCCAGCGGGATCGCATCTTCGACGCTGTGCGCCACCGTCACGGCAAAGCCACGCCTCTCCAGCGCCGCACTCAATACCTTGCAGAAGGTGGCATCGTCATCCACCAGCAATAGCGAGGCAATTTCTTCGTGTGGCGCGATCATGCACTTACCCGGGTCACGCGACCGCTCCGGCTATCGGCAATGTAAGTACAGTAGTCGCGCCGCCTTCTTTACGGTTGAACAAGTGTACCGTGCCGCCCATGCGTTCGATGGTCGCGTTGGCCAGGAACAGTCCCAGCCCGCGACCACCTTTCTTGGTGGTGAAGAATGCCGTGCCCGCCTTGAGCGCGGCCTCGTCACTAAGCCCCTTTCCGTGATCGCGGATCTCCAGCGTGAAGTCGGATGCGTTCCAGCGGGCATGTATCTCGATGGGCTGCGGGCTGGCATCCGCGGCGTTGTTGAGCAGGTTCATCAACGCGGCGCGCAGCGTCATGTCGATACTGATACGGGGGGCAGGTTGAACACCGCTGCCGTGATAGTGATACTGTGCCGCAGGGCGCAGCAACTGCCATTCATCCAGCACTTCCGCCATCAGTTCATCCACCGTCTGCAGGGAAGCCGCACCGCTGCCCTGGGCATTCGCCATGAACTTGTCCAGAATGCGCTTGCAGTTCCTCACTTGCTCGTCGAGTATGGTCAGATTGTCGCGCAATGCTGGCTGAGTGGCAGCGACATCGTGCCGTAATTCCCCAATCACCACCGCCATCGTGGACAACGGCGTGCCCATCTCATGGGCCGCGCCGGCGGCCTGAGTGCCGAGCGCCACGATACGTTCGTTGCGCAGGATCTCCTCGCGCACCCGAGACAGTTTCTCGTCTCGTTGCCTCACCGCCTGTGCCATCTGCACCACAAACCAGGCGATGATGGCGGCGCTCAGCACGAATCCCAGCCACATGCCCAGAACGTGCAGGTTGAAGATACTATCCTGGGTCATCCCGCCCATGTCGGGATTCGATTTGCCCATGTCATGCATGCCGCTCATCGCTGCGGATACTCCGTGTTGCACAGGCAACGGCACATAAAACTTCATCAGGAAGGTATAGCAAATAGTGGTCAGTACTGCCATGCCCCAAGTGTAGCGAGGTGGCAGTGTCGCCGCGGCGATCACCAGCGGCAGCAGGAACAGCGAAACGAAAGGATTGGTCGAACCGCCGCTGTAATACAGCAAAACCGTGAGAGCGATCACATCGACGCTTAATTGCACGAACAGTTCGGGACTGGATACCGGAGCGGCCTTGCGCAATCTCAGCGAGGTGAACAGGTTTATGGCGGCGAGCGCAGCGATGGTCAGCAGCATCGTCTGCCAGTCCAGTGCCAGTTCCAGAAATTTCCAGACTGCCGCCAGCGTGATAAGTTGCGCGGCGACCGCGATGCCGCGCAACGCAACCAGTCGTCTTAACTGGTTGTGGCCGGGGAGTGCTGAAAGTATCGCGCTGCTCATTCCGCGATTGTAATCGGTGGAGACATACAGGGGGTGCGACAACTTGTCGCATTCCCAGGAAGAATTTCCATCCCTACAATGTCCGCGACGAAATTCAATCGCTCGAAAAGGAGAAACACATGAAATTCCTGCAGCGCCTGTTGCTTGCCTTCGGTTTGGTCATCGGCACTATCGCCACACCCGCATTCGCCGGGGACACCGACCCGCTGTTTGTGAACCTGACCACGGATGATACGCACCGCGCCAGCATGGCAATCTCATTCGGGAAAAACCAGCTCGAACGCAGGCACCCCCTGACCATCTTTCTCAATGACAAAGGCGTTTTCCTTGGTTCCAAATCCAAGTCGGCCAAGTTCAAAGGCCAACAGAAAATGCTCGGCGAGATACAGGGCAAAGGGGCGGTTGTGCTGGTCTGTCCCATGTGCATGAAGCATTACAAGGTCAAAGAGTCCGATCTGCTTCCGGGCTTGAAAGTCGGCAATCCCGAACTGACCGGCGGCGCCTTGTTCAGGGACAATACCAGGACGCTCACCTGGTAGCATCGGCTTGAGCCATATGAGATAAGTAGTTATGCTTCGTCAATTTTATACAAATAGAAAGAAATCATGAGGAATCCAAATCGTTTTGGCTGGTTTGCGGCGGCTTTGCTGATCAGCTTCGCAAGTTACGCAGGAGATATTGAAGTCAGCGAAGGATGGATACGCGCCTCCGCTCCCGGACAGGATCAGGGAGGGGCGGATCTGTCCATTATCAGCAAACAGTCCGCGACATTGGTCGGGGCGTCCAGCCCTGTATGCAAGACTGTGCAACTGCACACCATGACGAACGAGAACGGCATGATGAGAATGCGTGAGGTAAAGGAGATCGAACTCCCTGCAGGCAAGCGCGTGAATCTGCGTGAGAGCGGCTATCACCTGATGCTGATCGGGTTGAAGGCCCCGCTCAAAGAAGGCGACACCGTGCCGTTGACGCTGAGCATCAAGGTCGGCGAGCAAAGTGTCGTGAAGGTTGAAACCTCGGCGGAAGTGAAATCGCTGACGACTACCGGGCCCCAATCAGATGAGCACGAACATATGCATATGGATATGAAAATGAACTGATAGGCTTTCTATTCGGAAACGAGCAGGTTAAGGCAAAAGATTAACGCGTGAACAATGCTGAAGCGCCCGGTTTTTGTTCGATGGCCTGTTCGACATCATTTTTTGTGAGGATGCCCTGATGATGGCCGACCAGTTTGCCTGATGGCGAGTACAGAAAACTGGTCGGCATGCCATCCAACCCGCCAAAATCTCCGGCCGTGTCCTCGGTTCCGAATACGATGGGGTAGGAGATGGATTTCTTGTTGACGATATCCATCACTTCCTTGCGGCTGCCGTACATCACCGCAACGCCGATCACCTGCAGATCCTTGCGCTGCTGTTGTATTGCCTGAAGATCCGGCATTTCCTCGAGACAGGGCGGGCACCAGGGCGCCCAGAAGTTGACCAGCACCCATTTGCCGTGCAGGGCGGACAACGTGTATTGCGCGCCGTCCTTGTCCTTGAAGCTCCAGTCGTCGCCGGCCCAGGATGTTTGAGCAAGGCTCAGCGATATCAGAGCCACTGCAATCAGTGAACGCAAGGGTAATGATGAAAATATTCCGGTTGCTTTCATGTCCGCAATTGACCTACAGGCAGCATTATTCAAAGGATTGGTGTACTCCGACTGTCACAGTATAACGCGGAGTCAGTTGCAGCGAGTTGACGTCCCGATAGACGGGCAGCTGGACGAAGCCGTACACGGAAGTTCCGCCGCCTATCCGGTACAAGGCGCCGGGAGCAAGATACACTAGTGTTCCGCCGGATCCGGGGCCGCCGGTCAGTGCGTCGGGGGCAGTGGCTCCTGCCCCGGTGTCCGGCTGGCGGTGGATGTAGTTTAGCTGCAGCATCGGGGTGAATTTGGCGCCGAATTTTGCATAACGTATGCCGGTGTCCACTGAAATGGCGTCACCCGGGCGATAGTCATCGCCATTGATGGCCTTGGTCGCAACGGCGTGCTGCACGGTGGCCTGCGCGAACCAGCCGTATTGTTCGATGGCTCCGCTAAGATATCCACCCAGGATGACGTCAGTCGAACCGGTGCCGATCTGCAGGCTGCGGTCCAGCGGGGTGACACCATCGTCGAAGGTTGCATCGATGCTTCCGGTCGGCAGCTTGATCCCGGCCAGGATCCCCGCTGACTTGTCGCTGGAGAAGCCGGTGTACCGGCCGATGACCCGGATGTCACCGATACCGTTATCGGTTGACGATGCGTAACTGGAATAATCGGGGGAAGGTGAGGCGCTGGCACCATTATCGCCAAATGTGCCGTGCGTCCGCTGAAGGAATGGCAGCTGGGCGATCACTCCCCAGGTGTCACTGGTGTAATTGAGCGATGCGGTAGTCGTTCGAGTGACGGTGTAGTCCTCGATTTCCTGGCCTGCCTGCCAGAGATTATCGATCTGGGTCGAAGACGCTTTGCCGGAACCGTAGCGCTGCTGGTTCTGGTTGACGTAGTCGTAGGACAGGTCGGCGGTGAATCCGGGCATCGTGATCACTCCCTGGGTTCCCCAGTCTTTTGACAAGGTGCATCCGCAGGCCGCGCAGGCCAGAGCATTATTCATCGCGATGAGCGGCAACAGGGCGAGTGCCGCGGCGATGACAATTCGAAATGGTTTACGGACATTTGATGAGTAATGCGCGGTTCCCATGGCTTCGATCCCTGCTGATTGATGACTGTTAAATTATATAGAGCATCATTTCCTGCCACCTGCGGCATATTGTCGCATCGGGCATTTCGAGAACGGTGCGGCTGTCGGTTAGTGCAGGAACAGAATCGGTTATGCTGAACGGGTTTGGCAACTAACCATGTGATAATTCTTGTATGAATGTATTGAAGAATGATTCCGGCTGGGCATTGCTCGCCGGGCTGAGCTGCGTATTCGGCTTTGCGCCATTTGGAATCTTCCCGATCCCGGTGTTTGCGCTCACCGTCTTGTTCACGCTCTGGCATCGTGCCGGTTCGCCGCGCAGGGCAGCATGGTTGGGTTTCGCATTTGGCTTGGGTTTATTCGGCGCTGGTATCAGCTGGATCTATATTGCGCTGCACGATTATGGGGACATGCCCATGGTGCTGGCATTGCCGGCGACCATGCTGTTTGCCGCGTTCCTTGCATTGTTCACCGGGCTGGCCGGATATTCGCAGGCGCGATTCCCGGTGAATGGCTGTTTGCGCACAACTTTGGTCATGCCCGCAGCATGGGTGTCGATCGAATGGCTGCGCGGCATGATCTTCACGGGATTTCCTTGGCTGACGTTGGGTTACGCGCACAGTGACAGTCCGCTGGCGGGCTATGCCCCGTTATTCGGAGTGTATGGGGTATCGCTGATGGCGGCGGTCAGCTCGGGTTTGCTGGCCTATTCTTCGGTCAGCCTGCTGCGTGATTCGAAATCCGGGATGAGCGGTAGTCGCTCCGTGGAGCTTGCATTTGGCCGACTCACCAGGCCCTCTGGAGGCGTGCTTGTAGCTGTGTTGCTATTAGTCGCGCTATGGGTAGGCGGTGCGGTGTTGCGAACCATCGCATGGACCAAGCCTCGCGGCGAGCCGTTCAGCGTGGCGCTGGTGCAGGGCAATATCCCCCAGAATCTCAAGTTCAACGAAGATGCGCTGGTGGGCACGCTGGAAAAATACCGCCGCCTCGTGCTGGAGAACAACGCTCGCCTCGTCATTTTGCCGGAAACCGCTTTGCCGCTGCTACGCCATGAAGTGCCGAATAATCTGATCGAGCAGGTGCGCGAGCATGCATTGCAGAACGGCGGTGATGTGCTGATCGGCGCATTTGAAAGCGACCACGGCAGCTACTACAACAGCGTGTTCTCTTTGGGCGCGGATGCAGAACAGCATTACCGCAAGCAGCATCTGGTGCCGCTCGGGGAATTCATCCCCTTGCGCCCTTTGCTCGGCTGGTTCATCAACGATGTGTTGGACATTCCGATGGGGGATCTGGCGCGCGGTGATAAAGTTCAGCCGCCGCTCGATGTTGCCGGTCAGCATGTCGCAGTGAACATCTGCTACGAAGACGCGTTCGGCGAAGAAATCATCCGCGCGCTGCCGCAGGCCACGTTGCTGGTCAACGTCACCAATGATGCATGGTATGGGCATTCCAACGCGGCGGCGCAGCACAACCAGATCTCCCAAATGCGTGCGATCGAAAGCGGGCGCATGATGCTGCGCGCCACCAATACCGGTGTCACTTCCATCATAGGCGTAGACGGCAAGGTTTTGCAGCAATTACCGCAACATGTGGAGGCGGTACTGCACGGTACGGTACAAGGTTATGATGGCCTCACGCCGTATGCACGTTGGGGCAATGCGGCGGTGTTGCTGTTGATCGCGTTTATGCTGGCAGGTGCGTTGTCGCTGGGTAAGGGGGTTGCGGACTGAATGCAACCCTACCAGGAGCATCGACAATATTTCACGCCTCGGTGATTTCGTGTTACGCTTCAACGATGTAAGATTTGGTCTGGAGAGTATGTTCAGGAACATGCCGACTACGTTTTGGCAGGCATCCTTGGCTATTGTGCAGTATCTTGAGTGGCGGAAGTCCATATTGTCGATAAACCGTTGCCGTCAGCCGGTCTGCTGGCGGCAATGTCATGAATTGAAGGGTGGGATCAAGTGAATACATTTTGGTTGATAGTGGCCGGCCTGATTGTCGTTATAGCCATCGCAATACTGTTCTTGTTGTTGCCGTGGCTGCGCAAGGAGCAGGCTAAATCCCTGCAGGAGCCCAAAGGGGTGATGGCCCTGATGACCGGAAGTCAGGCGATGGCGATCGTGGCGGGCATTGCGATTATTCTATTTGCTGTTGCACTGTATTTTGCACGGACCAGCCCGGGAATTTCGAGCGCGCCACAGACGGCAAAAGAGATCGGCATGTCGCCCGAGCATGCCGCTATGATCAAGTCCCTGTCTGACCGTTTGCAACAGAATCCCAATGACGGCAAGGGCTGGGCCATGCTGGCAAGATCCTACGCGGTGATGGGGCAATACAAGGAAGCATTGCCTGCCTATGAGAAGGCAGTGAATCTGATACCGAACGATCCGGTATTGCTGGTGGACTATGCAGAAATATTAGCGGCAGCGAACGGCAAAAATTTGCAAGGCAAGCCTACGGAGATTATCAAGAGTGCGCTCGTGATTGATCCCAACAATATCAAGGGCCTGAATTTGATCGGCATAGCTTCTTACCAGGCCGGAGATTACGCTCATGCAGTGAGCTATTGGGAAAGGCTGCTAAAGCTGTTGCCGCCGGATTCGCCGAATGTGAAAAAAGTCAACGCCAGTATAGCTGCTGCCCGCGAACGGGAAGCGGAGGGCAAACAACCGCCCTCTCAGGGGATGAAGCAGCCGTCGGCAGTGAGCGGACAGATCGGCGTTGTTGTCAAGCTGAGTCCGGCGCTATCGGGAAAAGTATTACCGACCGATACTGTGTTTGTGTTCGCAAGGGCGCCGTCCGGCCCGCCTATGCCCATCGCAGTGCTCCGTGCCCAAGTCAAAGACCTGCCGCGAAAGTTCGTTCTGAACGATACGACAGCCATGATGTCGTCGATGAAGCTGTCGGATTTCAAGGAAGTAGCGGTGAGCGCAAAAATTTCCAAATCCGGCAGCGCTACGCCGCAAAAGGGCGACTTGAAAGGCGAAGTCGCATCGGTGAAGGTTGGCGAAGACAACGTGCAACTGGAGATAGACAAAATCGTTCAATAGACCGGGATCCCTGTCACCCGCAGAAAACAACTGGCCCGACGTATCTTGCAAATATATGCCGTGAGCAACCTTGGCAACATATTGTGTCGACAATGATGCGAAGCACTACGGGCAATTCCTGTCCTGTCCAGTAATACCCCACCCATTTAAATGGGTATCACAACTTTATGCGGCGTACAATTGAAACTATGAACACATTCATTTTGGTGAAGTTGCAATGAACCTGGCCATGCCTGAAATCGCCATCCAGCCGCGTATCGATCCGGTGATCACACCACAGCCGGCAGTGAACCAGACCGTCTCCGAGGTCCCGCTTCGGGTCAAGGGATTCCTGGCGTTCGCCGCCGTCGTGATCTATGCGGTTCTGCTGACGACTTTCACGTTCAATAAAAAGGCCGAACTGGTAAACGAATTCGAGCATCTGCAGGATCTTTACAAGGTCGAAGATGGCCTCAGGCAACTGGACGCTACCGCTTTCCACATCGTCATGGGGTTATTCATGAACCCGCAGACCGATAACAAAAAAGTGGTGATACAGCACTTCCAGGAAAACTTCGAATTGCTCAAGAAGAAGAACGCCGAGCTGACGATGCGCTATCCTGTTGCCGGCGTGAATCTTGCGGGCCTTGAACAAGCGGTGATCAAGACTGCCGAACATCCCACTGCGGACGGATTGGCCCAGATGAATGCCGAATTGCTCAAGGTCAAGATCGAGATTACCAAGCACATCGACGAATCGACGCGGGAACAAAAAGCGACTGCGGAAAGTTTCCACATGCTGTGGGATTCGGCTGCGCTCGCCTCGATGTTGTTCGGACTGATCGGATTGCTGCTGCTGGGGGCCATCATCGGCCTGTTCTTCAGCCGGCTCACCAACGATTTGCACACGCTGAAAGCCAGGGCGCTGGGTATCATCAAGGGAGAGCGCGACAACCTCATGCCGGTGACCCGCAACGACGAAGTGGGCGAACTGATGCATGCCGTGAACCAGATGGCCACTGCGCTGGACGAGCAGGACAGGGAACTGGTGATCACGCGGCAGAAATTCTTTCATCGCGAGAAAATGGCCGCGGTGGGGGCACTGGCCGCAGGCGTGGCGCATGAGATCGGCAATCCGATCGCGGCCATGTCGGGCGTGCTGCAGGAAATGGTCGATGAACAGGAAGCGGGGCGAGCACCAACGGCGGGCGGCGTCAAACTGACCATACTGCAGACCCAGATACAACGGCTTTCGGCGATCACCCGCGAGATCTCCGGATTCGCCTCTCCACAGCCGATGGAGCGACAGTTGCTGGATCTGAACGCGCTGGTGCGGACAACTTCCGGCCTGATGGGCTATGACAAGCGCATGAGCCGTGTGAGCCTGCGGCTCAACCTGGACAGCCAGTTGCCGGCGATCTATGGCGTGGCCGACCAGCTCACCCAGGTGATCATGAACCTGCTGATCAATGCCGCAGACGCATTGAGCTCCAGAGAGGAGGGCGCGCGGGAGATCGCGCTGCGCAGCGAATTATCCGGTAACCAGGTTTGTTTCACCGTGGCCGACAACGGCGGCGGCATGGATCGGGAAACACTCGATCGTGCGTTCGAGGCCTTCTATACAACCAAAAAAAGCAAAGGCACGGGGCTGGGCTTGTCACTGTGCTATTCCATCATCACCGGACATGGCGGCACGATAGAGATCGATTCGGTTCCCGGTCAGGGGACGAATGTGCGGATCTTCCTGCCGGTTCCCAAGGATGAAGAGGGCGATACCTTATGACATCGTTGCAATTGCTCGTGGTCGACGACGAACCGGCTATCCGCCAGGTGGTGTCGTCGGTTCTGCGCAAGGCCGGATATACCGTTGATCAGGCCAGTGACGGCGAATCCGCGATGGAAAGACTTTCCCGCGGCGATGTCGATATTGCCGTGTGCGACATCAAGTTGCCCGGTTTAAGCGGTATCGAGCTGCTGCGCCAGGCGCGCACCGTCAACGTGGATACCGCCTTCATCATGATGACTGCCTTCGCCTCCGTGGACACCGCGATCGAGGCCATCAAGGCGGGCGCGGCCGATTACATGATCAAGCCGCTGAACAACGACGAGTTGCTGCATCGCCTGACCAAGGTGGCCGACCTGCGCGGGTTGCGCGCGGAAAACCGGGTACTGCGCAGATTGGTGCTGGGCGTCAACAAGGAAGTGTTCGGCTTCAACTCCCCCGCCATGCGCGAAATGGAGCACATGGCAGCCAAGGTGGCGCACACCAACAGCACCGTACTCATCACCGGCGAAAGCGGCACCGGCAAGGGCGTGGTCGCGCGCCTCATCCACCAGCAGAGCCCGCGCGCCGAAGGTCCTTTCATCCCGGTCAATTGCGGTGCGATCCCGGAGAATCTGGTTGAAAGCGAGTTCTTCGGCCATACCCGGGGTGCCTTTACCGGTGCGGACAAGCCTAGAAAAGGATTGTTCCTGGAAGCGGACAAAGGAACCATCTTTCTCGACGAGATCGGTGAACTTCCGTTGGCGCTGCAGGTGAAACTGTTGCATGTGATCGAGCAAAAGCAGGTGCGTCCGGTCGGAGAGGAACTGACGCGCCCCGTGGACGTGCGTATCATCACGGCGACCAATCGCGATCTGGCGGAGATGGTCGCCCAGGGCAGATTTCGTGAAGACCTGTATTTCCGGCTCAGCGTGTTCCACATACACGTGCCGCCATTGCGCGAGCGGCGCCAGGACCTTCCCGCCCTGGTCAAGTTCCTGCTGCAGCGCAATACCCGGCTCATGACCAACCAGCAGGAAATCACACTCGATCCGGGCGCCGAGGCGGTGTTGTTGAACTATGAATGGCCGGGCAATGTGCGCGAAATGGAAAATGTCATCGACCGCGCGATCATCCTGTCGGACGGAAACCGTATCACGCTGGCCGACCTGCCGGCGCAAATCACCAAGGTCGATCTGCCGGCAGGGCTGGGCAACAGCTTCCAGTCCTCCGGCACCTTGCGCGAGCAGTTGCGGAAATTCGAGGTGGCGCTCATTCTCCGTACGATAGAAGAGACCGGAGGGGATCGCCGCGCTGCGGCACAGAAACTCAACATCGGCCTGTCCAGCCTGTACCGGAAACTGGAGGAGCTAGGGGGACATCAGCCTCTGCATGAAGAAGACCAGGCGGGCAAGGAAGTACGCCAGGAAT
The DNA here is from genome assembly GCA_963725835.1 of uncultured beta proteobacterium. Taxonomy (GTDB): domain Bacteria; phylum Pseudomonadota; class Gammaproteobacteria; order Burkholderiales; family Gallionellaceae; genus Gallionella. The sequence continues at coordinate 87,349 of CAVSAB010000011.1, read as the reverse complement.
GAAGGTGCCCCGGCGCCTTATTCCTGACCTTTGGCCCAGGAGTCCTTCAATGTCACCGTGCGATTGAATACAGTTTTCCCGGGACGGTGGTCAAGGCGGTCAGTGCAAAAATAGCCAAGACGTTCAAACTGATAGCGGGTTTCAGGCTTGGCATCCCTGACACTGGCTTCCACCCAGCCTTGCACCGTGATCAAGGAATCGGGATTTAGGTAAGTGCAAAAGTCGATTTCCTTGTCCGCATCCGGTTCCGGCACGGTGAACAGCCGGTCATACAAACGGAATTCGGCAGCCATTGCATGCGCGCACGACAGCCAGTGGATCACGCCTTTCACTTTGCGGCCCGCCGGATTCTTGCCCAGCGTTTCCGCATCTATCGTGCAACGCAACTCGACCACGTTGCCGGCGGCATCCTTGACTGCCTCATTGCAGCGCATGACATAGGAATATCGCAGCCGCACTTCTCCGCCCACGGTCAGGCGTTGCCAGCCCGCAGGCGGTTCTTCGCTGAAGTCTTCCGCTTCGATCCAGATTTCCTCGCCGAACGGAACGATGCGCGAACCAAATTCGGGATGTTGCGGATGGAAACCCGCTTCGCGAGATGCCGATTGACCCTCCACAAAGTTCGTGATCACCACTTTCAGCGGATCGATCACCGCCATCACGCGTGCGGCTTTGGCCTCCAGATCGTCGCGGATGGCGGATTCAAGCACAGCCATGTCCACGGTGTTGTCGCTCTTGGAGACCCCGATGAGTCTGGCAAATTCACGTATGCCATCCGGCGTGTATCCTCTTCGGCGCATCCCGATGATGGTGGGCATGCGCGGATCGTCCCAGCCTGATACGCGCCCCTCGTTTACCAGTTGCAGCAGTTTGCGTTTGCTGGTGATGGTGTAGTGCAGTTCCAGCCGTGAAAACTCGTACTGGCGCGGATGGCATGGAATCGTGATGTTGTCCAGCACCCAGTCGTAAAGCGGACGATGGTCTTCGAATTCCAGCGTGCACAGCGAGTGCGTGATGCCCTCCAGCGCATCGGAGATGCAATGCGTGTAATCGTACATCGGGTAGATGCACCACCGGTCGCCGGTGCGCAAGTGGTGCGCGCGGCGGATACGATAGATCACCGGATCGCGCAGGTTGATGTTGCCGCTGGACATGTCGATCTTGGCGCGCAACACACGGCTGCCATCGGCGAACTCGCCATCACGCATGCGTGCGAACAGGTCCAGATTTTCTTTCACCGATCGCTCGCGATAAGGGCTGTCCTTGCCTGCCAACGTCAACGTGCCGCGATATTCGCGTATCTGTCCGGGCGTCAGGTCGTCCACGTAAGCCAATCCCCTTTTGATCAGTTCGACCGCGTACTGATATAGCTGCTCAAAATAATCGGAGGCCCAGCGCACTTCGCCGTCCCACTGAAATCCCAGCCAATGCACATCGTCCTGGATGGACTGGGCATACTCCTCGTTTTCCTTTTCCGGGTTGGTGTCGTCAAACCGCAGATTGCACTTGCCCTGATAATCCTGCGCAAGACCGAAGTTCAGGCAAATGGATTTGGCATGACCGATGTGCAGATATCCGTTCGGTTCGGGCGGGAAACGCGTGACGATGCTGCGGTGTTTGCCGCTGGCCAGATCGGCATCGATGATCGTGCGGATGAAGTTGGATGAAGCGGATAGCGGCGTGCTGCTCATGTGTGACTTTTCCCGGTTCGAGTAAAGTAAAAGATATGCGTGGCGGATTTTACTCGAAATCATCTGTCATTCACGGCAGACATTAACTGTGAAAAAGGATGGCTAATTTGGTAGAATCCGCCTCGATTCAAACAATTCCGCGCGCCTGCCCGTCATCACGGAACACAACGGAGATGCATATTTTCAACCATTTTACCCGCCATGTTGCGGTACTTGCCGGCACTTTGCTGATGTGCGCCAGCCTGGCCACGCTTGCCGACGACATCGATGATGCAAACAGTCTGTACAAGCAAGGACAGCGCAGCGAGGCGCTGGACAAGGTAAATGCCTATCTGGCCAGCGAGCCGAAAGACGCGCGGGCGCGTTTCCTGAAAGGGTTGATACTGACGGAACAAGGCAAGACGGCCGATGCCATCAAGGTATTTTCTGCCTTGACCGACGATTATCCCGATCTTCCCGAGCCATACAACAACCTTGCCGTGCTTTATGCCAATCAGGGCCAATATGACAAAGCCAAAGTATTGCTGGAAAAAGCGATAAGCACGCATCCCAGTTACGCCACCGCACACGAAAACTTGGGTGACATCTATGCCAAGATGGCCAGCCAGGCGTATGACCGAGCCCTGCAACTGGATCAAGGCAACACGGCGACGCAAACCAAGCTGGCAATGATACAAAATCTGTTTGCCACCGGCACACCTGGTAAAGAGCCGCCAGCGCAAATTGCCCCTGCCTCTAACCAGCCCGAGGCTGCACCGGTGATTGCCGAAGCAGCGCAATTAAAGCCGGATCAACCGTCATCTGTCGTATTGGCGGTCGAATCCAAACCCGGAAGCAAACCGGAAACGGCCGCTTCACCCGAGCGCGTTGTCAAGAAAGAGAACAGCAAGGAAGTCGAGGAAACGGTCATGGCTTGGGCTGCCGCATGGTCCGCACAGGATGTGGGAAAATACCTGTCGTTCTATGCTGATGACTTCAAAATGCCGGATGGTGAAACCCGCGCGGCTTGGGAAGCAATACGCAAGGATCGCGTCAGCACCCCAGAATTTATCGAAGTCGGTATCCGCATCGCGACCATACAGTTCACCGACAGCACGCATGCCACCGTGAAGTTCCGCCAGTCCTATCGGGCCAGCCACCTGACAGCCTCAGGCAACAAGTCCCTGCTGATGGTCAGATACGGCGACAAATGGCTGATACAAGAAGAACGTTCAAGGTAGCCATATTGAAACAGACATTAATACTTTCGTTGCTGTGCGGTTTGTTACCCGGAATGGTACAAGCCGAGGGGGATAGTACGGAAGCACAATTGGTGAAGAGCCTGCAAGCCATCAACAATAGCCACATTGATATCGCACTCAGCGAAGTGGACTCTTTGTTGCGGGCCAAACCGAATTTCAAGCTGGCACAATTGGTTAAGGGCGATTTGTTGATGGCGCATGCCGGCGTGATCGATAATTTCGGCAGCGCGTCAAATGCGCCGCAGGACAAGATTCAAGACCTGCGCGACGAGGCGCGCGTGCGCCTGCAGCGCGTGTTGTCGAAATCGGACACCCGTCTTAAGCCGCATTTTATATGGCAGCTGGATGCGCTGCAGAAATACGCCCTGGTGGTCGATACCAGCCGTTCCACGTTGTTCGTGTATGAAAATGTGGATGGCGAACCGCGCTATGTCACCGACTTCTACGTTACGATCGGCAAGCTCGGCACTGAAAAATTTTCCTCAGGCGACCAGCGCACTCCCATAGGCGTATATTTTGTCAAAGCGGAATTGCCCAAAAAAGGCCTCTCAGATATGTATGGCGGTGGGGCCTTTCCGCTGAGCTACCCGAACGAATGGGATCGCATGAACAAGCGTGACGGTAGCGGCATCTGGCTACATGGCACACCCAGCGGCACTTACAGCCGCCCCCCGCGTGACAGCAACGGCTGCGTGGTGCTGGCGAATGACGATTTGGAAAAACTGGCGCCCTATCTGCAGGTCGGCATTACGCCTGTCATCATCACCAACCGGATGGACTGGAGCACCGAGCAAGATCAAATCGAGCACTCAAGCCTGCTGCAGGAATTGGAACAGTGGCGCAAAGACTGGGCCAGTCTTGACACCGATGCCTACCTTGAACATTACGCGCGCAATTTCTCCAGCAACGACATGGATTATCCGGCGTGGGCGAAACAGAAGCGCCTGGTAAACAGCACGAAACAATGGGTCAAGGTCAACATGACGAATATCAGCATGTTCACCTATCCGGAACAACCCGATGTGGTGGTGGTAAACTTCGAACAGGATTACGGCAGCAACAACCTGTCAAACCGGATGAAGAAGCGTCAGTATTGGATCAAGCAAGACAATCGCTGGAAAATCATTTATGAAGGAGCCGCATGACATGAACAAATTTTTAACCGCGCTGTTCGCACTATTTCTCTGCTGCACAATTCAATCTTCTTTTTCTTCAACACAAGGTAAACCGACCATGGTCAAACTTCATACCAATATGGGCACCATCACACTGCAACTCGATGCTGAAAAAGCCCCCAACACCGTCAGGAATTTTCTCGATTATGTGAACAGCGGGTTCTATACGAACACCATTTTTCACCGTGTGATCGCCAATTTCATGATCCAGGGCGGCGGCTTCGAACCCGGTATGAAACAAAAGAAGACCAACGCCCCGATTAAAAATGAAGCCAGGAATGGCTTGAGGAACGACAAATATACCATCGCCATGGCCCGCACCGGCGACCCGCATTCCGCCACCGCGCAATTTTTCATCAACGTCAAGGACAACAGCTTCCTCAATTACCCCGGTCAGGACGGCTGGGGATATTGCGTATTTGGCAAGGTGGTGGAAGGCATGGACGTGGTCGACGCGATACGCAATGTGAAGACCGGCAACCGCGCCGGATTTCAGGATGTACCGCTGGAGGATGTTATCATCACCAAAGCCGAAGCCGTGGACTGATCAAGGTTAAGGAACCAAGCCGCATATATATGGCCAGCCCCGTATTGATCTATGCCCCATACCCTGTTCATTTCCGATCTTCACCTTAGTACCGATCAACCGAACAGTATCGCGGCGTTCCGGCATTTCACCAGGGATATCGCACCACACGCCGAGGCGCTTTATATCCTGGGGGACTTGTTCGAGTACTGGGCAGGTGACGATGATATATCCGATCCCTTTCTTGCCGAAGTAATCAGCGCATTGCGCGAACTTTCAGCACACGGTACCAGGGTATACATGCTGCACGGCAACCGCGATTTTCTGATGGGCCAGGCCATGGCAAATGCATGCCAGGCGACACTGCTGGAAGATCCGACGCTGCTCGGTTTGTACGGCACGCCCACACTGATCAGTCACGGCGACATGCTTTGTACCGACGACTTGGAGTATCAGCGCTTTCGTGTCCAGGTGCATGATCCGGAGTCACAAAAGAAATTCCTTGCTCAGCCGATTTCAGTACGCAAGGCCCATATTGAACAATTACGGCAGCTCAGCAACAAAGAAAAGCAGAACAAGGATATCGCCATCATGGATGTGAACGATGCTGCTGTCGCCGGCCTGTTGCGCAAATATAAATATCCGCGTTTGATACACGGCCATACCCACCGCCCAAACCGTCATCTGCATGTTGTGGACGGGCATACTAGCGAGCGCTGGGTGCTGGGAGACTGGTATCGGCATGGCTCGGCACTGCGATGTTCCGAGCAGGGATGTGAAACAATCAGCTTCTGACTTTTAAACGGGGGTGAATATCTTCACACTGCTGAAAATCCGGTAAAAATGCGTGCAGGAGACCAGGCTGCGGATTGAATTCAAGGCAAGACACTCCTGACCAAAGCAAGGCACATCAATGCATAGCCGGCTGCAAGCAGATCGTCGAACATCACGCCAAGGCCGCCATGCCAGTTGCTGTCGATATAGCGTACCGGCGGCGGTTTGACGATGTCAAAGAAGCGGAACAGCACAAAGGCCAGCAAGGACCAATACCAGCCTGGCGGAGTGAAAAACAACACCAGCATGAACGACACGATCTCGTCCCACACGATGCCTCCGTAGTCGGCTTCACCGAGAGCCTTGCCGGTTTCGCCGCACACCCGCACGCCAATGGCAAATGCCGCAATCAGCATTGCGATGAACAGATAATCGGATAATCTCGGGGCGAGATACCAATATATCGGAAACGCGACCAGAGTGCCGAATGTGCCGGGAGCCTTGCGAGCAAGACCGCTGCCGAAACCGAACGCCAGCAAATATGCCGGGTTGCTGAACAGGAATCGCCAGCCGGGATTTGCAACAGATTCATCGGAAGTGGTCATAACCATAGGTCCCTATATTGATCGGATCGCCTGCCGCGTCGAGTACCTGACAACCCTGTCCCGTAACAACCGTGCCTATAGCGGTCAGCGGCAATTTCAGTCGTGCGGCAACGCCCAATATCTCATCATGGTGAGCGACCGGCGCGGTAAAACATAATTCATAATCATCGCCCCCGGACAAGACGCACTGATTTGCCAGCGGATGCTGCAAATGATTGCGCAATGCCGGAGAGATCGGCAGCGCAGAAAAATCAAGGCGAGCGGCCAGTCGCGAGGCATCGAGAATGTGGCCGAGATCGGCGAGCAGTCCGTCGGATACATCGATCGCACTGTGGGCGATACCGCGCAATGCCATTCCCAATGCGACGCGGGGCTGGGGCTGGTGCAAAGCAGGCGCACAAGCGGCAAATTCGATGTCGCTCAGCATGATATGGCCCTGCAGATGCGCGAGTGCGAGCGCGGCGTCGCCCAATCTACCGGACACCCAGACTTCATCGCCATGCTGTGCGCCTTTGCGCAGCAGTGCTTGTTGTGCGGGCACTTCGCCGAATATCGTCACGCACAGGTTAAGCGGGCCGCGGGTGGTGTCGCCGCCGACCAGCTCCACGCCATACTGCCCGGCCAGTGCGAAGAAGCCCGCGCTGAATTTTTCCAGCCAGGCTTCATTTGCTTCAGGCAATGCCATCGCCAAAATTGCCCAGCGCGGCGTAGCACCCATCGCGGCCATGTCGGACAGGTTCACCGCCAGCGTCTTATGTCCCAGCATGAATGGATCGGTATCGTGAGCGAAGTGCGTGCCGCTGACCAGCATGTCGGTGGATACTGCAAGCACCGTGCCTTCGCTCACCTGCAGCAATGCGGCATCATCGCCCACGCCGAGCAGCGCGCCCGGGGTAGGACGCGTGAAATATCTGCGTATCAGGTCAAACTCTGTCATGCGGAAATACCCGCCTCAGGATGTGCTGCCCAATAATTCCGCTGAGCGCAATCGCGGTGCGAGTTTGTCCAGCACGCCGTTGACGAATTTATGGCCTTCGGTGCCGCCAAAGGTCTTGGCGAGTTCGACTGCTTCATTGATGACGACCTTATACGGCACTTCGAGGTGGTGGGATAATTCAAACGCGCCCAATAACAGCACCGCAAATTCCACCGGACTCAATTCGGCCAGCGGCCGGTCCAGGTGCGGTGCCAGCATCGCCTCCAGTTCAAGATGCCGGCCCAATGTGCCGCGCAACAACATGGAAAACAATTCCTTGTCATAGCGCCCCAGGTTTTTCTCGGCGTGTATCTGGTTTTCGATTTGTGTACAGTCGCCTGAGGTGATGCGCCATTGATAGATGCCTTGCATCGCAAGTTCGCGGGCCCGATGGCGCGGACTCCTGTTCGGGGATTTTCTGATTTCAGCAGCGATCGTTTCATCGGCGCTCATGCCAATCCCCGCGACAGGTTTGCCATCTCGATTGCGACCAGCGCGGCTTCGCTGCCCTTGGCATGCATGCGTGCTATCGCCTGCTCGTCGCTGTCAGTGGTAAGGATCGCATTCGCGATCGGCACTCCCGTCTGCAGCTGTACCTCGCCCACGCAGCGCGCCGACTCATTGGCCACCACCTCAAAGTGGTATGTATCGCCGCGTATCACTGCGCCCAGTGCGATCAGCGCGTCGAATTTGCCGCTCAAAGCCATGCGTTGCAGCACCGGCGGGATTTCCAGCGCGCCCGGCACGGTCGCAAGCGTGATGTCATCCTCGCGCACGCCATGTTTTACCAGCGATTCCCGGCATGCACCCAGCAGGCCTTCGCCTACTTCGCTATTGAAACGGCTCTGAACGATGCCGATACGCAGGCCCGCGCCTTTTAGATTCCTTTCGATTTCATTCATTGGCTCTTTCCTCTACCAGGCTATTCGTGACTTGCATACCCCACCACTTCCAGGCCAAACCCTGTCATGCTGGGCATCTTGTGCGGGGTGGCCAACAGGCGCATCTTGCCGACATCAAGGTCGCGCAGTATCTGTGCGCCAATGCCGTAGCTGCGCGGGTCCCATTGCGCCGAGGCCGGGCTTCCTGCATCCATGGCAGCGCGCATGCGCAAATCCTGCGCCGTTTCGCCGCGATGCAGCAAAACCAGTACCCCGGGCGGTGCATGCGCGATTATCTGCATCGCCTGGTTCACGCTGATCGAGTGCGCATGATCGGTTTGCTCCAGGAAATCAATCACCGAAAGCGGTTCGTGCACGCGTACCAGGGTTTCGGCATCATGGCGGATATCGCCCTTGACCAGGGCCAGATGGGTGCGCTGTGCGGTCTTGTCCACGTAGGTCGCCAACTCGAATTCGCCATAGGCGGTTTGCACCTTGCGCCGCGCCACACGCTCGATCAGCTTCTCATGCTGGCTGCGGTGCCCGATCAGATCGGCGATCGTGCCGATCTTGAGCCCGTGCTGTTTGGCATACACGATCAGATCCGGCAGACGAGCCATCTCGCCATCCTCCTTGAGTATCTCGCAAATGACGGCTGCAGGTGTGATGCCCGCCAATTGCGCCAGATCGCAGCCTGCCTCGGTATGTCCGGCACGCACCAGCACGCCGCCGTTTTGCGCGCGCAGCGGGAAGATATGGCCGGGCTGCACGATATCGGCAGGTTTGGCATCCTTGGCCGCAGCGACCTGAATGGTGCGTGCACGATCGGCTGCCGAGATACCGGTGGTCACCCCGGTCGCGGCTTCGATCGACTGCGTAAAATTGGTCGCCAGCGGCAAGCCGTTCTCGCGCACCATCAGCGGCAGGTTGAGTTGCTTGCAGTGAGCTTCGGTCAGGGTCAGGCAAATCAACCCGCGTCCATGCTTGGCCATGAAGTTGATCTTTTCCGGCGTGACAAATTCGGCGGCGAAAACCAGATCGCCTTCGTTCTCGCGGTCTTCTTCATCGACCAGCACGACCATGCGCCCGGCGCGGATTTCTTCGATGATCTCCTGTATCGGTGAGATTCCGGTCATGTGGCTTGTTCTTTCCCGATTTGTTCTATCTTGGCATGCATCATTCGTTCCACATAACGCGCGATCATATCCACTTCGAGGTTGACCCGGCTGCCTGGCAGCAAATTCTTCAGATTGGTCATCGACACCGTATGCGGGATCAGATTGACACTGAACTTGTTGCTGCTCACCTGATTGATGGTCAGGCTGACACCGTTGACAGTGATCGAGCCTTTGATCGCAATGTATTTTGCCAATGCCTGCGGCGCGCTGACTTCCAGCCTCCAGCTTTCGCCGAGGTCGGTGAATACTGTCACTTCGCCCACCCCGTCGATGTGACCGCTGACCAGGTGACCGCCCAGCCTGTCGGCCAGGCGCAGCGCCTTTTCCAGATTAACCGGTTCGCCTATCGTTTCCAAACCTTCGGTGCAATTCAGCGTTTCGCGCGAAACATCCACTGTGAAGCTGTCGGCGGAATGTTCGATGACAGTCAGGCAAATGCCGTTCACCGCGATGCTGTCACCGGCCTGCACATCGCTCAGATCCAATGCATCGGTCGCGATAACCAGCCGCAACCCTCCGTCGCGGTCAGCCGCCTGTTTGATGCTGCCGATGCCGGCAATGATTCCGCTAAACATTTCCCACCTTCGCGATGATGCGCAAGTCATTCCCGACTTGTCGCATGTCCTGCCATTTTAAATCGATGCGCTGATCCAGACTCGTCAGTTCGCCCAGTTGCACCATGCCGCGTGCCATATCGCCGAGCAAATGCGGCGCGACATACAACAGCAATTCATCAACCAGCCCGGCACGCAGCATCGCGCCGTTCAGGGTGCCTCCCGCTTCGACCAATACTTCGTTGCAACCGCGCTGTGCCAGATCATGCAGCATCGCAGCAAGATCCACGGTTCCGTTCGCATCCGGCAACACACAAACTGTTGCCCCGGCCATCTGCAGAGCCGCGCATTTTTCAGCGTCATGTACCGCGGTATAGATCAATATGTTCCCGCCGGAAAATATCCGCGCTGTCAGCGGCATGCGCAACCGGCTATCCAGTACCACGCGCAGCGGTTGGCTCACGGCGGCGGTATGTTGTTCAATTAAGACTTCCGATGCGCAACCCGCCGCCTGGCCGCCCCTCCCGCACTCAAGGGCTTCGCCCCACCGTGTCAGGGCGGCTACATCCCGCACATTCAGCTGCGGATCATCCGCCAGCACGGTATTGATGCCGGTCAGCACCGCGCAGGAGCGCGCACGCCAATGTTGCACATCCTGCCGTGCTGCTTCGCTGGTGATCCACTTGCTGACCCCGTTGGCCAGCGCGGTGCGGCCATCCAGGCTCATTGCGATCTTGCTGCGTATCCACGCTGTACCCCGCGTCATACGCGCAAAGAAACCGACGTTCAATTCACGCGCCGCCGCTTCCATCAAACCGCATTCAACCCGGATACCCGCAGTGCGCAATTTCGCAATGCCCCCGCCCGCCACTTTGGGGTTCGGATCCTGCGCTGCCAGCACCACGCGCGCGATACCGGCAGCGATCAGCGCATCGGCGCACGGCGGGGTGCGACCGTGATGGCTGCATGGTTCCAGCGTCACATAAGCGGTTGCGCCGCGGGCCGCTGAACCGGCCGAGTTCATTGCAATGACTTCAGCGTGCGGATTTCCGGCGCGCTCGTGCCAGCCTTCACCGACGATTTCTCCACCCTTCACCAGCACGCAACCGACGCGCGGGTTGGGGCTGGTGGTGTACAGGCCGCGTTCCGCCAGACGCAATGCCCTGGCCATCCACTCGCTGTCCTGAGCATCAAACATGGCTATTTTGCTTTTGGTCTTCGGCGAACCGGGGATTTGCGCACCGCTTCGACCGCATTCGTGAAATCGCCCACATCCTGAAAACTCTTATACACCGAGGCAAAACGGATATAAGCTACTTTGTCCAGCTTCAGCAATTCTTTCATCACCATCTCGCCGATCTGGCGAGAACCGATCTCGCGCTCACCGAGCGCGAACACTTTCTGTGTCACATTATCTATGGCCGCGTCCACCAGTTCCGTTGAGACCGGGCGCTTGTGCAGCGCGCGCTTGAAGCTGGTGCGCAACTTTTCATCGTCAAATTCGCTGCGCATGCCGTTCTGCTTGACGACTTGCGGCATGCGCAGTTCCACCGTTTCATAAGTGGTGAAACGCTTGTCGCACGACAGGCAGCGGCGGCGGCGGCGTATGCTGTCGCCATCCTCGTTCTCGCGCGTGTCCACCACTTGGGTGTCTGGACCCTTGCAAAATGGACACTTCATAGATAGCAGTTGAAAGTCGCAAGTTGAAAGTCGCAAGTTGAAAACCGCCGCGTTGCGGCGATAAAACCAACTAATGACTTACGTCTTACGTCTAACAACTTATGCTCCATACACCGGGAACCGGGTGGTGAGCTTCTTCACTTCGCCAGTCACGCGCGCAATCACCGCATCGTCGGCCGGCGCATCCAGCACATCCGCAATCAGGTGCGCGAGCTTTTCGGCTTCCAGTTCCTTGAAACCGCGTGTGGTCATCGCCGGGCTGCCGATACGAATACCGGAAGTGACGAAAGGTTTTTGCGGATCATTGGGAATGGCATTCTTGTTCACCGTGATGCGCGCGCGTCCCAGTGCGGCTTCGGCATCCTTTCCGGTAATGTGCTTGGCTTGCAGGTCCACCAGAAACATGTGGCTGTCGGTGCGCCCGGACACGATGCGCAGGCCGCGTTCCTGCAACACCCTGGCCATCACGCGCGCATTTTCGATCACTTGAATCTGGTAAACCTTGAATTCCTTGCCAGCCGCTTCCTTGAGGGCCACCGCTTTGGCCGCGATGACGTGCATCAGCGGCCCGCCCTGCAATGACGGAAAGATTGCCGAATTCAATACCTTCTCGAATTCCGCCTTCGCAAGTATCAGCCCGCCGCGCGGGCCGCGTAATGTTTTGTGGGTGGTGGTCGTTACAAAATCGGCGATACCCACAGGATTCGGATAAATGCCAGCTGCGACCAAACCTGCGTAGTGTGCCATGTCCACGAACAGATACGCGCCAACGCTGTCGGCGATGGTGCGGAAGCGTTTCCAGTCGATCACCAATGAGTAAGCCGACGCGCCCGCCACAATCATCCTGGGCTTGTGTTCAAGCGCCAGGGCCTGCACCTGGTCGTAGTGGATCTCTTCCTGGGCATTCAGGCCGTACTGGACGGCGTTATACAGTTTTCCGCTGATGTTCACCGATGCTCCATGGGTCAGGTGGCCGCCGTGTGCCAGGGACATGCCTAGGATGGTATCGCCGGGCTTGAGCACCGAAGCATACACCGCCTGGTTTGCCTGCGAACCGGAGTGCGGCTGAACGTTGGTGTACTCCGCGCCGAACAAAGCTTTCGCGCGATCAATCGCCAGTTGCTCCACCACGTCCACATATTCGCAACCCCCGTAATAGCGCTTGCCAGGGTAACCTTCAGCATACTTGTTGGTCAGCCGGCTGCCCTGTGCTTCCATCACCGCAGGGCTGGTGTAATTTTCAGAAGCGATCAACTCTATATGATCTTCCTGGCGGCGGTTTTCGTTTTGTATGGCAGCCCAAAGTTCAGGGTCGGTATTGGAAATGGAGTTTTTGATCGAGAACATGATGGTCATTCCTAAAATAATCTAAGCGGGAAAGGGACAAATTCTACCATGTTGCACAAATGAGCATGTTTCGACGAAGATGAGGGTGGAACTAAGAACCGCGCGGGCCGGAGCAGGTCGGCATATTGTCGACAATGGTTCCAGGCCCTGAGTGAAAAGGATTCCTGCAGTACCATGCCACTGATCGCCTTTTACATTACAAACCATGTCCGGGTAAATTACAGGGCAGTGCGTGCAATCGTAGGAGTGTATTTTGCCGCGCTAAATTTTTTCAGCCCGTGTAAACTGAGATAAAGGCAGCGCGACAAGACAGATGTGTATTCTCGACGGGGTTAGGCCCCATCACTATTTCTATAGAACTGTGCGTTTGTCCGGATGTTTCTGGATTGATACTTTTCGGGTATTTAGGATCCTTTATGGGCACTGACCTTCAATTTGGCGAAGGGCGCGATCGGGAGTTTGCATTTACCGAGAAAGATTTCAAACGTGTGTGCAAATTGATTTATGAGTATGCCGGCATCTCGCTCAAACCCTCCAAGCAGGATATGGTGTATAGCCGGCTCGCGCGCCGTCTGAGGGCAAACGGAATCGATAATTTTCGGGACTATCTGGCATTGCTGGAAAACGACAATGGGGCCGAATGGGAGGCGTTCGTTAACTCTCTCACGACCAACCTGACCTCCTTTTTTCGCGAACCTCACCATTTCCCGCTGTTGGCCGAGCATGCGGTAAAGCAAAGGAGGCTACACCCTATTTCGTTATGGTGTTCTGCGGCTTCAACCGGCGAAGAACCCTACTCGATTGCAATGACGATGGCGGATGCGTTTGGTAGCCTTACGCCACCCGTATCCATCATCGCCACCGATGTGGATACCAGTGTGCTCGCAAAAGCCGAGGCGGGTGTTTATCCAGCGGAGCGTATTGAAAAACTCGATGCCGGAATTATTAAAAGATTCTTTCTCAAAGGGACGGGAGCGCAATCAGGTTTTGTTAGGGTGAGACCTGAATTGCGCGCCATGATCACTTTCCGGCAATTGAATTTGCTGGGGGATAAATGGTCTGTTCGCGGACCGCTTGATGCAATTTTTTGCCGCAACGTGATGATATATTTCGACAAGAATACCCAGCTACAAATATTGGAGAAATTTGCGCCATTATTGCGTCCGGACGGGTTGCTATTTGCCGGACATTCGGAAAATTTTCATAATGCCATGCACTTGTTCAGGTTGCGTGGGAAAACGGTATATGAGCTGGTAACCCCAAAAGCCGGGGTGTAACAACCAGACAGATGATCCATATGTATTGATAGTGCATCAGGAAGGAAAGATTTGCTATGGCAAAACATGGCTATGAAGAGGTTCTCTCGCCACACCTGTATTTTGATCGCGAACACAATACACAAGCCGCCAAGATTTTGCCCGGAGAATTTTATGCCACCGGGCGCGAGATGGTTCTGGTGACCGTGCTGGGTTCCTGCGTCTGTGCATGCATACGTGACAAGGTCAGCGGAATCGGCGGCATGAATCACTTCATGCTCCCGGACAGCGGCCAGGACCGGAGCAACCCTCTTGGCGATTCGGCGCGTTACGGGATCTACGCCATGGAAGTGTTGATTAACCAGCTGTTGAAAATGGGCGCGAAGCGCAGCAATTTTGAGGCAAAAGTGTTTGGCGGCGGCTCGGTATTGCGCGGCTTCACCGTTGCCAACATCGGAGAACGGAATGCGGAATTCGTGTTGAAATTTCTCAAGACCGAAAAGATTACAGTCGCTGCAAAGGATTTGCTCGATGTCTATCCGCGCAAAGTGTATTTCTTTCCCAGCACCGGGCTGGTCAGGGTGAAGAAGCTGAAACAGGTGCATAACGATACGATCATCAATCGCGAAACCGAGTACAACACGCGCTTGCAATACGCCAAACTGGAAGGCGATGTGGAATTGTTTGATTGATCGAAGAGCATGTGTATTTCTGCATGCCCAACAGGATTATCTGAACAAAAGCAAATATGAGCAAACGAAAGATCAAGGTACTGGTGGTCGATGACTCCGCGCTGATTCGTGGCGTCCTGAGGGAGATCATCAATCGCGAAAATGACATGGAGTGTGTGGGTGCGGCGCCCGATCCTTTGGCGGCGCGCGAATTGATCAAGGTGCTCAATCCGGATGTGCTGACGCTGGATGTGGAAATGCCCAAGATGGACGGCCTGGATTTTCTGGAGCGGCTGATGCGTCTGCGCCCCATGCCGGTGCTGATGATATCCACGTTGACGGAACGAGGCTCGAACATCACTTTCCGAGCTCTGGAATTGGGGGCGGTTGATTTTGTGGCCAAGCCCAAACTGGACATCAGCCGGGGCATGGAAGAATATGCCATTGATATCACGGACAAGATCCGCGCGGTCGCCCAGGCACAGGTCCGCAAAATATCATTCGGGCCGATAATCCACGAAAAGTATACTGCGGATGCGATTCTGCCCAGCACCAAAGGGAGATACGCATCCACTGAAAAGCTGATCGTCATCGGGGCATCGACCGGGGGAACCGAAGCGATCAAGGAGGTGTTGGCAAAACTGCCGGCGGATGCGCCCGGTATTTTGGTCACCCAGCACATGCCGGAGCATTTCACCAAGTCTTTTGCAGACCGTTTGAACAGCCTGTGCAGGATTTCGGTCAAGGAAGCGGAACATAACGAGCGGGTACTGCCGGGTTTCGCGTACATCGCTCCGGGAAACTCGCACTTGCTGATCAAACGCAGCGGCGCGCGCTATATGGTCGCGCTGAACCAGGGGCCGCTGGTGAATCGTCATCGCCCGTCAGTCGATGTGCTGTTCCGCTCGGCGGCCAATGTTGCCGGTGCCAATGCGCTGGGTATCATACTTACCGGTATGGGGAAGGATGGAGTACAGGGCATGCTGGAAATGAAACAGTCCGGCGCCTACACCATCGCTCAGGACGAGGAGAGTTGCGTTGTGTTCGGCATGCCCAAAGAGGCAATCGCGGCAGGTGGTGTGCGCGAAGTGCTTCCACTGCAGGATATTGCGCGCCGGGCCATGGAATTCCTGTCGGCCAGCGGCGGCTAGTATCGGCCGGCCAGACCATCAATAACTACCGCGGTAATGGAGTATGGGGATTCACAAGATTCTGACAGCCAATTGCTACCGGAGGTTGGCATGCCACAGAATCAGGCGCATCCCGTAATTGGCTTCCCTAACCCGTGATGAATTCGCGCACGGGCCCATGCTAATAGTCCGTTAACAATTTGATATTGGATTCGATGGAAGCCGGGCTGCTGCCAGCAGGTTGGAAGGATAAGCTTCCGGGCCGGTTTTCCCAACGACCGCTTTCGATGACGGGGATCTTGAATTTTTCTACCGCCTCGGTCAGCTTTCTGGTTTGTTCGTGTACCGAAGAGGCGATGGCCATGGCCTCTTCGACCAATGCCGCGTTCTGCTGGGTCATCTCATCCATTTGATGGACAGCTTCGTTAACCTGCTCAATTCCATTTTTCTGTTCGGCCGACGCGGCCTGAATCTCCGACATCATTTCAGTAACGCGTCCTACCGCAGCGACGATATCCTGCATGGTCGTGCCGGCCTCCTTGACCTGCTTCGTGCCGCTGCTTACCTTGTCGACCGAGTTTTCAATCATTGCCTTGATCTCCTTTGCGGCAGCTGCAGAACGCTGCGCAAGATTGCGCACTTCCGCCGCTACCACCGCAAATCCGCGTCCCTGTTCGCCTGCGCGGGCCGCTTCGACCGCGGCATTCAGCGCCAGAATATTGGTCTGGAACGCAATGTCCTCGATGACAGAGATGATTTCACCCACTTTCTTTGAACTGTCGTTGATCAAATTCATCGTTTCAACAACCTGCCCGACGACCTTGCCGCCCTTGACGGCCACGCCCGAGGCTACTCTGGCAAGTTCGTTGGCCAAACGTGAATTATCGGCGTTGTGCCCGATCGCGGTGGTGAGTTCGGTGATGCTTGCGGAAGTGTTTTCCAGGCTGGCAGCCTGCTGTTCGGTACGGCTCGACAAATCGGAGTTGCCGCTCACCATTTCGTCCGTGCCGGTGGTGATCTGCTGGGATGCCGAGCGCACATCGCCAACGATCATGATGAGCGCCTCGTTCATTTCGAACAAGGCCTGCTGCAATTCACCGATTTCATCATGGCGAAGCACCGTGATATTGCTGGTCAAATCCCCTTCCGACACATGCCGGGCGGTCTCCACGGCCGATGCAAGAGGTTTGGTGACGTCGTTGACCAACCGGCGGATGATGAAAATGAGCAACAACAGCGTGCCCAAAGCAACATATATCGAAATCTGGTTCTTGTGGCGCGTCGCCTTGGCATCGTCAGAGATCAATTCGGAGATTTGTCCCTTGATTTCTCCAATCTTGGCAGTCAGCGCCGTGTCGATGAAATTGATGTCGGATTTGAACGAAGTGATTGAATTGATCGAGTTCGAAGCGGCAATCGCGGATTGGAGCTTGGCCAAGGCTTCATCCGAGGTTGCGATGTCTCGGGAAGGGGATTCCGTCATGAGTTTATCCACGGCCGCTTTGGTGGCGGTGAGGGAGTCCAGCGTCTTGTTGCTGATGGTCCCGGTATCGACCGCATCGACCAGTCCATTCAGGAAATTCTTGTAACTGGCCGATGACTGCAGGCTCAAGTCATAGATGCCCATGATTTTGTCAACTCTTGCCGGCAGATCGTTGGTTGATAACATCTGGACGGTGAAGACGACTGCAAGAGGCAGCACCGCGATGAAAAATTGCAGGTACATGCGCTGTTTCAGTCTCATTTTGGCAAACATGCTATTACTCCCGGTTCGCGATGAATTCTGGCATGAGGAGTTTATCGAGTAACGCTGCCAATAGCTATGGCTACTGGCAGCATGGATTCACGGACGATTGAGTCAATCGCAAACACGCCGGGTTATTGAATGACTTTTACCCCGGAAGGCGCGCGGGAAGCGTAACCAATCGAACCCGGTGTCCGTTTGATGAATTCGATCACCTCGGCATCGCCCGACTTCACGGCGGGAGGGGTCAAGCCGTCGCGGAATGATTTTTTGGTCCATATGCCGTTGTATTTGGCGGCATCCATGTTCATGACCTGCGACAGGAATGCGCTTTGCATTGCCGCGTTGTCGACTACGATCAGCTTGGTGTTGCCGGCAAACTGCTTTTCCCCGAGAAATATATCCCGCACATCGTCCGCGGTGACCGATACATCCGGATTCGCAATGACGACGACGCCCGCCGCATTCGCGAACTGGGATGTCAGCAAAATGAATATGGCCGCCGAGCAAATTTTGAAAAATCTTGATTTCAACATTATCGATCCCCCTCAGGCCTAGAAGCCGATTGCGTATTGTAAGTAGAGACTGCGGTAAGCAAGCGCAGTTCTTCCGGGTTCATCCTTGAAACTCGAGTTCAACAGCTCGAGTTTCAGGCATGCCTTCGGGTCAATGTTATAGCGCAATCCCAGTGCCTGCCTGGCGTAGGACTGGCCATTGGCCTGCGCACTGAAATAGTAGTCGTTCTGGTCCAGTATCGTCCGTTCAGCGCGTACAAAGGGAGTCCATGAACCGAAACTCACGCCAACCTGCAAGTAGCCTGCCTTGCTCTTGTACTTCAGGTCGGTGGCCTTGTCCTTGTCGTTAAAGCCGTAATATTCGCCCATGATTTCCCAGTCATTGGACAGATAGACTATAGAACCGCCGCCCACATTCACATTAGTCGTAGTCAGATAATTAGTACTCAGCTCTGAAGCTATGGTTGTTGACGAGCCTTGATAGGTGTTCACATCGCCATTAAACCAATGCACCGCCAGCCTCAGGCCGTCCAGCATGCCTCCAAAATCATAGCCCAGATTAAATCCGACCAACGCGCTGTGATTGTCATCCCCGCCGATATTCGGATCCAGACCGCCGGTCTGATAATCACCGGGATTTACGGGCACGGGTTGCACTGTGGTGTTTACATCTACAATCTTCGGTCCATTTCCCACAAACCAGTCGTAGGTGAATTTCCCTTTCCCGGCCCTGGTCTTGCCCGTGCCCCATAGTCCCACTGTGTGGGCCGGCAGAATCCCGCCCAAATCCTCAAAATCCAGGAAACGCGGTCTTAAAACGGAAGTCTGCAGTTGCGCGCCGTGATGGAACGCCGTATTCCAGTATCCGTAGGGGGTGTGGAAGCGCCCTAACCAAAGGGTTGCGGCATCGCTGAAGGCGTAGCCTATCTGCAGACGTTCGATATCCACGCTGATGCTTCCGTCCAATTTATCGACCTCAAAATTCGGTTCGGCCAGGGCCAGTACCCGATCGCCAAAATGCGGCGTCATGTAAAAAGACAAATTGCCCTGGTAAAAGCCCTTCGGATTGGGGACATTAGGGTTGGACATTATCTTGCTGTCCTGACTGTTGATCGTATAGTCCGCATCCATGAAGCCGTGCAGCGGCATCCCCGCGCTGCTGCTGCCGGATTGACTCGCCAAACCGGAGGTCAACTGGTTAAGCTCGTTCTGCATCGAATCAATCTTTTGCTGCATCTGCTTCATTTGTTCGGCATTATAGGATGAGGTAATCGGCTGCTGAACGGGAGGAGGAGCATTGCCTGACTGTGCGGGTACATCGATGACCTTGGCTGATGCCGGAGCAGCGATGACCAGACTTCCCGCGATTATCGAAGCACCCAACAGAGCCGAGGCTTTCCATTGCTTGGCGTGTTCAGTGCCAATGTTTGATTTATCCGCCATTGTGTAATCCTCCCAAGATTAATGCCTATTCGGACGCGGAGATACGCGCCGGCGCATTCCCGATACATCTTCCGAAGACACCTACGATGTCAGGTTTTTATGCTACCAGTATTTTCCTTTGCTGGGTGTAAATTTTCTAGCAGAAATCGGTTTAGTTGTATTTAAATTGTGCCCTCAGTCATGGGCGGCTACAATGACGACATGCCCGATTTCAATTTGACCCACCATTTTCTGATCGCGATGCCTGCGATGCAAGAGGGGGTGTTTGCCGGCACGCTGACTTACATATGCGAGCACAACGAGAATGGCGCGTTGGGTATCGTGGTGAATCGGCCGATCAGCCTGACCATTGGCGAAATGTTCGATCAGGTCAACATTCCTTTGCAACAGCCAAAACTTGTGAAATTGCCGGTGTATTTTGGCGGCCCGGTGCAGACGGAACGCGGATTCGTGCTGCATGACGCGCTTAGAAACTGGGAGTCGACATTGCGCATCAACGACAAGCTGGCACTGACCACTTCCAGGGATATTCTCGAAGCGATCGGCGCAGGGCAGGGCCCGCGCAATATGATCGTCACGCTTGGTTATGCGGGCTGGGACCAGGGCCAGCTGGAGCATGAGATAACCGAAAACATCTGGCTGACCGTGCCTGCTTCGGAACATATCTTGTTCGATATGCCGGCCGAAGAGAGACTGCCAGCAGCCATGGCTTTGCTCGGGGTCGATTACAGCTCGCTGGTGGAGGATGCCGGACATGCCTGATGTCAGAAGACAGAAGACAGAGGACAGAGGACAGAATAAAACGCATAGCAACAACACCCAGTCCCCAGTCCTCAGCCCTCAGTTTTCCGGAACACTTCTCGCATTCGATTTCGGCACCAAACGCATCGGCATCGCCGTTGGCAATACCATGTTGCGCCAAGCCCATCCCTTGACCACAATAGCCGATGAAAAGACCGGCATACGCTTCGCCATGATCGAGGCTTTGCTGGAAGAATGGCAACCGTGCGCTCTGGTGGTCGGTGTGCCATACAACGACGATGGCACACCGCACGAATTGACCGCGCTGTGCCAACGCTTCGCCAACCGCCTCAAGGGGCGGTTTAAATTGCCGGTGATTTTGCTGGATGAGCGTTATACTTCGCTTGCCGCAAGCGCGCAGTTGAACGAGGAGGGCATCCACGGCATGAAGCAGAAATACCTGATCGATCAATATGCCGCTCGGCAGATCTTGCAGGCATACTTCGATGAACCCGCAGCGGTAAAACTTGCATGAATAATCCGCAACTCAACAAAAACGGCGAACTGCAACACCTGCTGTCTACCGAAGGTTTGCCGGTGGAAATTGTACGGGACATCCTCGACAAAGCTGCGACCTTCGTCGATGTCAGCGATGGCCGCAAGATCAAGAAGGTGCCTTTGTTGCACGGAAAGTCAGTGTTCAATGTGTTTTTCGAGAACAGCACGCGCACCCGCACCACTTTTGAAATCGCCGCCAAACGCCTGTCGGCGGACGTGGTCAACCTGAATATCGGTTCGTCTTCCACCAGCAAGGGCGAGACCCTGCTGGATACCGTGGACAACCTGTGCGCGATGCACGCCGACATGTTCGTGGTGAGGCATGCGCAAAGCGGCGCGCCGCACTTCATCGCCCGGCACGTAGCGCCAAATGTTCACGTGATCAACGCCGGTGACGGCCGCCATGCGCATCCGACGCAGGCGCTGCTGGACATGTACACGATCCGCCACTACAAAAAGGAATTCCACAACCTCCGCGTCGCCATCGTCGGCGATGTGCTGCATTCCCGCGTCGCGCGTTCGCAGATCCACGCGCTGACCACGCTGGGTGTTCCCGAGGTGCGCGTCATTGCGCCCAAGACGCTGTTGCCGACCATGGTGGAAAACCTTGGCGTACAGGTCTATTTCGACATGACCCAAGGTTTGCGGGATGTCGATGTCATATTGATGCTGCGATTGCAGAACGAACGCATGCAAGGCGCGGCACTTCCTTCATCCCAGGAGTATTTCAAATACTACGGCCTTACTGAAGAGAAACTGGCGTGTGCCAAGCCCGATGCGATCGTGATGCACCCCGGACCGATGAACCGCGGTGTCGAGATCGATTCGTGCGTCGCGGACGGCAAACATTCCGTGATCCTTCCCCAGGTGACCTTCGGGATCGCGGTGCGCATGGCGGTGATGAGTATGCTGGCGGGAGTCAAGGTATGAATATTCATATCAGGAACGGACGACTGATAGACCCGAAGAACAATATCGATGCACAGCAAGATGTGTACATCGTTGACCGGCGTATCGCGGCAATCGGCAAACCACCCCCGGGTTTCGTCGCCGAACAGACGATCGATGCAAGCGGACTGATCGTGATGCCCGGGCTGATGGATGTCGCAGCGCGTCTGCGTGAGCCTGGTTATGAGTACAAAGCTACGCTCGAATCCGAGATGACTGCGGCCGTGGCGGGAGGAGTGACTTCGCTGGCGTGCCCGCCCGATACCGATCCTCCGCTCGACGAACCGGGTCTGGTGGAAATGCTCAAGTATCGCGCGCGTTCGCTGAATCAGGCACGGGTGTTTCCGATCGGCGCCCTGACTTACGGTCTGAAAGGGGCGGAGCTGACCGAGATGAACGAACTGACGGAAGCCGGCTGCAAGGCATTCAGCCAGGCAGATGCACCCTTGACCGATACGCGCGTGCTGATGCGCGCGATGCAATATGCGGCAACTTTCGGCTACCGTGTATGGCTGCGTCCACAGGACAGCTTTCTTGCAAGGAACGGTGTCGCGCATGACGGTGAGGTGGCTGCTCGCCTTGGTCTGCCGCCCATCCCTGTGGTAGCTGAAACCATCGCCCTGGCCACCGCTTTGCAACTGGCGCGCGAGGCGGGCGTTATCCTGCATATCTGCCGCGTATCCAGCACGGCTGCAGTGGACATGATACGTTCAGCCAAACAGGAAGGGTTGAAAGTGACCTGCGATGTGTCAATGAATCACGTGCATCTCACCGAAATGGATATCGGATACTTCGACGCAAACTGCCATCTCATCCCCCCGCTGCGCAGCCTGCGCGATAAGGCCGGACTGCGCGCCGGGTTGCTCGATGGCACGATCGATGTGATCTGCTCGAACCATTCTCCGGTGGATGACGATGCCAAGCAGTTGCCGTTTGCCGAAGCCGAGGCGGGCGCGACAGGACTGGAGCTATTGCTGCCGCTGGTGTTGAAGTGGGCGGGGCAGGAACACATTCCGCTGCTTGATGCTCTGGCACACGTCACCATCAAACCCGCGCAATTGCTCGGTCAGAAAATGGGCCATCTGTCGGTCGGCGCTCATGCGGATATCTGCGTATTCGATCCGAATGCTTCATGGAAGATTGAACCGGCTGCGCTGAAAAGCCAGGGCAAGAATACACCGTTTAATGGATACGAAATGCAGGGGAGAGTAAGATATACGTTGCTGGACGGACAGATCGTGTTTCAACAATGAAATTCGTCCTCAGTTCAGGCTTTTTCCGGATGATATGAACCCACGGTTCGATTTTTAGTCATAGCATTACTTGCAAAGCAATGCCAACCTGCACTGAAAGCCTCAATTTGATGATGCCTCTCCCCAAATCAAATAATCCCTTGTTGGATTTTTCCGGCCTGCCGCGGTTTGCGGAGATCAAACCCGAGCACGTCCCGCCTGCGATTGAACAATTACTGAATGAAAACCGTGCGCTGATCGCGCTGCTATTGAACGATAACTCACAACCTGCCTGGCAGAACTTTGTCACGCCGATGGAAGACGCCAACGAACGGCTGTCGCGTGCATGGGGGCCGGTCGGGCATCTGAACGCGGTGATGAACAGTCCCGAATTGCGCGAGGTGTACAACGCCACGCTGCCTAAGATCACCCAGTATTACGCCGAACTGGGGCAGAACCTGGCGCTGTTCGAAAAATTCAAGAACTTGCGCAAAAGCCCTGAATTCATCGGATTGAGCGCCGCGCGCAAGAAGATCATAGAGAACGAATTGCGCGATTTTCGTCTCGGTGGCGCTGAGTTGCCGGATGCCCAGAAGGAGCGTTACCTGCAGATCCAGGAACGCCTGGCGGAATTGTCGTCGCGATTTTCCGACAACCTGCTCGACGCGACCAATGACTACTCCCTGCTCGTCGAAAACAAGGAAGAACTGGGCGGCTTGCCGGACGATGTGCTGCAAACGGCGCAACAGGCCGCCCGATCAGCAAACAAAAACGGCTGGTTGTTCACGCTGAAGGCGCCGTCCTATATGCCGGTCATGCAGTATGCGGACAACCGTGCGTTGCGCGAAAAGATGTATCGAGCCTTTGGCACGCGTGCCAGCGAGTTTGGCAAACCAGAATGGGATAATACCCCGCTGATGGAGGAGATCATCAAGCTGCGCGGTGAAGAAGCACATCTGCTCGGCTTCGCCAGTTACGGCGAATTGTCATTGGAAAGCAAAATGGCGGATTCGCCGCAACAGGTGGTCGCGTTCATGCGCGAGCTGGCAAAGCGTGCACGGCCTTTTGCGGAAAAGGACCTGGCCGAACTGCGCGATTTCGCAAAAGCCGAGTTAGGTATTGCCGACCTGCAATCGTGGGATGTGGGCTATGCCAGCGAAAAATTGCGCGAGCAACGTTATGCATTCTCCGACCAGGAAGTAAAACAATATTTTCCGGAAGATGCCGTGCTGCCGGGCATGTTCAAGCTGGTTGAGACGTTGTATGGTTTGCAGATCAAGCCGGCCAGTGCGCCTGTATGGCATGATGATGTGCGTTTTTTCGATATTCGTGACCGTCAGAACCAATTGGTCGGCCAGTTTTACCTTGACCTGTATGCGCGCAACAGCAAGCGTGGCGGGGCGTGGATGGACGACGCGATCACGCGCCGCCGCATCCGGAAGACAGGCGACAGAGGAGAGAAAACAGAGAAAATACAAACGCCAGTGGCATATTTGAATTGCAATTTTGCGGCTCCCCTGGGCGGTAAGCCCGCATTGTTTAATCATGACGAAGTCATCACGCTGTTCCACGAGTTCGGTCATGGGCTGCATCATCTGCTCACCGAAGTCGAGGACCTCGGCGTGTCCGGCATCAACGGCGTGGAATGGGACGCGGTCGAGCTGCCCAGCCAGTTCATGGAGAATTTCTGCTGGGAGTGGGACGTGGTTCACGGCATGACCCGGCACGTCGATACCGGGAAAAAACTGCCGCGCAAACTATTTGACAAAATGTTCGCCGCGAAAAATTTCCAGAGCGGTTTGCAAACGCTGCGCCAGATCGAGTTCGCGCTGTTCGATATGCTGATGCACAGTAATTTCGAGGCGGGCCGGGGCGACCGCAGTCGCGACACGTTACAGGCGAAGCCGGCAGATCGCGGGAGCGGTCGCCCAGCCTCTCCTCCCGCAGCGGAAGGGTCGTCGCAACGCGACGGGGCACCCACCGGCGTACTCCTTGCGGGTGCACCAGAGAGTTCTACTCCACCGTGTCGGAGCGGCATCCTGCAATTGCTCGACGAAGTGCGCGCCGAAGTGGCGGTGCTGATCCCGCCGGCATTCCACCGCTTCCCGCACAGTTTTTCCCACATCTTTTCCAGCGGTTATGCAGCGGGATATTACAGCTACAAATGGGCGGAGGTGCTGTCCGCCGATGCATACAGTCTGTTTGAAGAAAATGGCATTCTGAATCCCGATGTCGGCGCGCGTTTTCGCAGCGAGATACTGGCAGTGGGCGGCAGCCGCGGAGCAATGCAATCCTTCACCGCATTCCGCGGCCGGGAACCGAGCATGGATGCGCTGTTGCGTCATAACGGACTGCTCGAAACTGCTTAAGGAGGCGAGATGAAACGCATGGTTTTGCTGCTGGGTTGTTTGGCCGGCATTTCATTAAGCGCACACGCTGGCGAGTTGTACCGCTGGCTGGATTCTTCGGGCAAGGTTAATTACGGAGACGTGCTGCCGGCGGGCGCGTTACAGGTTGAAGTCAAGAAATTTCCCAAAGACACATCGTCGAACGAATATCTGCCGTACGAAACGCTACGCGCGCAGCAGAATTTTCCGGTTACCCTGTATGTCGGTGACCACTGCGGTGACCCGTGCGATCAAGCGCGCAGTTTATTGAACAAGCGCGGTATCCCTTTCAGCGAAAAGTCGCTGAAAACCGCGAAAGATACCGCGGCGTTCAAGGAACATTCAGGTTTCGATGCTTTCGTTCCCACGCTGGTGGTGGGCAAGGATTATTTAAAGGGTTTTGTGGAATCGCAATGGAACAGCGAACTCGATATTGTGGGTTATCCCAAGACGGCCAGTTATCGCCAACGCACCACACCGCCATCCACGCCGGCAGAACCCGAGAATCCGTCTGCCGAAGGCCAGTCTTCCGAAGACCAGGCTAGTCCAGCCAAACCGGCTGATCAATGAAGCCGGTCGACTTGCGTTCGGAACATTAACGATTGAGGCGGTGTCGAATTTTGCAAATTCATCGCGCAGGAGAAAGTTTATGAAGACGAATCTCGCCATGGCTGTTCTCGCAATCCTTGCAGTTTCGGCTTGTTCCACTGCGTCCAAGGTGACGACAGCCGAAACACCCGGGCAGGAACCGGCCGCGTCTGGCGTTCAGGCCACGCCGTCAACTGAAACAGGCACCATCAGTTCTGCCGAAGTCGAAACAAGCAACCTGACGGCACAGCTTGATGAAATAAAAAAGCAAAGCGTATATTTTGATTTCGGCGATTTCGTGATTAAGCCGGAATATAGCGCGCTCATTCAGCGCCATGCCGATTTCATGAAAGCACATCCAAACGCCGTCGTCACGCTGCAAGGAAATACCGACGAACGCGGCAGCAGTGAATACAACCTTGCGCTTGGAGACCGGCGCGCAAATGTTGTTCGCAAGGCTCTCGAAGTATTGGGTGTTCCGGACAGCCAGATCAAAACAGTCAGTTTGGGGGAAGAACATCCCAGACTGACCTGCCATGAAGAACAATGCTGGAAGGAAAACCGCCGCACCGACTTCGTTGCCAAGGCAGGGCCATGACACTTTGATATGCGCATAGCGACCTGGAACGTCAACTCGCTGAAAGTGCGTCTGCCGCACGTGCTGGACTGGCTGGCCGCGAATCCGGTCGACATGCTGTGCCTGCAGGAAACCAAGCAGCAGGATGAGGATTTTCCGCAAGCCGCATTGCAGGCGGCGGGTTATCACAGCGTGTTCAGCGGGCAGAAGACCTATAACGGCGTCGCGATCCTGAGCCGCGCGCCGGCAACCGATGTGCAGCACGGCATTCCCGATCATGATGACGACCAGAAACGCGTGCTCGCGGCCTCCTTCGGCGACACAAGGGTGGTCAATGTGTATGTACCGAACGGACAGGCTGTCGATTCCGACAAGTATTACTACAAGCTGGGCTGGCTGGACAAGCTGCGCAACTGGTTGAAGGAAGAGCTGACTCGTTATCCGAAGCTGGTGGTGCTGGGCGATTACAACGTCGCGCCGGAAGACCGCGACGTGCATGACCCGGTGGTCTGGCAGGGCAACGTGCTGGTCAGCGAAGCGGAGCGCATCCATTTCCAAAACCTGATCAAGCTCGGCTTGCACGACAGTTTCCGCCTGTTCGAGCAACCGGAAAAATCCTTCACCTGGTGGGACTACCGGATGATGGCGTTCCGCCGCAACCACGGTCTGCGCATCGACCATATACTGATCAGCGATGCGCTGGTGCGGCAATGCAAGAGTTGTGTGATCGACAAGGCGCCGAGGAAATTGGAGCGGCCGTCGGATCATGCGCCGGTGATAATCGAGCTTTAGCTGTCCAATCAAAATCAATTTCGCGGGGCCGCGCCCCGCGACTCTGCTTTTGGTTATTTATGGTTCCGACATAACCTGAAGGCTGGTCCCCACCGCAACTACGCTGTCTCGGCAATCCAAGAAAAGTAACTTGCCGCCGGGCAACCCCGGCAGTGTTGACCTGGGTTTTAACTTGCATGTGGAGCAAGGCGGAAAAAGCCAGCTTGACGACTTCCTGTATTTCTATTTCACCACCCAGGAACCTTCCACGATCAGCTTTTCTTTCTCAAAGATTTTTCCGAGATATCTGTCGCCGGAATTAACGGAGCCCACGCCTTTGGGCGTTCCGGTCATCAACAAATCACCATCCTCAAACGTAAGGAAACTTTTTGCTTCGTTTAATAGCTGGGGCGGTTTATTCAACATCAAGTCATGATTGCCGAACTGAACCAGGACGTCATTGATATAAAATTCCATCCTCAAATCGCTGATATCGCCTTTGAAAGCGACAAAATCACTGAATACCGCGGAGCGATCAAAGGACTTGGCGCGCTCCCATGGCCACCCTTTGTCCATAAATTTATATTGGAGATCCCGCTTGGTGAGATCCAACCCGAACCCGACGCCGCTCAGTTCTCCAGAACTGATCAGGAAAGTAATTTCGCCCTCATAATGAATAAGCTCGGATTTGCTGGAATGGACGCCGTTTGAGATGGCTGAATTTGGTTTGATGAAAATAACGGGTTCTAGCGTGGCCTCGTTGTCAAACTCCTTGATATGTTCGGCATAATTTCTGCCAATACATACAATCTTCGATGGATAAATTGCTTTGCCGTCCCATATGACTGATTTCATATTTGCTCAATTTCCCGGAACAACTGCCAAAGGAGTTCAGTTGTGATAATGCCTGAACTCATTACAAACTCTTCATAAAGCCGCTAACCGTTCGCGCCGAACATCATCCGCTTCGCGACAAACTTCTTCACGAACGGCAGGCAATCCAGCGCGGTGAGCGCGGCGGCGCGGCCGGCGCTGATCAACGGCAGGTCGTTGGAGAACAACCGCACCAGTCCGTCGGTAAAGCGTATACCCATCTCCCGGTCGGTGCGGCGATCTGCACGGTAAGCGGCGAGCATCGTCTCGCTGCCCAAGGTTCCCGGCTTGGCGTCGAGTATCTCCTGTGCAAGTTCCCACGCGTCGCGCAGCCCCAGGTTGAAACCCTGCCCGGCGACCGGGTGCATGGTCTGCGCGGCGTTGCCGAGCAGCACGGTGTGCGGCATCGGCGACTGCTTGGGCGCGCGCCGCAGGCCGAGCGGGAAGCAGCTGCGTTTGCCGACAGTTAAAAATTCTCCGACACGGTCGCCGAAGTGCTGGTGCAGTTCGCGCAGAAATCTTGCGCCATCCCATGCCAGCATGTCCTGTGCGGCTTGATGCGGCGCGGTCCAGACCAGTTCGTAACCCTCCTTGAACGGCAGTAGCGCCAGCGGCCCCTGCGGGGTGAAGCGCTCGAACGCGGTATTGGCTTGCGGCGCGGAGCAGGTGATGTGGGTGATCAGCGCGCTCTGCCCATAGTCGTGCACTATTGGGGGAAATTGTTGCGCCAGCAGTTTGCCGCCGTCGGCGACGACTGCAAGACGCGCGTGCAAAGTGTGTTCGTCGCCATCCTGTTGGTATGAAATAGTGGCCGAATCGATATTTCCCAGCAGCTGCGTGACGCTCGCGCCATAGATGGACTCGACGTCGCTGCTGCGCAGCGCGTCGGTCAATGTGTCTTGCAGCGAAATGTAAGGCAGCACGTAGCCTAGTTCAGGCACGTTCAGTTCTTCCGCATGCAACACCGCGCGGCCGAAACTTTGTTTCTGCGAAATATGTATCGTGCGTATCGGCGAAACATTGCTTAGCGAGTCCCACACGCCGAGGCGCGCCAGCAACAAACGGCTGCCGTAGGACAAGGCAAGAGCACGCGCATCCTGGCTGCCGGTATTCGCCGGGCGCGCTTCCAATACGCAGACCTTCAGCCTGCTGCCGCGCAATGCCAGCGCCAGCGCGGCGCCGACGGGGCCCCCGCCGATGATGGCGATGTCATAGTAGGTGGCGTTCATGTTTTCTCCGGAAAACGTTATGCCACCGAGCACACAGGGATGACAGAGAGAATCAAAGCATGCCTGCTATCCTCTCTGTGAACTCTGTGTTCTCTGTGGCTAGATTCCATTTTTCATCAGTTCTTCGATAGCCGCCACCGTTTTCGGTGCAGCATCGGTCAGCACTTCATAGCCCTTTGCGGTGATCAGCACGTCGTCCTCGATGCGGATACCGATGTTCCACAGCGCGATCGGAACATCGTCGGCGGGGCGTATGTAGCAGCCGGGTTCGACGGTCAGCACCATACCGGGTTGCAGCGCGCGCCAGTCGCCGCCGATCTTGTAATCGCCGACATCGTGCACGTCCATGCCCAGCCAGTGGCCGGTGCGGTGCATGTAGAACTTTTTGTAGCTTTCGCTTTCCAGTACGGCATCGACGCTGCCGTGGCACAGTTTGAGGTCGATGAAACCTTGCGCCAAAACCCGCAGCGCGGCATCGTGCGGGGCGTTCCAGGTCTGCTTGGGTTTTGCAGCCGCGATCGCGGCGGCTTGCGCGGCCAGCACGATCTCGTAGACGTCCTTCTGTGGATCGCTGAACTTTCCATTGACCGGGAAGGCGCGCGTGATGTCCGAAGCGTAGCCCTCAAATTCGCAGCCCGCGTCGATCAGCAGCAGGTCGCCGTCCTTGAGTTTTGCATCGTTGCCCACATAATGCAGCACGCAGGCATTCGCGCCGCCCGCGACGATGGAGGTGTAGGCGGGTTGGCGTGCGCCATGGCTGCAGAATTCGTGCAGTAATTCCGCTTCTACCTGGTATTCGAATTGACCGGGACGGGTGAAACGCATCGCGCGTTGATGCGCGCGCGTGGATATCGCGGCGGCGCGGCGCATGATGTCCAGTTCGTGCTTGTCCTTGATCAGGCGCATCTCGTTGAGCAGCGCGCGCACGTCGCGGATCTCGTCCGGTGCGCGGATGCCGCTGCGCACCTTGGCCTGCACTTCACCGCGAACCTTGAGGATATGCCGGTCCCATTCTGCGTCCTGTCCCACCGGGTAATACAGCGCGGGCTGGTTGCCTATCAGTTCGGCCAGCTTCTCATCAAGTATCTCAATGGAACAAGCCGCATCGAAGCCGAACTCTTCCTGCGCGGCATCCGGACCGAAGCGGTGACCGTCCCAGATCTCGCGCTCCAGATTCTTTTCACGGCAGAAAAGCACCGATTTGTTTTCGTCGCCGGCAACCAGCACCAGCACCGCTTCCGGTTCGGCAAAACCGGTGAGGTAATAGAAATTGCTGTCGTGGCGATAACTGTAATGCGTGTCGGCATTGCGTGCCACTTCAGGCGCAGTGGGAATAATCGCTATACCGCGCTGCATCTTGTTGATGAGGCGGGCGCGACGGTCAGCGTAAATGGCGGGATCGAAACTCATGACTCATTGTACGATAAGCAGCCGCTTCGCAATCGTTTTGGGGTCACCTGGTGGGATGGCCATGCAACGTTGAACGTACCTGCGCGTCGAGTTCGGCCAGCCGCTGCGGAGTGCCGACATCCATCCAGAAGCCCTGATGATGTTCGCCGCTGACCTTGCCCGAGGCGATCTGCTCGCGCAACAGCGGCGCCAAAGGGGCTTTGCTTCCGCGCGGGATATGCATGAAGAGTTCGGGCCGGTACAGGCCGATGCCGCTGAAGGTGAGCTTGGGAGCCGTTTCGGTCACGCGCCCGTCGCGCAGCCCGAAATCGCCGCGGGGATGCTGAGGCGGATTGTCCACCAGCACCAGATGCGCCATGTCGCCCCGTGCTGCAAATGTTGCGGCGAACTGCAGTAACCCGGCGAAATCGTAGTCGCACCAGATATCGCCGTTGACGACCGCAAAGGGCTGCTCGCCCAGTAGGTGCAAGGCGAACGCGATTCCTCCGGCAGTTTCCAGCGCAGTGCCTTCGTCCGAATAGCGTAGGCGGACGCCATACCGGCTGCCATCGCCCAGGGCTTCTTCTATTTGCATGCCGAGATGGGCATGGTTAATGACCAGGTCGGTGATGCCCGCATGCGCCAGCCGTTCAATGTGCCAGACGATCAGGGGTTTGCCGCCAGCTATCAACAATGGCTTCGGCGTTTCGTCGGTTAGGGGACGCATGCGTTCGCCGCGGCCTGCGGCCAAAATCATGGCAATCATGGTGTTACGTCTTTCACGTTTGCCCTTTCTCCCGCGAGCGGGGGAAAGGTGGATAGGGCGAGATGTGCAGCATCGTTCAAAATGTATAGCCCTCTTGCTTGATATGAGGTTCAAGTTCGTCGAGCAGGTTCAGCAACGGCTTGAGGTCGATGTAGCGCGCGCAAGCTGCGCGCAAATATGCCATCACCAGCGGCAGGTCTTTCAGATAGCCATCCTTGCCGTCGCGGTGATACAGGCGCGCAAAGATGCCCAGCACCTTGAGATGGCGCTGTACGCCCATCCATTCGTAATCGCGGTAGAACTCCGAGAAATCATGATTCACCGGCAGACCGGCCTTGCGCGCTTTTTCCCAGTAGCGCACCAGCCAGTCGATGATTTGCTCTTCTTCCCAGCGGATATAGGCATCCTTGAACAGCGAGGCGAGGTCATAAGTGATCGGGCCATACACGGCATCCTGAAAATCGAGGATGCCCGGCGAGGGTAGAAAATTGCCATTGCGAGCATCCGCTTCGCGGATTGCCTGCTTACCCCGCTTCTCGTTTGTTTGGCTTCGCCCCCCTCGCTCCGCTTCCCTTGCGGGATAACCAGCGACCTGGCTGCGGTCTTTGGCAGCCTGGTCGAATGGCTAGTTGTTTCATCCAGAGGATTGAGGAGAGGGCGTTCGATGTACATCAGGTTGCGCGAATGATAGTCGCGATGCACATACACGCGCTGCTGGGCGAGGTTGTTGGCGATGATGCGCTCGAACACCGTATCCAGTTTGGCGTTCTGCGCGCTGCTGAGCGTGACATTGAGATGTTTGGCGATATACCAATCCGGGAACAGGCGCATCTCGCGCAGCAGCAGGGCTTCATCATAGGGCGGCAATTCGTTGTCGCGCGAGGCGAGTTGGATCTTGATCAGCGCGTCGACAGCTGTACCATACAGACTGGGCGCATTGTCAGTTGTCAGAGCCTGCAGATAGGTAGTGTTGCCGAGGTCGGACAGCAACAGGAATCCTTGTTCAAGATCCTGTGAAAATACATGAGGTACATGCGTTCCTGCGTCTTCGAACAGTTTGGCGATATGCAGGAATGGGCGGCAGTCCTCATGTTCCGGCGGGGCATCCATCACGATGAGTGTGCAGCCCCGACACGGTGCGGTGGAACCGTCCGGTGCGGGATAACCAGCGACTTGGCTGACGTTTGGTGGCTGCCTAGTCGAATGGCTAGTAGTTTTATCAGGGGCTGCCAGGCGGCTGTTCCCCCGGTTGGCTGACTTCGCGAGTAATGCTTCGCAACCGCCACTGCCTGCAAATGTTGCACGAAAGTAGCGGCGGAAACTGGCGTCGGCGGAGGCCGGGGCCAGCGTAAATGATTCGTCAGGAAAAAGGCTGTGCAGCCATTGAACTATCTGTTGCTGGCGTTGCATTTCGGGTTCTCGAATATACTTAATGATAAACTGGAAGGAGTTTAACACCTTACTATTTTCTGCGCGTTATGCGGTTTCGATTCAAATACCCTTTCATTCTCGCGCTGTTTTGCCTTGCGCAACAAACTTACGCAGGCGAGGTCCTGCCCGATTCGCCCCCGGACAAAAAACCTTCCGCATCGGCACAGGACAACCAGGCAGGTCCTGCCGTAATTGAAGCGGATAGTCTGGAAGGGAAAGCGAATCATCAGATCGAGGCGAGCGGAAATGCGACATTGAGCCAAGGCGGACAGTCGATCCGTGCGGATACGCTGCTGTTCAACCAGAGCACACACGAAGTCGATGCGCATGGCGCTGTGATTTTGGAACAGGGTGGCAATACCATGAGCGGGCCGCACCTGCAATTCAATATGGATACAAGTGTCGGGACGATGGAACAGCCGCAATTCTATATAAAGGAAATTGACTCGCGCGGTGCAGCGGATGCGCTGCATATCCAGGATCGCCATCACTTCAGCCTGGACAATGCCACTTATACCACTTGTCCAGCGGGTAATCAGGATTGGCTGCTGAACATGGGATTGCTGGAGATCGATCAAGAGCGCCATGTCGGTGTGGCTCATAATGCATATGTTCAGTTCAAAGGGGTTCCAATCCTGTATTCTCCCTGGATGGACTTCCCGCTCAATAGCCAGCGTAAGTCTGGATTTCTGGCGCCGATATTTGGTGGCACAAGCAATGGTGGAAGTGAGATCACGCTGCCCTTTTACTGGAACATCGCGTCTAATTTTGATGCGACGCTTGCGCCGCGCCTGATGACCAAACGCGGTTTGATGCTCAATAACGAGTTTCGTTATCTGGAACCGAGTTTTGGCGGTATAGCGAATATCGACGTGCTACCCAACGATAAAATGGCAGACAAAAGCCGTGCCCTGTTCAGCCTGAATCATTATCAAACACTTGCGAAAAGCTGGTATGGTTATCTGAATTACACCCGAGTCAGTGACAATGACTATTTCCGCGACTTGGGCAGCGCTGTAAATACCACGTCACAATCCAACCTGTTGCACGAAGTCGGGGTTAACTATAATCCTGATTGGGGGGCTGCCATGGTACGTGTGCAGCAATTCCAAACCCTGCAGGACCCAGCAGCTCCGATTGCGATTCCTTATGCGCGCCTGCCGCAAATGACGCTCAATGCCAGCCAGATATTTGCTGGCGCCAACACCGAATTTGCCGGTGAATTCGTGAACTTCAGCCACCCCACAGAATTGAACGCCCAGCGCTTGGTGATCAACCCCAGCGTCAGCTATCCGCTGGTGAACAAGCCGGCTTACTATGTAACGCCCAAGGCGGCAATGCACGCCACCTATTATTCAATGGGTGCGAATAACATATCGGCAATGCCGAATGCCGTGCGGGTACTGCCGATAATCAGTTTGGATAGCGGAGTTGCTTTTGAGAACGAGTCAAAGATGTTCAGCGGGGACTACGTGCAAACTTTGGAGCCACGTGCATTTTATGTCTATATCCCCTACAAGGACCAATCGACGTTGCCGAATTTTGACTCGGCACAAGCCGATTTCAACTTTACCCAGATCTTCACGGAGAACCGGTTCTACGGCAGCGATCGCATCGGTGATGCCAATCAAATCACTCTGGCGCTTACTTCCCGCTTGCTGGAGCAGGACAACGGTATGGAACGCCTGAAATTGATGTTGGGCGAAAGGATCAGTTTCAGCACACCGCAGGTCAATCTGGTTACCCCCACAACAACGACCAACAAGTCGGATATCTTGATGGCACTAACCGGCCGTGTGACCAGTCATTTGTCGCTGGACAGCGATTTTCAATTCGACCCGAACCAATCGCATATGCAGCGTTTCAACTTGGCTGTGAGCTATCGTCCCGAAGCCGGAAAGGTGCTCAATCTGGGCTACCGTTTCACGCGCAATACCTTGCGTCAGGTAGATCTTTCCACACAATGGCCGATATCCGGCCGCTGGCATGCGGTGGGGCGCTGGAACTATTCGCTGCAGGATTCCAGAATTTTGGATACGATAGGCGGCCTGGAATACAGCCAGGACTGCTGGATGCTGCGTTTGGTCGCGCAACAATTTGCCACAGCGACGCAACAATCCAATACCGGATTCTTCATCCAGCTCGAATTGAACGATTTCGTCAAAGTGGGTGCGGATCCGCTTGATCTGCTCAAGCAAAGCGTACCCGGATATACCAAATTGAACGAAAAAGCTGCCATTCAAGCCGCCCAGCCTGTGCCTTGATTACCGAAAGAAGATGATGCGAATGATACTCCTGATGATGTGGTGCGCGCTGTTTGCGGCACAAGCCGCGTACGGCGCCGACACGTCGCCAGCCAAAGCCTCTGCAAGGCCGGTCTCCGATCCGCAGCAGCAAGTCGGGGATATCGATTCAATTGCTGCGGTGGTAAACGAGGATGTGATTACCCGCTACGAACTGGATGATCGTGTGCGAGAGGTGGTGCGCCAATTGCGAAAGCAGGATACCCCGCTACCCCCGACGGATATGCTGGAAAAGCAAATTCTGGAACGCATGATCACCGATATGCTGCAACAGCAATATGCCAGTGAAAACGGAGTGCGCGTAGACGACACGCAGTTGAATCTTGCGATCACGCGCATCGCCCAGCAGAACAAATTTTCGTCCGCCGACGAGTTCCGCGCGAAATTGGAATCTGAAGGTATTGATTACAAGAAATTCCGTGAAGAAATCCGAAATGAAATAATCTCCACACGCCTGCGCGAACGCGAAGTCGAAAGCAAGATCGTCATCAGCGAAAACGAGGTGGACAACTACCTGGCCAACAAGGCCAGAATCGGCAGTGCTGGAGAGGATTTTCACCTGGCGCATATTCTGGTGGTGGTGCCGGAACAGGCCAGCGCGGAAAAAATCCAGGCGGCGCGCGAACGGGCCGAGCAAGCATTGAGCAAACTGAAAGGCGGCGCAGATTTCGCTCAAATCGCAGCAGGCATGTCGGATGCCAAGGACGCACTGCAGGGCGGCGATCTGGGCTGGCGGTCTGGTGACAG
The DNA here is from genome assembly GCA_963725835.1 of uncultured beta proteobacterium. Taxonomy (GTDB): domain Bacteria; phylum Pseudomonadota; class Gammaproteobacteria; order Burkholderiales; family Gallionellaceae; genus Gallionella. Next base: position 51,422 of record CAVSAB010000011.1, on the reverse strand, counting down.
CATCCCCCCGTTGTTCATGAACATATTGCAAGATATGAAGCCAGGCCAGATTTCCGAGGTGTTGCGCAGCCCGAGCGGTTTCCACATACTCAAGTTGATAGAAAAGCGCAGCAGCAATGCGCCGGTGGTGATCACGCAAACCCATGCGCGCCATATTCTGATCAAGACCAGCGAGATCATGCCTGAAGCTGAAGCAAAAAAACGCATCATGGAAATCAAGCAGCGCATCGAGGGCGGCGCGGATTTCGCCGAGCAGGCCAAACGATATTCACAGGATGGCAGCGCGCAGCAGGGCGGTGATCTGGACTGGCTCTCTCCGGGGCAGACCGTGCCTGAGTTCGAAGCTGAGATGAACAAGCTCAAACCCGGGCAAATGGGCGTGGTACAAACGCAATTTGGCTGGCATCTGATCCAGGTTCTGGAACGGCGCAACACCGATGTCAGCGAGCAACAGAAGCGCCAACAGGCACGTGTTGCCATTGGCACGTTCAAGTCGGATGAAATGTTCCAGGATTGGTTGCGGCAATTGCGCGACCGGGCGTTCATTGAATATCGTCTCGACGACAAGAAGTAGCCAGTGGATGCTGTTACGCTTACCGCCCCGTTAGTCATTACCGCCGGTGAACCGGCAGGCATAGGCCCCGATCTGTGCGTGCAGCTTGCCGCGACTGCGCACGTCACTCCATTGGTTGTGATCGCGGATAAAAATTTGCTGCAACAGCGTGCGGCGCAACTCGGCATCCCTTTGCAAGTCCGGGAATATCCAGCCTCGCACAAGAGTATCGATAAGCCCAATACTCTGATGGTGCTCCATATACCTTTGCTTGCTCCATGCAGGGCCGGGGAACTGAACGCAGCCAACAGTCCATATGTGCTGGCGACGTTGCGCCGTGCCGTGCAAGGCTGCCAACCTGAAGGACAGGGACACAGCGAGTTCTCCGGCATGGTCACTGCACCGGTACACAAGGGCATCATCAACAAGGCGGGCATCCCGTTTACCGGCCATACCGAATTTCTCTCCGATCAAACCGGAGCCAAGCAGGTGGTGATGATGTTGGTCGGCGGAGGGATGCGTGTGGCTCTCGCTACCACCCACCTTCCGCTGAAAGATGTTGCCGCTGCGATCACCTCGCCGCTGCTCGAGAGCGTGTTGTGCGTCATCCAGAGCGAATTGCAACGCCGCTTCGATATCGCGCAGCCGCGCATACTGGTGGCCGGATTGAATCCGCATGCGGGCGAGGGCGGATATCTGGGGCGGGAGGAGGTCGAGGTGATGATACCTGTGCTGGACAAATTGCGAACCGGTGGCATGAATGTCAGCGCACCGCTGCCGGCCGATACCCTGTTCACGCCGCAAAAGCTGGCACAGTGCGACTGTGTGCTTGCCATGTACCACGATCAGGGTCTGCCGGTATTGAAGCATGCCAGCTTCGGACAGGGCGTGAACGTCACCCTCGGCCTGCCCTTCATCCGCACCTCGGTGGATCATGGAACGGCGCTGGACCTGGCGGGCACCGGAAATGCAGATTGCGGGAGCCTGTCGGAAGCCATCAAACTTGCTGCGCAGATGGCGCAGCACCAGCAAATGTATCGTGCATAGGGCGAAAAAAAAGTTTGGCCAGAATTTTCTGGTCGATGAGCGAATCATCGGTGAAATCATTTCGGCAATCCGGCCCCGACCGGAGGACAGTATGGTCGAGATCGGGCCAGGCCTGGGCGCGCTGACCCGCCCGTTGCTGAAGATCCTCAATCACCTGCATGTAGTGGAGATCGACCGCGACATCATCGCGCGGCTGGAGAGCGACTATCCCAAGAACAAGCTCGTCATCCATGCCGGAGATGCACTGGCGTTCGATTTTTCGACGCTTCCGGCGCCATTGCGCATCATCGGCAACCTGCCCTACAACATCTCTTCGCCGTTGCTGTTTCATATTGCTTCTTACGCGGAGCGTATAACCGACATGCATTTCATGCTGCAAAACGAAGTAGTCGAGCGCATGGTGGCCGAGCCATCCACACCCGAGTACGGGAGACTGTCGGTGATGCTGCAATACCGTTTCCAGATGGAAAAGCTGCTCGACGTGCCACCCGATTCCTTCCGGCCCGCCCCCAAGGTTAATTCCGCGATCGTGCGCATGATTCCGTTGCACGCCAGCGCAATCACAGTGCGCAATGAAAAGCTGTTCGCCGCGATCGTCAGGACTGCGTTCGGACAACGCCGGAAAACCTTGCGCAACACTTTGCGCGGATATCTGGATGAGACTGATTTTGAAAAGCTGGGGATCAATCCGCAGTTGCGCGCGGAAAATCTGGCCGTGAAAGAATTTGCCAGCGTGTCGAATTACTTGAATCAGCGGAAGCCGGGGAGTTAAGCGGTTTTATTCTGGATCAGTTCGAACTTGTACCCGTCGGGATCTTCGATAAATGCGATGACGGTGTTTCCGTGTTTCATCTTTCCCGCCTCGCGCACCACTTTGCCGCCGCGTTGCTTGATTTCTTCGCAAGCGGCGTAAGCATCTTCCACTGCAATGGCGATGTGGCCATACGCATTGCCAAGATCATATCTATCCACGCCCCAGTTGTGTGTGAGTTCGATCACCGCTCCGCCGGCCTCGTCGGTGTAGCCGACAAAAGCCAGTGTGAATTTTCCGTCCGGGTAGTCGGAGCGGCGCAGCAATTTCATGCCTAGCACACCGGTATAGAAGGTTAGAGATTTTTCCAGGTCTGCTACACGCAGCATAGTGTGGAGTATGCGCATCAGGTTTTCTCCAAATAGATTACTTTGAGTTCTGTAGCCGCCATCATATAGGGTAAAATACATGCAAGCCGCACAAATTATCCAATATTGAATGCATAGCTAAGATCATGTCTGAATCGTTCCCGCTTGTAATGACTTTCGCCGCCACCGATCCCAGCGGAGGCGCGGGTCTGCAGGCCGACCTGTTGACCATTGCCAGCATGGGCTGCCACCCTCTGTCGGTAGTGACTGCAATTACCGTGCAGGATACCAGCGGAGTGGATGACGTGCTGCCGATCGATTCCGAATGGGTGGTGGACCAGGCACGCGCGATGCTTGAGGATGTCCCGGTGGCGGCCTTCAAGATCGGCCTGCTGGGCAGCGTGGAAAACATTGCAGCCATAGCCGAGGTACTGGCGGACTATCCCGATGTTCCTCTGGTGCTGGATCCTGTGATGTCCTCGGGACGCGGAGACGAATTGGCGAACGACGACATGCTGGACGCGATGCGCGAGCTGCTGATCGCGCAGACCACCATCATCACGCCAAACAGCATGGAAGCCCGCCGTCTCGCGCTGGATGAAGATGATGACGAGGATGATCCGACACTGGAGGAATGCGCGAAGCGCATACTGCGCATGGGTTGCGAATATGTATTGATCACCGGCACACATGAACAGACACCCAAGGTCATCAACACCTTGTATAACGAGCGCGGAATCGTAAGCAGTGACAGTTGGGCGCGCTTGCCGGGGATTTATCACGGCTCCGGCTGCACCTTGGCATCGGCGATCGCGGCGTTGCTGGCTCAGGGCGTGGCCGTTCCGGAGGCGGTCAAGGAGGCGCAGGAATATACCTGGCAGACCTTGAATGCGGGCTTTCGTCCCGGCATGGGTCAACACATACCGGATCGTTTGTTTTGGGCACGCGGTGAAGAGAATGACGAAACACAACCGGAACAACCCGATTAAAGGTTTGTATGCGATCACGCCGGACGAGCCGGATACTGAGGAGTTGCTTCGCAAGGTCCGGCTGGCGCTGATAGGCGGTGCGCGGATCTTGCAGTATCGCAACAAGAAGGCAGATGCAGATTTGCGGCTTGAACAGGCCAAGGCATTGCGCGAACTGGCTTATCAATTTTCCGTGCCGCTTATCATCAATGACGAAACTGTGTTGGCGCAGCAAACTGATGCCGACGGCGTGCATTTGGGCAGTGAAGATGACAGTGTGTTTGCTGCCCGCACTGTGTTGGGCAGCGGTAAAATCATCGGTGTATCTTGCTATAATCGCATGGCATTGGCGCATGAAGCAGTTCGGCAAGGTGCGGATTACGTGGCCTTCGGCAGCTTTTTTTCTTCATCAGTGAAGCCTGGTGCGGTGGCAGTTTCGCCAGATATGTTGCGCCAGGCACGCCGGGAGATCGCGCTTCCGCTGGTGGCGATAGGCGGCATCACGGCGAGGAATTGCACGCAATTGCTGGATGCCGGCGCGAATGCGCTGGCAGTGATATCTGCGGTATTCGGCGCGGACGACATTCAGGGTGCCGCGCGGCAATTTTCAAGTTTTGATTATCCTGAAATCATTTCGATAGACAGAAAGACTCTACATGACCTCGCAAAATCAACGGCTTTTCGATGAATCCCAAAAAGTCATTCCTGGCGGTGTGAATTCGCCGGTGCGCGCATTCCGTTCGGTCGGCGGCACGCCGCTGTTCTTTCAGCGCGGACAAGGTGCTTATGTGTGGGATGCCGATGGCAAACGCTATATAGATTATGTGGGTTCATGGGGGCCGATGATCGCCGGTCATTGCCATCCTGACGTGGTCAGGGCGGTGCAGGAAGCAGCCGCCCAGGGTTTGGGGTTCGGTGCGCCGACGGCTGCCGAACTGGAGATGGCCAGCCTTTTGTGCAAGATTCTGCCCAGCCTGGAAATGGTGCGATTGGTGAGTTCCGGCACCGAGGCGACGATGACCGCGATACGCTTGGCGCGCGGATTCACCGGGCGTTCACGCATCATCAAATTCGAGGGTTGTTACCACGGGCACTCCGACGGCCTGCTGGTCAAGGCTGGTTCCGGCGCGCTCACATTCGGGCAACCGAGTTCCTCTGGCGTGCCGGCGGAGATCGCCGCGCTGACCACAGTGCTGGACTATAACGACGCTGCCGGGCTGGAAAAAGCGTTCGCCGAAATGGGCAAGGAGATCGCCGCGGTGATCGTCGAACCGGTGGCAGGCAACATGAATCTGATCCTGCCCAAGCGCGAGTTCCTCGACGCGATGCGCAAGCTTTGTACCAAATATGGCGCGGTGTTGATCCTGGATGAAGTGATGACCGGCTTTCGCGTCAGCCTGCAAGGCGCGCAGGGTTACTACGGCATAAAACCGGATCTCGTGACGCTGGGCAAGGTGATGGGCGGCGGGTTGCCGGCTGCCGCTTTCGGCGGACGGCGCGACATCATGCAATGCCTGGCACCGCTGGGTCCGGTGTATCAGGCCGGTACGCTGTCCGGCAATCCGGTTGCGGTCGCAGCCGGTATGGCCACGCTCAAGCTCGTACAGGCCAAAGGTTTTTACGAAAACCTGGCCAAACTGGCCAAACAGTTGACCGAAGGGCTGACAGCCAGCGCAAAAACTCATGGTGTCCAGTTTTGCGCGCAATCGGTGGGTGGCATGTTCGGTTTGTATTTCAGCAAGGCATTGCCAACCAGTTACGCTGAGGTGATGGGTTGCGACAAGGAAGCGTTCAATCGTTTCTTCCACGCCATGCTGAAGGAAGGCGTTTATCTCGCGCCGTCTGCATTCGAGGCTGGCTTTGTTTCTGCAGCCCACACCGAGGCAGACATTTCGGCAACCATTGCGGCTGCTGACAAGATTTTCAAGTCCTGGAAGTGATGGGGCTGTTTTCACAAGCCGCGTTCTACACCACCGTCAATCATCTGAAAGATCTGCCGCATCATGGCGGCAGGGAAGTGGCATTCGTCGGGCGTTCCAATGCGGGTAAATCAAGCGCGATCAATACGCTCGCGAATCACGTGCGATTGGCCTATACCAGCAAAACTCCAGGGCGCACCCAGCACCTGAATTATTTTTCGCTAGGGGACAATAATTATCTGGTGGATTTGCCCGGTTACGGTTATGCCAAAGTGCCGCCCGAAAGCAAACGACACTGGGAAGGCTTGCTTAGCGAATTTTTGCAGACTCGCAACGAGTTGTGCGGTCTGGTAGTGATCATGGATTGCCGTCATCCGCTGACCGAACTGGATGAGAATTTGCTCGATTGGTTTGCGCCGACCGGCAAGCCGTTGCATATCCTGCTCACCAAGTCGGACAAACTCAGCAGGCAACAAGCCACGCTTACCCTGAATCGGGTAAAATCCTATCTCGACGAGCATTTTCCTGGATGCACGGTGCAGTTATTTTCCAGTTTGAAAAAACTGGGCTCGGAAGAGGCTGAAGGAATTATCGCAGGCTGGTTTGCGTCTGGACAAAAAAATGCCCCCAGCCAAAGGGGGAGGCCGGGGGCAAAGTCTTAACAGAGTTAAGACACACGCTCAGGGAGGAGAAACGTGGAATGATTTACACCATTCGTTCCTTAAGATAAGCAGTTTCTAAAATAGTTCCAAAGAAAATAAATTTTGTAGGGATAATCATGCAAACTCTCGGGCAGTACCCACATATCAGAATGCGCCGCATGCGTCACGATGCGTTTTCACGGGACTTGATGCGTGAGCATGTACTCACACCGGCTGATTTCATCTACCCTGTTTTTGTGTTGGATGGCAATGATAAAGTCGAAGATGTGAAGTCCATGCCGGGTGTGCAGCGCAAGACCCTGGACTTGCTGCTCAAAGATGCCGAGCAATGCGTGAAGCTGGGGGTTCCAGTGATGGCAGTCTTCCCGGTGATCGATGCGCCGCTGAAAAGCCTGGATGCGCGCGAAGCCTACAACCCGAATGGCTTGGTGCCGCGCGTGGTCGCCGCGCTGAAAAAGAACTTCCCAGAACTTGGTGTGATGACCGATATCGCGCTCGATCCCTACACCAGCCACGGACAGGACGGACTGCTGGATGATAGCGGCTATGTCCTGAATGATGAAACCGTTGCAGTGTTGACCAAGCAGGCGCAGACTCACGCGGCCGCGGGTGCCGACATCGTCGCCCCCTCCGATATGATGGACGGGCGCATCGGGGCAGTGCGTGCTGAGCTCGATGCACACAAACACATCCATACCCGCATCATGGCCTACTCCGCCAAGTACGCCTCCAGCTTCTACGGTCCGTTCCGCGATGCCGTCGGCTCCAGCGGCAACCTGGGCTCAGGCAACAAGTACACTTACCAGATGGATCCGGGCAACTCCGATGAAGCGTTGTGGGAAGTCGGTCTGGATCTGCAGGAAGGAGCGGACATGGTGATGGTCAAGCCCGGCATGCCCTACCTCGACATCGTGCGCAGGGTCAAGGACGAATTCAAAGCTCCCACCTTCGTCTATCAGGTCAGCGGCGAATATGCCATGCTCAAGGCCGCAGCCCAGAACGGCTGGCTGAACGAGAGGGCTTGTGTATTGGAGGCTTTGTTGGCATTCAAACGCGCCGGAGCCGACGGAATACTGACTTATTTTGCGTTGGACGCTACACGGTGGTTGAAGGAATAATTAAAGGGAACTGGATCGGTATACAGGTGATTCTGCACGCTGCGTGACACTAGATATACAGCGCCCTGTGATCCGTTCAGGCGGCCAACAATGCCCCCACCGCCGCAATATCCGCATGAGACTCAGGGTGGCGTCTGCCGCTGTGGCGGGCATTTTCGGGCAGAACGACGATGTGTATCTGAGTGCCTGATTCGCCGGTCAAGGTGTAACCCGGTACGGTTTCCTGGTGACCGCCAGTGTGCACTTTCCACTCACCATCTTCGAAAGCAATGTTGTGTTTGAGCAGGAACAGCAGCACGGCCTTTGCGTCATCGCTGAACAGCATCAGGTTGATATCCGAACGTTCGCCAGCCAAGCCGTTCAATACCGAACCCGTCAGATAGGGATGAAATTCCGCCAGCATAACCATGGTATGTAACGCTTCCTCGCGCAACTTGCGCAGGATCCCTGGATGGCTTTCGCGCTGATAAAGCGCCCGGTAACTTTGCAAGGCATCATTCACCTCCTGATTGCTTGGCAGGTGCTGTGTATCTGCCGCCCCCAATTGCCGCGCGGCCTTTCGTTTGGCAAAGGCATGGTCGGTGATGCCATCCTCCGCCATCAGCTTTGCAGCTTGATGAGCCAGTTGCTCACGCATCAAGTCGCGCCGATTTGCATAGTCTCTGGGTGCGCGTTCTTTAGCCATAAGTTGTCAGAGCAACTGATCCTTGATCGTGTCTGAAGGTTTTATTTCTTCGCTGGGAGCAGGCATGACACGCTCAGGGGGTACATTTTCCTGGTAGAAATATTCGACCAGAGGACTATTGTCATCTCGATATCCCTCATCATTGATGTGAACTGCAACCATATTGTCAGGCATGGTATATACAGCCTCGGGCACATCTTTGAGAACTTTCCCCATATAGCTCATCCATATTGGCAAAGCCACCCCGCCGCCGGTTTCCCTGTCTCCCAAGCTGCGCGGTTGATCGTAACCCATCCATGCGATACCGACCACGGTCGGATGAAAGCCGCAAAACCATGCATCGATTGAATCATTGGTCGTGCCGGTCTTGCCTGCCAAGTCTTGCCTGCCAAGTTGCATGGCACGAATGCCGGTGCCGTGTCTGACCACGTCTTGTAGCATGCTGACCATGGTATAGGCATTGCGCACATCAATCACCTCCTTGGCCCCATTTCCGGCCACCTCCGGCACGGATTTGCTCAGCACGGTGCCGCGCGCATCTTCAATGCGATCAATAAAATAAGGGGTAACGAGAAATCCGCCATTTGCGAAAACTGAATAACCGGTCAACATTTGCAGCGGCGTAACGGATCCGGCGCCCAAAGCCATGGTCAGAAAGGCAGGGTACCTGGCCGGATCAAAACCAAACCTGGTTATATAATCGTGGGCATATTCGGGAGTGATGGATTGCAATATACGGATCGAAACCAGGTTCTTTGATTTTATCAGGGCCTGGCGCATACGCATCGGCCCTTCGAATTTCCCATCGTAGTTTTTGGGCTCCCATGGTTCGTTACCGGTTTGCTCAGCATCAAAGATCAGGGGGGCATCATTAATCACTGTGGCTGGCGTAAAGCCCTTTTCCAGGGCAGCCGAATACACAAATGGCTTGAAGCTGGAACCCGGTTGCCTCCATGCCTGGGTGATATGGTTGAATTGATTGCGATCGAAGTCAAAGCCGCCTACCAATGAATAAATTGCTCCATTGCGCGGATTGCCCGAAACGAAAGCTGCCTCCACTTGGGGAAGCTGGCTGATTTGCCAAATACCATTGTCGTCCTTGCGCAATCGAATGATAGAACCGACGTTGATACGCTGGTTCAAGGCGACTTTCTTGTTCAAGGCGGCTTGAGCAAATAGCAACGCGTCCCCGCTGATTTCGGCCATTTCCCCTCCCTTGCAATATGCCTGGACCAGCTTGGGGGTTGCCGAAAGTACCACCGCAGGGATCAAATCATCGCTATCTTCTACATCCTGCAGGGTTTCGTCCAAAAATTCAGTGTTGCTGGTATCGCCGTGCAGATCGACAAAACCTTCCGGGCCGCGGTAACCCTGGCGGCGATCATAGTCAAGCACCCCCGTGCGTACGGCTTCATAAGCGGCAAGCTGATCCTTTTGCCGAATTGTGGTGTAGACCTTGAAGCCTTGCGTGTAAGTGTCATCCTGATATTTTTCATATACTGCCTGCCTGACCATTTCCGCAAGGTAGTCCGCCTTGATCCCGAACTCCTGATTGCCACGGACGGTCACGATGGGTTGTTGTTGAGCAAGATCGTATTGTTCATCATTTATATAATTCAGTTCATGCATACGGCGCAGGACATAGAGCTGGCGCAGTTTTGCACGCTTGGGATTGACTACCGGATTATAGGAAGAGGGTGCTTTGGGCAAACCCGCGAGCATTGCTGCCTCGGCAATTGTGACCTGAGCCAGGGGTTTGCCAAAGTAAACCTGAGCTGCGGAGGCAAAGCCATATGCCCGCTGACCCAGATAAATCTGGTTGATATAGAGCTGCAAAATCTCGTCTTTACTCAAGCTGTGTTCGATTTTCAAGGTCAGCAATACCTCGTTGAACTTGCGGGTCCAGGTCTTTTCTTTGGTCAGGAAGAAATTGCGCGCCACTTGCATGGTGATCGTGCTGGCTCCCTGCTTTGCCGAGCCGGAAGTGAAGTTGGAAAATGCGGCTCGGATCACGCCCGTGTAATCAATGCCGCCATGCTCGTAAAATCGATCGTCTTCGGCTGCGAGAATGGCCTGTTTCATCACTTCCGGAACATCGGAAATTTTGACAAGCGCGCGGCGCTCCTCGCCGAATTCGCCGAGTAGCATGCCTTCGGCGCTGTATATGCGCAACGGTATCTTGGGTCGATAGTCGGTAAGCGCTTCCAGGGAAGGCAAAGACGGGTATTCCAGCATGGCCGCCAAGCCAAGCAGTATCGCAGGAAGCAAAAGCAGGGCAAGTATTGCAAGAACGGCGCGAAACCAGAGGCGGGAAAGCATAAGCAGTTGTCCGAAAATTAGTAACAATGATATTGTGTCCCGAATTATATCGGCTCTGAGAATATAAATAACCCCTAAAAATAGCTTTACACGGTTTATAGTTATTGCTAGGATTTAAACCACTTTGTACAAATAGAGTGCTAACCGGTCAATGATTAAAGTAAATTTTGACATTCCGTTGGATTTTCTATGGGCTAAAACTCCGCCATTGATAGGCGTGGACATTAGCGCATCATCGATCAAGATGGTCGAGCTGAGTGAGACGTCAAAAAAGGGAACATACAATATTGAGCGGTATGCGATCGAGCTATTGCCCAAAGATGCTATTACGGACGGCAATATCAATAATCTTGAAGCTGTCTCGGAAACCATTCAGCGCGCGTGGAAGCGGATGGGTACAAGAATCAGGAATGTGAGTCTGGCACTTCCTGCTGCAGCGGTGATTACCAAAAAGATACTTTTGCCCGCTGGCCTGCGCGATGAGGATTTGGAATATCAAGTCGAATCCGAGGCCAACCAATACATTCCGTTTGCATTGGAAGAAGTTAATCTGGACTTCCAGGTGATCGGTCCCGCTCCTGAAAATGCAGAAGAATTGGAAGTGTTGTTGGCGGCTTCCCGCAAAGCGAATGTCGAGGATCGAGTCGCAGCCGCTCAATTGGCCGGATTGAAGACCATCGTGATGGATGTCGAGCCCTATGCGGCCGAGCTGGCATTTGAACAGATCAGTATTCAGTTGCCTGAGGCTGCGATAGACAAATGTGTAGCATTGATAGACATAGGCGCTAATGTCATGAACGTCAATGTATTGAGAAATGGGCAGTCGGTATATTCGCGGGATCAACAGGTGGGCGGAGAACAACTGACGCAGCAGATTCAAAGCATGTTTGGCTTGTCTGCGGAAGAGGCCGAGTCGGCCAAACGCAATGGTGGATTGCCCGACAATTATGAAAGCGATGTATTGTCACCCTTCCGTGAAAATGTGGTGACGGAGATCGCACGCGCATTGCAGTTTTTCTTCAGTTCGACGCAATACCATGAGGTTGACTACATCGTACTTTCAGGCGGATGCGCGGCACTGCCTGGACTGGATGACGCGGTCGCGACCCGTACCCAGGTGAGCACCATGATTGCTAATCCGTTTGCTTTGATGACAATGTCGGGCAGGATCAAGCCGCGGCAATTGCAAATCGATGCGCCTTCATTGATTATCGCTTGCGGTCTGGCAATGCGGAGGTTCGACCCATCGTGATACGCGTAAACCTGTTACCGCATCGTGCTGAAAAACGGCGCGCTCGCCAGATTCAATTTATCGCGTTCAGCGTGATTTCACTTGCACTGGCCGGATTTTTGGTGGGAGTCGTGGAGCTTGCAATCGACACCCAGATATCCTATCAGGAACGGCGTAATACATACCTGAAACAGCAAACGGCGATACTGGACAAACAAATTGAGGAAATCAAAAAACTCCGAGAACAAACACAGGCCCTGCTGGCGCGCAAGAATGTTGTCGAAGGCTTGCAAAGTACGCGTTCTGACGTTGTGCATCTGCTGGACCAGATGTTGCGCATACTCCCGGATGGCGTGTATCTCAAGACGCTCAAGCAGACCGGCAACAAAATCGCCCTGGATGGTTTTACCCAGTCAAATGCTCGGGTTTCCACTTTGATGAGGGCAATCGAGGATTCCCCCTGGCTTGACACGCCGACGTTGATAGAAATTCATGCGACTAATACTGGCGGTGGCCGTATCAGCGAGTTTTCATTGAAATTCAATTTGACCAAACCGCAAGCTGAGCCCGGTACTGCACCCACGGCCAAACCTGCCGGCGCAAAAGGTTAGGGTATCAAGATGAATTTAGATGACCTGAAGAAACAATTAGTCGATCTGAAGAACCTGAATCCGAGGACTCCGGGTGCGTGGCCTTGGTCTGCAAAGATAATAGCTTTTGTGGCGATGTTTGTCGCAGTGGTTGTCGCAGGTGCATTGCTGCTATGGCAAAGCGAGTGGGAAACCCTGACCAGAGTCAGGGAAGAGGAAGGACAGTTGAAGGAAACTTTCCTGAATAAAAAAAGGCAGGCGATCAATCTGGACTTGATAAAGAAACAGCTTACCGAAACCCAGGAATCATTTGGCGCGCTGCTCAAACAACTCCCTAGCAAATCTGAAATGGATGCTTTGTTGACCGATATCAATCAGGCTGGATTGGGACGCGGACTTCAGTTTGAGCTATTCAAGCCGGGTGTTGAAAAGCTTGAAGGAGCGTTTGCTGAACTGCCGATCACCATAAAGGTGACGGGAAACTATGATGACATCGGCAGATTTTCCAGTGACATCGCGATGTTGCCTCGCATCGTAACGCTTAATGACATATCGATAGTCCCTGCTGGTAATGTGTTGTCCATGAGCGCTACAGCAAAAACCTACCGCTATCTGGACGAGAATGAGATTGCTGCCCAGAAGGCTGCCCAGAAAGCTGCTGCCAAACCAGGGGCGAAACGATGAGGCTGGTCTATTTTGCGCTTGCGTCGCTATTGCTGGCAGGGTGCGGCGGCGAAGAATTTCAGGATTTGCGCGATTTCGTCAAAAATTCCGGTGCTGACATGCGTGGCAAAATAGAGCCTCCGCCAGAGGTAAAGCCTTATGAAAATTTCGTATACAACAACGATACCAATCTGCCCGATCCGTTCAAACCGCGTAAACCCGAATTGCGTTCAGGAGGAAGCACGGGAATAAATCAACCGGACTTCGATCGACCAAAAGAGGCTTTGGAGGAATTTCCTCTCGAAAATCTCAAGATGGTCGGTTTCCTGTCCATGAAACATGTCAATTATGCGGTAATACGAGCCCCCGATTCCAAGCTGTATCGTGTTAAAGCCGGAAACCATATGGGGACGAACTTTGGGTTGATAGAAGAAGTGAGCGATACTGAAGTCAAAATCAAAGAATTGGTTCAAGACAGCACCGGGGACTGGACAGAACGAATGAGCAGCCTGCAATTAATTGAATGATTAGGAGCGATAAAATGAAACAGATTACTGACTATGCTATTAATTTGTTCTCTGGGCGCTTCCCGGCTCAATGCCTGCCGGCCAAGATTAGGGTTGGCGTACTTTCAGGCCACAAACTGCAAAATATTATTTTTAAGAGCGTCCTTGTTAGAACAATCCGGAATGCAATCAGATTGATGGGTCTGCTGATCACATTGGGTGTTCTTGGTGTGCAGGCACAAGCCGATACGCAGAACAGCATCTCTGCCCTGAGCATCAACACCGGTACAGGAACGACCGTCATCAAGGTCGAACTGAATCAGCCGCTGGCAAGTCTGCCGGCCGGGTTTACCATCAATACCCCGCCGCGGATCGCGTTTGATTTTCCCAATACCACAAATGGACTGGGTAAATCGGTTCAGGATTTCAATGAAGGAGATCTGCGCAGCGCCAATATAGTGCAGGTTGGCAGCCGAACCCGCCTAGTGGTCAACCTTAATCAAATGCTGGCTTTCGACACCAAGATTGAAGGCAATAGCCTCCTGATTACCCTGCGTGGCAGGCCTGCAGAGACAAGGGCCGCGAGCACAGCCCGATTTGCCGAGGCAAAACAAGGCGATCAACAGCATGAACTGCGTGACGTAGATTTCCATCGCGGTAAAAACGGCGAAGGGCGCATCCAGGTCGACCTTTCCGATCCTGGCATAGGAATTGACATACGCCAACAAGGCACTGTATTGATAGTCGATTTCCTCAAGACTGACCTGCCGCGCAACTTGCAACGCAAACTTGATGTAGTCGACTTTGGTACGCCGGTACAAGATGTGGATACCTTTGCGCAGGGCGACAACGTGCGTATGGTGATCGAGCCCACCGGCAATTGGGAACACGCGGCCTACCAAACGGACAATAAATTCATCGTCGAAGTGAAGCCGGTCATTGTGGATCCGAACAAGCTGGGCAAAGGTCCCGGGTATACGGGCGAAAAGCTGACTCTGAATTTCCAGAAGATTGATGTTCGTGAGGCTTTGAATGTGATTGCCGATTTCACCGAAACGAACATGGTGATCAGCGATACCGTAAAAGGCAATATTACCCTGCGTCTGAAGGACGTGCCATGGGACCAGGCTTTTGACATCATTTTGCAGAGCCGCGGTCTGGATATGCGCAAGAACGGCAATGTGATCCAGGTCGCGCCACGGGAAGAGATCGCAGCCAAGGAAAAAATCGATCTGACCGCCCATCAGGAAATCTCCGATCTGGAGGCTCTGCGCACAGAAAGTTTCCAGTTGAGCTACCAGAAGGGCGATGCGGTTGCAGCGATTTTGACCAATGACAAGCAGCGCTTGCTGTCCAAACGCGGCAGCGCAGTGGTGGACCAGCGAACCAACACCGTGTTTGTGCAAGACACCCCTACGCATCTTGATGAGGTACGCAAACTGATCAACCAAATCGATGTACCGGTGCGCCAAGTGATGATCGAGGCGCGTGTGGTTGAGGCATCCGACAAGTTCGGCAGGGATTTGGGTGTACGACTCGGATATAACTCCACTGACACTTTTAACGTGGGTAACGCATTGGGAAACATAGGAGCGAATTCCGTACCGGTCGGCGCCGGCAACAACCCAGCTCTGGGTCTGAGTACGCTTGCATCGCCTGTCAACACTCCCAATGTCAATTTGCCCGTAGCGGGTCCGGCCGGAACGTTTTCAATGTTGCTATTCAACAGCTCGGTGAGCAAGTTGCTGTCCCTTGAGCTTACCGCGCTTGAAACTGACAGCAAGGGCAAGGTGATTTCCAGTCCGCGCGTGGTCACTTCAGACCAGACTGAAGCCTTGATTGAGACAGGTACCGAAATACCTTATCAACAGGCCAGCAGCAGCGGGGCGACGAACGTCGCGTTCAAAAAGGCGACGTTGAGTTTGTCGGTCAAGCCGCAAATAACTCCCGATGACAATATCATCATGGATGTCAAGGTAAACAAGGACTCGGTAGGCCAGCTGTATGCCGGCGTTCCCAGCATCGATACCAACGCAGTGCAGACACAGGTACTGGTGGAAAACGGCGGTACGGTGGTGATTGGCGGCGTGTATGCCCAAACGCAAACAGACGGTGCCAGCAAAGTGCCGCTACTCGGGGATATTCCGGGTCTGGGCTTCTTGTTCAGAACCACGAACAAGGTCGACAACAAGAGTGAATTGCTGGTTTTCATCACGCCCAAAATCATTCAGAACGCACTGAGCTTGCATTAAGGCACGGACTGGACTGGCTGATAGCTGTTTTGTGTTTGATCTTTCGTGGTGATGAAGGTGTTATTGCGACCGGCTATTTTTGGCAAAAGATTACGCTGAAAAACTGCGAATAGAAAGGCCCGGCAAGTCCGGGCTTTTGTTTTTTTCGATTACAATGCAACATGCAAAGCGATCAAGCAAACGACTGCCCGGATGCTAATCGTCCGGGCATTAGCCGCAAACTGCAGTCTGGCAATCTGATCCTGGTAGGCATGATGGGCTCGGGCAAGACGACCATGGGGCGGGCACTGGCGAAGCATCTGGGCAAGGTCTTTGTCGACAGCGATGAGGAAATTATCAAGCGCACCGGCGTGACCATCCCGCATATATTCGATATCGAAGGCGAAGCCGGGTTTCGCCAGCGTGAAACCGCCTCCATTCGCGAATTGGTCCGGTGCGACAACATGGTTATGGCTACCGGCGGCGGCGCAGTGGTTGACGAGCAAAATCGCGCGATGTTGCAGCAAAACGGCATCGTTATCTACCTGAAGGCGAGCGTGCACGATTTATGGTACCGCACCCGGCACGATCGCAATCGCCCGCTGCTGCAGACCGGCAATCCGCACGCAAAATTGACCGAATTGTTTCAACTGAGAGATCCGCTCTACCGGCAAATTTCTGATATCGTCGTTCAGAGCGGCAGACAGAACGCACATGCGCTGATGCTGCACTTGGCAGATGAGATTGAGGCATTCAAAAGCAGATGCAATCAGAGAACCCCATAAGACTTGGCAGGAAGTCATGCAAACACTGACAGTAGGATTGGGCGAGCGCAGTTACCCTATACATATAGGTAGCGGTTTGCTCGGCCATGCTGAACTACTGCAGGCATATGTGTCGCGCAAGCGGGCGGCGGTCATATCCAATACCACGGTGGCTCCGCTGTATCTGGAGAAGCTGCAGCACACCCTGCAGGCCATCGGCATCAGCAGCGTGGAAGTCATCTTGCCGGATGGAGAGGAATACAAGAATTCCGCCACGCTGAACCTGATCTACGATTCGCTGCTCAAGAATCGCTGCGAGCGCAGCACGCCATTGATCGCGCTGGGCGGCGGTGTGGTCGGCGACATGACCGGATATGCGGCAGCGACCTATCTGCGCGGCGTGCCGTTCATCCAGATCCCGACCACGCTGCTGGCGCAGGTGGATTCCTCGGTGGGCGGCAAGACCGGCATCAATCATCCGCTCGGCAAGAACATGATAGGCGCGTTCTACCAGCCGCAACTGGTGCTGGCCGATACCGACACGCTGAACACTTTGCCGGATAAAGAGTTGTCCGCCGGACTTGCCGAAGTCATCAAGTACGGGTTGATCCGCGACCTGCCTTTCCTCGAATGGCTGGAACAGAACATCGACAAGCTGCGCGCGCGCGATACCGCCGCGCTGCAATACGCGATTGCGCGCAGTTGCCTGAACAAGGCCGAGGTCGTCGCGGCGGACGAACGCGAAAGCGGCGAACGCGCGCTGCTGAACCTGGGACATACTTTCGGTCACGCCATTGAGTCCGGCATGGGATATGGCAACTGGCTGCATGGCGATGGTGTCGCGGCGGGCACGGTAATGGCGGCTGACCTGTCGCAGCGCCTGGGCTGGATCAGTACGCAGGATGTGGCGCGCATCCGCAAGCTGTACGAGCGCGCCGGGTTGCCGGTGGCCGCGCCCGATCTGGGCTCGGACAAGTATCTCGAATTGATGGGTTTGGACAAAAAAGTGGAAGGCGGAAAGATGCGCTTCGTGTTGCTCAAGCAAGTCGGCCAAGCGGTGGTTTATGGCGAAACGCCCGATAAGCTGTTGCGGCAGACGCTGGAAGCGTGCGCGCATGGCTGATCTCGCGCCTTACGCTGTCGCCGAACACAATACGCGCGGCAGGAAGATAGCCGAGGACACGCCGCAGGGGCGCAGCGAATTCCAGCGCGACCGCGACCGCATCATCCATTCCGGCGCGTTCCGCCGCCTCGAATACAAGACGCAGGTATTCGTCAATCACGAAGGCGACCTGTTTCGCACCCGCCTCACCCACAGCATCGAAGTGGCGCAGATCGCGCGCTCCATCGCGCGGCGTTTGCGGCTGAACGAAGATCTCGCCGAAGCGATCTCGCTGGCGCATGACCTCGGCCACACGCCTTTCGGCCATGCCGGGCAGGAGGCGCTGAACGAATGCATGAAAGGCTATGGCGGATTCGAGCACAACCTGCAATCGCTGCGCGTTGTGGACAAGCTGGAAGAACGTTATGCCGCGTTCGACGGGTTGAACCTGTGTTTCGAGACCCGCGAAGGCATCCTCAAGCATTGCTCCGCCGACAACGCTGCCAGGCTGGGCGATGTGGGCGAGCGCTTCCTGAACAATCGCCGCCCCTCGCTGGAAGCGCAGGTCGCCAACCTTGCCGACGAGATCGCCTACAACAATCACGACGTGGATGACGGTTTGCGTTCCGGTCTGATCACGCTGGAGCAACTCGAGTCAGTGCCGCTGGTTGCGGCGCTGATGGGAGAAGTGCGCCAGGCCCACCCGGAGCTGCCGGAACGGCGCCTGGTGCATGAGACCGTGCGGCGCATGATCAACACGCTGGTGACCGACCTGATCCGGCAGAGCGAGTCCAATATCGATTCACAAGCGCCCTCCACGCTGGAAGAGGTGCGCAGCGCCCCGGCGCTGATCGCCTACAGCGCGGAGATGAACGAGCGACAGCGCGCGCTGAAAACATTTCTGCGCATTCATTTGTACCGCCATTACCGCGTGCTGCGCATGAGCGCCAAGGCGCAGCGTATCATCAGCGAGCTGTTCGGAGTATTCATGGCAGACAACCGTTTGTTGCCTCCGCAATTCCATAGCCAGGCTGAACAGGACCGGGCACGCGCGGTAGCCGACTACATCGCCGGCATGACCGACCGCTATGCGATACGTGAACATCGCCGCATCTTTGCGGTCGAAGAATCAGTATAGCCACAGTGGCCAGTCCGCCAGGGGCGGTTGCCCATCATCACCAGACAAGGTAGAATTTCCGCCCTTTCGCTGGTGAATTTTGACGTGGCGACGTGTGTCGCCTTTTTTTGGCTCTAATGTTTTTGATGGGTGGATGTTGATGGGGAACGCCGTGAACAACAGTTCTTTACCGATGCAGCAGGGTTTGTACGATCCGCGCAATGAGCGCGATGCCTGCGGAGTGGGCTTTGTGGCCCATATCAAAGGCAAGCAAAGCCATGACATGATATGCCAGGGCCTGCAGATCCTGGAAAACCTGACCCATCGCGGTGCGGTGGGCGCCGATCCGCTGGCCGGAGACGGCGCGGGTATCCTGTTGCAGATCCCCGACCGGTTCCTGCGCGACGAGATGGGCTGGGGCAATATCCAACTGCCGCCCGCCGGCGAATACGGCGTCGGGATGCTGTTCCTGCCGCGCGATGCGGCGGCGCGCGCCGCGTGCGAGAAGATCGTCGCCGAAAAGATCGCCGCCGAAGGCCAGCAGCTGCTGGGTTGGCGCGATGTGCCGGTGGACAGTTCAGGTCTGGGCGAGAGCGTCAAGAAGGTCGAACCGGTCGTGCGCCAGGTATTCATCGGGCGCGGAAGGAATTCCGCCGATGGCGATGCGTTCGAACGCAAACTGTTCGTGATCCGCAAGACGGTGGAACACGCCGTGAGCAATTTGGGAAACGCACAGGGCAAAGGCTTCTATTGTCCCTCGATGTCGTCGCGCACCATCGTCTACAAGGGCATGCTGCTGGCCGATCAGGTCGGCAAGTACTACCTCGATCTTCAGGATCCCCGTGTGGTCAGCGCATTGGCGCTGGTGCACCAGCGATTCTCGACCAACACTTTCCCGACCTGGGACCTGGCGCATCCGTTCCGGATGATCGCGCACAATGGCGAGATCAACACCGTGCGCGGCAACGTGAACTGGATGGCCGCGCGACATGCGGCGATGTCTTCCAAATTGCTCGGCGAGGACCTGGAAAAACTCTGGCCGCTGATCACCGAAGGCCAGTCCGACTCGGCCTGTTTCGACAACGCGCTGGAGTTGCTGGTGGCCGGCGGCTATTCGCTGCCGCACGCGATGATGCTGCTGATCCCCGAAGCGTGGGCGGGCAATCCGCTGATGGATGAAGAGCGCCGCGCATTCTACGAATACCATGCCGCATTGATGGAGCCGTGGGACGGTCCGGCCGCCGTGGCTTTCACCGACGGCCGCATGATAGGCGCGACGCTGGACCGCAACGGCCTGCGTCCGGCGCGTTACCTGATCACCGAAGATGACATGGTGCTGATGGCATCCGAGATGGGCGTGCTGGATATCCCGCAGCACAAGATCGTCAAGAAATGGCGTCTGCAGCCGGGCAAGATGTTCCTGATAGACATGCAGGCCGGGCGCATCGTCGATGACACCGAATTGAAGAACCAGCTCGCCGCGGCCAAGCCTTACCGGCAGTGGATCGAGCAATCCCGCTACTACCTCGGCGATCTTCCTGAAGTGGACGGTATGACACGGTGCGCGCAAGCGACCGGTGCGGGAATGCCGTCCTCCCGCCTCCTCCCGCAATCGGCTGGCTACGCCATAACCAGCGACTTGGCGAGCGTTGATGGCTCGCCTAGTCGAATGGCTAGTAGTTACACCAGTAACATGTCTGAGGCGGTACCAAAACCTAAGCTGAATGCCACTTTGCTGGATACCCAGCAGGCATTCGGCTATACGCAGGAAGACCTGAAATTCATCCTCGCGCCGATGGTGAGTGCCGGCGAGGAACCCACCGGTTCGATGGGCGCCGATGCCGCCCTGCCGGTGCTGTCGAACAAGAACCGCTCGTTCTACGATTACTTCAAGCAGTTGTTCGCGCAAGTGACCAACCCGCCGATCGACCCGATCCGCGAAGAGATCGTGATGTCGCTGACATCTTTCATCGGCCCGAAACCCAATTTGCTCGGTATCGAGGAAACCAAGCCGATGCTGCGGCTGGAAGTGCACCAGCCGGTGCTGTCGAACGACGACATCGCGAAACTGCGCAACATCGACCAGCTTACTCAGGGCCGCTACCGCTCGCTGGTGCTGGATATCACCTACCCCGCAAAGCAAGGCGCGGCGGGCTGCGAAAAAGCCGTCAAGGCATTGTGTGCCGCAGCCGACCAGGCCGTGGCCGACGGGTACAACGTATTGATCCTGTCCGATCGCGAGATGTCGGCCAAGCGCGTGGCGATCCCAGCGCTGGTCGCCTGTTCCAAGGTGCATCATCATCTGGTGCAAGCCGGGCTGCGCACCAGCACCGGCCTGGTGGTGGACACCGGCTCGGCGCGCGAGGTGCATCACTTTGCGTTGCTGGCCGGATACGGCGCGGAGGCGGTGTGCCCGTGGCTGGTATACGAGACGATCGCCGCGATGAATCTTCCCGCGAAAGTCGACGCAAAAGAAGCGAAGAAGCGCTACATCAAGGCGATCAACAAGGGCTTCATGAAGGTGATGTCCAAGATGGGCATCTCCACTTACCAGTCTTATTGCGGCGCGCAGATCTTCGAGGCGGTCGGCCTGAATTCCGCATTCGTCGACTCGTATTTCACCGGTACCGCGACGCAGATCGAAGGCATCGGCCTGAACGAAGTGGCCGAAGAGGCGGTGCGCACGCATCGCTCGGCATTCGGCGCCGACCCGGTGCTGTCCAACGCGCTCGAGGCGGGCGGGGAATATGCCTGGCGGGTGCGCGGCGAGGAACACATGTGGACGCCCGAAACGATCGCGAAACTGCAGCACGCCACGCGCACCAACAACGCCGCGACCTACAAGGAGTACGCGAAGCACATCAACGAGCAAAGCACCAGGCTGAAAACCTTGCGCGGACTGTTCGAGATCAAGCCCGCGGGAGTGGCCGTGCCATTGTCCGAAGTCGAGCCGGCCAGGGAGATCGTCAAGCGTTTCGCCACCGGCGCGATGTCGCTCGGCTCCATATCGACCGAGGCGCACACCACGCTGGCGATCGCGATGAACCGCATCGGCGGCAAGTCCAACACCGGCGAGGGTGGCGAAGATGCCAATCGGTACAAGAAGATCAGGGGTGGCGAGAAGCTTTCCGAGATCATCGGCAAGGGCCGCATCGAACGCGATCTGGTATTGAAAGAGGGAGATTCGCTGCGTTCCAAGATCAAGCAATGCGCATCCGGGCGTTTCGGCGTGACCGCGGAATATCTGAGCAGCGCAGACCAGATCCAGATCAAGATGGCACAGGGCGCCAAGCCCGGCGAGGGCGGTCAGTTGCCCGGCCACAAGGTGTCCGAGTACATTGCCCATTTGCGCTTCTCGGTTCCCGGCGTGGGGTTGATCTCACCGCCGCCGCATCACGACATCTATTCGATCGAAGACCTGGCGCAGCTGATCCACGATCTGAAGAATGCCAATCCATCCGCGGCGATCTCGGTCAAGCTGGTGTCCGAAGTGGGCGTGGGCACGGTCGCAGCCGGCGTGTCCAAAGCCAAGGCCGACCACATCACCATATCGGGACATGACGGCGGCACCGGCGCATCGCCGATCTCGTCGATCAAGCACGCGGGCACGCCGTGGGAGCTCGGCTTGTCCGAGGCGCAGCAAACGCTGGTGCTGAACCAGTTGCGCGGCCGCATCGCGCTGCAGGTGGACGGCCAGATCAAGACCGGCCGCGACGTGCTGATCGGCGCACTGCTGGGGGCGGATGAATTCGGTTTCGCCACCGCGCCGCTGGTGGTGGAAGGCTGCATCATGATGCGCAAGTGCCACCTGAACACCTGCCCGGTCGGTGTCGCGACGCAGGACCCCGAGTTGCGCAAGAAATTCACCGGCCAGCCGGAACACGTGGTGAACTATTTCTTCTTCGTCGCCGAGGAAGTGCGCGAACTGATGGCGCAGATGGGGATACGCAAGTTCGACGACCTGATCGGCCGCAGCGACCTGCTCGACGTGAGACACGGCATCGCGCACTGGAAGGCGCAGGGGCTGGATTTCTCCAGGGTGTTCCATCAGCCCAAAGTGGCTGCCAGCGTGGCCCGCTACCACTCACAGACACAGGATCACGCGCTGGAAAAAGCGCTGGATAACAAACTGGTCGCCGCCGCGCAAGACGCGCTGAACAACAAGCAACCCGTGGTCATCGACAGCGCGATCCGCAACGTCAACCGCACCGTCGGAACGATGCTGTCGCACGAGGTCGCCAAGCGTTACGGCCACGCCGGTTTGCCTGACGACACGATCACGGTGAAGCTCAAAGGCACCGCGGGCCAGAGTTTCGGCGCCTTCCTGACGCACGGCGTGTCCTTGGTGTTGCGCGGCGAAGGCAACGACTATGTGGGCAAGGGGTTGTGCGGCGGGCGCATCGCCATCATGCCGCCTGCCGATTCCAGGCTGGTCACGCACGAGAACATCATCGTCGGCAATACCGTGCTGTACGGTGCGACCTCCGGCGAATGTTATTTTTCCGGCGTCGCGGGCGAACGATTCGCGGTGCGCAACTCGGGCGCGATCGCGGTCGTGGAAGGCCTCGGCGACCACGGCTGCGAATACATGACCGGCGGCATGGTGATCGTGCTCGGGCAGACCGGGCGCAATTTTGCGGCGGGCATGTCCGGCGGCGTCGCGTATGTGCTGGATGAAGAAGGCGGCTTTGAAAAGCGCTGCAATCTGGCTATGGTCGCGCTCGAACCTGTTCCGTCCGAGGCCGAAGCGAGCGAGACAGGAGAAGTCGAAACTCACGGTCGCGTGCATTTCAATCATCTCGATCAGGCCGACGAACTCGCCTTGCGCGAGCATATCGAAAAACACCTGCGCTACACCGGCAGCCCGCGCGCCAAACTGATCCTGGATAACTGGACGAGGTATCTGCCGAAATTCACCAAGGTGATGCCGACCGAATACCGGCGCGCCCTGCAGGAAATGGCGGCGCAACATGCGCAGCTTGCAAGCGGACCCGACAAAAAAGTACAGAAGGAAGCCGCATAATGGGCAAGCCAACTGGATTCATGGAGTTTCAGCGGCTCAGCGAAGCCAGCCTGCCCGTAGTGGACCGGCGCAGGAATTATCATGAATTCGTGCAGCACCTGAACGACGAACAGGCCAAGGTGCAAGGCGCGCGCTGCATGGATTGCGGCATCCCGTTCTGCACCACCGGCTGTCCGGTCAACAACATCATCCCCGACTGGAACGACCTGGTGTACCGCGGCAACTGGCGCGAAGCGCTGGACGTGCTGCATTCCACCAACAACTTCCCCGAGTTCACCGGGCGCATCTGCCCCGCGCCGTGTGAAGCGGCATGCACGCTGAACATCAACAACGACGCGGTGGGCATCAAATCCATCGAGCACGCGATCATCGACAAGGGCGGCGAGAACGGCTGGGTCGTGCCGCAACCGCCGGAGAAGAAGACCGGCAAGAAAGTCGCCATCGTCGGCTCCGGCCCGGCGGGACTCGCGGCCGCGCAGCAACTGGCGCGCGTCGGCCACAGCGTGACGGTGTTCGAGAAGAACAGCCGCATCGGCGGGTTGCTGCGCTACGGTATCCCCGACTTCAAGCTCGACAAGCGCCTGGTCGATTGGCGCATGGCGCAGATGCAGGCCGAGGGCGTGGAGTTTCAAACGTCGGTGTTCATCGGCAAGGATGCGCCGGCGAAGAACGTCGCCAACGATGCGAAGAATACCATCAGCCCGGACGAGCTGCTGAAAAGATTCGATGCGGTGATCCTGTCCGGCGGCGCCGAAGCGGCGCGCGACCTGCCGATCCCGGGGCGCGAATTGCAGGGCGTGCATTTCGCGCTGGAATTCCTGATCCCGCAGAACAAAGAAATCGCGGGCGACTGCAAGAATCCGATCTCGGCCGCCGGCAAGCATGTGGTGGTGATCGGCGGCGGCGATACCGGTTCGGATTGCGTGGGAACCTCGAACCGCCACGGCGCATTGTCCGTCACGCAGTTCGAAGTGATGCCCCGCCCGCCCGAGCACGAAAACAAAT
This sequence comes from uncultured beta proteobacterium, assembly GCA_963725835.1. GTDB lineage: Bacteria > Pseudomonadota > Gammaproteobacteria > Burkholderiales > Gallionellaceae > Gallionella. Next base: position 26,800 of record CAVSAB010000011.1, on the reverse strand, counting down.
TCCTGGTGTGGCCGAACTGGCCGATCAAATTGCGCACATCCAGCTCGCATGAGGAAGGCGCGAATCGCGACTGGTCCATCGTCACCAAGCGATTCACCGGCAACAACGGCAAGGCCGAGAAGCTGCATGCGGTGCGGGTGGAATGGAAAGACGGCAAGATGCACGAGATCGCCGGCAGCGAATTCGAGATCAAGGCCGACTTGGTCTTGCTGGCGATGGGTTTCGTCAGCCCGGAGCAGAAGGTGCTGGATGCCTTCGGCGTGGAAAAGGATGCGCGCGGCAACGCCAAGGCCGATATGGAAAATTACCGCACCGGCAAGGACAAGGTATTCGCCGCGGGCGACATGCGCCGCGGGCAATCGCTGGTGGTGTGGGCGATACGCGAAGGCCGCCAGTGCGCGCGCGCGGTCGACGAGTTCTTGATGGGATCATCGGTACTACCTCGCTAATCTCCATTGCTTTCCCTGGCTTGCCCCGCAAGGGGGAGGGAAGTGCTTGAGCCGCGAGTTGCTTCGAAATCAATTAAATAAGAGAAAAACATGAACTTCAAACTGAAAAACGACACCTTTCTGCGCGCGCTGCTGCGTCAACCTACCGAATACACCCCGCTGTGGATGATGCGCCAGGCCGGCCGTTTTCTTCCGGAATACCGCGCGACACGCAAGCGAGCCGGCAGTTTCCTCGGCTTGTGCAAGAATCCCGACTTCGCCACGGAAGTCACGCTGCAGCCGATAGACCGTTACCCGCTCGATGCCGCGATCCTGTTCTCCGATATCCTGACCGTGCCGGATGCGATGGGGTTGGGCCTGTATTTCTCCGAAGGCGAAGGCCCGAAGTTCAAGCACCCGCTGAATGACGCAGCGGCAATCAAGGCGCTGCGCGTTCCGGACGTCGGCAAGGACTTGCGTTATGTCACCGACGCGGTGTCGCAGATCCGCAAGGCGATCAATGGGCGCATCCCGCTGATCGGTTTCTCCGGCAGCCCGTTCACGCTTTCCTGTTACATGGTGGAAGGCGGCGGCAGCGACGATTACGCCAGGGTCAAGACCCTGATGTACAACGAGCCCAGGCTGATGCACCACGTTCTCGAAGTGACCACCCAGGCGGTTATCGCTTACCTGAATGCGCAGATCGAAGCAGGCGCGCAAGCCGTGATGATCTTCGACTCGTGGGGCGGCGTGCTGTCGCATGCGGCGTTTCATGAATTCTCGCTGGCTTACACGCACCGCATCGTGGACGGTCTGATCAAGGAAAGGGACGGCGTGAAGATACCGTCCATCGTGTTCACCAAGGGCGGCGGACTGTGGTTGGAGAGCATCGCCAACACCGGCTGCGATGCGGTCGGCCTGGACTGGACGATAGACATCGGCATCGCGCGCCAGCGCGTCGGCAACAAGGTCGCGCTGCAGGGCAACATGGATCCGGCCGTGCTGTTTGCCTCGCCCGATGCGATCCACAAGGAAGTGGACCACATCCTGCGCAGCTACGGATTCGGCGGCGGCCATGTATTCAACCTGGGCCACGGTATCTCGCAACACACCAATCCGGAGCACGTGGCGGCATTTGTTGCGTCGGTGCATGAGCTAAGTAAAAAGTATCACTAGGCTGTTTAGCAGTATGAATAAAAAGCCGCAGGAAATGCCTGCGGCTTTTGCGTTTCTGCGACAATCGCAACGTTGATTGCTAGAAATAATATGTCCATCGCCCGTGTCGCGCTTGATGTCCCGCTGCCCACCCTGTTCGATTACACGGTGGCAGAGGGTATTGCGGTTGCTATAGGTCAGCGCGTGACCGTATCGTTCGGGAGAAGACAGATGGTCGGAGTGGTGATGGAGTGCGTTGTTGCCACGGACGTGCCGGCGGAGCGCATCAAGCCGGTTACGCAGGTGCTGCATGACAGCGCCCCGCTGTCGGCGGGATTGCTCGATCTGCTGCGTTTTTGCAGCGACTACTACCGCTATCCGATTGGACAGACAGTAATGTCCGCATTGCCGGCACGGATGCGTTCCGGCAAGCCTGTTGCCAGCAAACCGATAGCGAATTATCGATTGAGCCCAAACGGTACGGCGCTTGATCTCGCAAAATTTCCAAAACGCAAAGTGGTGCAGCGGCGCATCCTGGCAAAACTTGCGGAACAGCCGTGCAACCTGGCGCAACTCAAGGCATTGTCGGCGGCGGTGGGTGCGCAGTTGAAAGCGTTGATATCAGAGGGGTGGGTCGAGCAATTTGCTTCTACCCCCTCCCTAGCCCTCCCCCTGCAAGGGGGAGAGATGGCGAGGGGGCAGGATATCATGCGACACACTTTCGACAACGCCCACACCCTCAACGGCGAACAGCAGCAGGCGGTGGATGCGGTCACGCAAACCAGCGGCTATGCCTGCTTCCTGCTGTATGGCATCACCGGCAGCGGCAAGACCGAGGTGTATGTGCACCTGATGCATCATGTGTTGCAGCGCGGCGGGCAGGTGTTGCTGCTGGTGCCCGAGATCAATCTCACGCCTCAGCTGGAGAATTATTTCCGCAGCCGCTTTCCCGATGTCAACCTGGTCAGCCTGCACAGCGGTCTGTCCGAAGGAGAGCGACTGCACAATTGGCAGCAGGCGCAACAGGGTGCGGCGCAGATCGTGCTCGGCACGCGCCTGGCGGTGTTCGCGGAGCTGCCCAAGCTTGCGCTGATCATTGTCGATGAGGAACACGACAGCTCGTTCAAGCAGCAGGACGGATTGCGCTATTCTGCCCGCGACGTGGCGATCTTTCGCGCCAGCCAGTGCGGCGTGCCTGTCGTGCTGGGGTCGGCGACCCCATCGCTGGAAAGTTACCACAATGCGCTGAATGGTCGATACCAGTTGCTCAAACTCGCCGGACGCGCGTTTGCCGAGGCTCGCCTGCCCGCAGTGCGCCGTATCAATATCAGCCAGACCGTGATGCATCACGGCATCAGTGAAGATCTGCTGCGCGAGATCGGAGAGCGCATCGCCCGCAACGAACAAAGCCTGATATTCATCAACCGGCGCGGGTATGCGCCGGTGCTGATGTGCACCAGCTGCGGCTGGCTGTCCGGTTGCAAGCATTGCGCGGGCAAAATGGTGCTGCATCTGAAGGATCAACGCATGCGCTGCCATCACTGCGGCTATCAGATTCGAGTGCCGCTCGCCTGCCCGACTTGCGGCGATACCGACCTGCTGCCGGTCGGCAGCGGTACGCAGCGCGTCGAAAGCGTGTTGCAGGAACGCTTTCCGGAAGCGCGCATTCTGCGCGTGGACCGGGACAGTACGCGCAACAAGCGCACCTGGCAAGGCATGATCGAGCAGATAAACGCGAATGAGGTGGACATACTGGTCGGTACGCAAATGCTCGCAAAAGGCCATGATTTTCCGGCCCTGACTCTGGTCGGGGTGCTCAATCCGGATAGTGCGCTGTACAGCAGTGACTTCCGCGCGCCCGAAAAATTGTTCGCCCAGTTGGTGCAGGTGGCCGGACGCGCCGGACGTGCCGGAAAACCCGGCGAGGTACTGATTCAGACCGCTTTCCCCGACCATCCGTTGTTTCGGGCGTTGCAGATGCACGACTTCGAGAGCTGGGCCGCATCTCAGCTGGCCGAGCGTAAGATGGCCGGTTTCCCGCCGTTCGTGTACCAGGCCATGCTGCGTGCCGAGGGCATGCAGGAAAGCGAGGTATTCCGTTATCTGAATGATGCGCGCACGGCTGCTGTTGCATTGAATCGCTCAATGGAAATCCCCGACCAAGTCGAAATTTTCGGCGTGGTTCCTGCCGCACTGCCGCGACGCGCCAATCACATACGCGCACAAATGCTTGTACAAAGCACGGCCCGCAAGGTCTTGCAGCAGTTTCTGCGCGCCTGGCAGCCTGCGCTGGAAAAACTCACCCCACAAAAGCTGCGCTGTTCGCTGGACATAGATCCGCTTGAGTTTTAAAGTGACCAACAAATGACATGCCAGTGGACCGGAATAGGGACCGTGTACCCATACCCCCTGGTTTGGCCGGTCTGAACCTGCCTAAGGCAAAATGGCGACGTGTGCCAATCTGATTTGAAACACGGAAATCGCTGCACAAAGGGGTGCCATGGATAAGCAGACAATTGCGATCGTAGGACTGGGCAAATTGGGATCGGCTTTTCTTGAAGAACTCCTGGGACAGCCTAACGAAGGGGTCGAGATCGTCGCTGTTGTCGAAATAATCAATACCCCGGGCCTGGCTCTGGCCAAAGCGCGCGGTATTAGAAATCTCAGCATGGACGAGTTGATGGCAATGGGTGATAACCTCGATATTCTATTTGACCTGACGGGTGTGGCTGCGGTGCGGAAGGAACTCAGGGACAAGCTGCGCACATCGGGGAACCGGCATACAATCGTGGCCACTGAAAATATAGCCCGTATGCTGTGGTCACTCATTGCCAGCGGTGCTGAACTGCCCCGACCGAGTACCAATGCCGGATACTGACTTTCAGGCGGGTGATGTTTGTGACCGTCCTGCCCGCAAATAACGATGATACAACGCGATATTATTCCCTTGTTGTCAGCAATCGTCGGCGACGATGCTGTTCTGGCCGGCGAAGCCGCTGCTCCATATTGCACCGACTGGCGCGGACGTTATTCGGGCAAGGCGCTTGCCGCAGTGTTTCCTTCGAATGCGCAGCAAGTCGCCGAGACGGTGAAACTGTGTGACTTCCGTCGGATCGCCATCGTCCCGCAGGGCGGAAATACCAGTTTGTGCGGGGCGAGCGTACCGCTGTCAGCAGGGGGCGATCAAATCGTGCTGAACCTGTCGCGCATGAATCGGGTTCGCGCCATCGATACCGCCAATTACACCATGACCGTCGAGGCGGGTTGCAAGCTTGCCGATGTGCGCGAGGTTGCTGAAAAAAATCACCGCTTTTTCCCGCTGGGCCTGACCGCCACACAAAAGCTTTGCGAGATCGGCGGCAATCTTTCCACCAACGCGGGCGGCGTCAACGTACTGCGTTACGGCAATGCGCGCGACCTGGTGCTCGGGCTGGAAGTGGTGCTGCCGGACGGGCGTTTGTGGAACGGTCTGCGCAGCCTGCGCAAGGACAATACCGGCTATGATCTGAAACATCTGTTCATCGGCGCTGAAGGCACGCTCGGCATCATCACGGCGGCGGTGCTGAAATTGTTTCCGCATCCGCAATCCGAGGCGACAGCGTGCGTGGCTGTAAGCGATCCGGCGGCTGCAGTCGCGCTCCTGGCGTATCTGCGCGCAGCGTGCGGAGACAAAATCAGCGCCTTTGAGATCGTATCGCGTTCCTGTCTCGAACTGGTATTCAAACACATACCCGACACGGTCGAACCATTTGCTGGCAAGCACGATTGGATCGTGCTCGCACAACTGGCTGACGTGATGCCTGGACCGCTGGACATGATTTTGCGTGATGCGATCAAGTCGTTCGGTAAAGGTGTGATCGAGTTCGGCATCGCCAGCGGCAAAGATCATGCCGAGCGCTGGTGGCAATTGCGCAAGAACATCAGCGAGGCTCAGAAGCGCGAGGGCATCAGCATCAAGCACGATGTGTCGGTGCCTATCAGCCGCATCGCGGAGTTCATCGAACGCGCCGATTCTGCGCTTGTTAAGGCGTTCCCCGGTATCCGTATCGTGGCGTTCGGACATATGGGAGACGGCAATATCCACTACAACGTCTCGATGCCCGACGCCGCACAAAACAAGGCATTTCTCGGACAACAGGAAGGCGCGGTGAATAAGCTGGTGTATGAAGTGGTGCGTGAACTCGGCGGCAGCATCAGTGCCGAGCACGGCTTGGGACAACTCAAACGGGACACGATACGCGATTACAAAGACCCGCTGGAACTGGAATTGATGCGCACCATCAAGCAGGCGATCGATCCGCGCGGGCTGATGAATCCAGGCAAAGTTCTTTAGCCCGCTTAACGAAGCAAAAACAGGAGACACATATGGCAGCCCAACCAGAAATCACCAACATGGCGTTGTTCTGCGATTTCGAGAACATCGCGCTGGGCGTGCGCGATGCCAAGTACGCGCAGTTCGACATCAAGAAAGTGCTGGAGCGCCTGCTGCTCAAGGGCAGCATCGTCGTCAAGAAGGCCTATTGCGACTGGGAACGCTACAAGGAATTCAAGGCGACGATGCACGAAGCAGCTTTCGAGCTGATCGAGATACCGCATGTGCGCCAGTCGGGCAAAAACTCGGCAGATATCCGCATGGTTGTCGATGCGCTCGACCTGTGCTACACCAAGGCTCACGTCGACACCTTCGTCATCATCAGCGGCGATTCGGATTTCTCGCCGCTGGTTTCCAAGCTGCGCGAGAACGACAAGTACGTGATCGGCATCGGCGTCAAGGACTCGACCTCGGACCTGCTCAGCGCCAATTGCGACGAGTTCATCTTCTATGACGACCTGGTGCGCGCGCAGGAAGCGAAGAAGAAACGGGCTGCCAGGAAGTCACCTGCCAAACCTGCCACCGGAGAGGCGAAGACCACTGCGGCGAAAGGTGAGGAAGACAAGCGCCAGGAAGCGCTTGACTTCATCGTCGAGACCGTCGAAGCATTGATCGCCGAGCGCGGTTCGGACGAAAAGATATGGTACTCAATGGTTAAGCCTACCATGCAGCGCCGCAAGCCGGGGTTCAACGAATCTTCTTACGGCTATCGTTCCTTCAAGGAACTGGTCGAGGATGCACAGCGCAACAAGCTGGTGGTGCTGGTAAAGGACGAGAAATCTGGGCAGTACACGATACGCTTGCCTGCGTCCGACTGATGATCTGGTTAATTGAACGGCAACCGGCTTGCGCCAGGTGCCGCCGTTCGCATGTCTGTGCTATCGGCAGATAACCTTTTGGTTCAGGAAAAAAGGGCTTGGCCAAAGCCAAGCCGTTCCCGATGTTGATGTTTGGAGAATGCGAATCGTTGCTTGTCTATTTCTCGGGTTTGCCGGCAAATAATATCATCAGGCTCAGCACGATGAATGGAGTGAATACAAAGAAAAAGGGCCAGGAAATCATGGTAGCACCTCCAAAATGATGAAAGGGATTTGCATGCACCACAGCATTATCTCCGGTTTTGATACCAGACTGACCGTCTGAAGGGCCGAATGCGAGTCAGCAATGTGGCAGGAAAATAGTCGCACCATTTGACTCAAATGGCAAGGATTTTCAAAGTTGCTGTGTTGATAAATCTCGACTGCGCAGCCTCGTTGCCAAGAATTGGAAGTAAGCTCATCCACTTTCCGGCAACACCCAAGTGATATAATCCGCGCCTATTTACAGGTGCCGTTTCATGTCAGTCGTCCTGAACTTCAAATCCCATTTGGCCGAATTGTTCGCGCAGGCGCTGCGGGAGGTCGCGCCCGATGCCGAGCGAACGGAGATTCTGATCGAGCGCCCCAAACTGGCGGCGCATGGAGATTATGCTTGCAATCTGGCGATGCAGTTGGCCAAGCCCTTGCGACAACCGCCGCGTGACATAGCGAAAGCGTTGATCGCGGCCTTGCCTGAATCCGATGTCATCGAGAAGCTGGAGATCGCCGGGGCAGGCTTCATCAATGTGTTCATCTCTACTGCTGCCAAACAGCTCGTGGTACACGGGGTGCTGCAGGAAGGTGCGGGATACGGGCACATCCATCTCGGCGCGGGGCGCAAGGTTGGCGTGGAGTTCGTCTCAGCGAACCCGACCGGTCCGTTGCATGTGGGGCATGGTCGCGGCGCGGCGGTGGGTGATTGTCTGTGCAACCTGCTGCATGCGGCCGGATGGAACGTGACACGCGAGTTTTACTACAACGATGCGGGTGTGCAGATCGATAACCTGACGCGCTCGGTGCAACTGCGTTGTCTTGGCATCACACCGGACCATCCGTCCTGGCCGGAAGAGGGATATCGCGGCGATTACATCGCGGAAGTCGCCGAGGCTTATCTGGCCCGGGAAATGGTTGAGGCGGACGACCAGCATGTGAAGGCCTGCGGCGATGTGAAGGATACCGAAGCGATCCGCCATTTCGCTGTCGCTTATCTGCGCCGCGAACAGGACATCGATCTGCGCGCCTTTGGTGTGAATTTCGATGTGTTCGCTCTGGAGTCCGCGCTGTATACCGATGGCAAGGTCGAGAAGACGGTCGACGATCTGATCGCCAGCGGCCATACCTATGAGCAGGACGATGCGCTGTGGCTGCGCACCACCGACTTCGGTGACGACAAAGACCGGGTGATGCGCAAAAGCGATGGTACTTACACCTATTTCGTGCCCGACGTGGCCTATCATCTGGACAAATGGCGGCGCGGTTTTGTGCGCGTGATCAACGAACAGGGTGCCGACCATCACAGCACGATCACGCGTGTACGCGCGGGTCTGCAGGCGCTTGACATGGGCATCCCGCAAGGCTGGCCGGAATATGTGCTGCACCAGATGGTGACTGTGCTGAAAAACGGCGAAGAGGTGAAGATCTCCAAACGCGCGGGCAGTTATGTCACGTTGCGCGACCTGATCGACGAAGTCGGGTGCGATGCGACGCGCTATTTCCTCGCGGCCCGCCATCCGGATTCGCAACTGGTGTTCGATATCGATCTGGCAAAATCGAAAAGCAACGACAACCCGGTCTATTACATACAGTACGCCCATGCCCGCATCTGCGCCGTAATGGCTCAATGGGGCGGCGAGCGAAAAGTCCTGATGCAGGCGGACGTCAGTCTGCTGGATAACGACTATGAATCCACATTGCTGCAGAGGTTGATCGACTATCCGCAGTTGATCGAACATGCCGCACAGGAATTGGCGCCGCACCTGATCGCATTTTACCTGAAGGACTTGGCGGCCGATTTCCACAGCTACTATAATGCCTCGCGCTTCCTTGTCGATGACGAAGCGGTCAAGCTGGCGCGGCTGGCATTGGTTGCCGCGGTTGCGCAGGTGATACATAACGGATTGGCCTTGTTGGGTGTGAGCGCACCTGAAAAAATGTGACGAGAATGCGGAAATGCAGCCAGACAGAACGGATACAACATGAGCAGTGATTACGGCAATAAATCCAAAGCACAACGCAAGGGCGGGGATTCATTATGGGTTGGGATTCTTGCGGGCATGGTAATCGGCGTTGCCATGGCTGCGGGTGTGGCCTGGTATCTTATGAAGTCGCCCAGACCATTCCTGAACAAGGAACTGCCGGCGCTGGCGAAACCGGACTTGACAACAAGCCCCGCTACCCCTGAAAAACCCGCTGCAACGAGCGATGGCAAGCAGCGTTTCGAGTTCTACAAGATTCTGACCGAAAAACAGGGTTCTACTGCCGCCGCACCTGTCAAGCCCGCAGACAAGAACCAGGCGGGCAGGTCCTTGCCGGCAGACAGCAAGACTGCAGCAGGCTATCAACCGCAAATTTTGCAGGCGGGATCATTTTCCAATGCCAATGAGGCTGAAAACCTGAAGGCCAAACTCGCTATGATGGGTGTCGAGGCGAATATCCAGAGCACGACCATACCGGATAAAGGGGTGTGGTATCGTGTGCGTGTGGGGCCATACAAAAGTGCCGATGAGATGAATCATGCGCGCAGTTTTCTGAAACAAAATGGCGTGGATAGCACTCCAATGCGGGCGCAATAAATACGTTTACAATCACAAAAAGGAGCGATAGATGAAGAGCATGATCAAAGGGTTGTTGGTTGCAGCAGCGCTGTTTATCAGCGGAACGGCATTGGCCGATGCGCAACTTGGCAGAGATTATAGTTTGCTGAACCCTCCCCAGCCGACCAGCACCAAGAACATCGAGGTCCTGGAGTTTTTCTTCTACGGATGTTCTCACTGCTATCATTTGCATCCCCTGCTGAGTGAGTGGGCGAAGACCAAGCCCAAGGATGTTGAGCTGATTTTCGTACCGACCGTTTTCCGCGATTCATGGGAATCGATGGCAAATACTTTCTACGCGCTTGAAAGCATGGGACAGCAGCAACAGCTGGATGATGCGCTTTATCGCGCCTGGAATGAGGAGAATCTGGCCCTGACCGACGAGGACAAGGCGGCGGATTTTGTGGCCAAACATGGCGTTGATCGCGCCAAATTCACGGCTGCTTACAACTCTTTCGCGATGCAAAGCAAGGTAACGCGAGCCAAACAAATGTTACGCAGCTATAGGATCGACGGAACGCCTACCCTGGTCGTGGATGGCAAGTATGTGATCGAAGGCTTGCAACCGCAAGACACCATCCGCGCCTTGAAAGAGGTGATCGTGATGGCGCGCAAGGAACACCGAAGCTGATTGTTCACCGACTGCAGTCACGTAATGCGCGGCACATTATCTGCGATGAAAGCGTAGAAAATGCCGCAGAATATAGTGATAAGCGGTGCGTCGAGCGGCTTGGGCCTGGCGCTCGCGCGCCATTATCTTGGACGCGGCGCCACAATAGCCGCACTCGCCAGACGCGGTGAATTGCTGCAAGCCCTTGCAGCAGAATTTCCCGGCCGGGTTTTTTGCCATACGCTCGATGTGCGTGATTCGCCCGCATTGCAGCATGCGGCACAGGATTTTATCGCGCGTGCGGGTGTGCCGGATGTGGTCATCGCCAACGCCGGGGCAAGCGTCGGCACGCTAACCGAACATGCCGAAGATATTGCTGATTTCCAGCAGGTGATGGATATCAACGTGTTGGGCATGGTGAAAACCTTTCAACCCTTCGTCGAGGCTATGCGTGCTCGGCAACAAGGCACACTTGTCGGCATTGCCAGCGTGGCGGGATTTCGCGGCCTGCCCGGGGCTGGCGCCTACTCCGCATCCAAGGCTGCTGCCATTTCATATCTGGAATCTTTGCGGGTGGAATTGCATGACAGCGGAGTCAAAGTCGTCACGATTTGTCCGGGTTATATCAAAACCCCGATGACCTCGATCAATCCTTATTCGATGCCGTTCCTGCTGGAAGCGGATGATGCCGCAGAACGCATGGCACGCGCTATTGAGCGTCAATCTTCGTTTACGGTGATCCCGTGGCAAATGGGGCTGGTCGGACGCGTGCTCAAACTGTTGCCGAACCGGCTTTATGACGCTTTATTCGCCCAGGCGCCGCGCAAACCGCGCAGATACATCTAGGAGGAATCGTTGCAAAACTCAGCAGATGCGCAAAAAGGCGCATGGGGCATGGCAATTCCGCTTTGCCAACTCGGCAAGTTTTCTGTATTCTGGGAAGCTGTTAGACCCCGAGTCCGACAGGCCTCCGGATCATGAGGCTTTTTTCAACCTGTCAATTTTAAGGAAGTCATGATGAAGACCATTTATACTCTGCTGGTTATGTTGGCGCTTACCGGCACCGCAGTTGTAGTACCCCAATCCAATGCTTTCGCGGCCAGCCAGTACCCCAACACAGGCAAAGTATTGGAAACGATGGATGCGTCAATTTACACCTATATGCAAGTCACCGGCCCAAATGGCCCGGTATGGCTCGCTGCATCCAAGACCAAAGTCGCGAAGGGCAACACCATCAGCTACCCCGATGGCGCAGTGATGACCAACTTTGAAAGCAAATCATTGAACCGCACCTTCGACAAGATCATTTTTATCGATAAGATCAAAGTGGAAAAGAAATAAACGGCTACCTGTTGAAACCCCGGTTCACTACCGGGGTTTTCCCCAGTAATTCAGCAACACTTTACCCGCCACTCAATTTTCGCTTCAGCACTTCATTCAGTTGCGCAGGGTTGGCTTTGCCCTTGCTGGCCTTCATCGCCAGGCCGACAAAGAAGCCGAACACCTTTTCCTTGCCGCCGCGATATTCCGCCACTTGGGCCGGGTTGGCATCGATGATCTCATCGACGATCTTCTCGATTGCGCTTGCATCAGAAACCTGCTTCAGTCCCTTGGCTTCAATGATGGCGTCGGTATCGCCGCCATCCGTCCACATCGTGCGAAACACTTCCTTGGCGCCGGCGTTGGAGATGGTTCCGTCGGCGATGCGTTGGATTAGGCTGGCGAGTTGATCGGACGTAACTGGGCAAACGTCCAAATTGGCATCACCAGTCATTGACTTCAGATTTGAGTTGATTTCACCCATTATCCAATTAACGCAAGCCTTCGAATTGTTAATGCCGACAAGCGCTACCGTTCGTTCAAAATAGTTAGCAGTTTCAATAGCGTTAGTTAACTGCTTGGCGTCATAAGCAGACAAGCCGTAGTCATTCATATAGCGATTACGTTTTGCTTGCGGCAGTTCGGGCAAAGTAGTGCGCGCCTGTTCCAGCATCTCAGACGTAATGTCCAGCGGCAACAGGTCCGGATCAGGGAAATAACGGTAATCATGCGCCTCTTCCTTGCTGCGCATCGCACGTGTCTCACCAGTATCTGGATTGAACAATACCGTGGCCTGGTGAATCTTGCCGCCGCTCTCCAGCGTGTCGATCTGCCACTGCACTTCGTAATCGATGGCCTGCTGCATGAACTTGAACGAGTTAAGGTTCTTGATCTCGCGGCGCGTGCCCAGCGGTTCCCCGGGGCGGCGCACCGACACGTTGACGTCGCAGCGGAACGAACCCTCCTGCATGTTACCGTCGCAGATGCCGATCCAGCGCACCAGCGAGTGCAGCGTCTTTGCATAGGCCACCGCCTCGGCCGCCGAACGCATATCCGGCTCGGAGACGATCTCCAGCAGCGGCGTGCCGGCGCGATTCAGGTCAATACCAGTCAAGTTGTGCAAGGCAGGCACACCTACACGCATTAAACCAACGACTCCCAAACCTACAACACCACTGTGCATTCCACCATGAATTGATTTTCCCGCGTCTTCTTCCAGATGAGCGCGGGTGATGCGCACGGTTTTTTCATAAGGCTTTTTTATGCTTGAAAGCGGTTCGACCTGTATCGTCAGCGCGCCCTGCCCCACCACCGGCAGATCGAACTGGCTGATCTGGTAGCCCTTGGGCAGGTCGGGATAGAAATAATTCTTGCGCGCGAACACCGAGCGCGGCGCGATGTGCGCGCCGACGGCGAGGCCGAACTTGATCGCGCGCTCCACCGCGCCCTTGTTCAGCACCGGAAGCACGCCGGGCAGCGCGATGCTCACCGCGTCCGCCTGCGTGTTCGGTTCGGCGCCATAAGCGGTGGAGGCACCCGAAAATATCTTGCTATTGGTCGAGAGCTGGGTATGCACTTCCAGCCCGATGACGATTTCCCACTGCATGGTATTAACCCCTATTTGCCACAGAGCACACAGAGACCACAGAGTGGGAGCAGAGGGTTTTCTCTGTGTACTCTATGATCTCTGCGGCTAATTGTTTTTCAAATCCCATTCGGCATCCTCGTATGCCAGTCCGTCGCCAACTGGTATTGGTGTGCGACGTTCAGCATGCGCGCTTCGGCAAAATAATTACCGATGATCTGCAGGCCGACCGGCAAGTCATTCGCTCCGAAACCGCACGGGATGGACATGCCGGGCAAACCGGCGAGGTTCACCGCGATGGTGTAGATATCGGACAGATACATCTGCACCGGGTCGTCGCCCTTCTCGCCGAACTTGAATGCGGTGGAAGGACTGGTCGGACCCATGATCACATCGCACCGCTTGAATGCATCATCGAAATCCTGCGCGATCAGGCGCCGGATCTTCTGCGCCTGCAGATAATACGCGTCGTAGTAGCCGTGGCTCAGCACATAAGTGCCGATCATGATGCGGCGTTTCACTTCCGCGCCGAAACCCTGTGCTCGGCTCTTCTCGTACATCTCGGTGAGGTCGCTGTATTCCGGCGCGCGATAGCCAAAGCGCACGCCGTCGTAGCGCGACAGGTTGCTGGAGGCTTCGGCCGGGGCCAGCACGTAATACACCGGCACGGCCAATCTGGAATTCGGCAGGCTGATGTCGACAGTGGTCGCGCCCAGTTTCTTGTATTCGTCTATCGCCGTATTCACGCAGCTTCCCACGTCTTGAGCCAAACCTTTGGCAAAGAATTCCTTGGGCAAGCCGATGCGCAGGCCGTTCAGCGGCTTCACCAAATCGCGCGCATAATCCTCTTTGTCACGTTGCAGGCTGGTGGAATCGCGATCGTCAAAGCCGGTCATCACATTCAGCATCAACGACAAGTCTTCCGCGCTGCGCGCCATCGGGCCGGCCTGGTCCAGGCTGGAGGCAAAGGCGATCATCCCGTAGCGCGATACCGTGCCGTAAGTCGGTTTGATGCCGGAGATGCCGCACAGCGCCGCGGGCTGGCGTATCGAGCCGCCAGTGTCGGTACCGGTGGCCGCCGCGCACAGCCGCGCGGCGACCGCGCACGCCGAGCCACCCGAACTGCCACCGGGCACGGCTTTGTTGTCCCATGGATTTCTCACCGTACCGAAATAGGATGTCTCATTGGATGATCCCATCGCGAATTCGTCCATGTTGGTCTTGCCCAGAATGACCGCCCCGGCGCGGTTGAACTGAGAGATGACATGCGCATCATAGGGCGCAACGAAGTTCTCCAGCATCTTTGAACCGCAAGTGGTGCGCCAGCCCTTTGCACAGAAAATGTCCTTTTGTGCGATCGGTATGCCGGTGAGCGGTTGCGCCTTGCCGCTGGCCAGGAGCACATCGGCCGCACGCGCTTGCGCCAGGCTGGTTTCCGCGCTGGTGGTGATGTAGGCGTTCAGCACGGGATTGAGCGCGGCGATGCGGTCGAGATAGACCTGCGTCAGTTCGACGCTGCTGATTTTCCCGGCACGCAGCGCGTTGCCGAGTTGTTGCAAACTGGAATTCAACATGATCCGGACTATTCGATGACTTGCGGAACCAGATACAAGCCGGCTTCTACCTGTGGCGCAATGGATAGCAACAGTTCGCGTTGATCGGATTCGGTCACCAGATCCTCGCGCAGCCGCTGGGAAACATCCTGGGCGTGGGACATCGGGACGATGCCTTTGGTATCGACGGCCTGCATTTCGGCGATCAGATCGAAAATCCCGGAAAGCTGAGAGCGGGCGGTTTCGATTTCCGCTTCGCTCATTGCCAGCCGGGCCAGGCTGGCTACTTTTCGGACATCTGCATTGGTCAGCGACATAGCAAAAAATTTATGGAAATATGGCTAATAGGGTATCATACGAAAGTTTATTGGCAAGGGTTTGTTGGCGCACCTATTTGAGACAGGGACAGAACATGTGGGGATTTTTGAAAGGCTATTTTACAAACGATCTGGCGATCGACCTCGGAACGGCTAACACGCTGATCTGGGTGCGCGGACAAGGCATCGTGCTGGACGAACCTTCGGTGGTCGCGATACGCCAGGAGGGCGGGCCGAATGGCAAGAAGGTGATCCAGCAAGTAGGCCTTGCCGCCAAGCAGATGATGGGGCGCACACCGGGCAGCATCACCGTGATCCGTCCCATGAAGGATGGCGTGATCGCCGATTTCACGGTCACCGAGTTGATGCTCAAGCATTTTATCCGCAAGGTATACAAGGCCGGGATATTCAGTCCCAGTCCGCGTATCGTGATCTGCGTGCCATGCGGATCGACGCAGGTGGAGCGGCGTGCTATCCGTGAATCGGCGGTTGGCGCAGGTGCGCGGCGCGTGGAGTTGATCGAGGAACCGATGGCTGCGGCAATCGGAGCAGGATTACCTGTGGAAGATGCGACCGGCTCGATGGTGGTGGATATCGGGGGAGGCACCACTGAAGTGGGCGTGATGTCGCTGGGAGGGGCGGTTTATTCCGGCTCGGTACGCGTCGGCGGCGACAAGTTCGATGAGGCGATCATCAATTACATACGCCGCAATTACGGTATGTTGATCGGCGAAACCACCGCCGAGGAGATCAAGAAGACTATCGGTTCTGCCTTTCCGGGCAGCGAGGTGCGCGAGATGGAAGTGACCGGGCGCAATCTGGCCGAAGGCGTGCCGCGCAGTTTCACCATTTCGAGCAATGAAGTGCTTGAAGCGATGACCGATCCGCTCAACAACATTGTCAGCGCGGTCAAGACCGCGCTGGAGCAGACCCCGCCGGAACTCGGCGCTGACATCGCCAACAAAGGCATGGTGCTGACGGGGGGCGGGGCGCTGTTGCGCGACCTGGATCGTCTGCTGATGGAGGAAACCGGCCTGCCAGTGCTGATCGCTGATGATCCTTTGACCTGCGTGGTGCGCGGGTCGGGCATAGCCCTTGAGCACATGGACAAGTCGACCAGCATCTTTACCACGGAATAATTTTTACTGGCTTGCTGCGTGGATTAAGCACAGTTATTCCGGCTGCTTGTCTGAGGCCGTTTGGATGCTTGGTCTGACGGCTGGTGGTTTCAACGGCAGTTTTCGATACCCTGTTTTCTCCAAGATTTGCGATGGAATTTAGTTGATAGAAGGTACGCAATCTTTCCGGTTTTTCAATCGTGGCCCCAGCCCGGCGGCGCGGCTGGTTTTCTTCGCGGTGCTTTCATTGTTGTTGATGTTCATGGATTCACGCTACCGCTATCTGGAATCGACGCGCAGCGCATTGTCGATACTGGTGTCGCCGATACAGCAACTGGCAAATTTGCCGGGCGCGTTGTGGGGAAAGGCCAGCGATTTTATCATTACTCAGAGCACGCAACGTGATCTGATGAAACAGAACGAGGAATTGAGGCAGCAGCACCAGAGCGATGCCGCACAATTGCTGCAATTGCGAGCTCTGCAATCGGAAAACCAGCAACTGCGCAATCTGGACGGGTTGCCGATACGCCACGAATTTACTACCCAGTTGGCCGAAGTCGTTTATACCGAACGCGATGTATTCAGCCGCAAGGTGCTCATCAACAAGGGTGAGAACTCCGGCGTCCAGCTCGGCCAGGTAGTGATGGATGACAACGGTATCGTTGGACAAATCACCCGCGTTTATCCCTGGCTTGCCGAGGTCACCCTGGTCACCGAAAAAGATCATGCCGTGCCGGTGCAAGTGCTGCGCAACGGATTGCGCGCCATCGTGTTTGGCGCGGGAGATGCCAGCCAGTTGTCGCTGCGCTATATGCCGAACAGTGCGGATATCCAGAACGACGATGTGCTGGTCACTTCGGGCATAGACGGCACCTACCCGCCGGGTATACCAGTCGCCAGGGTGATAAAGGTCGAACATGATCCGGTTTACCCATTCGCCCGTATTGTTTGTCTGCCGTTGGCGGGAGTGGATAAACACCGCCATCTGTTGATCCTGTCCAGCTTGCCCAAGTTGCCGGAACGCCCCGACCAGAAGTCTGCCGCGGGGAATTCCGATATTCGTGTGAAGATCCGGAGAAACAACTAGATGCCCGCGTTCTCAATCCAGGCCAGGCAACAAATCCAGCGCCCTGTCAGCAATATCTTCATCCTGTCCAGCGTGCTGGTTGCGCTGTTTCTCAACGGGCTCCCATGGGAGGGCATCGGGCTGTTATTGCGCCCGGATTTTGTCGCGCTGGTCATGCTGTATTGGTGCACGCACAAACCGCTGCGTGTCGGGATCGGTTTGTCGTGGGCGGTCGGGATACTTGCCGATGTGTCCGACGCCAGCCTGTTCGGGCAACACGCGCTGGCGTATACAGTGCTCGCTTTTGGCGGTGTGGTATTGCATCGCAGGCTGCTGATGTTCGATTTGCGCCAGCAGACCATACAGGTGTTCGGAATATTCGTCATGACCTACGCGGTGTACGCGCTGGTGAATTGGCAGGTAAAAGGCTATGTGGTGTGGCTATATTTTCTCGGTTGTCTGACCTCGACGTTGTTTTGGATGCCGCTAAGCATCATGTTTCTGGCAATGAGGCAGAAAAGAGCGGATAGTAATCGCACATGAAAAAAAGCGTTGAGTTCAAAAATCATCAACGCGAGATTTACCACTTCCAGTTGCGACTGGTTGCCGGCATCGGTTTTGTATCGGTGTTGCTGGCCATACTGCTGCTGCGTTTCTTCTACCTGCAGGCGGTACGCCACAGTTATTACCAGACTCTGTCCGAAGGCAACCGTATCGCCATCGTTCCCATCGTTCCAAATCGCGGGCTGATACTCGACCGCAACGGCGTGGTGTTGGCGCGCAATTATTCCGGTTATACGCTGGAGATAAACCAGAACAAGACGGCAGATATCGAGGCCACAATAAACAAGCTGTCCAGGCTCGTAACGATCACCAACAAGGATCGCAAGCGTTTCAATAAACTGCTCGCAGAGAGTCACAACTTTGAAACGCTGGTGATACGCAATCGCCTGAGCGATGAAGAAGTCGCGCGCTTTGCCGCGCAGCAATACCGGTTTCCGGGAGTCGAGATCAAGGCGCGATTGTTTCGGGACTATCCGTTTGGCGAGATGACTTCCCATATGATCGGCTATATCGGGCGTATCAATGATGATGAAGAAAGCCAGCTCGAGGCGAACGGTCAGGCGGCAAACTACCGCGGATCGGATTACATCGGCAAGACCGGCCTGGAACAGAGTTATGAAAGCGACCTGCACGGCACCACGGGTATAGAACAGGTCGAGGTGGATGCGGGCGGCAGGGCGGTGCGCATGATATCCAGCACCGCGCCGGTTTCCGGCAATACGCTGATATTGAGCATCGATGCAAAGTTGCAGGAAATCGCCGAGAAATCATTCGGCAACTATCGCGGCGCACTGGTGGCGATCGATCCGAACAACGGCGAAGTGCTGGCCTTTGTCAGCAAGCCGGGATACGACCCAAATCCTTTCATCGACGGCATCGATACGCAGAGCTGGGATGACCTGAATAACTCTCCCGATGTCCCGCTGAACAACCGGGCGCTGCGCGGCCAATATCCTCCGGGCTCGACGATCAAGCCCTTCATGGCGCTCGCCGGATTGAATTTCCACATCCGCAAGCCGGAACAGACCATCAATGATCCCGGTGTATATTATTTGCCGGGCAGCAGCCGCCAGTATCGGGACTGGAAAGCGGGCGGTCACGGCAGCGTGAACATGTTCAAGGCCATCCAGATGTCATGCGATACCTATTTCTACGGTTTGGCCAACGAAATGGGCATAGACAACATTTTCAATTTCCTGTCGCGCTTTGGTTTCGGCAAGCCCACCGGTATCGATATGGAAGGCGAGGCTTCCGGGTTGCTTCCGTCACAGGAATGGAAGATGAAACGCTACCAGCAGATCTGGTATCCGGGTGATACCGTGTCGGTCGGTATCGGGCAAGGATATACCCTGGTCACTCCCTTGCAGCTGGCGTTCGCCACTGCCACGCTGGCGAACAATGGTGTCGCATACCAGCCACACCTGGTGAAGGAAGTGCAGAGCAAGAACGGCAGTGAAAGCCGCTTTATCGCCAAGGATCCGTTGTACGATTTGAATATCAATCCCAAGGACCTGGATCTGGTCAGGCGCGCGATGATCGCTGTTACGCAACCCGGCGGCACGGCCGTATATGCATCACTGGGTGCGCCCTATCAAATCGCAGGCAAGACCGGGACCGCGCAGGTGATTGCGATGAAACAGGGTGAAAAATATGATGCAAAGAAAGTCGACGAGCGGCTGCGTGACCATGCCTGGTTCATTGCTTATGCTCCTGCGGACAAGCCGCGGATCGCGCTGGCTGTGCTGGCCGAAAACGGCGGTCATGGAGCTGGAACAGCGGCACCCATCGCGCGCAAGGTGCTTGATTATTATCTGCTCGGCAAAGTGCCAAAGCCATTGGCAAGTTCGGAGGTGAAACTGGGAGGAGAACATGACTAGACGGCAACTCTGGCAGCGGTTCATCGCGCATATCGACCGGCAACTGCTGCTGGGCATCGGTCTGCTACTGATGACCAGCCTGCTGGTGTTATACAGTGCGGATAATGCAAGCTGGGACCGCCCGCTCAACCAGATGCGCAACATCGTGGCGGCGCTTGCCATCATGTGGCTGGTCGCCAATCTTCCATTGCATTATCTGATGCGCACCGCGGTGCCGATCTATGTGCTGGGAATGGTATTGCTGGTCGCTGTGGCCTTGTTCGGCGAAATCAGCCACGGCGCGCGGCGCTGGTTGAATCTTGGCGTGATGACCATCCAGCCTTCGGAGCTGATGAAGATCGGCGTGCCGCTGATGATGGCATGGTATTTCGAAAAGCACGAGGCAACGCTCACGCTGAAAAATTATTTCGTCGCCGCCCTGCTGTTATTCATTCCGATAATATTTATTGCACGCCAGCCCGATCTGGGAACGTCGCTGCTGATCACAGCGAGCGGTTTCTATGTGTTGTTTTTGGCGGGCCTGAGTTGGCGCGTGATAACCTTGTTGTTTGTCGCAGCCCTCGCCAGCGCGCCGGTGCTGTGGTCGATGATGCACGAATATCAACGCCATCGCATCAAGATGCTGTTCGACCCGTCACAAGATGCGCTGGGTAACGGCTATCACACCATACAGGCGACCATCGCCGTCGGTTCCGGCGGCATCCTTGGCAAAGGCTATCTGAACGGAACACAGACCCATCTCGATTTCCTGCCCGAGCGTACCACCGATTTCATTTTCGCGGTCTACTCTGAAGAATTCGGCCTGCTCGGCAACATGATCCTTTTGGCGCTCTACTCCTTTGTGGTCTGGCGCGGCTTCATCATCACATCGCATGCTTCCACATACTTTACCCGGCTGATGGCCGGCTCCATCACGCTGACCTTTGCCACTTATGCGTTCGTCAACATGGGCATGGTCAGCGGCATCCTGCCCGTGGTCGGCGTGCCGCTGCCGCTGATCAGTTATGGCGGGACATCCATGCTGACCCTGTTACTGGGTTTTGGTATGCTGATGAGCATAGAGACACACAAGAAATTGGTAAAGACTTGATAAAATATTCGGCAAATCAACTGATCAAATCGCTCGCGAAAAATCGGCCATAGCGCCAAGCCGTTAAATTCGCTAGCCATCAGGCTGCTTACAAGGAGATCGAATGAGCAATAAAGTCGCAGTCATGATCGTTACATCGCTGATGCTCGCTGCCTGCGGTACTGTTCCCCATCACAAGGCCGAAACACCAGCCGCAGCAGCGGCGCCTGGCGGCGGCGGTTACCTCCCCGGGGACGGACCCGGTAAGGACATCCCCGTCAATCTTGATTCGATACCCGATGCCGTGCCGAAGAATGAACCGTTGCACCGTTATGCGAATCGTCCCTATATCGCGCTGGGCAAGACTTACCGGCCGATGACTGTTGTCGGAAATTACAAGGAACGCGGAATCGCTTCATGGTATGGCAAGAAATTCAATGGCGAGCGAACATCGAGCGGCGAGATATATGACATGTATGCCATGACTGCCGCGCACCCCACTTTGCCGTTGCCCAGTTATGCGCGTGTGACGAACCTTGTCAATCATAAATCGGTCATTGTGCGCGTCAATGACAGAGGGCCGTTCATGAATGATCGCATCATCGATCTTTCATATACCGCAGCCTACAAACTGGGCATCATCAATGACGGCAGTGCTGAAGTTGAAGTCGAAAGCATCAATCCCAACGTCATGGTCAAAACCATCACCGCCAGCAGCGTGCAGAGCAAACCGCTTGAAAGCAGCGTACCCGCACCTGCCACAGCCGTTGCTGCAGCAGCGGTAGCCACTATTGCAGCTACTGCCGCCGCCACACCTGCGCCCGCGACTGCCGCTACTGCCAATACTGCCAATACACCCAACACGGCTGCTGCACCTGCTGCTGTGCCTGCCGCTGCAACTTTAGCTGCCACTTCTAATACCGTTCCTGTGCCTGCACCCGCGGCTGTTAATACTGCCGCCACACCGCCTGTTGCCAAAGCTGCATTGGGAAGCAGTGATACTTCCGTTTATCTGCAACTCGGTGCTTTCAGCTCACAAGCTGGAGCAGAAGCTTATATGGACAAATTGCGCAACAAGCTCGGTGATACGGGCGATAAGCAGCTCAAGCTGACAAATAAGGATGGGCTGGTGCGTGTGCATATCGGGCCGTATGCCAATTTGAGCGAAGCGCGGAGCAGCGCGGAGAGTATGGTAGACAAACTCGGCTTCAAGCCGATGGTGAATCTGCCGTAACACAACTACTGCGCTTGCTGATACGCTGTTAAAAAATGGCTCAAAATCCTCATGTACCCAAAAGTACATTCCGGTTTCTCGCCATTTTTCGCCTTGTCTCAGTTGCGCTCGCTACGATGTCTTGCTAAGACAAGAAAAGTGACTGATAGGTCCACTAGCCATCTGACTAACTCAGCAAACGACTCTGGGTAAGTCATTGGTTATAGATGGCGGTCTACCGCCAGAATAGTGAGTTCACTGCTGTCGACAATTTTTAAATTAGCTTCCTACCCGCAACACCAATCCCTTCAAATACGCCCCCTCCGGATAGCTCAGCAATACCGGATGATCCGCGCTGGCATGCAGGTGATGCACAATCTGCGCATCCACGCCGGCATCGAGCGCGGCGCCGGCGATGATCTTCTGGAACAGGTCTGCGCTGATGCCGCCCGAGCAGGAGTAGGTGCACAGCATTCCGCCCGGCCTGAGCAGCTTGAAGGCCAGCAGGTTGATGTCCTTGTAGCCGCGCGCGGCCTTTTCGGCGAACGCGGCGGTGGGGGCGAACTTGGGCGGATCGAGGATGATCAGGTCGAACTTGCGGCCCTGGTCGCGCAGCGTGCGCAGAGCATGGAATACGTCAGCTTCCATCCATTCCACACGCGACGCATCGAGCCTGTTGCGCGCCAGATTATCCTCGGCGATGCGTAGCGCGTCACCCGAGGAATCTATCGACAGTACCGATTTTGCGCCGCCGCGCAGCGCATACAGCGAGAAGCCGCCGGTATAACAAAAACAATTCAACACGTCGCGACCAGCGGCCAGAGTTTCGGTCAGCGCGCGGTTGTCGCGCTGGTCGAGGTAGAAGCCGGTCTTCTGTCCTGCCGCGACATCCACCCTGAAGCGCAGGCTGTTCTCGATCACTTCCACATTGTCCGGCAACTTGCCGCGCAGCACGCCGTTGCTCCGTTCCAGCCCTTCCAGCGCGCGCGAGTCGGAATCGGAACGTTCGTAAATGCATATGGGCTTGCAAAGATCTTGCAGGAGGTCGGCGATGGCATCGCGCCAGCGTTCTGCACCCGCGCTGCCGATCTGCATCACCAGCACTTCGCCGTAACGATCAACGACCAGTCCCGGCAGACCGTCGGATTCGGCGTGGACCAGGCGCATGCCGTTGCTGTTGCCTGCAAGACCTAACTCGTTGCGCGCCGCCAATGAGTTGGTCATCCGTTTGCGTAAAAATTCTGTGTCAATTTTCTCTGTTTCGCTGAACGACCAGACCCTTGCTGTGATCTGCGAATCCGGGTTGTATCCTGCCCATGCAAGAAAATTTCCCGCATTATCCCGCACCGGCAGTGTGTCCCCGCTTATAGGTGAGCCTACGACTCGCTCGATCGCCCCGGAAAATATCCATGGATGGCGGCGCAACAGGGATTTTTCGCGGCCCGCCTTGAGGATGATGCCGGGCTGCGCGTTGGCCTCGCCGGCATGCACGATACTGCGAGAGTTCCGGTTATCGGTAACTTGGGATTTGCGTTTGGTCCGGCCGCGAAAATCTCTGTTTTCTCGCGCGGGATGGTGTGGCGAGGCAGGTGTATTGTCTTTTTGCCGGGTCATGTTTTTTCTTTGGACTTCCTTTTGGCGCGCGGATGAGCCGCGTCGTAGATCTTGCTCAGATACTGAAAATCGAGATGGGTATAGACCTGGGTGGTCGAGATGCTGGCATGACCCAGCATTTCCTGCACGGCGCGCAAGTCACCCGAAGACTGCAGCACATGGGTGGCGAAAGAATGGCGCAGCAGATGCGGATGCACATTGCTGTTGATACCCTGTTTGATGCCCCATTGTTTCATGCGCAGTTGCACCACGCGCGGCGAGATGCGCGAGCCGCGTTGCCCGACGAACAGCGCGGTCTCGTCTTCCTTGGCAAACTGGTTGCGCACCACCAGCCAGGCTTTCAGAGCCGTGATGGCGAACTGGCCGAGCGGTACGATACGGGTCTTGCTGCCCTTGCCGGTCACACGCACTTCGCCTGCGCCCAAGTCCAGTTGTTCCGGGTCGAGGTCGACCAGTTCTGCCAGCCGCAGGCCTGAGGAGTAAAACAATTCGAATATAGCCTTGTCGCGAATCGCTACGGCGGTGTCCGCCGGCAGTTCGACCATGCGTGTCGCTTCATCGGGCGACAAGGCCTGCGGCAAAGTCCGCGGCGACTTGGGTGCGCGCAACCCGGCGCAGGGGTTGCCGGTCAGACCGTGATCGCGCATCAGATAAGTGAAGAAGCCGCGCCACGCCGACAACATCCGTGCCAGCGAGCGGCCGCCCAGTCCCCGGCTGTGCAGTTGCGCGATGTAGCGGCGGATCTGGTGTATCTCCAGATCGGCCAGCGGGGTTTCGGCGGCCAATTCCAGCAGATGTCTGATGTCGCGCGCGTAGTTCTCGGCAGTCAGCTCTGAATACTGTTTCTCGTTGCGCAGCCACGCCAGATAGCCCTGCAAATATTTCCGGTTGGGCGTGGAGACATCGGCCATTACATTATTGTTCAAGGTGTGGATGCAGCGCACCGCTCACGACTTCGGCGATGCGCTGCAAATACACGGTGCCCATCTCCGGATAGAAACGCTGCTTGTCTTCGCTTGCAAGCACCAGCAAACCTATCGTGTCAGTGCCCGTTCGCAGCGGCAAATAGGCATAGGAGTGCAATTGAGATGCGTGCTCGCCAAACCATGCGGCAGTATCGTGGGCGGTATGATGCAGGCAGACAGGTTGAGCCTGC
This sequence comes from uncultured beta proteobacterium, assembly GCA_963725835.1. GTDB lineage: Bacteria > Pseudomonadota > Gammaproteobacteria > Burkholderiales > Gallionellaceae > Gallionella. Next base: position 2,113 of record CAVSAB010000011.1, on the reverse strand, counting down.
GCATCGACAAAAGCCAGTACTTCCGCGCTGGGAGGGTTGGCCTGCCACAGACGTAACACGGTGTGGGGTATGGCAAAGATATCTCGCATAAGGTGCGGAATCATTTCCAGCAGTGTCGCCAGGTCGCGCGCGGAAAAAAGCGCGATGACGAATTCATGCACCTTGTGCTGCAGCGCATCGTTGTCCTGCGCGATCGATATCATTTCGCGCAGCTTTTTTTCAAGCTCCTTGTTCTTCTCGCGCAAGGCGAGCAACTGCCGTTCGCTCAACGAGATCGTGCGCCCTCCATGCGGGTGCGGCAGACTGATCTGTGCCAGCGTATCCGCATGATCTTCGAAGAACTGCGGGTTGTCCCGCAAATATAGTGCGACTTCGTCAGCTCTCATGAATCCCCCTATAAATTTATTTCGCCCGCAAAGACGGTAATCGCCGGGCCGGTCATCTGCACCGGATGGCCGTTGCCATTCCAGGTGATGGACAATACTCCGCCGCGTGTGGCAACGCTCACGGGGCTGTCCAGCAACCCGCGACGAATGCCTGCCACGGCCGCGGCGCAAGCGCCGGTGCCGCAAGACAGTGTTTCTCCCGAGCCGCGTTCATATACCCTGAGCCGCAAGGAATGGCGATCCATGACCTGCATGAAACCCGCATTGACCCGCTTGGGAAAGCGCGGGTGATGCTCGATCATCGGGCCCAGTTTTTCCACAGAAGCCGCTTCGATATCACCCACCACCAGAACCGCATGGGGATTTCCCATGGACAATGCGCTGATATCCAGCGTTTCGCCAGCGATTGCCAGCGGTTCGATGACCGCGCCGCTGCCTCCTTCGAATGGCACAAGTGCCGGATCAAAAACCGGCTCGCCCATATTGACTGTCACACGCCCGTCTTGCTCGAGTCGCGGGCTGATCAATCCGCCGCGCGTTTCCACCACGATCTCGCGTTTGGCGGTGAGCTTCTGATCGTGCACGAAACGCAGGAAGCAACGCGCGCCATTGCCGCATTGTTCCACTTCGCCGCCATCGGCATTGAATATGCGGTAGCGGAAATCGGCATCTGTATTCACGGCCTTTTCGACAATCAAGATCTGGTCGCAGCCCACGCCAAAGTGCCGGTCGGCGAGCAAGCGCAATTGTTCGGGACTGAGCTCGATGTCCTGGCGGATGCCGTCCAGCACCACAAAGTCGTTGCCGGCGCCGTGCATTTTTGTAAATTTGAGATTCATACCGTCAATTCCCTATGCCTGAAACAATCGGTGGTGTGGTCGTTCACCATGCCGGTCGCCTGCATGTGCGCATAGCAGATCGTGGTGCCGACAAACTTGAAACCGCGCCGCTTCAATTCTTTGCTCATCGCATCCGATTCCGGTGTGCTGGAGGGGATATCGGCCAGGCTGCGCCGGTTGTTTTGCAGGGGCTCGCCATCGACGAATTGCCAGATGAATTTATCAAAACTGCCGAATTCTTCCCGCACATCGAGAAACTTTTGCGCGTTGATGATCGCGGACTGTACTTTCAACCTGTTGCGCACGATACCCGCATTCAGCAGCAGCGATTCTATTTTATTTGCGCCATAAGCGGCAATGCGTGCAGCATCGAAATCATCGAATGCGTCGCGATAATTTTCACGTTTACGCAGGATGGTTATCCAGCTCAAGCCTGCCTGGGCACCCTCGAGAATCAGGAATTCGAACAGGCGCTGGTCGTCATGCAGCGGTACACCCCACTCGGTATCGTGATATTTTTGATACAGGTCGTCACTGCCTGCCCAGGCACAGCGCTTCTTGTTCATGCTTCATGCTCATGGCGGTGAGCGGCAAACAGCAAAGCGTCCCGCCACATGCAGCGATCCATGATTACATTGATGCCGGCTTCGCTGGCACGCAGCGCGGCCTCCTCATGAATGATGCCATCCTGCAGCCAAAGATTCCCGATGCCGAGCTTGATGCAGCTTTCCACGATGGCAGGGATGTGCTCCGTCGCGCGAAACACGTCCACGATATCCGGCAATTCAGGCAGGCTTTCCAGATCCGGGTAGGCCTTTTCGCCCAATACCTCTGTAATTTTGGGCCGCACCGGAAAGATGCGGTAGCCCAATCCCTGCAAGCTTCTCG
>CAVSAB010000010.1:0-143718 GCA_963725835.1 uncultured beta proteobacterium | reverse complement strand
CTGTTCCGTTTTTTGCAGGGCGTGTTCGGCGCCTCGCTGGTGCCATTGTCGCAATCCATCATGCTGCAGGTCTTCCCCGGCGAGCAGCGCGGCAAGGCGATGGCGATCTGGGCGATGGGCGTGATGGTCGCACCCATACTCGGCCCGACGCTGGGCGGCTGGCTGACCGAATACATCAGTTGGCGCTGGACGTTCTACATCAACCTGCCGGTCGGCATCGCGTCCTTCATCCTTGCGCTGCGCTTCGTACACGACACGCCGACAAAGGCGCGGCGCATGGACTGGACCGGCTTCGCCACGCTGGCACTGGGCATAGGCGCGCTGCAACTGGTGCTGGACCGCGGCAACCAGGACGACTGGTTCAGCTCGCAGATGCTGGTGTTCGCCGCCATCTTTGCCGCGATCTCGATCACCTTCTTCATCGTGTACTCGCTCACCGGCAAACACCATCCGCTGTTCGACCTGCGCATCTTCAAGGACAACAACTTCCTGGTCGCCAGCCTGATCATGACCGCCATCGGCATCGGTTTCTTCGGCGGCATGCTGCTGCAATCGCTGTTCCTGCAGAACTTCCTCGGCTATCCGACCTTCGAAGCCGGACTGTATATGGCGCCGCGCGGCATCGCATCCTTCTGCGTGATGGTATTCGTCGGCAAATACTCCGGCAGAATAAAACCGCGCAACTTCATACTCACCGGTATTTTGTGCAGCATCGCCGGGAACTACATGATGACCAGCTTCACCGCCCAGATGACGGCGAACGACCTGATCGTGCCGATGATATTGCAGGGCTTCGGGATGGGACTGGTGTTCGTGCCGATCTCCACGCTGGCCTTCACCACCCTGCCGAAAGAGACCGCCGCCGAAGCCGCAGGCATCTACAGCCTGATCCGCGCGCTCGGTTCCGCGCTGGGCATCTCGATACTGGTCACCTATTTCTCGCGCGATACCCAGCAGAACTGGAGCCTGCTGCGCGGCGCGATCACGCCATACAACGATGCGCTGCACAGCTACCTCGCCCCGCTGCATCTCGGCATCACCGACCCGCAAGGCGTACACTTGGCCGCACAGGCCGTACTGCAGCAGGCGCAGAACATCGGCTACATCGACAGCTTCTGGTTCGCCACGCTCAACTTCGTCGCGATGCTGCCGTTGCTGTTGCTGGTGCGCACGCCGAAGAAACCTGCCTCGGAAGCTGTTGCCGTTAGCGCCGAATAAACATCATACGCAGTTAAAGCAAGATCGCTTTTGTGCGATATGAAAGATGTTTAAAGTTGTCAATTTAGTCTGACTGCTTATCGGCTTTTGCGGACGGTCGCGATTTTCTGAAATGGCGGTTGGCTGAGCCTGCTTGAATGGCCGCTCTCAGATTTTCCGTGCTGTCACTTTCAAGCAGGAACAAACATAGGCGACAGTGGGTACAGCTTGACTACACCCATCTTCTTAATTACTATACTGAGCAAATTTACTCACAATAGTCATTATGCCAGTAAAATCATACCAACGCCAAGAAGTTAGTACGCTACTTAGCAGGCTTTCTGAACCGCCGCGATTTTTGATTTTCGTGGCTGGGCCGCGCCAGGTAGGTAAAACCAGACTCGTGCGTGATACGTTGACTCAATATGATCAAAAACGCTACGACTTCGTATCCGTAGACCCGCAGGACGAGGTTCGCGTACCCGGATTTACATCCGCCGAAGATGTTGCTGAACAGGATGCTAGTCCGCGAGATGCGGCATGGCTGTTAAGGCGGTGGCAACGTGCTCGCTCAGCCGCGCGTGAATCGGCTAATGGATACATCCTTGTCCTCGACGAAATCCAGAAGATTCCCCGCTGGTCGGAAGTTGTCAAAGGCTTGTGGGATGCAGATCGTGCTGAGAAATTGGATCTGCATATCGTCTTGCTCGGCTCATCACCCTTGTTGATGCAAAAAGGCATGAGTGAAAGTCTTACAGGTCGCTATGAATTGATACGCGTCACACACTGGTCGTTCCTCGAAATGCATGAAGCCTTCGATTTCGATCTGGAAGACTACATCTACTTCGGCGGCTATCCCGGCAGTGCCGCGTACATCCGCGACGAGCCGCGCTGGCGCAACTATGTGAACGGCAGCTTGATTGAACCGAGCATCGAAAAAGATATCCTGATGATGACGCGGGTCGATAAACCGGCATTACTCAAACAACTGTTTCACCTTGGCTGCAATTACTCTGGGCAGATTCTTTCCTACACCAAAATGCTGGGGCAGCTTCAGGATGCGGGCAACACGGTGACACTGGCGCATTATCTTGATCTGCTGGGCAATGCCGGTTTGATTTACGGCTTGCAGAAATATGCTGGGCAGCAACATCGGCGACGCGCATCTTCGCCAAAATTCAACGTGCTCAATAATGCCTTGATGTCTGCTGGATCGGGTTATACCAAGGCAGAAGCCAAAGCCGATCGCAGCTATTGGGGGCGCTTGGTGGAAAGTGCAGTGGGCGCGCATCTATACAATACAGGGCATCCTGACTGCAACCTTTACTACTGGCGCGAAAGTTCACGCGAAGTTGATTTTGTAATTGAACGCGGCAAGAAACTCACCGCCATCGAAGTGAAGAGTGGACCTTCTTCAGGCCATGCCAGCGGACTCGACGTATTTGAAGAAAACTTCGGCAAGTGCCGGAAACTACTAGTTGGCGAAGGCGGCATCCCACTGGTGGAATTTCTCTCCTACCCGGCGGAGCACTGGCTTTGAGCGAGACAGCCAAACCTTATCTCGTTCGGCGCACCTGTACGCGCAAGCGAAACAAAGCGGAAGAACAGGAGAGTCATCCGTTGGAAAGCTATCGCGATCTGCCCGCCTATGTGCTGCTTGGTGATCCGGGTGCAGGCAAGACGGCGTCCTTCAAAAGGGAAGCGGAAGAATCTGGAGGAAAATATATCAGGGCGCGTGACTTCGCCACTTTCGAACCGGGTGCGGAATACAAAGAGAACACCTTGTTCATTGATGGGCTGGACGAGATGCGCACCGATGGCGGCGATGGGCGGACACCGCTCGATCACATACGCAAACATCTTGAAAGACTGGGCCGTCCGCGTTTCCGTCTTTCCTGCCGCGAGGCGGACTGGCTGGGCGCGAGCGATAGCGAGGCCTTAAAGCGCGTATCGCCGAATGGTGAAATTATTGCCCTGCACCTTGATCCGTTGAGCAATGCCGATATTACTGAAATCCTCAAGCATAAATCAGGCGTTTCCAATCCTGAAGCATTCATGCGTCAGGCTCAGGAACACGGACTGGATGAATTGTTGCGCAATCCGCAAACCCTGAACCTGCTGGTGGAGGCTGTAGGGTGGCAATGCATGGCCGCAAAGCCGCACGGAAATTTATGCAATGGCGTGCGACCAGCTCGTGGGCGAAAAGAACCGGGAGCACCGCCATGCAATCACGAGAGAAGGTACTCCCGAAAGAATCGCTACTCGATGCTGCCGGATACCTGTGTGCCATCCAATTGTTGTCCGGGATTGCCGGATACGCGCTGGATGAAGAGTCAGTCAGATCAACAGCACTGTTGCTGGAAGGATCTGACGGAGCATAGCCTTCCGCTGCTTGCCTGCACTGAAAACAAACCTGTTCCAGAAAGACGGCGAAGAGCAACGCATACCCGTCCACCGCAGCGTCGCCGAATATCTTGGGCGCGCGATATCTCGCCTGCGCGCATCGAAAACGATGGCTTGCCGTTCGGTCGAGTACTTGCTCTGATGACGGGCGAAGATGGCGGTATGGTGCCGATCTGCGCGGACTCGGCAGCATGGCTTTCGGTGCATTGCCGCAGCGGGCGGCACACATTGATTGAACGCGATCCTGTGGGCGTAGTGCTATATGGTGATGTGCGCAATTTTACGGTACATGACAAGCTGCATGTGCTCGAGGTATGGAAAAGCGAAGCGCAACGCTATCCGTGGTTTGCTTCTGAACGATGGTCGTCTTCATCCTCTAATGCAGCCATCGGCGCATTGGGTACGAAGGATATGGAATCAGCATTCAGGGAAATACTTACTTCGCCTTCGCGCGCGGAAGCCGACCAGGCGCTGCTTGACTGCGTGCTCGACGCCATACGTCATGGTGATCCTCTGCCGTCGTTATCTGAGCCGCTGGAAACCGTCGTGCGAGATGCCAGCTATTGGCCGACAGTTCGCACCAATGCGGCACGGGCGTTAATGCATGCCATGCCGGACGACAGTTCAAGACTTTTGAAGCTTGCAGAGGATATTCGTGCGGGCGCAGTCGAAGACCGGGAAGATGAGTTACTCGGTACTCTTCTGCGTAAACTTTATCCCTCTTGTATTCCGCCTGCGAACATATTGGACTACCTACACAAACCAAAAAATGACCATTTGATCGGCAATTATTACATGTTTTGGGTTCGCGAAATTCCTGAAATAACAGCCATAGATGATTTGCCTTTGCTGTTGGATCAATTGGTACAAAAACATGCTGACCTGAGAAAGATGCTGCAAGAACATCAACTCAACCGAATGGCCGGGGAACTATTGATTCGTGGACTTGAAGCGCATGGCGACAGCATTTCGGATGAACGTCTTTACGATTGGCTCGGCGTCGGTCTCGACGAATATGAACATACCCGGCTCGAAAGAGAGCATGCCGAACACATTGCCACTTGGTTTGCTAATCGCCCCAGCCGTTACAAAGCGATGATTGAACACGGCGCCTCACTATGTGCCAATCAAGAAAATGTCTGGTATTGCATGAGCCGATGCACTATGAGGCTGCATGGATCTCCGCCCGCCGACATCGGGATATGGTATCTGCAAAAAGCAGCTTCAGAATCCCAAAAAGAGTTGGCCCAGTATTATTTTCATCAAGCGGTTCACATGTTGATACGTGATGGTGGACAAAAAGACTTGACGGCCCCTGCACTAGAGTTTCTCGAGTCATGGGCAAATGCATATCCAATCTTTCAACCCTGGCTGGAATGGTTCACAACCTGTCCCATTGGTGAATGGCAACAGGAGCACGCCATAAAAGACCGCGAAAGGAATATTGAACGAAAAAAACAAAAAGTCGAAAGGGTAGGCTTTTACCGAAAACATCTTAGCGCCATCCGGGATGGCAGCGCCTACCCACAAATTTTCCATGACTTGGCGCAAGCCTATAACGGATTGATTTACGAAGCCACGGGTGAAACGCCTCGCGAGCGCCTTGAGGATTTTCTGGACGGAGACAAGGAATTGGTCGCGGCAGCCTATTCAGGTTTTCGTCATATCCTTGACCGCAACGGCCTCCCGACTGTCAGCGAAATTGTCGAGTTAGAACTGAAAGGGAAGATGCACTATGTCCGCACTCCCTGCCTGGTGGGTATTGACGAACTATTTCAGAGCAACCCGACGGATGCGATGCAACTCAACGATACCGTTCTATCACGTCTGTTGGCGTTCCGTTTCACCTACGATATTGGCGAAAATCCAGAGTGGGTTAATGCGCTAATTCAATCAAGACCAGCATTAGTCGCAGAGGTGCTTATAGCTTATGCGTTACCTATGCTGCGTGCGGGAAAGGAACATGTCAGCGGACTCTATCCATTGGCATACAACGACGTCTATTCCGAGGTTGCGAGCATTGCGTTACCGCCATTGCTGGAAGGTTTTCCATTGCGCGCCCGCAAACAACAATTGCGAAATGCCCTCGACCATTGTTAAAGGGGCGTTACATCTATCGACAAGAAAGTGCTTACATCCATCATTGAGAGAAAACTAGAACTGGAAAGCATGGATGCCGCGCAGCGAGTCTATTGGCTGGCTTGCGGACTGATAATTGATCCAGCCGCATATTCAGCAAAATTGTTCCAATACATAGGCAAGAGTAAGCCTCGTCGAAACCAGTTAGCAGGTTTTCTGCATGATCGCTGGGAACGCGGATTTCCTTATGCAGCTCTGCCGGAAACCGTAATCGCGCTTCTGATAGAACTACTCTCACCTAGCTGCACACCCGAACGCCCCGAAGGTGCCCACTGGGTCAGTCCCTCAATGCAGACAGCTGACCTGATGCGTTCATTCATCAACAAGCTTGGCGGCAATCCAAGCGAGACTGCAACCCGCGAACTCGAACGCCTGTTGGAATTACCTTCGCTCGCACATTGGCATACCACTTTGCGCGGCGCATTGCATGACCAGCGCATCGCCCGACGCAAGGCTACGTTCCGACGTCTGGAGTGTCGAAGAAGTCAGCCGCACGCTCGCCAACCTCCAACCCGCCAGTGCCGCCGACCTCGCCGCGCTGACGTTCGATCATCTGCGCGACATCGCCCGGAAAATACGCGACGGTAGCACCAACGACTACAGGCAGTATTGGAGCTACAACGAAAGCAACAAGAAGCTTGATAAGCCAAAACCTGAAAACGACTGCCGGGATGCATTGCTATCTGACCTGCAAGCTCGACTTGGGAAGATTGGGAATTGACGCCGAACGGGAAGAGTAATTATGCGGATGATAAACGTGCTGACATCTGATGTCATTCGGCGGAGCGAATGGATTCAATGTCCCTGTCGAAATCAAAAAGGACACACACCCCGACCTCTGGCGCGCAATCCACGAGCAATTGATTCCCAAGTATGTCCGCGATCCCGGCGCGGACGGGCATGGCATTTATCTGGTCTTCTGGTTCGGTGGCAAAGGAATGAAACCACCTCCGACGGCAAAAAACTCCGCAACGCCGCCGAACTCGAAGAGCGCTTGCGGCAGACGCTCACACCGGAAGAAAGCCATCGAATCCAGATTTGCGTTATTGATTGTTCATTACCATCTTGAATTCAATAACGACTCAGAGACGAAAATGATGGTACGAAAAAGTTGAAAGCGGACTTTCTAGCAGACTGAGTCGATAGCTTTTTAAGCAAGGCTCCACAGTCCGCTAAGGCCGAGTAGCTGCCTTCAGGATTTAAGGTGCCAAGCTCAAATTACTTTTGATGACATGCCCTCACACTCATCTGAAAATCACCTCGACCCGCAATCCTTCACCTTCATCCCGAGATGCGATCTGCAATGAAGCATTGTGTATCTCTGCTATACGCTTGACGATGGACAACCCCAGACCGCTGCCGCTGGCTTGTGTGCCCAGGGGGCGGTAGAACCGTTCCGTCAACCTTGCCAGTTCCTGTTCCGGAATGCCGGGGCCGTTATCGCTGACCGACAGACTCCCCCTCCCCTGCTCGTTGCCGACGTTGATGGTGACCGTTGAGCCCGGCGGTGTGTGACGCACGGCATTGTCGATCAGATTGCGCAACAGGATCCGCAGCAGCACCGGATTGCCGCGCACTGCCACTTCGTCGCCTTCGGTCAATTCGATGCGCACATCTTGATTCAGCGCAGCGGGTGCGATGGCGGCGATGGTCTCTGCGGCGATCGCCCTGAGCGGGCAGGACTCGGCCGCTTCTTCGCCCAGCGTGTCGATGCGGGCAAGGGTCAGCAGTTGTTCGATCAGATGGGCGGCGCGGTCGCAGCCGAGGATCGCGTTGTCGAGCGCGCGGATGCGCTCCTCGTCGTTGGACGATGCACGGGCCACTTGCGCCTGTGCCTTGATCGCGGCCACCGGGGTGCGCAATTCGTGCGCGGCATCGGCGGTGAAACGGCGCTCTTTTTGCAGCGAAGCATCGATGCGCACGAACAAGCGGTTGAGCCGCTCGATCAACGGCACCACTTCGCGCGGCGCGGTTCCCGCATCCAGCGGCGCAAGACTGTCCGGCTCGCGCTGTTCCACTTCGCCGGCCAGCCTGACCAGAGGGCGCAGGCTGCGCGTCACGGCCACCCACAGCAGGATCGCCAGCAGCGGCAGCGAGATCAACAGCGGCTTGAGCAGGTTGCCCGCGATATCCTGCGCAAGTTCGTCGCGCACTTCGGCGCGTTCGGCGACATGGATCAGATTGTTCCGGGATTCGTCCCAGGTGCTGAATACACGCCAGCGTATCGCCGTCGATGACGCTGTCGCTGAAGCCCTGCTCGCGGTCGGCCAGCGGTTGCGATGGAGCGTTGGCGGAATGCAGGCGCAGCACACGCCCGCCTTCCCACACCTGGAACGCGACACGGCGGGAATATTTGTGCAGCAACGGGGCATGCTCGGTTTCGATCTCGTCGGTGTCATGCGTTGCCTGCACGGACAGCAGGGAGGCGGATTGCGCGAGATGGGCATCGAGTATCTCGTCGAACTCATGGCGCGCATCGTAATAGGTAAAGGCAGCTGCCCCGATCCAGACCACCACGACCGTGGTCAACGCCAGTGCCAGCAGGCGTTGCTTCAGCGAACCATGGCCGTTCAATGTCGTCATTTCTCGTCGCCCGTTGTACGCTTGTCAGCAGGGATCAGGTAGCCCACGCCGCGTATGGTTTCGATCAGCTCTGGGAACAGTTTGCGGCGCAGATGATGGATATACACCTCGACCGCATTGCTCTCGACTTCCTCTCCCCAGGAATAGAGTTGCTCTTCGATCTGGGCACGCGACAACACTCTGCCGGCATTCAGCATCAAGGCATGCAGCACCGCGAATTCCCGGGCCGGCAGATCGACCGGTTGATTGCGGTAAAGCACGCGATGCGCGGCGGCATCCAGTTCCACACCGGCGACCTTGAGCAGCGGTGCGGCCTTGCCGCTGGCGCGTCGGACCAGCGCGCGCAAGCGCGCCGTCAGTTCACCCATATCGAACGGTTTGACCAGATAGTCGTCGGCACCGGCATCAAGCCCCTTGATACGATCTTCAACGGAATCCATCGCGGTCAGGATCAATACCGGCAGCGGAACATTGCGGCTGCGCAAACGCCGCAGCACTTCCAGCCCGGACATGCGCGGCAGTCCCAGGTCCAGCACCACGGCGGCATAAGGCTCGGTGCTGAGCGCATGGTCGGCCGACACGCCGTCCTTCATCCAGTCCACGGCGTAGCCGGACTGCTTCAGGCCGGCCTGGATCGCATCGCCCAGCAGGGCATCGTCTTCGATCACCAATACGCGCATCTCGCTCCTTAACCTGGACCGGTTTCAATCGTCGTGCCGTTCGGACTGCGACACACTGCCGTTGTTTTGCATCAGGCCGGTCGACGGATAGCCCACCCAGAATGCCACGGTCACCGCGACCATTATGACACCCATCCACGCATGGGAGCGGCGTATGCCTTCATCCGGCTGCGCGGACTTCCGGCCGGTGATCATCGCGCGCACCAGGTTCTCGCGATGCAACAAGCTGCTCGCCAGTACGCCGAGCACATGCAGCCCCGCCACCGCCAGCATCGCGTAGGAAACAACCTCGTGCAGTTCCTCCATCGCATCGCCCCCGGCATCCTGGAACACCGCCACTCCGGTCGCGCCGGATGCGATGCCCAGCGCCAGCAAAGCAAAGACCGCCACGCTGCCCGCCGGGTTGTGTCCCGCATAATGTTCAGGTTTGCCCTTGGCCAGCGAAACCACATAAGCGGCTATCTCTGCCGGCTTGAACAGGAACGAGCGGAATCGCGCATAGCGCGAGCCGGCAAAGCCCCACAACAACCTGAACGCGATCAGACCCAGCAAGGTGTAACCGAGCACCACATGAATATCGCGGTAACGCTCCGATTCTGCGGTCAGAAAAGCACCGGCAAATGAAACGACCAGCAGCCAGTGGAAGACCCGTGTCGGTATGTCCCAAACCAGTATTTGTTTGCCCATGATGCACTCCTTTTAATCGGTTAATTGGGTATCCTGACGTTGCGCTCGCTGTAATCGCCGTTCTCGGCCTGCGTGTGGCAGGCCGTGCAATTGGCCGGACTTTTTACCTTGGGGTTGTCCCAATCGCGTTGCGACACCTCGTCATGTTTGTTCCTGAACCAGCGGGTCTCGGTGATGCGCAATTGCGGCTTGCCCCTTGATACAAACATTTGGGACGCAAACTTTTCGCCGCCGGCATTCTGTTCCAGGAAATTTCCGATCTCGCGTGCGGTCGCCGCATCCAGGCTGGCATCGCTGCCGAAATGTTTATCCAGCCCGGACATCAGTGCGCGCCAGGATTCGGCGGGAAGCAGATTCGGCGGATAGGCCACGTGGCAAGCCCCGCATTCGGCCTTCCACTTCGCATTGGTAACGGTGGACACATATTTGCTTCCTCCTTCGTCGTGATCGTCTTCAGCCATGGCGACAGGCATCATGACTTCCATCAGCAACACGGCAATGGCGATCGTCCGGCGAGATTTACGGTAATCGAATAACATGGCAGCCTCCTTAATTTTTGACGGTGAGCAGATAGGCGAGCACATCGCCTTTTTCCTGCGGCGTGCAGACGCGGTCGAGCACATCGTTGCAATTGCGCTTGAACCACTTTGCGACTTTTTTGGGGTCGGTGAAGCGTTCGGCATTCGCGGCAGGCGCCATCGGCTTGATGGCCTTGCCGGTCTTGGCATGCTTGCCGGCGGCTGCGGGATCCCCGGTATGGCAGGAAGAACAGCTCAATTCGTTACCGTGGGTTTGCTTGAAGAATTTCTCCCCGCGCGCGGGCGAGAATCCCTGAAAGGATGAAGTGTCAGCCTGCGCATCCTGCTTGATCGCTGCCATGATCTCTTCTGTCGTCTGCGCTGAGGCAGACAGCGACATCAATCCCGCAACAGCCACAAACAGCAAAACAGAAACATGAAGCACGCGAAACATTTTGATCTCCTTGGAATTGCACTGCGAGGCGTGCAAGATAGAAGATCAACCTTAAGAAATGCTTAAGCGCAGAAAATATTTCTCGACGGGAGGTAAGACATTGCCGTCACCGCCCAGGCGGCAGTTGTCTTTTCATCGATATAATCGCGCCTCCAAAAATAATCAGGCTCCGATACATCCGGATCCCCATCATTCAATGTGCTCATAACTCGCCGCTTATCAAAATGACACGCCACACTGTCAGCAGATCATTGCTGGTCATCGACCTGGCTTTATCCCCTGCGGTATCTGCCGCTGAAACCCTGGGATTTATTTCAATCGCAGAGTCAAAACCGGTCAGTGAACTTTGGCTGAATCCCGGGTTTTACTCCTACCATTTCCAGAAAGACGAGGGGCTTAACAACAGCAATTTCGGCATCGGGGGAGAATACCGCTATTCGGCGGTAAGTTCAGTCACGTTCGGGATATTCGACAACAGTGACAGGCAAACCTCACGCTATATCGGCTGGTGTTGGCAGCCGCTCGCATCTGGGCCTGTTCGTATTGGGGCGGTGGTTGGGGCGATCGATGGTTATCCGCACTTGCTGAATGGCGGCTGGTTTATCGCAGTCATACCGACAGCCAGTATTCAGTACAAAAGCATCGGGGCAAACCTGATGTTTGTTCCCAGCTACAAGGACAGGCTGTATGGAGCCATTTCCCTGCAGCTGAAATTCAGGGTGTTCTAGCTGGGGAAAATCCCGGGTTTGTGGATCTCCAGGATTCCAGTGAGTACCGCTCGCAGATAGATTCATCGCAGCCATTGTCGATTGATGCATCGCTACACTTCAGGCAAGATAAGCAACGGGATCTTCCCGGGTGGTTTGGTCATCACGAAAACAACAAGAGAGCAGATATGGGCGCACAATGGAAAGCCAGGCACAAGGAGATCGCAGCCAATGCCAAAGGCCGTATATTCGGCAAGCTGTCCAAGGAGATCATGGTCGCGGCGCGCGCCGGGGCCGATCCGGACCTGAACCCGCGTTTGCGCCTGGTGGTCGAGCAAGCCAAGAAAGCCTCCATGCCGCGCGAAACGCTGGAGCGCGCCATCAAAAAAGGCGCCGGCCTGCTCGACGAAGGAATGAGCCTGGAACGCCTTACCTATGAGGGCTTCGCGCCGCACCAGGTGCCGGTGATCGTCGAGTGCCTGACGGACAACGTGAACCGCACTTACCCCAACATACGCATGCTATTCCGCAAGGGGCAACTCGGCGCCTCGGGTTCGGTCTCGTGGAACTTCAACTACCAGGGAATGATCGAGGCGAGCCCGGTTACGCCGGATGCGGACGCGGAGCTTGCCGCCATCGAGGCCGGCGCGCAGGATTTCGAACCGGCCGAAAACGGGACGACGCTATTTCTCACCGACCCGACCGATCTGGATGCGGTGTGCCGCGCGTTGCCGAAATACGGGTTCACAGTGCAGTCCGCCCAGTTAGGCTACCGGCCAAAAAATGCGGTCGCGCTGGGCGATGCCGAGCGCGACGAGGTCGAAGCGTTTCTGGAAGCGATCGATGCGGACGACGACGTGCAAAACATCTATGTGGGGCTGGCTGCTTAGCCCGGCGATCCAAAACAGTCTGATAGAACTACTGGTCCAACAACTAGCCATCCCACTAAGCAACCAGAAAACGGTTGCCAAGTGGTTGGTTATAGCCATCTGACTAAGTTGGCAAACTACGCCAACCAAGTCATTGGTTATAGCCTTTGCGCTTTTCCAATTCTTCCCAGCGCACCATCGCCGCCGACACTTCAGTCTCGATCTCCTCGTTGCGCGTTTGCAATTGCTTGGCGCGCTTCGCATCGCCGCGATAGATCGTTCCATCGGCCAATTGCGCCGCGATGTCGCTTTGCTCGCGCTCCAGCGCCTCGATGCGCTTGGGCAACTCCTCCAGTTCGCGCGCTTCCTTGAAACCGAGTTTGCTGCTGGCTTTCGGTTTTTCAACAGGCGCAGCTGTCACACGCGGTGGTGTTGGAACAGGCTGTTTGGCGGATGCTACCGAAGCTTGATACTTCTTCACGCGCACCCAGTCCTCGTAGCCGCCGACATATTCGATCAGCTTGCCGTCGCCTTCGAACGCGATCACCTGCGTGACCACATTGTCGAGAAAGGCGCGGTCGTGGCTGACGAGGAACAACGTGCCGTCGTAATTCGCGAGCAATTCTTCGAGCAGCTCCAGCGTCTCGATGTCGAGGTCGTTGGTCGGTTCGTCCAGCACCAGCACGTTGGCCGGTTGGGTGAACAGGCGCGCCAACAACAATCGATTGCGCTCGCCCCCGGAACAGCTTTTGACCGGCGAACGGGCGCGCTCGGGCGCGAACAGGAAATCGCCGAGATAGCTGATCACATGTTTCTTCTGCCCGGCTATCTCGACGTAATCCGAGCCCTGGCTGATCGTGTCGGCGAGCGTCGCTTCGTCATTGAGTTGCGCGCGCAACTGGTCGAAATAGGCCACCGAGATCTTCGTGCCCAGCTTCACCTGCCCGCTGTCTGGCTGCAGTTCGCCGAGGATGATCTTGAGCAGCGTGCTCTTGCCGCAGCCGTTCGGCCCCAGCAGGCCGATCTTGTCGCCGCGCTGGATGCGGCAGGAAAAATCGTCGATGATCCTGCGCCCGCCATACGATTTGCAGACGTTGGAAAGCTCCGCGACCAGCTTGCCGGAACGCTCGCCGCTATCCACGCTCATCTCGACCTTGCCGAGCTTCTCGCGGCGCGCAGCGCGCTCGCGGCGCAACTGCTCCAGCCGCAGCACGCGCCCTTCGTTGCGGGTGCGGCGCGCCTTGACGCCCTGGCGTATCCACACTTCCTCCTGCGCCAGCACCTTGTCGAACTTGGCATTCACCACCGCCTCGTCCGCCAGCATGCGCTCCTTGATCGCCTGATAGGCGGAAAAATTGCCGGGAAAACTCGCCAGCTTGCCGCGGTCCAGTTCGACGATGCGAGTCGCGACGTTGTCGAGGAAGCGCCGGTCGTGCGTGACGAACAGCACGCTGCCGATGAAATTATTCAGCAGCCCTTCCAGCCATTCGATCGACGCGAAATCCAGATGGTTGGTCGGCTCGTCGAGTATCAGTACATCCGGCTCGGCCACCAGCGCCTGCGCCAGCGCAACGCGCTTGCGCTGCCCGCCGGACATCTCGGCTATGCGCTTGTCGGCATCCAGATCGAGCTTGCTGATCACGGTCTCGATGCGCGCTTCGACCTTCCAGCCGTCTTGTGCTTCCAGTTGGGTCTGCAACTGCTGCATCTGTTCCAGCAGCTTGTCGTAGTCCGCATCCGGCTCGGAGAGCTGATGCGAGACATGATGATAATCATGCAGCAACTTTTGCAGCTTGCCCAAACCTTTCGCCACCGCATCGAACACCGTGTCATCGGCATCCAGCACCGGCTCCTGGCTGACGTAGCAAATGCGCGCGGTAGGCTGACGCCACACCAGACCGTCATCCAGGCCACGTTATTGACATCTGGCCTGCCCCGCCAGCACACGCATCATGCTGGACTTGCCGCCGCCGTTGCGCCCGATCAAGCCGACGCGCTCGCCCTCGTCGAGTTGAAAGTCCACATGATCCAATAAGGCGACGTGACCGAAGGCGAGGCACGCCTTGTCCAGAGTGATAAACGGCATAGATTAGTTTTGAAAGGATAAATTGATAAAAATCGGGGCCGGTGTAGCCCGGGTGGATTACAGCTTGTTCCCGGCTGTTATTTTCTGCAGATCATCGATGATCTGTTTCGAATGGCGCGAAGTTTCCACGCTCAGATATACCTTGCCGACGTTGCCTTGCGGGTCGATCAAGAAAGTATAGCGCCGCGCGAACTTGATCAGCCAAAGATTCATCAATGCGCCATACCGTTCCGCCGTTTCGGTGGTCTTGTCGGCCAGCAGCGGGAACGGCAGGTGATACTTCTTGGCGAATTCCGCATGGCTGCTGGTATCGTCCACGCTCACGCCCACCACCTGCGCGCCGAGTGCTGTGATCTGATTGAGGTCGTCGCGGAACGCGCATGCTTCCTGCGTGCAGCCCGGCGTGTCGTCCTTGGGATAGAAATACAGCACCAGCCACTTGCCGCGATATTCCTGCAGCGTGTGCTGCTTGCCGTTCTGGTCGGGCAGGTTGAAATCCGGCGCGGGCTTGCCCACTGCCGGCAACTCGCCGGATCGTGCCGCGCGCGCCACGAACAGCGCGGCGAATACGATCAACGCAGCAACGACGGCCAGCCATTTCATGATGTTCTCCTTGCGCTCTGATTCATTCGATACAGACATGATACCAGCGTGAAAGTTTTGGTTGCGGTGTATTTCCGTTAGAATGCGCGGCGCTGTCCTCGTAGTTAAATGGATATAACCGGCCCCTCCTAAGGGTCAATTACAGGTTCGATTCCTGTCGAGGACGCCAAATTGCCGTATCGCCCCCACAAAGACGGATACACGTGATCCCTTGAGTACAAGTTAACGGTATGAAATATTCATCACCATTCATTGTCGGCGCACCTGACGGATTGCGTCATTCAAAATCAGCGTTGTGCCCAGAACTGCCACTGACGAACAGCGGGAATATTTCAGCGTGAGCGTCAGTTGCGTCAGTACTTGCTACTCATTATTATGCGGAAACGGGTCGGCTTGCCCTCGGCAGTGAATACGTGAAGCCATCAATTAGGAGCGTTATTTTTGCATCGCCTTGAACGTTGTTTGTCGGAGGAGAAGAATCAATGATCAGAGGAATTTTCATTGCGTGTATCCTGTTCGTGTTTTTCGGGTGCGCCGAACAACCAATAAAGAGCGTCCAAAAGGGCGCGTCGAAACACCAGGTGATTGATTTGCTCGGGAATCCGGACGGGTCTCAGCATAGTGGCCCTTATACAGCTCTTCGCTATAGCAAAGATCCCCTCACCGGCGCATCGGCGGGCCATGCTGATTACAACGTTATACTCCTGGATGGGTTCGTTATCGACTATGGTTATGGTTATGTCCGGCAGCGTGATCCGTCGGTCAACAATGATTTGATACTCGTACCGCTAAGGGTAGACAACAAATGAAAGCCGACTGTGTCCCGACATGTTTATGTCGGGCAAAACCAAATTCGATATTAACCGCGAAAGGATGACCCGGCCTGGCGCCATGGGCAGCCTTACAGGTTTTTGATTCCTTTGTCGAAGTCTGAATAAGGTTGTAGAAGTTACCGATCGGTGGTCATGCGGACCGTGCGTAATGGCTGGTTGCATTCCGGCGGGTCGTGACAACATTACGTGCGGCTATATGCCACAATCGGACAATCGTGAATGTTACCGGTAACGGTCATTCAACACGACTTCCGATATGCAGTTCTCGCAGATGATCGGGTGCAGTTGGAACCTGCACACTTATATGATAGCTTACAGCTTCTACGGAAGCGAAAGGTGTTGAATGAAATCAGCGATTATCACGTGCTTGGTCGGCGCATTCCTGTGTATTGATGCGGTCTGTGCATTTGCCGCAGACGATGACACAAAAACTGCACTGGCAAAGCCGTACGTTACCGTCAACGGTACTGTCCAGCCCACGGCATACGCAGAAGTCTTGCTGCGCGAACAGATTGCCCGTGGAGTGCAGGACAGCCAGCCACTGCGAGATAGTGTGCGTGACATCCTCATCAAACAAGCGTTGATGGAACAAGAGGCCCGCAAGGCGGGTCTCGATAAGGAAGTGCTGGTCCAGGCGAAGATCGACCTTTCCCGGCAGGACATCCTTGCGCAGGCCTGGCAGCAGAAAGTGCTCAGTGAACACAAGATCAGTGATGACGACCTTAAGGCTGAGTATGAGAAACAGGTTGCGCGTCTCGGCGACAAGGAATACCTGATCCGCCAATTGCTGGTCGCCGATGAATCGACGGCAAAACTATTGATCGAGAAAATCCAGTCAGGTACCAAGATGGCTGATCTGGCCAAGGAATACTCGATCGACCCCGGCACCAAAAATAACGGCGGACTGACCGACTGGACCGCACAGGGAAATCTGCTGCCGCCATTGGCCGAAGCCGTCAAGACATTACCCAAGGGCAAGGTTGCAGCCCATGCCGTCAAAACAGATTCGGGCTGGCACATTGTGCAGCTGGAGGATGTGCGCCCGTACAAGGCACCGTCTATGCAGGACCTCAAGCCGCAATTGACCGTGATCGTCGCGCGCCGTTATCTGGATGCGCAAGTCAAGGCGCTGCAAGACAAGGCTGTCGTGAAATAGTGCAAATGACCGCAACGGCGTCTTTCCGTACCAGCGCATATGGATGTTGAAGGCTAGCTTTAGACCAAATCAAACCCGGGCCCAGCCGGCATTGCTGTTCCTTGCCCGCATGGTGTGTTCCCAGGCTGGTAAGCTTGAATTCTGACTGCGCGATTGGAGTCGTATGCTGCATGCCACCGGTGCCCGCCTGCAGGCGATCCGGTCAACTGAATTGGCTACAAATCACCAGGGACAGCTATCGGGTGATCATATGTATCGATCGCGAAGGACAGCCACGCGCCAAAATCGCAACAACGGCTTGATATTCAATTTGATTCACGGCAGGATACCCGCTGCGGAACCGGCCTGAGTTTGATTCCTGCAAGGCCCCGAATTCGAGCCTCATTGCGGAAAATTTTAAAGGCTTGTAACACCAGAAAGGAGAACAAAAGATGACAGGTACGGACACGGTTGCACAATCCCCTTGCTTGGGCGATTGCAACTTGAACGATGAAGGTATCTGCCTCAGCTGCTTCATCACGTCGGAAGAGAACGATCGGTGGAATCATGTCAGCAATCAAGAGCGCCTGGTTATGCTGGAAAATGCCCGTTTGCGACAGAAAGCAAAATCTGAAGGCCGGCCGATGTCAGAAGTTGGCTCAAGCACCCGTGATTGATTCATCAGCAAGGTGCGAATCAGATTCCATTATCTTTAGTTATCGTTTTTCTAAAAGTATCGATATGTCAGGAAGCGTTCCCATGGCATCGACAAAGCAGAATGTTCACGAAATCATACACGCGGCATCTGTTGCCTGCGCTGCAATTGATGGTGGTTCAGCGCAAGTCGCTGATACGGATTCAACGGCGATTGCCCTGGTCCAAACCAATATGATCTCGTCAATTGCATCGGAACACGGTATCGAGATTACCGGGGATGCCGCAGCTGATTTGCTGAAAATGTTCAAGGCAACAGCGCAGAGCCGCCAAGCGCTATTTAACCGTCAGGCTCTTGTTGGATGGTTGCCCGGGATTGACAACGTCGCTAATGATTCCACGGCGGCAACGCTCACTGTAGCAATAGGATGGGCAGCCAACAGCCACTTTGAACGAACCGAAGCACAATGAAAGCTCTGTTATCTATAATCACAGTCCTGTGATTCACCTATCGGCATTGCGCCTGCGATTTCACTGGCATTCACAATTCCGGATTCAAACAGGAAGCAATATATTTCCGGCCGGGCGTTCCGATGCGACTGTTATCGGTTCAACTCGTTGTTGCAACATCGGCTCTCTGCAATAGCCAAACTTGATGACAGCTTCCGGGCGTCGAACTTGATACTATGAAGTTCCGCCAAGTGCTGCCACTCGCAATAGCCCTTCAATCTTCTCAATTGCTCGTACCAATTATTCAGGATAGAGTGATGAATCTCATTTTATTGTATTGATATGAGGCGAATGAATCCGATTATCATCGCGGGAATAATTGTGAACTTTAGTTCATCTATTTATACCGCATCCATGCTTCGTCATCGGGTACAGGAAGGCCTGTCATGACATACGAACTAACGATTATCCAGAAGCCCGATTATCTGCACGCCATCGTCACCGGCCGAAACAGCAAAGAAAACGTGACGCGGTATTTGGAACAAATCCGTGAAGAGTGCACAGCCCGCAACTGTCACAGGGTGTTGGTGGAAGAGCGTCTCGAAGGCCCCCGTTTGGGCACGATGGATGTGTTCCTGATCGTGGCGGAAGAAAGTGTCAAAGCCAGAGGGGCGGTCAGGAAGCTTGCCTATGTCGATGTCAATGCCGAAGGCGATTTGATGCCATTTGCCGAGACCGTGGCGGTAAACCGCGGGATGCGCGCAGCTGTTTTTTCGACTGTGGCGGATGCCGAGAAATGGCTTCTCGGCGGCAATCTCAAAGACACCCAACCAGGTGCTGCAAAGGACGCAGGACATCCGCGCCGCTAGGCATTGCGCTGTCCGTCCGCCAGCCGGAATTTCGACATTCTACAAAGTGTCGATAGCAGCACTACGTCAATTTGTGCTTTCGGGCATCGAATCTTGATAGTATTGAATTCCAATTGGCGCCAATAGAAGGTACTGGCGGAATGAGGCAATGTGCCAGAATTGCAGTTTCTCATCTGGATATTTCATATGAAGCGGCTGCTTGAGTGCGAAAGAATATTACCAATGGCAGCTCCAGGGCGATATATTGTTGATCATGAATATCTGCTCCGCGCCAAACGCGAATATTCATGCATTGGAAATTGGATGACTGCTTGTGAATGGAAGGATGAGTTTAGATGATTCACCGCATCGACCAAAAGTTTCCGCAGGAAATGTCACCCAGAACGATCAAGACGTTATCCAGGCAAGAAGGAATCATGCATACGTTTATTGCCATCACGTTCCGAATCTTGTTCCGGTTCAGCCTGTTCGTTCTGGTTTTTCCGCTGCTTGCGCATGCAAGTCTCCCCCAATCCTCCAGTGTACCCGGCGGCGTTGCGATCGTTCCGCTCGGCAATGTTTCGAACGGTGCCGGCACGCCGCAATCATGGTTGGGCGACCAGCCTGTTCTGGTTACCTCCGATCACGATGAATGGTACGCGGTGGTCGGCCTGGCACTTGATATGAAGCCAGGTTCGCATGAGCTGCGCATCAAGATGGGTGATGAAACGAAAACACAGGACTTCGTGGTCAACCCGAAAGATTACCCCGAACAGCACATCACCCTCAAGGACAAGAGCAAGGTGGAGCTGTCGCCCGCAGATGAGGCTCGCGCTGACCGCGAGCTCGGTGTGATCACCGGATTGAAACACCACTGGCGCGCTGCGCAGGACACCGACCTGGCTTTTATCCTTCCCGTCAAAGGGGAACTTTCCAGCCAATTCGGCCTGCGTCGGTTCTTCAATGAAGAGCCGCGTTCACCCCATGCCGGCATCGATGTGGCGGTCGACCGCGGCACACCGGTCAAGGCGAGCGGTCAGGGCCAGGTGCTGTCGGTAGGTGATTATTTTTTCAACGGCAAGACGATATTTATCGATCATGGAAACGGGCTGATCACCATGTACTGCCACCTTGACCGCATCGACGTGAAAACCGGCGAAACAGTTCGCAAAGGCCAGCGTATCGGGCGTTCCGGCATGACCGGGCGCGCCACCGGCCCGCATCTGCACTGGAGCGTCATACTCAACGGCGCAATGGTCGATCCCGATTTGTTCGTACCGGCAAAAAATCAGCGTGAATGACCTGTTCAACCGAATCGCGCACAGTCCGTAAAATGAGGCGAACGTCAGCCGTGATCGGGCTGGTTCTGGCGGCGCTCACCGTTCCGGCAAACAATGCCGAGGCGCGCCGCACCGGCAATGTCCGCACGCAATCCATCGACTTGGTCGTGATCCATTCGACGGGCGGACCCACCTGTGATGCCGCGACTGGCAAACCCGTTTGGGTCAAAGCCGGCACCCTCGAAGAAGACATGCGGCAAATCGAAGCGAATCCCAGACTCGGCATCCATTACATGATAGACCGGGACGGGACGTTGCGCGCCAGTGTGCCCGAAGACGAGGTGGCAAATCACGTCTTACACTATAGCGGCCAGTCCATCGGCATCGAGCTCGTTAACGATGGGGACGGGCACGACCCGTTTCCCAAGGCGCAGCTGGATACGCTGGTGAAATTGCTGCGCGACATCAAACAGCGCTATGGAATCACTCGCGACGGCGTCAAGCGTCACTCCGATCTCGACCACGCGCTGCTTTCCTGCGACACAACGCAGCGGCGCAAGGTGGATCCGGGCGCCGCGTTTCCGTATAAAGCGATCCTCGATCGGGTATTCAAATCCCGGTAGAAAAACCATTTAGCGAGACATATAACATCAGCATCCGGCTACAGCGGTTAACGCATGAGAACTGATGTTGATCGTGGATAACGGGTTTCGGATAGTCTCTTGTATGTATCGAAGTTATGCATCGTGCCAAAACCGGCGGATCGAACTGTCTTCACAGTGGACACCAGGATTGGCGGGTTTTTGGAACCGGACTTATGCTCCAATCTGCATTTCAAGAAGTGCGTTTGTGAATTTCTCCGGAGGCACAGGTTTGCCATATAAATACCCCTGATAGAGCTTGCATCCGGCCTGTTCAAGAAAAGCCCGTTGCGCTTGTGTTTCCACGCCTTCTGCGATCAATTCCATATGTAAATTATTGCCCATGTCGATGATGGTTTGCGCGATCACCGAATCGGCTGACCTGATGCCGATGTTGCGAACAAATGACTGGTCGATCTTCAGTTGGTCGAGCGGAAGGTTGGTCAGGTAGGAAAGTGAAGAGTAACCGGTACCGAAGTCATCCATGGAGAGCCGCACACCGATCTTCTTCAGGGCGTTCATTTTAGTCACTGCAATATTGACATCGCTAAGAACCACGCTTTCAGTCAGTTCGAGCTTGAGGCTCGACGGTTTGATGCCGGTTCGATTGATCAGTTCATCCACTGTTGCGACGAAGTCGGCCTGAAGAAACTGCCGCGAACTGATATTGACTGCAATCTGCAAACCGCTGGTGAGGGGGTTTGATTCCCAAAGTTTGATTTGCCTGCACACGGATTCAAGTACCCATTGTCCGATCGACAGGATCAGCCCGGTTTCCTCCGCCAATGGGATGAATTGCCCGGGGTATACCACACCCATTTGGGGATGTATCCAGCGTATCAGGGCCTCCGCGCCGATCGGCTTGGAATTATGGTCAACCTGTATTTGGAAATGCATTTGCAGCTGTCGGTTTGCTATTGCCATCTGGAGCGCGTGCTCCAATTCGTTACGCGCCTCGATTGCAGCCTGGGCATGCCGGTCGAAGAAGCGTACGGTGTTACGCCCGGCATTTTTCGCCTGATACATCGCGGCATCGGCGCGCTTGTGCACGTCTTCGAGCGTTATCCCAGAATCGCGGAACATCGTCACGCCTATGCTGGCACTCGTGTTGTAGATAATTTGGTTAAGGTAATAAGGCTGGCTGAGCGCCTTTGAAATCTTTTCTGCGATCACTGATACTTGTTCTGTGGCGGATTGTTCATTTTCGTTTAATTCGCCCAGCAGAACCACAAACTCATCACCCCCCAGCCGTGCCACGGTATCGGATTCACGCGCGCATAGCAGCAATCGCTTGGCCACTTCAGCCAACAACAGGTCGCCCATCCCGTGGCCCTGGGAGTCGTTCAGGGTCTTGAAGTTGTCCATATCCAGGTACATCAGCGCCCGGAACCTGTTGCTGCGATTCGACAGCCTGATCGCATGCTCCAGCCGGTCTTGAAACAGCCGGCGGTTTGGTAACTTGGTGAGGGTATCGTAATAGGCCAGGTCATAGACGGTCTTTTCGCTCTCATCTACAAGTTTATTCAGATCATGGGTGCTCTTGTGGACGGCTCTCAGGATGAACAGGGCCTCAATCAGGATCAACAGCGTAATCGCGATCAGATTCAATTCCACACGAGCCTGAACATTCTCGATGTCGCTGGATTGAGAGGCGACAACCCTGGCGGACAGCCCTTTATATTCCAGCTCGATATCTTCCGAGATTTGTGCCAGCCGTGCGCTGAGGGACCGATCCAGCCCGTTGACTATGCGATCGATCTGAACTGCTGCGGAACCGCCCTGTGTCGAACGGAACTTGTAAAGCGCATCCCGATACCTTTTGCCCAGATCCTGATGTAGATCCAATACAGATTGCAGGCTGGTGACGCTGCTCTCATCATGTTCGCCCAATGCGGAATCCCGCATCGCCACAATCGCATTTCGCACATCTTCTTCAACTCGCATAAAACTATTCAAATATGTCTGCCTGTCTTGTGAATTGTTGGCGTGCAAAAGCAAATCTTGCCATTCGCGCATCTGGCGGTTGAAGGCTGTCTGTGCATGATGTGCGTTGACCACCTGCACTTCTTTGGAGGAGAGCACGACAACGTTGTGATGCAAGGTCGTTTCAAGATCGTCTATATTGCGATAGAGCTGGTACAGGCCGATCAGCAGCACTGATGGAAACAGAACGAGTCCCAGCAAGACAGCGAATTTATTGCGCTTTATTTTGGCGTTTTCAGTGAGCCATTCCTTGACATCCATCAAATCTTCCTCTTCCTTCCAATCCTTAACGGAGTATGCGAAGTATGCAATGTGCAGTATGACAGCATGGCAATCCATGAATGCATGCAAAGATCGCACCACAAACCCGTCATGATTGATTTAATGAAGGAAAGGGATCATGTCATGCTGGGCAAAAGCGGCCGCTAGATAGAAAATGTCAATATATCGTCGCAAACTGCCATAAATATGTCAGTCTGATTCTTGTGGAAATATCAGAAATTCTGGATCAACGCACAACATGCAGGTGAGACCGGCCATTTTGCGACCATTGATACAAGGGTTGGGTAACTGATATTTCGTTGACGATGCCCCCGCCGACAGTGAACCACAAGCGCGAAGCCCCCAGCGAACAGCCGACGATCTCCTTTGCGCTGCTGCACCAGGCAGGCGAGACGCCCGGACTGCCGGGCACGTCTGCACTGGTGATCCGGTCTGCTGTGGAAATCATCATTTATTATTGTGGTCCATCGAAGTTTGTACACCGTTATATATTGCCAAGGGTGGGCGTTAACCAACTGTGGCCAACCCGCGCCGCCAGTAAATCGCCGATTCAGGTTTCCTTCCTACAGGAAGCGGTAACTGACCAGAATTAAAGATGTCACAGACACACTACGCAATTCTTGCCCGCCGCTTTGGCCATGTACATGGCATCGTCCGTCTTTCGCAATGAGTCAGACGAGGACTCCGGTGCCTGTTCGAATGTCACGCATCCGATGCTCGCAGTTATCTGAAATCCGGCGGCGGACATCCGGCTCGCTATGTGCAACAAGAGCTGATGACAGAGTGAATTGCAATCCGCTTTTTGGGTATTGGGCATCAGGATCGCAAACTCGTCTCCGCCGAGGCGTGCGATAGAATCGGAATGCCGTGTATGCTCCTGCAGAACATTGGCAAGAAGTTGGAGCGCCACGTCACCAATATGGTGGCCCCTGGAATCATTCAATTTCTTGAAGCCATCCAGGTCGATAACAGCCAGCGAAAATATCCCGCCATATCGCTTCTGTCTCTCGATTTCCAAACCGGTGATGGTCTCGAAACTCCGGCGATTATGCAATCCGGTCAACCAATCGGTGGTCGCCAATTTAACTGTAGCCAAATGGTTTTTTCGCACCGACCTCGCCAAAAAGATGGAAAGCAAGGCTGACGCAAAAGCAATGATCGCGTCAATGGCAAAAGGCCGGTAAGGAATGCCATCAACATAAAACGTCAACAGCTGGAACGCTGTGGTCAGGACGAGTCCTGCCAAAACGTCCCGTTTGCTTTCGCAATGCAGCGCAATCGCGGCCATCGGAAAGATATACAGCATGTGCAATCGAACATCGGGAGGGGTACCCACGTCGAAAATGAAAACCAGGGCCATTGCAAGAATGCTGACAATAAAGACACTCCCCGGCCTCAGAGCCCGAGGAGTCGCCAGATTGTGGATGAAGCTGTAATTCATGATGACATACCTGCTGAAACCGCCAAAATGGCTCGAATCACATTCTATAGTTGATCGCCACAATATTTTGTTTTTATTGAAATCGGCTTATGGCGAATTCGAATGCCCGGTATGTGTCGTCAACGGAAGCCGGCGAAAATCCGCTTTGTGTGGCGTACATTCGTGTGAAGGACAGCATTCGGGCAACAAACATCAGAATCGACCAATGGGGGCTGCATACAACAATCATCCGACAATGCAAGCCGTATCAAAGGGTGAGTGCCGCATATATGTGCAGCATTTTTTCGGGCAAGGTTTTTACATGATCGACAACCATGTAATTCCTTGCGCCGAATATCCTGGAGATATACTCGTCTGCCTTTGGATCGAGACCAATGCAATAAGTATGTATGCCAAATTGCTGCGCTTCAATGACCGCATGCTTGAGGTCATAGCGGAGGTAATGCCGGTCCGGCATATCGATGTCCGCCGGAGCGCCGTCTGTAATGGTCATTAACAGCTTCTTGCCGGATTTATGCTCATTGAGGTGGTGAGTGGCGTGGCGTACCGCCGCACCCATGCGGGTCGAGCGATCGGCGGCCATGCCTGCGATCCTGGCTCTCGAAGCGTCGTCATAGGGCTGGTCGAAATCCTTGAACCGGAAATAATCGACATCAAAGCGGCTATTGGAATTGAAACCGTGTATGGCCAGCGGATCCCCGACTGCCTCGATCGCATCAGCAAACAGCACGCATACTTTCTGGGTAAGCTGCAGCACGTTATAGTCCTGCCCGTGGATCTTTTGAATCGCCGAACCTGACAGGTCCAGCAGCAACAGAACCGATATGTCACGAGTCTTGCGCAATGAGCTCATCATGATTCTGTCATCCGGCAATTTGCCCAGCCTGATGTCAGTCATGGCGCGTATCGCCGCATTGATATCTATTTCATCGCCCTCCTGTTGTTTCCTGATGCGGCGCACACCCTTGTACTGGATGGCAAGAAGCAGATTCTTCATGCGGGTGATGAGATGCTTGTTCTGGGCGGTTATGTCTTCGATCATTTTCAAGTCGCCGGTCATGGGGTTCCTCTCCCGCAAGGTCACCCAGGAAGGGGTGATGGTGTCGGTACGATAGTCCCATTCCGGATATACATATGTATCCGAAGCGGCCGCGCTTTCGATCCGCATTTGCAGCGATGGATGCTGTTTGTCATCCCCGGTGCCGGACACGGTTTGGTTTGTCGAGAGCAGCTTCAGCCACGGAATATCGATCGGCTCCATCACATCCGAATGTTCGGATGCCCATAGATAGCGGTTGTCGTCACGGTAGGTCGCGCCCGGTCTGCCCGGCAGGCTGCCGAATCTGACTTGTCTGTTCTTGAACGCCTGCTCAAGCGCCAAACCCATGTCCCAGGAAAAATTGTATGCCTGCAGATCGCGCGCGCCCATGAACAGTGACCGGCCCCGGCTGATCCAGGGATCGTCATCCCGGTAATCTTCATCCAGCAAAGCGCGCGCAAGCCGGTTGAGATAATCGCCAGCGGTCTGATTGTGCAATGGGGTGACTGTATGCTGCCTGGCCCAGAGTTGCTTGAGGCCGGGAAATTCCCGTATCGACAGAGCCTCCACCCGCGCATCCTCGATCGTGGCAATCACCGCGCGCTGCCAAGGGTTGACCAGGTTGTCGGAAAAGTGCTGCTTCGAGTACATGATGTGCGCTGCGGCATGAGTGGCCGATGCACGATAGGTTTCCAGACCGGTGAAGTGCGTGTTGCCGTCCACTACGCAATCGTAATTAAGATTGGGCAGATGGATGGCGGATTTCCTGATGAACGGCTGGCTTGCCCGGCGATTTTCCGGATCATTGCCGATCGACTTGATGACGAAATCGCTCCCCCATAACGCATTCAGATAAATCCTGATGCGGCGCTGAACATCGATCAACAGGGTTCCATTTAACGTTCCCTGAATTTCAAGAGAGTCTTCCCTGTTCGTCCGGCCAAGAATTTTTTGCAGTACGCGCGCGATGCGATCGAACAAATGGCTCATGGCTGCAGTATTCCCAAGAATCAAGTCCTTGCAAAACAGCGCTTGCGTTATACCTTCACACCACCTTGCAGAATCTGGTCTTCAATCGCTTTGTCCGCGTATTGAATATGTGCAAGGACATTGGCGATTACCAGTGATTGAACCACTCACTGAATATGGCTTCGCCATCGAAGTCATATCGATGAGTTTCTGATGCTGTTTTTCCAATTCTGACACATCGACCATTTCCACTCCTCCATACCTTGCGAATTGATATCACCGTGAACAGACAAATTTTACGCCTAATTTGTCCGGGAAATATCATTTATAAATGGACTGGCGCATCGCCCGTCGATCGAGAATTGAGTCATGATCGACTTGCATTTGCGTTAACCCGCAGCGATATATCAGGCTGGCAATTTCCGCTGCATCGAGTGGCGGGCCAATCCATTGCTCTTTGTCACAATTTATCTGCCCGATGGCTGACGAAAATAACAACGCCGCACAAGTGCGGCGTTATATATCGACTTATTGGATACTGAATGAGCAGTCATTGAATACCAATCCGGGAAGCAACTACAGGTAGTTGGTCTTTGATGCCATCACTTACAACAAGTTTATTGATGAAAGTTAACTCACGCAACCGCAAAGAAAACCAATCCTACGAAACTGATCGCAACAGCGATAGCGATGAAAAGCTCAATACTATGCAAGGCATCCATTCTGTCTTCACTGGTAATGCGTTCCAAGATATGCGAGTCCATGTTGACCTCCTTCTAAAGACAATTCGAAACAACCATTGAAACCGCCGTAGCTATTTGAATTGAGAGTGATCCGCTCCACCGAGAACGATTTCATTATACATAGCAGACTATTTTGGTCAAGTATTGTGATGCTTGATGGATGATCAATACGTCACTGAATGGCTAATATGCTGCTGGTATTGGCCATTCAGCAGATATCGATAACTGCGACAAACCGTTGGAATTCGTCAAAGGTGTCGAACCGGGGAAAGACAGAATGTCCCGAGTAAGGCATTCAACATCGGGCTTATCGGTGAACAGTAAACACAGTTCGCCGGAATGTTTTTGTATGGAATGCCGATATCTACTTTGCTTCTTGGCATCGATCTGGTGTGCCCGCTTCACAACCGCCGAAACATTTTACTTTTCCGTATGAATCCACTGCAGCGGAACCGCCAGGCTCTTTGGAACACCAAACCTGCCCCAAAATATCCTTCGCGCAGTATCCCACTCCGCACAGAACATTCGCGTACAGATCTTTGATCGCTCCGCCGCCGGGTTTGGCGCAAAAAACCTTTCCGTACTGGTCTTGTTCGCATTGACCATTGCCGCATACTACATTTCCATTTTGATTGTTCACGCAATCGGCATTTGCACTGAATGAATAAGCGAGTGCCGATATCATGATTGCAGCCATTGTAATTTTCAAATAGCCCACCCGAAGTTTGTTGGCAGTTCCATAGCCGTATACACAAGATCGACACGCTATCGACCAGGTCATATAAATGATCGTGCTGTCCCGGCTTTCACCCATCTATACGATACCTGCCTCTCATGTCCCATGCAGAGATTTGCAGCAATACCGCATAACCGCATCCGTGAATAACTCAGGCAACACGATCGCGGGGTTCTCGTCCGGCGGCGATCGCATCGAGATTATCCAGGGCGCGGAAGCCCATGGCATCACGGGTTTCGAAAGTGGCGCTGCCGATATGCGGCAGCAGAAACGTATTTTCCAGTTCCCGGTAACCGGGGTGGATGTTGTCAGGCTCGTTGTTGAACACATCGAGCCCTGCCGCGGCGAGCTTTCCTGACCGCAGTGCGGCGACCAGCGCCTCGTCATCTATCACACTGCCGCGCGCGGTATTCACCACGATCGCGCCATCGGGCAAAAGGGCGATGCGCTCTGCATTGAGCAGGTTGCGCGTCTCGGGCGTAGCCGGGCAATGCAAGGCCAGAAAATCACAGTGAGGCAACATGGCCTCGACGGTTTTGTAATAAGTCGCGCCTTTCTCGAGATCGGGTGCCAAACGGCTGCGATTGGAATACAGGATAGCCATGTCAAATCCGCGGGCGCGCTGCGCTGTGGCCTGGCCGACCCGTCCCATTCCGATGATACCCAGACGTTTGCCGGTGACCTGTCGACCGACCATGAAGGCGGGACTCCAGGATTTCCATTTTCCGGCACGGATCAGGCGTTCACCCTCGCTGGCACGCCTGGCCGCGCCGAGCATCAGCAGCATGGCGATCTCGGCAGTGGCATCGGTCAGCACATCGGGTGTGTTGGTGACGATGATGTTGCGGGCCTTGGCGGCGGCAAGATCGACGTAGTCGACGCCGACCGAGAAACAGACGATTGATTTTATGGAGGCCGGCAAGCGCGCGATAACGTCGGCTGAAAGCTTTTCGGTATGACAGGGAAGGATGACGTCGGCACCCTGTGCCAGTGCAATCAGTTCATCCGTGGAATACAGGCGATCTTCTGCATTGAAACGGGGCTCGTAATCGCGGCGCAACCGTTCCTCCACGGCCAGCGGCAGTTTGCGGGTCACAAAAACCACTAATTTCTTGTTCATCGATATTCCTTTACGCTTCAGTTCAGCAGAGCCGCAATATTGTCAGGATGATGGCGATGCCTTGCAGTGACCAATGTCCGCTTTTTGGCGGTACAAATGCAATTGCCAGTGTCGGCTTTCTGGCGATATATTACAAGACATGAAGGGTAACCCAGTGCCAATTGCGGAACAACTGAGCTTGTATCCGAAAAGCCCCATACTTATGCCCCATACATATGCACGAGTGTTGAAAAAAAAGCGGACTTATCAATACCGGAAACGCAGAACAAGAGATGACAGATTTGGACGATGCCGAAGCCTGGAAAAAGGCCGTATCTGCAGGGTAGTCTCAACGGAATAGCAAGGATGATTCGGCGAATTGACTGTTGAATAAATTAGGCTTAAGTTACGGACAATTAGCCGTTCTGGCCGGCCATTCAATGGCACCAAATTATCCGGGAGTTTAAATGAAGCAGTTTCTTTTTATTGTTTGCCTATTGGCCTCAAGCTCTGCATTTGCGACTACCGCGTTCTGGACCGGGAACAAGGAGCAGCTTCAATCGGAAAAGGTTGAAACGAACAAGGAGCAGTCCCAATCGAATAAGGTCGAATCAAACAAGGAGCAACCTCAATCAGATAAGGGTGAAACGAACAAGGATCAACCTCAATCGGATAAGAGTGAAACGAACAAGGAGCAGCTTCAATCGGACAAGGTTGCAACCAAATGGAAATGCGAATACAGGGTAGCCTACACCACGCAGTTGATCTTGGTCTGGCGCACATTTCCCGACGGCTGCCCGGCTGAAATCGAGCTTGAGGTTGATGGAGACTGACGTTAGCCTTTTTATAGTGTCCCCATCATGAGCAGCATCTTGCCTGGATGATCCGGCGCATAGCCCCTCCCATTCAAATGCGCGCAACGGGATAGGAACCACGGCGATGCATCCACCACACAAAGCTGCTGACGTATCGGAAGAATGAAATGAAGAAAGTACTTTTGGCCGTTTTATTCTGCTCTTTCGCTGCCGTATTTTCTGCTAACAGCAATGCAGTCACTGTGAAAGGAATGGAACGTTGCTCGGCATGGCTCAAGAACCATGCCGAGCAACCTGCACCATCGATGAATTCGCTTGCTGATGATGCATGGCTGGACGGTTACCTCAGCGGGGTGGCCGTTGCCAGGAATATCGATTTTCTAAAGGGTGTCGATGACACTACCATACAATCGTGGATGAACAATTACTGCAGCGATCACCCATCCGATCTGGTCGGCTATGCAGCAGATGCATTCAGTGTCGAGCTGGTAAAAAGAATGCACTGACTGTTCTGTTGACCGGCACTATCAAAAAATAGGCACTGGATCCGGTAATATTCCAGCGCGCATCATTCCACACCGGACTGCTTTGATTTCGCGGCCTGCCCGTAACCGGCAAAACGCTTCTGCGCATCCTGGAACTCCTGCGCGCTCAGCAGCACCGGCTCCCCCGCCTGCAATGCACGCAGATACATCTCGCTGAGCGTCTCGACTTCGACAGCGATCCTGAAAGCCTCGGCGAGATCCCTGCCCGCCGCGATCATGCCGTGGTTCGCCAGCAGGCAGGCCTTGCGATCTTTCAGCGCGATCAGCGCGTTGTTTGATAATTCCTGCGTGCCGAAGGTCGCGTACTTCGCGCAGCGGATGTTGTCGCCGCCCATCAGCGCGATCATGTAGTGGAACGGCGGGATGTCCTTGCGCAAACAGGCCAGTGCGGTCGCCGCGAGCGAATGCGTATGCACGACCGCGCCCGCGTCAGCGCGTTGCGCATAGATGTCGCGATGGAACAGCCACTCGCTGGAAGGCTGCCAGCGCCCGCGCGAAGTCCCGTCCATGTGCACGAACACGATGTCGTCTTCGGTGAGTCCTTCCGCGCCCATGCCGGAAGGCGTGATCAGCATGCCGTCGTTGAAGCGCGCGGAGAGATTGCCAGAGGTGCCGCGGTTCAATCCCAGCTCGTCGAGTTTCTTTGTGATGCGCACCATTTCGCTGCGCAGTTCTTCTTCGTTCATCATTTCACCTTCTTAATAGGCCTCTCCCGACCACAGGTCATCCCCTCCCCCTTGCAGGGGGAGGGCTAGGGAGGGGGTAGAAGCTTTGCCTACACTATAACCCTTACTGTTCTACCCCTATCCTACCCTTCCCCCTGCAAGGGGGAAGGAATGGTCACTGCGCGTTGCTCCCCTACCGCAACACCCACAACGCCCCGGCATCAGCCTTCACCACACCGCGCTCGGTGATCAAGCCGGTCACCAGCCGCGCCGGGGTCACGTCGAAGCCGTAGTTGGCAGCGCGCGAATTTTCCGGAGTGAGCCGCACGGTGCGCACCTGCCCATCCTCGCACAGCCCGGAGATGTGCGTCACCTCCTCCGCTGCGCGTTCCTCGATCGGGATTTCCTTGACGCCGTCCTGCAGCGTCCAGTCTATCGTCGGCGTCGGCAGCGCCACGTAGAACGGCACGCCGTTGTCATGCGCGGCCAAGGCTTTCAGGTAGGTGCCGATCTTGTTGCACACGTCGCCGCGCGCGGTGACGCGGTCGGTACCGACGATCGCCATGTCCACCATGCCGTGCTGCATCAAGTGCCCGCCGGTGTTGTCCGCGATCACCGTGTGCGGCACGCCGTGCTGGCCGAGTTCCCAGGCGGTCAGACTCGCGCCCTGATTGCGCGGGCGGGTCTCGTCCACCCACACGTGCAGCGGAATGCCAGCATCGAATGCCTTGTAGATCGGCGCAAGCGCCGTACCCCAATCGACAGTGGCTAACCAACCCGCGTTGCAATGTGTCAGCACGTTCACTGTGCCGTTCTTCTTCTGATAAATCGCGCGGATGATCTCGCTGCCATGCCGGCCTATGCTCGAACAAATCTCAACGTCCTCGTAGGCGATGCGCGCCGCTTCCTGCCACGCCGCTGCAGCGCGTTCGCCCTCAGGCAGCGGCGCAAGGAAGGCACGCATCCTTTCGATTCCCCAACGCAAATTCACCGCGGTCGGACGCGCCAGCAGCAGCTTATCGCAGGTCGCCTTCAGCGCGGCATCCGAAGCATGATGCTTCATCGACAGCGCCACGCCATAGGCCGCCGTCACGCCGATCAGCGGAGCGCCGCGCACCTGCATGTCCTTGATCGCGCGCTCGGCATCGCGCATATTCTCCAGGCGCAGCGTGGCGAAGATGTGCGGAAGCCTGGTCTGGTCGATGATCTCCACCGCCGTGTTGTCGGCAGTGGGCCAGATGGTGCGATAAGGTGTGCCGTTGATTTTCATAGTTCCGATTTTCGTAGGGTGGGCTTATGCCCACCGTTAATTTATTGTCCGCGTGGGCATATAAAACCTGCCCACCCTACCCGGCTGCTTACATCAGCCCACGTAGGGCGCAATAACCAAAGGGCATTGCGCCGGATGTTTATATAGCAAATGGTGCAATTCGCTACGCTTATTGCACCCTACCAATCAATCTCCCTCAAACTCGCATAATGCAAACACCTTATGCCCATGCTTCTCCAGCCGCGCGTGTCCGCCGATGTCCGGCAGGTCGATGATGAAGCAGCATTCGACGATCTTGCCGCCCATCTTTTCAATCAGCTTGCAGGCGGCTTCTGCGGTGCCGCCGGTGGCAATCAGGTCGTCCACCAGCAGCACGCGGTCGCCTTTTTGTATCGCGTCGGTGTGGATCTCGATGCGGTCGGTGCCGTATTCGAGCTCGTAGTCGTGGCCTATGGTCTCGGCGGGCAGCTTGCCTTTTTTGCGGATCGGGATGAAGCCTTTGTTCAGCGCATAAGCCAGCGGCGCGCCCAAAATAAAACCGCGTGACTCGATGCCGGCGATCTTGTCTATCTTCACGTCCTGGTAGCGGGCCACGAGTTCATCCACGGTGGCGCGAAAACCTGCCGGGTCCTTGAGCAGCGTGGTGATGTCGCGGAACTGGATGTTCGGTTTGGGGTAGTTAGGAACGGTGCGGATATGCGATTTGATAGTCATGCAATTTCTCTCTTTAGCCAAAACCAATTAAAACCGATTAACCACGGAAGACACGGAACACACGGAAAATGCAAAAACATCATCTTGAAAAGTGCAGTGGTTTTTTTCCGTGTTTATCCGTGTCTTCCGTGGTCCAAAATGTTTTCGAATTTATCTTTTCAACATCCGCCCAGCCACAGCGGACAGCTTCTCAATCATCTTCGCATCGCGCGCTTCGGGCGAAGTGATGATCGCGTATTGCAACGCACTGCGGCAAGCGCATGCGCTCGCATCGGCATGCACACGCGGCGCGACGTTCTTCACCAGTGCGCGCGCCTTGTCGGCGTTCGCCAGCAGCACCTTGACGATTGTATCCACTGTCACGTCGTCGTGGTTCGGATGCCAGCAGTCGTAGTCGGTCACCATTGCGACGGTGGCGTAGCAGATCTCGGCTTCGCGCGCGAGCTTGGCTTCAGGCATGTTGGTCATGCCGATCACGTCGCACTGCCACGAGCGATACAGCTCGGATTCCGCGAGGCTGGAGAACTGCGGCCCTTCCATGACCAGGTAGGTGCCGCCGCGCGCCGCCGCGATGCCGACCTGCTGCGCGGCAGCATGGAGATGCTGCCCCAGGCGGCTGCACACCGGATGCGCCATCGACACATGCGCGACCAGTCCGTTGCCGAAAAAGCTTTTCTCGCGCGCAAAGGTGCGGTCGATGAACTGGTCGACGATGACGAACATGCCCGGCGTGAGATGCTCGCGCAGCGAGCCCACCGCGCTGACCGACACGATGTCGGTGACGCCGAGGCGCTTGAGCGCGTCGATGTTGGCGCGGAAGTTGATCTCCGACGGCGGGATCCTGTGCCCGCGCCCGTGGCGCGGCAGGAAGGCGATGGGCTGTGACTCCAATTCTCCAATGGGCAACTCGCCGATCAGCACTTCGTCCGACGGCTCGCCGAATGAAGATTCCGCCTTCACCCAGCGCGTGTTCGCCAGGCCCTCGATGTTGTATACGCCGCTGCCGCCGATGATGGCTAACATTTCCCTCTCTCCCCTTATATTGAATCTGCAAAAGGCGATTTATCCACGAAAGACACGAAAATCACGAGAAAAAACATTACTCGAACTTCCGCCTTGCGATGAAATGAGCGCTTACCCCCATTTCGTGCTTTTCGTGTTTTTCGTGGACGAACTGTTCTTTCTTGGTTTACCTCAACTCACGACCGGCACACGCGGCGTCAGCGCGCACATCAATTCATAACTGACGGTACCAGCCGCACGCGCGACTTCCTCGATCGGCATCCCCTCTCCCCACAACACCACGCGGCTGCCGACCTCTGCCTGCGGCAGCGCGCTCAGATCGACGCACAGCATATCCATGGAGACACGCCCGAGCGTACCGGTGCGCTGCCCCTCCACCAGGATCGGCGTGCCATTGGGCGCGCTGCGCGGATAACCGTCCGCATAGCCGCAGGCGACGATGCCGATGCGCATCGGATGTTCGGCGCGGAACAGCGCGCCATATCCGACCTCGTCGCCGGCGCGCAACTGCTGTGTCGCGATGATGCGGCTGCTCAGCGTCATCGCGGGCTTGAGCCCCAGTTGCTGCGCGCTGACGTCCCCGCCGCTTTCATGCGCAAATGGCGATGCGCCGTACAGCATGATGCCGGGGCGCACCCAGTCGGCATGGCTAGCCGGATAGCGCAGCAAGGCGGCGGAATTCGCCAGCGAGCGCGGGAAGCGATAAGGCGACACGATCTCGTTGAACAGCGCGAGCGGCTCGGACACGCCGCGCGTTTCGTCGGCATTCGCGAAATGCGTCATCAGCGTGATGTCGCGCACAGCGCGATGGCGGCGCAATTGTTCCATGACCTGCGCCACCTGTTGCGGCGCGAACCCGAGGCGGTTCATGCCCGTGTTCACCTTGAGCCAGACATCCAGCCTGCCGCTGCCGGGATAAGCATCCAGCATGGCAAGCTGACCTGTGCCATGGATCACGCAGGTCAGATCATGCTCGGCAATGAGCGGCAATTCATCCGCGCTGAAAAATCCTTCCAGCAACAGGATGGGCTGGCGGAAACCGGCCTCGCGCAAACACACCGCATCCTGAATATCCAGCAGCGCATAGCCGTCTGTCGCGGCAAAAGCATGTGCAGCACGCAGCAGACCGTGGCCGTATCCATCCGCCTTGATGACGGACATCAGACGGGAGGAAGTGGATTTTCGCGCAACCTGGAGATTATTCTCCAGCGCGCTCAGATCGATACGGGCTTGTATGGGACGGGCCATCAAATAACTTGCTTCAAGAGTGGCTGCATTGGGAACGAATGATAGCAGGGGCAATACTTTCGTGTTATAAAACGGCTTGAAATATAACAATCCCTGCTGAATGAATCTCGGTTTCTACATCATCCTCGCGGCGCAGTTTTTCTCCGCGCTCGCGGACAATGCCCTGCTGTTTGCCGCCATTGCTCTGTTGCAATCCATGCACTCGCCCAGTTGGTACACGCCGGTATTGCAGGAAGCCTTCATCTTCTCCTATATCCTGCTGGCGCCTTTCGTTGGCGCGTTCGCCGACTCGCTGCCCAAGGGGCGTGTGATGTTCATCAGCAACAACATCAAGATCCTGGGATGCATCGCGATGCTGTTCGGGGTCGATCCGCTGCTCTCCTACGGTCTGGTCGGCCTGGGCGCGGCGACCTATTCACCCGCCAAATACGGCATCCTGACCGAATATCTGCCCGCCGAAAAACTGGTGCTGGCAAACAGCTGGATGGAAGGCCTGACGGTACTGGCCATCGTTCTCGGCGCGATCCTGGGCGGGATATTGATCAGCCCGACCATCGCCGAACCCATGCTGAAGTGGTGGGACGTGCCGCTCATCGACACCGGCATCGATACACCGCCGGAACTGGCGATCGCCGTCATCTGCGGAATATATATCATCGCTGCCTGGTTCAATCTCTACATACCGCGCGTGGCGATCGACCACAAGGTACTCAGCCGCAGTCCGATATTTCTGACCAGGAATTTTCTGCACTGCTTCCGCCTGTTGTGGAAAGACCCCTTGGGACAGGTCTCGCTTGCCGTCACCACCCTGTTCTGGGGTATCGGAGCCACGCTGCGCCTGCTGGTACTCAGCTGGGCGGCGATCGCACTCCATTACGACATGGCCCATGCCGCCGCATTGACGGCCTGGGTGGCGGTCGGCATCGCGATCGGCGCGGCGCTTGCGGCGAAATTCGTCCAACTGCACCATTCGGTAAAGGTGCTGCCGGTCGGTATCGCGATGGGCTTAATGGTGCTGCTGATGATACCCATCACCAACAGCACGCTGGCAACGATACTGCTGGTTGCGATCGGCGCGATGGGCGGCTATTTCGTCGTGCCGATGAACGCGCTGCTGCAGCACCGCGGACATTTGCTGATGGGCTCGGGCAGCTCTATCGCAGTGCAGAACTTCAACGAGAACCTGAGCATTTTCGCGATGCTTGGACTGTACGCGCTGATGGAAAAGATGAGCCTCAATATCTATAGCATCATCACGATATTCGGCCTGCTGCTCGCAGGCATCATGGGTGCGCTGTACAGGCGGCACGGGCATGACCAGGATCAGGGGCAGATGTAGCGAACTTAAAAATCCAGATTTTTGAAACATCCACAACAGGATATAGTGGTGCTGCTTCTAGCAATACCCTAAGCCTTCATGATATCCACCGCCATGCACAAATCCTGCCAGGCCTTGGCCTTTTCCGTCGGGCTGCGCAACAGATACGCCGGATGATAGGTGACGATCAAAGGTATAGTCGTCCTGACACGGTGCGACGAAGTCGTCTGGTGCGGGATGGACGACAGGCGACTGCTCTCCTCCCCTTGGATACCATCCGATCCTGCTGCAGTCGCCACGCGGTAGTCGTACAACTTTCCGCGCAGGCTGGAGAGGGTCGCATCCCGGCCAAGCAGCGCATTCGAGGCAACCTTGCCAAGCGCGACGATCATCTTGGGTTGGATCAATTCGATCTGGCGCTGCAGATAGGGCAGGCAGGCGGCGATCTCATCCGCTTCCGGGTTGCGGTTGCCGGGAGGACGGCATTTGACGATGTTGGCGATGTACACATTGTGGCCGCGCTTCAGCTTGATCGCCATCAGCATATTGTCCAGCAGCTTGCCCGCCTGGCCCACAAACGGCTCGCCCTGCACATCCTCGTCCGCGCCCGGACCTTCCCCGACGAACAGCCAGTCCGCTTTTTCGTCGCCCACGCCGAACACTGTCTGTGTGCAACCGGCGCGCAACTTGCAGGCGGTGCAGTCGCGCACCTGTTGTTTGAGTTCTGCCCAACCGAG
Source organism: uncultured beta proteobacterium (assembly GCA_963725835.1). Taxonomy (GTDB): domain Bacteria; phylum Pseudomonadota; class Gammaproteobacteria; order Burkholderiales; family Gallionellaceae; genus Gallionella. Next base: position 106,324 of record CAVSAB010000010.1, on the reverse strand, counting down.
ACTGCCAATATCCGCTCGCCCGCCCGCAGTGGAGGACCCGGGCACAGGCGGCATTTTCCTGACGGCAACTGCCGGAGCAATCGATCCTGCTGCTGATGACATTGGTGCCGGATCATGCTGCACGGCCGGCGCAGACTGAACACGCAATTTCCATTGCGGATACAGATTCAATTCGCGCAATATCGCTTCGCGTCTATCCATTCGACTCATCCGTTAACTCACACGCCATCGTGATCGCATCCTCGCTGCCGTTCGCATTCCGGTAGTAACCGCGCCGCATGCCGATCTTGTCAAAACCGCTGCCGCGATACAACGCGATCGCGGCGGCATTGGAAGCGCGCACTTCGAGAAATACTCGAAGCATATTGTGTTCGCGCGCGATATCGAGCAATTCGCGCAACATCGCGCGACCCAATCCTTTGCGTTGATGCGATGCGGATACACCGATGCTCAGCAGTTCGGCTTCATCCAGCAGCGGCCTCAGCACCGCAAAGCCGCGTATCTCACCGCTGTCTTCATCCACACGACACACGTAATCGTGGCCCAGCGCATCCATGAAATTGCCGCGCGTCCATGGATAGATTTGCACTTCCTGTTCGATGGCCAGCACCTTGTCCACATCTTCCAGTGTCATGGCTCGCATGGGCGGCTTCCTAGCGCCGGACTCTCTCGCTGGTTTTCAGCGCAACCTTGTCGCGCAAATACAATGGCAGCGCCGCTGCCGCATCCGTGCCGCGCCCGAGTTTGAACTGCGCCGCACCGAGTGCGGCTATCGCAGCGGCCCGCGGCACGGCAGCGGCATCCAAACCGCGCAACTGCCCCGCGTATCTTGCTTTCAGCGCATTTTCGTGCATGGCGAACCCGCTGCCGATACCGTACCAGTCTTCATCCCGCACCAAAGGCGCATCTTCGGGTTTGCACAAACACGGCTCGACCACTGTCGTCCAGGTATCTTCATGCTTTTCGTACACTGCAACATAGATCTCTCCCATGCGCGCATCCAGCGCCGCGATCACTCGCGATCTACCGGAGGCTTCGGCCAATGCCAGCAAAGTGCACACGCCGGCCACGGGGAGATTTGCGCCAAACGCCAGACCCTGCGCGGCACCGCAGGCGATGCGAACCCCGGTGAACGAGCCCGGCCCTTTGCCGAATGCGATGCCGTCAGCCTGTTTGATCTTGATACCCGCCTCGTCCAACAACCCATCCAGCATCTCGATCAACACTTCGGAATGTTTCTGGCCCACCAGCTCGCAACGTTCCATGACCGCGCCATCTTGCCATAACGCTACAGAGCAGTATTCGGTGGATGTCTCTAAAGCAATGATGCGCATCAGTCGGCCAGCAACAGGACCACCGCCTGGGCTGCGATACCCTCGCCGCGGCCGGTCAGACCCAGCTTTTCGGTGGTGGTCGCCTTCACGTTGACGGCGCTACGCTCGATACGCAGATCGGAAGCGATGTTATCCACCATCTGGAAGATATGCGGTGCCATCTTCGGCGCCTGGGCGACAATGGTCGCGTCCACATTGCCGACGCGATATCCCTGTTCGCGCACCAGATGCAGCGCCTCGCGCAGCAATATCCGGCTGTCGATGTTCTTGTATCTGGCATCGGTGTCTGCAAAGTGCCTGCCGATGTCGCCCAGGGCCGCCGCGCCAAGCAGCGCATCGCTGATCGCATGCAGCAGCACGTCCGCGTCGGAATGCCCGAGCAAACCTTTGTCATAAGGGATTTCAACCCCGCCGATGACCAGCTTGCGGCCTTCCACCAGTCGGTGGACGTCGTAACCCTGACCTATACGCATATGCCACCTCGTTTAACCTGCTGCGCATCCGATCTGCTTCGTTGCGTGCTCGCTCGTTCCTTGCCTACCAGGATGGTATGTCTCGTCGTTCGCTGTGCGGCGCCTTGCATCTCGGTCTGCTCGCGACGGTTACACATAGGTGTCATGGATCAGTCACTTCACGCAACAATAATTCAGCCAACTGCAAATCCTGCGGGTAGGTCACTTTAAAATTGGTCGGTTCTCCCAATACCAGCTTGGGATGCAAACCAAGCGCCTCGATCGCCGATGCCTCATCCGTCACCTGCGGCGAAGCTTGCAGCGCCTGCATCAACAGGCCGGCGCGGAACATCTGCGGTGTTTGCGCCTGCCATAGCCCCGCTCGGTCCTCGGTGCGCGCAATGCGCCCATTGTCGTCCGCCCGTTTCAGCGTATCCGCCACCGGCACGGCAAGGATCCCGCCCACCGCATCGTCGCGCGTTTCCGCGATCAGTCTGGCCAGCTGCGCCTGTTTCAGGCAGGGACGCGCGGCATCGTGCACCAGCACCCAATCGTCCGGCTCCAGCTCGGACGCGATCAGCCCGTTCAACACCGTATCCGAACGCTTTTCACCGCCGCAAAACAATGTTTGCAGCTTGTCGCCGAAACGCGACCAGTCATAGGTGTGAAACAGCGTGTCTTCGGGTGCAAGCACCACGAACACCATGGAGATGTCCGGGCTGGAACACAGCGCGTTCAGCGCATGAGCGATCATCGGCTGTCCCGCCAGCGGCAGGTACTGTTTGGGTGTTTCGTGTCCCATGCGCGCACCAAAGCCGGCGGCAGGAACCAATGCATGCAATTCGGTCATGGCGTGATTGTAAATTAAAAGTTTGCCTGTGCGCTTGGCTTATAATAGACGACCTTGTTTCAGGCTGTTCATCGTGCTTTTCTCGTCCAAACATCCCCGCCCGCGCTATACCCGGCTGATAGGCTCTTCCGACACCCTGGCACTGGCGCAATTCGCCGGGAAAAACTCTCCGCTGGCGATTATTGCCGCGAATGCGCAGGAAGCGCAGCGGCTGGTTGAAGAGATCCCGTTCTTTGGCCCCGGACTTCGCGTGCATCTGCTGCCGGACTGGGAGACGCTGCCGTACGACCATTTCTCTCCCCACCAGGACCTGATCTCGGAACGGCTGGCGACGCTGCATCATGTGCGCAGCCAGTCGTGCGATGTGCTGGTGGTGCCGGTGACCACCTCGCTGTATCCGTTGCCGCCGGTGGAATATCTTGCCGCATTCACCTTCTTCCTCAAACGCGGCGAAAAAATCGATGTTGCCAAATTGCGCGAGCAGATGATGTTCGCCGGATACAGCCATGTACAGCAGGTGCTGACTCCCGGAGAATACTGCGTGCGCGGCGGCATCATCGATCTGTTCGCGATGGGCAGCGTGCTGCCGTACCGCATCGACCTGTTCGACGACGAGATAGAAACGATCGCCACCTTCGATGTGGACACGCAGCGCTCGCTGTATCCGGTGCCGGAGATCCGTTTGTTGCCGGCGCGCGAGTTTCCGCTGGACGAGGCCGGACAGGCACGCTTCCGCAAGAGCTTTCGCGAGCGCTTCGAGGGCGATCCCTCCAGGTCGCACATCTACAAGAACGTGAGCAAGGGGAACGCCCCTGCGGGTATCGAGTATTACCTTCCGCTGTTCTTCGAGCGCATCGCCACGCTGTTCGACTATTTGCCCAAGCAAGCAACGCTGTGCCTGCACCACGATGTAAACGAGGCCATCACTACTTTTGCAAAAGATGCCGTGTCGCGTTACAACCTGCTCAGGGGGGATCCGCAGCGCCCTCTGCTGGAACCAAAAGAACTGTTCCTGGATGCAGAGCAGTTCTTTGTCCGTGCGAAGGATTTTGCACGGCTGGACATCCTCCCCTCCACCACCGGGGAAGGGGCTGGGGGCGGGGAGACACGAGAAGGAAACAACGCCCCCTCCCTGACCCTCCCCCAGGGGGAGAGGGAAGCTAAAAGCACCGCCTGCGCCACCGCGCCGCTGCCCGACATCGCGGTGAACCGCCGCGCCGATATACCCACCCAGGCTTTCGCGAAGTTCGTGGAAAACTTTGACGGGCGGGTGCTATTGCTGGCCGACAGCCTGGGGCGGCGCGAGATCGTGTCAGGCTATCTGAACGAATACGGCTTGGCGCCGGTCGTGTGCGAAAGCTATGCGCAGTTCCTCGAAAGCAGTGAAAGATTCATGCTCGGCGTCGCGCCGCTGCAAAACGGTTTCATCCTCTCCGATGACAAACAGGCCTTCGTCACCGAAACCGAACTGTATGCTTCTCTGCCGCGCAGCCGCGCCGCGCGCGCTGCAAAGAAGACCAACGTGGAAGGCATGTTGCGCGACCTTTCCGAACTCAAGCCCGGCGATCCGGTGGTTCATGAGCAGCATGGCATCGCGCGCTATACGGGACTGATCAATCTCGATCTCGGTGAAGGCGAAGGGGAATTCCTGCTGCTGGAATACGCGGGCGGCGACAAACTGTACGTGCCCGTGGCGCAACTGCATGTGATCAGCCGCTACAGCGGAGGCGCGCCTGAAACCGCGCCGCTGCACAAGCTTGGAACGGCCGCGTGGGACAAGGCGAAACGCCGCGCGATGCAGCAGGTGCGTGACACCGCCGCCGAACTGCTGAACCTATATGCGCAGCGTGCCTTGCGCAAGGGTCACACCTTCAAATTGAGTCCGCACGATTACGAGGCATTCGCCGCCGGATTCGGTTTCGAGGAAACACCGGACCAGGCCGCCGCGATCGAGGCGGTGATCAGCGATCTGCAATCCGGCAAACCCATGGACAGGCTTATCTGCGGTGATGTCGGTTTCGGCAAGACCGAGGTCGCGCTGCGCGCCGCCTTTGTCGCGGCGATGGACGGCAAGCAGGTCGCGGTGCTGGTGCCCACCACGCTGCTCGCCGAACAGCATTTCCAGAATTTCTCAAACCGCTTCGCCGAGCTGCCGTTGAAGATCGCCGAGCTGTCGCGCTTCCGTTCCGCCAGGGAACAGACCCAGGCGCTCAAGGACATGGAAGACGGCAAGCTCGACATCGTGATCGGCACGCACAAGCTGATCCAGAAAGGAGTCAAGTTCCACAATCTCGGCCTGGTCATCATCGACGAGGAACACCGCTTCGGCGTGCAGCAGAAGGAAAAATTGAAAGCCTTGCGCGCCGAGGTGGATGTTCTGACGCTCACCGCGACCCCGATTCCGCGCACGCTGGCGATGTCTCTGGAAGGACTGCGCGATTTTTCCATCATCGCCACCGCGCCGCAGCGCCGGCTGTCGATCAAGACCTTTGTCGCGCAGGCCGGCAATGGCATCATCCGCGAGGCGGTGCTGCGCGAGCTGAAGCGCGGCGGGCAGGTGTACTTCCTGCACAACGAGGTGGACACCATCGCCAACATGGCGGAAAAACTGACCGCGCTGCTGCCGGAAGCGCGCATCCGCGTCGCTCACGGTCAGCTGGGCGAGCGCGATCTGGAAGCGGTGATGCGCGATTTTTACCAGCAGCGCTTCAATGTGCTGCTGTGCACAACCATCATAGAAACCGGTATCGACATCCCGACCGTCAACACCATCCTGATCAACCGCGCCGACCGCTTCGGCCTCGCACAGTTGCACCAGCTGCGCGGCCGTGTCGGGCGCTCGCACCATCAGGCTTACGCCTATCTGCTGGTCGAGACCGAGGCGCTCACCGCGCAGGCAAAGAAACGCCTCGAGGCGATCCAGGCGATGGAACAGCTGGGCAGCGGTTTCTATCTGGCGATGCATGACCTCGAGATACGCGGCGCCGGCGAGGTGCTGGGGGAATCGCAGAGCGGCGAGATGCAGGAGATCGGATTTTCGTTGTACACCGACATGCTGAATGCAGCGATCGCGTCGTTACGCCAGGGCAAGGAGCCCGACATGGCACACCCGCTCGGCGTCACCACCGAGATCAACCTGCACACGCCAGCGCTGTTGCCCGGCGATTATTGCGGCGACATCCACCAGCGGCTGGTGATCTACAAGCGTTTCGCCAACTGCAATACACAGGAAGAGCTCGATGACATGCACCGGGAATTGATCGACCGCTTCGGACTGTTGCCGGGACCCGCACAGATACTGCTTGATTGCCACCGCCTGCGCATCCTTGCGAAACCGCTCGGCATCAGCAAGATTGACGCATCCACTGATGCCATCGTGATCCAGTTCGTGTCTGATCCGCCGATCGATCCGATGAAGATCATCACGATGATCCAGAGCAAGCGCCACGTCAAAATGGCCGGACAGGACAGGCTGCGCATCGAGTTAAAGTACGGCGACCTGCACCAGCGCGTGCTGGCGATAAAAAGCTTTTTCAAGGAACTGCAGTGAGCGTTATCAGCCCTGCTTCGAATTTACCGCATGGCCGGCATTTGCGTCGCTACTGACTTTCCTTTGCGTTGACAGTGTCAAGAACATTCCAATATGATTCGGCCGCGAACCGCCCGTCAAGAGGCGCGTATCGTGCCCGGTGTCAACGCAGCAAGGGGGCGGCGTTGATGATTGATCCCGGCACCCGTCACTAACCACTTTCGCAAGTCAGATAGCCGCAAGCAAAATGCGTGAGGTAGAGGGCACCGCACAATAAGGGAAACTCATGTTTCGACTACTGCGCTATTTTTCTATTGCGAGCCTTGTCTCCATGGTGCTGGCGGCAATCGTCCTGGGCCTGCTTCATCAGCAATTTGAAAAAAGCCGGCTGCTCAGATACGGCGAAAAACAGAACATCGCGCTGGCGCAGGCATTTTCAAGCAATGTTTGGCCAAAATTCCGCGGTTTTGCCGATGCGGCGAAACGGCTGGATGCGGATGCTTTGCGCCGTCAACCCAACATCGCCAAACTGAGGCAAAGCGTGCGTGATGCCGTGCGCAATACCCAAACGGTCAGGGTGACGATTTACCAGCTCGATGGGCGCACGTTGTTCTCCACGGACAATTCCTTGATCGGGGCCGGCAATGCAAATATCGCAGGTTTCCTTTCCGCAAGACAGGGAAAGGAATTGAGCGAGGTCGCCCACTACGACAAATTCAGCGCTCTCAACGGGGAGTTCGTGAACCGCGATGTGCTGTCGAGCTACGTCCCGTTGCGCAGCAGCGCCGAAGCGCCTATCGAGGGTGTGATGGCGATCTACACGGACGTCACGGACCTGAACGCAAGCGACGACAAGGAAGAGCTCCTCGTCACTTTGAGCGTGATCGCAGTGCTGGCGGCACTTTACGGTATCCTGTTCATCATCGCAAGGAACGCCGACAGGATCATCAGGCGGCAATACAACCATCAGCGCCGCATCGAGAAGAGTCTCCGGCACATGACCACCCATGACACGCTGACCAACCTGCCGAACCGTTTGCTGTTACTGGATCGGATCAAACAATTGCTGACCTCGGCGGAGCGATACAATCAACTGCTGGCTGTGGCTTTCATCGATCTCGACAATTTCCAGAACGTCAATAATTCGCTGGGTCACCACATCGGTGACAAGGTGCTGCAAACCCTGGCACAGCGTCTGGCAGGCTGTGTGCGCGAAAGCGACACGATCGCCCGCCTCGGCGGCGACGAGTTCGTCGTGAGCCTGCCCGACATCAAATCCAGCGCGGACCTGTTCCAGATCGCCAAGAAGATGCTCGCTGCCGTTTCTTTGCCCATCGAAGCGGAAGGACGCGAACTGCACCTCACTGCCAGCATCGGCATCGCGCTTTATCCGGAGCATGGAAAGAATGAGGAGACGCTGTTGAGCAAGGCAGACATGGCGATGCACAATGCCAAGAACCTCGGCGGCAACAGGCACCAGTTGTTTGTCGAGCACATGAGCGAGGAGGTTCAGCAGCAGGTGCAAATGGAAGACGAAATGTGGCGCGCCCTAGAGAACAACGAATTCGTGCTGCATTACCAGCCTGTGGTCGACCTGAAGAACGGCGCGATCAGGGGTGCCGAAGCGCTGTTGCGCTGGCCCAATGCGCACGGGACCTGGCTATCGCCGGAGGAATACATCCCGATCGCGGAGAAATGCGGACTGATCGTCCCGCTCAGCGAATGGATCCTCAGCGAGGCTTGCACGCAATTGCAGGCATGGCAGGAGATGGGGCATGGGCTCAGGGATCTCACCATGGCGGTGAATCTGTCACCGCGTCATTTTGCGACTGCCGGCCTGGAGACGATGATCGCCGGTTTGATCAAACAAGCCGAGATCGATGCGGGCAGGCTGTACCTGGAAATCACGGACCGCGTATTGACCGATATGAACGAATCAACCAAATCCAATCTGGAAGGACTCAAGCGCATCGGCATCAAGCTGTCTCTCGATGATTTCGGAACCGGTTACTCGAGTCTCGGATACCTGCGGAACTACCAGATCGACATGCTCAAGATCAATCGCGCTTTCGTTCAGGACCTGCCCAACAGCGCCGACAATCTGGCGATCGTGACGACGATCATTTCTCTGGCTAACAGTCTCGGCCTGACGGTGGTCGCGAAAGGCGTGGAAACCAGGGCGCAACTTTCATCCCTCGAGCAGCTCCGTTGCCACTTTGCGCAGGGATTCCTGTTCAGCCGCCCGTTGCCGGCCGATGAGTTCTTGTCTCTGGTGCTGGAGCAGCGCGACATGCGCGTCAGATCGTAGGACAAAAATCCAGATTTGCGAGCATCCGCTACGCGGATTGCCTGCTTACCTCACTTCATCCCAACTGCTGCGTTGTGTAAAAAATTTCTTGCTTACATATAACTTATATGCGGCGCGGCGAAATTTTTTCCGCGCCTTGCATTTGGGCGAACTCTGAATATTTTGAGGCGTATCGCGGTTAATCTGGCTTATATTATTGCAAATCCCATTATTTCCACCCGCATCAACACTGATCACGCATCTGCCGGAAACGCGCGACAAAATCCGCAAACGCACCGGCTTCGATCGTCGCGCGTATTTCGCCCATCAGCTGCTGGTAATAGTGCAGATTGTGTATCGTATTCAAACGCGCACCGAGTATCTCGTTGAGCCGGTGCAGGTGATGCAGGTAGGCGCGGGTGAAGTTGCTGCAGGTGTAGCAGGGGCACTGCTCGTCCACCGGGCTCAGGTCCATCCGGTATTGGGCGTTCTTGATCTTGATGTCGCCGTGGCGCGTGAACAGCATGCCGTTGCGCGCATTGCGCGTCGGCAACACGCAGTCGAACATGTCGATGCCCTGCCCGACCGCCGCCACGATGTCTTCCGGGGTGCCGACTCCCATCAGGTAGCGGGGTTTGTCCCGCGGCAATCGCGGCGCGGTATGCCGGAGGATGCGCAGCATGTCTTCCTTGGGCTCGCCCACCGAAAGCCCGCCGATGGCGTATCCATCGAAACCGATTTGTTCAAGTTCATGCCGCGATTCATCGCGCAGATGCTCATGCATCCCGCCCTGCACGATACCGAACAGCGCATTGGCATTGCCTTCATGCGCCTTCCTTGAACGCGCTGCCCAACGCAGCTGAAAGACGCATGGACTCGGCGGCGGTCCTCTCGTCTGCCGGATACGGCGTGCATTCGTCGAAGATCATCACGATGTCCGAATTCAGCGCCCTCTGGATCCGCATGGATTCTTCCGGCGACAGGAAACATCTATCCCCGTTTACCGGGGATTGAAATTTCACGCCTTCCTCGGTGATCTTGCGCAGCGCGCCCAGGCTGAACACCTGGAACCCGCCGGAATCGGTGAGTATCGGCCCGTCCCATCCCATGAAACGATGCAGCCCCTCGTGAGCTTCGATGACTTCCAGGCCCGGGCGCAGCCACAAGTGAAAGGTGTTGCCCAGCACGATCTGCGCGCCTATTTCCTTCAATTCGACCGGCGTCATCGCCTTCACCGTGCCATAGGTACCCACCGGCATGAACGCAGGCGTCTCGACATTGCCGTGGGCCAGATGCAAGGTGCCGCGACGGGCAAGGCCGTCTGTCTTATGCAAAATAAATTTCATGATTTCCTGTAGGTCGGGCTCCGCCCGACATTATTATTGGCGGCGGGCAGAGCCCGCCCTACATGCGATTATTTTTTGAGATAACTACTCGCCAAAATTTTTATCGCCAAAATCGCCCTCAACGACACCCCAATTTTCTGGATATATGCCCGCCGCCACAGATCGGTGAAAGGTCGAATAAGGCCAATCCGCCGCGCATCTTACCAAACCGTGCTTCACCGGGTTCCAATGAATGTAATCGGCGTGCCGCGCGAAATCGCTTTCGTCGCGGATGCTATGTTCCCAATAGCGGGGTTGCCACAATTTTTCTCCGGCTGGCATGCCCAGATGATGCCGGGTGAGACGCTTGATCTTCGCCCAGCGCAAGGAGTAATCGGCATCACCCTCCGGCAGACGCCAGAGGCAATGCAGATGATCGGGAAGCAGCACCCAAGCCTCCACGAGAAACGGATGTTCATCGCGTACCGCTTGCACGGCAGAGCGCAGGGCGGCTCTGACATTCTCGCCGGTCAGCACCGGACGACGATCATGCGCCACCAGCGTGAAGAAGTAGCTGCCTCCGGGAACTCTGGCACGATGGTAATTTGACATTGAGTTCAATCTAGTCGTAGGTCGGGCTCCGCCCGACATTATTATTGACGGCGGGCGGAGCCCGCCCTACTTCTCTCTATCAGCATCGCGTCGCCATAGCTGAAGAAACGATACTGCTTTTCAACCGCATGGCGATAGGCGGCGAGCATCTGCATCCATACCGCCAAACGCGCATACCAGCATCAGCAGCGTGGACTTCGGCAGGTGAAAATTCGTCAGCAGCACATCCACCACTTTGAAGCGATAGCCGGGCACGATGAAGAGGTTGGTCTCGTTCTCTCCGGCAACCAACTCACCAACCGCGGCAGCACTTTCCAGCGCGCGCAGACTGGTCGTGCCCACCGCGATCACACGTCCTCGTGCCGCGCGGGCAAGGTTGATCGCATCGACGGTAGCCTGGGGAATCTCATAGCATTCGCTGTGCATGCTGTGCTCGTGGATATGATCGGCGCGCACCGGCTGGAAGGTGCCCGCGCCGACATGCAGGGTAACATAGACGATACGCACACCCTTGTCGCGCAATGCTTGCAGCATCGCGTCATCAAAATGCAGCCCCGCCGTGGGCGCAGCCACCGCACCTGCCTCGCGGGCAAACACGGTCTGATAGCGCTGCTCGTCTTCGTCATTTGCCGCATGTTTGATGTAGGGCGGCAAGGGCAACTGGCCATAGAGATCGAGGAGGGACAAAATGTCATCCTCCGAGAGGAACCGCAAGCGAAAGAATTCCCCCTCGCGTCCCAGCACCTCCGCGTTCAATGCACCGGCCAAAATCAACAGACTTCCCGCTTGCGGTGCATGACTGGCACGCACTTGCGCCAGCACCTCATGGGCGTTCAGGACGCGCTCGACCAGCACCTCGACCCTGCCGCCGCTTTCCTTGCTTCCGATCAAACGCGCCTTGATGACGCGCGTGTCGTTCAGCACCATGACGTCACCCTCCCGGACCAGTTCTAACAGGTCGGCAAAGCGGCGATGCTCCAGTGTGTCATCATGCGCATACAACAAGCGGCTGGCGCCGCGCCGTGCCGGCGGATGCTGCGCGATCAGCTGCTCGGGCAAAATAAAATCAAATTCATCGGTACGCATGAACAACGACAGGAATTTTGCAAAGGCGGGATTGTAGTTGATATGAGGCTACGCATCATGGATAATGCGCCCCGCTTGGCCGGGGTGGTGGAACTGGTAGACGCGCCGGACTCAAAATCCGGTGTCTGAGAGGACGTGAGGGTTCGAGTCCCTCCCCCGGCACCACCAAGCGCTGGCACAAAATTCACGAATAACCGGATATTGCCGGCTGCTCGAATACCCTCTGCCAATCCCGGAGTTAAGGCTTAACTTGCTTATCCGGCGATTCGGCACTTTTTCTTGATTTATACCGCTTAGCCGTGTCAACCGAACAAATCTGGGGCGCGTTATAGGCACCGACACGGTAGTGTCTTGAACCTTTATTAATCTACTAAAACTGGAGTTCACATGAGCAAACTGTTATCTGTGCTGATCGCTGGCATTTTCGCTGCTGTTACTTTCACCGCTGTTGCTGCTGATGAAGCTATGTCACCAGCTGGCGCCGCTGCGCCAGCTAAGACAGAAGCTGCAAAGCCAGCAAAGAAAACGCATAAAGAAAAGAAAGCAGAAAAGAAGAAAGCAAAGAAAGAAAAGAAAGAAAAGAAGCATACTGAGTCCGCCCCCAAGGCTGACGCTCCAGCTGCTGCAAAATAAGTTACACGCATCATTGAAAGAAGGCAGGGGTGACCCTGCCTTCTTTTATTTGTAGAATGCAAACATGGTATGGAAACCCGATGTCACTGTTGCCGCCGTTATCGAGCGCGATGGGAAATTTTTGCTGGTAGAAGAGGAAACCGCGCAAGGGGTGCGTTTCAATCAGCCCGCAGGACATCTGGAAGCCGATGAATCGCTATTGGACGCCGTGAAGCGCGAGGTGCTGGAAGAATCCGCCTACCACTTTGTTCCGCAGCATCTGCTCGGGATCTACCGTTGGCACTCCGCCGATTCTGACACCACCTATTTGCGCTTTGCCTTCACCGGCAAGATCACTGGGCACGATCCCGATCGATCGCTGGATACTGGCATCCTTCAAGCCTTGTGGCTGACATCTGATGAGATTCGCGCCACCCAGTTGCGCCATCGCAGTCCGCTGATATTGCGTTGCGTGGACGATTATCTGGATAACAAACGTTATCCGCTCGATCTGTTGGTTCATTATGAGTAAAAAAATCGTGGTAGGCATGTCCGGCGGGGTGGATTCCTCGGTCACCGCACTGTTGCTGAAACAGCAAGGCTATGACGTCACCGGACTGTTCATGAAGAACTGGGAGGATGACGATAACGACGAGTACTGCTCGTCCCGCCAGGACTTGCTGGACGCGGTCTCGGTGGCCGACACCATCGGCATTCCCATCGAAGCGGTGAATTTCTCCAAGGAATACAAAGAACGCGTGTTCAGCGATTTCCTGCGTGAATATCAAGCCGGGCGCACGCCCAATCCCGACATCCTGTGCAATGCCGAGATCAAGTTCAAAGCATTTTTAGAACATGCGATTCAACTCGGTGCAGACATCATCGCTACCGGGCACTACGCGCAAGTACGCGAGTTGGACGGCCTGTTCCAGTTGCTCAAGGCAAGCGACGACAGCAAAGATCAAAGCTATTTCCTGCATCGCTTGAATCAGATGCAGCTGAAGCATGCGATGTTCCCGCTCGGCAACATCCTGAAATCGCAGGTTCGCGCGATTGCCAAACAGCATGGCTTACCCAATCATGCAAAAAGGGACAGCACCGGCATCTGCTTCATCGGCGAGCGTCCGTTCCGCGAATTCCTGAATCGCTATCTACCCACTCAGCCCGGTGAAATATGGACTCCCGACACGTTAGCCGATAGGCCCGATTGCGGGAGGGGGTCCAATGCGGTTGCTCCCGCACCTGAGTTCTCCGCACCACCGTCTCGCAACCGCACGCCCGATGGCAATTTGGTCGGGCATCACATCGGCCTGTCGTTCTACACCATCGGGCAGCGCCAGGGTCTGGGCATAGGCGGGGCCAGGGAAGCGACCGGCGAACCGTGGTTCGTGGCGGGCAAGGATATGGCAAACAATCGGCTGATCGTGGTGCAGGGGCATGATCACCCCGCGCTGCATAGCCGCTCCCTGATTGCGCTGGATAGCCACTGGATCAGCGGAACGGCACCCCCGATCGACCATCCGTTTGCGGCCAAGACGCGCTATAGGCAGGCCGATGCGCCATGTCACCTTACCCGTGTCTCGGGCAGTTCTTGCGAAATCGCCTTCGAAGAGCCGCAATGGGCGGTCACACCCGGGCAATCGGTGGTGATTTATGACGGCGAAGTTTGTCTGGGTGGCGCAATCATCGAACAAGGACACGTCTGATTCGCGTAAAATGCAATCTTTGGCTTTACGTCGATCTGAATCATGACCACGCTCACCAAACTCACCGCGCTCTCCCCGCTGGACGGCCGCTACCACGGCAAGGTTGATGCCTTGCGCAGCTATTTCAGCGAATTCGGGCTGATCCGCTTTCGTGTACTGATCGAGATCGAATGGCTCAAAGCGCTCAGCGCGCAAACGGATATTCCCGAAATCGCGCCATTTCCCGCCACGACCATCGCGCAACTTGACGCGTTGGTTGCGAATTTTTGCGAGAACGATGCGCTCGCCATCAAGACCATAGAAGCCACGACCAACCACGATGTGAAGGCCGTCGAATACTGGTTGCGCGGCAAATTATCCGGTATTCCGGAAACAGCCAAGACACTGGAATTCATCCACTTTGCCTGCACTTCCGAAGACATTAACAATCTCAGCCACGCGTCGATGCTCAAGGGAGCGCGCGATGCCGTGATGTTGCCTGCCCTGCAGGTGCTGATCGGGCGATTGAAAAACCTTGCCCACCAACACGCCGAACTGCCGATGCTGTCCCGCACCCACGGCCAGACAGCCACACCGACCACCCTTGGTAAAGAGCTGGCAAACGTGGTGTATCGCCTGCAGCGCGCCGGGCAACGATTGAGTGCAACAGAAATCCTCGGCAAGATCAACGGCGCGGTCGGCAACTACAATGCGCATCTGGCAGCCTATCCCAAAGTGGACTGGGAAGAATTCGCGCAGCGATTCGTCACCGCGCGCGGCATCACCTTCAACCCCTATACCATCCAGATCGAGCCACACGACTATATGGCGGAACTGTTCGATGCCTATGCACGCATCAATACCATATTGACCGATTTGAACCGCGACATCTGGGGCTATATCTCTCTGGGTTATTTCAAGCAAAAAATGGTCAAGGGCGAAGTCGGTTCTTCAACCATGCCACACAAGGTCAACCCGATCGATTTTGAAAATTCAGAAGGCAATCTCGGCCTGGCCAACGCGATGTTGCGTCATCTTTCGGAAAAACTGCCCGTTTCACGCTGGCAGCGCGACCTGACCGATTCAACGGTCCTGCGCAATATGGGCGTGGCGCTTGGTTATACCCTGCTCGCGTACGAATCCTGCCTGAAAGGATTGAACAAACTGGAAGCGAATCCTCAGCGCCTGGCTGAAGACCTTGAAGCAAGCTGGGAAGTCATGGCGGAACCGATCCAGACTGTTATGCGGCGTTATAACATCGCGGATGCCTACGACAAGCTCAAGGAACTGACTCGCGGCAAAGATGGTATCAGCCGCGCATCTCTGCAAACCTTCATCAACACGCTGGAAATCCCCGCACAGGAGAAGCAGCGTCTTTTGCAGCTGTCGCCGGACACCTATATCGGAAAAGCAGCCGAAATGGCGAAGCGGATATGACATCCGACCATATGCCTATACCAACAAGCCCGCAATTGCGGACTTGTTGGTTTTAAAATGAGCCGAAGATCAATGCTCCTGCTCGAGAATGTCATCCGGGGTTGTTGGTATCGTCTTATCAACAGCATCCTCAGTGGATGGTGTTAGCGTAGTTGTTCCCCCGACTCCGGTAGTCAGCGTTGTCGAAGATTCTTGCGTCTCGAACTTGTCCATTGGTGCGGTGTCGCGCATTTCGCGCTGTTCTATCGTTCCTGAATTGCGCATTTCGTGTTTTTCTGCCGTCGAAGCGCCATGAATTTCGATATTGTCTATTGCCGATGTTTCACGCATTTCGCTTTTGCCGCCCGTCGCAGTTTCATGTGTTTCCCTGCCGCCTTCCGTTTTACCATCGTGCGTGTCGCCTCTGCTTTGTATCGAAGGCTGGGCCGTGACAGTGAATATTTCGAGGTTGACCGGTTGCAATTGCGGCATCTGATCGGCCGCGCCGGCAAAACCCATTTGATTGGGCAGCACGAAGATCGTGCCCTTCTCGGTCGTCATGGATGTCTCGCCCAGATTCACCTTGTTATAGGTACCTAGGGGGGTACCGGCTGCCAATGGACTGTCCGGTGTGACGACAAATGTTTCGTGATCCGTTCCGCGAATCCCAATGGTCGACGCTGGCGTTGTGATGTGATAATTGACTTTGTTCTTCTTCCCGATCGTGCCGGTAATGGCGCGAAAGCCCCCTTTGAACACGGAGAAAAAGCTCCGTTCAGTGCCATCCTCCTGGCCATCGAACGTAAATCGATCGATCTTGAGTCTGGTGTCGGGGCGCATCGCGATGAAGCCGCCATCTACCATCCTGATCTGCGCGGAAGCGGCTTGCGCAGAGACCAGCGTATCGCCTTCGCTGACCGCATCGCCTTTTTTGACCGCATGGGTCACTCCGGTCGAAGTGGTCAGTTGAACCTTGCCTTGCACGAACTGCACACGACCGGCGATAGCAGCATAAACACTGCCGCTGTTGGTCGCCAATACCAGCATCGCAACCAGGGAGAGCAGTACCTTAGTAAAATTCCTCATGTTGCGTCCTGTATGAATTTGTCAATAGAAATTTCGCCGTATCGATATCGAGTAATCGGTGCGATCAAAGGAATACGCGTCTACATTCGACATGTTGATAAATCGCGTCACTTGCATGCGGATTGTCCACAATCTGCTCTGATACCAATCCGCGCCCAGCGTCAGGTCATCCAACCGGTCAGAACGCCGGCTCAAAGTGGCCGGATTGACTTCTTCGAATTCGCCGAATTGTTCGCCCCCGCTGAAGAACAGTTTCGTGCTTCCGCCTAAGACCGTCTGGCCCCCAACTCGAAATCCGCCAAAGCGTTTGGCCCCATCGGTTCGACCACCATCAGGATTAAACAAGGTAACAGGTCCGACATCGTTCTCAATTCCATAATACAAACTTCCGGACAGCGTTGAATGTCCGTTTCCAAATACATGCAGCCAGCCGATGCCGGCAATCTGCTGATCAACGTCATTCAACCGCATCGAAATTTCCGAGAAGCGGTATTGCCTGTACTGGGCGAATGCGTTCAGCTGGTTGTTGATGCCAACCGCATGGCGCCATTCTCCGTTGAATCCCGTACTGTCGCGATAGCGGGCGGTGCCCATTGTGTCCTGCCCTCCCAGCACGCCCACGCGTAAACTGTTCGCTACCGTGCCATATATCACTCCGGCCCGCTCATCCGTGCTGAACATATCAAAGCTTTTTTGGCTGTAGTAGTTGCGCTGGTTCATGTCGGCTCCCGCATAGAACAGCCAATTCGCATTCAACCTGATATTGATCTCAACGCCCGCAGCCAGTCCAAAGTAATTGTCGGCCAACTCCGCGTTATAGGGACTAGGAGTGATGATGTTGTCGGTAAGTTCCGAAGCGTTATTGACATTGGTGTCATAACCGGCAATACCCTCGATATAGCCGCTGACGCGAGTCCGTTTCACTTCTACACGCTCTGCAATGGCATCCAGATATTTCTGGATCGTGGCGCGCGCCGCCTCGGTCGGATTTTGTTTCAGCACCGCCTCGAATTCGGTCTTTGCGCGCGGCATATCGCCGAGTTGATAATAGGCACGCGCCATGTCCATACGGGCACCGGTATAATCCGGGTCTACGGCCAGAACCCGCTCGAAGGCGAGTGTCGCTTTATCCGGCTTGCCGCTGTCCAGCGCGGCGATACCGATCAGATAATCGAAGCGAATTTCACCTGAGCGTTCGAACTCAAGCGGCTCCAGAAGTTCGTAGGCCTCGGCTGGCTTACCCGCCTTCATCAAGGCTTCTGCCTCTTGCAGCGGCTTTTCACTGGTGTCGATCCCGGCGGGTTGTTGAATTGCCGGCTCCGTGCGCTGGCTGTCACCCTGCCCTGCTTCCTGCGCATGCACGCCGCTTGCCGCAAGCATCAATCCGGACAGCACCCCACATGCTGAAGTTACAAATCTCATGACCGCCGTCCCATGCCGTCTTGTTTGTTCACAGTTAAATATACGATACTGCCGAAGCAGGGAAGCCGATATGTCAATAGTTTCGGGACAAATCAACCCTGTTTAAAGAGTTGCATAGTATATGCAGCCTTGACCAAAATGAGTTGGATATATTGATACGCCGATGACAAACACTCAGGGACAAACACTCGGGACAGACGCCAGAAAAGCTGATATCAACCGCAACAGCCCGTGGGGTTTCACGATGTTGCGGGAACTGCGGCTGCCGTGCAATACGGCCGTTGCGATCATGATCGCATCGACAAATGCAGGGGAAATTTCAGTTGATTTGGCTTCGATGCGATTTAATCACCCTGAATGCCTGGATGCCCGCGCCGAACCGGAATGTCAAAAAACCAGCGGGGGCGAAGTCGGCCCGCCGGTACGGCCGGTGATGGGTGCCTGAACAGGATTTCTCTGCACCGGATTTCCCGGTACGGCGTCCTGTTCTTGAACGGCGTTATCCACTACAGCATCATCACGTACATCGACTTTCTTTTTGTCGCCCTTGGCTTGCGGCGTAGGCGGCGGCGCGATGGTGAAAAGGTTCAGGTTGATCGGTTGAAGTTGCGGCATTTGATTTGCATCACCGGCAAAACCCATCTGATTGGGGAGCACCGAGATCACGCCCTTTTTGGTAGTAATCGTGGTCTCTCCCCGATTCACCTTGTTATAAGTGCCGAGTGGCGCCACTGCGGCCAAAGGGCTGTCTGCTGTGACGACAAAGGTTTCATGATCCGTCCCGCGAATACCGATAGTTGATTCAGGAGTGGTAATGCGATAGCTTTTTTTGTTCCTTTGCCCTATCAAACCGGTTATGGCGCGGATTCCTCCTTTCAACAACGAAAAGAAGCTTCTTTCGCTGCCATCTTCCTCGCCACTGAATACGAAACTGTCGAACTTTAATTGTGAATCCGGGCGTATGACGATATACCCGCCATCCCGCATCTTGATTTGCGCGGTGGAACCTTTCGCGGTCGTTATGGTATCGCTCTCGTTGACAACATCGCCCTTTTGCAGAAAGCGCGTCTGCAAAGCCGAGTTGGTGATCTGGACGCTGCCATTCACAAACAGTACATGACCGGCGATTCCCGCGTAAGCTCCCCGGCTCAGCATCAACAAACACGCTGCCAGAAGGATCCCTAGAATGATAAAAGTATTGTTGGCGGAATTCATGATTGGCTCCTCGCTTGAATAAGTTCACCGGAAATCGCGGCGAACGGTCAAAGAAACATCTGTCCTGTCATAAGCATAGATGGGGATATTGGAGATGTTCCTCGAATAGATTATCTGTGGACGCAACACCCATCGATTGTCCATATGAATATTCGACCCGGCCACCAGGTCATAGAAGCGATCATTGCGCTGGCGCAGAAACAGCGGATTGACCTTGTCGTAAAGACCGATCTGTCCTCCGGCATTGATAAATACAGTCGATTTGCCGGCAAACAATGTCTGGCCGCCTACGCGCAATCCGCTGAACCGCTTGGCACCATCGGCGCGCCCGCCATCGGGGGTGGCCAGCGTGAGGATGTTTGAAATATCCGTCTCCGTGCCGTGATACAGGCTGCCGAACAGAGTCGACTTTCCTTGCGCCTGCACATGTAACCAGCCGACACCCATGACCTGCTGGTTGTAATCATTCACCTGCATGACCGCTTCAAGATATCGATACTGTGCATACTGGCCAAATGCCTTGAATTGATTGCTGGGGCTGAACACGTGGTTCCATTCCGCATTCAGGCCGGCGATGTCGCTATAGTGGGAGACGCCGAGGTTGTACCGGCCGCCAAATGCGCCGATACGCAAGTGCTCATTTTTTGCGCCCAGCATCACGCCGGTCCGCGCATCCAGGCCGAGCGAATCAAATCCCTTTTGTATGTGGTAGTTGCGCTGCCACAAATCCGCTCCGGCATACAGGCTCCAGTTGGTGTCCAGACTGTGAGTGATTGCCCCACCCATGGCCAAACCATAGTAATTGTCTGATGCCTTTATGCTGGTTGAATCGAGCGGATAATTCGCCGCAAAGTAATCAACAAATATCTGCGACTGGCTGGTAGAGTAATTGACGTTGCTATCATGTCCGACCGTGCCCTCGACATATCCGGTGACGTGTGTCAGCTTGCCGCCTTCCTGCACGGCAATCGCTTCCAGGTATTTCTGAATGGTGATGCGTGCCGTTTCTGAAGGATTCTGTTTCAAGACCGCTGCAAATTCAGTCCTGGCTCGCGGCATGTCTCCCAGTTGATAATAGGCTCGCGCCATATCCAGCCGCGCGGCGGCAAAATCCGGATCGACCGCCAGCGCCCGCTCGAAGGCGAGTGTCGCCTTGTCAGGTTTACCGCTGTCCAGTGCGGCAATGCCGATCAAATAATCGAATCGCGGTTCGCCGGAATGATTGAACTCGAGCGGCTCCAATAGAATATAGGCATCCGCGGGTTTGCCATTTTTGATCAGTGCATCGGCTTCATCCAGCAGCTTTTCATAGTCTGCGATTCCGGCAGGTTTCTGGGTTATCGGTTCGATGCCTTGACGGCCCGACTTTTGCCCGGTTTCCTGAGCATATGTTCCGCATGCCGCAGACATCAATCCAAAGAACACCGACGTCAGCATTATGCCGACACGACTTTTATCGTACAGGAACCGGTTATTTATGGCATTCATGGCTGTCATCGTTTTCATTACCCTGATGCGGCGGGGTAACGGGCCGGGATCGACCTGAGTGTTCAAGTGCGTCATCCAGATTTCGATCATCATCGTGCTGATCGGAGCCGCATCCCGGGTTGACAACCGGAGGAGGAACAGCAGCAGGCAATGAGAGCTTGGCAGCCACAGGGTAAGCATATGACACCGCACTCCACGAAATCCCATAGTCATAGACCAGTGCGCTAAAGGGTATGGTCCCGGACAAGGAATGCGCGCCTGGGGCTACCGGAATCGTTCCTGCGGAGTAAACGCTTGTGCCGCCCAGCGGAGTGAAGAGCCCTGGGTCCACCGCCGCATTGTCGAGCTTTAATGTTGCAAGCGCGGCTGTTTCGGTAACGATGTTCATATAGGCACTCGGATTGGTTCCCGGGATTCTGGCTAGACCATGTACTCCGAAAGTTGCGTCTGTGATCCCCATGTCGGCCGGCGTAACGAGAACCATGCTCGGGTCTCCTTTCGCAGATGCATCGTCGGCATAACCATGCATGAATTGAGCCACCAGCACTGGATTGCTGGATACGAATTCAGCGTCCCCCGACAGGACGACATCCTTGTGTAGGCCTGCATTCAGTGTCCCGCTAATCAGCCCGGCAGGTATCGTGGCGAATGTGGTGCCATCCCGGGATGCGATGACACGCACTGTATAGCGCGCACGGCCGCTGAATGGCGACGTATGGAAGGTCTTGCCCCAAATCGAAACATCAGGGATCTGTTCAACGAGATAGTCGCAGTAACCCACTCCTGAAGGCACATCGGCGCAACGGTGGCCGCTGAAAACAGCAACCGGTTTGTCTGATGTCACCAGTGAACCCGTCATGTCCGCGTTGGCAGGGTTTGCCAACTGGTAGGTTTCCCCGGTGTT
Source organism: uncultured beta proteobacterium (assembly GCA_963725835.1). Lineage (GTDB taxonomy): Bacteria > Pseudomonadota > Gammaproteobacteria > Burkholderiales > Gallionellaceae > Gallionella. The sequence goes on along the minus strand of CAVSAB010000010.1, from coordinate 85,021 downwards.
CAGTAAAACCGTAAACGTTGTTCCTGCAAGTTTTGTCGCCCCTGCAGCGCTCGGAGTGATACTTACCGTGGTATTATTTTGTGTGGCAACTACGGCAAATTCCGAGCCGCCGTATCTGACACTGGAGTATGACATCACGTAATACCTGGTTCCGAGGCCGGGAGTCGGCAACGCCAAATAACCGTCAGCGGAAGTTGCGTTTTCAGAAACCACATGCACAGAGACGGGGGATTGCGCGGTGACATGGATACCCTTGGATTCGACAGTTTCGTTCGCAGTTAAAACGACGGCAGGATCGAGTGTGATCCCTGTTTCGGCGCCAGCCGCGACAGAAAATGGCGTGATCACACCGTTAAATGTCACCTCACCCGTGGTTGCGGTCGCTGCAGCCACAATCAGTTTGTTGGTAACCGGCGAGTTATTGCATGAGGCGGGATCGCTGATGCAAAGATGGTCCGGAAACGTCAGATAGAAATCCGTTCCCATTGATGTAATTGCGGGTACGGGTGCGGGCGCGGAATAAGGGGCAGAAGTGTGACCGCCACCGCCGCACGCGGTTAACGTGACCGATGCAAAGAACAACGCACTCTGAAGAATAAGTCTTTGATTGTCTAAACGCACTGCAATACTCCTCAGACTTATTTGCAATGGCGTCAAGGAGTGGATGGTTAATGCACGACGGAATACACACGGATGAACATCCGTATCGCGGTCCCGCTACCATAGTTTCCCTTAGGCCGGTGACTTTGCGTCCTTGTCTTTCGACAAGTTTGCCAAGTGATGCGGAGTATTCAGTTTGTTGCGAATAGAGTCAAAATCTGGCCGACGAGAGGTCAGATTTGCGGATGAAAGGCGAAATGGATTCGTTATGAAAACCTAAATCAACCCTTTCTCCGCGAATGAAAGTGTTTGTCCCGCCGCCACCACAAAATGATCCAGAACCCGCACATCCACCAGACTCAGCGCCTGTCTGAGCGCATCGGTCAACAGTCGATCGGATTGGCTGGGCTCGGCGACACCTGAGGGATGATTATGCGCCAGGATAACTGCAGCCGCGTTATGCGCCAAGGCACGCTTGACCACTTCCCGTGGATATACGCTGGTCTGGTTTATGGTGCCCTGAAACAGTTCCTCCGAGGCGATTACGCGATGCTGTGTATCAAGAAACAGCACCAGAAAGACTTCCTGATGCCGTCCGCCCAGCAACAGTTGCAGATAATCGCGCACTACACGCGGCGAGTTGAGCGCATCGCCGCGCTGCAATTCCTCTTTGAGTGCACGCCGCGACATTTCCAGCACCGCTTGCAGTTGCACAAACTTGGCCTGCCCCATGCCGTGCACCGCACAGAACTCCGCCTCGCTGGCGGCAAATAATCGTGTCAGGTCGCCGAATCGGGTGACCAACTCGCGTGCCAGATCGACCGCACTCTTGCCAGCTACCCCGGTACGTAAAAATATCGCGAGCAACTCCGCATCGGAAAGCGCTGCGGCACCACGGGTAATGAGTTTCTCGCGCGGACGTTCATCTTCAGGCCAGTCTGTAATAGCCATATGTCCTCCCGGCCCAGACGGGCGGTTTCTTGTTAATATGCACGGCATTATGGAACAAGAAATGACAAAACGCATCGTGCCAATTGACCAGACAAACTCCGGGAACCGCATCGTCCTGGGCATCACCGGCGGTATCGCGGCCTACAAGACGGCCGAATTGCTGCGCCTGCTGATCAAACAGAACATAGAAGTGCAAGTCGTCATGACCGAAGCGGCCTGTCATTTCATCACGCCGACCACGATGCAGGGACTTTCGGGTATGCCCGTATATACCGACCAGTGGGATGCGAGTGTGCCGAACAATATGGCTCACATCAACCTGAGCCGCGATGCTGATGCGATCGTGATCGCGCCCGCAAGCGCCGATTTCATTGCCAAGCTTGCGCATGGATTGGCTGATGACCTGCTTTCAGCCTTGTGCCTGGCGCGTGTGTGCCCTTTGATCGTTGCACCGGCGATGAACCGTGAAATGTGGCTGAATGCCGCGACACAACGCAACATCTTGCGACTGGTTGCCGACGGCGTTCTTGTGCTTGGGCCGGATACTGGTATGCAGGCATGCGGGGAAGAGGGCATGGGCCGGATGCGTGAGGCTGCGCAATTGGCACAAGACATTGCAGCCTTCTTTCAACCCAAAATATTTTCCGGCAAAAAGATCCTTGTCACAGCGGGCCCCACGTACGAGGCGATAGACACGGTGCGCGGCATCACCAATCGGAGCTCCGGAAAGATGGGCTATGCAATCGCGCAAGCCGCACTCGAATCTGGAGCGCAAGTCACCCTGATTTCCGGGCCGACATCACTTGCCAAGCCGCGAGGGGTTCAATGGGTGGATGTACTGAGTGCCGAACAGATGTTCGAGGCTGTCAAGCAGCACGTTGGCGATTGCGATGTTTTTATCGGTGTAGCGGCAGTGGCTGATTACCGCGTCGCGCAACCCGGCACACAGAAGATCAAGAAGAGCGCCGACAAGCTCACGTTGGAGCTGGTGCCTAACCCGGACATCCTGGCTTACGTCGCAAATCTGCCTAAGCCGCCATTCTGTGTGGGTTTTGCGGCCGAAAGCGAAAATCTCTCCGAACATGCCGAACAAAAACGCCGCGCAAAAAGGCTGCCCCTGCTGGTCGGCAACCTGGTGCAGCAAACTGTCGGAAGCGACTACAATGAACTGGTACTATTCGATGACAATGGCAATCATACTTTGCCGCGCGCCGACAAACTCACGCTGGCAAGGTTATTGATGCAGCACATTGCAAAACGCCAACAGGAAGTTCTGAAATGAAACACATTGCTGTGGATGTCAAAATTCTCGATCAGCGCCTGCATGAAAATATGCCCGGTTATGCGACTGCGGGGTCTGCAGGGATAGATCTGCGCGCTTGCATCGAGCACAACATGGTGATCCAGCCCAAACAGAGCGAACTCATACCAAGCGGAATTGCCATCCATCTAAGCGATCCCGGTTATGCAGCGGTGATATTGCCGCGCTCTGGCTTGGGACACAAGCATGGCATCGTGCTGGGCAACCTGGTCGGGCTGATAGACTCGGATTATCAAGGTCAGATTTTCGTTTCGCTTTGGAACCGCAGCCAGATACCCTTCACGCTGATGCCAATGGAACGGATGGCGCAACTGGTGATCGTGCCGATCATGCAGGCCAGGTTCAACGTCGTGGAGGAATTCCCGCTGAGTGAACGCGGCAGCGGCGGATTCGGCAGCACCGGCAAACACTGAGAGAGCTGCTGAATATCCTGGTTTTCAGCCGCGCGCGATCACGGCTTCGATTTCGGCAAAGGTATGAGCCAATTCGAAGCTATGAACCTGGGCGCCCAACTGGCGGGCGATCTGGGTGATGGAGAACAGGCCGCATACGGCTTGCTTGCCATCTGCGCCTTCAGACACCACCAACGCATGTTGCCGGTGGGATTTTTTCAGGCTGGCGACGATCTGCCCGACCTGCGCATTTCGCACATCTTCGATTTTCAGCGCTTCCAATTCACGCGGAGAAGTCATGATGTCGCGCACCATGATATCGTCATGCGTTCCGCCCATGTTTTGCAGGTAGCGCATCGGCTTTTCCCCGAGAATATCGGTAGCCGTCAGCAATCCCGCCACTTGTTCGTTGTCGTCCAGCACCAGCAGCAAACGCACCCCATAGCGGATCATTTTGGCATTGGCCCTGTCCATAGAGGTCTTGGCGCGCACGCTTACCACCGAGACCTTGCTCAGATCCGTCATCACGCTGATTGCGGGATCGCTCAGCTTGACATGCTCCGGCAGTTTCTGGACCGGGCGCACAAAAGTAGAGCCTGTTTTCAGCAAGGATGTTTGCAGTGCGCTGTATTCTTTGGTCAAAACTTATCTCCTTGGTATTACACCGAATAATTACCTGTGCATGTGCAGGTGAAATGCCGGATTATTCTTTGGCGCCGGAAGGTAGCTGGCCAGTTCATTGAGCGCCATCGTGTATACCTCACGTTTGAATTCAATCACGGCGGATATATCCAGCCAGTAATTATTCCAGCGCCACGCATCAAACTCGGGATGCGAACTGGCGCGCAGACAGACATCACAATCACGACCAATCAGGCGCAACAAAAACCAGATCTGCTTTTGTCCGCGATAACCCCCGCGCGATTCGCGCTTGCTCCAGCTCTGAGGAACCTCGTAACGCATCCAGTCCCGGGTGCGTCCGAGTATTTTCACATGCTCCGGCAACAAGCCGACTTCCTCGTGTAACTCGCGATACATCGCTTGTTCCGGGGTTTCGCCGTGCTGGATGCCGCCCTGTGGAAACTGCCATGCATGCTGCCGTACTCGTTTGCCCCAAAGCACCTGATTCATGTCATTCGTGATGATAATGCCGACATTCGGGCGGTAGCCGTCTCGGTCTATCATTTGTCACTCTATTCGGTTAATTTCAATGATTGGATTCTTCCACATTTCCGCTTAAATGAAAAGGGAATCAGCCATTAAGAAGTTCCATAACATACCGGAGTACGGGCATTCCCTGTAAAATTCCAAGCTCGCTTTTTATAATCGGGGTCTACTCAACCATGCGTGTCTCACAATTTTTCATCTCCACCCTCAAGGAGGCCCCCTCGGAAGCCGAACTCGCCAGCCACAAACTGATGATGCGTGGCGGGTACATCAAGAAACTGGCCAGCGGTCTGTATACCTGGATGCCCCTTGGTTTGCGCGTATTGCGCAAAGTGGAGAATATCGTGCGTGAAGAGATGGATCGCAGCGGGGGGATCGAATTGCTGATGCCTGCCGTACAGCCGGCCGAGCTGTGGAAGGAAACAGGACGCTGGGAGGTGTTCGGTCCGCAGATGCTGAAGATCAAGGACCGGCACGACAACGATTTTTGCTTCGGCCCCACCCATGAGGAAGTGATCACCGACATCGCGCGCCGGGAGATCCGCAGCTACCGGCAACTGCCGGTCAATTTCTACCAGATCCAGACCAAGTTCCGCGATGAGGTTCGCCCGCGCTTCGGCGTGATGCGCGCGCGCGAGTTCCTGATGAAGGACGCATATTCGTTCCACGCCGATTATGCGAGTTTGGAACAAACCTACCGCGTCATGTATGACACCTACTCGCGCATTTTCACCCGGCTTGGGCTGAAGTTCCGCGCGGTCGCGGCTGATACCGGCGCCATCGGCGGCAGCGGCTCGCACGAGTTCCATGTGCTGGCGGATTCCGGCGAAGACGCGCTGGCTTACTGCCCGGCCTCGGATTACGCTGCGAACGTGGAGCTGGCTGAAGCCGTCGCTCCAAGCGGACCGCGTGCTATTGCCACACAAACCATGAAAAAAGTACCCACACCGGGTCAAAAAAGCATCGAGGAAGTCGCGGCATTCCTGAACGTCGCACAGCAACAGATACTCAAGTGCATCGCAGTGGTTGGCGAAATCGGCGGCTTTACTCTGTTGCTGTTGCGCGGAGACCATGCCTTGAACGAAGTGAAGGCGAGCAAGATTGCGGCACTGGGAGAATTTCGCTTTGCTACCGAAGAAGAAATCGAGCGAAACATGGGTTGCCGCGCTGGTTATATCGGGCCGGTTAATACACATGTGACCATTCTTGCCGATCGTTCGGCCGCTGCCATGGCCGATTTTGTGTGCGGTGCGAATGAAGCTGGTTTTCATTTCACCGGGGCCAATTTCGGGCGCGACGACATCCCTCTTGATGCCGCCAATGTGCACGATATCCGCAACGTGGTTGCCGGCGATGCTTCGCCTGACGGCAAGGGTGTGCTGGAAATCTGCCGCGGCATCGAAGTCGGTCATATCTTCCAGCTGCGCACCAAATATGCGGAAGCCATGAAAGCCACTTTTCTGGACGCACAGGGCAAGGCGCAAATAATCGAGATGGGCTGCTACGGCATCGGTGTGTCGCGCATCGTCGCCGCTGCCATAGAGCAGAATTTCGACGAACGCGGTATTTCGCTGCCGGCTGCGATGGCTCCGTTCCAGATCGCCATCGTGCCGATCGGCATGGGCAAAAGCGATGCGGTACGCGGGGCTGTCGAGCGTCTTTATGCCCAACTGAAAAACGACGGTATCGAAGTGTTGCTGGATGACCGTGACGAGCGTCCCGGTGTGATGTTTGCCGATATGGAACTGATCGGCATTCCGCATCGCATCGTCGTCGGCGAACGCGGCTTGAAGGACGGCTTACTGGAGTATCAGGGAAGAAGCGATGCCGCCGCACAAACCATCCCCTTGCAAAATGCGCTGGAGTTCGTAAAATCAAAACTATGCGAGTGAACCTGCAGTCATTTTCGCACTATTTAGCTCCGCCCTCGTTTGTGGCAGGGTTATTGTTCGCCTGCTTGGCGCAGGCAGGCGGGCAGATTTATGCCCCGCTTTCCGCCAGTGTGCGCGCTGTACTGCAGCACAATGTGTCAGATCAGGCACCGCTTAAACTGGCTTTCGCCTCCCAATATGAAGCCGACTATTGGCTGAATGAAATGTCGCGCCGGCTGGAGAAAAACTTGCCGGATGCCGAATACCGCATGAATTTTTTAAAGACAGTGCATTATGAAGCCACTCGTGCCGGTCTTGACCCGCAACTGGTTCTGGGCTTGATCGAAGTGGAGAGCAGTTTTAACAAGTACGCACTATCCAAATCAGGTGCACGCGGCTATATGCAGGTCATGCCGTTCTGGGTAAAGGAAATCGGCACAAAGGGCCAAGACTTATTCCATTTGCGCGTCAACCTGCGCTACGGCTGCACCATCCTGCGATATTATCTGGACATGGAAAAGGGCAATTTGTATCGTGCACTGGGGCGCTACAACGGCACTCTGGGTAAACCGGAATATCCGAATCTGGTGCGCGCCGCCTGGCACAACCACTGGACAATGCAGCCACGCCGCACTGTCAGCTTCAGTTACACTCCATCCAATTGATCTAGTTCTTTTCGATATAAGCCTCGATACCTGCGCGCGTCACTTCTCCCGCCCGATAACTCACCTGTTCACCGTTGGGGTTATACAAGTAGCTGACCGGCAGAACCTCCACAGTGCCTATCTGGGCGGTAACCTTGCGATTGCCCATGACCAGCGGATAGCTGATGCCATGAGCCTGTGCAAATTCGGCGACCTGTTTGCTCGAGCCTGAATCAATTGCGATGCCGATCACCAGCAGATCCTTGTCATGATGCGCGTTATGCAAGCTGACCAGTTCAGGTATCTCGTCCAGGCACGGCGGACACCAGGTTGCCCAGTAGTTCACCAGCACCCACTTGCCACGATAATCCGCCAGATGGTGGATATTTCCATGCATATCTACCAGCGTAAAATCCGATGCGTAGCTAGGCATGGCGCATAGCAACAGCATTGCGCATAGCCCGACGCTCATCAAGCGCCTCCTTAACATATAGAAAGGCCCTTTCTATTTTCGTCCAAGGTATGTACGAAAGCCTCTTTAGAAAATAGTTCAGTGGCCTTGCTGCCTGGCATCATCAGTATCACTTTCCGCTTTTTCAGATCCCGAACCAGCAGTATGGCTGAAATACTGCGCCAAAGTGATCAAAGCGATGCTTGCCCCCAAATAGACCAGATCCAGAGGCACGGTCAGTTTCATGTTAAGTGCCTTTTCAAACAACGTGACGATCAGGATCATGATGATAACCTTGGCCAAGCGTGACTTTAGTTCATCCAGATCATTGATGACCAGTATTTTGCTGGACGATCTGCTCCCTTTCGCCGGGTCGATATCGCTGATGAACAATTCGTATAGTCCAAACGAGAACATCAGCATCACCGTCGCGAGCAGATAACCATCCACCACTTCGACAATGTGCGTGACGGTGCTGTCATGCAACGCCTTGCGCGCCTCTTCAGACAGGCTGGAATCGGCATAATGCAGCGCGCTAGAAAACAGGTACACAACATCCACGGAAACCATGTAGAAGATCGCAAGGCCTGCAAGCAGGCTGCCGATCACCGCGGCGATGATCACAAAACGGCTATTCCACAACGTTGCTTCAAATATCGATTCTATAAATTTCATCATTTCTCCCGGTCTGCTGCTTAAAAACGCCGCGCATTAGAACTCAATCAGACATATCGAGCAAGCAATCAATCAGGTTTGCGTGAAAATAGCTCCTGCAAAGACAGGTCCGTGGATTTCTCCAACTTACCTGTGGAAGACACCAGCCACTGCCGCAATGGGTCGTCATCCTGTCTTGCCGGAATTGTTGCGGGGTCCATCACGAACAAGCGCAACAATTCAGGGGTACGAATATGTCTTGGATCGCGTACCAGAAGCCAGCCGCTCCCTTCGGCTTTGCGCACGATGTCGGCACTTGCAAGTTTTTCGAGGATGATTTCCAGCACGTCATAGCCGACACGCAATGCCTTTGATAATTCGGGAAAAGTGCTCACCTTTCCCTGCTCCAGGCACTTGGACATGATTCTCAGCACACGCAGCGCATCGAGCAAAAGCGCGGCTGGCGTCAAGTTCAGCGAATACGGTGTACGCCAATGCGACAAAGATGCCGCGATAACCGCGCCAAACAATATGATCAGCCACGACATGTATATCCACATCAGGAAAATCGGGATACTCGCAAACGCACCGTATATCAATTTGTATGTCGGAAAATTGCTGATGTAGTACCCGAACATGCGGTTCATGAATTCAAAGCCTATCGCCGCCACGAAAGCCCCAAACAATGCGTGTTTGCGCGGAACATAACGGTTGGGCACCAGACGGAACAACAGGTAGAACGCCATCGTGGCAAACAGGGCAGGCAATATCTTGAGGGCGCCCACGCCGAATACCGGAATGTGTTTGGCATAACCCATGGACAATCCGACCAGCCATGAAGTAAGCGATAAACTCGCCCCCATGAGCAATGGCGAAAGTGTGAGCACCGCCCAATAGACCACCAAGCGCTTGACCAGGGGACGTGGTCGGGCTACTCGCCAGATGACATTGAAAGCCTTGTCTATGGTCAGCATCATCAGCATGGCTGTCAACGCCAGAAATCCGATGCCTACCGTTGTGAGACGTGCCGCGCTTTCGGCGAACTGCTGCATGTACTGGGTGATGATCACACCGGCGGTATCCGGCATTAAATTGTTAAGCAGGTAGAGCTTGATCTTTGTGGAAAAATCCTCGAATACCGGGAATGCAGAGAACATGGTCAACGCAATGGTTATCAGCGGGACCAGCGACAATAACGTGGTGAACGTCAAGCTGGCAGCGGCTTGAGGACAGCGATCTTCCGCAAAGCGAGCCGCAATGAAGCGAACCAAACTGATGGCATCGCGCAAATATTTTCGCATGTCCTGTTCGTTTCCTTATAATGCCCATATGATAACCGACAAAGAAATCCTCGTGCTGTATTACAGCCAGTATGGCGCGACACGGCAAATGGCGCAGTTGATCGCGCGCGGTGCCGAACAAGTGGCCGGCGTGCACGCACGTCTTCGCACCGTCCCAAAGGTATCCACCGTGTGCGAAACAACCGAACCGGAAATCCCCGACAGCGGCGCACCCTACGTGGAGTTGCGCGATCTCGAGGAATGTATCGGTTTGGCTCTGGGGAGTCCAACGCGTTTCGGCAACATGGCATCTTCAATGAAATACTTTTGGGACGGCACGGGCGGCCTGTGGATGAAACACACGCTGGTCGGCAAACCCGCAGCACTGTTCACTTCCACCGGCACCATGCATGGCGGCCAGGAAAGCACCTTGCTGTCGATGATGTTGCCGTTGTTGCATCATGGCATGGTCATCGTCGGGCTGCCTTATTCCGAGCCGGACTTATCCGGCACACAAAGTGGCGGCACGCCATATGGTGCTAGCCATGTGGCAGGGATCACTAATGACCGGCCGATCTCGGAATCCGAAAAGAAACTATGCTTGGCGCTGGGCCGCCGGCTGTCAGAGGTCGCGCTGAAACTATCCGCATGATCGCCCGCGAAGCCCGTCTAATGTTGCGCGCCCACCGCTATGGCGCATTGGGAACCTTGTCGAAAAAATTCCATGGTTACCCGTTCGGCTCAATCACACCTTATTTGGCGGATCACGATGGCAGTCTGCTCATCCTTATCAGCAGCCTCGCCGAACACACCAAAAACATACTGCACGACCCCCGCGTCAGCCTGATCACCCATGACCAGCGCGACCCGCATATCCTGTCCCAGGGACGGGTGACCGTAATTGGCAATGCCGAGCCGGAGCAAAAGCGGGAACAGGCTGGACTGCGCTATCTGCGCTATTTTCCGGAAGCGCAGAACTACCTCGCCATGCACGATTTTTCTTTTTTCCGCATCCGCCCAATTGCCATCCGATATATCGGCGGTTTCGGGAAAATTCACTGGATCAATATGGACTCTTACGCAATCACACACGCCGAAATGTTCGCGCAACAGGAAGAATCATTGCTTGCTGAGATAAACGCGAAGCAACAGATCATCCTGCGCCGGTTGTTGCAGAAACGGTACGGTATCGAAGCTGTCGAAGTGCGGGCTATCGGGCTGGATTGCGACGGACTGGATGTGCGCAGCGGCGAACAGGTATGGCGGCTGGAATTTGCCGAAGCGGCAACGGGACCATCACTGGATGCATTGCGTATTATGGGCGGTTAAGGCCAGCCCTTGGCCTTAATCGTGCGACTGGAATAATCAGAAACGGATACCCAGTTTGGCGCTGTAGGATTGATCCGAGCCGGTCTTATCGTATTCCAAAGCGAAGTTCATGAACAGAAATTTTAGATTACAACCCACAAAATATTTATTTTGATTGAAGGATTCCTTGGTCAAAGCTGGAATCCCGTTAGGTGTGCTGTCAGACCAGACTTCGCCTATACCTGCGTAAGGTGTGAAAATCGCGAACCCTTTGGAAATGGAAACGTCCAGGCCCTTGGTGGTGAACGAGAGCTGATCCACCCCGGTCATCTTGGTAATCGAACCGCGAATCGCAACGGCAGGGGTGGCCGTGCCGCCTTCGACTATCGCATAGCGCAATTCGCCACCGTAGTTTTTAATATTGGTGCTCGGCGCTTCAGAATAGACGGCACCCACATCGATATTGAAGGGTAGGCCTACGAACACGTGCAGCTTGGGCATAACCACTGAACTGGAAGTGAAAGCGCCATTTGTGGCCAAGCTCCAGACCGCCGGGTCTTGCAATTTCGTTTCGGTCGCTTCCAGGCCCAGGTCAAACCCAAGTACGCCCAGCGGTTCTGCAGGGGTCACAGGCTTATAACTCAGTACAGAGCCCATATCTTCGGACAATGACTTGAATTGAGACTGGGTCAAACCGCTAATATTATCGATATTGGCCGCCCAAACCGGATGTGCAAAACAGCCCAGGACGCATAATAATGCCGTGATTTTCTTCATGATGATGGCCTTCCGTGTGGTTAGTGGAATCTCAATATTTGCAATGTCAGCATAGCGCACTTTTCGTTTCCCTGTCCACCGAGATTAGGGAAGATCCACGTACGGTTACCCCGAAAAAAACAAAAGGGCCGGCAACCTGCGCCGACCCTTGAAATTCCATTCCTCAACCAACAAAAGCAAGCTAATCCAGAAATTACCAATCTGGAACAGGCCCAGCGAAAGTTTTACTATCGGAACCTGAATCAGCCTAATTATTTTTTTCTATTCCATTGCCCGTCATCCATAATGATGATGAGTCCGGTAAGGAGGAACATGCATATAAAAAATATCGCTACGGCCATTTTCACTCTCCCTTTTAGTTAACAAACACCATACATTGAAACATGCATAACCCAGACCTTGAAACGCAAATCAATTGCGTTTAACCGCTTTCGAATTATTCATCAAGATGCCATCCGCTCAGCAAATCCCGGGCAACCGGGTTCATTATAAACCAAGTATTGCTGATTGGTTATATTTTACAACCTTACCAGAATCCCTATCCCAAAGCCCCAAATCCAGTAAAGGAAGTAGCGCAGGCATGCATATCCGATTTCTCCTGCCTGACTAGTTCAGTTCAAACTTGGGGATGTGCCCGCTCCTGCTTGCTGTGCAATTTGTTCAAGGCATTCAGGTAGGCCTTGGCAGATGCCACCACAATGTCGGTATCTGCGCCCTGTCCGTTCACGATGCGTCCGTTTTTGGACAGGCGCACCGTCACTTCGCCCTGCGCATCGGTGCCGCTGGTTATGTTGTTCACCGAATACAACTGCAGTTCGGTCCCACTGCCAACGATCTGCTCGATCGCCTTGAAAGTGGCATCCACCGGCCCGCCCCCTTGGGCATCGGCCTGGCGCTCCTTACCGCCGATGCTCATCACCACACGCGCCACCGGCAGCACGCCGGTTTCAGAATGAGCGCCCATGGCCATCAAACGGTAAAATTCGCTGACTTTCGACACCGCTTCTTCGCTGACCAGAGCCTGTAGATCCTCGTCGAAAATCTCGTGTTTGCGATCCGCCAATTCCTTGAAGCGCTGGAACGCCGCATTGAAGGCTTCTTCCGAAGGGAATTCGATATTCAACGCAGCAAAGCGCTGGCGCAAAGCATTGCGTCCGGAAAGTTTGCCCAAGGTCAACTTGTTGGCATTCCAACCAACGTCTTCGGCACGCATGATTTCGTAGGTCTCGCGATGCTTGATCACCCCATCCTGATGGATACCGGATTCGTGAGCGAACGCGTTCGCACCAACGATCGCCTTGTTCGGCTGCACCGGATAGCCGGTGATGCTGGAAACAAGTTTGGATGTCGGCACGATCTGGGTGGTATCGATGCGCGAATCGAGGTTGAATATATCGCGGCGGGTCTTCACCGCCATCACGATTTCTTCCAGCGCAGCATTGCCTGCACGCTCACCGAGGCCATTGATGGTACATTCAACCTGCCGCACGCCATTCATCACGGCGGACAACGAGTTGGCAACCGCAAGACCCAGATCGTTATGGCAATGCGTGGACCAGATCACCTTGCCGGAATTCGGCACACGTTTGATCAACTCCCGTATACGTTCTCCCCAGGCAGCAGGAATCGAGTAACCCACCGTGTCAGGCACATTAAGTGTTCTGGCTCCGGCCTTTATCACCGCATCGAACACCCGCACCAGGAAATCCATGTCGGATCGCACAGCATCCTCGGCGGAAAACTCCACATCGTCGGTATATTCCAGCGCCCATTTCACAGCGTTCACCGCACGTTCGACCACCTGATCCTCGTTCATGCGCAATTTGTGCTGCATGTGGATAGGACTGGTGGCGATAAAGGTATGGATACGGCCCGACTTGGCCGGCCGGATAGCTTCTCCGGCACGGCGCACGTCATTCTCGATCGCGCGCGCCAACGAACATACTGTCGAGTCCTTGATGATTTTGGCGACAGCATTTACCGCCTCGAAATCTCCGGGACTGGCAGCGGCAAACCCTGCCTCGATGATGTCCACGCCCAATTTTTCCAGTTGTCGCGCGATGCGGATCTTCATATCCCTGGTCATTGCCGCACCCGGACTCTGCTCTCCGTCGCGTAACGTGGTATCAAAAATTATCAATTTATCGGTCATGATCAACTCCAATGCAAAATAGATTAAGCCTGCGGAACCGATACGGTTTCCGCGCATGTTTAAAACTTATTAAGAGGGATGATTAGCGCGCGCCGCGCAGCAGCAGCGCAGCCAGCAGGCTGAACGTGGAGTGGAGTCTTGCGATGTGTGTAGAAAAGTGCATGGCGTGAATATAACCAGTTTTACCGACTCACGCAATAGGCGGCTGCTTCCGGCGTTTCCGCCAAACCCACAGCACATAGCCGGACAAGGCATAGCACATGAACAAGCCGAACAGAACGCCTGGCGGATAACTGGAAATAAATATGAAAAACATTGCCGCCAGGACAATTGCCACAAAAGGAACACTCTTGCGCATGTTGATGTCCTTGAAACTGTAAAACGGCAGATTGCTGACCATGCTCAACCCCGTAAACACAGTCAACGCCCAGGCAAACCAGCTAACATCCGTGACTTTCAGGAATTCGGCATTGTCCGACACGACCCAGACGAAGCCGGCAACCAGCGCAGCGGCGGCCGGACTGGGCAAACCTTGGAAATAACGCTTGTCCACCACATCAATATTGGTATTGAAACGTGCCAGACGCAACGCTGTCGCGGCGCAATAGATGAAGGCGGCAAACCATCCCCATTTCCCCAGGCTTTTCAATGCCCATTCGTATACCACCAAAGACGGCGCAACTCCGAACGAAACCATATCTGACAGGCTGTCGTATTCCGCACCGAATTCGCTCTGAGTATGTGTCAAGCGGGCCACGCGGCCATCCAGTCCATCCAGCACCATGGCGATGAAAATGGCCACCGCAGAATGTTCGAAATGGCCGTTCATCGCCTGCACGATCGCGTAGAAGCCGGCAAACAATGCCCCGGTGGTAAACAGATTGGGAAGCAGATAAATCCCGCGCTTGCGCAGATTCATCGTCTTGCGTGTTTTGAATTCGTTCATGCGATTAGACTATCAGCTTTGCTGCATCACTGCCAGGATAGTCGTGGTTGCCGACACCTTGTCGCCGATGCTGACTTTCACACTGGCATCCAGTGGAAGGTATACGTCCACGCGCGAACCGAAACGAATGAAGCCATAGCGTTGCCCGCGTGTCAGCACATCGCCTGCCCTGACATAACACAGAATACGACGAGCGATCAGACCCGCCACTTGCACCGAGGTAATGTCATCGCCATCGGCTGTTTTAAGCCAAACCGCGTTGCGCTCGTTCTCTGTGGACGCCTTGTCCAGATCGGCATTCACGAATTTGCCGGGAAAATACCAGACCTGCTGCACTGTGCCATCCACCGGACTGCGGTTGGAATGCACGTTGAACACATTCATGAACACACTGACCTTGATCGCGTCGCGCTGCACGTATGGATCGTTCACGCGTTCAACAGCTACAATACGCCCGTCTGCCGGGGACAGCACTGCGTTAGCGTCCAGGGGGATTTCGCGTGGCGGATCACGGAAAAATTGCAGAACGAACAACGCGATGACCCACAACGGGATCGACCAGTATGCGCACCAAACCGTGGCTGCAATCGCCAATATTATCGAGATGGCCAGGAACGGCCATCCCTCGCGGGCGATAATTGGATGGGGGTAGTTGTTCATTGATTTGTTAGGCACCAGCCGCTGGTCGAAAGCCAAGGTATTGCCTTAACTAACGACCAGCATCTGATGACTGTCTCTAGTTTTTCGATTGATCGACCAGTTTGTTCTTGCTGATCCACGGCATCATTGCCCGCAGCTGGCCGCCCACCTGTTCGATCGGGTGCGCGGCATTCAGGCGTCGACGCGCGGTCATTTCCGGATAATTGGTGCGGCCTTCCAGTATGAATTGCTTTGCATATGAACCGTTCTGGATATTTTTCAGGCATTCTTTCATCGCAGCGCGCGCCTGGTCGCCGATCACGCGTTGCCCGGTCACATATTCGCCGTATTCCGCATTGTTGGAGATCGAGTAATTCATGTTTGCAATGCCGCCTTCATACATCAGATCGACGATCAGCTTGAGTTCGTGCAGGCACTCGAAATAGGCCATTTCCGGGGCGTACCCCGCCTCGGTCAGGGTCTCGAATCCGGCCTTAACCAGTTCCACCGCGCCGCCGCACAACACGGATTGTTCGCCGAACAGATCGGTCTCGGTTTCTTCACGGAAGTTGGTCTCGATCACTCCGCCCTTGGTCCCGCCGATGGCTGCAGCATAGGACAGCGCGACATCGCGTGCCTTGCCGGATTTGTCCTGAAACACCGCGATCAGGCTGGGCACCCCGCCGCCTTTGAGGTATTCGGAACGCACGGTATGGCCCGGGCCTTTTGGCGCGATCATGATCACGTCTATTTCGTCGCCGGGCACGATCTGGTTGTAATGGATGTTGAAGCCGTGGGCAAAGGCCAGTGACGAACCTTGCTTCAGATTTGGAGCCACCGACTTGTAGTACACGTCCGGTTGCTGCTCATCCGGCAGCAACATCATCACCACATCGGCATTCTTTACCGCATCGGCGATTTCCATCACGTGATGCCCGGCTCCGGCCGCTTTTTTCCAGGAAGCTCCGTCCTTGCGCAGACCAACTGTGACATTAACGCCGGATTCCTTCAAGTTTTGGGCATGGGCATGGCCTTGCGAACCATAGCCTATGATGGTGACTTTCTTGCCTTTGATCAGGGAAAGGTCTGCATCCTTGTCGTAATAAACTTTCATGTTGCCCTCTTTATCGATTAAAGTTTCAAAATCCGTTCGCCGCGCCCGATGCCGGAAGCTCCGGTGCGCACCGTTTCCAGGATCAGGTCGCGTTCTATCGCCTGAAGGAAGCGGTCCAGTTTATGACCGGTCCCGGTAAGTTCGATAGTGTACGTCATGTCGGAGACATCGATGATGCGGCCCCGGAAGATGTCGGTCATGCGTTTGAGTTCTTCGCGGTCTTTGCCGGCAGCGCGCACCTTGACCAGCATCAATTCTCGTTCAAGATGTTCGCCTTCGCTGAGATCCATCACCGCTGCCACGTCGATCAGCTTGTTGAGCTGTTTGTTGATCTGCTCGATGACCGCATCCGAGCCGCTGGTGACGATGGTCATGCGCGACAAGGTCGGATCTTCGGTCGGCGCGACCACCAAAGATTCGATGTTATAGCCTCGAGCAGAGAACAAACCGGCCACACGGGACAATGCACCCGCTTCGTTTTCCATCAGCAGCGAAATGATGTGCCGCATCACAAATCCTCCGACAGGATCACTTCGGACAAGCCCTTGCCTCCCGGGACCATCGGGAACACGTTTTCCGTCGGATCGGTCTGGAAATCCATGAACACCAGATCTTTCTTGCGTGCAAATGCCTCTTTCATCGCCGGCTCGACATCGGAGGGTTTATCGACACGTATCCCGATATGCCCATAGGCTTCTGCCAATTTCACAAAATCCGGCAATGCATCCATGTAGGATTCCGAATAGCGGTTGCCGTGAAAGAATTCCTGCCACTGCCGCACCATGCCCAGATACCGGTTGTTCAGTGACACCACCTTGATCGGCAGATGAAACTGCTTGCAGGTGGACAGTTCCTGAATGTTCATCTGGATGCTTCCCTCGCCGGTTACGCAGGCCACCGTGGCGCCGGGATTGATGAGTTGCACGCCCATCGCCGCCGGCAAGCCGAACCCCATCGTTCCCAGGCCGCCGGAATTGATCCAGCGGCGCGGCTTGGTGAACTTGTAATATTGCGCTGCCCACATCTGGTGCTGGCCGACATCCGATGTGACGAAAGCATCGCCGCCCGTCACTTCATAGAGCTTTTCGATCACGAATTGCGGCTTGATGATTTCCGTCGAATTCTTGTAGCGCAGTCCACCACCCTTGACACGCCATTCATCCACCTGTTTCCACCATGCGGCCAGGTCTGACGCAACGGGCTTCTTCTTGCCGCCGCGCAATTCGCCTAATATTTGTTCCAGCACCAGTTTCACTTCCCCGACCACCGGCACATCGACCTTGACGCGTTTGGCAATCGAGGAAGGATCGATATCGATGTGGATGATCTTGCGCGGCACTTGGGCGAAATGCTCGACGTTGCCGACCACACGGTCGTCGAAGCGTGCGCCCACGGCCAGCAGCACATCGCAATGTTGCATCGCCATGCACGCCTCGTATGTGCCGTGCATGCCGGGCATGCCGACAAACTGTTTGTCGGTGGCGGGATAGGCGCCCAAACCCATCAGCGTGTTGGTGCAAGGAAAACCGAGCAGGCGCACCAATTCGGTCAGTTGTGCGGACGCACCCGACAACACCACGCCGCCGCCGCTATATATCATCGGACGCTTGGCCTCCAGCAGCATTTGCACGGCACGCTTGATCTGTGCGGCGTCACCCTTGCCGAGCGGGTTATAGGAGCGGATATTGACGCTTTCAGGATAGGCAAATTGGGTTTTCTGGTTCGAAATATCCTTCGGGATATCCACCAGTACAGGTCCCGGGCGGCCTGATTTAGCCAGATAAAATGCCTTCTTGATGGTCGGCGCAATGTCCTTCACGTCCTTGACCAAAAAATTGTGCTTCACGCAGGGGCGCGTGATGCCGACCGCATCAACTTCCTGGAAAGCATCTTCACCGATCGCGTAACTGGGAACCTGGCCGCTGATGACGACCAGCGGGATCGAGTCCATATAGGCCGTGGCTATCCCGGTCACTGCATTGGTTATACCCGGACCGGATGTGACTAATGCCACGCCCACTTTCTCCGAAGAACGAGAGTAGCCATCCGCAGCATGCACCGCTGCCTGCTCGTGCCGAACCAGGATGTGTTTGACTTTGTCCTGTTGGCACAACGCATCATAAATATGCAGCACGGCACCGCCAGGGTAACCGAACACATATTCGACACCCTCTTCCTGCAAACAACGAATTGCGATTTCTGCGCCCATCAACTCCATCACAAATACCTTAAAAATAAACGAAATAGAACCATGTAAGATAATGGTTGGAAGCGTTTTGGTCAACTTTTGCCGTGCTGGCTGCATGGTATCAAGCGGTAAAAGTGGCAATTTGCTACCATGCGCACTCTGGACAAAAGGTGAAAAACTGAGTACTTCCGCTGAATTAAACCAATTCCTCAGCAGTGTTGAGCGCCGCGCATACAAGCATGCGGTGTTTGCCGTTCGTGACGATCACATCGCTCTGGACATCGTTCAAGACGCGATGCTCAAGCTGGCGGAAAAATATGGCGACAAACCAGCCGAAGAGCTGCCTATGTTGTTCCAGCGCATCCTGCAAAACACCATACGTGATCATTATCGCAGGCAAAAAGTCCGTTCTTACTGGATTACACTGTTTTCCGGTTTGCAATCCAGGCACGGCGATGAGGAATTCGACCCGCTGGACATACTTGAAGATAGCGAGAATCAATCTTCCCCTCGCGTGCCGGACGAGTCTTTGCAACAAAAGCAGATCATTGCGCTGGTCGAACAAGCCCTTGCCAAACTACCGGCACGTCAACGCGAAGCATTCCTGCTGCGTTACTGGGAGGGACTGGACACGACAGAAACTGCCGTTGCGATGGGATGCACCGAGGGCAGCGTAAAAACCCACTGTTCGCGCGCTGTTCATGCGCTTGCTGTCTCGCTAAAATCAAAAGGAGTAGAACTACCATGACCAACGAACTGGATCCCGGAAAGATAGCCCAATTGCTGACCCAGGGCACCCGGCAATTGGATGCCGTTACTGTATCGGCATTGATCAGTGCACGGCAAAAAGCGCTGAAAAGGCAATCAGTATGCGTTACTGTTTCCATGCCTACGCCGGCTTCCGGGCATTCGTCGTTTCGCTGGACGGACCGGTTGATTCCTCATTCGGCACAACCCTGGATAGCGGCCGGATTGCTGGTCGCCGTACTCATCGCCGGAACAAGTTACTGGCAAAACATACAAGAACAGCAAATCGATGATACCGATTTAGCTATCCTGACTGACGAGTTACCCATCGATGTTTTCGTCGATTAGCAGTTAAATTGTAATTTATTAGTAAATGCGAATTTCTGCGAAAGGATTGTTCCTGGTTTTGTGCATTTTCAGCACAATCGCAAGCGCCGGATCGCTATCCTGGCGCGCGCTAACTCCTGAACAACGCGTAGCCCTGGCCCCGTTGGACCAACAGTGGGACACCCTGCCGGAGAAACAGCGTGAACGCCTGCTCGAGACAGCCAAGCACTATTCGCAAATGACTCATGAACAAAAGGAACGCTATCACAAACGGTTAGTAAAATGGAGCAAGCTCACACCCGAGCAACGCGAAGCTGCCCGGCAAAAATATCGCGCTTTCAACAATCTCCCGCCTAACGAACGTGAAAAAGTAAAAAAAATGATCAAGGAAGAGCAACTGAAAAAGGCTCAGCAATCAGCAAGCGGGGTTCCTGCCACGCCCGTATCCGCACAGCCGTAATCAGCGTCGCTCTGTCCACCACAGCATTGCCATCCCAAGCAGCAAAAACATCCCGGTCATTGCCGTGGCGCTGAAGAACGGCTGCCAGTCGTTCAGCGCGCCCAAACTGGCGAACAATCGCCCGACAAAGTGAAACGTCAGTCCAAGCACAATTCCCATGAATACCATCGCACCAACACCTCCCGCGCGACGATGATATGACGCAAATGGCAACGCCAACAACATCATCACAAGCAGCGCGAACGGATAAACCAGTTTGTCCCACATCGCAATTTCATAGCGAGCACTTTTCTGGTGGTTTTCGCGCAAGTGATCGGCATACTGATAAAGACTCCACGCCGACATCTGTTCCGGAACCACCAGCAGCACGCTGAAAATACTCGGGTTCAATGCCGAATGCCACTCCTGCAGAGGTTCGGCATTAATACTCGTACCCTCTTGGTCAAAACGTGTCTCCAATACATCCTCAAGCTGCCAACGTCCATCCTCGATAAAATCTGCATGCTTGGCATTGGTGATGGCCCGCAAATGGTAGGTATCATCAAACTGGTAAATAACAATATTCGACAGGCTGGTATCAGGCATCACGTTTTTCACGTTCACGAAATTGCGATCGTCCTTGACCCATACGCCGGAACGGAATTCCTTCAGTGTAACTTGCGCGTTTTGCGCCTTCAAACGCAATTGCTGCGCCATACGCTCACTCGGAGGCGCTAGCAATTCACCACAAACAAAACTCAATACCACCAACGGCAGGGCAATCTTGAACAATGCCCCGACCATCTGCCAGATAGAAGCGCCGGAGGATCGAAAAACCGTCAGCTCCGAGCTGGCTGCCATTTGCACCAGCGCAATGATCGTGCCGATCAGAACAGCTACCGGAAACAACTCGTAAACATGCCCGGGGATGGTCAGAATCACAAACAGCAGCACATATCCCAAATGGTACTGCCCCTTCCCCATCTCATTCAGTTCATGTATCAGGTCCAGAAAGGAATACAGCATGATGAGCGCGAGGAACACCAACCCGATACTGAGATATATTTCACGGCCGAGGTAACGTGTCAGCAAATTCATATCATCGGCTCGTTTGCTCTATTTGCTCGTCAGTCCCGGAACGGGAAGCACCAGTCGGGGTTGATCGAGAAATTGCGTGGTATTTGGTCAATATCCTGCGCAACGACCACAATGTCATGCGACGATAAAACATCAGTAACGTCACAGACAGCATTGCGAGATGTATGCCCCACAATCCCAAGCCGGGTGAAAGCTTTCCTTGTCCAACCCACGTATTGGTGACACTGATCATATTGCTGTAAATCATGTACAACAAGATAGCCAAAATCAGATTGAGCGAACGGCCCGCGCGAGGATTGACGTAGCTCAAAGGAATCGCCAACAGCGCAAGAATCGTCGCGCTGATCGGCAACCCGAGTCGCCATTCCAGCTCGGAGAGATTCCATGTTGTGGGGTTTCGCCATAACTCCAGAGTCGACGTGGTGCGCAACTGGGGATTGGCGGGTTTGACGGGCAAACTATCTATGCGCATCGCATAGCGCTCGAATTCCACTATGCGATAATCGCGCCGGCCCGGCGTGCCTTCATACCGCGTCCCATTGAGCAACACCAAAAAGCGATCTCCGTTGGGCATGGTTTCCTGTAATCCTTGGCGCGCCACCATCGTGCCGACTTTTCCGTTTTGAGTGGATTGCACAAAGATGTTTCCTACGCGGTTGGATCCCGCATCGACGTTATCAACGAAATACACACGGTCGGCCTGCTTGGACTCGCGGAACATGCCGGGTGTCGCGGAAGTGACGTCGTCACGACTTTCCAATTTGTTCTTGAACTCATCCGACTTCAACAATGCCCAGGGAGTCACCACCAGACTGAGCAGCGCAACCAAACCGACCACCGGCACGGCATACCATAATACCGGGCGTATCCAGCGGGTCAGCCCTATTCCGGAACAAAACCACACCACCATCTCGCTGTCCCGATAACTGCGCGACAAGGTAAGCAGGATAGAAACGAATAAACTGATTGAAAGCAGCACAGGAAGATAATTCATGGCACTGAAACCCAGCAGGGCCAATACCCCGTCCACTGCGATTTCTCCGCTGACCGCGTAACTTAACAGGCGTATCAGCTGGCTGACGACAATCACCCCGAGCAAGACCGAGAAAACCAGCAAGCCATTTCCGGCAAATTCGTTCACCAACGTGCGATGAAAAATCCCCGTGCGCAATGGTTTTGACTTTATACGGTAAGTTTGCGGATAATCGTGCATCTGGATGTGGACTTTACAATTGGGGGTAACGCGTGGAATTTAGCATAAAACAAAGCGGTCCGGAAAAGCAGCATAGTGGTTGCGTGATCGTCGGCGTATATGAAGGCGGCAAACTTTCGCCGGCTGCACAGTCGCTGGACAAAGCAGCATCGCATCATATAAGCGATCTTGTCTCGCGAGGCGACATGAATGGCAAGGTCGGCAGCACCTTGATGCTGCATCATGTTGCCAATATCCCTGCGGAACGGGTGTTGGTGGTCGGCCTGGGAAAAGCCCATGAATTTGCCACGCAACAGTTCCTCGACACGCTGCGTGCCGCTTTGGGTACGCTGCAAAAAACCGCCTGCAAAGAAGCCGCATTGTACCTCACCGACCTGCCCGTCAAAGGACGCGATGAGGCCTGGAAGATCATGCAGGCGGTGCTGGTTGCTGCGGAATCCGGCTACCGGAGCGACCATCTCAAGAGCAAACCCGCCGACGCATCGGCACTGCGCAAAATCCTGCTGGGCTGCGCCGGCAAACCGGGCAACGCGGCTCAGGCAGCACTCAGCCAAGCCACAGCTATCGCACACGGCATGAAGCTGACCAAGGATTTGGGGAATCTGCCGGGTAACATCTGCACGCCGACTTATCTGGCTGACCAGGCCAAATCTTTGGCGAAAGCGCACAAGCTAAGGGCAACTATCCTGGAAGAAAAGGACATGCATAAACTCGGTATGCATTCCCTGCTGTCGGTAACCCGCGGCAGCCGCCAGCCTGCCAAACTGATCACGCTGGAATATCATGGCGGCAACAAGAAACAAAAGCCTGTCGTGCTGGTCGGAAAAGGCATCACGTTTGACAGTGGCGGAATTTCGCTCAAACCCGGCGCGGATATGGACGAGATGAAATACGACATGTGCGGCGCAGCCAGTGTGCTCGGCACGATGCAGGCGATAGCCGAGATGGGCCTGAAACTGAATGTAGTCGGGGTAATCCCGAGTTGTGAAAACATGCCGGACGGTGCAGCAAGCAAGCCGGGCGACATCGTGAAGAGCATGTCCGGACAGACCATAGAAATCCTCAACACCGATGCAGAAGGCCGCCTGATCCTGTGCGACGCCCTCACCTACTCCAGGAAATTCGATCCGGACACCGTCATCGACATCGCCACGCTCACTGGCGCATGCGTCATCGCGCTCGGTCATGTCGCCACCGGACTGTACAGCAATGAAGACAAGCTGGCCAAGGAACTGCTGGACGCAGGTGATCACGCTCATGACCGCGCATGGCAGCTGCCGCTGTGGGATGACTACCAGCAACAACTCGACAGCAACTTCGCCGACATGCAGAACATCGGCGGCCGGGCCGGCGGCAGCATCACTGCCGCCTGCTTCCTGTCACGTTTCACCAAGGGCTACCGCTGGGCACATCTGGACATCGCGGGAACCGCATGGAAATCCGGCAAGGAAAAGGGCGCTACAGGACGGCCCGTTCCATTGCTCTCCCGATATCTGATCAACCGCGCACAAACTTGAAATCCATTATCCATTAGCCATGACCAAGGTGGATTTTTATACCGGCTCCGCCGACAAACTTCGCACCGCTTGCCAGTTGAGCCACAAAGCGATGCAGAACGGAATGCGCACGGTAATCAGCACGCAAGATTCATCCACCAACGATGCATTGGACAAGTTGCTGTGGCATTATCCTGCCACCGCCTTTATTCCGCACTGCAGGAGCGACGCCGGCGAGGCCGATCAGATGCCTGTCATACTTAATCATGGCGGCGACCGATTTCCCCACCATGACCTGTTGATCAGTTTGCATGATGAATGTCTGCCATTCTTCAGCCGATTTGAACGTGTCATCGAGATCATCGGCAACGATGCGGAAGACAGCCGCCTGGGGCGCGAACGTTTCAAGTTCTATCGTGATCGCGGCTATGAACTGCGACATATTGATTTATCCGGGATTTGATACGCATGGCTACGAAAGAACAACCGGACAGCATTCCAGTTTCCAATCCGGCTTCGCCAGAACCAACGATAGGCGAAACGACATTGAACATCTTACCCGTGCTCACCGAGGTAATTGATAAAACCGACACCTATCTGCCGCGTTTGTTGACCGAGGATGAAATACAGCAGCTTCTGCCGCGGATCGAAGCGCATATCGAAGCCCTGTTCACGAAAAAGCTCGGTCTCCATCTCGAGCAACTGCAGCGCCAGGCCATCGAACAGGCGATCCTTGAACTTAAAGCCGAGCTGCCGGAATTGCTGCATGAAGCACTGTATTCCTATCTCGATTCATCAGAATAGCAGACGTGCAGCAGTTCAATCCTTGGATTGATACGGCCGACAATACACTTCTGCTTTCCCGCGGTCGGGCTGCCTGCCTTTGGTATAATCGCGCCCCTTATGAATAGCCCGGGCCAGGCACGTCGCCGCAATGTAAAGCAATGGAACTCGAAAAAAGTTTTGAACCGAAGGACATCGAAGCCCGCTGGTATCCCAAGTGGGAAGCATCCGGTTACTTCAAGGCCGGACTAGACCCGAACAAATCCGAATCCTTCTGCATCCTGCTGCCGCCGCCCAATGTCACCGGGACGCTGCACATGGGTCATGGCTTCAACCAGACGCTGATGGATGCGCTGACCCGCTATCACCGCATGAAGGGCGACAACACGCTGTGGCAGCCGGGCACCGATCATGCCGGCATCGCCACACAGATCGTGGTGGAGCGCCAGCTCGACGCACAAGGCATCTCGCGCCACAGCCTCGTTGAAGAATTTGGCCCTGCTGGGGGCCGCGAGAAATTCATAGCGAAAGTCTGGGAGTGGAAGAAATTTTCCGGCGACACCATCACGCGCCAGATGCGCCGCCTTGGCACCTCGCCGGACTGGGGCCGCGAGCGCTTCACGATGGACGAAGGTCTGTCGCGCTCCGTCACCGAGACTTTTGTGCGCCTTTACAACGAAGGACTGATCTATCGCGGCAAGCGCCTGGTGAACTGGGACCCGAAACTGCATACCGCCGTGTCCGATCTCGAAGTCGTTCAGGAAGAGGAAGATGGCTTCATGTGGCACATCCGCTATCCACTGGTCGAGAAAGATTACGTACGCAGACTGACCCATCTCACCGTCGCAACGACCCGTCCCGAGACCATGCTCGGCGACGTCGCGGTGATGGTGCATCCGGAAGACGATCGCTATAAACACCTGATCGGCAAGAAAGTGAAGTTGCCGCTGTGCGAGCGCGACATCCCCATCATCGCCGACGAATATGTGGACAGGGAATTCGGTACGGCGTTGCGTGAAGGTCACCCCTGCGCATGACTTCAACGACTACGTGGTGGGACAACGGCATAAACTGCCCCAAATTAACGTATTCACCCTAGACGGCAAAATCAAGAAGTCTGCATTTGATGATTTTTCATGGGGACATAAAGCTGGGAAAAGTGGCATACGTTTTGCAGATTCGGAATTAACCGAATCTCCAACAATAGATTTAATACCCAAGCCATATCAAGGTCTCGACCGCTTCGTTGCACGCAAACACATCGTCGTCGACCTCGAAGCCGCCGGACTGCTGGAAAAGATTGAGAAGCACAAGCTCAAAGTACCGCGCGGCGACCGCACCCACGTAGTGATCGAGCCTATGCTCACCGACCAGTGGTTCGTGGCGATGAGCAAAGCTGGCCCGAAAGGTAAAAGTATCACCGAACAGGCGCTGCAATGCGTGGCATCGGGCGAGATCAAGTTCCACCCGGAGAATTGGGTGAACACCTACAACCAGTGGCTGAACAATATCCAGGACTGGTGCATCTCGCGCCAGCTGTGGTGGGGGCACCAGATCCCCGCGTGGTACGGCGTGAACGGCGAAGTGTTCGTCGCGCACAACGAAGCCGAAGTGCGCAATCTCGCCGACAAGGCGGCCTACGCCGGGCAGCTCGACCGCGACAACGATGTACTCGACACCTGGTTCTCCTCCGCGCTGTGGCCGTTTTCGACGCTCGACTGGACCGGCGACAAAGAAAAGGATGCGCAAAATATATTTCTGAAGAAATATCTGCCTTCCTCGGTGCTGGTGACCGGTTTCGATATCATCTTCTTCTGGGTGGCACGCATGGTGATGATGACCAGGCACATCACCGGCAAGATCCCGTTCAAGGATGTGTATGTGCACGGCCTGATACGCGACGCGGAAGGGCAGAAGATGTCCAAATCCAGGGGCAACGTGCTCGACCCGATCGACCTGATCGACGGCATAGCCCTCGACGAATTGGTCAAGAAACGCACCACCGGGCTGATGAACCCGAACGACGCGCCGAAGATCGAGAAGCGCACTCGCAAGGAGTTCCCGAACGGCATTCCGGCATTCGGCACGGATGCCTTGCGCTTCACCTTCGCCTCACTGGCCTCGCCGGGACGCGACATCAAATTCGACATGCAGCGCTGCGAAGGTTATCGCAATTTCTGCAACAAGCTGTGGAACGCCGCGCGATTCGTGTTGATGAACTGCGAGGGCAAGGATGTCGGGCTGGATGAATCACTGCCGCTGGAATTCTCAGCAGCAGACCGTTGGATGATCAGTACTTTGCAACTGGCTGAAGCAGAGATGGCGATGCACTTCGCCGATTACCGTTTCGACATGGCCGCGCGCACGGTTTACGAACTGGTGTGGAACAACTATTGCGACTGGTATGTGGAACTGGCGAAAGTTCAGATAGCCAACGGCAGCCAGGCCGAACAGCGCGCCACGCGGCGCACCCTGGTGCGCGTGCTGGAGACAATCCTGCGTCTGGCGCACCCGATCATTCCATTCATCACCGAAGAGTTATGGCAAAGTGTCGCTCCGCTTGCCGGCAAGTCCGGCGACAGCATCATGCTGCAACCCTATCCGATATCCGACGCAGCCAAGATAGATCGGGACGCCATGGATCAAATCGCGCTGCTGCAGGAGATCATCAATTCCTGCCGAAAACTGCGCAGCGAAATGAATCTTTCTCCTGCACAACGCGTCCCGCTGTTAGCCACCGGCGATGCCACCGTTCTGGGCGAGATGACTGCCTATATCGGCAGCCTGGCCAAACTCAGCGAGATGCAGATCGTCTCCGGTTTGCCCGATGGAGAGGCGGCAATCGCCATCGTCGGAGCATTCAAATTGATGCTGAAAGTCGAGATCGATGTCGCCGCCGAACGCGAACGGCTAAGCAAGGAGATCAGCCGTTTACAAAACGAGATAACCAGGACGCAGGGCAAATTATCCAATGCCAGCTTCGTGGACCGCGCACCTGTGGCGGTTGTGGAGCAGGAACGCAATCGCCTGCAGGAGTTCAGTACCACGCTGGCCCAGCTACAGATTCAAAGCCGCCGCTTGAGTGAGTAAAATTCAACGGCGGCGCAGATAAAACACAAATTCGCCGTCAGTTGCCGTGGAAGACAACAATTCATTGCCGGTCTGGCGGCAGAATTCCTCGAAGTCTTTGGGAGACCCGTTGTCGGTCGCTACTATTCTAATTACCTGTCCGCTGCGCATTTGCGACAGCGATTTTTTTGCGCGCAGTATGGGCAGAGGACAGGCCAACTGGCGGGCATCCAGTTCAATATCGAATTTCATGATTCTATAGGCAGCCCGGCCCGGGCCCATGCCGAAATGCCGCCCTGCAGGTTATAAGCATCGGTAAAACCATTTGCAGCGGCAAACGCGGCTGCCTGCGCGGAACGACCGCCTGTCTGGCAATAGAATACGGTGGTGGCGCGTTTGTCCATCCCGCCCAGGCGCATCGGCAACAAATGCAGCGGCAACGAGTCGCCGCGCGGGATTTTCCCGCGCGCCACTTCTGCGTCCGTGCGCACATCCAGCAGAAGCAGGTCGCCCTGCTTCATCATCGTCTGCAGTTCTGTGATGGTAATATTCTTGTATCCATTCATACTCAACTAGGCATCTTCCTGTTCGACTTCGGTTCTATTATTGTCCGCGAGCAAATGCGAGATTCGTGTATTCGCAACCGACAAACGCTTTACCAGCATGCGCAAAAAAGCATCGCCGAATTGCAACCGGCATCCGGGTGTGGCATGTTTCAGCACCTCGGGATTGATTTCGATCAGCACCACATCGCTCTTGGCGATCACGTCGGTGCTGCGTTTGAAATCACGATCTAGAAGGTGCGCCATTTCGCCAAAGCAGTCCCCTCGATGCAACAAGCTCAACAATCTGCCCTGCTTGCTCACACGCACCGTCCCCTGCGCGATGACATAGAAGGAACTACCGCTTTCATCTTCATGGAGAATGAATTCAGATTCAGGAACTTTGCGCCACTCGCTGATGCGCAACACCTCCCATAATTCCACATCGCTGAAGTTCTTGAAGAACATCAGACTGCGCAGCGTGTCGAATTTTTCCGTATCAAGAAACTCCTTCGGGGCAGGGGTCGAATTGCTGGTAAAGCCGACCAGGTCGTTCGTGAATTCCTCCCAGGTCTGGTAGCGTTTGGCAGTATCCTTTTCCATGGCGCGCAGCACGATCTTGTCCAGTACCGGTGGTGTTTCGGGACGAAATGAACTGGGCGGCGGCGGATCGATGTTGATGATGTGATAGATCATGCTGACTTTATTGCTCGCATCAAACGGAAGCTTGCCGGTAAGCAGTTTGTACATCACCACTCCCAGTGAATAGATATCTGTCTGATGGGTCAGCTTAAGCTCCTTGACCTGTTCCGGCGACATATAGGCGGGAGAACCTATCCCGCTGACCTGTGTGCTTTGCTGGTTCTGTAAAGCTGCGGAGCCAAAGTCTGAAACCTTGATTTCGCTTTCGCCCTGCAGCAGAATATTCGCCGGTTTGATATCGCGGTGTATCACGCCTTGATGCTGCGCATATTCGAGAGCCTTGCAACACTTGTATATGATTTCAGCTATGGTGTTGATCGGCAGCAGCGTATCGACCTCGGCGTATTGCTCCAGCGTACTGCCTTCGACGTATTCCATCACCACGTAATTGATATCGCCTTCCATCTCCGCATCCAGGATCTTTGCAATATGCGGATGTGACAACTTCCCCGCCAGCGACGCTTCGGTCAGCAGGAGTTTGCGATAGACTTTGGCCCGATCCGGGTCGCGCAACATCCCGAGATCGAATAACTTGATGGCGACCTGCTGTTTGCTGAAGGGATCGTTGGCGAGGTAAACCGTGCTGGTCGCGCCTTTCCCGAGTACTCGTACAATCTTATATTTGCCGATTTTTTCCATATATCTGGTCGAGATTTATAAAACGTCCCAATTCTGCTCATTTTGAATAGCGCTGTCTATACGGGATGAGTACACTTTGAAACAATTGCAGGGTCTGAAGTGTGAACCGCGGGTAAAAACAACTATCATAGCGACTATGAAAATTCTGATTCTGTCGGTTTTGTTGCTGTGCATTTCACCCTATGCGTTGAGCGATGGTCTTCCCGACCTGGGCGATGTCTCTCAGGCCGCGCTTACCCCGCTGCAGGAACGCCAGATCGGGCAACAAAGCATGATGCAGATTATTGCCAGCAAACAATATCTGGATGACCCCGAGATCAATGATTACCTCAATCAACTTGGCGGAAAGCTGGTCGAAAACAGCCCCGAACCTTCACTCGATTTTGAATTTTTCGCGGTCAATGACTACAGCGTCAACGCGTTTGCCCTGCCGGGCGGCTTTGTCGGCGTCAATGCAGGACTGATACTCGTCACGCAAAGCGAATCTGAATTGGCATCCGTGCTCGCCCACGAAATTTCACACGTTACGCAACACCATCTGGCGCGAATGATAGATGCGCAACGCGGCACTGGACTGATCTCAATGGCGGCCATCGCCGCAGCCATACTTGCTGCACGCACCAACCCGCAGGTCACCGAGGCTGCCATCGCCAGCGTGCAGGCTGGCAATATACAGCAACAGCTTAATTATACCCGCTCGTATGAAGAGGAGGCAGATCGGATCGGCTTGCAGCTGTTGCAAAAATCCGGCTTCGACACCCACGCCATGCCTGAATTTTTGCAACGCCTGCAAAAAGCTACGCAGCTAACGGACGGCAACGCGCCGAATTATATGCGTACCCACCCGATCACCAGCGACCGTATCGCGGAGATCGAAAATCGCATCCATGACCAACCCTACCGACTGATTCCGGATAGCCTGGAATTTCAACTGGTGCGCACCAAACTCATCGCCGCACAAAAGACCGCACCGGATGCAATCGCTTATTTCAGCGATGCATTGGGATCGCAAAATTTCGGCAACCCCATCGCGCAGCGCTACGGACTGGTGAGAGCGCTGTTGCGCGATAACCAGATCGAGCGTGCCAGCCGCGAGTTTTCGCTGTTGCGCAAGCAGGCCGACGCCAACCCCGTGTCCAGGAATGACCCCATGCTGGCGACCCTCGAAGGACAAGTGCTGCGCGCTAGCAAGAATTACTCCGGAGCGTTGGCGTTTTACCATACCGCCGTGCAGAACTTCCCGCACCATCGCGCCCTGATCTACGATTACACCGACCTGCTGTTGCAGAATAACCACGCGGAACTCGCCGTCAAACTGCTCACCGAACAACTCGAGCGCCACCCCAGGGACACCACGTTATATGATTTGCAGGCCAGGGCCTATGCCATGCAAGGCAAGGCCCTTGAGCAGCATCAGGCGCAGGCCTACAGTTATGCCTGGCAGGGCAACCTGTACGCCGCGATAGAACAGCTCGAAATGGCAAAACAGGCCGGCGGCAGCTTTTACCAGCTCTCTGCGATCGAAAGCGATTTGCGCGAATTGCGCGGGATGCTGGATGCGCGCGACAAAAAGTAACGACACCATCCAATTTCAAAAACAGATTGCACTTTGGGTATTCCGTGCGGGAAAATCCGATACTGATGATAATGTCACCAACACGAGCATCAACCGGAAAGGGGAGCTGTGAATCAGAAGAATATTGCAGTCGTTGGGCTGGGTTATGTTGGCTTGCCATTGGCCGTGGAATTTGGCAAGAAGTTTACGACCGTCGGTTACGATTTATCCGAGCGCAAAGTGGCCAGTTATCGCAACAACCACGATCCTGCCGGGGATGTTCCCGATGGGGATTTTCGTGCCGCGAAATTTCTGTCCTGCACCACTGATCCCTCGCATCTGTCCAAAGCGGATTACGTTATCGTCGCCGTCCCCACACCGGTAGATTCTGCACACCAGCCTGACTTTTCTCCCCTGGTGTCGGCTTCCACCATCGTTGGAAAACATCTGAAGCGCAACGCGATCGTGATATACGAATCGACCGTTTATCCGGGTGCAACCGAAGAAGTGTGCATCCCGGTACTTGAGCGGGTATCCGGTTTGAAGTGGCTGGAAGACTTCCATGTCGGATATTCTCCGGAACGGGTCAACCCTGGCGACAAGGAAAGAACCATCACAAAAGTGACCAAAGTGGTGTCCGGGGATGATGAGGAGACCCTGAAAAAGATCGCAGATCTGTATGGACACATCATTGCCGCCGGCGTGCATAGAGTGAGCTCAATCAAGGTAGCCGAAGCCGCCAAAGTGATCGAAAACACCCAGCGCGACCTGAACATCGCGCTGATGAACGAGTTGGCCCTGATCTTCGACCGCCTTGGCATTGATACTTTGGAAGTGCTGGAAGCGGCAGGAACCAAATGGAATTTTCTGCCCTTTCGTCCCGGCCTGGTGGGTGGCCACTGCATCGGTGTCGACCCCTATTACCTGACGCACAAGGCCGTGATGCTGGGTTATCATCCCGAGGTCATCCTTGCCGGCAGACGCATCAATGACAGCATGGCGGCATTCGTAGCTCAGCAAACTGTCAAGCTATTGTTGCGCGGCGGTAATCCGGTCAGGAACGCAAAAGTCATCGTACTGGGACTGACCTTCAAGGAAAATTGCAGCGATTTGCGCAATTCAAAAGTGGCGAACGTCGTGCGTGAATTGCAGGATTTCGGTTGCGATGTATCGGTGCATGATCCCGTGGCAGATACTGATGAGGCCATGCATGAATATCAAATCCCCCTGGTGGCCTGGGACGATTTGCCTGAGGCAGAGGCGATCGTTGCAGCGGTATCGCACAAGGAATATTTGTCCATGCCGCAAGCGAGTATGCTGGGTAAGCTGAAGTCCGGCGGGGTATTTGTGGACGTAAAATCAGTCTATGATGCAGCGGCGATAGAAGCAGCCGGTTTCAAATTGTGGCGATTGTGAAATGAGTACGATAATCTTGAACCCCCTGCGCATCTCCGCTGATATCATTCGCAACCGCTATTTGCTCGGCCAGCTCATCAAGCGCGATGTGCTTTTGCGCTATCGTGGCGCGATGTTCGGCGTACTGTGGATATTTCTCAGCCCGCTGATCATGCTGACGATCTTTGCATTTATCTTCGGACAGATTTTTCAGGCGCGCTGGCCACAACAAGAAACGGGTATTCCTTTCTGGTTGTTGCTCTACAGCGGTCTGATTGCATTCAACCTGTTTGCCGAAACCATCTCCCGCGCACCCATGTCGGTTCGCAGTTATCCGAGCTTCGTCAAGAAGATCATTTTCCCGGTGAACATATTGCCCGTCGTGCCGCTTGGTGCATCCTTGGTGCATGGAGGATTCAACTTCCTGATCCTGCTTGCCGCGCTCGCATGGACCGGTCACCTGCACGCCGGAGTTCTGTTTTTTCCTTTTCTGGTCATTCCTTTGCTATTGCTCGCCCTGGGTCTATCCTGGTTTCTTGCTGCATGGGGGGTGTTCATCAAGGACATGACCCAGATCGTGCCGGTGTTCGTGCAGATGCTGCTGTTCCTGTCCCCAGTGTTCTATCCAGTCAACGCGGTACCCGAAATGCTGCGTCCCTATTACCAATACAATCCATTGGGAGCGGTGATCGAAACTTCCCGAGCCGCAGTCCTTGGTCAGCCGATAGCATGGGGCACATGGGGAATGGCATTTGTGTTTTGCCTTGGTGTATCGATTCTGGGTTATGCCTTCTTCCAGCACAGCAGGGATGAGTTCGCTGATGCACTCTGATATCGCCATTTCTGTCAAGAACCTGACCAAAACCTATCGTATCTTCGGCCACCCCGGCGACCGGATCAAGCAGGCGCTTACGTTTGGGCGGATGCGCTTTCACCGCGAATTCACCGCCTTGAAGGACGTATCCCTTGAAATCAAAAAAGGTGAAACCGTTGGCATCATCGGCCGCAACGGCTCAGGCAAAAGCACCCTGCTGCAACTGATCTGTGGCATTCTCAAGCCTACAGTTGGATCGGTCTCGGTCAATGGCCGCATTTCCGCTTTGCTGGAGTTAGGTGCTGGATTCAATCCGGAGTTCACAGGACGGGAAAACGTATATTTCCAAGGCGCCATGATGGGCTTGGCGAAAGAAATAATGCTTGAACGTTTCAACGACATCGCCACCTTTGCTGACATCGGAGACTTTATTGACCAACCGGTAAGGACATACTCGAGCGGTATGTTTGTAAGGCTGGCGTTTGCAACCGCTATCCATATCGATCCTGATATTCTCGTAGTGGACGAGGCTCTTGCTGTTGGAGATATCGCATTTCAGCGCAAATGTTTTGAACGGCTAGGACAGCTATTGGCAGACAAGCAGCGTATAGTACTTTTGGTAAGTCATGACCTCCGGCAAGTAGAAAGGTTTTGCTCGCGGGTGATTTTTTTGCACAATGGCCGAGTAATGGCGGATGGTCCTGCACACGACACCTGCCAGATATACTGTGAAAAGGCAAACCAGGATATAAAACTCGAAAATATCACCACTAGCTGGTCCCGAGCAAAGATTGACAGCTCGGGTGAGGTTGAATTGTTAAGTATCAATATTGCCGATCAGGGTGGTCGCGATACCCAGGAGATTTGGTCTGGCAATCCCCTGTGTATTAGAATTCGATTTAGGATATTTACCCCATTGATTCAGCCAGAACTTATTGTAGGGACCCAAGCTGTGGACATGCAGTTTTTGAGTTCTTCTTCAACAGTCGAACTGGGAATCCCGATCCGCTTGGAAACGGGTGAGCATCTTGTTGAATATTTCCTAGATCAGTTTCCCTTGGCACCTGGGCGATACTTTGTGCGAATTGTTCTACGGGATAAGAACTTCAGAGTTATATTTGCAGGCGAAGGATTATGTCCTTTTCTTGTTATGGCCGATTCGCGTGAATTTAACCGTCCTCCGCGGCTTATTGATTTAAAAAATGAATGGGTGGTTGACGGAGTGCGTTATCCAGATGAACATTGAATCCAGTTCAGATATTAGCAACAAGGGTGATTATTCTATCAGGAACAACCTCTCGCTTGCGTTGCCCCGCCCGCACCCTTATGGCTCAACCGATGCCATCTTGCCAAATGTAAGAAATCCTTATTACATAGTAGCCGCAAATTATGTTCGGACCTCTGCTGGAATCAAATCGCTGCACATGTTATGCCATGCCCTCAACCGATTAGGGGAACGTGCATACATCATACTTCACCCCCATTATCCGGCTAGCCATGGCGTAAATATTGACTTGCTTACACCAGTGTTGACTTCACGAGTTATACAGACCGATTTTGAGCGTGGATTGACTCCGATTACGATTTACCCAGAAACCATCCCGGGAAATCTATTTATTGCTCCTCTAGTTGTTCGTTATGTCATGAATTTTCCAGGGTTGCTAGGCGGCGACAGTAAATATGACCCCAACGAAATCTTGCTTGCTTATTCAAAAAATTTGGCAGAATCTGTGGGATGCGAAGATTCAGTGCTTTTCATACCTGCCTCAGACACAAATATTTTTACTCCAGAACCGCGTCAAAAACGAAGCGGCACCTGTTATTCTGCTGCAAAATACAAATATCATCATGGCGGGAAATTGTTCCCAGAAACCAAAGATAGCGTGGAAATTACGCGCGATCTACCTGATTCGCCGACTCCATCAGAAATTGCAGACCTCTTCCGCCGATCAGAATTGTTTTATTGCTATGAGAACTCAGCTCTGATCATTGAAGCGTTGCTTTGTGAATGCCCTGTGGTGATGCTCCCCAATCAATATTTACATAAAGCTATTGGAGAACTAGAGATCGGTCAGGATGGCATTGCATGGGGAACTTCCCCCGAGGAAATTGAACGGGCAAAAGCTACTGTTATTAAAGGCAAGGAAAAATATTCTAAATTGTATCCCGAATTTTGGCGACAGTTGGATATATTCATATCTAGAACGCAAGCCAAGGCGGCAACCACTCCCTATCCAACTACTATGAGACTTTCTTATTCGGATAAAAGAACATTTCTTATTTGGTTAAGCGATGTGTCGCGCATGCTAGATCATATCGTTTGCCAAAGAGGCTGGGGCAAAGCTACCACTTATTCATTAGACTGGATCAAGAGAAAGGGCTTCAAAATACTGCCATGAAAATGCTCCTCTTGAAATTGCGCAGATTCTTGACTGATCCGTTTAGCCATTCCATAAATTCAAAGGTTTTTGTGTTCTGCCATATCCCCAGAACTGGAGGGAGTTCGATCTGGCATGACCTTGCCAAGTTTGCGGGGAATGGGCTAAATGTCTATGACTTATTTTATGAAACTGGACAGCGTTATGGTGGCAATCTGAATTGTACGCGCACCGTATTGCATGAGGATTGTATCAAGTTGTCGATCCCTATGAATTACAGGCTGGTCGTTCATCACCATATTCATATTCGTGTCGGAGACCTTTTTCAGGTTCGGAGACCGGTTTATTTTACCTATATACGGGATCCGCTTTCCAGATTTGTTAGTGAGTTGCGATGGAATGCTCAACTCTTCAAAGAAGGAGAACTGTTCTTCTATCAAGACTACAACAGGGCTAAATGGATACCCTATCTTTCCGGCGAGAAACCCCTGACAGATCTGTTGCACAACGAAGCATTGATCAAGCCATATTTGTCGTTCTACCTTAATTGGTTTGGCGGATTAATGCATCGCGATACGAACGACATACCTTGGAAAGCCGAGTTCAATCAGTCGGAAAAAGCTGCGATTCTGAATTTCGTTCGCGCCAATTTTGCATTAATCGGCTTTGAGCATGGATCGCAAAGCAGCGAAGAGGCGCCCACCACCATTATCCCAGATTCTACAGGCGTAATACCGGAACGGATGCGTTTTTACGAGTTATTGGCCACGCTGCTTGACCTGCAAGTCAACCAACTCGACAGTGGATTACATTACCAGGGAACCATGTCGCGCAAAATCGATTCCATTCCTGGCCTGACGGATCCAGCATTTCTCGACGCAGTAAAAATGGGCATGAGGGATGACTATTGGTTTGTTCATGAGTTACAAAAAATGCGGCTGAAGGAAGCTTGATATGAATTTGAAACGCTGTTCGGCTGAATGATCGTCTGGATTTGGTCATGAGTGCCTTCAAGTTTGCCCGCAACGCCAAACAAGTCTCCGTACACAATTACAATCGAACCTGCGGGTGGATTGCCCATTTCCAGCCACATATTGAATTGACTTGGCGATAAATTCATGACTAACCACACACAATGCATTTCAGTCGCCGTGTGCACATGTGATGGAGATCGCTTTTTAACCGAGCAATTGGATAGCTTGCTCGAACAAACCTGTCCGCCCTATGAACTTGTGGTCTGTGATGACGCATCGCAGGACGGAACGGTTGCGATACTGGAATCCTTTGCCACGCGAGCCCCATTCCCGGTACGCATTTCCCTCAACCCGCGACGCATTGGCATCAGTGCCAATTTTGAGCAGGCCATCCGTCTCTGTGCGGGAAACGTCATTGCCCTTTGCGATCAGGATGATGTATGGAAGCCAAACAAGCTGGCATTGTTTGCCGAAATGTTCACCATGGGGATGGACTGGGTGTGCTGCGATGCCGAAGTGAGCGATTCAGATCTGCATTCCCTTGGTTATACTTTGTGGAAGAGAGTCAACTTCAATTGCACTGAACGCGAACTTGCACGGGAAAGCCGTTTCTTCGATGTGTTGATCAAGCACTTTGTAGTTGCCGGTGCCACGCTTGCATTCAAATCACAAGCGCGCGACAAGCTTCTACCCATTCCTCACGGATGGCTGTACGACGCATGGATCACAATGATCCTTGCGGCCACCGGAAAAGCCAGCCTGGAGGAAACACCTTTGCAGCTCTATCGCCAGCATCGCGACAACGCACTGGGAGCCGCACCGCGGAGTTTATTGCACGAAGCACGGGTAGCGCTCGCGCTGGACAAGCGCTCCTATTATGCAGAAGAGATTGCCCGCTGGGATGCATTGGCTATCCGCTTGGCTGAGTTGGCGGCGCCAGAAACCGCCCGCGGCCAGGTCAATGCCAAGATAGCCCACCTGCTCCGCCGTGCTGCCTTGCCAGAGAACCGGCTCGCCCGCCTGCCGGCAGTGACGGCCGAAATCCTGAATGGGTGCTATGCGCGCTATGCCCGAAACTGGGGCAGCATTGCTCTCGATCTCCTGGTCAAGTGAGTTTTGGCAAACCGTGCCGGATCAACATTCGCAGTTTCCACGGAATCCAGCAAAAGGGGGCAAGCCAGGAACGCAGGGAAGCTTTACGGTGCGTCTGTACACTTTGCCTGAGGGCTAACAGTCTGTGACGTTGATGCCACAATGCCGGCAGTAGTGGAGCATAGATTTTGTTCCAGACCGTGCTGTCGCCTTTGATCAAGGTGAGCAGCAGTCCTTCCAAATGGATCAGGGCGAGATGCAATGGTAAAAGCCAGAACAGCAGAACGCCGGGGTAACAGATGGCCATTACGAAGGTCTTGTTACGCTCAGTCAAAGCGCGCCGTCTGAATGTTGTGGTTAATCTGTCACCCCGCACCTTGCCGCCGCCGAAGTTTTTGCCCACATGATGGAGGAAACCTGAAGTTCCTAGGGTCAGTACGGAATAACCATAGAGACGAGCTAATGAGCACAGATACAAATCTTCAGCCAAGGATCCGAACCAGTCGGGGAAGCCCTCCAATTCTTCCCACAG
This sequence comes from uncultured beta proteobacterium, assembly GCA_963725835.1. Lineage (GTDB taxonomy): Bacteria > Pseudomonadota > Gammaproteobacteria > Burkholderiales > Gallionellaceae > Gallionella. The sequence continues at coordinate 46,771 of CAVSAB010000010.1, read as the reverse complement.
TAACCGGGGAATCCACAGGCATGCTCCCGAGACCATGGCGACATCGTGTCTGCTCATATCAAGATTTGGCACGGGATTCATGAAAGGGTCACAAAGGCTGCCAATATCAAGCAGCTCCCTTGTTCTTATATCGTACTGGGGCAGGCCCAATATGCCTGCGAGTGGCTGGTATTCGGCATAGATGTAAAGTATTCGTAGCGCGTCAGGAAAAAGAACGGCATCATTGTTGAGCAGTAAGATATATTTGCCACACGCTTGTGCCACCATACGATTATTGCTGATGCAGAACCCCACGTTTTCCTCGCTGGTCATTAGGATGGCGCCGGGATAGCGGTTGCGGACGATGTCGGCTGAGCCGTCGGTGGAAGCGTCGTCATGGACGATGACCTCAACAGGAAAGTCGCAGTCTTGGGCAAACACCGAGTTCAGACATTCTTCGATGACCTCGGCACCGTTGTAGTTGGCAACGCACACGGAACATACCGGAGATGCGGTGGATGTACTGTTCTTCATGACAGTCATTGCGCTTGGTTTTTCATGGCAAGCAACTGGACAAGCAGTTCGCGATAACGCTGGGCGACAATTTGCCAATCGAAGCGCTGCGATACAAACTCTCTACCAGCCTTTCCCATAGAATGACGTAATGTGGGGTCAGCCAACAAGGCGAGTATTCTGCGGGCGAGTTCGTCACTGTTGCCGCGCTTGAATAGCAATCCGGTCTCGCCGTTCAGAATCAGTTCGCGCACTGCGGGCAGGTCAGAGGCGATTACCGGGCATTCGCAGGCCAGTGACTCCACGCATACCAAGCCAAAGCCTTCCTCGGTTGCGGAGGGAAACACCAAAACAGTAGCGTTCCGGTAAAGTTCGGGTAGTTTCTCATTGGCGATGGCACCAAGAAACTTAACGTTCCGCGCCACCCCCAGCATTTCGCTCAGCACCCGCAAGGACTCCATTCGTGGTCCACGCCCGACAACCGTAAGGGTGGTATCTGGACGGATTCTTACCACAAGGGACAGCGCCTGGACTAACAACTCCCCTCCTTTTTGTGCGGTGAGTCTACCGACAAACAGCAATTCATCATTGCTGCGTACCAAATGCTCGATGGGAAAGAATGTATCTACAGTATCCACACCCATGGAGATAACAGAAATCTTCTCCGCTTCGCCTCCCAATGCAACCGCGTGTTCCTTCATGGCCACGCTTACCATGCTTAACGCATCGGACCGGCGCATCACCAAGCGCTTTAGCACCGTAAATAATCTTCCACGCAAACCATACAGGTCGCTACCGTGGGCGGTACAAAGCAGCACGGGCACCGGGCGAAAAAAAAGTTTGGCCGCGACAGCAACCAACCCTTGAGGGATCAGCCAGTGGGCATGCACGATGTCGAACCTCTCTCTGGCCAATAGCCGCAACAGGACCGCAAACTGGCAAACAAGAAACAGGGGAACAAGCAGATAATTGAGCCAGTTGTTGCGGAGGTTGGCCAGTATCCCCCCCCGGTATGCAAGCGTTTCTCCCCACTCAAAAAAATACCGGAAACGCACTACTTTAATTCCGCCCAAAGTCTCACGGGTTTTCGCCCCTGGGGCATGCGGCGCCAATATCCAAACATCGAAGTCAGCCTCAAGCCGACTACAAAGCTCGAAAACAAACGGTGGCTCGTTATCGCCTTGCCAGCGCGGGAAGGTGGAGGTCAGCACCAGCACACGTTGTTTTATGCTCACGCTCCTTGTCAAGCTATCTACCCTCATCATCTGCCAGATCGATATCCTTGTAGTGCAATGCGGAAATCTGTTCGGATACGATGCCAATCAGGAAGGTGAGGATGGCCGAGATGAACAGCAATGCGCTCATGTTGGTGAACCGTCCGAAGCTCAAATAGGTGTAAAGATAGTAGCCCACTCCGGTCATAAAGAATCCGGCACTGACCGGCAAAAACAGTTTTTGCGGGGAATAGAGCGTGCCTATCCTGATAATGATCAGCAAAAACCGCATCCCGTCCCGCACCGGGCGGATGTGGCTATTCCCGGTGGATCGCCTCGGGGTATGGATAGGAAGATAAGCTACGCTGTAGCCGGCCCGGAAATAACTCATCGTGATGGTAGTAGGGTAGGAAAATCCGTTGGGCAATAGATAAAGAAATCTACGGAATTTTTTCGCTTTTACCACCCGGAACCCGGAAGTCAGGTCTTCCACCGTCTGTTGCACCATCCATGTCGCGAACCGGCTGAACAGGTCATTCGCCACCGCACGGTGCGCGCCCGCATGGGAGCCTGTCTGGCGCGCGCCCACCACCATATCGTAACCATCGGAGAACTTTTCCAGCAGCGCGGGGATATCTTTCGGCTTGTGCTGGCCATCCGCGTCCATGAAGATCAGCACGTCTCCATGGGCGGCACGCGCACCGGATTTGACCGCGGCGCCATTGCCTTTCGGGTAAGGATGGCTGACCACGCGCACCGGGTATTCCGCGCATACCGCGAGTGTGTCATCGTCGGAGCCGTCATTGACAACGATGATTTCCGCATCCGGTAGTATCGTCACCAGTTCTGGCAACATACGACGCAATCCTCCCGCCTCGTTGCGTGCAGGCAGGATGAGCGACAGGTTTTTCGGATCTATATTATTCATCGGTCAGCGCGGTGATACATGGTTGTCTGGTCCGTAAAGTATTTGTTCCTGCGCGGCAATTTCCGCACTGTGATCTTGCAAAGTGTCCATCCGTTTCAGCATGGCCAACTGTTCTTTTGCCTCGTCTGTGCGGTGCAATGCCGTCAAAAATTCGATCAGGTTGATGCGATACGCAACAACCTGCGGAGCGACCTGCACCATCTGTTGCATGATACGGAGTGCGGCAGGATAATCGTGCTCGACATTGATCGTATATGAACTCAGTGCATACAGCACTTTTGCCCGGTTCAAGCCCGTCAAGGTCGGGTTGCGCAACGCCGCTTGCAGCAATCCGGCAAACTCAGCATCCGCGAGCTTGCACTGCCCCCCCAATTGGCATTCGGTAAGGGTGAGGAGTTTGTCGCTGGTAACAGCAGCATAGGGTGCGGTCTCCAGTCTCTGTGTCAATTCTTGAATCCAGCCAGGTTCGACAGTCTTGTTTCTGCTGGCGCTTAGCATGATCAAGCCGAACAACGGCTTGGTATCGTTCCTGTCCAGTTTCGCAGCCGTTTCAAAATATCCACGTGCGAATATATAGTTCGTAGCCATAGCGAACTGGTCCGGGGTAACGATGTTGCTGTAGACCGCCCCCATTTCACCATTGTCGAGGGCAGAACCGGGATGGTGTTCAACCTCAGCCTGAAACAGATCAAACAGGTTTGCCCATTTGCCGGCACGTGCAAAAGTGTTGAAAGCAAACAGACCGATCAGCAGTACCGCGACCATTTGGCGCAGGCGCAGGTTATTGATATATTTCAGCGGGTAGAGCAGATAAAAGAACAATACCAGTAGAATGCCGTACATCGGCAGATAGTTGCGATGCTCGTGCGCGATCTCAAGCGGCCATATTGTCGATTCCAGCGCGTGCCCGGCCAGGAAGAACAGCACGCCGAACGAGATGATGGGCGCCTTCTTTCTGGCGATGAAGGATAGCGCCAGCAGCGCGATCAGCCCCGCCATTGCCAGTGCCGTGCTCACGGGCTGGAACCAGCCCCGCGAGATCGCGATGTCGTCGTGATACAGGCCCATTTGCGCGTTGCTGGGCAGCAATATCTGCCCAATATAGAACCACACGACGCGCGCTTCGGTCATGATCCGTTCAGTCAGCGTGAAATCCCTGGTCTTGTACCCTGCCAGCCACCACTGTGTATGCGTGGCGAGATAAACCACTGCAATCGCGGCGGGCATTGCGACGGACAGCACATAAAAACCGATCAGGAAGCGGCGTGACCAAGCTTTCTCCGCATGAAAGCCAAACAGCGTGAATTCCGCGACCAGCATCAGCAGCGGCAGCAACGCGCCGGTTTCCTTGCTGAGCGCGGCCAATGGCGTGAACAGCAACAGGCTGGCCAGCATCGGCATCAGACCATTCTTGCCTTCGTAAAGCCTGATTCTCCCCCATATGAAGATCACCAGCCCCCAGATGCTGAACAAGGCCGCCAGACTGGCCATGCGCTGCACGATGTACAGCACGCTGGTCAGGTTGAACGGGTGCAGCAGCCAGGCGGCGGCAACGGCCAGCCCGATCCATTGTGCGTGTGTTGCGGACAGGCCGGGCTCGAAGCGCTTGCGATAGAAGTTCAGCAGCAGCCAGGTCAGGATGAACAGCCCCACCCCGCTGCACAGATGGATCATCAGATTGGTGAGCTTGAAATAATAGGGATCCAGCCCGGTTGCATAATAATTTGCCGCGAAACTCATCATGCTGAGCGGGCGCAGCAACGGGCCGCTGTAGCCGGAATAGGCTGCCTGCTTAAGGCTATCCAGATGTAAATCGCGGATCGCCAGCTTGGGGTTGTCAACAATATTGGGCCCGTCGTCAAACAGGAACGGGCCATACAAGCCGCGCTGGTAAACAAGAAATGTAACAACCAGCGCTACAAGCAAACAAAAAACAGGCAAAAAACGCCGCATAAAGGAATTCCTGGAACATATCATTGAGGATGGCATCATCATACGCGAAGTCGGCAAAAGGGTTGTGCGCAGTCAGCCCGATAACCCCAGCCAACGAGAAAGGGGCCCGAAGGCCCCTCACTCTTGATGCTGCATTTACCTGTATTAGGTCTTAGGCAAGAACTTTTGCGGGAAGGGAAGTCCACCGCAGTCACTACCAGCTGTGCCCGCAACCGCGTTTGTTGCATCGCCAGTTACAGCCGTCCAGGTCATGCCAACACCAGACACGCAGGTGCCAATGTAGGTATAGCACGCGCCGGATACAGCCGGGATGGCGGAGTTGAAGGTGACCGTAATTGTACCAACACCAGGCGTGGTGCCGGACTGCCCCTGCATAACCTGAGCCAGAACGGAGGTCACATATTTGCCGGTGATGGAACTGCTGATGCCCAGAGACGCATTGTAGTTAGTATTGACGGCGATTATGGTTCCCTCGCTGCAGTTGACGCCCATCGAGGTCATACCCGGGGTAGCCAAACTGGTGCCTTCCGTCACTTTTGACTTGACGGTGTAATCCTGGTACGCAGGGATCGCCACAGCTGCCAGAATACCGATGATCGCAACCACGATCATCAATTCGATCAGCGTAAAGCCTTTTTGAATGTTTTTCATGTTTGAAGCTCCTTTGTGTAGTGTTAAACACACAGCCTAGTGTGTTGCTGAATATATCGCAATTGTCGTGCCAATATTGCAACACATTGTAATTACTGAATGTACTGAAAATGGGGTGGGCTATCCGCGAGTTATGCTATCCATTTTCGTCAATTTACTGACGATTTTGGGCAGTTATCCGGATTTGCAGTAATCCCGGTTGCTTTTCCCCGGCAACATATTACCCCGTCATCATGGCCAGCTCAACAACGTCCTTGCAATGACATTGGGTTAAAATCCCCTTGCTCTTGCATGAACACCGTTAGTGCAATTTAAATCGGTGAAACACAGTGATTGTTCAGAACGGCAAAACAATCTTGATATTACGAATACTCGTGCGCGCATGACAAGATATATTCTCGTGTATATTATATTTACAACACTCGCTGCGAACCACGTTCCAGCATGTCAATGACGTTGACCGAAGTGCCGCTACTGAAATGCTGATATTGCCAATTAGATAATGAATATGTTCAACCGGCTCAAAAATCTTATTTCATCATCCGAACCAACCGTGCTTGGGGATGACCCGGGCAAGAAACTGCCGGCGCCTGTTGCCTCGGCCGAAGAAAGCGTCGCATTCAAGCAACAGGGCGATGTGCATTTGCGGAACGGCGAACTGGAAGATGCCAAGGCATATTACCAACGTGCCATTGCACTTGATCCAGACTACGCGAAAGCCCACAGCAACCTGGGTTTTGTATTAAAGGAGCAAAGCCACTACGCAGATGCCGAACATAGCCTGAAGACCGCGCTTGCGATCGACCCCAATATAGCCGACGCATATTACATGCTGGGGACGATATACCAGAACCAGGGCAAGTTGGAAGATGCTATCCATCATTTCCGACAGGCTTTGGAATTAGACCAAGATCACGTATTTGCTTACCGTGATTTGTGCTATGTACTTTTTCAACATGGCAAGATCGAAGAGGCCAAGGAAGTCATCACCCGAGGTATTTCCCATATTCCCGGCATACCCGAGTATCACTTTTTTTTGGGAAACCTGTATTTGCATACGCGGGAGCTCGATAAAGCCACAACCTGCTACCGGACTGCGCTTTCTATTCTGCCAGCTTATGCGGAAGCGCATTTCAACCTTGGCATCGTGTTGCAGGAGCAAGGCAAACTGAACGAAGCTATCGCTAGCTACCGGAAAGCGATTGCGCTCAAACCTGATTTTGCAGACGCGCATTACCGTCTGGGAGAAATATTGTTTAACAATCTAAGCCTCCTGACCGAGGCTGAAGCCAGTTTTCGGCGTGCGCTGGAGATCAAGCCTGATTTTGCCGATGCGCATCTCAATCTTGGCAACATACTCGCGGATCTGGGACGGCTAGCCGAGGCCGAGGCCAGTTACCGGCGTGTGCTGGAGCGCATGCCTGATTTCGCAGAAGGTCATAGCAATCTGGGCAATGTCCTTAAGGATATGGGGCGGCTGAACGAAGCAGTACTCAGTTATCAACGAGCGCTGCAAATCAAGCCCGATTTCTCTGAAGTGCATAGCAACCTTGGAAATACTTTCAGGGATATGGGCCTGCTGGCAGAGGCCGAAGCAAGTTACCGGCGCGCATTGCAATTCAAACCTGATAATGCCGAAGCACACATTAATCTGGGCGCCACCTTGCACGGCATGGGGCGGTTGGTCGAGGCAGAAACCATTTACCGTCAGGCACTACAGATCAACCCTGATCACGCCGATGCGCACAGCAACCTGGCCGTCACTCTCCGAGAACTGGGTCGGCTGGCCGATGCCGAGACCAGTTACCGGCGGGCAATTCAACTCAAACCAGATCACGCCGTTGCGCGTAGCAGCCTGCTCTTTCTCAACGCCTACCATGCATCTACCAGTCCTGATGAGTATCTGATCAATGCGCGCAACTGGGAGCAGGCCTGTTTGCCGGATAAGGTTCGTCAGGCGGCGCGCCACAAGGTTTTCCACCCCCGGCCTCTGGCCGGCAGGCGGCTCAGGGTGGGTTATGTATCGGGAGATTTTCGCCAGCATGCGGTAAGTCACTTTATAGAACAACTTTTTACCCATCATGACCGGGCGCGTGTAGAGTTGTTTGCCTACTCGAACAATGTGTTCCAGGATGCTGTCACAGAGCGGTTACAGGCCTTGGTGGATCACTGGGTTCTGATCACGGGTTTGAGCGACACCGCAGTAAGGGATCGTATCGAGGCGGATGGCATCGACGTGCTGATCGACCTATCCGGCCACACTGCACTCAACCGCATGGGTGTATTTACCTGCCGCGCCGCGCCGGTGCAGGCCTATTATCTGGGTTATTTCGCCAGCACCGGGCTGACCGAGATGGATTACTGGATCGGCGACGACATCCTGACCCCACCCGAAACTGACAGCCATTTCAGCGAACAGGTGTGGCGCCTGCCCCGTGTTTCCTGGAGTTACGACGGCAAAGACGCCCCCCTGCCTGACTTTCGGCCGGCGCCAGACAATACTGTGTGGATAGGCAGTTTTAATCAGCTGGGCAAATTGACTCCCGCGACCCTGGCCCTTTGGGCCAAGGTGCTGCGCGCTCTGCCGGAAGCGCGGTTGCTGCTGAAGACCAAGGAACTGGCCGATATCGCCAATCGCCAGCGTATTCTGGATGTGATGAGCAACCATGGCATCGCGCCTGAGCGCATCGAACTTCAGGACGGCAAGATCACGCCCGGCTGGCGGGAACACATGGCCTATTACAACCGGCTGGACATTGTGCTTGACCCTGTCGGTGCCATGGGCGGCGTCACTTCCACCTGCGACGCGTTGTGGATGGGCGCGCCGGTCATCACGCTGATGGGAGACCGCGTGACGTCGCGCGCGACCGCCGCGATCCTGAGCGCGATCGGCCATCCGGAATGGATAGCCCATTCCGAAGCGGAATACCTTGACAAGGTTGTCGCGCTTGCCCGGGACGTGGAACAGCGCAAGATGCTCCGCTTCAGCCAGCGCGACCGGATGGCTACAAGTCCGTTGTGCGATGCAAAAAACCTGGCGATGAATCTGGAAAACGCCTACGTTGAAATGTTTGAACGGTGGCTTGATCAGAAGAATTAGCAAATCATCGCGGTTTCGTAAAATTGCCCGTAAGAAAAAACTGTGCGGGTGCCCGATACCAAATGCAGGAACTAGTACGCTCTAATGTCCGCCAGCCACGAAGGAAACAGTGGCAATTGTACAAAATCCAGCTTGATGTGCCTGCCCAATTGGACAAGGGCCTTACGGCCCCTTTTTCACCTCATACTGGACCTAAACCTATCAGACTTTAGGCAAGTACTTGGGCGGGAACAATAGATTGCCGCAGTTGTTACCCGCAACACCATTGTTGGCGTTGGCGGCATCGCCAGATACAACGGTCCATTCCAAACCGACACCGGACAAGCATTTGCCGATATAGGTGTAGCATGCGCCTGCAACTTCCGGGATGGTATTCTTGAATGTGACCGTGATCGTGCCGATACCGACTGTATTGGCTGCCTGTTCCTGGGTAATTTGAGCCAGCACGGAAGCGACATATTTTCCGGTGATTTGAGCTGCGGGGTTTATGCCGAGAGACTGGTTATAGTTACCCGATATCGTGTTCATGAAATTCTCGCTGCAGGACACGCCCATCGAGGCCAGCCCCGGCGAGGCCAGGCTGGTGCCTTCCTGCAATTTGGACTTGATGGTGTAGTCCTGATAGGCCGGGATCGCCACCGCAGCGAGGATGCCGATGATCGCTACCACGATCATCAATTCGATCAGGGTAAAACCTTTTTGTTTGTAGTGCATGTGTAAGCTCTTGCTTGAATTGTCCGCTACGATATATGACGAGCATTAATCAAAGCAATAACCGCACCAATATTGCAACTCGTTATTTAACTTGAATATAAATTGTCCAATCTGAAATATGCGACGGTTGCTGCCAACGTATTTCATCACAAACTGACATTTTTTTGTCATTCATCCTCGGCCGGTGTCACTTATGAATTCAGGCTGACGCCGGGAATATTGCCCAGTTCCACATTGTCGATCTGTTCCGGCGCCAGAAATTGTTTGGCGTAATCGAGATAGACCTTTTCGCGTATGAAGACATCGAACAGATCGGGGTCGATATGCCCCCCGAGCTTGAACTTGCCAAGGATGGTCAGGGATTCGGTGAGCGTTTTGCCTTTCTTGTAAGGCCTGTCCTTGGCGGTGAGCGCCTCGAAGATATCGGCGATGCCCATGAGCCTGGCTTGCACCGACATCTGTTCGCGTGTCAGGCCGCGCGGATAGCCCTTGCCGTCCATGCGTTCATGGTGTCCGCCTGCATATTCGGGGACGTTTTTGAGATGTCGGGGCCACGGCAGCGATTCCAGCATCTTGATGGTGACATCGATATGATGGTTGATGATCTCTCGTTCCGCGGCAGTCAATGTTCCTGTGCGTATGGTGAGATTTTCGATTTCGTCCTCGCTGAGAAAATTGCCCGCCTTGCCATCGCTATCGCGCCATTGATAGGCGGCGATCTGTCGCACACGTTGCTGCGCCTCGTCGGACATCGCTTCGCTGCCCACATTGCAGTGATGCAGAAATTCTCTATCCTGGTCAAGCTGCGCTGTTCGTGCCTTGTAGTTTTGCCGGGCAGCATCGATCCGCTGATCATCGGCACCCGCTGCCGCGATTTCGCGCAACATCGCGATCTCGGCATCGCGCTTGAGCACTTCGAAGCGGGTATCCAGCAATTGAATCCGGTCAAACAGGGTGTGCAGCTTGGTTGCCTTGTCCACCACGTGCACGGGTGTGGTGATCTTTCCGCAATCATGCAGCAGACCGGCGATCTTCAATTCGCGCCGGTCTTTGTCGGTCATCACGAAATCCTTGAGCGGGCCCAAACTGGTGCGGTTGACCGCTTCAGCCAGCATCATGGTTAGTGCCGGCACGCGCGCGCAGTGGCCGCCGGTGTAGGGCGACTTATCGTCGATCGCGGTGTTGATAAGCTGGATGAAGGCTTCAAACAGCTCTTCCAGTTGATCGATGAGATGGCGATTCGTCAATGCAATGGCCGCCTGTGAAGCAAGGGATTCCAGCAACTGCTGGTCGTCCCGCGAGAAAGGGATGATCGCGCCGCTTTTCTGGTCTTGCGCATTGATCAACTGCAATACCCCGATGACCTCATTTTCGTGGTTGCGCATCGGCACTGTCAAAAAGGACTGGGAACGATAACCGGTCTTGGCATCGAACTTTTTAGTTCCGGAGAAATCGTAGCCCTCCGCCTTATAGGCATCGGGAATATTCACGGTTTCACCGCTAAGCGCAGCGTGACTGACCACCATGGCATTATTGGGCTTCCCGGCATCGTCGTAGAGTTGTATCGGATAAAAAGTGATCGGCACGCCGCTGGTACCGCCCATCGCCTTGTCCAGCGTGTTGTTGCGCAGGATTTCAAAGCGCAGCACATGCTGTTCCTGTTCGTGCAGGTAGAGCGTGCCGGCATCAGCGTGCGTGATGCGCATTGCCGCCATCAGTATGGTTTCCAGCAGGCTGTTGAGATCGCGTTGTTGAGACAGGGCAATGCCGATCTCATTGAGATCCTTTAGACGATGAAGAAGGTTGTCAGAGGAATTCATACGAATGTTTATTTGATGCAAACTGCTCGAACCTGATGCATATCGGTAAGCCCCTGCAGCACCTTTTCCATGCCGTCCTGCTTTAATGTGTGCATGCCTTCTTCCAGCGCGATTGCCAATAACTCGGCGACCCGCGCATGTTCCTGTATGGCTTTTTTCACAGGATCAGTACCAATCAGCAACTCATGCAAGCCCACGCGCCCGCGATAACCGGTGCCGGAACATTTTTCACATCCAACCGGTGCATAAATCGTGAATTGACCCTTGTCATCGGCGAACAACTTTCTCCACTCTGCATAAACAGACTTTATCGCAGTAGCCGGGTCTTTTTTCCAGGTCGCGGTATTGACTAACTCGGAACTGTACTCCTCCAGCATCTTTCTAATTTCATCGGCTGTTGCGATATGCGGCTTTTTGCAGTCGGCACACAGGCGTTTGGCCAAACGCTGCGCGAGAATTCCCAACAACGCATCGGCAAAATTGAACGGGTCCATCCCCATGTCCAGCAGACGGATAATGGATTCCGGCGCACTGTTGGTATGCAGGGTGGCGAACACCAGGTGCCCGGTCAGCGAGGCTTCGATGCCTATGGACACGGTTTCCTTGTCGCGCATTTCGCCGACCATGATCACGTCGGGATCGGCACGGAGGAATGCGCGCATGATGGTGGGGAAATCCAGCCCGGCCTTCTTGTTGATCTGAACCTGCCGCAGCCCTTTCTGGGTGATTTCCACCGGATCTTCGACGGTCCATATTTTGGTATCCGGTTTGTTGATATATTTCAGGATGGAATGGAGCGTGGTGGTCTTGCCTGAACCGGTCGGTCCGCACACGAAGAATAAACCGTATGGTTTGCTCACCGTCTCCTTGATCAACTCGTTGTTGCGCGCGGAGAATCCCATTTTCTCCAGCGGCAACGGCTCACCTGAAGCCAGTATACGCATTACCACGTCTTCCACACCGCCCTGCGAGGGGATGGTCGCCACACGCAGCTCGATATCCAGCGGGCCGAATTTCTTGAACTTGATCTTGCCGTCCTGCGGTTTGCGCTTTTCGGATATATCCAGATCGCACATGATCTTCAGCCGCGTCACCAGCGCGTTGCGGTAGGTGGACGGCACCTCGATGTAATTGAGCAGCGATCCGTCCTTGCGCACGCGTATCTGAGTTTTGGCTTTGCCCGGTCCAGGCTCGATGTGTATGTCGGATGCTCCCATGCGGTAAGCATCGACGATGACCTTGTTGACCAGTTTGACCAGTTCATTATCTGCAGCGGCACTGACCTCATCCGTGGTAACGACACTCTCTTCTTCATCGCTTCCCATGCTGGACAAAATATCGTCCATGGACGATTCGTCACCCGCAAGGACACCGCTACCATCCGAAACAGCACTTCCGCCATAGAACAGATCCAAGGTCTGCTTGAACTCGCGTTGCGAGCACACGCAGTAATTCAATCTGCTCTTGGAGAATATGTTGTTGACCACCCGCGAAGCCTGGATTCGCTCCGGATCAGTGGTCAATATCAGCAGACCCTCCTGGGATTCCTCGAGCGGGACCCAATGACTGCTTTCCACATATTCACGCCTCAGATTTTTCAATAACTCGGTGGGCTTCAGGCGATCGCCACGGTAAGGTTCGTAAGGCACCCCAAAAAAGCTGGACAGCGCCTTGCCCAATGCGGCGACACTGACTTGAAATTCGTCAAGCAGCACCTCTTCGATGTCTATGCCCTTGCGCCGCGCAGTGCGCGTCGCCAACTCGAATTCCGCTGCGGAAAGTACCGCATTGGCGACCAGAAAGTCGTATTTTGTCTTGGCAGAGGTGTGCTGCTGGCGCTGGTGCTGCCGCAACGCCACTGCCATGGTTTGCGCCAATTCCTGCACGCCATCTTCGATCATCGCCGTAAAAGGAACGCCCGCCTTGTTATTGATGACCTGAATGATGCCAACCAGATCGCCGCTTGCCGCATCCAGAATCGGTGCAACCAGCATCTGCTTGGTACGGTATCCGGTGCGCTTGTCCACTTCCTGTAAAAAACGCAGATGCGAACTGTATTTTGCCAACTCCTTTTCATCATAGACATCCTTGATGTTAAGAAGCTTTTTGTGCATTGCCGCATAACCTGCAAGACTTTGCTCGGCGATGGGTAACTTGAGATCCTTGAAAGAATTGAGCCCGGTCTTTACCTTGGAAACAAGAGAAATATTGTCATCGCCCACGACATAGATGGTCAGCCGATCCGCATTGAATAGCGCGCAGATATCTTTGCTGACCTCCAGCATGATTTCATCAACGTTGCCGGTGGCGTGTATCTTGTTGTTGACCTGGTTCAAATTCTTTGTGAATTCGAGCCTGAGGCTCATGTCGCCGACATTGTTTGCCGCTTTATTGCTCGCCATTACTGTATTCATTCCGTACCCTCGCTCGCCTCATTAGTCTGCTGTTTTGCCGGATCAGGCATCAACCATATTGCCAACCGGAATTTTGATGTTTTGCGTGAAACACATCGCCATTCTCAAAGCACGAATTCCTGGTTGTTCAACAACATTCTTGGGATCACCCCGCGCACACAATCCATTATCTCCTGCATCGTCAACTCTAGCTCACCCGGCTTGAGATGTGTGATGAATATTTCCACATTGCCTCGTTCAAGCTTGAGCAATTCTGTGGCGAGCATGCTTGGGCACAGATGCTTGGAGATTACCGCCAAATCAATTTCGCTGTTTGAAAATGCGGTCTCGATGACAAGATAACGCAGATTTTCGATCTTGTTGACCACCTTCCATAGTGCATCATTGGTTGTGGTATCCCCGCTAAAGACCAGGCTGGTTTTGCCGCTGTCCAGATGATAACCGACCGCAGGCACGACATGATTGGCGGGTATCGGAGTTATGCTGCGTCCATTCAGGACAACAGCCTTGCCCAATTCTATCGACTGGTATCGCAAATAGGGTTTCCGGGCATCGGGAATCTCGCTGAAATCCGGCCATATTTTCCAATTGAAAATATGCTGCCTGAGGATGTCCAGGGTCTCCTCGATTGCGTAAACCGTCAATGGCCGATCCCGCATGTAGCCAACGCTGTCGACCATGAACGGAATGCTGGTGATATGGTCGAGATGGGAGTGGGTAACGAATACATGATCAACCATGACCAGCTCTGACAGGCTGAGTTCACCTACCCCTGTACCGGCATCAATCAGCACGTCATGATCGAGCAGGAACGAAGTGGTGCGCAGATTGCCACCTATGCCGCCACTGCATCCCAAAACCCGGAGTTTCATCTTATCCTGTGTGCCATGAGAATTTTGTCGGACTATTTGGTCTGGAAATCGAATACGCCGTCCCAGTCCGCATTCGGTGGATTTTTACGGAAATTGATCACGCGCTTCGTATAGATCCCGTACAAGGCGGTGTCAGGCGACATGCGTTGCAGATTCATCAGTTGCAATTCTGCCTGATCCCACTCCTGCTTGCGATATAGCCGGCGCATTTCATGGAACAGCCTTACTTCATCATGAAGCGCTTTGCCGGCTTCACTTGCTAATGATATCGGTTCGTAAATCGCCACGGGCTTATCTTTACCTACTACCCGCACGTGGTCAAGTTCGCGATACAGGAATTCCTTCACAAGGTTCCTGGTATTCTCGCCGACGATGATGCCCACCCCGTATTGCTTGGTGAGGCCCTCCAGACGTGATGCCAGGTTCACTTCATCGCCCATTACCGTATAGGCGACACGCACTTCCGAGCCCATGTTGCCGACACTGACGCGTCCGCTATTGATGCCCACGCCAACATGAATCTCCGGCCATCCGTGTTCCCTGAAGTGCGGCTGCAATGCCTGCAAAGACGCCTGCATCTCCATACCCGCCAAAATGGCGTTGCGGCCATGGTCCTTGTCCGGCAACGGCGCTCCCCAAAACGCCATGATGCAATCCCCCATATACTTATCTATCGTGCCCCGGAATTTATAGATGTCACGAGATAACGGAGTCAAGAACTCGTTCATCAACAATGACAATTGCTTTGGATCCAAGCCTTCCGAAATGGTGGTAAAGCCGCGCACGTCAGAGAATAGAATGGTCATTTCCCGGCTTTCGCCTTCCATGGAAACACTTTCCGGATGTTTTGCCATTTCCTCGACCACCTTGCTCGGCACATATTGCCCGAATAATCTGGTAATTTGGTGTTTGGTACGTGACTCGACGAAATACCCGTAGGACATATTCAATGCGAATAACAAAGCGATCATTAGCAGGCTGTTCGCCACTGGCAACAATACATTCCCGTTCTGCCAGACAACCAAACTCATCCCCGCAGTAGAGACGAGTGTGAATACGGAAGCGAGGATCGCTTTTGCAGGGGAAAATAGCGGCAATAACAAACTCAAGGCAATACCGATCAGCAATATCCAAACTACCTCGGCTCCCAGCATATAGGCTGGCCGCTCTTTCAGATTTTGATCGAGGATACCGGATATCATGTTCGCGTGGACTTCCACTCCCGGGAAGGCTTCCGCCACGGGTGTGGAACGTAAATCCAACAACCCGGGAGCGGTCGTTCCAATCAGAATGATCTTGTCTTTCAGTTGTGCGGGCGCAATGCGATCATGCAGCACATCTGTTATTGATACATATCGAAAGCTCCCCTGCGCGCCTCGGTACGGCACAAAAGTTGCCACATCACTGTCTACCGGAATTTTCAGCTTGCCGCCAGCCGCATCCAGTTCCAGCCACTCCATACCGGTATACCCGCCGGCCTTGACTTCGGCATATCCGGGTAACAGCCTGGTCTGGCCCAGCAGGGTGCGAACCACCGCCAATGACAACGACTCATAATATGCCCCGCCGTATTCTGCGAGCATGGGCACACGGCGCACACGGCCGTCAAAGTCTACCAAAGGATTGAAATGGCCCGCGCTGGCAGCGGCTTCCTGCAACTCTGGAAGATTGGCTCCATAGCCATTCCAGGTCGTGAACTCCACTGAATGTCCCTTGAAAGCTCCCGGCGGGAAGGTCGGTTCGGGAAGCATGCCGGAAGCCTGCTGGTCTGCCTGATTGGTTAGATAGTACCCCAATACCACTTTTCGATTCTTGATCTTGCTGGCAAACAGCTTGTCATATTCAAGCTGCGGTTGGATTTGGTTGAGCGTGGTTTGAAATGACTTATCATCCTTGAGTTGATTTTGCCCGAGTTTCTTCAGCACCTTGAGCCCAGAGCTCTCGTCCTTTTCGGCAAATACGATATCAATACCCACCACCGCTACGCCATATGTATCGAACAGTTTGTCCATCAACAAAGCCAATCGGTCACGCCCCCATGGCCAGCGTCCTTCTTCTTTCAGGCTTTTTTCGTCGATATCGAGGATGACGATACGATCATCCGGTGTGCGCGGCATGGTCAGTCGCAACCGATAATCGTAAATTATGGAAGACAACTGCTCGACGAAATCCAATCTGTAGAAACGGGCGGCACTACCGACAAAAAACAAGGTTATCAGCAGGCCGATTCCGATCAGGATTGCATTTTTTTTCACGACACTTCGCGAGGGACAGGAGACACAACCGGGGTTTGGGACGACATTAGCCGGCGGATTATGCCACCATCTTTTGGCGGCTTGAACGAATGGATATGCGTTGCTGTATTCACGCTTCGTTTAGTTTCGATATCCAGATACGCGTCAACTTCCAGCTGGTTCGTTTGCGGGATGGCGGTCTGACTCAAACAAACCCGGCAAAATGCGCTGGACCGGCGATTGGTTATGTCCTCATCAGCCCCCTGTCCTTTGCCCACATCTAACCCTTGAAGTAGAATTCCATCTTGACCCCGGCCAGCTCGATCACATCGTGTTCGTTCAATTGGTGTGGCTGACTGGTCAGCGCCTTCCCATTCACCGACGGGAAACTCTCCCCTTCGACATGGGTAATGAAGTATCCATTCGGACGCTTTGTCAGTACGGCAACCTGCGTGCCCGGCTTGCCAAGCGTGGTGAGGTTTTTCACCAGTTCAAGTTCCTTTCCGGCATTGGGCCCGGTCAAAACTTGCACCACGGCGACCTGTTTTGAAGTTCCTGCTTGCGCAGCAGCAGTAGCGGCAGGTTGAGCAGGTTTTGCTGGCGCAGCGGCCTGGGCGCCCGACTTATGTGCTTCGAACCTGCCGGTCTTGTCTGCTGCATCTTCGAGTGTCGATTTGCTATCTGCTTTCGGTTGCATAAATCCTTGTGTTGCAGCCGGTTTGCTCGCACCCGGAGACGGCGGCGTTGCCTGCTTGGCGGGCGTACGCATTATCATGGTCTTTTCAAAGTCGGCCGGAGTGGTCTGCGTGATTTGATCGTTGATGTATTTCAACTTGTACTTGCCGATCTCGATTACATCATTGTTTTGCAGGAAATGCTTTTTTGTCGGCTTGCCATTCACTTCAAGGCCGTTGGTACTATCCAGATCCTCAAGGAAGGAATCATGTAGGATAGTAACGATCGCGGCATGCTCGCCGCTCACCGCCAAGTTGTCTATGGAGATGTCGTTGTGCGGCTTGCGCCCGATGGTCATGCGCTCCTTGTTAAGGGGGTATTCCTTGATCACCGCCCCATCCATGCTTAGTATCAATTTTGCCGCCATAGTCGTTGCCCTCGTGCTAATTATTTCCCGAACCAACCGAGCATTTTTGCCAGCCATCCGCGCGGTGCTGCAAATCTGCCCTTAATCTTTACAAGAATCACTGAAACATTGTCGCGGCCGCCGTTATCGTTCGCCATTTGTATCAGCTGATTTGCCGCAAGCGGCAAATTGTTCTGCAACGCATAGACGGTAGCCTGAATGTCTTCGTCTTCTACCATGTCATTCAAACCGTCAGAACACAGCAGGTAAATATCTCCAACCAGCACATCATGCACATGGATTTCCGGCTCCAACTCCGCATCGATCCCGACAGCCCGCGTCACCAGATTCTTGTTCTTGGATAAGCGGGCATCTTCAATGCTGATCATCCCGCTATCGATCTGCTCCTGTAACAGGGAATGATCCCTCGTGATCGATTCCAGCACCTCGCCGCGCAATCGGTACATGCGCGAATCACCGACATGTCCCACTACCACACGGTTGTCATAAAAAAGGCCGGAGACGATGGTCGTTCCCATCCCCGCATATTGTGGCTGACTTTGTGCAGCATGAAAAATGGAAGCATTGGCTTTCTGGATATTTCCGCGCAACAGCGATACTCCCAGATCCTCCCCATCATTCCCTCCGCGATCCACCGGACTGGCATTCTGCAAACCGTGACTGACTTCGGTCACGACCACCGAAACGGCAATGCCGCTTGCCACTTCGCCCGCATTGTACCCCCCCATGCCGTCGGCCAATACCACCAGGCCACAAGACGGATCGCAAGCCACGCTATCTTCATTGTGGGAGCGTACCATGCCGGGGTGGGTCTGGCTGAATACTTCCAACGCCTCTGCGATCTTCATGTATACACCCTTATATGCTGGCAGCACACTGACGAAGTGCTTCGGCCATTTCAGCTCCGCTGGCATAACGATCCCCGACCTGCTTGGACAGGGATCGGTTGATGATCGCCACCAAACATGCGGGCAAGTCTGCCCTGATGCTCAAAATATCCGTATGCGGTTCATTTGCTATGCGGAACATCAATTGCGCCATCGAATCACCTTCGAATGGAAGCTTACCACAAGCCATTTGGTACAAGCTGACCCCCAGAGAAAACAGGTCTGATGCCCCTTCGATCTTCTTCCCCGCCAGTTGCTCGGGTGACATGAAGGACGGCGTACCCAATACCATGCCGGTTTTTGTTTTGCTCGAGTCGGTGATGCGCGCAATGCCGAAATCTGTCACTTTGGCAGTATCCGTCTCGAAATCGTACATGATGTTGGCCGGCTTGATGTCGCGATGCACCACGTTCTGTTTGTGCGCATAATCGAGCGCATCGGCAACGCGCGCAATAATGCTCATCACCTTGGGCAAAGGCAGCAAATTATCCGGCTTGGTGTAGGGAACCAGATCTTTGCCTTTGAGAAACTCCATCGCGATGTAGGCAAGGTCATGCTCTTCTCCCGCGTCATACATGGTCACGATGTTCGGATGGTTCAAACGACCCGCAGTTTCGGCCTCGCGGAAGAAACGGGCCTTCACTTCCTCGAGTTCATCTGCCTCGAACTCCTGTGCCAGCGCCAGGGTCTTGATCGCCACGATACGGCCAATCTTGGGGTCTTTGCCGAGGTATACCACCCCCATCGCACCTTTGCCGAGTTCCTTCTCGATTTCATAACGCCCCAGCATCGGTTTGGACACACCCGCTTTGTCCAGCACCAGCGTACTGGCGTTGCCCTTGCCGGAAGCACCCCCGAGCATCACCGTTTCCGACATCGCCCTTGACTGTGCCAGACGCACATCCAGATCGCGGAACTTGGGGTTATATTCAGCCATGTATTTGAATACAGATTCCGCCTTGTTGAATTGGCGCTTGCGCTCGAAATCCAGGCCCAGGTTGTAAAGCACGTCCATCAAACTATCATCCATCGGCACCTTGCGGAACTTGTCGAATGCGATATCCAATTGCCCCTGACCCTGAAACGCCAGACCAAGCATACGATTGCTTTCCGCAGACTCGGCATCGGATCTTTGCTTGCCCTTCTCGGTCATCAGGAAGCGCTTGGTCGTCAGCAGCAAATGGCCAACCAACAGCAGAGAAGCAGGCAACATCAGCTGCAACCACATCGCTTGCGTCGTCATCAACGTGAAATGTGCTCCCAGCAAAACAGCGAACAAAGTGCCGGTGACAACCGCGCCGATTGCCGCATTCAGGCGCGGCAACAACAGGATCAGATAAAGCGCAATAAACATAAACACGCCGATCTGCGCCCATTCAGCCCAGCTTGGCGCGACAAAAAAATCTCCTTTGAGAATGCTTGACACAGAATTCGCCAAAGTCACGACCGGCGCCATACCGGAAGAAATGGGCGTTACTTGCAATGAACCGATACCGGCTGCCGACGCACCAATCAGCACGATCTTGTCGCGGTATTTTTCCGCGGGGATCTTTCCGGTCAAGACATCATAGAAAGAATCCACCGGAAAGGCCGGGTGGCCATCTTTATCCTTGTAAAAATAGGTGTACATGCGCAAGGCCGGGTCAGTGGCGATCTTCTGATTGCCCAGTTGCACACTTTCTCCAAGATTGATGCGTATATCCTTGGGTTCGAGATTCAGGCTCCTGGCTGCAAGCATCAATGAAAGCGACGGATAGTATTGATTATAATAACCAACCACCAGCGGTTCTGTACGTATCGCGCCGTCAACGTCCGGGAAGCTGTTCAGGTGACCTAAGGCCAACGCCTTGCTGCCCAGGGCAGGAATAGGCAGCAAAACATTTCGTGATGGCAACGGCAAATCTCCCGAACCGCCGGTATCTTTTACATTCGTGAGATTATTTCGCAATACGTAGTCAGGCAATTCCTGGTCCGGTTTGCCCTGCGGTTCTCCCAATTCGAAGAACATTGCCAGCAGGACATCATTTGCCTTTTCAATGCTATCGCTGAGTTTTTGATCATTATCGAGATTTTGTGCCGCTTCCTGCAACAAAGCACTGAGCTGCGCCAACTCGTCCTGCTGTCCGGGGTCTTTGGTGTCTTTAAGTTTTGAATTGCCGATCAATTCGGCAATCTTGTATATGTAGTCCAGCCCGGCATCTACCTGAGGCTCAAAGAAAAATGCGGTATAGCCGATTACCTTGGGGTGCCCTGCCGCCAACACATCCAACATCTGCGCATGTATCGCCCTTGGCCAAGGCCAGCGTCCCAGGTTGGCGATGCTTTGCTCATCGATCGCAATCACCGCAATCTTGTCGCTCGGAGTTCTCGAGGAAGCAAGAACTCCCAAATCATAAGCCTTGCGTTCCAGGCTCTGCATCAGGTCGCTATTGGCACCAAAAAGAAATACCAGCGCCACCAGCAAACCTACAAACCAGTCCTTCTGCCAAAACAACCACTTATTCATGCCACCCCCGGATGCCTGTAATCGACCTCGATGCAAAATGTCGAACAAGTAATGGCGCGGATATTAATATAATTCGCAACAACACACCACAATCCTTTAGATTTATTAAGAATTATCTAAAATTACAGGATGGCTTCCTGCTGATAACTGATGCATTGTGTGGCTATTTGATCAGTAGCACCGGGCAGTTTGCCATATGCAAAACCTTGCTGGCCACTGAACCCAGCAGCAGCGTTTTCACCGCCCCTTGCCCATGCCTGCCCATCATGATCTGGTCCGCATCCTGTTCACGGGCATATTGGGCTATCGCTTCCGCCGGTGTGCCGATGCTGATATGGTATTTATAGGGCAATCCGGCAGCATCCAGCGCCGCGCGCGCCGCCTGCAACGCAGCCATCCCTTGCTCGCGGTAGTAATCTTCTATGGTCTGCTGATTGATGAACAGTTTGACATTGCCGGCTGCCACATTCCACTGCACGTTCAGCAGCAGCAGTTGGGGCGTGTCCTTCAACGCGGAGATATATTTGATCACATAGTCGACTGCGCGTTGCGCGTTGGCTGAACCATCTACCGGTAGCAGTATTTTCATCATCACTCCCTAAGATTTATTGTCGATCGCGCCAGCCGCTTCGTGCGGCTTACCGTCCGCCCCTGGCGAAACCACTTCGTCCACCAGATCTATCACTTCGGGCTCAACCGCCTTGCGCATCGTCAGCCACCTGCCGACCAGCAGCACCAGCACGGCGCAGAAGACCGGGACCAGCCAGTGCAGATAGTGGCGCGTCTCAACCAGCGATACAAACAACGCCTCGCCCACCAGCATCTCTCCCGCCACATACCCCAGCAGGGCTCCACCGGCATAAATGATTATGGGAAAGCGATCGATCAGCTTGAGCACCAACTGACTGCTCCACATAATGATCGGGATACTGATCAGCAGGCCGAACACCAGCAAAGGCACATTACCCTTGGCCGCGGCTGCCACGCCCAGCACGTTGTCCAGACTCATCACGAGATCGGCAATGAGGATAATCTTGATTGCACCCAGCAATTTTGTATCCGTCCGGATGCTGACTGCGCTGTGCTCTTCTTCGGGCACGATCAGCTTGATGCCTATCCACAGCAACAGCAGCGCGCCAACCAGCTTGAGATAAGGCTGGGCAAGCAGGCTGACGGCAAACAAAGTCAGCACGATACGCAGCAAGATCGCGCCACCCACGCCGAACAGAACACCCTTCCTGCGCAGATCAGGAGGCAGATTGCGGCATGCAAGCGCGATCACCACCGCGTTGTCGCCGGAGAGCAGCAGATTGATCACGATGATCTTGAACACATCCACCCAGAACTGGGCACTAGACAACATCTCCAACATCAACTTATCCCTTCAGAACTTTTTGCATGGTATGTCCCATTTCCGCCGGATTGCGCGTGATGTGGATGCCGCACTCTTCCATCACCGCCAACTTGTCTTCGGCCCCGCCTTGCCCTCCGGAAATAATCGCGCCCGCGTGTCCCATGCGCTTGCCGGGTGGGGCCGTCACTCCGGCAATGAATCCGACCACCGGCTTGCTCATGTTGTCCTTGACCCAGCGCGCGCAATCTTCCTCATCACTACCGCCGATCTCCCCGACCATGACCACCGCATCGGTTTCAGGATCGTCGTTGAACAGCTTCATCACATCAAGATGTTTCAGGCCGTTGACAGGATCACCACCGATGCCCACACAAGATGACTGCCCCATCCCCAGCGAGGTCAGTTGACCCACCGCCTCGTAGGTCAATGTGCCTGAGCGCGAAACCACGCCGATGCGTCCCTTCATGTGAATGTGGCCCGGCATGATTCCGATCTTGATCTCGTCCGGCGTGATCAAACCGGGGCAATTCGGACCGATGAGCCGGGTATTTTTTCCCTGCATCCTGTAGCGGGTGCGCAGCATGTCATGCACCGGGATACCTTCGGTGATGCAGATCACCAGATCCAGTTCCGCATCGACCGCCTCATCGATTGCCGCTGCCGCTCCCGATGGCGGCACGTAGATCACCGACACCGTGGCACCGGTTGCTTGTTTGGCATCGAGCACGGAGGCATACACCGGGATGCCTTCAAACAGTTCGCCGGCCTTTTTCGGATTTACTCCCGCAACGAAACAATTCGCCCCGTTCGCATAAGACTTGCAATTGATGGTATGGAATTGACCGACTTTGCCGGTCATGCCCTGTGTCATGACTCTGGTGTTCTTATCGATCAGGATGGACATTTTTTCCTCTTCGTCGTCTCGCCGGCAGCGGCAGCAACGACCCTTTGTGCGGCATCCGCCATGTCGCTGCCGGAAATGATGGGCAGCCCTGAATCAGCCAGGATTTTTTTTCCCAATTCCACATTGGTCCCTTCCAGCCGCACCACCAGCGGAACTTTCAAATGCACCTCGCGTGCCGCCGCCACCACTCCCTCGGCGATCACATCGCATCTCATGATGCCGCCAAAGATATTGACCAGTATCGCTTTGAGCTTTGGATTCTTCAACATCAGTTTGAACGCTTCCGTGACTTTTTCCTTGCTCGCGCCACCGCCCACATCGAGGAAGTTTGCCGGGTTGCCGCCATACAGCTTGATGATGTCCATGGTCGCCATGGCGAGACCCGCGCCATTCACCAGGCAGCCGATGTCTCCATCGAGCGAGATATAGCTGAGATCGTATCTCGATGCCTCGATCTCTGCAGGGTCCTCCTCATCCAGGTCGCGATACGCGACGATCTCCGGATGGCGATACAGCGCGTTACTGTCAAAGTTGATCTTCGCATCCAGCGCCAGCACACGTCCGTCAGCCGTCAGCGCAAGCGGGTTGATTTCGGCGAGCATTGCATCCTTCTCGACAAAAGCTCGATACAAGCCCTGCAGCACGGTTACTGTTCCCGCTATTGCCACATCGGGAATGCCGATATTGTGCGCGACCTTGGCTGCATCCGCAGTGCTTAATCCGTCGACAGGATCGATACGAAGGGTGTAAATCTTCTCCGGGTTATGCGCAGCGACCTGCTCGATCTCCATGCCGCCCTCGCTGCTCGCCAGCAACGCAACGCGCTGCATGCTGCGATCGATCACCATGCCGAGATAATATTCTTTCGCGATCTGCACGCCTTGTTCGATCAGCAATCGACGCACCTCCTGCCCTTCTTTGCCGGTTTGGTGAGTGACCAATCGCATGCCGAGAATCTGTTTTGCTGCGTTGCGCACCTCATCCAGCGAATGTGCCACCTTGACGCCGCCGCCCTTGCCGCGCCCGCCGGCATGTATCTGCGCCTTCGCTACCCACACGGCGCCGCCCAGCTGACGCGCCGCAGCCACTGCCTCATCAACACTGAAGCATGCCACCCCGCGCGGTGTAGGAACACCAAATTGCCGCAGGATTTCTTTAGCCTGGTATTCGTGAATTTTCATATTTCATAATCCGGATGATGCACGCGCCTCAGTATCGGCCCGGTTGCAATCTTACCGAATTATCGGCGGGCAAGCGGTATAGTTTTCTCGGCAACTGTACCCGGTATGCTTGATAGGACCTGTTTCAGCGCGATATTGAACACCGGCCGCTCGGATAAACAGAACGGTGTTGGCTTTCATGAAGGGATCGAATTGAAGTTCACAGCAACGGAACAATGAAGGAAATGAATTCCTTGATGACTGCATCTTCATGGCCGGCGTCTTTCATCTCCCACTTGATCGTGTTGAGAAGTTTTGCCTTTTTATAGATATTCAGTTTATGTTTTAATGAAAATGCCCTGGTTCGGGCAATCAAACTATCGAACTTTTTCTGATATTCCTTTGCCGGGATAGGCTTGCCTTTTTGATCGGCAGGAGGGAATAGACGGTTCACATCGCGGACGATCCCCTGTGCAAACAAAACCGCTTCTCCAGCATCGAACCAATCAAGTATCATGTCGAGGATCAGTGAATTATTCTTGATGCAAGCTATAAATTATGCCTTCGAATGCTGCATCCGCTGCCTATATTCTTGGCACATCATACCCAGTAGAAATCTGAACCCGACCAGTTTAACAAAATTATTCCCGGAAAGGTTGAGACGGGGCTACTCGATCGCTTCCGGTCTTCCGGACAAGCCGTCACTGACAATCAGTGGAGCAATAGACACCCACGAACAGAACGCATCACGCCTGATCGACGAAGGGCATGTTCTTGTCGCCGATGGCCGGCTCGACGAGGCGATGCAGCGTTGCCTGGATTACATTCGACTGGCGCCGAATCCGGCGCGGGCCCATCTATATCGAAGCAACATCGTGTTGCTGAAGGGTAACTTGCAATCCGCGCGCTGTCGAATTCCGGAATCTTCTCTAACGCACTTCGTAAATCCATTGTTCACGCTACGAAAACTAAATCTTCTGCCAGGTTTTCTACGGTGTTACAAGGGATTCAAATTCTGGTGCGTCGATCAATTTATAAAGCGTTTTCTGGACCGCATACATGTAATGGTCTGCAATCTGCTGGCAGTCGGCCAAGTTATACGGGCCGGCATTGAAATCGTAATGCTGGGTGATGGAAAACGATTTACCATTCGACGACTTGAGTCGCACCCCGATGTCCCAATTGCTGAGATAGACGGTGCGCCAGGTGGAAAGTGAAAGTTTTTCGACATCCCCTGTGAGGGTTATTTTTGGTGTTTTATCATCGAACATACCAGCCTGCTTCAGTTCTGCAACGAGCGCCTGCTGAATGTATCCTTCAAAACCCGTACTGTCGGGCTGCACGACTTTCCCGGAAACAACCTGGCAACTATTGTCAAACTCGGCGGATTTCGTAAACGGGCCGACATTAATATTGGCTACGCCGAGCTTTTTCAGCGCCTCGGTGTTTTCCTCGGAAACGCTGTAACGCTGAGGCATGTACGAACATGCTCCCAGGAAGAGTACAGATACCGCGACTATAATTCTCTTCATCACTCCCCCGCAATTTTCGATCGGCAATTACTTCAGATTATGCATGGATTGCCCGGCCGGTGCCTGTATCTCCGGTTACCCTCCCGCCACCTGATGATGCATTGTCGCAAGCTTTGCTGTTACAGTCCAACGGTGAAACGCAAATATTGACTACCTATATATATTGAATATTTTCTCGTTTGTGCCGCAGGCACAGCAGGCCGGATCGCCGGACAGATACATAAGGAATGCGGGAACATGGAAAATGTACCTTCCGGGAATCGATCCAGGGCAAACCCGTTCAGGTGGATATAGCAAGGTTGTCGCGTTATTCCACACAATCAAAAACATATTTGACGGGCGATACTTTTATCGAAAGCCGGGCGTGGAGACCGCGTTCGTTGCACACGGCCTCTCCAAGAGCTTGAGCACTGGCGATATCATCGCTCCGCGTCTTGATTACCACAGTCCTTTCGCCCGCGCTTACTACTTGAGCAGCGCAGCCGGTCATTAGCAAAACCATCGCAAAATATTCAAGTTTGACCATACATTACAACCATGGATATCAGATTTATCCTATTGGGTTTCGTCAGCATAATCGGAATGCAACAATTATTGGATCAAGGTGCACCCGCCAGACATCATATACGAGATGCTTGAAGTCGCGCTCCCCCACCTCAGCAAACAATAAAACGCCGTCGCTTCCTGCGCATTATTTTTTAATACGCAATATTGTTCTCCATGCTTCTTGCATCAGACTGATAATCCCTGTGAGTGCATGCCAGATTTTGATTGCGGCTATCAACTGGTTGGAGAAATACAGGGCATTGGTGCCGCTTGTCGGATTCGAACTGACGACCTACCGCTTACAAGGCGGTTGCTCTACCAACTGAGCTAAAGCGGCAATTAAAGAGATACACGGACTCAATTGCATGCTGGTGGGTCGTGCGTGATTCGAACACGCGACCAACGGATTAAAAGTCCGCTGCTCTACCGGCTGAGCTAACGACCCTGCGCAAAGGAGCGCGAATTATACGGATATAGCCTACCCTGTCAACGCAAAATACCTTGCATCAAGTTGGCGCGACTATGTTATGCGGTAGATTGTCGGGTCAGCCATCCCGGCAGCTAGAAATCCGGCGCGGCGCAGGCGGCAAGCATCGCATACACCGCAGGCGCGCCCCGACTCGTCTGCCTGATAGCACGAAACTGTCTGCGCGAAATCAACGTCCAGTGCATGGCCATGATGAATGATTTCCGCCTTGGACAAATGCAACAGCGGTGCATGTATTGTAAGCGGATGACCTTCCACCGCGGCTTTGGTAGCAAGGTTCGCCATTCGCTCGAAAGCTTCGATGTATTCGGGACGGCAATCGGGATAACCGGAATAATCGATTGCATTCACACCGATGAAAATGTCCTGTGCCTGCAATACCTCGGCCCAGGCCAATGCAAGTGACAGCATGATGGTATTGCGCGCGGGTACGTAGGTCAGCGGAATGCCTTCGGTGGGCTGTTGCGACACTGCGATATTTTCATCAGTCAGGGCGGAACCGCCAAAACCGGTGAGATCGACCTTCACCACTCTGTGTTCATGTGCCCCCAGTGCTTGTGCAACGCGATGCGCAGCGGGCAATTCGGCGTGATGCCGCTGGCCATAATCAATGCTTAGTGCATGACAGACATAGCCCTTCGATCGTGCCATCGCCAGCACGGTTGCCGAATCCATCCCGCCGGATAAAAGCACCACGGCTCTTTTCATTTCAATGTCCCGGATCGTTATTCCACAAGATCTTGTGCAGCTGAACTTGCATCCTGACCGGCAGGCGATCGCGCAATATCCAGTCAGCCAGTTGCGTGGCGTCCAGCGTGCCGTGCGCCGGTGAAAACAGCACCGTGCATTTCTCCGCCAGTTGATGCTGCTGAAGGAGCTGCTTTGCCCATTGGTAATCTTGTTCATTGCACAGAACGAATTTGATTTCGTCATGCCGGTTCAATTGAGCCAGATTTTCCCAACGATTCTTTGCCGATTCGCCGGACGCAGGAGTCTTGATGTCCACCACGCGCATGACACGCACATCGACTTCACTGATATCAAGCGCCCCGCCGGTTTCCAGAGACACTTGATAGCCTGCATCACACAACATGCGTACCAGAGACAGGCAATTCTTTTGTGCCAGCGGCTCGCCGCCGGTGACCGTCACATATTGCGGTGCATATTCGGCAACCCGTTCGAGTATCTCAGCCAGCGTCATGTTCTGCCCGCCCGTGAATGCGTAGGCAGTGTCACAGTAAGTGCAGCGCAATGGACAACCGGTCAGGCGGATGAATACTGTGGGCAGGCCGATGCGGCTGGTTTCACCTTGCAGCGAGTGAAATATTTCGGTGATCCGCAACTGCGATGCCGCTCCTCCCGCAGCGGAAGGGTCGTCGCAGCGCGACGGGGTACCCGCCGGCGTACTCCTTGCGGGTGCACCTGAGGGTTCCACCCCGCCGTGTCGAAGCGGCAGCTGCTCATCCATATCGGCGCAAGACATTTATGCTACTTGGTTGCAGCGAGCAGTTTCTTCGCTTTGGCGGCAGCTTCGCTGGATGGATATTTGGCAACGATTTGTTTGAGTGTTTTGCGCGCAGTAACGGATTTTTTCAGTCCGAATTGGCAACGCGCGATCCCGTACATCACATCGGGCGATCTGGAAGTTTCGGGAAAATCCTTTAGGTACCCCTGATAAGTGTCCAATGCGTTTTTGTAGTCTTTCAACGCCAGTTGAGCGTTGCCCAGCCAATAATTCGCATTGGGAACACGCACCGAATCGGGATATTTCTTGAGGAAGGCCTGAAACGACTTTACCGCATCTGCGTAGTTGCCCGCCTTGTACAAGCCGTAGCTGGCCTCAAATGCCCGATCCTCGGCTACCGGGTCAAAAGGATCTGCGGGAACAGTTGCTGCAGCTTCCTTGGCTGCAGCGGCTTGTTTAGCTGCAGCCTCCTTGGCAGCCTCCTCTGCGGACTCGAAATGACGCAAGCGCGTATCCAAATCCACATAAAAATCCTTTTGGCGCTTTTCGGCATCCTGCAGGCCATGCGTGGTCTCTTCGTTCTGTCCGCGCAAATTGCGGATCTCTGCATTGAGAGAGTCGATCTCGCTTTGCAGATCCAGCATGGACTTGGTTTGCTGCTTGATAGAATCCTCCAGCTTCTGCAAGCGCGCCTCGAGTTGCTGGATCTGTTTACGTGCCTCGTCGTCCTCCAGCAATCCCGCCTGCGCGGGAATGACGAAACACAGACTCAGCAAGATGAGCGCGCATTGCTTCCGCATGGTTACCGCTTCAGAGTTTTATTGGTACTTGATATCGCTCCGGCGATTTTGTTTCCAGCACGACTCTTTGTGATCGGTGCACACAGGTTTTTCTTCGCCATAACTGACAGTTTCGATCTGGCTGGCTTTTGCGCCGCCCAGCATAAGCATCTGTTTGACACTGTCAGCACGACGCTGGCCAAGGCCAAGGTTGTACTCTTTGCTGCCGCGTTCATCGCAGTTGCCTTCCACGCGAACCTTGCGATCCGGGTGCTCGCTCAAGTATTGTGCATGCGCTTCAATGATCGGCTTATCGGCTTCCTGCACGGCGGAGATATCAAAAGGGAAATAGACACTGCGCTTGGCCAGAATACTGTTGGGGTCATTCAGCGGGTCAACTTCGACTACAGGCGCCGGAGCAGGCGCGGGAGCCGGGGCTTCCACTGCAGCAGGTGCGGGAGCAGGTGCGGCTTCTGGTTCCTTCGGTTTCTCGCTGGCGCACGCAACCAGCAAATTCACCAACACAATACCGATCAAGAGTTTTTTCATGTTGTTACTCCTTATGTTAGGGTTAATCATTGATGTGGTCCCCACACCGGTTCACGGGCATCGCCGTTATCTGTGAACATATGTTGCTGCACACGACCATCGCTCGACACGGTTGCTAATATACCACGACCGCGCGCCTCGCTGGCAAACAGGATAAGCTTCCCGTTGGGCGCATAACTGGGTTTCTTCTCCCATCCGCCAGCAGTAAGGGTTTCCACCTGCCCGGTCTGAAAATCCTGGGTGGCGATATAAAACTTGCCGTTGACGAAATGCGTGTAGACAAAGCTCTTGCCATCGGGACTGTAACGCGGGGAAAAGTTGTTGCCCTCGCCAAACGTCAGGCGCTGCTGGGGTCCGCCTGTCACCGGCATACTGTATATTTGCGGGCTGCCGCCCTGATCCGAGGTGAACAGCAATGTTTGGCCGTCGGGAGAAAATATCGGCTCTGTCGAAATCGAGCCATTGTAAGTGAGGCGGTGAATCCCGCTTCCGTCGGGTCGTATCAGGTAGATCTCGGAACTGCCGTCGCGCGTCAAAACAATCGCCAACTGCTTTCCGTCCGGCGACCAGGCGGGTGCACTGTTGCTGCCGCGAAAATCTGCCAGCAGGATGCGCTGGTTGGTATACAGCGATTGCACATAGACGGTCGCATGCCCCGTTTCGAAGCTCACGTAGACGAGATGGCTGCCGTCCGGTGACCACGCCGGCGACATGATCGGTTCGTTCTGTGCCAGCACGATCTGTTCGTTGTAGCCGTCGCTGTCCGCCACGATCAGGCTGAATTTCTTTCCCTGCCGCTTTACATAAGCGATGCGGGTACTGAACACGCCCTTGTCGCCGGTCAATTTCTCATAGATCAAATCCGAAATGCGATGCCCGACTGCGCGCACCTGGTCTCCGTTCGCGGATACGGATTGGCCGACCAATTCAACCTGCTTGACCACGTCCAGCAAGCGAAAGCGCGCCTCGATGCGGTTGGCCTGCATCGCGACGTTACCGATCACCAATGCGTCTGCACCGCGTGCCTGCCAATCCGGATAACCGACCTCGGCCAATTCGTGGGGCGATTTGCCCGCCGGATCGATCAGCCGGAACAAACCGCTGCGCAGCAAATCGCCCGTCACCACCGAGTTGATGGTTTGCGCCAGCTTGTCATCCCCGCCGAACGGCACGATCGCCACCGGGATCTGGTGTTCACCTGCCCCGATGATCTCGATTTCCATTACCGCGCTCGACATCGGCGCCTGCGCCAAAAACAGCAGTACCAATATGCTCCGCAGTACGCGCAATAACATAATACCCTTCCTATCCTGCAGGTTTATCTGGCTTGAAGGTCAGATCCAACTCGCGAAACCGGTTGAACAACTGGACATCTGGCGGCAAGGGCAATGGAGAGGATTTCAGAATCGCGCGTTCCACCGCGTCATCGTATGCCTTGTTGCCGCTGGACTTTTTCAGCTCTGCCGTCAGCACTGTTCCGCCAGGCAGCAATGTCACCAGAAATTCGGCGCGCGCTTCATCGTTCACATTAGGCGGCTGCACGACATTGCGGCGTATCTTGCTCTGAATTCTGGCCTTGTATTCATCAATCAACTTGCTTAGCGCCGCAGCCTGCTCCTCTTGTTTGGCCAGCTCGGCCTTGTTCTGTGCAGCTTGTTCGTCTGCCAAACGCTGGGCTTCCAGTTTCTGCTCGGCGGCTTTTTGTGCCTCGGCCTTTTTCCTGGCGTCTTCGGCTGCACGCTTTGCCGTTTCCTTCTTCTCCGGTTTCGTCTCGACCGGCTTGGGTTCGGTCTTTGTTTTATCCGGTATCGCAATGTCAGGATTGGCGATTTTTTCCGCCTGAGGCTGCGGCATCACCTCCTCGGTCTTGGGACTGACCGGCGGCTTCGCGATCTCCTGAGGCAGATTGGACCATAACGACACGGTCATTGTTGCAGGAACATAGGCTTGCCTGTTCCAGTTAAACCCGAAATACAGCAGCGCAAAAAACAGGATATGAACCAGCAGGGCCAGTATGCCGGAAGGAAGCTTGCGGGGTTCGTAGTAGACCGCTGTGCTCATTGCCTCGCCTGGGTCAACAGCCCGACTTTCTGGATATGTTGCTGTTGCAGAACATCCATCACGTTGATGACCTCTTCATAGCGCACATTCTTGTCCGCGGAAATCACCACCGCCTGTTGCGCCTGCTTTCCCTGTCTGGCTTTCAAAATCGCGACCAGTTCATCGCGTGTCACCCTGTTTTCCACGCCGCCACCCGTGGAATGGTCGCGCAGCGCCAGCGTACTATCCTTCTTGATGATGACTTCCAGCGGGGCGATCGGTGGCGCGAGCGATTTGGCCACACTAGGCAGATCGATCTGGCCGGGATTCATCAGCGGTGCGGTCACCATGAAGATAACCAGCAAAACCAGCATCACGTCGATATACGGCACGACGTTGATATCGTTCATCAGGCGATGATTTTTGCGGCGGTAGCTGCTCATGGCCGCACCTCCGACACGTTACTGGCGTAGCCAGCCGATTGCGGGAGGAGGTGCAATGCGGCCACTCCCGCACCTGAGGGCTCCGCCCCACCGTGTTGTGGCCGCACCTCCGACAGTGCGAATGGGTCGCTGCGCAGCAGCGGGGAACCCATCGGCCTACCCCTTGCGGGTACGTTACTGGTAGAACTACTAGCCATTCGACTAGGCGAGTCAACGACACTCGCCAAGTCGCTGGTTATGGCGAAGCCAGCCGATTGCGGGAGGAGGTGCGATGCGGCCACTCCCGCACCCATCGCTGTCGCGCACCGTGTCATGGCTGCCTCTGCAGCACGTTCGAGAATTCTTCAGTGAAACTGTCGAAGCGTGTGGAAAGACGATTGATTTCATGGGCGTAGCGGTTGTAGGCAACCACCGCAGGAATCGCCGCGAACAAACCCATCGCCGTCGCCACCAGCGCTTCGGCGATCCCCGGCGCAACATGAGCCAATGTCGCCTGCCCCACATTCGCCAGGCTGCGAAATGCGTTCATGATCCCCCACACCGTCCCGAACAATCCGACATACGGGCTGACCGAACCGACCGAAGCGAGAAACGCAAGGTGCGATTCCAGCCTGTCCATCTCGCGCTGATAAGTTGCGCGCATCGCGCGGCGTGTGCCGTCCATCACCGCGCTGGAATCCACCCCATGCTGTTTTTTCAACTTGACGAACTCGACAAATCCCGCTGCGAATATGCGTTCCAGCGCACCCTGATCACGCAACGTACTGCTGCTGGCATATCTGTAGAGTTCATTCAAGTTCTGGTTGTGCCAGAAGGCATCTTCAAATTCTTCGGTCAGCTTGATTTCACTGCGGATTGCAAACATCTTGAGAAAGATATACCACCACGACATCAGCGACACCAGCAGCAGCAAGCCCATCACCAGTTGCACCAGCACGCTGGCATGACTGACGAGATGCACGAACGACAAATCCTGCGTCACTTCCATTGAGATCCTTTCATGTTCACTTTTCCAACTGCACGCGCAATACTTCCGGAACGGATACCGGCTTGAAATTCTGCAACGATACACATACCAGATGCACCTCGGCCTCGGTCAGCACTTCAGCGCCGCGCCGTATGCTTTGCACCAAACTTATGCGGCTGCGCCCGATGTCCCTGATGTGCGCCGTCACATCGAGGCTGTCATCCAGCATCGCCGGCTTGAGATAATCCAGTTTGATCGAGCGCACAACGAACACCATGCCGAATTCTTTCATCAATCCGGCATTGCTGTAACCGTGGGCACGCAGCCACTCAGTCCGCGCACGCTCCATAAAGTTCAAATAATTCGCGTGATAGACCACGCCGCCCGCATCCGTGTCCTGGAAATACACGCGCACCGGCAGCGAAAATATTTTGCTTTTGCTCATATCAGCTATCGTCACCCAACGGCAATTCGGCATTGACCGGATTCAGGCTAACCGGATTGTTCGCGACCGTCAGCCCGAAATGGCGATACGCGATCGCGGTGGCCATGCGTCCGCGCGGCGTGCGTTGCAGATAGCCCTGCTGGATCAGGTACGGCTCCAGCACATCCTCGATGGTATCGCTCTCCTCGCCGATCGCGGCGGCCAGGTTGTCCAGGCCGACCGGGCCGCCGAGAAACTTCTCGATGACCGCCAGCAATAATTTCCGATCCATCACATCCAGCCCGCGCGCATCCACATCCAGCATGGTCAACGCCGCATCGGCCACCTCGCGGGTCGCATCGCCGGACGCTTTCACATCGGCATAATCGCGAACGCGGCGCAGCAGACGGTTGGCGATGCGCGGCGTGCCGCGCGAACGCTTGGCGATCTCCAGCGCACCATCCTCGGTCAGGTTCATCTTCAGCAGATTAGCCGAGCGCATCACGATGCGCTGCAATTCGTCCGGCGTGTAGAACTCCAGTCGCGCCACGATGCCGAAACGGTCGCGCAGCGGATTGGTCAGCATCCCCGCGCGCGTGGTTGCGCCTACCAGTGTGAAAGGCGGCAGGTCCAGCTTCACTGAACGTGCCGCAGGGCCTTCGCCGATCATGATGTCGATCTGATAATCCTCCAGCGCCGGATAAAGGATCTCTTCCACCACCGGGGACAGCCGGTGGATCTCATCGATGAACAGCACATCATTCGGTTCGAGATTGGTCAACAAAGCGGCAAGATCCCCGGCGCGCTCCAGCACCGGTCCGGAAGTATGGCGCAGATTCACGCCCATCTCGCGCGCGATGATCTGGGCCAGCGTAGTCTTGCCCAGGCCGGGAGGTCCGAACAACAGCACGTGATCAAGCGCCTCCTTGCGCCGCTTGGCCGCCTCGATGAATATCTCCAATTGTCCGCGGATCTTTTCCTGCCCGACATATTCGTCGAGCTGTCTGGGACGCAGCGCGCGTTCCAGTGCCTCCTCGTGTGCGGAGGCGGGCGCTGCCGAAATCAGGCGCGGTTCGGTGGAAAGGTTGTCACTGTGGATCATGATCGTGTTTGCCATGCATGGTGAGGACAATTTCAATCCGGGAAAATAGTCATTCACAATCCTGCTGCGCCAAATGCGGGATTCTAATCCCGAGAGCGTCCAGGTAACAACAATACCACATGTGTATGAAGCAGGACTTTACGACCTTGATTCGGGGCCGTGTTCTGCGCAATTCGTGCTTCGCGCCTTTTTAGCGCGGTTCGATCTGCGACAGATGCCGTGCCACTGATAACCATGCCCCCAGCCAGCCGAGATACATCGAAAACAGCAGCAGCGTGAGGCTGTCTCCCGGCGAGAGCGCATGCAGCGTGAATTGGCTGGCGTAGAGATGCGCAAGCGTGCCGAGCTGGTAGTTGAGCAGCAGCAAGCTGAGGTTGATGATGAGCCAGGCCGTGATGCCGCCGAGCAGCCCCTGCGCCGCGCCGAAATACAGGAACGGGCGGCGGATGAATCCGTTGGTCGCTCCGATCAGTTTGGATACTTCGATTTCTTCGCGCTGGGTGAGGATTTGCAGGCGGATCGTATTGAATGTGATGGCAACCAGCGCGAGGCTGAGTAGACTGGCCAGTATCAGCACAAGCATCCGCCCGAATTTAAGCAGCGCTTCGAGCTTGTATGCCCACTCCGAGTCGAGTTGAGCCAGTTCGACTTTTGGCAGTTTTGCCAGTCCGACGCGCAGCTCATCCAGCGACTGTGCCGTGCGCGGTTTGGGGAAAACGGTGAAAGCATCCGGCAGCGGGTTCCTCTGCAGTCCTCCGATCACATCTGCGAGTCCGGTGCTTTGCTTGAGTTGCTCCAGCGCTTGCGCGCGCGGGACGAATTCGACACGGGCTATGGCCGGATGCTGTTCCAGCAATTTGCGCAGCTTGTCTACATCGTCCGTATTCGCAT
The DNA here is from genome assembly GCA_963725835.1 of uncultured beta proteobacterium. Lineage (GTDB taxonomy): Bacteria > Pseudomonadota > Gammaproteobacteria > Burkholderiales > Gallionellaceae > Gallionella. Next base: position 11,241 of record CAVSAB010000010.1, on the reverse strand, counting down.
CCGTGTCCATGAACAGGCTGATCTGGGGTGTGTCGGACAGTTTCGCAACCAGGCCCTGTGCGTTCTGCAGCAGCACATACATGCCGGCAGGCAGACTGAGCGCGATGCCGATGACCAGGATGTTGAGGGTTCCTGCGAGCGGCGAGGCAAACATGCGCCGGAAATAGCCGATGTTTTGCGCGAGCGCGTGCCTCATGTCTGCAGCTCCCCATGCTTGAGCGCGAGCACGCGCTGACCGGTATTTTGCAGGATGCTTTCGTCGTGTGTAGAGATCAGCAAGGTCGCGCCGACCTGATGGAAAGCATTGAAGATCGCCATGATCTGTTGCGCGTATTCCGCGTCCAGATTCCCGGTCGGTTCGTCGGCAAGCAGAATCGACGGGCGATTCACGATGGCGCGTGCGATGCACAATCGTTGTTGCTCCCCGCCGGACAAGGCGATCGGGTTGGATTTCTCTCGTTTGAGCAAACCCACCTTGTCGAGTGCGGCGCGCACCCGTTTGTGGCTTTCGCGGTACTCGAAGCCGCAGATCTGCAGCGGCAACAAAACATTGTCGAACACATTGCGGTCGAACAGCAGCTTGTGATCCTGGAAAATGATGCCGAGGTTGCGGCGCAGGTAAGGCAGTGCGCGACTTTTGAGTACGCCGACATTCTGGTGGTTGACCAGCACGCTGCCGAGATTTGGCCGTTCGATCCCGGCGATGAGCTTGAGCAGGGTGCTCTTGCCGGCGCCGGAATGTCCGGTGAGGAACACCAATTCCCCCTCGGCGATCTCAAATGTAACGTTCTTCAGTGCCTGATAGCCGCCCGGGTAACGTTTGTGAACTTGGTTAAAGGCGATCATTCATCCAGTCCCAGCAGAGCAGCGACAAATTCCTCCGCGACGAAAGGCCGCAAATCCTCCAGACCCTCGCCCACGCCGATGAATCGCACCGGGATCGGATGCGCCTTGGCTATCGCCGCGATCACGCCGCCCTTGGCCGTACCGTCCAATTTGGTCAGTATCAGTCCGGTGATACCGAGCGCCTGATCGAAGGCTTTGACCTGGCTCAGCGCGTTCTGCCCGGTATTGGCATCCAGCACCAGCAACACTTCATGCGGAGCATCGGAAATGACTTTGGCGATGACGCGCTTGACTTTTTTGATCTCCTCCATCAGCTGCGCCTGGGTAGTCAGGCGCCCGGCTGTATCGGCCAGCACCACGTCTATCTTGCGCGCCTGCGCCGACTGAACCGCGTCGTAAATCACCGCGGCAGAATCGCCGCCTTGCTGCGCGATGACCGTCACGTTGTTGCGTTCCCCCCAAACCATCAACTGTTCGCGCGCCGCTGCGCGGAAGGTATCGCCTGCCGCAAGCATCACCGACAAGCCCTGTCCCTGCAAAAATTTCGCCAGCTTGCCGATCGAGGTGGTTTTTCCTGCCCCGTTCACTCCCACCATCATGATGACAAATGGTTTGTGAACCTTGACCCGGTCTGGAGCCTGCAGCGGCTGTGCCAGCGGTTGGAGCAGTTTGAGCAGGCAATGCGCCAGCGCTTCCTTGAGTTGCGACGCTTCGCTCAGGCGTTGTTCCTTGACGCGGTGGCGCAAATCAGCAAGCAACGATCGGGTCGCATCCATTCCGACATCCGAGGTGATCAGGATGGTTTCCAGCTCCTCGAACATATCGTCGTCTATTTTGCCGCCGCGGCCGAACAGGTCGTTCAGCTGGCCGCCAGTCCGCGCCAGGCCGGACTTGAGTTGCGCGAACCAACTTGAAGCAGATTTGTCTGTGTCGGACTTGCTGCTCTCAAAGCCGGGTGATTTATTTTTCAGGAAGCTGAACATCGTTGGATTATAGAATATTCGAAGCAATAGCCGGATATTGGCGCAACGGCCGGCAGGGTGATTGAAAGGGGCTGCACCGGCATGATGCCTGTGTCAATCATGTGGTTATCGGCAAATCTGCATAGTCTGCAGGTGCTTTAATGCCTCATAATGCGCGCGCATTTTATGCCGATTATCAATTTAAGGTTCCGATTTTTTGTGGAAGGATTTAATGTGAATATGAGATCTGTCCTGTTTTATATATTATTGTTGTTGGGTTGGTCGATCAATGTCGCGCAAGCGGAAGTATTCGAACACACGCTGGCGAACGGCTTAAAAGTCATCGTCAAGGAAGACCACCGCGCGCCGGTGGTGGTGCAGCAGGTCTGGTACAAGGTCGGCAGCATGGACGAGAACACCGGAACCACCGGCATCTCCCATGCACTGGAGCATATGATGTTCAAGGGAACCAAGACCGTGCCGGCCGGAGAATTTTCCAAACGTATCGCTGCGGCCGGCGGACGCGAGAACGCTTTTACCAGCACCGACTACACCGCATATTTCCAGCAACTGGACAAATCCAGATTGCCGCTCGCAATGAAACTGGAATCCGACCGGATGCAGAACCTGAATCTGACCGCGAAGGAATTCGGCAAGGAGATCAAAGTGGTCATGGAAGAGCGGCGCATGCGCACCGACGATGACCCGCAATCGCTGATGAACGAGATCATGATGGCGACGATCTACGAGGAACATCCTTATCACAACCCCGTGATCGGCTGGATGAGCGACCTGCAAAAGCTCTCGGTATATGATGCCAAGGTTTGGTATAACCGCTGGTATGCCCCCAATAACGCCACGCTGGTGATTGCCGGTGACGTAAACCACAACGACGTGTTCGCGCTGGCCCAGCGCTATTACGGTGCCATCCCCAAACATACGCTGCCGGTGCGGCGCGACTACTCCGAACCGAAACAGATCGGTATCAAACGCGTGGTAGTGAAAGCGCCGGCCGAACTGCCGCAATTGGTGATGGCCTACCACACCCCGGTTCTGAAGGATCCCAAGCAGGACTGGAAACCTTACGCTCTGGAAATGCTGGCGGGGGTGCTGGACGGCAACGGTTCGGCACGCCTCAACCAGCATCTGGTGCGTGATCAACAGGTTGCCAGCGACGCGGGCGCGAGCTATGACTCCATATCGCGCGGGCCGAGCCTGTTCACTCTGGACGCCACACCGAGCACCGGCAAGACTGTGCAGGATGCCGAGAATGCGTTGCGCGCGGAGATCGCATTGGTGGTAAAGGACGGCGTGAATGCGGACGAACTGAAACGCGTCAAGGCGCAAGTCATGGCAGGAGAGGTTTATAAACGCGACTCGGTGTTCTATCAGGCGATGCAGATCGGCCAACTGGAGAGCATCGGCCTGGGTTATCAGGCGATCCCGGTGATGCTGGAAAAACTGCAGGCGGTGACTGCCGAGCAAGTGCAGCAAGTCGCCAGGGAATTTCTGCAGGACGACAACCTGACGGTCGCGGTGCTCGATCCGCAGCCGCTTTCCGGCAAGCCGAAACACCAGTCCGAAGGAGGATCGTCCTATGTTCGCTAAAACTTTGCATAAGCATTTCGGTCAATTGCTTGCCGTCGCCCTTTGTTTCGCATCGGCCATTGCATATGCCACCCCAAATATTCAGCACTGGCAAAGCGCCAGCGGTGCGAAGGTGTTGTTCGTGGAAGATCATGACATTCCGATGCTGGATGTTGCGGTGACCCTCCAGGCGGGCAGCAGCTTTGACACACCCGAGAAATCCGGCGTGGCGGGTCTGACCCATCAGTTGCTGGACTCCGGTTCTGAGGGTTTGAACGAGGACGAGATTTCACGCGGCATGGCGGACGTCGGCGCGCAGTTTGGCGGAGGCTTCGATCAGGATCGCGCCAGCGTTTCATTGCGCACGTTAAGCAGCGCCGCACAACGAGACAAGGCTCTGGACATCATGGCGCGCGTGCTGCAACACCCGCTGTTTCCGGAAGCGATCCTGGCGCGGGAAAAAGTGCGCCTGATCGCCGACCTGAAAGAGGCGGATACCAGACCGGAAAACATCGCCGAGCGGGCTTTCCAGAAGGCGGTGTTCGCCACGCATCCTTATGCTTTGCGGGAATCAGGCGAAGTCGGTACGGTGGAAAAAATCACCGTGCAAGACCTCAAGGACTTCTATCATTCTCATTACCAGGCCGCCTATGCAGTGGTCGCCATCATGGGTGATGCTACCCGCTCCCAGGCTGAAGCGATCGCGCAGCAGCTCACCGCACAGCTGCCGACATCCCCTCCTCCTGCAGCCTTGCCCAAGGTCGTGATGAAGATCGCCGCGAGCGAACAGCGCATCCCTCATCCCGCGACGCAAAGTCATATCCTGATCGGCGCGCCGGGCATCGCGCGCGGCGACCCGGATTATTTCCCGTTGTTTGTCGGCAATTACACGCTGGGCGGAGGCGGTTTTGCTTCGCGATTGATGAACGAGGTGCGCGAAAAGAAGGGCCTGGCTTACAGCGTCTACAGCTATTTCATGCCGCTCAAGCAACCCGGCGAGTTCCAGATCGGGCTGCAAACCAAGAAGGAGCAGGCCGATGAAGCGCTGAAACTGGTGCGCAACACACTGGCTGACTTCATCGCCAAAGGCCCGACCGAAAAGGAGTTGCTGGCTGCCAAACAGAACATCATCGGCGGCTTTCCGCTGCGCATCGACAGCAACCGCAAGATACTCGAATACCTGAGCGTCATCGGTTTCTACGATCTGCCGCTGACCTATCTGGACGATTTCACGCGCAACATCGATCAGGTGACCGTGGCGCAGATCCGCGCTGCGTTCGCGCGCCACATCGATCCGCAGGCGATGGCGACGGTGATCGTGGGTGCACCGGAGGTAGTGAAATAACGGGCTATAAGTTGAGGGCGTCTCAAAAAATTCAGAGTTCGCCCAAATGCAAGGCGCGGAAAAAATTTCGCCGCGCCGCATATGATAGATATGTAAGCAAGAAATTTTTTCCGCAACACAGCAGTTGGGATGAAATGTGGATTTTTAGAGATGCCCTTGAATAAGGTCAGGATCATTGGCGGCGAACTGCGCAGCCGCATGATCAGTTTTCCCGATGCAGAAGGATTGCGGCCCACCCCGGATCGCGTGCGCGAGACCTTGTTCAACTGGCTGGGGCAAACACTGTACGGGCGCACCTGCCTGGACCTGTTTGCCGGCAGCGGCGCGCTGGGGCTCGAAGCCGCTTCGCGCGGAGCCGAGCGGGTGGTGATGGTGGAAAAGAACCGCGCGGCGCTGCTCTCATTGCAGGACAATGTCAAAAAGCTGGGCTGTGCAAATGTGTTCGTTCAGGGGCAGGATGGGCTAGAATTCGCATCCCGTGATGCGCAAAAATATGACGTGATTTTCCTGGATCCGCCGTTTCAGAGCGATTATCTGCCCAGATTGCTGGAAATCCTGCCGCAACGACTGAACGAAAACGGCGTGGTGTATGTCGAGTCGGGCGCGGCGATCGATGTCCCGCCGCCTTGGCAAACGATCAAATCCGGCAAGGCGGGACAGGTACATTTTCAACTATTGAGTTTCCACAAGTGATAAAAGTTGTTTATCCGGGTACGTTCGATCCCATCACGCGCGGACATGAGGATGTCGTGCGGCGTGCCGCCGGGCTTGTTCGGCGAAGTCATCGTGGCGGTGGCGGAAAGCCGCGCGCATACCTTGTTCACGCTGGATGAACGGGTGGAGATCGCGGCCGAGGTGTTCGCGAATTTTCCCAATGTGCGCGTGGAAGGTTTCAACGGCCTGCTGATGAACTTCGTGCAGGTGCACGATGCGCGCGTGGTGTTGCGCGGACTGCGCGCGGTGTCGGATTTTGAATACGAGTTTCAGTTGGCGGGCATGAACCGCAATCTGTATCCCGAGGTCGAAACGCTGTTCCTGACGCCGGCGGAACAGTACACTTTCATCTCGGCGACCATGGTGCGCGAGGTCGCGCGCTTCGGCGGGGACGTCAGCAAGTTCGTTTCGCCCTATGTCATGGAAAAATTGCAGCAAAAAAACCGATCACCGCAGAATTGAATCACCCGGAACTACTTAGATAGAGGAAGACGAGCATGGCACTCATGATCACCGATGAATGTATCAACTGCGACGTATGCGAGCCGGAATGCCCGAACGACGCGATCTCGCAAGGCGATACCATTTATGTCATCGATCCCAACAAATGCACCGAATGCGTGGGTCACTACGACACGCCGCAGTGCGTCGAGGTGTGCCCGGTGGATTGCATTCCGATGAACCCCGAGTACAAGGAAAGCAAGGAACAGCTGCAAGCCAAGTATGACAAGCTGATGGCCGCCAAAGGAAAATAGCATCTTCCAAAAATGTAGGAGCGGGCCATGCTCTGCGATGCTAGGTGCTGCCAACACCGCGCATGGCCCGCTCCTACAACCGTCAGCGCTTCTGCCAAACATCCTTGATCGGCTTCCGCATCATGGCTCGCCCCGAGCGCGGGCAGGCCGTAAAAATCGAGCAGCGTGCGCAGCACGCTGTAGTGGTTGATGCGCTGGGCGCTCTTGCCCGGCTTCACCATCGGGCCCACCATTATCGTCACGATGTGATTGTCCGCCTGGTAATTGTCCTCGTCCCAGGTGAGTATCAACAGGCTGTTGTGTTCCATCGCCCAGTCTGCATAGGGCGCGATGCGCGTTTTCAGCCAGTCGTCCGCATCCTTGAAGCTGCCATCGTGCATGTCGTTATCCTGGTCCGGGATCACAAAGGAGACGGTCGGCAGCCTGGAAAAATCCTGCGGAAAATCGGCAAATCGTTTGTTCAATTCTGCGGCAAGCCGCTTGCCTTGCCAGTTCGACACCGGATTGTGCTTGCGATGATACGCGCCGGATATGCAGCTGACATCACCCACCTCGGGCAACGACTCGGCAAAGCTGGCAAAGGTCAATCCCTTATCCAGCAACCGAGTCGCAAGGTTATCCGAGTCGAAACTGTCGAGGCAGGCATTGTTGGTGACGCCGTGTGTAGTGCCGGAAAACAGTGCCAGATAGTTGGGCTGGCTCGGATGGGCTACACCGTAAGATTGCGTGAACAGCACACCGCGCATGGCCAGCGCCTGAATATAGGAATTGATATTCAGCCTGTCCATGACCTGCTCATAACCGCGATTCTCCTCGATCACCACCACGACATGGTCGGGGCGCGGCAACTGCTCGGCGCGAGCAGCAGGCACGCTTGCGACAGCGATCAGGACGATGGCGATCAAGTGGCGCGGGATGATTTTCATGGACTCGTTAATTTCAGTTATAGCTTCGACAAACCTGCAAATCGTTCGCTGCGGCGCTTCGATGTATCTCTCGACACAAGGCGCATCTGCTCGTGGTGAGCTTGGCCGAACAATGGCTACTTCTCCGCATCCTCGATCTTCTTCTTCTCTTCCTCGGTATTTTGTTGCACTGCCTGATCTACAGCCTTGGCTTTATCCAGCGCTTCGCGCTGCGGCGCAGCGATCTTGGGCGCGGTTGGTTTGTCGCAGGCAACGAGCAACAGCGCAACGGCAAGCACGAAATATTTCATGTTTCCTCCGGTTAAGGATGCGAAAAATACAGTTTATTGCCAATCAGTGCAATGCACTCAAATCATCGGCATTTAGCGGGTTTGAACCAATTTATAGTGGCGCATCACTCTAGCACAACCGCAATCACCTCTGGCAACTCCCACAATAGAAACTGGAACGCTGCCCCTGCCTGGTTTGCTTGATAGTCGCACCGCAACGCCGGCACGGTTCGCCTGCCCTGCCGTACACCCAATAGGTCTGCTGGAAGTAGCCGGGCTGGCCCGAAGTATCGACGAAGTCGCGCAGGCTGCTGCCGCCCTGCTTGATCGCCTCGTTGAGCGTTGCGCGGATCGCCTCGACCAGTTTTTCGCAGCGCGGCAGGCTGAGTTTTCCGGCGGCGAGTTGCGGTTTGATACCGGCGCGGAACAGCGCTTCGTTGGCGTAGATGTTGCCCACGCCGACCACGATGCGGCTATCCATGATGCATTGCTTGATGCTGGCGCTGCGCCCGCGCGTGGCTTCGTAGAGATAGCGCGCATCGAAATCCGATCTTCATTAGGATGCTCATCATCTAACGGTTCCGGCCCAAGTTCGGCGAGCAGCGGATGGGTAGCCGGATCACCGCCATGCCACAGCACCGCGCCGAAGCGGCGCGGGTCGCGCAAGCGCATCAGCGTGCCGTTGCTCAACATCAGATCGAAGTGGTCATGCTTATCTGGTGGCGTGTTCGCGGGCAGGATGCGCAAACTGCCGGACATGCCCAGATGCAGGATCAATGTGCCGCTGCCGCAATCCATCAGCAGATATTTGGCGCGGCGCTTGAGCGAACGTATCTTTTGTCCGCGCAACAGCTTGGGCAGGTTTTTCGGGATCGGCCAGCGCAGGCTGCCGTTGCGGATGACGGCGTCCGCAATCGTGAGTCCGGTGAGATGCGCGGCAAGCCCGCGCCGCGTGATCTCTACTTCGGGGAGTTCAGGCATGACGGGTTACATTGGCAAAAATCAATCGGGTTTGAACTCATGATTGGTGTGATAGCAAAATATCCGTGGTCTGCCTCTATTATTTTATGTGGCATCGCGTTCTGCAAAAATCATCAGGCTAAAAACAATTCACTCTGACCCCTAGTGTTCGTTGAGGCGCTATTGAGTGATGAGTTGGTAAGTGCAAATTTCTTTCACGTGGTTCTTTTCCGCAAAGAAAACGCGAAGACGGCTATCTTGAAAATTCAGGCGGGAATGCAGACCATCCTTCGTCTCTGAAACCGGGTCCTCCCACCACAGGTCAAAATAAGTTTTTCCCTTGTATGTGAATACGCCATAGTAAGCTGCATGGAGCGAATCTTTAACGATGGTATTTTCTGAACTCCCTGTACTCGACGGCAGTTTCCATTCGCCAGACGCATAAGTTCTCAGTATCCCCAACTCCTTCCGCCCCGGATGCCGCATTACCAATTTCGTCCTTGCGTAATCTATGCCGGTCAAATCGTCGTTGACAACCAGCAGAAGCGAGCCGCCGCCTCCCCTGAAATTCGCCGCAACAACATTCTCCAGAATCCCGTCGTTATCGATATCAATCTTGCTGATTTCTCTATTCCAGTAAACCCTTTGACTGTCTTCCTTGAATGCCTTCTTGGCCTGGATAAATTCCTTCTTGGTGCCGCCCCAATAAGTTTTGTTAACGTAATACGCTGGGTTGGCGTCCCGCTGCCACACAAAATCGTCAATTTTGAAAAGTATTTTTTCGCCAGGTGACATGTCATTCCATACTGGTTTGCTGAACCCTTTAAATACGGGATTAAATGGCCTCCCGAACCGCGTTGTGTCTTCTGGAAACGAATTCAGGTTTTTTTCGTATTCCTCACAGATCTCCGTACCTTTGCCGACAAGAAGTTCATAGTTTTTGCGTACCCCTGATTGGGCCGCAATAGGATTTTCGGAATCGTGTTGTGTGTTGATGCTGCCGCTTGCGGATGTATTAACAGCGAATGATGACAGGCGTGCCTCGTAAGCATGCTTTATACACTCCGCATCAGCACAGCCATTGCGCTCCTTAATCCATTTCTGCTGCGACTGTCGGATTGTCTCGGCCTGCTTCTCGTCTTGCAGCGCAGCTTTAAATACCGCAGCCATATCCTCATCCAGCTTCGAGATTACAGGGTTGTCGCAAATCTGGTGCTCGACCTTTGTGCTTGCCTTCGCACAATCAAAGCTCGCCGCCTGCGCAGGCAATGCAATCATTACCCCTGCAACCAGCATTGCTACAATCCACCCACTTCGTATGATGTAGCTGTTCATGCTGCCCCTCCACTTCAGGTTGAATTGCTGTTAACCAACAAAGACCGCCTCACAATGTAGCGAGCGATGCTGAGACAAGGCGAAAAATAGCGAAAAACCGGAATGTACAATCTAGTACATGAGGATTTTGAGCTGTTATTTAACGCAGTATCAGCAAGCGCAGTAGTTGTGTGGCGATCTTTCAGGCTTTGCGGCGCTTGCGCCAGATAAATATTCCCCCGCCTGCCAGCAGCAATGGCAGGCCAAGCAAAAAGCCGATGCTGATCAGCCTGAGCTGCATCGCGCTCAACTCCAGCTTGCTGTCCTTTGCGGGACGCAGTTTCTGCGTGATGAGATGTTCCTCGCCGGCTAGCCAGTTCACCATGTTCATGCCCAGGTCCACATTACCGCCGTTGCCGGCGAAACTGTTGGAGAGGAATGCGCCGTTGCCCACGACGACGATGCGCTGTTCCCTGTCATTGATGTTGCGCTGCAATGCCATCGCGATGACCACGGGGCCGGGGGTGTCTTGCCGTTTGTCGAAATGCGGCTTTGCTGCATCATCCTTGGGTTTGTCGCGGCTCACCCAGCCGCGCGGCGCGACTTCCACGAGCACGTTGTGCTGCCAGTCCGTATTCTCATTCCAGAGCAGCGGCCGCGCGGAAGGAAAGGCGGTGGTCAGGTTGAAATTGTGCGTGATCGCATGGGGCGGATAGATGGCGCCCAGCGACCAGTCTGCGGGGGCTTTCATTTCGATGGCAGCCGGGTCGATCACGATGCCGGGCGGCAATATCAGATCGAGCTTTTCCGCGAGGCGTTCCAGCCCGTGCAAGGGCTCGGCGTCCACCAGCCAGAGCAGGTTGCCGCCATGATCGACATAGCGCAGCAGCTTGTCCACTTCGCCGGGCATCAGGTCGAGCTGCGGCTGGGTGATGACCAGTACGCTGACATTGCCGGGCACTTCCTGCGCCAGCGCCAGATTGAGGCTGCCGAGGTGAAACCCGCTCTGCTTGAGCTTGGCGCCGAACAGCGAACCGAGGTCGAAGTTGGCGATGCCGTCCAGCTTGCGCTCGCCGTGCCCATCCAGATACATCACGGTCTGGTCGCGGGTGTGCGCCAGGCGCAGCAGCGTGCCGGTGAGGATGGGCTCGTTGATCTTGGTCAGGTGTTCGCTGCGCCCGGCATATTCGATCACCATTTCGCCGTTGAAGCGGATCTGCGCCGCGCGGGCCTTGTCGGCTTCCTTCTGGGGGTCGATGAAGACCAGATGGATGTCGGGCTTGTAGCGCTGATAGAGCGACAGGAAATCGCGGATGATCTTGCGTATGTCGCCCAGCCGCGCGTCCTCTTCGGTCGCATACACGGCGATGTTCACCGGGCCGTCCAGTTGTTTGAGCACCTCGATGCTGGAGGGCTCCAGACTGTTGATCGTGTTGTAGGTGACATCGCGCTGCACATGATGGCGCGTGGCGAGATAACCCAGGCCGGTCGCAACGCCGATCAGGATCAGCACGAACAGCAGGTTGCGCAACGCATGAAATTTGAAGATTTTGGTCATGACTC
>CAVSAB010000009.1:0-73354 GCA_963725835.1 uncultured beta proteobacterium | reverse complement strand
TGCGTCGCTGACCGGTTTGGACAAGCCCAGCATCTTTGCGAACTTGCCGAGCAGCGTGTATTCCTGCTGGTACACGCGGCGCAGCGGCTCCAGTTTGTGGATCGGCGTGTACTTGGGATCGCCGGTCTCGGTATAGAACAGGCAGGCTTCGGCGCACAAGCCGCAATGCACGCAGCTGCTGAAGTAGCTCGCGATCGGCGCGTCGATCACTTCCTTGAGGACGCTGATTCCTTTGTCGAGTGTGGCTGTCATACGATCTCCTACAGATGGTATGCAGCGATGTCGATAACCGGCCTGAGCCTGTCGAGTACGATCCTCAGCATCAGCCTGGCTTCGACAGCTCATCCCGACACTAATTTTTTTTCGCATCCACATCGCCGTTGTACCAGCGCGATCCCCACAGCGTGAACACATGGATCAGCTTGGTGAAGGGCAGAAAGACCAGCAGCAATTCCGCGCTGAGGATATGCAATGCCAGCATCGTGGTGTAGGGCAGCAGCAGGTGCTTGGTCGCCAGATAGCCGGTCAATACCGGCAGGAAGGTCAGCGCCCACGCGAAATAGTCCCCGAAGGTGGAGAGGAAGCGCTTGACCGGTTTGTTGATGCGCTCCACCAGCACCAGCAGCATGGTCGCCAGCGTGACCACCGCCGCTGCGTCGATGAACTGTGCCGGCAGGGCCGGCCAAGACAGGCCGGTCAGCGACTGGATCAGTTTGATATGTTGTGCAAACAGGAATACGACAACGAACAGTCCGATGTGGAATATGTAACCGCCCACGTAACTGATGGCCGAGCGTTTGAACATGCCGGGCGGCGGGACGGAGCGGCGGAACATCGTGTGCAGCCCGGATGCGCCGGCGCGATGGCGCGGAGCGGCGAGATCGGGCTTGCGTCCTAGCGTGTAGATCTCGAACAACCGCCACAGCGTGCCCAGCACGAAGATGCCGAGCGCGATGTCGAGTCCGGTGCTGCGTACCCAGGTCAGAAACAGATCTTCGTTCATGATCGCCTCAAAAATTCACAGTTCGCCAAACTGCTGGGGTGCGTAAAAAATTTCGCTGCGTCGCATATGGGCAATATGTAAGCAAGAAATTTTTTCTGCGCGCCGCATTTTGGTGAAATTTGAATTTTTCATTCATCATTTCTTCAGATCGTTGATGGTTGCGGTCTGGTGAGCCGACTTCGCCGCACCCTTCTTCATCCGGTTGGCCACGGATACCGCGGCGCCGACTGCCGCGCCCGCGACCACCGCCTCGGTGGCCAGCTTCAGCGGGCTGGAGGGCATCGACAGCGCGCTGTAAAAACTGCCCGCATCCCAGAAATGCGGCTCCGAGCAGCCGAGGCAGCCGTGCCCCGATTCGATCGGGAAACTGGTGCCGCCGTTCCATTTGGTCGTGGCGCACGCGTTGTGCGTGGTCGGCCCCTTGCATCCCAGCTCGAACAGGCACCAGCCGTTGCGCGCACCCTCGTCGTCGAAGGTCTTGGCGAACTTGCCCTGGTCGTAGAACGGGCGGCGGTAGCAGCGGTCATGGATGGTCTCGCCGTAGAATGACTTGGGGCGGCCCAATTCGTCGAGTTCGGGCAGATCGCCGAAGGTGAGGTAATGCGCCAGCACGCCGGTGATCACCGCGGGGATCGGAGGGCACCCGGAGATATTGATGATGGGTTTGTCCTTGATGATGTCAGACACCGCGATAGCGCCGGTCGGGTTCGGCTTGGCATTCGGGATGCCGCCGAACGCCGCGCAGGTGCCGACCGCGATGATCGCCGCCGCGCCTTTTGCGGCTTCCTGCAGCATGTCGAGATTGGTGCGCCCGGCGATGGTGGAATAGATGCCGTTGTCCTTGAACGGGATCGAGCCGTCGACCAGCAGCAGGTATTTGCCGAAAAATCTTTGCATCGCATCGTCGCGCGATTTTTCCGCGCCGTAACCGGAAGCGGCTTGCAGCGTGTGGTGATAGTCGAGCGAGATCATGTCGAAGATCATGCTCTCCAGCGTCGGCGAATACGAGCGCGTCAGCGACTCGGTGCAGCCGGTGCATTCCTGGAACGACAGCCAGATCACCGAGGGACGCTTGGCCTTGATCAGCGATTCGGCGATCGCCGTCGCGGAGCCGGGCGGCAGCGCCATCAGCGACGCCATCGCGGTGCAGAATTTCAGGAACGCGCGGCGGCTGATGCCCTGTTGCGCGAGACGTTCACCCAAAGTGTCGTGTTCGATCATGGTTGCACCTCGTCGCTTTGAAATTCCGTCACGCATCTCAGGCTGTCACCCCCATCCCAGCCTTCCCCCTGAAAATGGGAAGGAGCCACTTCCCCTCCCCCTTGCAGGGGGAGGGTTAGGGTGGGGGTAGAAGACATGGCATTATCGTCATCACTCACTTGTCAATTGCTCACTGGTTAGTTGAGCTTTCAACAATTCCAGCCCTTCGCCGATATCCTCCGGCTGGCTCTTGAGTATCTCGGGGATGTGCGTGATCTCCAGCAGGTCGGCAACGATGTCGCCTTCCACGTTGTAATGCGTCACCCACCACACGCCGGGGTAGCCCGTCTCGATGATCTCGCTGGCACCGATGGCCTCGATGCGCGCGGAAACTTCACCCTGCCCGAGAGTCTGGCGCAACTGTTCATATTCGCCGGGCGCGAACGGCAGGCTGTTCAGGTCTATCATTCCGGCCTCGCCGTTTTCAGCCAGCTTTTTCAGGCGCGCGGCGATCTCCGCCAGCAGCGCGCGGATGTTGCCGACGGAATATTCCTCCGGAATTTCGATTTTGATGGGGATGCCATTCAGATTATTGATGGGCAGATTCATGACTGCCACTCCGCTGCGAGTTGCAAGGCCTGGTCGCAGGCTTGTTGAATTCCGGCGGCGACCGGCGGGGAGGGCAGTTCGCCCCAGTCGATGTCGCGGGGCTGGATGCCGATCAGCGCGCGATTTTGGGGAAGTCGTTCGGCGAGGCGCGCGATCATCAGCAGGTCGATCAGGCTGACCTCGTGCACGCTAAGCTTGCGGTTGCCGCCGACGAAGGCATCCATCGCATCGCCCTCGAATACCTGCGTAGCTCCGGGCTCGCAGCCGAGTTGCGCGGCGTCGATGACGATCAAGTGTTCCGCATCCTCGATCGCGCCGGCGAGCGTGAAGCTCAGCGTGCCGCCGTCCATCAGTTCGATGTCGTCGCGTTGCACGATCTGTTCCGACAGCTTCCGTATCGCATGCACACCCGCTCCCTCATCCTGCAACAGGGTGTTGCCGATGCCGAGGATCAGAGTCTTGCGACGGTTATTCATGTGAGCGAAACCGCGAGCAGATGAGGTGCTTAATCTAGCACTCCGGGATTAAAAATCAACTGAGTAATTTGCTCTTGTTTCGAATTGTTACAACCTTACATCGCTGTTGCAATCAGGAGTAAACTTGCATACGCGCAATCCATATCCCTCCCCCTGCAAGGGGGAAGGAGCAGATACGGTTCTAGTGAAAATTTAAAATGACTTCATAACATGTGCCTCGGTATACCCATGCAGATCGTTTCGATCGACGGATACAACGCGCGCTGCACCGCCAAGGGCGTGATGCGCGAGGTGAGCCTGTTCATGCTGCAGGACGAACCGATCGCGGTGGACGATTTCGTGATGGTGCACGTGGGCTACGCGCTGCAAAAGATGACCGAGCAGGAAGCGCGCTCGACCTGGGAATTGCTCGATCAGATGCTCACGGTTGAAACCGATGGCGTTGGGTAGGGCGGATAACAAGCGCATTCGCCGCTGAACAGCACAAACCCGTACGCAATCCCGGTTTCGTTCCGCATTATAATTTCGGCCATCTTTGCTTGCGGCCGTATTCATCCGGCCGTTTGTCTCACTGCAACCCGAGGACATCATGCGTGCGATGGTTCTGGATAGACCCGGAGCGGCCCTGCGGCTGGCGGAGCTGCCGCAGCCCGGATACGGCGCGGACGACATCCTGCTCAAGGTGCATGCCTGCGGCGTGTGCCGCACCGACCTGCACATCCTCGACGGCGAACTCTCCGCACCCAAGCTGCCCTTGATCCCCGGCCACGAGATCGTCGGCAGCGTGGTCGCGAAAGGCGACAACGTCACGCGCTTCAGCATCGGCCAGCGTGTGGGCGTGCCCTGGCTGGGCCGCACCTGCGGCCATTGCCGCTACTGCACCAGCGGGCGCGAGAACCTTTGCGACGAAGCGCGCTTCACCGGCTACACGCTGAACGGCGGCTATGCCGAATACGCCGTGGCCGACCAGCGCTACTGCTTCGCGATCCCGGAAAGTTACAGTCACGCCGAGGCCGCGCCGCTGCTCTGCGCCGGGCTGATCGGCTACCGCGCGCTGGCGGCAGCGGGTGACGCAAAGATAATCGGTATATACGGTTTCGGCGCCGCCGCGCACATCATCGCGCAGGTCGCGCGCTGGCAGGGGCGCAAGGTGTTCGCCTTCACCAGGCCCGGCGACAGCGCCGGCCAGCAATTCGCGCGCGAACTGGGCGCAGCGTGGGCGGGAGATTCCGATGCGCCACCGCCGGAACCGATGGATGCGGCGATCCTGTTCGCGCCGGTCGGCGCGCTGATCCCCGAAGCGCTGCGCCACACCGCGAAAGGCGGCACCGTCGTGTGCGCGGGCATCCACATGAGCGACATCCCCGGCTTTCCCTATTCCATCCTGTGGGGCGAGCGAAAGGTTTGTTCCATCGCCAACCTCACGCGCCGCGACGGCGAGGAATTCATGCAGATCGCGCCGAAGGCCGGAGTGAAAACGGAGATCGAAACGTTCCGGCTGGAACAGGCCAACGAAGCGCTCTCGCGCCTGCGCATCGGACGCATACGCGGCGCGGCAGTGCTGGTGATGGATTAATGTGGGCTGCCTTGGTTGTTCAGAATCTAACGACAATTGAAGCATGCAATGCTGTGTAGTAAGCTTCTATTTACTTGGACCGGAATATCGGGTGGGTCACAGTGGCCCGGGAAACCGGCCCCGAATACGATGCAGGAGATAGGTGGGCAGTCATGAGCAAGCGCTTCCTGAGGTGGGCTGAGACCTGGATCGAGGAAAACATCCATCCCGGCGCCAATCCAGACATCGAGAGCCACGAAGTGCGGGCAAAGCGGCTGTCGGAGAAACTGTTCGCCGAGGCGGCCTCGGCCAACTTCTCAAACTTCGAGACCGAGGAGGAGCGGGAGCGCATTGCGTCCCTGGTTCTGGCCGCGGTCTCGGACAGCACTGATTTCGACTACGATACCTATACGCTCAAGTATCAACTGGCGCAGGAGAATGAAGACGGCGACTGAGCCCCGCCGTCCGACTCACTCACACCGGCTCACCAACGCATTCAGCATGGTCCATGGAAAACTCGGGACAGAGACCACCGATTTAAAGGGGTCAGCTCAGCTTCACATTACTTATTCGGTGACGTGGGTTGCAAGTGCTGCAGAAAGTAATTCGATGCTGACCCCTTTAGTTCCACTTTAGTTCTATTCACTGATTTCATGGCTTCTCGATGCATGCCATAGGCCGAGATGATCCTGTCTCAAGATTCAGTGTCCATCACGCCCCCCTAACGTCAGCGTTGAGCGGCCGCGCCGCTACTGCACTTTCGCCCACAAAACCCTCGTGTCGTTGTAGTGAATCGCACACGCAAATTCGCCAATCGTCGAGCTTGATGGTACGTACATGACCCAGCCAGGGCCGTTCCGGTCGAGAATTCCGTGCGCTACCCAATGTCTGGCGAAGCCATACTTCTCGGCGAGCGCCGGTAGAGCGGAGACGGCGACCCCTTCGTTTGCCTCGGCGCAAAGCGCATTAAGCTGCCGACCCTCCCACCACATCCAGCCCAAATAGACGGAAAAAACGGCAACCAAAGCGACAATCAGCTGCCCGCTGCTCAAGAGTATGTAGGACAGGAACCGTCGCAGCGAGCGATTTTCCTCTTGCGCGACCTCGCCTGCGGTTCCGCGATCCGGAAGGAAGGCGAGAACGCCGAGTCCGACGAAACTCAATAGAAGCGCGAGCATCCACCACCCCGATCTGCCTTTGCCTTTACGAAGACAGCCAGAGCGTGAACAGAAATGCAATAGCGCAGACCATGGCGAGCAACGGCGCAAGTTTCATCCATAAACCGGGCTCCCTGGGGTTCGCGACGCTCGCCACCGCCGCCGCTGCAACGTAGGCTACCAGGCCGATTACGGCCGCGATGGTCATTCGTTCTTTGTGTATCTGTATCACTCGATCCTCGCCTTAATCTGGTCGACTAACGTTTGAATTCACCGACCTGCGGGCTTTTCGCGCAGGTCCGGGGTGGAATGATGGGTTGGGCCGAGGCTATCGCACCACACGACAATCTTTGATTACAATTTTTGACGGGTACTCGGTGTCACGAGTGTCGGCACGACTCGTGGCGTCGTAGAGCATGCATGACGTATCACCCTTCTTTGCAGTAAACCTCTTCCTCCCAGACTGGAAATCTACGTCTTTCTCGAACACGAAGAAGTTGATGTGCCGGACAACAAACTGCTTTCGGTTGCCCTCCTTGTCGGAGTAAGAGACCGTGTCACCGACGGACACCACCGGAGGCGACGACCAGGGTCTGCGTAGTCCTTGTCCGTTCCGCACACGTTCGTGATCCAGTAGTCTTTGCATGGAAATACCGCCCACTGCGACGAAGTGCCGATCGAGGTAACCCAAGCCTCTTCAGCGAACCCGAGGCTCGGGACGAAGAATGGGCATGATGAATTTCATATGGTTATCTTATCTTGCGCGTCACATCATCGTTCATCGGCGGCAGCGACGAACAGCAAAGTCGCCGCATTCGTACCACCACCGTCCGCCGCCTCGAACCGGTTGTGCGATCAAAGCTTCCATACTTCACCACTTTTGAGAAATTTTCTCGATCGACAATTTCTTTTGCTTGATCGTACAAACTTGAACCGCCGTTCTGCGGATTGAGCAGGTTCCGAGCTTTTATTTTGTTTCGTTCAAACTCGCTCGCTAGTTTGTTCTGCATCAGGTCGCCAGTCATGTAAATTGATGCCGCGTTATTTAGCCCACGATTGATGTCCTCGATCAGCGTAGAACCTACTCAATACGAGCACCTCGCTTTCTCCAACGGCTCCATCAGCTAGCAGTATTGGATAAGACGCTTGATATGCAGTTAGGGGCAATCGGTATAGAGGTGACTGAACGTTATCTTTCAGCAACGTCTCGGCCTTTTCTTTGCACTGGGACATCTCTGCTCTAAGAGCACACCAGTGTGTTCTTAACCTCCGCTTTCTCAAGAACCAAGGAGGTATAAGGCCAAGCAAGAAACCAAATATGGTGAAGGCTAGCTCGTACATTAGTGTTCAGTATTAGGACGCATAACGTAAAGTAGATGACAAAAACGCCGTATATGCTGGAGGGTCTTGTCATATAAGCTGGGGCATTGCACCTTCTTTTTTGATTTTAAACAGACTCAACGATGCAAACAAGGTGTTATCTCCCATAAAAAACGGCACTACGAATGTACTTCCGCTTTTTGGCACGTAGACGCTGTAGCGCAATGCTAACAGCATGCCACAAAGCGGACACCGATTATTAACTCAGACCCAAGACTGAGCCACAGACCGCTAAGGCCGAATAGCCGCTATCACCCTGCCAACTTTGCATAGAACGGATTTGTTGGGATCAAAATAAAAACCGGCTGCACGCCATCAGCATGCAGCCGGTTCGTTCTTTGCTCAAACAACGATCAGTGATGCGAATTGGCCAGCAGCTTGAGCATCTTCCAGTTGATGACGACGAAGCGCCACAGTTGCCAGATCAGGCTGGTGCGCATGTAGCGCGTGAAGCCGGTCGGCACGGGCGGATAGTAGGCCTGCTGGTAAGGTTCGCGGTTGGTGATTTTTCCCATGTTCGTTTCCTCTTAATTTACAATTTGGTTAAGGTGTACTGAATAAGCCTTGATTAGTCGCTCCCGCAAAAGCGGGAGCCCAGTTAATTTAAATATCTGGTTTCCCGCTTTCGCGGGAATGACGGCCTATTTAGTAATTGCATTCCTTAGTCCGGTAATATCGACCAGCCCGGTTTCAGTTTGGCCTGGTAGATGAAGGTGTAGTGCAGCAGCGATTTCATCCAGTGCCCGGCCAGTCCGATCTCGCCGAAGGTGAGGTCGATGTCGCGGCCGAACTCGGGATATTTCTCGTAGTCGGGCACGACCGGGAACACGGTCATCGTCGCGGCCGTTCCCTTGAACAGGTGCGAGCCGGTGGAGGCGACGCAGGCCGCGCCCATCTCGGCCATCGAGGCGGTGTGCGTCGGCTTGTCCGAACCGCTGTTGATCATGTCGCGTATGCTCATCGCCACGGCCTTGGCCATCGCGGCGGAGGGCATGCCGGTGCGCGGCGGGGTCGGGCTGATCTGGGTGTCGTTGGGGCTCTTCATGACCTTGCTGATCGGGTGCGGCGGCGCGAACGCGATGCCGACCGCGAACAGGCTCTTGTACAGCGGCGACTGGTAGGTCCTGCGGCCAGTCCTGCGCGCTCCATTCCGCAAAGGGGCGCGCGGTGTAGTCGGCATCCACTTTCATGAAACCGTTGGGCGCGAAAATCTGGCCGGTGATGTCCTCTTCCGCCTTGTTGAACGCCTTGAGGCCGACGCCGGCGAACGGCGGGATCAGCATCGAGAAGTCGAACGCCAGTTCGTGGAAGGTTCCGTCCAGCATCTCGTAATGGATCTTGCCCGCCTCGACCTTCTTCACGTGCGCGCGGATGATCCACTCGATGCCGCGCTCGACCATCAGCGATTCGGCAAACGTCTTGCCGTTGGTGACATAGCCGCCGCGCTTGATGTTGACGCCGCCCATGCCGAAATCGCCGAGCTCGTATTCGTTGCTGATCCAGACGATGCGCGCCTTGTCGCGCACGCCCGCTTCGCGCAGCACGTGGTCGACGTTGTAGATGTACTCGAACGCGGCGCCCTGGCAGGTGCACATGCCGTGGCCGGTGCCGATCACGAGGGTGCGATGCTCGCCCCTGCGCATCGCGTCGATCTGCTGCTGCAGCTTGTGGTTGGCTTCCAGCGCATGTTGCGCGGTGCAGACGGAGACGGTGTGGCCGTGCTCGGGGCCGAGTCCCTCGGTCGCATTGAAGTTCAGCTTGGGCCCGGTGGCGTTGATCAGGTAGTCATATTCGATGTTTTCCTGCCGGCCGGCCTTGTCGTCACGCGTGTATTCGATGGTGACGTATGGCTTGGCGTTGTCCGCGCTGCCTTCGGGATGGATGGAGATGCCCTTGGCCTGGCGGAAATCCACATGGGTCTTGCGGTACACCTCGGCGAGATCGAAGGTGACCTGCTGTTCGGTCATCTGCCCGACGCCGACCCAGATGTTGGAGGGTATCCAGTTCCATCTGGCATTCGGCGACACCACGACGATCTCGTGGTTCTTGCCTATCCATTTGTTCAGGTATCGCGCGGCGGTGTGCCCCGAGATGCCTGCACCGAGTATCACGACGCGTGCCATTTCTTTCCTCTCATATATTTAAATTCAACATTGCTGCGAAATCCGACCGAACTCACCGGGATTGGTTCAATGTTTTCCGGCACGAGCTTCCTCGAGTTCGATCCTGCAGAAGTATTCCGCTTCCAGCCACATCACGTTGATGATGCCGAAAGCCATCGCAAGTCCCACTCCCAGCATCCAGGCAAAGTACCACATGATTTTCTCCTTTCAGTAAATGTTATGGTCGTTGGCGCGTACCGTTTCGACCGTGATCTTGCCGCGCAGCACGCTGTACACCCACGAGGTGTAGGCCAGCACGATGGGCAGGAAGATCAGCACCACCCAGAACATGATCTGCAGCGTCAAGTGGCTGGACACCACGTCCCATACCGTCAGGCTGCTGCGCGGGTCCGAACTCGACGGCATGATGAACGGGAACATCGCGATGCCCGCGGTGAAGATCACGCCGGCGAGCATCACCGAACTGGCGATGAATGCCGTGATGGCTTTCTTCGCGCCGGACAGCACGATCGCCAGCAGCGCGCCCGCGATGCCGAGCAGCGGCGCCAGCCACAGCAGCGGATGGTTGTGGTAGTTGCTCATCCATGCGCCGGCGGATCTTTCCACCGACCTTGTCGAGCGGGGTCGATGCGGCATTGGCGGACAGCATCGAAACGATGCGGTAACCGTCGATGCCGTTCATCATCCAGATGCCGGCGAGGATGAAGGCCAGGATGAACACCGCGCCGGTGATCTTGGTCGCGCGCCGCGCACGCTCCGCGATCGCGCCCTCGGTCCTGATCTGCAGATAGATCGAGCCGTGCATCAGCAGCATGGACAGGCTGACCACGCCGGCGAGCAGGCCGAACGGATTCAGCAATTGCCAGAAGCTGCCGGTGTAGGTCACGCGCATGTCGTTGTCGAAGCTGAACGGCACGCCCTGCAGCAGGTTGCCGAAGGCGACGCCGAAGATCAGCGCGGGCACGAATCCGCCGGCGAACAATCCCCAGTCCCAGGCGGAACGCCAGCGCGGATCGGCCACCTTGCTGCGGTAGTCGAACCCGACGGGCCGGAAGAACAGCGCGAACAGCGTCAGCATCAGCGCGAAGTAGAAGCCGGAAAAGGCGGTGGCATACACGACGGGCCATGCGGCAAAGATCGCGCCGCCCGCGGTGATGAACCAGACCTGGTTGCCGTCCCAGGTGGCGCCGATGGAGTTGATGATCACGCGGCGCTCGTCGTCGTTCCTGCCGAGGAAGGGCAGCAGCGCGCCGATGCCCAGATCGAATCCGTCGGTGATGGCAAAGCCCACCAGCAATACGCCGACGAACAGCCACCAGATCAGTTTCAGTGTTTCGTAGTCGAATATCATGACTCTTTCTCCTTATGCTTTGCCGTATTGGCCGGTATGCAGACTCTGCGGGCCGAGGCGCGCATACTTGAACATCAGGTACAGTTCAGCCACCAGCAGCAGCGTGTAGAAGCCGACGAAACCGGCGAGACTCAAATACACGCTGGAAGCACTGAGGTTGGACGTGCTCAGGCTGGTCGGCAAAATGCCGCTGATGGTCCACGGCTGGCGCCCGTATTCGGCGACGATCCAGCCCATCTCGGCGGCGATCCACGGCAGCGGGATGCAGTACAGCGCGAGCCTCAGCAGCCATCGCTTCTCGGCGATGGTGCGCTTGGCGGTGTAGTAAAAAGCAGCGGCAAAGATGAACAGGATGATGAACGCGAACGCGACCATGATGCGGAAGGTCCAGAACATCGGCGCGACTTTGGGTATCGTGTCGCGCGCCGCCATCTTGATCTGGTCTTCGGTGGCATCCGTCACGTTGGGCGTGTATTTCTTCAGCAGCAGGCCGTAGCCCAGGTTCTCCTTGGTTCTTCTCGAAGGCCGCCTTGGTCTCATCGCTGGTATCGCCGGCGCGCAGTTTTTCCAGCGCCGCATAGGCGATCATGCCCTGCCTGATCCTTGCTTCATTCTCGGTGACCAGTTCCGCGATGCCGGTGATCTCCTGGTCGACCGAGCGTGTCGCGATCAGGCCGAGCAGGTAGGGTATCTTGATCGCCGCATCGGTGGTTTGCGTCGCCTCGTTCGGGAAACCGATCGCGGTGATGGCCGCGGGCGCCTTTTCGGTGTGCCATTCCGCTTCGATGGTGGCCAGCTTGACGCGCTGCACTTCGCCCGCGGTGTAGCCGGATTCATCGCCCAGCACGATCACCGACAGCGCGGAGGCGAGACCGAAGCCGGCGGCCACGGCGATCGACCTGAGCGCGAACGCCTTGTCGCGCCCGATCAGCAGATACCATGCGCTGATGCCGAGCACGAACATCGAGGCGGTCACATAGCCCGCCGAAACGGTATGCACGAACTTGACCTGCGCCACCGGATTGAACAGCAGCTGCGTGAAGCTGGTCATCTCCATGCGCATCGTGTGGTAGTTGAATTCCGCGCCGACCGGATTCTGCATCCAGCCGTTCGCGATCAATATCCACAGCGCGGAAAGATTGGAGCCCACCGCCACCAGGAACGTGACCATCAGATGCTTCACCCTGGACAGCCGGTCCCAGCCGAAGAAGAACAGGCCGACGAAAGTGGATTCGAGGAAGAACGCCATCAGTCCTTCGATCGCGAGCGGCGCGCCGAAGATGTCGCCGACATAATGCGAGTAATACGCCCAGTTGGTGCCGAACTGGAATTCCATCGTCAGCCCGGTGGTGACGCCGAGCGCGAAGTTGATGCCGAACAGCTTGCCCCAGAACCGGGTCATGTCCTTGTAGACCTCTCTTCCCGGTCATCACGTAGACCGATTCCATGATGACCAGCAGGAAGGAAAGTCCGAGCGTGAGCGGCACGAACAGAAAATGGTACAACGCGGTCGCGGCGAATTGCAGCCGCGAAATGTCAACGAGTTCAGCGGACGGCATCATGGTTATGATCCTTGGGAGATTGTTGAGAAAGGATTTGCGAGGCTACTTTCTGGTCATCGAGGGTGTTTTCCTCGGGCGCGGAGAACCACACTGCCCAGATGACGAACAGCACGAAGACCTTCAATGCAAGCGTCAGGGTGATCTCCTGCCACAAATGCACGGGTTTAGTTTTCTCGGACATCGATGATCTCTGCAAAGTGAGCGCAATAGGTTTTAATATATTATCATTTACTAATATACAGTCAAGCCAAACTTTCTGCATCGACTGACACAGAAATATACCTGGATTGAATATTACGCTTTCAAAACAATACGTCTGTGACGAAGGTCACATTGATCGGCCATTTCCATATCGGGCGCCGCCAACCTCACGATCCGGTAATCGCGTGATTCGATGGTTTGATCGATGGATTGTTCCATGGAGTTACAGAATGTTTGCGGCCGCATTACCGGAGTAGAATGGTCGGCAATTGCATTCCCACGGAAAGAATATCAGCGTGACACTTACCGCGCAGGACTGGCTCACCAGGATCAAGGCGTTGCCGATCACACACCGCGTGCGCATCATGAACGTGTGCGGCGGGCACGAGCGCACCATCACGATGGCCGGGTTGCGCGGCGCGTTGCCGCCGAACGTCGAGCTGATCCCCGGGCCCGGCTGTCCGGTATGCGTGTGTCCCGAGGAGGATGTGTACCTCGCGATGCAGTTGGCATTGCACGCCGGCGTGATCCTGGTCGCGTTCGGCGACATGCTGCGCGTGCCGGTGAATGTGCCCAAATCGGAGCCTCGCTCTCTGGAACAGGCCAAGGCCGCGGGCGCAGACATACGCCCGGTTGCCAGTCCGCAGGAAGCGGTGCGGATCGCCAGGGAAAATCCGCAACGACAGGTGGTGTTTTTCGTCGCGGGCTTCGAGACCACGACCGCGCCGGTGGCCGCGATGTTGCTCGAGGGCATCCCGGAAAATCTTTTCTTGCTGTTGTCATGCCGTCTGACCTGGCCCGCGGTTGCGATGCTGCTGGCCGGAGAGCAACCGGGTTTCGACGCCCTGATCGCGCCCGGCCATGTCGCCACGGTGATGGGGCCGGAGGAGTGGTCTTTCGTGACCGAACAGCATGCGATCCCCGCCGCGGTCGCGGGCTTTTCGCCGGTGTCGCTGCTGGCGGCGACCTATTCGGTGATACGGCAACTGATCGAGAAAGAATGTTTTCTGGACAATTGCTACCCCGAGGTGGTGCGACCCGGAGGAAATGCCACGGCGCAAGCGCAAATAAAGAAGGCGATGCAAGTCGTCGATGCGAACTGGCGCGGCATCGGCATCATCCCGGCATCGGGTTTCGCGCTCAACGCGAAGTTCGCCGCGCACGATGCACGCAAAATATTCACCGGATACGAAACGGCAGGACGCAAGCGCGTCGGAGAGATGCCGCCGGGATGCGATTGCGCGCGCGTGGTGCTGGGCAAGATCTACCCGGACGAATGCAAACTGTTCGGCACCGCCTGCACACCGCGCACGCCGGTCGGCCCCTGCATGGTGTCGGACGAAGGCGCCTGCCGGATCTGGCGGGCCGGCGGAGTGAAGTCTCCTTCAGCCATTCAAGAGCGATCCCGCCGTTAGCCGTCCACTTGAATTGTTGGGATATATGTCAATGCAATTCTAATGATGGGTGTTATTACAGACTGCGACGACTGACAGCTTTCGGGCTTCAAATCCTGTTATCGTGGAGTACTGCTTTTGCCGCGGACCGATATTCTCTCCAATGGCGCCACTTTGTATATTTTGACAGGTTGTTCTCCGGTTAAATTCGGAGATCAGATCCTTAGCTAGCCGGAATCTGGCTAGGCCCTGACATGCGTCACTGTTTTTCCAGCATATATCCCAGGCCGCGCAGGGTGCGGATATTGATGCCTCCTGATTTAAGATGCTTGCGCAAGCGATAGATGTATACCTCAATGGCATTATCGCTCACCAATTCCCCAAGGCCGGAAATCTGCTCACACAATTGCTCCTTGCTGACTACCCGGCCGGCACGCAGCATCAATATTTCCAGCACATTCAGCTCACGCGCCGAAAATTCCAGGGTTTTTCCATTCAAGGTGGCAAGGTGGCCAACCGTATCCAGGCTAAGCGAACCGATCTGTAGTTGTGCGCCGCTGGCCGAATGCCCCCGCCGGATCAGGGACCTTACCCGCGCTTCCAGTTCATGTATATCAAACGGTTTGGTCAGGTAATCGTCCGCGCCCATATCCAGTCCACGCACTCGATCTTGCACATCATCGCGGGCGGTCAGAATCAACACCGGCACATTATTCTTGCGATGGCGCAAACGGCGAAGAATTTCAGCACCATCCATATCCGGCAGACCCATATCCAGAATAACCACATCAAATTCATGTGCGGCCAGCAAATTGTCGGCTTGTTTGCCGTTGTTTTCGTGTGTGACCGTATATCCAGGCTTGCGAAACGCGTGAAATAAGACGTCAGCCTGCAGAGGATCGTCTTCAACGATAAGAACGCGCATATTCGTAATCCATTCAGGTTGGCGTAAGGAAGCAGGTCTATTATTTATTTTGTGGCAGTTTTGCACAACAAATCTAACCAACTGAATGGAGATTAAATATGAAAAACGGAAATGCCGCAATTTTTGCAATCGCTAACACAGTTTTGTTATCGCTTTTGTCATTTTCCGCAATCGCAGATACATCGACACCTGTTACTCTGGAAGAAAAAGTGCACTTGAATGTTGGTAAGCAACTTGCGGAAGAAGGAAACAAGTACGCACAAATTGTCACGCTTGCTGCAAGCAGGGAAGATGAGCTGACAGCAAAGAGATATGAAGCTGCCAATGCTTATAAAAAATGGTATGACTTAAGATCTGCTGTAGTGAAACACTACCCCAGTACGCAGGACTACATCGCGGTTGAGATTGCCTCAAGGGAATACTCGCGTGCGAATAAGGCATTCATCGATCTACAGAAGAGCATCCTCTCGCAAAATGGGCTGCCAATTCATCGTGCGGCGACAAGAATTATAGCGATGGAATGACAGCGGTAACCTTGGGAAATAGCCGCAAACAGTATTTAACGCAAATTTGAACAGGAATGGAATGTGGTGGCCTGTGGGATCTTCACATTCCTCTATTAACATTTCGACAGGAGATCATAATCATGGAAACCGCTATGGAAGCAAAATCAAGCGCCAATGTATCGGCAGACAAGCAAATAATACTGAAGGATTTGCATGCCGAACAAAAAAAGCTGAAAGAATTGCAAACTGAATTGGATGCAATTGAATCGAAAATCAATAATAACGTGAAGCTGTCAAAGGAAGAAACCAAATTTATCGGTGAACTCGGCTGGCTTAGTGCCGCAGCAGTGGCAATAGTCAGCATAGCGAGCAGCGTTTAGGAAACAGTGGGGGGCGTTTTCGCTGGAATGCAGTAAGCAAGCAATAAGCAATCAAACAAAGGGCGGGCAACCGCCTTTTGTTATTCTTGCGGTTATTATCACATGAATGTCTGCTTGCTGGAAACTCGAATGACCGCAATATGTCGTTTGCGGAATGTCACGAAGTGCCGGTTACAGGATACAAATTTAGAACAGGGAATGCCGCATGCGGGACGGCGTTTATCAATATCGATCCCGGCGCTTCAAGTAAACGGCTAGAGCCCGCCTGCCTTTAATTTGTTCCGCCAACAGGCGGTCTTGCTGCGGAACAAAATTCAACGACCTGTCTCATTGCTGCTTCAAGATTGTCCGTTGCCTTATCGCTCAACGGATCGCCCAACTCAAAATCATATCCGCGTATGCGCAGCAAAAAAGCATGCGGCGCATCTTTGCGATATACCTGGCGATAGGCATGCAACAAAGATGGCGGGCTCATCGCATGGCTGGTGTAGCTGTCGTCCTTGACCGCGCCGCACTCGCAAAACTCGAACGGTTCTGCGCACGACATGTCGGCATCGATGAACAATACCTGATCGCAACCCTGCAGATCGGTGACATGTTCGACTTGCAGTTGCATGTCGTTCTGGCACTCGACGCCGGCGAGATGCATACGCGCGATGCGTGCGCTCAACTCGGGACCGAGCGCATCGTCTCCGCGCCCCGGATTGCCGTACCCGAACAGCAGAATCTTCGCCATGACTTAAACCCAATTAACCATTAGCCACCAATTACTCCAGCTAGTTCATAGCATCCATACCAGTCCCTTCCTCCTTGCAGAGGGGGAGAGCGAAGCGAGGGGGCACGTAGGATGGGGGTAGAACCGTCAAATTTTCTGCAATCGTAAATAAAATACCCTCTAAATTATTCAATGCATCATTGTTCCAGAACCGCGGCACCCGCCAACCATTTTCCTGCAGAAAAGCAGTTCTCCGTTCATCGTATGCAACATGATCCTGATGCTGCCCGCCATCCAGTTCAATCACAACTTTTCGCTCAATACACGCGAAATCTGCAATGTATTTTCCTATGGGATGCTGTCGTCGAAAACGGTGTCCGTTAAGTTGTTTGTCGCGTAGCGCCTGCCACAACTTGCGCTCGGCAATTGTCATGTCATGACGCAACGATCTGGCCCTGGTGGTTGTTACTAAACTGGTTCGTCTACTCATTGGAATTCACACCCCCATCCTAGCCTTCCCCCTGTTAGGGGGAAGGAACGAGGATTTATTTGCAGACATCTGCAGCAGAACGAATAAGTTTTGAAACCAGCGCGCCGTTCGCGTCGAGCAAATCCACCTGCAGCGGCATCTTGCCCAGCGCGTGCGTCGCACAGGACAGGCACGGATCGTAGGCGCGCACCGCGACTTCCAGATGGTTGAGCAACCCTTCGCTGATTTCGCGGCCGTCGAGATATTCGTTGGCGACCGAACGCACCGATTCGTTCATCGCCTGGTTGTTGCCGGTGGTCGAGACGATCAGGTTGGCTTTTGTTATCAGTCCTTCCTCGTTGATCCGATAGTGATGGAACAGCGTGCCGCGCGGTGCCTCGATCACGCCGATTCCCTCGCGCCGCTTGTCGCCCATTTCCGCAACCAGATCGCCGCCGGTGATGTCCGGATCGTGCAGCAAGTCGTTGATCGATTCCGCGCAATGCAGGGCTTCGATCATGCGCGCCCAGTGATAGGCCAGCGTGTCTTGCACCAATCCGCCGTTGCCGAATTCCTTGAACCGTTTGCGCGCCGCTTCCGCGAGCGGAGTCGCAATGAGATCGCAATTGTTCACGCGCGCCAGCGGCCCGACGCGATACCAGCCCTGCTGCTTGCCCAGTTCGATCAGATAGGGGAACTTCATGTAGCTCCACGGGCGCACTTCTTCGCGAATGATCTGTTGGTAGCCGCGGTAATCGAACTGGTCGAAGATCTTTGCGCCGCTTGCCGAACGCGCGCGCAAACCGCCGTGATAGAGTTCCAGTTCTCCACTGCTGCCGATCATGCTGAGGAAATTGCTGTTGATCGCGGCGAACCCATGATGCTCGGCATGCGCGGTATGGATCTGTTCGTTCAGCGCCACCGCGTCCTGGCACCATGCGAGGATGTCGTTGATGCCGGCCAGCAGGATTTCGCGCTCGGTGATGCTCAGCATCTTGTTCATCCCGCCCGGCACGGTGGCCGTGCCATGGATGCGTTTGCCGGAGATCGCGGCGATGACCTGCTGCCCGTACTTGCGCAGCTTCACGCCCTTCAGTGCGAGATCGGGATATTGTTTCAGCATGCCGGCGATGTTGCGCTGTGCCGGATCGCTGCCGAAGCCGAACAGCAGGTCAGGCGATGACAGATGGAAGAAATGCAGCGCGTGCGATTGCAGCGTCTGGCCGAAATGCAGCAGGCGGCGCAGCTTGGTTGCCGTCGGTGTAAGATTCTCTACGCCGACCAATTGATCAACCGCCTTGGCCGCCGCCAGCTGATGGCTGACCGGACAGATCCCGCACAGGCGCTGCACGAAGAACGGCACTTCCCAGTATGGGCGCCCCTGGATGAATTTCTCGAAGCCGCGGAATTCGACGATGTGGAAGCGCGCCTCGTGGATATGGTTCCCGGCATCGAGCATCAGCGTGATCTTGCCGTGTCCCTCGACGCGCGAGACCGGATCAATGGCGACGCGCCTTAGGCCGGATTGGAAATCTTGGTTTTGTTCCATGGCGGGTGATCGCTAATCGTAATGGATCAGTTTTTTGGACAGCGCGGGTTCCCGGCCTGCCAGCAGGTCGCCAAGCACGCTGAGGAACTCGTCTGCGGACGGCGGGCATCCCGGCAGGTAATAATCGATGTGCACTGCTTCATGGATGGGACGCACTTTGTCGAGCAGCAGCGGCAATTCCACATCATTCGGGATCTGCGGGTTCTCGATGCCGATGCCGTTCAGAAAGGATTCTTCCAGGCATGAGCGCAGATCGAAATGGTTGCGCATCGCGGGCACTCCGCCGTTGATCGCGCAGGCACCGACCGCGATCAGGATCTTGCAGTTGGCGCGGAACTCGCGCAGCACATGGACGTTGTCCGCGTTGCACAGCCCTCCCTCGACCAGTCCGATATCGCACGGTCCGCAATGCTTGATGTCGGTCAGCGGCGAGCGGTCGAGCTCGACGTGTTCCAGCAATTCCACCAGCCGCTCATCCATGTCGAGGAAGGACATGTGGCAACCGAAACAACCTGCCAAAGAAGTTGTGGCGATTCTCATCTTACTCATCGGTATGCCTCGCCTTGGCCAGCACGACTTTTTCCAGGCCGATCTCGCCGACATGATGCAGGTCGAAGGTGCGCCGGCCGATCGGCACTTCATAGCCGTGCTCCTTGATCAGGATCGCGCCCACCGGACAGATGTGCACCGCCATGTCGCCGGTTTCAAGACCGCTGTCCGCCAGTTTGCCGCTGGGCGAATTCACGATCAGATGTGCAGTTGTACCGCGCCCGGCGATGGCGAACACGTTCTTGCCGTCCACTTCGCGGCTGGCGCGCACGCACAGTTCGCAAAGTATGCAGCGGTCAAGGTCCAGCATCACGGTCGGATGCGAGGCATCCACTTCGCGGTGCGGGAAGAACTGCGGGAAATGGCCGTCCAGCATGCCCAGATGATAGGCCACTGCCTGTAGCGTGCAGTCGCCGGATTTTTCGCAGGCCGGGCACAGGTGATTGCCTTCGATGAACAGCATCTGCGTGATGGTTTTGCGGACTTCGTTCAGCGCCAGTGTGTTGCTGCTGATCTGCTGTCCCGCGGCGGCGGGCGTGGTGCAGGCAGACACGCTGCGGCTGTCGGTATCGACCGAGAATTTTGTCTGCGTCCTGCGATCCGATGCGCTCGAAGCCGCGATCCGGTTGCGGATGTCGACGGTGCACAGCTTGCAGCTGCCGTGCGGCGCCAGCCCGGGACGATGGCACAGATGCGGGATGTAGATACCGGCTGCAATAGCCGCATCCATGATGGTCTGTCCTTCCGTGAACGGGATTTCCTGACCGTCTATATTGATCGTGTCGGGGGTGACCGGATCGGCATCTTTGCTCATATCATCCCCGCTATTCCAGATGCGCCGCCGCATCGTCGCGATGCGTGACCTGACGCGCTTCTTCAAGCGCCGCATCCAGGTCAAAGCTTGGCTCGAACTCGCTGCGTGCCAGACGCTGTTCAAAGATTTTCGGGAAGCGATGTAATCCGTCCAGAATGGGATTCGCAGCAGTCTGCCCGAGCCCGCAATGCGAACGGCGCTTGACCAGCGCAGCCATGCGTTTCATTTCATCCAAGTCATATCGCGTTGCATGTCCGGCGGCGATCTTGTCCAGGCCATTCCTGAGCAGCGTCGTGCCCACCCGGCAGGGCGTGCAGAAACCGCAGCTTTCGTGGGCGAAGAAATGCGCAAAGTTGGCGATGATTCCCAGCAGGTCGCGTTCCTCGCCGAACACCATGAACGATCCTCCGCTGGGCAGATCCTCGAAGCAGAGCTTGCGATGGAATTCCGTGCTGCCGATCAGCGTGCCGGAAGGACCGCCGATCTGTACCGCCTGGACATCCTGTGTGCCGCAGTCTTCCAGCACCTGCCGGATGCTGACGCCGAACGGGTATTCATAGATGCCGGGCGACGCGCAGTCGCCGCTGACGCTGAGGATCTTGCTCCCTGCCGATTTTTCGGTGCCGGTCGCCCTGAACCATGCACTGCCGTGCAAGGCAATGTGCGCGGCAGCGGCAAATGTCTCTACATTGTTGACCACGGTCGGCTGGCCGAGATAGCCGTGCGTGACCGGAAAGGGCGGACGGTTGCGCGGTATGCCGCGCTTGCCTTCCAGCGATTCGATCAGCGC
The DNA here is from genome assembly GCA_963725835.1 of uncultured beta proteobacterium. Classification (GTDB taxonomy): domain Bacteria; phylum Pseudomonadota; class Gammaproteobacteria; order Burkholderiales; family Gallionellaceae; genus Gallionella. The sequence goes on along the minus strand of CAVSAB010000009.1, from coordinate 52,646 downwards.
CGATTCCTCGCCGCAGATATAGGCACCCGCCCCGACCACGATCTCGATGTCGAAACTGAAATCAGGCTGACCGAGTATGTTGTTGCCCAGCAGACCCAGCCCGCGCCGCTTCGCCAGTACGGCCTGCAGTTGAGGCAGCAGGTAACGGTACTCGCCGCGCAGATACAGGAAACCTTTTTCAGCGCCGATCACTGCGGCGCATACGGTCATCCCCTCGTACACCGCATCGGCATGACTGTTCAGCAGGACGCGATCCTTGAACGTGCCGGGTTCGCCTTCGTCGGCATTGCAGACTACATAGCGCGTGTCGCTCTGCGCCTCGCGGCAGAATTTCCATTTCATGCCGGCGCTGAATCCTGCGCCGCCCCGTCCGCGCAGCCCGGATTGCATGATCTCGGCCAGCGTGGCATCGGCACCGCGTGCCAGCGAAGCACGCAGGCCATTGCCAGCCGCAAAATCCTCGCAAAGCAACAAATTGCCTTTGCGGATATGGTCGTCAATGTGAAACCATTCGGCAGGCCAGTCCGCGAGCGGGATTTCCGCTTCAACCAGATCGGCGATGCGCATGATCCTGGAAGTGTCCAGACCGGTGATCGGCATGCCGTTGACCAGCAATGCGGCGCCGTGATCGCACATGCCGATGCAGGAAGTCTGGTCTACGCTGACCGATCCATCGGCGCGCGTCTTGCCCGCTATCACACCGAGGCGATCGCAGAGCGTTTGCATCAGATTTGTGCCGCCCGTCAGGTATCCGCAACTGGTGCAGTTGCTGAGCAGTATGTCATATCTGCCGCGCGGCGTTACGGAAAAGAAGGAATGGAACTCGACTACCGATTGCACCTGGCTGATCGGCAGGCCAAGGAACGAAGCGACTTCAAATGCGGCTTCTGGCGGTATATGCAGAAATCGTTGTTGCAGCGCATGCAAGACATGCAGCAAGTGCCCGGATCGAGAGTGGCCGTCGGCAATAACTGCATAAACTTGATCGGCAGCAACAGTCCGGTTCGGTGGACTCATGGCCTATCGTCCTTTAGATGTTCCTTATCATGCACACCAAAAAATGAATTGCCGCAGATTTAAGGTTAAATTGATGATTTGCCCAATAAAATTACTCAACATATATTTGAGAATAAGATCCGGTCAGTTTCAAAATCGGTGCCAGCGGATAGCATTAATATATACCGTTCCCCAATTGCTTTTATTCTACCCCCGAATTTCAGGTGTCAGCAGGGTTAAGCCTAATATATATAGTTGGGCGGGCGCGTTACCTATGCACATGGCTCCGCGATATTGCAGCCGGTATGTCAATAGTGGAATCCGGATCTCGTCGCCCCCACATGCTGCCGTATGACTATTTGCTTTTAGTTACATTAAATAGGCAATGCGGTTGGCCAATTCCCTTGACAAGGTGGGGGAATGCTCTTTAACATGCGCCCGAATCCAGCCCAACAAAATATACTAAAGCTGGAAGCCATAAATATTTGGGTGGGGTTGATTCGTTCTGGTTTGCCCGAGTCTGCTTCTAATGACGTCTTGATTTTCAATAACTGTAGGGGGGTTTTACATGAGTGCAAAGTCGATTACATCTCGATCCTTTTGGACTATCATCATAGGCGGGATGTTGACTGGTATGGGAAACGGAAGTGTGTTCGGTGCGACTTTGATGTGCTTGTTGGGACGCGGGGGATTTGGCAACTGGGGCGGTGAGGGATTGAGCGCCTATAATCCGTCAACTTTTGCCGGATTTATGCAATGGACGATGTTTATCTTTGGTTTTGCATTCTGCGGCATTATGGTGGTGGCGTTGAATCGCCATGATAAATTGGAAAAAGCAGCCGGCTAAATCATATCATTTAGACAAAGAGAGACTTGTTTGTTTGAGATTTTTCATTCTTTAAAGGGGAAGTGGCTATGGCTTTAATCGCTGGATCACTCGGGGTATTGTTGGCTTTTTCGAGTATGTTGCTATCGTGGTATGTTCTTATCCCACATGAAAAGAATAACGGGTCGGGTCATCACTAGCATATTCATTTGAATTGAAGGAGGGGTAGGGCATGCTTAAATATCTATTTGCCAAGAACGAAGACATCCCGTCTGGTTCTGCGGCGGTTTTTTTCGGTTTTTCATCCATAGTCTGGTTCGTGATCGGTACGGGTCTGGGTTCATTCAATGCGGCCAAGCTCGCATTCCCTGATTTTGTGACGGGTAACGAATACTTCGCTTTCGGTCACATGCGCCAGGTCCACGTGATGGCGGTTATCTTCGGCTGGATTTCAATGGCCTTTGCGATGGCCATGATGTACATCACCCCGGCGCTAGGCAACAATAAGCTGTGGTCAGAAAAGCTTGGCTTGTGGAATTGCTTCCTGTGGAACCTGGGGCTGGTCCTCGGCTTGACGGTGTTGTGGGCGGGCATCACCTCGGGTCGTGAATATTCCGACTTTCCCTGGCCTATAGATTTGTATCTGGCCACCTGCGTGTTCATCCCGCTCGGTATCAACGTCTGGATGACGATCCTGAACCGCAAAACCCAAGGGATATACACCACGAACTGGTTTTTCGCTGCAGCCATCTTCATGGTGATCATCGTGTTCCTGGTTGGAAATGCGCCGGAGTTCTTCCATTTGACCGGTCTGACCGAGGCTTATCTGACATGGTGGTTCGCGCATAACGTGCTGGGGCTTTGGATCACGCCGGTGGCCGCCGCGATCGCGTATTACACGATTCCCAAGGTGACGGGAAACCCGTTGTACTCCCATCGCATCGGGCACTTGCACTTCTGGTCCGTTGTGGTGTTTTACTCGACTCCTGCCGCACATCACCTGATGTCTGCCCCGCTGCCTGAATGGTTGAAGTCCTTCGCATCCGTGGAAGGTGTTCTGATCCTGGTGCCGGCAATCGCATTCGTCTCGAACATCATGCTGACGATGCAGGGCAAGTGGTATATGTTCGTCGAGAATATCGAGGTTCGTTTCACCGTTACCGGTTGCCTGATGGCGATCCCGCTGAACATGCAAGGGGGTTTCCAGCAGACCCGCGCAATCAACTGGTACATACACGGGACGGGCTGGATCGTTGCCCATGCCCATCTTGCATTGCTTGGATTCTCCACCTTCCTGGAAGCCGCCGCGGTTTACTTCGGTTTGCAATCGATATTGAACCGCAAGCTGTATTCGATCACGCTGGCCAATCTGCATTTCTGGCTGTTGCTGATCGGCTTTACCGTTTACTGGGTTTCCATGACGATCGCCGGTTTGATCCAGGGAGCGGGCAAGATTTACGAGGTTCCCTATATCGATGTGGTGATTGCGGAGCATCCTTACATGATCGCGCGCTGGCTGGGCGGCAGCATGGTGTTTTCCGGCAACGTGATGTGGCTATACAACATGTGGATGACCGCACGCAAAGGGACTGTGGTGCCACAGGGCCGTATGCCGCATGAGCTGGCTTACGAACGCTAAAATTAGGCCGATAATATTTAGGGAGACCAAGAATGGCTGGATTTAGAGAGTATAAGATCGGATCGAGGTTGTTCGCCCTTGCCTTGGGCGGCTCGATGACCATTACGCTGTTTTTTCCGAGTATGAATATCGCATCAGTTTCTTCGACTGATGTTGCTTTGACAAAACAGCTGGCGATAGGCCACGAAACGGGCTTCAATCTTGATGACCCGTTGATGCTGGGCAAGAACAAACCCATAGGCGTTTCGCTCAAGGTCGATCCAAAATCGGGCCAGCCTTTGGCGGGTGGCGCGATGTCTGTGTTTGTGTATCAGCCGGGGACGACATTCCCGGCCGGGATATTGCACCCGCGCATTTTGGGCGAGGGGATCGAGCAACTGAGCGTGCAGCAGGGGCATATCAATGATGCCAAGAAAGACACCGGAGCGGTCTTTACATTGAGCAAGGGGACCTATCAAGGAAAACAAACTACTTTCGTTGATAATCTTACCGCGACTAAGGGTTGGACTCCTGCTGATGTGATGCGTGTCGCCAAAGACGCGGATGTTTCGGATGCGGGCAAGGGAAAGACCATGTTCGTGCGCGAGGGATGCTGGTGGTGTCATACGCTGTTGCCCGAGGAAACGCAGGACTGGCAGGTGTTCGGTGCCCCGCCGATGCTGGGCGACTTCAATGGGGAATCGCCAACGGCATTTGGTTCTGATCGGAAAGCGCCGGACTTGCTGCACGTAGGCTCGCGCAATTCGTCCAGAGAGTGGATGATGATGCACTTCTTCAATCCGCGTCTGGTTCAGCCTCACTCCATCATGCCGCGCTTCGACTATCTGTGGGGAGACAAGGATGCGTCAGGCAACAAGATCGATTACGCCAAATGGAGAGCCGAGTATATCGACTATCGTGAAGGCAGGCGCGTAACGCCTCCCGATGTTCCCAGCTATGCCAGCGACTCCGAGATCCGCAGCCTGATCGATTTTATGTTGAGCTTGAAATAACAGGGAGATATTTATGTCTTGGAAATTAGATAAGCCGCTGTACACCATGTGTGACGAGGCGACCAATGAAGCAGATAAGAGGTTATGGGAAGGGGAAAGCCTTGGCGGCATAACCGAGGATAATAACCGTATGCCCATGCCCGTTGTGCTGTTGGTCGTTTTGACCGTCGTCACGGCATTTTTTGTAACTTTCCCGTTGTGGGGGCAGCGCCCGACCGCTGAGATCTACGCCGGCTACGTGAAGGCCATGGATGCGCCGGAAGTGAAGGCGGCTCCGGACGATGCTGCCGCAATGAAAATGATCGTCCAGTTGAACAAGGGAGGCAAATATGACCCAATGCTGGAGCGCCACCCCGTGACGATGGACGATTTGCGGATAATCAAGCCGCAGATCGAAGCCTTGGTGTCCAAAGGCGTGGACCTCGGGGAATATGAGGTGGTTGGCGACCGTGTCGTGATGGCAAACTTCGAGGGAAACAAGAAGGCTGATGGTACGCCCGAAAGAAAGCAACCTTGGTGGGACAAAGGCTATCTGATTGATCTCTTTTACCTGAGCTATTTCTTTATCGGGGTGACTATCCTGATCAAGAGGCTGCCGCCTTCGACCTGGCAACCTAGGCATTGAAAGACTTGAATCGGGTCGGTGACGGAATTCACCGATCCGGTAGCCACCATACATTTTGGAGAAAATAGAATGATTGAACTTGATAACGGTCCTTTAGCACTGGCAATGATCATTGCCCTGGCTTTTCTTGCGCCAACCTTTTACAGCTTCTTTGTCGATCGAAATAAGAAAAAATAATTACCGACCAGATTTATAAAATTGGTGTTGCTGGGGTCTTGCTGACTTGGCGTGAACAGATAAGAAAATGATATAAGATGAAATGCCTCGCCGAGCAAAAGGCGCGGCATTTTTATTTAAGCGGTGCCCAAGTGGCAACAGGAGTTAAAGATCCAAATTCTCGGAACTGATTTTATCCGGTTTGCTGTGTCGCAATATAGCTCGGAACTTTCGCCAAAGCTTGATCTCAGTATCGAAGGGATGCGCAGCCAACAGTGGAGCGAGGGCGTATTTGCCTTTTTGCTGATCGGGATCGTGGTGTTTTCAGGGATCGTGATTGCGCTCATGTTCAGCAAAAACCGTCCCAAGGAAGTAAGGATCGGGGAGCGTTTGATGTTTGCTGCAATTATTCTCGGTGTGGTGGTAGCGATAACGTTTGGCGCGGTCCAGATGTTGGGCGGCTACCTTTTTTGATTACCTATTAGGAATATAACCATGGCTAATTTCTTTGAAACGCTGCCCGACGGATGGACCATATATCTGTGGTTGATCATCGGTGCGATGATCATTATTGCGGTGATTTACTGGATACGGTGGGGCGCTCAAAACGAGCAGTTTGATGAAGACATCAAATATGTGATTTTTGACGAAAAAGACCGGGACAAAATGACCCCGGAAGAATACGCCAAGAGCCGGACTGTTATAAAGTCGCAAATTGAGAGTCGCAAGCGCCATCTTGCGGAAGATGCAGCCAAGCACAAGTTAGGAGTATGAGACGCGGGGAAAAAGCCGTTCTGGCTTTGATTGGAGCTGTTCTCGTTGTGGGTGTGGTGCGGTCGCAACTACGCGTTGAGGGAAAGCATGACAGGGACATCCCTTTCTATAGCACGGCTACGCCCGGGTTAGCCAGAAAGGCCATGGATATCTACCACAGCAATGGCTGTAAAAGCTGCCATACGCTTTGGACTTTGCGAGACATGCTGCAGGCTGTTCCTGCACCCATGCTGGATGGAATCGGGTCGTTACGCACCGAGACCTGGTTGTACGCATATCTTTCATCGCCTGATCCGCAGGCAATCATTCCCTCCCGTCTCAAGAAGGAGTATCAGATGCCTTCTTATGCAAGCTTGCCGGACGATGACCGGCATCTGTTGGCGCAATACCTGGCCAGCCTGAAAGTCAAGGATTGGTACCTGGAACAAACCAAGCAGGCCGAATACGAAAAACTGACTGGCATGGAATACAAGAAATGAATCAGCGATATCTCAGGGGTCTTGTTGCAATGTTGATAGGCATGTCCTTGAACCATTTCGGGGACAGGCTGCTTGGAGTCAAGATCGAACTGTTTTCCGGCTTGTCCACATTCAGTTTTGCCTGGATTCTGGATGTATTCTTTGTGCCTTTCCTGGTTGGTTTGGTGGTGGCTTGGATATTCGGCTGGGGCGCGAAATGGCTGTGTTATTTCCCGCCGCTGATCGTGCGCTGCCTGAGTTATGCCGAAATTCTGTACGTGTCCGGCACCCCGCATGGAAGCACCCTGAACCCGCTGGGTTGGTGGGGTTTTTATGTCATTCTTGCCATGGAGTCGGCAGGGATAGGCGGGATAATAGGGGAAGTCATGATCAAGAAGGTATACGGGCGCTCACCAAAGGTCGCGCCTGAGGCCGAGCAGACTGTCGCAGCGAGGGAACCGTAATGCCGGTCATGCACAAGCATGTGGCACTGACTCCGGCGGAACGTTTGCGAAGAAAGCGGTTTCTCTCAGCGACGGTGATCACGTGTATCGGATTGGTGGTGATAGGAGGAAGTTTGCATGTTGTCAAATTGGGTTCGATTCGCATGGGTGAAATGCGTGCCCTGGCGACTTATAACCTGAAGGAAGAGTCTGCCCGGATCAGGGCTGCCGGCGAGGATATCGCGATACACGAGCGAAATGAAGAGCTGAAGAATCAGTCTGCAAGTTATACAGTGGCAGAGGCGGAGGCATTGCTCACCAAGGAGCAATGGCAAGAGCTGGATAGCACGGTGCTGATACCCGCAGGGAAATTCCTGATGGGTACGGATTTGAAAAATGCAGATGCGGCCTCTCACCCTCAGCATGTCGTTTATCTGAAAGCGTATCGTATCGACAAATACTTGGTGACCAATGCGCAATATGCGCGTTTTATAGCTGCCACCGGACATCGACCGCCTTCGGATTGGAAGAATGGCAAGCTACAACAAGGAGTGTTGCTTTATCCTGTTACCCTGGTGAATTGGTACGATGCCTCATCTTATGCCAAATGGGCGGGCAAGCGTTTACCCACGGAAGCTGAATGGGAAAAGGCGGCGCGCGGAACGGATGGCAGGCGTTGGCCATGGGGCAATGAAATGGACCCGGCCCGTTTGAATACTTACTACAATGTCGGTTCGGCCACCGATGTCACGAAATATTCCAACGGAGTCAGTCCTTACGGCGTGTTTGACATGGCCGGTAATGTCGATGAATGGGTTGAAGACGATTTTCTGCCCTATAAGGGAACAGATGCGCCGGCAGACGTTTTTCAGGGGAAGGTTGCCCGGGTTTTGAATGCGCAAGATCAAGCCATGAAACTATCCGATATGGTTCCGGTCAATCGTCAGTACAAAGTACTGCGGGGTGGTTCATGGAAGGGTGACCCATTTTCGACCGCGTCTTATCACAGGGATTATTCGTGGCCAAATTACGCCTCTGATTTTTTCGGTTTTCGTTGTGCGTCCGATGCCGGAAAGTAAACAATATAACGGAGATAAATGATGAACCATATTCAGGCGAATCTCATCCTGACGCTGCTAGGTTCGATTGGCGCCTCATCAGCACAGGCAGCAGTAGACAGCTACCGGTTCGTTCACGTCACCATTGCTACGCCTTGGTACATTTTTATATTCTTATTGATGGGCGTATTTGTCCCGTTTGTGTTGATGGCTGTATTGGCGTGGCGCAATGCAGCGCGTAAATCCGAGCAAGATGCTGCAGATGCAGGCCACGAACCTTAAATTAGGCAGGGAATTCATGCTGCAAATTTCACAAATTCTATTCAAGGGCTCGTTCCCTCGATATGCTGGCATTATTTTGGCGGTATCGTTATTGATGTTTAGTGCTGTTCCTGCAAATGCGGAGGACACGAATCAAGCAGGAGACAGCGCGCAGATTTTGCAGGCGTTCAATCTGCAACATAGAGAGGCCGAACGCGAAAAATCGATAACCCAGAAAGACAAGCAGCGCATCATGTTTTTGTTGGGAGTTGCGCTCATTACACTGGTGTTGATAACCGGTGGGCTGGGGATCGCCATGGGACTGTATGGCAAGCCGGTGTTTGTGGCGCATATGGTATTTGCCGGTCTGAGTATCACGCTGGCGATAGTCCATGCGATAGTCGGTGTGGTATGGTTTTACCCTTTCTAGCTTCGTAATTCCTTGATTCTGCAGTCTGCCGGGCTTTGTCAATCATGTTTCGATCCGGGTATCCGCCCAGTGCGCCCTGGAGTTTGTACCAGAGTCCTGGTTCTCCAAGTTCAAGATTTCCAAATTAACGTTTTATGCCCCATTCCATGATATCCCGCCTGAATTCCAACACTTCAGGCGGGATATCATGGTGGCGGTCTGTTGCCGGTCTCTATTGCCTTTCGGGTTTTGCCAGCCTTGCGTATGAGGTGTTGTGGGCACGCATGCTTTCCATGCAATTTGGAGTAAGCATATTCGGTGTGGTGCTCACCGTCGCGGCTTTCATGATCGGCTTGGGCATGGGCAGTCTGGCCGGCGTGAAATGGGCTAAAAAGTGTGATAAGCCATTGCGCTTGTTTGCAATTCTTGAGATTGCCATCGCGTTTTATGCTTTGCTTCTACCGAGTTTGCTTCAGTCGATCAGCGGGTGGATGGAAGGTGTGGCGGTTCAGTTGACCCTGGAACAATGGTATCTGCTGCAGGGAGCAGAAGCCTTGTGTTTGCTGGTGATCCCGGCATTTGCAATGGGAATCAGTTTTGCTTTGGTGTTGAAAGCCGTAGAACGCACACCTTTCACGCTGGGAAAACTTTATGGCCTGAACACGATGGGGGGAGCCGCCGGGGCGTTGTTTCCGCTATGGAGCTTGCCGGTTCTTGGCTGGATCGTTTCGGTGAGGATCATAGCCTTTGTTGGTTTGACAGTCGGTGTCGCGGCTTTGGTACTGTCGCATCTTGTTCGGTCCGAGGCTGGTTCCCCATATCCGGCTGAGGGCAGCAGACAATCACGCCCGCCAAATTCTGCTCTGCTCATTTACGCAGGTATAGGTGCCGGCAGCATCATGCTGGAAATCGGCTGGATCCGATTGTACGGGATGATCATGCTGCGTACCGAATACGTACTCGGCGTCATACTGGCAGTATTCCTGCTGGGAATTGCGCTCGGTAGTATGGCGTTGCCGCGCGTGCATAAATACTGGTTGAACGTGCTGATGCCGCTTGTAGCCGGCGTGGGAGTGCTGATAAATCTGTGGTTGCTTCCTGATGCCTCGGCTTGGGTAGAGCATAGTCAGTTCCAGTCTTTTTTTGGCGCAATTGGATCGCAAGCATTGATGCTGGGATTGTTGACTTTTCCGGTCACGTTGGCATTGGGTGCCTGGTTGCCATTGCTGGCCAGCCGTTTTGGCAGCTCGGATGCGAGTGGGGTATGGTTATACGGCGCAAATTGTTTGGGCGGTGCAGCCGGTGCGATTATTGCCTGTTCGTTGCTCATTCCATGGTTAGGCAGCACAGCGATGGTTGCAATTTCCGGGCTCGCGATCGCCGCTTTTGGCTTGATATGGGTAAAATCGCGCTGGGTCTGGCCAATATTTGCTGCCTTGCTCCTGGTAGCCTGGCCGTTACGCAGCATGCCGCCGGCGCACGAATTATTGCCGAAAATTGAGGCCAATAGCCGCGATCTGTATCTGTATGAAGACGCAATTTCTCTGACACATGTAGTGCAGCAACAAGATGGCCAGCGTGTGCTGCTGAGCGATTTGCAGCGTATGGATGCCTCCTCTGATCCGAGCGCGGTCGAAATCCAAATGGATCAGGCGCGTCTTGCATTGCTGCTGCATCCCGCGCCACAAAGTGTATTATTTCTCGGGTTGGGAACCGGTATTTCGATGGCGGGATCCCTGCCTTTCCCCGGCATGGATCGTGAAGCGGTGGAGTTATCCCAAGGGGCGATATTTGCGGCCAGAAATTGGTTTGCGCCGGTAAATGGCAGCGTAATGGATCAAGCTCGTGTTCAGCGGGACGACGCCAGGCATTTTCTGCGAACGACACAACACAGTTACGATGTGATCATCGGCGACTTGTTTCATCCGGATCTGGCGGGGATGGGGTCGTTGCTGTCGATACAACATTTCCAAAGGGCGCGGAATCACTTGAATGCTGATGGGATATTCGTGCAGTGGCTGGCGCTGAACCAGTTCGATATCCAATCTCTCGGTGTCGTTCTGCGCAGCTTTCAGCGGGTGTTCCCGGATGCTCTAATGTTTATGGACGGGATGCATCTGGCTTTGGTTGGTCCCAGGGAAAAACTGCACGTAGCCAATGTTATCCAGGAAAATTTGCATCGTTTGTCAATGCAAGGGCAGGGGTTGGCAACGGGTGGCGAAGGCGTGTGGACATGGCTTGGCCGTTATTGGGGACCGATATCAGCGAGTGACGGGCCGGTACAGGATGAATGGGTGCCTTATATCGAATACAATTTGCCGCGGGCGCGTTACGACGGAAGTGTTAATTTGGCGACATTGATGTCCTGGTTGTTGCAACAGCACCCTGATGCCGATGCGGCGATGAAAATGCTGGAAATCGGTGCCGGTGACAGGAGCAGGTTCGGGCGTGCCTATGTGGCAACCGACCTTGCTGTCCGGGGGTGGGTTTCCTCCATTCAAGGGGATGCAGCTAAGGCGGGGCGTCTGATCTGGATGGCTTATCAGGCGAACCCCCAAGATCACTGGATTGCCAACGCAGTAGCTGATAATATGTTCGCTTCTCTCCCGCAAGCCAGTGAGCATGGTTTGAGCGAGCGCGAGGCACTACAGCGGATCTTGGGAGTCTATCCGAAATTTGTTGGTGCATTACGCGCGCTCTGGCATCTGGAACAATCCGCGGGCAATTTTCCGGAAGCCGAGCATTATCGTTTGCGACTGCTTGCCATCTCACCCCTGGACGGTGAAGCGAGGGAAGCTCATTGAGTTTGTATAACCAGTGCTGAACTAATAGGTACTCATGTCCACAGGTATTAACAAGACACTCTCCAGTATTCCGATCAGGGTTGTCGGCACCGGAACGAAAACAAAACCATTTAATTTCCGGTGGAAACGGCGCGCCGTCCAGATAACTATTTTGGTTGTTCTGGTTCTGATCCCGGTATCCGGGTTGTTTCGTATCGATCCGGAAAATGGAGCGTTCGTGGTGCTGGGCTGGCAAATATGGTTTGCCGATTTCTTCTTGATATCCGGTTTATGGATCATGTTGGCAAGCGCGCTGGTCGCGCTGTATTCGGTTGCGGGTACCGTCTTTTGCGGGTGGGCATGCCCGCAGAATACCCTGGCGGAGTGGGCAAACCACATGACCCACAAGTTGCTGGGCAAGCGTGCCGAAGTCAGCCTTGACGGCGAGGCACCGAAAGTGGCGGCAGCCAAAAACAAGGCGTTGAACTGGTCTTTGCTCGGATTCTCTTTTTTGGCGGCAGCCATGCTGTTTGCGCTGCTTCCGCTGCTGTATTTCTATCCGCCGGATGTCGTGTGGTCCTTTATATCCTTCAGGGAAGATGCAAGACTTGCAGGTTCCTTGTACTGGATCTACTCGGTATGGGTAATGATTATCCTGTTGGATATTGCGGTCCTGCGCCACTTCTGGTGTCGCTTTGCCTGTGTCTACAAGGTATGGCAGCATTCCTTTAAAACCAAAGAAACGCTCCATGTGCTCTACGATGCAAGTCGGGCGGATGAATGTGAAAAATGCAATTACTGTGTTACGACCTGTTTCATCAAGCTGGATCCGCGCAAGACAGATATTTACGACAGCTGTATCAATTGCGGTGATTGCATAGATGCGTGCAATAATCTGCATGCAAAAAAAGGCGAGATGGGTTTGTTGCGGTTTGAGTTCGGGCAACGTGAATCGGGCAAACTCCGCATGTTCCGTGATAATTCGATGTCCCTGCTGTCACGATTCCGTTGGACTTCTCCATTTGCGGTTCTGGGTGTCATCATGTTTGCATGGGGGGTCTGGTCATACCAGCCATATCACCTGGCAGTGGGATACTTGGCAACGGCCCATAACAAACCGGCGAGCGATTACCGTATCGAGGTTTCCAGCAAGCGGTATCGGCCAACCGAATTGACCTTGTCGGTCGAAGGATTGCCGCAGAATGAATTCACGCTGAGCAGCCCCAAGGTGGATTTGGCATCGGTCGGGAGAACTTCGGTATTCCTTTCGGTGTCGCCGAAACTCCAGCACGGCTTCCATCCTTTTGTGGTGGTGGCCCATTCCAGCGATGGGTGGACAGGACGATTTAATGTCCAGCATTTTGTCGAATAGGAGGTAATTGTTATGGAAGAGAAAGACAAGAAATTGGGATCATTGACCGAGGAGTCGAGGTGGGGTGAATACAGCAAAGATAATTTTGGTTATTCCTCTGACAAGGAGCGTTTGGAGAAGCGCGGTATGGAAGATTGGGAACTGGTGGAAAAGATTCCGGAATCACAACGCAACGTTCCTTACTGGTTCATGGCGGTAGTGGTGATCGTATTATTGGTTGGGGTGGGCCTTAGTTTCCCGTTCTGGGGATTGCGCCCCGGAGTCGTCGTGAAATGGACTGACTGGGTCGAAGACCCGGGATTTCTGGGTTCGCTGGTATATATTGCTGTTGCTGCGGCGTTTGTATATTACATGGTGTATCTGTACGGATCTTCTGCCGGTGGAAGGTTGGATTCAGACACGAAAAATCAGAATGAAAATAATAATATCAATAGCGGCAGCCAAGAGTAAGACGCGATTCGCCATCAATACCAGGCAAAAATATGTTCCGCAGGAATGGTAATAATTTACTGGCAATATTGTTTGCCTCACTTGCCGGCATTGCAGCTTGTAGTAACGCAAGCGATACCGTTTCGATCCCTGCACAGCACTGGAACGAGATGGTTGTTCGCATAGAGACTCATCCCAACCCGCCTCTGGCCGGCATGTCCGAGATTGTCGTTATCGTCACCGGTCCGCACGGCAATCCCGCAGGTGATTTGACCGTGTCCCTTCGTGGAAATGACTCGATGCCGTGGGTGCAGGCTATTCAGGACGGATTCATTGGCGTATACCGGCGCGCGGTGGATGTCGGCGACGGCAAGACAGCAGAGTTGCAAGTGCGGCTTCAGCAGGGGACTGCGCAGAAAGTATTGCGTTTTCCATTCAAACTTGCAGCAGGCTAATTCGGTGCATCGTTAATTTCATGATCGGTCGAACTTGTCATGGTCAGAAGGACATTTGCCAGGAAAGTACAAAAGCCGACCGCCATCGTGGTGCCGGATATTGCCATGGCAGGACCATAAAAGCGATGTACCGCCGGCATGTCCTGAGGGTTGGAGTGCAGTAACAGGCCTTCCCAGATGCCGAATGTCATTTGTATGGCATAAAAGCTGTAAACACCGATGCTGACCCACCAAAAGGTGTGTTTAACCAGCTTGATGGAATATATTTTTTTTCCAGAGAAGATCGGGAGCAGGTAAAAAGTGACGCACATGGCCAGCAATACCACGCCGCCCACCAGATTCATATGCGCATGTGCCAGCGGGTCGATCATATGACCGGGACCACCGTAAGGACTGCCGATCGAGTCCAGCCATGCACGGATCGGTGGCATTACCTGGAGCATGCCGTGTATGGTGCCAACGAAAAATGAAAAAGCGGAAAGCAGCAGGAATTTTAAAAGATTCCGATGCAGAGAATCTGGTCTCATATGGCGTTAGGATGGAACATATGTGATTGCCGGACGAGTCAGGATCAACAGGTTGTAAGGACCGAAAATCCTTTCCTGCTTGTACGGTACTACAAAAGAAAATGCCCGGCATTTGCCGGACACTTTCTGATACGAACTTAATCGCAACGAGTGGTTTGATTACTTCTTGTTGTTTTCTACAATCCGTTCGATACCCGTACTGGATAAACTTATAGCAATCACCACACCCAGTGAAAAAATAAAAATTGGCACTAATAGTTCAATTGGCATATCGCTTCCCCCATGGTTATTTCAGAGCACCTGTCAAAAAAGGCATAAGGATTAATTTCCTTGTTCCACTGCCCTTGCAGTCTAGCGGAATCTTCCCCTACATGCAACTCGCAAGGCATACCAGATGGTTCATCGGCCGATATTTAATTGCCGATTTTGTCTGCTTACTGATAAAATTGTTACAAGATGTTCAGTTCGGGTTATTAAACCTGTCCTATCTATTCCGCTCGGCGGTCAAATATGATTCGCCAGGCCGGCATCGGTAATGATGATGTTATCTGGCCAAACGGAACCTTACCCATATTACATTCACCTAAATCCACTATAATTTTAACAATCAACACATTGACAGCGGTTGCGTTCGCGCTGTGACATTTTCAACAAAGTATGATTTCCGATGAGGATCACTCCCTAAAATGAACTATTGGCTATCTAAAATCCCGCAAAAATTTTGGGCGTTTTTATCGCTGCTATTTTGGGGAGTATTATGCTTTTCAATATTGAGCAAAACGCCATATGGGATTGATGAGGGCGCGGCTCATGCATTGCTGCTGGCATGGTCGGTGGCGGACAACGTCGTCAGCCCGATTGTAACCTTGGGACTGCCGGATTTCCGCGCGGTCATTCTCGCGCCTGTCGGCTATTTATGGACAGGCAATTTACTCGCCGCAAAGATTGCTACGATAATTGTGATGTCAGGCGCCGCCTGGGCATTCCATGCATGGAGAAGGCATAACGGTGATTCCGAGGGTGCGCTGCTGGCAACCGGGTTACTGCTGATTTCCCCGCTGATATTCGATCAAATCGACACAATTTCCGTTGCGCCATATTTGCTGCTCACATTTGTGCTGGGTGCCTGGACCGACCAAATATACCGCGATTCACCACAGGCATTTGGCGGGATGTATTTCAGCCAACTGTTTTTATGTCTGGTAAGCGTCACTCTCCATCCAGCCGGTCTGGCTTACCCGTTGGCCTTGTTGTGGTCGTGGTATCGAAACCCGATCAACAGGAAACAACAAGGCTATTTTATCGGTGGAATCGTCTTTACAGTATCGATGGCTCTGATATTGACTTCGGGATGGAGTTATGTGGAGTGGTTTACAAACCCTGTCAAGGGCTTGTCCGGCATGTTCCTGGGATCGGCTGCAAGCGGGAAGATCGGGGCTTTGCGCTGGATTGCCGGGATAGGATCACTATTCATCCTGTTGCTGGTCATCTGGAAGCAAGCAACAAATTTATGGGCGGATTCGCTGGGACGTATTTGTCTGGCCGCGCTTGTCATTGGCTTGCTGACCGGTGACGAGATATTTGGCATCATTGCACTCGTTATTTGCCTATACTGGGGCTTGCCTTTGATGTTGCAAAAGACGACAGGCGCGCAAGGCGGTTTTTGGGAACAGCGCGGAGTCGCCTTGCTGCTGGTCTTCTTTATTGCTACCGCATTCATGAATGTAGACAAGGCGCGCTATCAAAAAGTGCTGGAGGGTAATCTTGTTCCCCGTGACAATTTGATCAAGGCCTTGGTCGAGAATATCGAGGGCTTTCAAAATGATGAAAATAAGCAGAAGCCGCAGCCCCAAAAACCATTTCGAATAGCGAGCCAATGGCCTGCGCGAACCATGTTGGCATGCAGGTGTGACACTTTGCCATTGCCTCCCAGCGCCAAGGATGAACAAGCCCTTTTCGCCATGTTACGGAGTATCAATTATCTGATATTCGATCCGCGAGATCCGCAGAACAGCCCGCTGTCGCACAATCTTGCGTTATTGGGTGCAGGGAAAGTCGAAACCATCGTCTTGCAACAAGGCGGGGTAATTGTCGAGATCAAGGGTTCACCAATTGAGCAAAAATAGTGAGTGCATAGCATGATAGGGGAGATATTGATTTATGCGATTGTCGCGATCACCTCTTTGTTCGTGGCCGGCTACGCGGTGCATATGTTCATAGGCGGACTGGTCAGCCCCGAAGTTGAGTATCTGCTGATCGCGATAGTTTGCCTGACCATTGCCATGGTCATCGGTTACATGGCATGGGACGTCATTGAAAGACGTTCGGGGAGGAAGTAGCCTTAACTATTTATTGAGGTACCGTTGCAGAATCTCGCGCGCTGAACTGTATTGATCCGGGCTGGCAAACTGACCGCGGTGAAATACGAATTGCAACTGTTTGCCCGAACCATCCAGACCGGAAATACCAAAAGACTTGCCGGCATAATCGGCGTAGTAGCGGAGATTTTTCACCAAATCCAATCGGACACCGTTTCTTTGCACCAAGCCAAGACTTTGTTCTTCCACCTTAAGGCTTATCGGCGCCGACGGTAAAAGCATCAACCGTGTTTTAAATACGCGGTTAAACCCGGCGATAAAAAAGAAGCAAGTCAGGAAAAAGAACAAATAACCCATGTTGTGGTCATCGCCATACCAAAAACTGGCAGATATAGAAGCAAGCGCGATCACTGTCGGGATGTACAGCAACAAATCCCACACCATTCCTTTGCGGTCCTGCACGAGATCAAATTGCACGGGTACAGAAATAATCTTATCTGCCATTAACCTGATACCTGGGGCTTTATTGTTTGGATTTGCGGCCTTGATTGATGCTTCACAAAATCTGTTTGATTGCCTGGTCCAATTCACCGTATAGCATACGGCCGGCGCGCTCGAAGTTCACGATACCATGTTTGTCGATGATAAACGTCCAGGGATCACCCATGACCTGATAGGCTCTATAAGCCTGAGGGTTCTCATACTGGTCAATGTGGATGAATATCAGCTGATCCTGATATTTATCCATAATCGCCTTGAGCATCTGCAGTTGTTCGTCGCAATTGGTGCAATGCCCCGGAGTGGCAAATTCCAGCACGATCGGTTTGCCGGTCAACAAAGCCTTATCTACCGAGTACTGATACATGCGGGCGTCCGGTTGACGATAAGTGGTAACTTTGCTGAAATTTCCCCCGGCGTCAGCCAGAGTCTTGGTGGGCAAACTTGGGGCGCGCATTCCAACAGTGAAGCCCGCAGATAATCGTTGCTCGCATCCGGCCGTCGAGCCAAGGATAATGATCCCGCAAATAACCGACAGAATCTGCCGCTTGTTCATAAGCGTTTTTGCCATCCAATCGCAGTTTTGTATAAATTATATCCCCAGATGATATTTGCCGTCAGCACCAGCGTCCCGAATATTCCAACAAAGGCAAGCAAGTGGCTGACCAATCTTTCCGGATCTTCCCCCGCAGATAATCCTCCAAGCAGGCCGGCAGCAAAGAAAAATACCACCATGCCGATCAGCCCGAAGTTGTGCATCCAGAAATGGATCTTCACCAATCGCAAACTGTAGATCGGACGACGTGCAAGGGTGGGAACAACATAATACAGAGCGGCGAAGATCGCCATCTCAACCCAACCCAGCAAGTTGATGTGCCCGTGCGCCAGGGTGATTAAGCGTCCATGCGCGCTGTAATCGACAAAATGCCTAAAGGCCGGAACGCCGCCCATGACCGCGCCCCAGGAGAATCCGATGATGCTGTAAATTATGCATGCATACACAAACCACAATACATACCTGGTGTAATCCTGACTCATCAATGTGTTGTGCTCAATGCTTGCCATCGTTATGTTCCTCTTTAGGTTTTGATTTCATCCAATCGCGTATATCCCTGAACTTGCTTCTCCAGCCTTCCGGTGTCCACATATCAAGCATGGCATTGATAAAACTGGATTCACCCTGGGGCGGTTCGAACGATGAAGAAGATCCCTGATCGGATTTGAGTTCGGACAGAAAAATCGCCATTGCACGCAAATCCGCATCTGGAAGTTGAGACACGTAAGCAGCGTCTTTGGGCGGCGCCCCATGATCCATGGTCTTTGCGCCATACGTCTGCTCCGGGTGCTTGAGAAAATTATAGAAATAATCGACATCATGCTTCGAACCAAGCCCGTCGAGGCCCACGCCCATGCTGGTGCCGCTACCGACAGCATGATGACAGGTATAGCAATTGCTTTTTTGATATATGCCGTAACCACGCAAACCTTCGGCTGAAAAATCGTAATGCGTCAGCACGGGGAACAAAGGCTTGTCGGAGTTATGGCTGACCGTTTCCAGTACAGTAAAGTTGATCACCGTTATAATCACGAGAAAGCCGATTATCCCGAAAAGGATTTTTTCTCCTTTTTTCATCTGTCACCAATCCTGAAATTGATACAACATGTGGCTTGTATGAGGCTACCGTATCTTTATGAGATGCCTACAAAGCAAAAAAGACTGATCAACTCGGATCAGTCTCCGTAGATTCCCCGCGCCATTATCCAGGCGCGGGAACATGCAAAAACATCCAGAAAGCCTTACCGTACGATCTTGATGTTCTTCATTACAGTTTTATTGTCCAGCTCCAACCCGCCACCAACCGTGCTTTCTGCCGCCTGGGACAAGAACGCGGCTGCATTGCGTATATCTTCATCCGTCAGATTTTTGGCAATCTTCTGCATTTGTCCCATCGGATCATTTGCACGGGAGCCATCACGCCAATGCGTCAGCTGATTGACCAGGTATACATATTTTTGCTGGCCGATCTTCGGATAAACCGGATCGGAACCGCGGCCATTAAAGCCGTGACACGACTGGCAGGCTGAAACCTTGCCTTCTACTCCGTAGCGAACCAGTATTTGTCCCTTGTATGCTTCCCCTACCGCTGTCCCGTTTGCTTTAAGATCCTTAAGGTCTGAAAGTTCTGGTTCGTGGGGGAAGCTGTTCTCATAGGCTGCCAAATCGCGCCTATCTTGTTCGGTCAAGCCTTTTGCAATGCCATTCATCTGCTGCATCGTCAGGTCCTGGCGTTTGTCTTCGGCAAAATTGGTCAGCTGCTTGACGATATATACGTATCCAACATTGGCAAGCCGGGGTGAGCCCATCGCATCATTGCCCATCGCTTTGTCTCCATGGCAAGTGGCACATGCCGGAACATTGTCGCCTTTGCCATTTTCATAGATATTCTTTCCATTGGTGATATTTGCTGTTACTACACCTTCTTCGGCAAAGCTTGGGCCGGAAAAAGCCAGCATGGCGACTGCTCCCCAGCATATCATTTCCAAATTGGATAATTTACGCATGTACCCCTCCCCATTCTAAAATTTTTAATTACCCGCAACTAGTGCAGATCAACGCTATTGTGTTCCCTCGCTGGACAAGCAAATCAGGAATTCTTTTTCATCAGAATAAAAGCCAAGCCGAATAAAAACACGAAAATTCCGACATACATAAGGATAACTTCACCGGTTGTTGTATCTGGTTCAAGCATTTGAGGCTCCCCGTTTTATGATGATTATAAAATTCACAATCCCTGTTAGGACGCCGATAATACTAGCATCAAGAAAACCATGAGGCAAGTGGGTTATTTGTTTTTGGCGTAACAAATTATTAATGACGCTGGCCGTGATATAAGCCGTGCTCGCCAATGACTAAGGGCCGCGCATTTTGAATGAGTCGAGTTTGCAAGTCAATTGAGAATACGAAACCAGAACAGCACATTGGTTCCGTCTTGGGTGGATTCAAGGACTTGCATGCAACAAGTATGAAGTTGCAGAGTAATATGCTTTCTTGAACCGTTCGGGATGGCGTTTGCGGGCGATCCGTTAACACAGTAATTGACTCGAGTTTAGGTGCGTTTAAACTGGCTAGCTGGCATAATGTCCCGCACCCAAGGAGAATTTATGGACAAATCTGTCAATCAATTGATTGTGGATCTGGAATTGATACGCAGGCTGGATAAGAATGGCCCGCGCTATACCTCCTATCCCACCGCGGATCGCTTCGTTGAGACTTTCAATGCCGAGAGCTACGGCAAGTGGGTGGCAAAACGTGAAATTGGCGGCATCGAACGTCCTTTGTCGCTATATATCCATATTCCTTTCTGCAACACGCTGTGTTTTTACTGCGCCTGCAACAAGGTGATCACCAAGGATCGCAGCAAATCAGCAGAATACGTGCGCTATCTGATCAAGGAAATGGCCATGCAGGCGATGCTGCTCGGGCCGGACCAAGTGGTCGAGCAGCTGCACTTCGGCGGTGGTACGCCGACCTTCCTTAGCGATGACGAGATCCGCCAAGTGATGGGAGCTATCCGCCAGCACTTCAGACTGGTGAAGGACGGCGAATACTCGATCGAGATCGATCCGCGCAAGGTCAGCGATGTGACAATCGCGCTGCTCGGCGAAGTGGGCTTCAATCGCATCAGCCTCGGTGTGCAGGATTTCGATGCCGATGTGCAGAAGGCGGTTAACCGGATCCAGAGCGAAGAGGAGACGCTGCGCGTGATACATGCGGCGCGTGCCAACGGCTTCAAGTCGGTCAGTATCGATCTGATCTACGGCTTGCCCAAACAAACACTGGAAGGCTTTGGCGTCACGCTGGACAAGGTCATTGCCGCCAACCCCGACCGGTTGTCCATATACAACTACGCGCATATGCCCACCATCTTCAAACCGCAGCGGCGCATACATGAAGAGGATTTGCCCGCACCACAGGTCAAGCTCGACATTCTCGACATGGCGGTGAATAAACTGACTGATGCCGGCTATGTATATATCGGCATGGATCACTTCGCCAAACCCGAAGATGAGCTTGCCGTGGCGCAACGCCAAGGCAAGCTGCATCGCAATTTCCAGGGCTATTCAACCCATTCGGATTGCGATCTGGTGGCGCTTGGACTCAGTGCCATCGGCAAGATCGGCCCGACCTACAGCCAGAATTATCGTGAACTGGAAGATTATTACGCTGCGCTGGACAGGGATGTGTTGCCCATCATGCGCGGCCTGGAACTGGACGATGACGACCTGGTACGTCGCGCAATCATTCAGGCATTGATGTGCCACTTCGAGCTCGCCAAAGTGTCATTTAGCAAAACCTACCAGATCGATTTTGATAGATATTTCGCGACTGAATTGAAGGAATTGCGCGAGTATGAACGCGAGGGGTTGCTGGAAATTTCTTTGCAAACCATCAAGGTGACTCCCAAGGGGCGCATGCTGATCCGCAATATTTGCATGGTTTTTGACAAGTATTTACGCACGCGGCAGGAGCATGCGCTCTATTCCAAGGTGATTTAGGGGTAAATGGCCTGAAAGCCATGTACTTTTCCTCTCTCCGCTATAATTCGTTATGATATTTTTAGTGGGCCGGGCATGAACAAAATCCTCAAGTATGGCCTGTTAGGCGTGGGCGCAATCATTATCGTTGCCATTGCCGGAGTGGCATACGTGGCGGCAACATTCAACCCGAACGACTATAAGGCGCAGATCATCAAGGCGGTGAAGGACAGTACACAGCGCAACCTGCGCCTGGATGGTGATATCAAACTTTCGTTCTACCCGAACATTGGCGCAAGCCTGAGCAAGGTATCGCTTTCCGAGTACAAGAATGACAAGGAATTCGCGGCGATCGAATCTGCGCGTGTCTCACTCGCGTTGATGCCTTTGTTGCGCAAACAGGCGGTAGTGGATGAGGTGGCGGTAAGCGGCTTGAAAGTCGTATTGATCAAGCACAAGGACGACACGACCAATATCGATGACCTGTTGGGCAAGACGGAACAGAAACAGCAGCAAGAGCAAAGGGGAGTTTCCGCCCCGCCGGTCAGGTTCAATATTCGTTCAGTATCCGTTGAGAAGACCAATCTCAGTTATCGCGATGAAGGTAGCGGAGCGCAATATGCAATAAGAGATCTGAAACTCAAGACCGGACGTATCGCCATCGGCATACCGAGCAAAATCGATTTGTCGATGGGAATACAAGCAAATCAGCCCAAGCTGGATATCGACACGCAACTCAAGACCACGCTGACGTTCGATCTGGACAAGCAGAAGTATCAGCTGCAAGGTTTAGACCTGCAAGCCAGCGGTTCGGCTCTGGATATGAGCAACCTGAAAGTGCAAGCTGATGGGGATGCAAGCGTCGACTTGACAAGGCAGGAATTCGCCGCGAAAAAATTCACGTTGAAAGCGAGCGGTGTCAAGGCCGCAGATAAATTCGACGCCACGCTGGATGCACCATCACTGAGCCTCACTAAGGACAAATATTCCGGCTCCAAGCTGACGCTGAAGGCAAATATGGATGGGGCTTTCGGCAATGTCGTCGCAAATCTGACGCTGCCCGGTGTGGAAGGCAATGCTGAGTCGTTCAAGGTCAGCTCGCTGAGCCTGGATCTGGATGTGAAGCAGCCCGAACAGGAATTCAGGGTGAAACTCGAATCGCCACTTTCCGGCAATATCAAAGCGCAGCAATTCAATCTGAGTGATCTCAGCGTGGAAGTGAATGCCACTGGAGACAAGTTACCGAACAAATCGGTGAGCAGCAAGATGAAGGGCAGCGTGCAGGTGGATGCCTTGAAACAAATCGTGCAGGCGAATCTTTCCGGCGGATTGCTGGAAAGTCAAATAAAGGCCAATGTCGGCGTAAAGGGTTTTACAGAGCCGGCAATCAAGTTTGATGCGGATGTGGACCAGTTCGATGCCGATCTGTATATGCCGAAGAAATCCAAAGAGGAAGCCAAGCCATCCGCGAAGGAACCGGAGCAGCCGCTCGATCTGACCGGGTTGCGCCATCTCAATCTTGACGGCAGTTTGCGGATCGGCGCGCTGAAAGTGATGAACGTGAAGTCCACCCAGTTGCATGTAGATATCAAAGCGCAAAACGGTTTGGTGAACATCAACCCGTTGTCCGCGAAGTTGTACCACGGCAGCATGAACGGCAGCCTGAGCGTGAACGCGCAAGGAACCCCCAGCATCGCCGTCATCCAGAATCTCAACGGCATCAATGTCGCACCCCTGATGATGGATGCTGCCGAACTTGACATACTGGAAGGCAATGGCAATATCGGAGTGAATCTGACTACGCACGGCAATACCGTCAGCGCGATGAAAAAAGCGCTCAATGGCCGCTTCTCGCTGAACCTGGCCAATGGCGCTCTCAAGGGTATAGACATCGACAAGAAACTGCTTGCCGCCCAGGCCATGTTGAACAAGGGTGTCAGCGCGGCCAGCGAAGAGACATCAATCGCCGCCAAGGACGAGAAAACCGTATTCAAGGAATTCAAGGCGACGTTCAAGGTGACCAACGGCGTGGCGCATAACGACGACCTCTCCCTGAGATCGGAGCTTGTCAGGGTCAGCGGGGCAGGCGATATCAATATCGGCAACGACAGCATCGACTATATCGCCAAAGCGGCGATATCCAGGACATCTGACGGGAAAGGCGGCATCACGCTGCCGGTGCATGTCAGCGGCCCGTATACCAAACTGAAATACACCTTGAATTATGGCGCGATGATCAGAGAAACTGTCAAACAAAAAGTCGAAACCAAGAAAGAGGAAATTAAAAACCAGATGCAGGAGCAGCTCCAGAACAAATTGAAAGGTCTGTTCAAATGAATGAATCCCACCGAAGCCATGCATGGCGGGTTTTCAATATCCTTGAATGCATCGTTTTTCATCGCGCCTGATCGCCTGGCAGCACCTGCAAGGACGTCATGATCTGCCTTGGCAATCTGCGGATACCTACCGCGTTTGGCTGTCCGAGATCATGCTGCAGCAGACTCAGGTCACCACCGTCATTCCGTATTACCAGCGCTTCATCGCATCGTTCCCGACCATAGATTCACTCGCCGCCGCAACTGAAGAACAGGTCCTCGCGCTGTGGAGCGGGCTCGGCTATTACGCGCGCGGGCGCAACCTGCATCGCGCCGCGCGACTCATCGCGGAAAAATATCACGGGGAATTTCCCCGAGAGTTCGATCAGATCATTGAACTGCCCGGCATCGGGCGCTCCACCGCCGCCGCGATCTGCGCGCTGGCATGGAACGAACGCCGCGCGATACTCGACGGCAATGTCAAGCGCGTGCTGGCGCGCTACTGCGGCATCAGCGGATCACCGAGCGACAAGGCGGTGGAAACACTGCTCTGGCAACGTGCGGAAGCCTTGTTGCCGGAACGTGATATTGCCAGTTACATACAGGCCCAGATGGACCTGGGTGCAACGCTGTGCACGCGCAGCAAGCCGAAATGCGGCGTGTGTCCAGTGCACACCGATTGTGTCGCGTTTCAAACCGGGCGAGTGAGCGAACTGCCCACGCCGCGTCAGCGCAAGGCCGTACCGGAAAGACACGCCACGTTTTTGTTGCTGATGCACGGCAATGACATCCTGCTGGAGAAACGTCCCGGTAGCGGCATCTGGGGCGGGTTGTGGTGCCCGCCACAGTTCGATGATGAGGCTGCAGCGAGCGATTGGTTCGTGCGCAACGGAATGGAAGCAAGAGAGGGCGAGAGGCTAGCGAAATTTACCCACAGCTTTACCCACTTCAAGCTTCACATCACGCCGATGAAGATTCATCTCTCGCGCAAACCTTTGCGTGCCGCACAACCTGGAAGTGTGTGGATGGATGCGGACGAGGCATTGCGAGCAGCGATTCCGGTGCCGGTTCGCAGCTTGCTTTATAAGCTTCGCCGGGGATAGCCCCACAAAAATCGCGGGGGGCGGCTCCGCACGCCGATTATTTCCTTTAGCAAGACAAGAAAAGTGACTGGTGAAACTACTAGCCATCTGACTAACCCAGCAAACAACGCTGGCTAAGTCATTGGTTATAGCTGCCGGTCTACCACCGGCGAAGTTGGTTTGGCTGTCGGGTTACCCCCGACAACTTCATTCGCCCCACTTTTTCATCAAATCCTGCTTCACACCAAGGTGATCCATTATCCTTGCCACCACAAAATCAACGAGGTCCTGCACGTTCTGCGGATGATGATAGAAGCCGGGATTGGGCGGCATGATGACTGCTCCGGCGTGCGACAGCTTGAGCATGTTCTCGAGATGAATGGCGGAGAAAGGCATCTCGCGCGGCACCAGGACCAGCGTGCGTTTTTCCTTGAGCATCACATCGGCGGCACGCGCAATCAAATCATCACTGATGCCGCCGGCGATCTTGCCCAGCGTGCCCATGGTGCAGGGGCAGACCACCATCGCATCGCCGGGGTTGGAGCCGGAGGCCATCGGCGCGTACCAGTCCTGTACGCCGAATACTTTCAGTTCACCGCTGAATTTTCCGAAGTATTCGGCAAACATCTGCTCCGCATCCTGCGGACGATTCGGCAGCGTGAACTCGATTTCCTGCTTTGCGACGATCTGCGCGGCCTGCGAATAAACCAGATGCACGCGCTGACCACTTTGCAGCAGAGATTCCAGCAGGCGCATGCCGTAGGGCAGGCCCGAGGCTCCGGTAAAAGCGAGAGTGATGGTTTTCATACTCGTATCGATTGGTGTCATGGGGTGTGATTATCCCTGAAAAAATTACTGTCCACGAAAAACACGAAATGGGGTAAGCAGGCATTTCGTTACAAGACGGAAGCTCGCAAAAAATTCAGAGAATCTCAAACTGTGAAATGATACTAAAAGGATGGTTCACTGAACCAATTCTGCTTATTGTTTTAGTTCGTGCTTTTCGTGGACAAGTTTTCGTTTTTTGGATCCATGAAACGCGCCGCGATCAAACCGTTCACCGTGCCGAACACCAATGCAGCAGTTGCGAAAATGGGGATCAGATAGGCGATGCCGGCGTGCGGGATAAGCCACATATATACCACCAGCATCTGCCCTGTGATGTGCGCAAACGCGGCATAGATGCTGTAGCTCACCGGGCCGAACCAGCGTTGAGGCAAGTGCCGGCTTAGCGCAAGTACCGCGAGACTGAACACCGCGCCGGACAGGCTGAGAAAAAATCCCGGCGCAAGAAAATTGCCGAAAAGCAGGCTGCCCGCCACGACACGGAGCAGCGATACCCATGCGGCCGCACGCCAGCCGTGCCGCGCCAGCACGATCAGCGTGACGATGTTGGCCAGTCCCGGTTTGACACCGGGCAGCGGGGAGGGGATGGCGCTCTCCAGTATTGTCAGGCCGAGTGCCACCGCCGCCATGCGCGCGATGTGGTGATCCTCGGTGGTAGTGTTTAAAAGAATCGAGGTGCAAGGTTCAAGATGCAAGATGCAAGGTAAGTCCAAGTCGGAGCCTGCGCCTAGCCCCTTGTGCCTTGCTCCTTGTTCCTGTTTTTCAGTAGTTGAGGCTGTCATATTTCTTCCTGCTGCCTGTCAGTTCGAGGCTCACCTGATTGGGCAGACACAGCGCGATCTCCCCGGCCTGTTGCAACCAGCCCTGCCGCACGCAATATTGGCGCGGGCCGGGATCCGAGGCGATGCGCGCCTTGCGCTGCTGGATGCGGATGATGCTGATACCCAATCTGCCGGGGACTTCGATCTGCTGGTCGCGCGACAACGGAACTTCGCTGAATATCTTTCCGCCGCTGCGGATGATGGCCTTGTCGGCGAGGTCGCCGCTCCACAGATTCAAAGTGAGCAGCACCACGCAAATACTGCCCAGCAACAATGTCATCCAATCGCCCGGCTTGATGTGCTGAAGTGCGGCGGAGTACATGATTTATTGCGTCAGCTCGCGATGGCGCACCAGCACCTGCTGCTGTTGCTCGAAATGACGCGCGAGTTTCTCGGCCAGATAGACCGAGCGGTGCTGTCCACCGGTGCAACCGATCGCCACAGTCAGGTAACTGCGATTGTCGGCGACGAAACTGGGCAGCCAGCGCTCCACAAAATCACGGATATCACCAAACATTTCCTGTGTGCCGGGGGCATTTTCCAGAAAATTGACCACCGCAGCATCGCGCCCGCTGAGCGGGCGCAACTTTGGATCGTAGTGCGGGTTGGGCAGGCAACGAACATCGAACACCAGGTCAGAATCCAGCGGGATACCGTGTTTGTAGCCGAACGACTGGAACAGCAGCGTCAAGCGCGCCCGGTCGACCTTGATGAATTGCTTGATCCAGGCACGCAACGCATTGGCGTTGAGTTCGGTGGTGTCGATGTGATGCCCAATATTGCTGATCTCGGCGAGCAACTCGCGCTCGTTGCTGACGCATTCGGGCAGCGTGCGTTGTCCATCGCTGAGCGGATGCATGCGGCGCGTTTCGGAAAAGCGTTTGACCAGCGTGTCAGTTTGCGCATCCAGAAATAGAACATGCACGTCCACATCCTGTTGTTTTATCCGCTGCAACAGCGACGGGAGGCGCTGCACGCTGTTGGCGCTGCGCACGTCTATGCTGACCGCGATGTTGCTGTAGCCAGCTTGCTGCAGGTGTTCCACCAGCGCAGTCAGCAGATCCGCCGGCAGATTGTCTACACAATAATAGCCGCTGTCTTCGAGCACCTTGAGCGCGATACTTTTGCCGGAACCGGACAGGCCGCTGATCAGGAATAATTGCAACTTCAGTCCCTGCCTAGTCTTCCAGTAGCAATTTATCGTGGCGCGAGATGAATTCCTGCATGCTGTCGATGCCGCGCTGTTGCAGTACAAAGTTGCGTGCTGCTGCTTCCACCAATACTGCGAGGTTGCGCCCCGCGACTACCGGGATGTTGACCGTGCTGATGTTCACGCCGAGAATGTCTTGATGCGTGGCATTCAGCGGCAAACGTTCCATTTGCGACAGGTCTCCTCCGGGTGGGCGATGCAGGTGGACGATGAGTTTCAGGCTCTTTTTTCGCCGCACGGCCGTTTCACCGAACATGGTGCGTATATTCAACACGCCCAGACCGCGCACTTCGAGAAAATCGCGCAGCAATTCCGGGCAGCGACCCTCCAGCGTATCCGGTGCGATGCGGTGCAATTCGACGATGTCATCGGCCACCAGTCCGTTGCCGCGCGTGATGAGTTCCAGACCAAGCTCGCTTTTGCCGACCGCGCTCTCGCCGGTGATCATGACGCCGACTCCGAGCACGTCGAGAAACACGCCGTGGCGTGTGGTGGCCTCGGCCAGTTCCTTGGCCAGATAGTGGCGGACCAGCCACATCAGATGCACACTGGGCTTGGGGGAAGCGAACAGCGGGATATGCGACTGGTTGGCGAACTCGATGAGTTCGACTGGTATGTCGTTAGTGCCTGCCACGATCATGCAGGTCGTGCCGTTTTGCTCAATCTTGCGAAATGCTTTGTTGCGCTGTTCCGTGTTTAATTCGCGCAGATAATCCAGCTCGGTCTCGCTCAGCACCTGTACCCAGTTCGGATGGACCAGATTGAGATGGCCGATGAGCCCCTTGTTGGAGGTATTTACCTCATCGCTGTCGATGATCCGGTCGATACCGTCGGCTCCGGCAACACGGCTGAGCTGCAGTCGTTCCTGCTTGTCGTCAAACAATTGCCTGACATTGACCTGGCTCATGTCTCGCTTTTCCAGTCATAAAACAATTGATGGATGCTGGCAGTGTCTTTGCAGGCAAGCAGACGAGTGCGGAATTGTGTGTCGCTGAAAATTTGCGCCAACTCGCCGAGGATCTGCAGGTGCAAATCGTTGGCGCGTTCCGGCACCAGCAACACGAAAATCATGTTCACTGGCTGCCCGTCGGGCGCATCGAACGGAATTGGGTGGCTGGTCATCACAAAGGCGGCCGTGGCATCGCGCAGTTTTGCGATACGCCCGTGCGGTATCGCCACGCCTTGTCCTAGGCCGGTTGAGCCGAGTTTCTCGCGCGCGAACAGGCTGTCGAACACCTGGCTGCGCGCGATCTGCTGGTTGTTTTCAAACAACAAGCCGACGCGTTCGAAAACACGTTTCTTGCTGGTTGATTCGGTATCCAGCAGGATGTTGTCGGGTAGCAGGAGTTTGCTGATCAGGTTCATGGTGGGGAGGGTGTAAAAATGGGCGGATGGATTCCGCCCATTATTGATTATTCTGCTATGGCATGTTTTCCGGAATCATCGTGGCGACGTGTAAAGTGTTTTTCCTTGTGCCTCCGTACCTGGCGTTCCAGCTTGTCAACCAGCAAGTCGATCGCTGCATACAGATTATCATCGTCGCATTCCACGAACAGATTCTTGCCGCTGATGTGCATCGTGGCTTCGGCTTTCTGTTTCAGCTTTTCGACGGAAAGAATGACGTTCACATCAATGACAACATTGTCGAAATGGCGTTTGATTTTATCAAATTTTTCGGTCGCATATCCGCGAATGGCGGGAGTGATTTCCAAGTGACGCCCGGTTAGATGGAGGTTCATGTTGTTGTCCTTGTTTAGAGTGATTTACGGAGATTCACCGGGAGTATACGCAAAGATTCCCGGTACTTTGCTATGGTACGCCGGGCAACCACGATGCCCTGCTGTGCCAGGATTTCCGACATACGGCTGTCGGTGAGAGGTTTGTGTGCATCTTCCGCGTTGACCAATTGTTTGATCAACTCGCGTATTGCGGTGGAAGAACAGGTGCCGCCGCTTTCAGTAGCCAGGCCACTGCCAAAGAAATGCTTGAATTCGTAGATGCCGCGCGGGGTCAGCATGAATTTTTGTGTGGTACTGCGTGACACGGTGGATTCGTGCAGCTCAAGCTCATCGGCGATCTCGCGCAATACCAGTGGGCGCATCCCGATCTCGCCATGCTCGAAGAAATTCACCTGGCGTTTCACGATTGCTTGCGCAACGCGAAGTATCGTATCGAAACGCTGCTGAAGATTCTTGATCAGCCACTTTGCCTCCTGCAATTGCGCGGAGAGCTGAGACGTGTTCTTGTCGGAACGTTGCTGCAGAATATTGGCGTATATCTGGTTGACGCGCAGTTTGGGCATGGCCTCGACATTCAGCCGTGCGCGCCATTTGTTTCTGTATTTTTCCACGACCACATCCGGCACCACATAATCGGCGACACTTTGCCCGAACTCGCCACCGGGTTTGGGATTCATGCAGGTGATCAGGTTTTGTGCAGCGCGCAAATCATCGTCAGAACAGTGCAATATTTTTTTGATCTTGCTGAAGTCGTGCGCTGCAACCAGATCAAGGTGATGACTTGCCAGGCAGACCGCCAAATCGCGTTGTGGGGTGTCATCCGGCAGCGCCTTGAGTTGCAGGGCCAGGCACTCACCCAGATTGCGAGCACCCAGTCCGGGTTGATCGAGGTGTTGCAGCTGCACCAGCGCTGTTTCCAGGTCATCCAGCGTGATTTCGAGCTCATCGGGCAATAGTGATACCAGTTCTTCCAGGTCTTGGGCCAGGTATCCGTTTTCGTCCAGCGCATCGATCAGCAATCCGACTACCTTGCGATCTTTCGTATCCAGCGAACTGGTGGTCAATTGATTATGCAGATGAGCGCGCAGGCTGGCCTGTTCGGCCGCCTGTTCCGGGTAGGATTCATCTTCGTCATCGGTGCTGCGCATCGTGCCGCCGCCGGTATTCCAGTCGGCCGGCTCGTTGCCGAAATCGTCTGCTCCGCGGTCATCGCTGCGTGATTGTTCCGGTTCATCCGTTGACTCTGTACTGCTGGTCGGCGAAGGCGTTGCATCCCGGGAAAAAGTGCCGATTGCTGACTCTTCGGCCAATTCCAGCATAGGGTTCTCTTCCAGCAAACGGGCGACCTCCTGATGCATATCCTGCGTGGAGAGTTGCAGCAAGCGGATAGCCTGCTGCAACTGCGGGGTGAGCGTCAGTTGTTGCGAGATCCGAAGTTGGAGAGTTGGTTTCATTATCTGGTGTTGTATACGGGAGACCTTCTTTTCACAGCTTGAAGTGTTCGCCCAGATAAACTTTCCTCACACCCTCATTATAAATGATTTCATCCGGCTTGCCTTCAGCCATCACCGAGCCGGCGTTGATGATGTAGGCACGGTCACAGATGCCCAGAGTTTCACGCACATTATGGTCGGTGATCAGCACTCCGATAGCGCGTTCCTTGAGGAAGCGGATGATCTTCTGTATGTCCAGCACGGCGATCGGATCTACGCCGGCGAAAGGTTCATCCAGCAGAATAAAGCGTGGGTCGGTCGCCAACGCACGCGCGATTTCCACGCGCCGGCGTTCCCCGCCCGACAAACTGATTGCGGGATTGTCGCGGATATGCGTGATGTGCAGGTCTTCGAGTAATTTGTCCAAGTGGATGTTCATATTGTCATTGGTAATACCTTGAAGTTCCAGCACGGCCTGGATGTTTTGTGCCACGGTCAGGCGACGGAAGATCGATGCTTCCTGCGGCAGATAACCGAGTCCCAGGCGCGCGCGGCGGTGTATCGGCAAATGCGTGATATTTTGTTCGTCAATGAAGATTTCCCCCCCGTTCGCGGCGATCAGTCCGACGATCATGTAGAACGCAGTGGTTTTTCCCGCGCCGTTCGGACCGAGCAGACCAACGACCTCACCGCTTTTCAGCGACAATGAAGCATCGTGCACCACGGTGCGGGAGCCATATATTTTTTTCAGGCCAACTGCGCGCAGTTCACTCATGTTCATCGTGGGAGGGGAAGGGTGTATCGGGCGTGACAGGTAAAGCTCCTGAAGCGGATGGGGAAAGCATATTTTCACTGGATTTGGGCTGAAGCACTGCCCGAACACGCTGTTGCAGACGTGTTTTCGGGGCCTGCACCGCCGCTGTTCACGCGAAATATTTCTGTTTTGACATTGTAAGTAATATTATCGCCGCTAACTTCATCCTTGTCGCGCTTGAGGCGAGCTTTTTCTTCGAAGTTCAATGTCCCTGTGCGCGAGTCATACTCGATGCGTTCGCCATAACCTTCCACATACCCCTCCAAACCTTCGCGCTTTTGCCGGAATTCGGCAGTATTTCCATAAGCCGTGGCATGCTTGAAACCGTCCTTATCCTCCACGACGACGATCTTGTCGCCGCTGATCAGCAGCGTACCCTGGGATAATCGCACATTGCCGATAAATGTGCTGATATGCCGGGTATCGTCCACTATGACCTGATCGGCTTCCAGATGTATCGGTTTGTTGCGGTCTGCACGTTCGGCAAAGCAGGCTGGCGCCCACAGCAGGGTGAATACCTGCAACAGGAAGGCTGCAAAAAGGGATTTAATGATTGTCGGGCACATGATCGCTTGTGACTTGAGATAGCAGTTTCAAGATGCGCGTCTTATTGTCCAATTCCATACCTGTCGCATGAACGATATTGTGCGCATCGACGAGTAGTTACGGCACGGTCGCTGTCAGCGATATTCTTATCCGGGAAGATACGCAGATATTGTGTTAGCAATTTATAGCCATCCTGCTTTTTGCCCGCTTCGCGCCGTACTTCTACATCGTCGCGCAAAATCACCTCGTCGCCTTTACTGGAAACAGTTGCCTGTTTGGCGGTGGCATGGATAGCCGGTTGTCCGTCGGATAACATGGTAATACGCGGTTCATCCAGTGTGGCGCTGTCGTCATCCGGGTAATGCAGCAATTTTTTTGCAGACATCCTGAAGCTTGGAACACCCTGTTCATTCAGGTTCGTCGCGGAAAAATTTTCCACAATCGCATCCGGGTCGTGGCGTTTGCTGCTGTCGGGCTTGGGCGGTTCCGGCTGCGCCTGCTGGTTCAGCCAATAGGTGACACCCAGCAAACCAATCAACGGCAGCAACGGCAGCCAGTACCGGGCGCGCGAAATGAATGTCATTGTAAAAAGGTTGCGAGTTGCGCGTCCAGCGTGCCTTGCGCAGACATGATCAACTCGCAGGCCTCGCGCACAGCACCATATCCCCCGCCGCGTTGCGTCACATAGTGGGAAAGTTTGCGCACCAGTAAGGGCGATTCGGGCACGCTGATTGCCAAACCGACATGGCGCATCACCGTGAGATCAACCACATCGTCGCCCATATAGGCGGCGGCATCACGCGGCAGTTTGAGCTTGTTGAGCAATTCGACCATGGCTTCAAGCTTGTTTTCCACACCCTGAAAGACATGCGCGATGCCTAGGTTCTTGGCGCGTGCCTCGACGCAACGGGAAGTGCGGCCGGTGATGATGGCAACCTCCACCCCGCTGGCGCGCAGCATTTTCAATCCGTGCCCGTCCAGCGAATTGAAGCGTTTGAATTCCTCCCCGGAATCGGAATAGTACAACCCCCCATCGGTCATCACACCATCCACATCGAAGGCGATCAAGCGTATCAACTTTGCGCGGCTCGCCGGCATGTCTTGCTCCTAGATTACCTTCGCGTGCAACAGGTCATGCATATTGAGTGCGCCAACCAGTTTGTTTCGTTCATCCACCACCAGCATCTGGCTGATGTTGTATTGCTCCATCATTTGGACCGCCTCGGCTGCGAGACTGTCTGGCCCGATCCGTCGCGGGTTGGCCGACATCACGCTTCGAATGGGCGTGGTATTGAAATCCAGCCTCTTTGCCAGCGTGCGGCGCAAGTCCCCGTCGGTATAGATTCCCAGCACGTGCTGCTCGGCATCCACAATGGCGGTCATACCCACGCCCTTTTTCGAGATTTCCAGGATCGCGTCACCCAGCATTGCATCCAAGCTGACCATGGGCAGTCGGTCGCCGGTGCGCATGATATCGCTTACGTGGGTGAGCAAACGCCTTCCCAGACTGCCGCCGGGATGCGAGCGGGCAAAATCCTCCGCGCCGAAGCCTTTGGCATCCAGCAATGCCACCGCCAGAGCATCGCCCAACGCCAGTGCCGCAGTCGTGCTGGCTGTGGGAGCCAAACCCATGGGGCAAGCCTCCTTGTCCACTGCTGCATTGAGATGCACATCGGAAACCTTGGCCAGGCTGGAAGATGGATTTCCGGTCATGGTGATCAGTTTGGCACCCTGGCGTTTGATGACCGGTACGATGGTCATGAGTTCCTGGCTTTCACCGGAATAGGACAGCGCGATGATCACATCCTGGCTGGTGATCATGCCGAGGTCACCGTGGCTGGCTTCGGCAGGATGAACGAAATAGGCGGGGGTACCGGTACTGGACAGGGTTGCGGCTATCTTGCGCGCGATATGCCCGGATTTTCCCATGCCGCTGACAATGACACGTCCTTCACAGTGCAACACAACATTCATCGCACTTATAAAACTTTCATCCAGACGCGAACTTAATGCCTGAACGGCAGCGGCCTCGATGTTCAATACATCGCGAGCGAGCGCCAGCGCATTGGGCGGGGCAGAGAGGATTTTGTTCATAGGCCGTGAATTATAGCAGCGGGTCCGATACACAGTGAAATATTGACCAGAAAATTTTGCCAAGGAAATTTTGAAAGCACGCGCAACTTAGTGCATTATCCGGGCATGGCGTCAAAGTTGTTCGAGCATATACATGATTAACTCATTGCAGCTCCTGCTGATCCTGCTTGCGGTCGCCGTGGGCGTGGTGGTGCTGTGCCGCATTCTGCGCCTGCCGGCGATGCTGGGCTATCTCCTTGTCGGAATCCTGATCGGTCCGCATGCGCTGGGCTGGATACCCGATGCGCCGGAAACCCGGCATCTGGCGGAATTCGGGGTGGTGTTCCTGATGTTCAGTATCGGCCTGGAATTCAGTCTGGCAAAGCTGCGTATCATGCAGCGACTGGTCTTCGGACTGGGCACTGCACAAGTGGTCGCGACCATGTTGCTGGTGATGCTCACCTCGCTGTTCTTCGGGCTGGATTGGCGTGCCGGTCTTGCGCTGGGGGGCGTGCTGGCGATGTCTTCTACCGCGATCGTCAGCAAGATGCTGGTCGAACGCGCCGAGCTGAACCTGCCGCACGGCCAGAAAATCATGGGCGTGCTGCTGTTTCAGGATCTGGCCGTAGTGCCGCTGATCATCATCATCCCGGCATTGGCCAGCAGTGACGAGCATGTCTATATCACCATCGGGATCGCCCTGATCAAGGCAGCGGTGGTACTGGCTGCGTTGCTGACCTTCGGGCAGAGGCTATTGCGTCCGTGGTTTCATCTGGTCGCAGTGCAAAAATCTTCCGAGTTGTTCATGCTCAACCTGCTGCTGTTCACGCTGGGCCTCGCTTACCTCACCGAACAGGCGGGGCTTTCCCTGGCGCTGGGCGCATTCGTCGCCGGTATGCTCATATCCGAAACCGAGTACCGTTATCAGGTTGAAGAGGACATCAAGCCGTTCCGCGATGTTCTGCTCGGTCTGTTCTTCGTCACCATAGGAATGCTGCTCGATCTGCGCAGCGTGATCACCGGGTTCGGCTGGATATTGCTGATCCTGCTCATCCTGATGCCGTTCAAGGCCGCGGTGGTGGCGTTGCTGGTGCGCTGGTTTGCCGGTGATTGGGGCGCGGCGATCCGAAGCGGCCTGGGCCTGGCACAGGCGGGCGAGTTCGGTTTCGTGTTGCTGACCCTGGCGGGACAGGTCAATCTGCTGCCAATGGACGTGATGCAGAATGTGCTGGCGGCGATGCTGATCTCGATGCTGGCCGCGCCGTTCTTGATACAACACGCCGGGGCCATCGTCCGGCGTCTTTCTCCTTCGGCATGGATGGATAGCGCCCTGCAGATACACCAGATCGCGGTCAAAAGCATGTCCAGCGACGCGCATGTCATCGTCTGCGGTTACGGACGCAGCGGGCAGGCGCTGTCGCGTTTCCTGACGCGGGAGAATCTGCGTTTTATCGCGCTGGATCTCGATCCGAGACGTGTGCACGAAGCCGCATCCGAAGGAAAAAGCGTCGTATATGGCGATGCCGCCAAACGCGAAGTGCTGGTTGCCGCCGGGTTGCTGCGCGCAAAAGCCCTGGTGATCACCTACAACGACAAACATTCCGCGCTGAAGATTTTGCATCATGTGAATCAATTGCGTCCCGACCTTCCGGTGGTGGTGCGCACCACCGACGATGCCCATATCGAGGAACTCAAGAAAGCCGGTGCGGCCGAGGTGGTGGCGGAAGTCACGGAAGGCAGCGTGATGCTGGCCTCGCAGGCATTGCTGATGTCCGGCGTGCCGCTGAATCGGGTGATACGCCGTGTCCAGGAAAGCCGCGCGGGGCGCTATGCCGCGTTCAGCGGCTATTTCCGCACCGTTCAATCCGAGGAAGACAGTTCCGGAGAGAGTTCTCAGCCGCGCTTTCTCAGCGTGCTGCTCAAACAAGATTCGCCGGCAGTGGGCAGGAAATTGGGCGATCTTGGCCTGGCGGAATTGAGCGTCGAAGTGAATGCCGTTCGCAGACGCAACGTGCACGGCGCGCAACCCAGTGAAGAATTGCTGCTTCAGGCGGGAGACATCCTGGTGCTGCTCGGTTCGCCGGACGCATTGCAGGCGGCCGAGTCGCAGCTGCACCATGGGAAATGAAAATATGGGGGCAATAAAAAAGCCCGCCGAAGCGGGCTTGGTTATAACTGGGTGATTGTTTAGAAGCCCATGCACACCAAATAAGGGGTGTCAGGAACTATGGCTGCGGTCGCAATTGGTGCTACAGGAGTCGCAGTCGGAGTATTGACAGGAACGACCTGCATGGAGCCGCTGGCGGTGTTGCCGTCATCCAGCAGGGTATCCAGCTGCGTGGCGAATTTGCCGGGTATGGCATTGGAGCAGACGATGTAGGTTCCCGTTAACAAGGTAATCGGTGATTGTGCCGCGTTGGTTATCCCGATATTTCCGCCAACCGCATTGGTGGGCGTGTAAGTAGGCTGGCCCGCAACACTTGTGTCTGTAGTCCCAGAAGCAAAACCTGCCAGACGCACGTGTTGCCAGAATACGTAGGATTCGGTAGCGGCAGTAAGGGAATCCCAGCCGCCGTCAATCACACCGCTTCCTATATTACAGGTGCCCGCCACAACTTCGGGGGCCTGTGCATTTTACCCCTGCGGCACCCAAGTGGGTGGTGACGTTAACATCATCGCCCGGCAAAGCATGGTATTTGTCCTGATAACCGTAGATGTATACCGGCACGTTCTTGAAATCGGTGGCAAGGTTCTTCACCTTGGCGCTGTTGATGAGTTCTTGTCCTTTCAGGACGCCGCCGAGCAAAAGCCCGATAATCACCAGTACGATGGCGATTTCGATCAAGGTAAAGCCTGATTGATTCCGTTTCATTATGATAATCTCCGTTTTTATGAGCTACGCCCGAATATCAGCAAGTGTTGTGCCAATATTACACAGGTGTTTTGATATTGTCACTACACTTGCTACAGGAATCCGTTAAATCAAGCCATTCGGCTGAATCCGTAACGCATCAAGGGATTCTCCGGGATGTTTGAAAAGAGGGGTGCTAAGCTATTTGTTCGGAGAATGTGACGAGATAATGACAATGTAATGACGAAATGCCGACAACTAACATGGTGAAACATTTGTTTATTCACCGCTGGCTTTTGCCGGCGATGCTCTGGCTGTTGCACGGCGCGCTGTTGATTGGCGTGACAAGCCCGTGGGTTCATCCGCTGTTGCTGGCTCACCTCGGACTGTTCCTGCTCTGGCAGCCGTTATGGCGCGGCGAGAGCAGGGTAGGGACTGGCGCGTTTGTATTCATCATGATTTCTGCGGCGGCGGCATTGTTCTGGTTGAGCTGGTGGACAATCGCATTCTGGTTGACCGGTCTGTTTGGTTTGGTTGGCGCCCGCATATTTGCTTTTCACAATCGTTTGACGCGATGGTTATACCTGTCAGTGATGGTCTATCTGCTCGCGGCGCTGCTGCTTTGGGTACTGCCGAATCTGTTTGCGGCCCAAGACACCATCGATGCCGGTCGAATTCTGATGAGATACGTATTGCCACTCTTGCTGATGGTCATGACAGTGTTGCCAGTCAGGAAGGCACAGTCGGAAAGTACCCAGGCACTGGACTTCATATACAGCCTGTTGTTGTTCATGTTGCTGACTCTGGTGGTGCTGGGCAGCCTCGCGTTTATGACCTTGGCCAGGATGGATTATCTTGATGCGCTGTTGCGCACATTGTTCCTGATCGGGTTGATCCTGCTGGTGTTCGGTGCATTGTGGAATCCGCGCTTCGGTTTTGCCGGCTTGCAAGTGATGTTCTCGCGCTATCTGTTGAATGTCGGCACTCCATTTGAAGACTGGCTAACCCAATTGACCAAGGCGGTTCAGCGTGAACCCGATGCGGAGGCCTATCTGCGCCGTGCGGTTACCCTGCTCGAGGATTTTCAGTGGCTATCGGGTCTGTCATGGCAGTCGCCGGATGGTACAGGACAATTGGGACAATTCAGCAAGCACAGTGTCGTAGCGCAAGAGAATGGGTTGCGCTTGACCATGTATTCCAATCAAACGCTCAATCCCATGCTGGCCTTGCATATACACCTGCTTGTCAAATTGATCGCCTATTTCTATCAAGCCAAGCAGCGTGAGCAAAGCTTGCGCGACATCACGCGTTTGCAGGCCGTGTACGAGACCGGGTCGCGGCTCACCCATGACCTGAAAAACATGCTGCAGTCGCTGCATTCGCTCACCGCGGTCGCACAAAGCCGCGAAGAACGCGCGCAACAATTGCTGCTACAGCAACTCCCGTTGCTTACCCAGCGTATCGAGACGACGTTGTCTAAACTCCACCAGCCGCATATTATCGAGAGCGAAACTGCGCAACTTGCCCTGAATGCGTGGTGGGACACCCTGCGGCTGCGCAACAAGTACCGGGTTATCGATTGGCACGAGCCGGACAGGTTGCCTGAGAAAAATATTCCCGCCGCACTTTTTGACTGCATAGTCGACAACTTGATCGACAACGCGATGCGAAAACGCCAGTCTGATCCGGATATCGGCATTTCCATTTCGATTCAATCCGAACCAGTGAGTCTTACCGTTTGCGACAACGGCGGACATATACCTGAAAAAATTGCCGCCAATTTGTTGCGCGGCGTCGTCGCCTCTGAAAACGGCTTGGGGATAGGCTTGTACCAGGCCGCTCGTTGGGCGGGACAGATGGGCTATCGTCTGTCGCTTATCAGCAATCAGGATGGAAAAGTATGTTTCGAGTTGCGCGATAGCGAGGGGAACAAGGAACGTCGGAATCTCAATGTATAGATTTGACCATGTGTGGTAAGCTCCGAGCTGTTGCTATTACGATGTGTCAATTGCGTTTCATGTCTTCCATATCGGCATCTATACTCGCTGGCACGTTGCTGCGCCAGGAGGTCCTTGAACTGCATGCCTATCACGTGCCGGACAGTTCCGGTTACATCAAGCTGGATGCGATGGAGAACCCGTATCCTGTGCCGCCTGCATTGCGCGGTGAAATTGCCGATGCGGTCGCTGCGGCCGCCATCAACCGTTATCCCGATCCCGGGGCAGCAGCGCTCAAGGAAATTATCCGCAGCGTGATTGGTCTGCCCGAAGGAATGGAGTTGTTGCTGGGCAACGGATCGGACGAGCTTATCCAGTTGCTGGTCTTGGCTCTCAATAAACCGGGAGCGACGCTGCTGAGTGTGGAGCCTTCATTCGTGATGTACAAGATGATCGCGACATTCACCGGTATGCGTTATACGGGCGTAAAGCTGGCAGAGGATTTTTCCCTGGATGTGCAGTCATTACTCGCGGCAATCGGGCGTGAACGCCCAGCGCTGATTTTTTTGGCCTACCCGAACAATCCGACGGGAAATTTATTTTCAGCGGATGACGTGACGCAGATCATCGAAGCATCTCCGGGTCTGGTGGTGCTGGACGAGGCTTATTATGCCTTTTCCCGTGACAGTTTTATTCCTCACCTGATGCGGTACGCCAATCTGCTGGTGATGCGCACCTTTTCAAAGCTCGGCATGGCCGGATTGAGACTCGGCTTTCTGGCGGGCAGTGCCGTGTGGCTCGGAGAGTTGGAAAAGCTGCGCTTACCGTATAATGTCGGCGTATTGCCGCAATTGGTGGCTGAAAAATTATTGGCACATCACGAGGTGTTGTTGCAACAAGCCGAAAAAATCAAGCAGGATCGGGCAAAGCTTTATGAGCAATTGGGGGAAATCGCAGCGGTAAAGGTTTACCCGAGCGAGGCAAATTTCCTGATGTTCCGTGTTGCGGACGCAACAGGGATATTCAATGGCTTGAAACAGCGCGGGGTGCTTATCAAG
This sequence comes from uncultured beta proteobacterium, assembly GCA_963725835.1. Classification (GTDB taxonomy): domain Bacteria; phylum Pseudomonadota; class Gammaproteobacteria; order Burkholderiales; family Gallionellaceae; genus Gallionella. The sequence goes on along the minus strand of CAVSAB010000009.1, from coordinate 12,366 downwards.
AACCTGGATGGCGGGCATCCGATGCTGAAAGACTGCTTGCGTGTGACGGTGGGTACACCTGAAGAAAACGAACGGTTTATGATTGCACTAAAGGAAAGTATCCATGAGGCAGAGTGAGTTTTGGTGGAGACTAACCTCCAGGTTACGTAGGAACCAAAACGATAAAATTGTTGCCGCATTACAAGAAACCATCATTAAACACGCATAAGGTCAAATCATGCGCAGCGCGAAAGTTTCACGCAATACCCTGGAAACCCGGATCACGATCGAACTGGCGCTTGATGGCAGCGGCAAATCCAGGTTTGATACCGGGTTGCCGTTCCTTGATCACATGCTCGACCAGATCGCCCGGCATGGGTTGCTGGATATGAATATACTGGCCAAGGGCGATCTTCACATCGATGCACACCATACCGTGGAAGATATCGGTATAACATTGGGCCAGGCGTTCAATCAGGCGATAGGCGACAAGAAAGGTTTGCGCCGCTACGGTCACGCTTTCATACCCCTGGATGAGGCGTTGTCCCGCGTGGTGCTGGATATTTCCGGCCGACCGGGCCTGGTGTTCAATTGTGAATTTGTGCGCGGCAATGTCGGCGATTTTGATGTGGATCTCATCAAGGAATTCTTTCAGGGTTTCGTGAATCACGCCTTGGTGACATTGCATATCGACAATCTCTCGGGCGACAATGCCCACCATCAGGCAGAGACCATATTCAAGGCTTTTGGACGCGCGCTGCGCATGGCGCTGGAGCTCGATCCGCGCATGGTCGGGGTGACGCCTTCCACCAAGGGCTCACTATAATTTCAAAACAATGGCTGATGTAGCAGTAGTCGATTACGGTATGGGTAACTTGCGTTCGGTCGAGCAGGCCTTGCGCAAGGTGGCGCCTGCTGCCGAAATTGTCGTCACTGATGCTGCTGAAACTATTTCAAATGCTAAACGTGTGGTGTTTCCGGGGCAGGGCGCGATGCCTGATTGCATGCGCGAACTGGATGCGCGAGGATTGCGTGATGCCGTGCTGCAGGCTGCACGCGGCAGACCTTTTCTCGGCATCTGCATCGGGTTGCAAATGCTGTTTGACCACAGTGCCGAGGGCGATGTTGCCGGGTTGGGGATTTTGCACGGGAAGGTGGTGCGCTTTGCCAGCAATATGCAAGATGCGCAGGGGAATAAACTCAAAGTGCCGCACATGGGCTGGAATAAGGTTCATCACGGTCAACACCCAATGTGGGACGGTATAGCACAGGATGAGCGTTTCTATTTTGTGCACAGTTACTATGTCCAGCCGCAGGATGCATCATTGGTTCAGGCGACCAGCCAGTATCCGCGATCATTCGTGTGTGCGGTAGCGAAGGATAATATGTTTGCGGTGCAATTCCACCCTGAAAAAAGCCAAGCGGCCGGGCTCATACTGCTGCAAAACTTCATGCAATGGAATCCTTAACTTTTTGATACTGCCATGCTGATCATTCCTGCGATAGATTTGAAAGACGGTAATTGTGTACGCCTGAAACAGGGCATGATGAAAGATGCCACGGTGTTTTCGGAAGATCCCGCTGCAACTGCGAAACATTGGCTTGCTGAAGGCGCGCGCCGCTTGCATCTGGTTGACTTGAATGGCGCGTTTGCCGGCAAGCCGAAGAACGAAGCCGCAGTGCGCAGCATCGTCGAATCGGTCGGGACAGATATTCCGGTGCAATTGGGCGGGGGTATACGCGATCTGGAAACTATCGAGCGCTATCTTGATATCGGGGTGACTTACATCATCATAGGTACCGCGGCGGTGAAAGTGCCCGGCTTCCTGCATGAAGCCTGCGACGCATTTCCCGGGCACATCATGGTGGGATTGGATGCCAGGGGCGGGAAAGTGGCCGTGGACGGATGGTCCAAGCTGACCGGGCATGACGTGGCTGATCTGGCGCAACGTTTTGAGGGCTATGGCGTGGAAGCCATCATATACACTGACATCGGTCGCGACGGCATGTTGTCAGGTGTGAATATTCCCGCCACGGTCGAATTGGCCGGCCCGTTGCATGTGCCGGTGATCGCCAGCGGCGGCATCACCAATCTGGATGATGTTCGGGCCCTGTGTGCGGTTCAGGCCGAGGGGATCACCGGAGCGATCACAGGGCGCGCGATTTACGAAGGAACGCTGGATTTCAAGGCCGCTCAAACTCTGGCGGATGAATTGACCGAGGCGGCACACTAGCCCATGCTTGCCAAGCGTATCATTCCCTGTCTCGATGTGACGGCGGGGCGTGTCGTCAAAGGCGTTAGTTTTGTCGAGTTGCGCGATGCCGGTGATCCGGTGGAGATCGCGCGGCGTTACGACGAGCAGGGTGCGGACGAACTGACCTTTCTGGATATCACGGCAAGTTCAGATGACAGGGGGATCATTTTCCGTATCATCGAACAGGTCGCCTCGCAGGTATTCATCCCGCTGACGGTCGGCGGCGGGGTGCGCGAAGTCGGCGATGTGCGCGACCTGCTGAATGCCGGAGCGGATAAAGTCAGCATCAATACTTCCGCCGTGCTTAATCCGCAATTGGTCGCCGATGCGGCCGGACGATTTGGCGCACAGTGCATCGTGGTGGCGATTGATGCCAAGCAAACAGGACCTGCTCGCTGGGAAGTATTTACCCACGGAGGGCGCAATGCCACGGGGCTGGATGCGGTGGACTGGGCAAGAAGGATGCAAGTCTCTGGCGCGGGTGAGATTCTGCTGACCAGTATGGACAGGGACGGGCAAAAGACTGGTTTTGATCTGGCGTTGACACGCGCTGTAACCGATGCACTGGAGATTCCGGTGATCGCCAGCGGTGGAGCGGGTACACTGCAACATCTGGTCGAGGCTGTAAAAAAGGGCGGGGCGGATGCGGTATTGGCTGCGAGTATTTTCCACTTCGGGGAATTCACCGTGCAGCAAGCCAAAAAGTTTATGGCTGCGCAGGGTATTGAGGTGCGGTTATGAATTCGGGTAAAAGGTACAGGGTGCAATGCTCAAGGTACAGGGTTCCAGGATTTTCCTTTCACCTGGTGCCTTTCACCTTGTGCCTGCTTTAATTATGAGCGAAGCGTGGTTAAATAAAGTGAACTGGTCTGACGATGGATTGGTGCCGGCCATCGCGCAGGATGCCGCTACCGGCCGGGTGCTGATGGTGGCGTGGATGGATCGCGATGCGCTCAAACTGACTCGGCAAAAGAACGAAGCGGTGTACTGGTCGCGTTCGCGTAAAAAACTCTGGCACAAGGGCGAGGAGTCCGGGAATATCCAGAAGGTAAAAGAGATAAGACTTGATTGCGATGGAGATGTGATTTTGTTGCAGGTTGAACAACTGGGTGGCATTGCTTGTCATACCGGGCGGGAAAGCTGCTTTTACAGCCGTTTGGAGCAGGGCGAGTGGGTGGAAGTGGATGCTGTGCTGAAATCCCCGGACGAGATATATAAGAAGAAATGAAGCAAGATATTTTGCAAAAATTGACCGAAACACTGGAGGCGCGCAAGCAGGCCTCTCCGGAAAGTTCCTATGTTGCCAAACTGTTCAGCAAGGGCGAGGACGCCATACTGAGAAAGATCGGGGAGGAAGCCACGGAAGTCATACTCGCGAGCAAAGGAAGCGACAAAACCCATCTGGTGTATGAGACCGCCGATCTGTGGTTTCATTGCATGGTGTTGTTGGCGCAGCACGGTTTGAGGGCTGAGGATGTACTGAACGAACTGGCGAGGCGCGAAGGTTTGTCAGGGATAGCCGAAAAGGCTGGTCGGGTAAAGGACTGAGCATGAGTGACTGCCTGTTTTGCAGAATCGTGCGCGGCGAGATTCCCTGCCGCAAGGTGTACGAGAATGAGGAAGTGCTGGCATTTCACGACATCAACCCGGTCGCGCCCGTGCATTTCATGCTGGTGCCGAAATTGCATCTGGCTACGCTGGATGATGCTCGTGAAACGCATGCTGCATTGCTCGGCAGGATGCTGTTGCTGGCGCCCAGGCTGGCAAAGGAGCAGGGGTTGGATAATGGCTTTCGCACCGTGATTAACACCGGCAAGGGCGGCGGACAGGAAATATTCCACTTGCACATCCATGTCATCGGTGGCGGCCACATTCCGCCGATGGTGCGGCGCGATTAACTTTCAGTTGTGTAGCAACAAATTTAAAGGAGAACGAGATGGGCGGATTGAGTATTTGGCATTGGCTGATCGTGTTGCTGGTTATTGTGCTGATCTTCGGCACCAAGAAACTGCGCAATATCGGCAGTGATCTGGGCAGTGCGGTAAAGGGTTTCAAGGAAGGCATGCGTTCCGATGAAGAGCCTGCCAAACAGATCAAGGAAGGCGGACAGACCATCGAAGGCGAAGTGAAAGACAAGAAGACAACGAACGTTTAACTTTTTGCGGCAGGCATAGATGTTCGACTTTGGTTTTTCCGAATTGATGTTGATCATGGTGGTGGCACTCATCGTGATCGGGCCCGAACGCCTGCCGAAGGTGGCACGCACACTGGGGCATCTTTGGGGGCGTGCGCAACGCTACGTGAATGGCGTGAAAGCGGACATTGAACGTGACATGGCAGTTGAGGAATTCCGCCAGTTGCAGCAAAAGGTGCAAGCCGAAGCCGGTGCAATGGAGCAATCGATCAAGCAGGCTGCAATGACTGCGGATGAACAAGTACAACAGATCAACGAGGCGGTGGCTAAGCTTTCATCGCCCGATCAAACAGTGCAGCAGACAACACAACCAGTCGAGCATCCATCCGCGACAACACCGGGCAACAAGCCAGAATGAACACCGGGGAAAGTTTTATTGCGCATCTGGTTGAATTGCGTACCCGCCTATTGAACTCTGTTGTGGCTGTGCTGCTGGTATTCATCTGTCTGTTCCCGTGGGCATCTGACCTGTACACATTATTGGCTCGCCCGTTGTTGGCCAGGTTGCCCAAAGGCGGGCAGATGATCGCCACCGATGTGACCACCCCATTCTTTGTGCCGCTCAAGGTTGCCCTGATGACGGCATTCCTGATCGCGCTGCCTTACATTCTTTATCAGATATGGCGCTTTGTCGCGCCGGGTTTATACGAACACGAAAAGCGTCTGGTGTGGCCGCTGATCATCGCCAGCTCGATATTGTTTTTTTGCGGCATGGCATTCGCTTACTTTGTAGTGTTTCCCGTGGTGTTCGGTTTCATCACTTCCAGCGCGCCGCAGGGTGTGGCGGTGATGACCGACATCGATAAATACCTGAGTTTCGTACTCACCATGTTCATGGCATTCGGCATCACTTTCCAGGTGCCGGTGGCAATAGTATTGCTGGTTCGTATGGGATTCGTCACGATCGACAAATTGCGTGAAATCCGTCCCTACATGGTGGTTGGAGCATTCGTCGTGGGGGCGATTTTTACCCCTCCGGATGTGGTATCCCAATCCATGCTGGCCATCCCGCTCTGGCTGCTTTATGAGGCGGGTATCGTGGTGGCGAATTGGGTCAAACCGACCGAGAAAACTGCCGAACAAGACAGTCATTAACAGCCGAGGGATGGCCTGCGAACTACTCCGCAACCGGTTTCGGGCGCTTGCCGATCTTGACCTGCAAATCCATCGTTGTTCCGTTGCGCATCAGCCTGATCATGACCAGTTTGCCCGGCGTCAGATTGGCTACCGTATCCAGCATGGAACTGGAGTCATCGATGGTTTTATCGTCGATCGCGACAAGGATATCCCCGGCCTTTACCCCGGCATGTTCTGCGGGGCTGCCGTGTATCACTTCGGTGATAAGCACCCCTTTGGTGTCGCCGAGTTTGAATGACTCGGCCAGTTCCGGGGTGAGTTCCTGTACCCCGGCGCCGACCCAGCCGCGCGTTACCGAACCGTGCTGGATGATTTGTTCCATGGTCTTTTTCGCGGTACTGGCGGAAATCGCGAAACCGATGCCGAGCGATCCTCCGTTCGGCGAATAGATTGCGCTGTTGATGCCGATCAAGTTGCCGTTGCTGTCTACCAGCGCGCCGCCTGAATTGCCGGGGTTGATCGCGGCATCGGTCTGGATGAAGTTTTCGAAGGTGTTGATCCCCAAATGGTCGCGCTTGAGCGCGCTGACGATACCCATGGTGACGGTTTCACCCACGCCGAACGGATTGCCGATGGCTAGCACCATGTCGCCCACATGCGCCTGTTCCGGATGCCCGAAAGTGATGGCGGGCAGGTTGCCGGGCAGATCGATTTTGATTACCGCCAGATCGGTTTCCGGGTCCGAGCCGACCACATGTGCCTTGGACTTGCGGCCATCGGACAGTGCGACTTCGATTTGATCGGCAGCTTCCACCACGTGCTGGTTGGTCAGGATGTAACCATCGGGACTGACGATCACGCCGGAGCCAAGGCTGGAACTGGTTTGCGGTTCGGTATCGTACTGGTCGCCGAAGAAAAATTTAAAACGCGGATCATCCATGAAGGGATTGACCGGCGTCTTGATGATGGTGCTGGTAAAGATGTTCACCACGGTAGGCATGGCTTTTTGTGCAGCGGCACTCATTCCCACCGCTGGCGATCTGGCGTCGCTTGCCAGCGGTGAGTTTTCATAAAGAGTGACCACGCCGCTGCGCGCGGCATTCGGCAGCAACTCCGGCTTCAGCGTATGGACAATAAAGAGAAGCGCCAACGCGATCGTGACGGTTTGGGAGAACAAAAGCCAGTGTTTACGCATGTTATGATGAACCGGGTCTTTCCAATTTAATGAAGGGAGCGTTCATGTTGCTAAGTGAATTACGCGATTATAGCGCAAGCCTGCTGCAGACAAATCAGTTCAAGGATTATAGTCCGAATGGTGTGCAGGTTGAAGGCCGCGCGGAAGTGCGGCGTATTGCGACCGGGGTGACGGCTTCGCAGCATGTGTTGGAAGACGCGATCGCGTGGGGCGCGGATGCGATTCTGGTGCATCATGGTTATTTCTGGCGCAATGAAGATGCTACTATCGTCGGAATCAAGAAAAAACGCATCGCGCAATTGTTGCGCAACGACGTGAGTTTGCTGGCTTATCACCTGCCGCTCGATGCGCATGCCGAACTGGGCAACAACGCCCAACTGGGCAAATTGCTCGGTTTGTTCGAGCAAGGCCGGTTCGGAGAACAAAACATAGCCTGGATCGGGTCGCTAACGCCTTTCCAGACGCTGGCACAATTGACCTTGCGGGTGGAACATGTCTTGCAACGCAAGCCGCAAGTCTTCGGGGAGGCTGCCAAACAGATCCGAAAAGTGGCGTGGTGCACCGGGGGCGCACAAGGATATTTCGAGCAGGCAATTGCTCAGGGTGCGGATGCCTTTATAACTGGGGAGGTTTCCGAACAGAATTTTCATCTGGCCAATGAAACTGGTGTGGCGTTCATCGCCGCCGGGCATCACGCGACCGAGCGTTTTGGGATTCAGGCGCTGGGTGAACATCTGGCAAGACAATTCAGTCTGGAGCATCGCTTTTTTGACCAAGCCAATCCGATTTAGCCACCCCAGTTGACACTTTCACATTGAAAGACCCTGGTCAATCGATCAGTTCATTGCGCAATCGATCCAGAGAAGGGGCCAGGCTGCGGGGCATGCATTTTAGCGCTGCATTGGCGGACTCGATGGCTTCGCGATGATCTATCAGCAATGATCTAAAAATATTTTCGATTTCATCCACTAATATTTCAGGTTGCTGTGCATAGCGCAACAGAAAATCTTTGCAACGCGGATGAAATGCTGTCCATCGCCAGGCAAGAAAGTTTTCATTGTTCTTGAAGCCGGCGTTTTGCAGCGACGCTTTCAGGCCGTTTACTGTTGCAATCCGGAGTAATTCGCGCGAGGGAGCGGCACTCCACATCAAACCGAAATAAATTCTCCATTCTCCGCCCAGATATTGTTGCTCCATCATCGGACGAAGGTAAAGTGATTGTTCCGTACCGATGATGCAATGCAATCCGACCAGACAATCCGGTGCATTCCTGTCTTCGGTAGGTTCGAGATGCCATGCCAATCCATGCTCTTTCATCAGCCGCTCAAGCCGTGATAGCAACTCCAGCCAAAGGCGGTTGTTCATTTGCACGCGAAGCTTATCCATCTGCTCTGCTACAGAAAGACCTAGAGATAAATTTTCTGGCTGGGCAAAAAATTCCAGTATCGCCTGTTCTTCATTCATCTGTGCCATATCCTAAAGGGTGCCGCATCGGGAGTGTATCTAAATGTATCCAAATGTATATAAGTAGTTGCTGTAATTCCGTGTGGCATATAACTTTTTTTTGATGTTAGGGGTAGGTTGCAATATTCAGTGTTGACTTTATTTTTCAGACTAGACATTATTCGTCCGTGAAGTCGCGCCGCGCTTGTGTATGTGCGGGGAAAAATAGAGACAGATAATAATTATAACGCGTCACAACACATCAAAAAATAATCCGATTTACTTGTTCTGTCATGCCAGCAGTTGTGGGGGTGTGGGATCATTTGTTTGCTGGGGGGAGCGCATACGATGCACCGTTTCTTACGTTTGTCCGTTTTATTCATGTGGCTGTCTGTTGCCTTGAGCAGTTATGCATCCGATGCACCGCAATCCGAACCAGCGGACCCGGGTATCGAAGGTTCTGCAATCGACAAGGCTGCAAAGGAAAAGTCCGATAGTGGCGGTTCCGCTTTTGCTGCATGGGAATCGAAATACTTTGCATCTGACCCTGATAATGTAGGCCCCGCGATCGAGCAGCCGATCGAATTCCCACACTTCCGCCATGCCGGCGACCACGACAAGGGTGGAATGGAAATCAACTGTATGTACTGCCACACCTACGCTAGGCGCAGTTTGGTGGCGGGCATTCCCCCCATTCAAAAATGCATAGGCTGCCATCAGAGCATCGATTCTGTACGAGACAAGCCGCGCATCAAAAAATTATTCGAATACTGGGATGCCAAGAAGGCCATTCCCTGGAAGAAGGTGCATGATCTTCCTGACTTCGTGCGATTCAGTCATGAGCGCCACGTTCAACGTTTCATATTCCAGTTAAACCGCCCTGTTCAGGAAGTCTGCGGTTATTGCCATGGAGATGTGAAAACAATGACGGTGGCGCGACGCCAAAGATTGCTGTCCATGGGTTTCTGCGTGACCTGCCACGAAATCAACCATCCTGTCACTGCCGAAGGCGGCACACCCATTGGCGATCAGGCATATTGGTACAGCATGCGCAAGCCTATTATCGATGTGTCTGGCGTTCTCAAAGCCCAGGGCCCGAACGACTGTTCGGTATGCCATAAATAGTTTAAGAGAGGTTGTGATGATGAACAGTGGTTTTGATCGGCGTGATTTTCTGAAAGTGCTGGGCTGGGGCGGTACGGCAGTTGCGTTGAGCGGCTGCGGCAACGGTATGGTTGAGGATGGCAAGGAAACTGTGGTTTCGTATGTCGAAACGAACGACTACATGATTCCCAGCATCAGCGTGTATTTCAATTCGACCTGCGCGCAATGCGATGCCGGTTGCAGCATCATGGGACGCGTACGCGAAGGGCGCGTTCTGAAGGTGGAAGGCAATCCCAATTCTGCGATCAATCGCGGCAAGACCTGTGGTCTGGGGCAGGCGGGTGTACAGCATCACTACAATCCGGACCGAGTACGCGAGCCGTTGTTGCGAACGGGTGACCAGGGCGAAGCCATTACCTGGGAGAAGGCTTATGCACTGATTGCCGACAAGCTCAAAGGTGTGAGTGGCGAAGAGGTCGCCTTCTTGACAGGTGGAGTGAGCGGTCATCTCAAGGTGTTAATGGGCAATTATCTTGACAGCTTCGGCTGCAAAAATCATTTTGTCTATGAAGCGATCGCGCCGGCTGTGGTGCGTGCCGCGAACAAGAAATCCTACGGCGTGGAAATGCCGCGATTCAGTATCAGCAAGGCCAAGGTGGTGCTGTCGTTCGGTGCCGACTTTCTGGGCGCATGGATTTCCCCCGTGCATTTTTCGCAACAGTATGCGCAGTTCCGCAAGGGCGTGGATGGCCAACGCGGCGTGCTGGTGCAGGTCGAATCCAAGATGACCATTACCGGCGCCAATGCTGACCGCTGGCTGGTGGTGCGCCCCGGAACGGAAGGTATCCTGGCCCTGGGTATCATCAATGCGCTGGGTAGCCACGGGGTAACCTTGTCCGGCGATATCACCGCTGCGGTGAAGGGTTATGACAAGGAGCGTGTCAGCAAGGATACCGGCGTTTCGGCCGAGCAGATTGACAAGATCGCCGCGCTGCTGAAAGCGCGCACACCCAGCCTGGTGCTGGCGGGCAGTGCCGCAGAAGGTTATGCGCATGGTTCACAGAATGCCGCCGCGATCAATCTGCTCAATCAGGTGCTGGGAAATGTGGGCAAAACGGTAGAAGCTGCGGAAGCAGTTCCGTTTCCGCAAATGGCGCCGGCGACCGGCAATACTGCCGCATTGAAGACACTGAATGCCGGCTTGGCTGCAGGCAAGTACAAGGTGTTGTTCAGTTATGCGGCCAACCCTGTGTTCACCGCGCCGGGTGCGATGAAGTTCAAGGACAACATGGCCAAGGCGGGCTTCAAGGTGGCGTTTACACATTATCTGGACGAGACCGCCATGCAGGCCGATCTGGTGTTGCCGCTCGATTCTGCGCTGGAGGACTGGGGCACGCAGGTTCCCGAATACCTGGCTACTTGCGCGCAAATCAACATCCAGCAGCCGCTGATGGAAAAGCTGCACCCCGGTACCCGCGGCATGGGCGACATTCTGCTGGCATTGATTAAGCAGCGCCGTGCCGAAGACTACAAAAAATTCGATGATTTCTATGCCTATCTGCGCTCAGCCGTGTTGCAAAACAAGGGTGCGTTGGGCGGCAGAGCTATTGCGGATGACGATATCTTTTGGAACGAAACGCTGAGCAAGGGCATTATCAAACTTGAAGGGCCGGTTCGGGCGTTATCGGGCAGGGCCAGTGCGGCCGATTTGTCATTGCCAGTACCTGCCGCAATCGATGCGCAATATCCGTTGCAACTGATCCCAAGCGTAAATGCAAGCCTGCGCGATGGCCGCAATGCCAACCAACCCTGGTTGCAGGAATCTCCCGATCCGATGACGACTATCGTGTGGGATTCCTGGGTCGAGATTCACCCCAAGAAGGCCGCTGAATTGGGAATAGAAGAGGGCGATATCGTCGAAGTGACCGGCAAGAACGGTTCGGTCAAGGTGCAGGCCTATCTGTTTCCGGGGATACATCCTGATGCGATTTCAATACCGCTCGGCCGCGGCCATGATGCGATGGGCCGTTACGCCAAGGATTATGGCGTGAACCCGTACCAGATCCTGGATATGGTGTTCGACAAGGAAACCGGTGAACTGGCGCTGCATGAGACGCGCGTCAAGGTCAGCAAGACCGGCCAGCGCGTGATCGTGGTCAAGGACGAGGGTCCGGTAGGCGGCAGGCAAATGGGCAAAAAGATTGTCCCGCGCTTGTCCAGCGATAAAGTAAACCTTTCAAGGGAGATCTAAAGAAATGTCGATTAGCACCTTATTTGAAAATTACTCGGAATTTCGCCACATGCATCCGAATACGGATGTGCCGCACAATCCCTACAAATGGGCGATGAGCATCGATCTGGATGCATGCAGCGGCTGCAATGCGTGTGCTGTTGCCTGTTATGCGGAAAACAACCTGCCGGTGGTCGGCAGGGAAAAATTTGCTACTGGGAAAGCGATGCACTGGATGCGCATCGAGCGTTACTGGGATGAGGACGGGCGTGAGTTTCCGGACCAGGGCGCGCGGTTCCTGCCGATGTTGTGCCAGCAATGCGAAGCCGCTCCTTGCGAAACGGTTTGCCCGGTGGGAGCCACCAACCACACTCCGGACGGAATCAATTCGCAGATATATAACCGCTGCATCGGCTCGCGCTATTGCTCGGCCAACTGCCCGTACAAAGTACGCTATTTCAACTGGTATGACTACCCCACCACCGACAATGTCTGGCCTGCAGAAATGAACCAGCAACTGAACCCGGACGTGACGGTGCGCAGCAAGGGCGTGATGGAAAAATGCACGTTTTGTATACAGCGGTTCAAGGTGGCCGAGAACGACGCGAAGACCCAAGGACGACTTGTGCGCGATGGTGAAGTGCAGACGGCCTGCCAGCAAGCCTGTCCGACCAGCGCAATCACCTTTCGGCAATCTGGTCGATCCCGAATCCAGAGTGCACAAGCAATGGCAGGCGCAGCAGGTCGAATTGGACAAGGATGCGCAAGTCAAAGATCAGGCAGAAGGCGGCAGTGAGTTGCGCGGTTATCGCATCTTTGAGGAATTGCGTCCTTATCCCTCGATCATGTACCTGGAACGCGTGCGCGAAAGCGCCATTTAAACCGGCAA